>OZ245762.1:0-1217500 GCA_965227525.1 Fulvivirga sp. | reverse complement strand
GAGTATTTGTCTGTAAAGGTCTTGGTTTTGTAGAATTTCAACTGCTTTCAGCAATTGTGTGTCGTCTTTTAATGTAGACTGAATACGACCTTTTTCTAAATAATACCTTGATACAATCTCTTGCTCCAAGAATTGGCTGATTTCATCTCTAAAAGTAATAAGGTCTTGTTCTTTGCTGTGTGTAATACTCTTTTGTAATAAGCGCAATTGATTTTCAATATCAGTAAAGTATTTTTCTTCTTTGGCACTTGTGGTTAACTCCTCCAATGATCTCTCTACATCTGTAGTGTAATCATAGTCCTTGTCTTTTAACCACGTCTTAAACATTTGATAATCATCATCGCTAATACTAAAATCAGAAGGTTTTGATATGGAAGGTTTGATTGATGCATAATGTGTGGCAAAATTGAAAATTAACCCTTTAGTAATCAGAGCGGTTGTAATCGGTGCGAGATTTGACTCTGGAACATTAATATCAGGTGAAAGCCCCTCTCCGTCAAATACCTTCCTGCCATTTTTTGTTTTGTATTCGTTTTTGAGTGAGTCTGCAAATTTATCTACAGAACCATCTTCATTACGGTTTTTATAGTCGAGTGCTTGTATACATCTGCCACTAGGAATGTAATATTTTGCGGTTGTGACTTTGAGTTGCGAATTATAGGTAAGGGGTCGAGTCGTTTGAACAAGGCCTTTACCAAATGTTTTTGAACCAACTAAAACACCTCTATCGTAATCTTGTATCACTCCACTTACAATTTCTGAGGCTGAAGCACTGCCCGCATTTGCCATGACGACAAGTGGGATTCTGATATCGGTCGGGGTGTTTAAGGTTTTATACTTCTTATTCCACTCCTCAACTTTGCCTTTGGTAGAGACAACTTCCTTTCCTTTGGGGATAAAAATATTTGAGACATTGACTGCTTCACTAAGTAAACCTCCAGGATTGTCTCTTACATCAAGAATAATACTCTCTGCCCCTTGCTTTTTAAGTGTATTAAGTGCAGCCTCCACTTCTTTACCAGCATTGGTTGTAAAATCTTCAAGCTTGATATAGCCAACATTGGAACTGAAAATGCCGAAGTAAGGCACATTATCAACTGTGATTTTCTGACGTTGAATTTCGACCTGAAGCGGTTCCGGTTCACCATAACGCTGAATTGTTACAATAACTTTAGTTTTGGCCTGGCCCTTCAAAAGTGAACTGATTTGCGATATGTCAAACCCTTCAATATTAACTCCATCAACTTCTATTAGCTCATCGCCAATTTGGAGGCCTGCCTTGTATGCAGGAAAACCTTCATAAGGCATCGTTATTATGTTTCGCCCATTGATTTTGCCAATATATGCGCCAATGCCGGCATATTGACCTGTAGTCATGGTTCGGAATGACTCAATATCCTCCTCAGGAATGTAGTTTGTGTAAGGATCTAAAGAGTAAAGCATTGCATCAATGCCCGTTCTTATGAGCTTGTCGGGGTCAACCTCATCGACATAGTATGCATTGACCTCTTTGAATAATGTAGCAAAAATGTCGAGGTTTTTAGCAATCTCAAAATACTTACTATTTGGGGCGACTGCTGCTACTGAAACTAATACGATAACAACAACTGAGAGAAGCGTATATTTAAGCTTTTTCATCTGTGTTATTTTTTATTCGTTGATTAATTGAAACAATGCTTTTTTCAATCTTAGAGTATTCGCAAATATCTCTGGATGTATAAATATAGGCAATAAGGAAATTCTTTTCTGCAGGCAAGTATACCTTATTAAGTCTATAAGCTTCTCTAATTCGTCTTTTGAGTTTGTTTCTATCTACGGCTGTCTTATGATTTTTTTTTGGGACAGATATCAGTATTTGACTATTTGCCTGAGTGACTGGAAGGAATAAAACCTTAAACGGATATAAATAAAAAGAGGAACCCTTTTCGAAGAGTTCCTTGATTAGTGTCTTTACTGATAGCCTTTCAGACTTTTTTAAAGTCTTTCTAATCATAGCCGTTATTTTTCAATTAAGAAAACAACATTACCCGAAATTTACGGGTAATTCAACCGGCAAGATTACTTATGCGTCTTTTCGTCAGAAACAGTAAGTTTTTTTCTGCCTTTTGCTCTTCTTCTAGCTAATACTGCTTTGCCATTAACTGATGACATTCTAGCTCTGAATCCGTGCTTATTTTTTCTTTTTCTCTTCGATGGTTGAAATGTTCTTTTCATCTGTATTTTGCTTTACTCTTCTTTTGAAGAAGTATTATTCAATCTTTAATTTCAATCGGGCTGCAAAGATACAGAGCTTTTTTATAATTGCAAGCAGCGCCTTAGATTTGTTTTAATTAAACTCAACTCCAATGCAATATAATATTACTTTTGGTAACCCATTGACCCATCTTATTTACATTGAGCTAAAATGGGATGTTTCTGACAAAGATAATGAAACATTTTATCTGCCCACATGGAGACCCGGAAGGTATGAAGCGGCAAATTACTCTAAGAACGTAACACGCTTCCATGCAAATAGTGAGACTGGTAATAACCTTCCATGGGAGAAACTTACAGCTAACCAATGGAAAGTTGATACGACTACTGCCAAAGAGGTAATTGTATCCTATCACTATTATGCTCATACTATGGATGCTGGTAATAGTTGGTATGCCGATGACTTAATCTATATCAACTTTATAAACTGTATGATGTACACAATGAGTTCTCTACAAGTTAGTTGTACTGTTGATATTGATTTACCGGGTGAATATATGTTTGCTAGTGCACTAAAGAAAAATAATAGTCACTTTGTGGCAAAAGACTTTTATTCCCTAGCTGATAGCCCGATGATAGCCAGCAAGGACCTTGACCAAGTCAAATATACTATCGATAGTATTGATTTTAACATCTGGATTTATGGGTCGCATGACTTAGAGACAAACAAAATAAGATCTGATTTTGAACAATTTAGTCGTGCACAAATAACTTGTTTTGGTGAGTTTCCGGAAAAAGAATATCATTTTATGATTCTGGCTTTGCCTTACAAGTTTTACCATGGGGTGGAACATGCTGCTTCAACTGTCATTTGTCTGGGCCCTGGTAAGGAATTAAGCACACCCGCAAATTATACTTCTTTGCTGGGTGTAAGTTCGCACGAGCTTTTTCATGCATGGAATATTATCAAAATCAGGCCGAAGGAAATGCAACCTTATGACTTTGACAAGCCAGTAACCTTCAATACCGGCTATGTTGCAGAGGGATTTACCACTTACTATGGTGACCTTTTTTTATCAAGATCTAAGGTCTTTGATACTCAGGCATATTTTAATGAACTGAATACCATATTTAACCGACATTTTTGGAATTACGGCAGGCTAAACGAATCTGTACTTACCTCCTCTTTAAATTTATGGGTAGATGGCTATACCGCCAGTGCTCCGAATAAGAAGAGTTCAATTTATGTAGAAGGTGCCATGATTGCACTTTGTCTTGATTTGAAAATACGTGAGGCTACAAATAGCAAGAAGTCATTAGATGATGTGATGCGATTACTCTGGGTGAATCATGGTAAAACAAACAACGGCTATACCCATAAAGATGTAATCAGCTACTGTGAAAATGTGGCTGGCAAGAATTTTTCATCGTTTGTTGAAGATTATATAGAAGGTACAGCTGATAAGCGAGTAATACTTGACAACCTTCTGAATATCGTGGGATGTAGCGTAGAAGAGTCCATAAATGAAAAAGCCTTGACCAGCAGTCTTGGCATTAGAGTAATAGAAGATGAAAAAGGCATGAAAGTAGTATCAATTGCACCATCATCGGCAGGTGAAAATTTGTTTTCTGTGAATGACATTATCAAAGAAATAAACGAGACAAGCTCTAATGATATCGTAGCTGGAGTTAACAATAAAGTTTTAATCAAACGGTTTGGTAAGGAAATGATTATTAATGTTGATTTAAGCTCTGCCGATAAAGTATTGTTTTATCCTAATTATACTATTACTCAAAACACAGATGCAACTGCTTCACAAAAGAATGCATTTGAGTTGTGGTGTGGCCAGGCATTTTAAATAGTAGACAATTAATTATACTTCTGCCTATCTTAGAAATAGAAAATTTGTTAGATTACAGGCCATATTTTAAATCAAGATTGATATAACATGCAAGGTTCAGAAGAAATTTCTAAAGACCTAATAAGACCATTTCATGATAAAGTGCATGAAGAAGCTGATGGTATTATCAGATACTTCATGATCGGATACTTTGTCTTTGGATTATTCCTTTCCATATTCCACGAATCGTGGGGTTTTGGTATTGTAATGGGAGGCATCTCATTGAGTATTTATTACCTCTGTAGGTCTCTGATTGGCGGTACGCTTTGGTTTAGATTAATCGTAAGCTTTTTACTTTGGAATTTTACTGTGCAGTATATCATACAAATGCATGGTATGTATGAAATGCATTTTTTCTATTTCATTTCGCTGACTGTACTACTCTTTTATGAAGACTGGAGAATAATTTTACCTGCTTCGATCTACGCGATTGGAACTTTTCTATATATGTTTTACCTCCAACTAACGGGGTCGGAATTTAATGGATACTTAGAAAATGTGCCTGAGCTTACCTATAAAAATGTAATCTTACATCTGGGTATACTAATTTTCTATGCAGGCCTTTGCATCCTCTGGTCGAAACTACAAAAGGGACAAACTCGTGAGGCCGGTGTGAGTCAATTGCATATGGAAGAGCAACTTAAGTTGATGGATACAAACATCAACTTTGCCAATAGCATTAGTCATGGAAACCTAAATGCTGAGTATGCTGCCGAATCTGCTGACAAATTGGGCGAATCATTAATGAATATGAGGGACAGCCTTGTAGAAGCTTCTGACCGAGAGGCGAAAGAAAAATTTGTGAATGTCGGACTAGCATCGATTGGTGAAATACTAAGAAACAATAATGACAACCTTACTGAGCTGTGTGATCAGGTGATAGGTAAGCTGGTAAATTATATGAATGCCAATCAAGGGGGGATTTTTATTATACATAAAAACGAAAATACTGATGAGCAGTATTTGGAGTTAAAGGCTTGTCGGGCTTATGAGCGAAAGAAGTTTCTTGAAAAACGTATTGAAATTGGTCAGGGTCTGGTTGGCCAGGCTGCCATTGAAAGACAAACCATCCACATGAAGGAGTTTCCTGAAGATTATATAAATATAACCTCGGGACTTGGGTTGGCCAATCCAAATAGCTTGATAATCGTACCATTAAAATCTAATGAAGAAATTGTTGGTGTTATAGAAATGGCTTCTTTTGAAGATTTCAGTGATACCGACATAGAGTTTTTGGAAAAAGTAGGAGAAAGCATTGCCTCTACCGTAATATCTGCACAAACTAACCAACAAACAAAAGAGCTTCTCGAGCAGTCAAAACAAATGACAGAGGAGATGCAGGCACAAGAGGAGGAGATGAGGCAAAATATGGAAGAAATGCAGGCCACCCAGGAAGAAATGGGTAGAAGCCAAAGAGAGCTTGCAGAAAAAGAAGCTAACCTTAACGCCTTAATCAACAACACCTCGGACTCTATTATAACCATTGACAAAGATTACAAGGTGATTGTAATGAATGATGTGGTTAAAAACAGGTATAAAGGCACACAATATGAAGGACTTGGTGAAGGGTCTAACGCTCTTGATATGCTTGGAGACGTTAGAGATGAGTGGAAGGCCTATTATGACCGTGCACTTCATGGTGAAAATTTAAACTTTACGCTTAAAAGCTCAGTAAAAGGTGAAAATAGCTGGAGAGAATACTTTATTAACCCTATAAGAGATAACTCCGGTGTAATAGTTGGAGCATCTATCTTCTCCAGAGACATTTCTGACAAAATGAGAATGCAAGAGGAGATGAAACAGCGTGGCTTTGTATTGGATGCCATGATAAACAATACTTCTGATACATATTTTGCGATTGACAATGAATACAAAATCATTGTGGCAAACGAAATTATCAAGAAACGATTTGAAGAGTCAGGGATTACTCTTAACCCTGGTGAATACATTTTTGATAAGCTGCCTGCTGCGTCTGAAAAAGTCTGGAGAGAACGATATGATCGCGCTCTTGCAGGAGAGCACTTTGTACTTGAAGAAGAGAGACCAACAAAAGATAAAGTACTTTATTTGAAAGTATATTGTGACCCAATTAAAAACGAGAATGATGAAGTGATTGGTGCCTCTGTAATTTCAAGAGATGTGACCGAAAGAAAAGAAGCCATAGATAAGGTGGCCGAACTAACTACCGAAATTTCAAGACTTAAGAAATAGCTTCTATCCTGGAAGACAAATGCCTTTTCTCATACTGATTCATGGTTAGCGTTAACGCCTTTTTGTAATGCAATAAGGCGTTTTTTGTATCACTCGTTTGCTGTAGCAATGACGCATAGATCGAATGGTAAATATAGTTTTGATCTAACCTCTTCAACGGAAGTTTTTTAATTTCAGCAATTGCCTGCGAGGCTCCATGAACCTTTGCAAAAGCCACCACCCGATTTAATTGAATAATAATATCATCTTGAAGTGCCAGGAGTGTATCATAAAGTTTTAAGATTTGATCCCAATTGGTATCTGAAAATGTGATCGCAAACGAATGACAAGCCGCAATACTGGCTTGTATGTGATAAGGGCCCGGCTTGCCTGTTGCTGCAGAGCATTCTAAAAAATATCTTCCCTGATGAATTAGCTCTTTGTTCCATCTGGTTCTGTCTTGCTCTTCCAGTGTGAGCAGTCTTCCCTCTTTCAACCGACTATCAAAGCGAGCAGATTGAAAACACATAAGTGCCAGAAGTGCGTATGAACTGCCTGTTTTTGAAACTTTATGGTCAATTAGCAGCTTATTAAGCCGCATGGCTTCGTAACACAGGTCATGTCGTATGAGCTTATCTTCTGCTACCGAATTATACCCCTCATTATAGATTAGATAAATTATCTTTAGTACACTTCCTAATCGAGTTTCAATCTCCGCACCTGATGGACCCTCGAGCTTTTTATTTAAAGTCTTAAATTTTTCTTTTGCCCGAGTATAGGCTTTGGCCACTGCGGCTTCAGTTTTGACGAGTGCTCTGGCAATTTCTGAAGTACCAAATCCGACCAAAACCTTTAGTACAAGTATGATCTGGCTTTCCTGAGAAATTTTAGGATGACAACATGCAAACATCATGTTTAAAAAATCGTCTGTAATCTCATCGCTTATATTGGGATCATTTACTACCTCAAAGTCTTCTGTCTTTGTCTGTATAGCCTCAACCTTTTCACTAAAACTTTTATTACGCCTAAATTGATCTATCAATTTATTTTGAGCTACTCTCATAACCCATGCTGAAGGGTTATCTGGGGCACCTTTGAAAGGCCACACCTGCATGGCTTTCATTAAAGCATCTTGAACGGCATCTTCAACCAGATCGAATGTGTCGGCTCCGAACTTTTTGGTCAAGAATGACACTACACGACCGTATTCGTGTCTAAAGAAATGATCAACGATTTGTTTACTTGATGATTGCATTTGGTGTAAAATACAAAAGCCCTAATGAAAATTAGGGCTCTATGTTGAGAATTGATTTTATTACATATCCATCGACATAATTTCTCTTACTTCCGTAGTTCCATTATGCTCAAATATTGGACAACCTTTGGAAATTTCAACCGCTTGGTTCAGGTCACTTGCTTTCACAATTAAGTAACCGCCAACTACCTCTTTGCCTTCGGCAAAAGGACCATCTGTTACAACATCCCCGGCTTCTTGCACTACCTTACCATCACTATTTAATGGTAAGCCTGCTACAAGTGTTCCTTCCTTTGAAAGTTTTTCCATCCAAGCTCCCCATTTTTGCATGTGGGCCTGCATTTCTTCAGGTGATTGTTGTGCTCTCATATCATCACCACCTCTGAATAAGTACATAAACTCTTTCATAATTTTCTCAATTTTTAGTTTTTAATTATTATTTAATATTTTGAATGATTCGGGAATGGACAACCTGTGCCAGTTTCGCAATAAATCTTTAGGCTTCTAAGAAAAAGTGCCCAATCAAAGCTGCACTGTGCATACATATCTGAATATTGCTGCCAGTCGTTATGCCAAAATCTTAAAATTGATTTCTCCTGTTCTTCATCGATTTTGAAAACAATAGAAGTGCCTACCCACTCATCAACAGCTTCTGTACAGGTCCACTTTATCATGTTTTCATTACTTGATTCTACCTGCATGAGTTTATAGTAATCTGGACCAAAGCCAAACTTTAACTCGCCCCCGACTTTCGAGCTGCCCGTTGTCTGAGGCGTCCACCACTGAGAAAGGCCTTCAACAGTGCTAATTGCTTCAAAAATTTTATCGCTACTTGATTTGATGTTAACTAAGTGTTTAATATTCGGCATATTCTATTTCAGTTTATCCATTTTCGACCTCTTTCATCATAATGACGAACGGTGTTAAAATGATTGGACAGAAATATTAAATAATTACTGAATGTATGAAAGCACCTCGCTCATTTGATCATAGTCGAGGAAGTTTTTAAAAGCAGGATGCGTTTTGATTGCCTGTTTATTTAAGTTTTTCGACTCTTTTGCCACCTCAATTAAATAGTTAAAAAAATCAAGGTCATTTTGGTAAGCTAAAATAATGGCCATATTCCATTTGCCCCATAAATTGTTATTTGCCTCCAGCCAAACCTGGGTAAGTACTTTAGCTGTTTCAAACTCTTTTAAATTGAGATAGTTGAAACTAGACTCAGCTGCTCGGGCCCAGATCATATTGAGCATTCGCTTGCCCATGTTGCTGACCAATATATCCTTATGCCTGGCCTTTGATTTAAAACCTTTTATCTGTGATCGCCACCATGCCATGCCTTTCATTGAATCCTTTCTAAGATTAGTAAAATAAAGCTCTGTAAAAGCCTCTGACATTGTTTCTCTGAATTCTGTTTCTCTCTTGTATGTGCGATCCGCTCTTCTCAATTCTTTTTTATATTCTTTTTTCCCTTTAAGGTTCTCGATTTCAGGCTTAATGCTTTTTTCATAATTAGTGCCAATGAAATCCCTATGGAGTTGCTCATAAGTTTCGACCGCTGTTAACAAATCTCCTGAGCGCACAAGGCTATCCGCACGAGATTTAATCATATTGTATAATGAGTCTGAATGAAATTTCTTACTCACAACTCGATTGTCCTTAAATCGCTGATGCTCTATCCAATACAGGGCCTCTAAAATGTGTTGTGAATCTGGCCAGCGATGGCCTCCGTTGAATACAATAAGTATATTGGTTATCTCATCTTGATTTAGTCGTTCGTGTAGCCTTCTATGTTCGAGAAAATTCATATCCTGATCCCCGACAATAGCCGCGTAGTACACATCGCTCCCTTTTTTGAGTTGGTACTGATCGTTAATAGAAAAACCCGCGCCACAAGCTATTATGCCATCTATTTTGCCCGTCAAAGCAGCGATTGCCGAGGCAGATCGAGAGCCTCCTGAAAACCCACTAGTATAAACTCTATCAACATCGATACTGTATTTAGCAAAAGCATCTACAAACATTGCATCAGCAGCATCAAATACTAAATCCCAAGACCCGTTTTTAGAATTATTAGAAGCCAAAACAATATAGCCCAGCTCTTCTGCAGCTGCTATATATTTTTTTAGCGCCAGTGGCCCTCGTGCGGCTGGCTCAAAAACAAAAATAGACGGCCACTCTAAGGAAGGGTTATAATTTTTTGGTAAATAAAGTGCGTATGACTGATCAGGCTTGTGATCACAAAATACCGAGTCTATAATTTCTCCAGGCCTGGCGGCCTGTCCAAAAGTGCTAATCTGATAGACAAATAAAATGCTTAGCAGAAGGTATTTACAAAAACGCATTAAAAATAAAATGGCAGCACCGAAGTGCTGCCAAGTTTTAGATTAATTATCCCAAAACAGCCTTCGCTGCATATCAATTTCCGTAAACGGAATATTAGTATTAAGTGTAATCTCGTTATCAGGATAAGGAAGTCTCCTTGGAATGCCTCCACCAGGATTTGAGGCAGTATTGCCCAAAGGATTTGGTGTAATATCTGCCGGGAAGCCAGTTCTTCTAAAGTCTACCCAGCTCTCTATATTAGTTGAGTAGGTGATAACGAACTTCTCGTTGATAATACGCTCAAGCCTTTCGGCATTTGTCGTAAGTGCATCAAACTCCGAATCAAGATTGGACAAGTAGGCATCATTAGAAGCTTCGGAAGCAGGATTGCCTGTCACCTCCTCCAATGAAGCGGCCACTCCAGCTAATAGTGCATCTTTAGCATCAGTAACCGTACCCCCAGACATCAAGATAGCTTCCGACTCAATGAGCTTAACTTCCGCAAATGTAATATAAGGCACTGGTGAGTTTATGCCGGTATAATAAGCACCGCTCACTCCATTTAGATTAGCTAATCTCGGGTCGGTGTTGGCTGTCAACTTATTTATAAAATAGCCTCCCATAACCACGTTTCCTGGTCTGTTGAGGTTAAACTCATAACGTGGGTTTGGCTCATTAGCTACCGTTCCAAATACCTGTTGCATATTGCCTGCATTGCCTGAGATTGCATTGCCAGCGGCATTAAGAGCATCTGTATAAGCCGCGGCACCATTTATTTTGGAAGTATGCAGATAATACCTTGCTTTTAGTGACCAGGCGGCTGCAATCCAGCTACTTGTATTACCACCATATATGAGATCATCTCCACTTGGTGAACCCCCGGGGCTAGCACCAGATAAGTCTACAATTGCCTCGTCTAGTAAGGACTGTATGGTAGCATAAATATCAGTATGAGGATCGTATTCGGGTATTACTTCGGCCTCTGCTTCAAAAGCAGTGGTATAAGGTATATCTCCGAAACAATCACTGGCTGCACCAAGTCCTGCTGCCATCAATACTTTAGCTACACCTCCATAATGAGGTGCATTCAACTCATCAGCTTTGGTTATAACTATATCAGCCATATTCAAGGCATTTGTATAAGTGTTTTGCCACATACCATCGGTATCCTGGCCATCGATGATGTATTTGGTCCAGTCTCCTTGCTGGGCTGTAGTACCACCGTCTAGTTGCTGCATGAGAATGTTACTAAATAGTACATACTCACCACCCAGGTTGAACGAGAGGCCTGTTTGTAATGCTGGCATAATTGCCGACATACTCACATCCAATGGTCTTGCCGGGTCAACATTTGTGTCTCCAAATTCACAGGCATTAGCTGTGAATATGAGCGTAAGTGCTGTTATATATATTTTTATCTTTTTCATAATCATTCTCTTTAGAAAGTTACATTTAGACTGATACCATAACTCTGCGTGTTTGGATTATTGAAGTAATCATAACCCAATACATTACTGGCATCACCTGTAAGGTTGGTTTCAGGGTCAACACCACTGTAATCAGTAATAAGGAAAAGGTTTCTCGCAAAAAGCCTTAGATCCATTGCCTTGATTAAAGGAATATTGCTCAATTGATCTTGAGAGAATTGGTAGCTCAGTGAAACTTCTCTTAGTCTTATGTACGAACCATCTTCAACATTTAACTCATCCAGCCCTGTAAATCCATAAGCCTGATAGAAGTTGGCTCCACCATCTGTACCACCTTTCACTACCTCTTGTGTATTTATTGTTTCTGTAGGGGTAACTCCATCAGAACCAACTACAACTCCCGGAAATACAACTCTGTCATTTCTATCCAGCGTCTGCTCACTCACTCCAAAGTTGTTCATTACACCTTTGGTACCATTCCATACATCACCACCTTTACGTATGTCTAATAAAGCTGATAGCGTAAGGTTTTTATATGTAAATGTGTTTTGTAAGCCTAATAAATAATCAGGTGTAGGATCTCCAACAATACCATCATTGGGATCTCTAAGCGGAATACCATTCGCACCTATCACCATTCTGCCCTGATCATCTCTTAGAAAACGACCTCCGTAAAATATACCGTAAGGCTCACCTTCGGCTAATCTTTGCGTACCAAAAGGGTCGATTGTTATAAATGGTAAACCCGGAGCCATTTTTAGTACAGTTGTCTCATACTTTGTGAAATTCGCTCCAAGATTATAGCTAAAGTCACCGGCCTCAAATATGGTAGCGTTTAGAGCTATCTCAATACCCTCATTCTCAATCTCTCCTGAGTTAACTGCTTTTTGCTGATAACCAGAAGACCAAGGGATATCCACTACAAGAAGGTTATCTTCTGTATTTGCTTTGTAATAAGTGAAGTCAGCAGTAATTCTACCATCCCAAAATCTGAGGTCAAAGCCCAATTCAAATGTTGTTGTGATCTCGGCTTTTAATGCAGGGTTTGCCAGCACAGAGTTTGGCTGAAAAGCGTTTAGTCCAAATGCAGGGAAAATAACACCGTTTGGCGTTGTCCAGCCATCGACAATTCTAGCTTGTGTAAAGTTGTTATCAATCAATGCAAACGGAGCATCGTTACCTACCTGACCCCATGAAGCTCTTAATTTACCATATGGTAGTACAGTACTGTTTGACAAACCTAAAGTTTCTGTAAACGACCAGCCTGCACTCACCGCTGGATAGAAAAATGAGTTATCATCTTCTGGTAGTGTCGATGACCAGTCATTTCTTCCTGTAAGGTTTAAGAAAAATTGCTCCTTATAGCTAAGTCTGAAATCTGCATAGACCCCGTAAAGCTCTCTGGCATTTCTCAACTCGACCGTACTTATCGATGTAGCACTGGCAAGGTTGTAAAACTCTCTATCGGCCAACCCTTTACCATCTGATCTAATGTTTCGTGTTTGATGAGAATAATAATTATGTCCAAGTATGGCATTTAGGTTCAGATCGTTACCAAAAGTATTGCTTATAATCAATAGGAAATCGGAATTGACATCGGTATTGGTAATTGTTTGCTCAATCACCTGGCCAGGCCCAAACGTACCTGAGTTTATATCATTTCTAAACTTACGCGAATCTGTATAAGTATCGACACCTAATTTATAACTCGCCTCTAACCAAGGTAGTACCTGATAAGATAGAGATGAATATCCAATGAGTCGGTCTACATCATCGTCCATATAGTTTTTCATAACCGTCCATAATGGATTGTCATAAATGGCATCCCCGTTAGGGAAATTACCTCTATACGATCGAGGAGCACCATCGGGCAATCCGTATGGGCTTCCATCTACTATGGTGTAAGAATCCACAAACTCATGACCATCTTCACCATGACCATTGGCAATATCAAACGTTGGCGTTGTTCTCATTAAACCTAGCATCACACCAGAGAGGTTTGAGCCTTGTTGAGATCTTCTACCTCCTGAGTTTACATAGTTTGCAGAAAAGCCAACCTTAAATTTGTCAGTGATATTTGAGTTTACATTTATTTTAAATGAATTTCTCTCAAAGTTGGTGTTAGGTACAATACCACTCTGATATAGACGGCCTACAGAAGTATAATAGTTGAGTTTGGCATCTCCACCAGAAAGTGATATATGATTGTTGATAGTATAACCAGTTTCGAAGAAATTTTCGGCATTATCATACGATCTTGCAGGCGTGCCATTACCTGTACCTGCTGGCACAAGAAAACCATTTTGATCATATGGCCAAGGTGACCCGAAAGGTTGACCGGTAAAAATATTTACAGGTGCGTTAGGATGATTAGGGTCAGTGCTAAACTCTAAATTAGAAATATGTGGTCCCCAACTTGTACCGGCCAAAGTATTTGGCCCTGAGTAAGTAGGCACTCCGCCAGCTACACTTCCTTGTGCATATTCTTTTTGTCTGTCTGGAAGTCTGTTTACTCTGTCGATAGTATAAGAAGTGCTATACACAACTTTTGCCCTTCCAGATCCTTTTTTGGTTGTAATAATTACAGCTCCATTTGCCGCTCTAATACCATAAAGTGCAGTCGCAGCCGGTCCTTTCAAAACCGTAAGTGATTCTATATCATCAGGGTTTATATCAATGGCTCGATTGGAGTTATTGACACCTCCTGCACCTCTGTTTGCCACAGCGTCTTCAGGAGAATCTGCCGTGGTGAAACTTGAATTGTCTATGGGAATACCATCAACAACGAAAAGAGGACTATTAGACCCCTGTACCGATTTATTACCTCGGATTCTTATCTGTGCTGATGCTCCTGGTGTACCAGAAGAGCTTATAACCTGTACACCTGCGGCCTTACCACTTAGTGCACTCACAAGGTTAGTTTCGCCAGACTTTCTAATGTCTTCTGAATCAACATTTTGAATTGAATAGCCAAGGTCTCTTTTATTGGCTTCGAGACCAATTGCCGTAACTACAACTTCGCTGAGTTGTTTCACATCACTGGCCAGCTCTACATCTATTACAGCTCTGGACCCCACGTTCACCTCCTGAGACTCAAATCCCACAAAGGAATAAACTAAAACCGCATCTGATGGCACGGTTATCTTATAGGCACCATCGATATCGGTAATGGTACCAACGGTTGTACCCTTAAGGAGTACACTCACTCCAGGCAGACCCGTATTGTCTTCCATCGAAGTGACTTTACCTGAGACAACCCTCTCCTGTGCCAGCAATACACTGGAACTCAGGAAGATCGTCAAGGCAATTGACATTTGTAAAAACTTCTTCATAAGCGTTTGTTTTGATGAATAAATTATTAGTGGAGAAAGCATATCTCTCCACTCGTCAAGGTAGACACTTATGAATCCGTATAAATCACGCAAATTGGATCAAATTGGTTTTCTTATAAAACAGCCTTGATGATCATTAAAAGTGATTTATAGGCAATATAAGGCACATAGTACCGAGAATAGTACTAAGAACACACCTGGTATTATACCTTAATTTGACCTTATGATTTGGCTTTGTTTCTGGATAGATAAACGCCAAGAATGATGAGTCCCATTCCAAAATAATGACCTAAAAAGAGTTGTTCATTATCCAAAAGACCCCAACCAACTGCAATAATTGGAATGATATATGTCACAGAACTTGTAAAAATGGGAGAGGTGAGCTTTACTAATTGGTTAAAGATAATTAGGGCAATTGCTGTTCCTAACACACCTAATAAAACCACAGCACTAAAGGCATACCATGCACCATCTATACTATTCGTTTTTTGAATAAAATCAGTGGCTGAAAAAAGATAGATGATTGACACAGGTCCTACTATCAAAAGTGATACACTCGTTATGGTCCGAGCCCTCAAATCAGCAATGTGATATTTGATTAAGTTGAGGTTGGCTCCATAAAATATGGTGGCCAAAACCACATAAAAGCCATAGTAATTTAAGTCGCTAACTTCTCCACCCGAACCAGCAATTATCAAGAAAATGGTGCCAACGAGGCCAACTAAAAGACCAACTGTTGTTTTAAGATTTATGCGTTGGCTAAAGAATAAAATGCCTATGAGCATGGTAAAAAGAGGTGTAAGAGCATTTAGAATGCCAGCGACCGAACTAGGCAACTGAGTTTGAGCTTTCGCAAATAAAAATGCAGGCAATAAACTCCCAAACAGGCCAACAAAGAACAATAGCTTCCAATGTTTGCTAGTAATCTTCCTTAAACCCTTAAGCGCAAATGGTAAGAGAAATATAGACGCAGACGCTATACGAAGTGCTCCAACCTCACTTGCACTATAAACATCAAGACCTCGTTTGATTAGAATAAATGATGAACCCCATATGAGAGATAGCCCTATGAGCATTGCCCATGCCAGCAGATTTTTATTATTAGACATCCACTAAATGATAAACCAGCATTTGTTATGCTAAAATGGGTTGTTGTGAAAACTCTTTTTCTATTTCAAAAAGAATCTGTTTAAGCTCCTGATGAGATTCTGACTCAACTAATCTTGTACGATATGGTTTAAAGTGTGGTATACCTCTAAAATAGTTAGTATAATGCCTGCGCATCTCATATATACCCTTTCTCTCTCCCTTCCATTCAACGGAAAAATCAAGGTGCTTAATTGCTACATTCACTCTGTCACTTATTGTAGGAGGAGAAAGTTTTTCACCTGTTTTAAAAAAGTGCTTTATCTCATTAAATATCCATGGGTAGCCTATAGCAGCTCTGCCGATCATAATACCATCAACCCCATACCGATTTTTATACTCTAAAGCTTTTTCTGGAGAGTCTATATCGCCATTACCAAAAATAGGTATATGTATATCAGGATGATTCTTAACTTCAGCTATTTTAGTCCAATCGGCTACACCTTTATACATTTGCTGTCTTGTACGGCCATGAATAGTAAGCGCTTGGATTCCAACATCCTGCAACCTTTTAGCCACCTCTACTATTTTTATGGTTTTATCATCCCACCCTAGCCTTGTCTTTACTGTCACAGGTAGGTTGACCTGTTTTACAATTTCAGCTGTCATTTCCTGCATTTTAGGAATATCGAGTAGAATACCAGCACCAGCACCTTTGCAGGCCACTTTCTTTACAGGGCATCCATAATTAATATCAACAATTTCAGGCTGCGCTTCCTCAGCAATGGCAGCAGCCTCACGCATCGACTCTATCTTGTCACCAAAGATTTGAATACCAATTGGCCGCTCATAATCATAGATATCAAGTTTTTCAACGCTTTTTGCCGCATTTCTAATGAGCCCTTCAGAGGATATGAATTCTGTATACATCATATCTGCACCATTTTCTTTACAAACTGCCCTAAAAGGCGGATCACTCACATCCTCCATGGGTGCCAATAACAAAGGAAATTCACCAATCTCAATATTTCCTATTTTAACCATACTGCAAATGCTTAGTTTAGCATGTAATTTTTTAAAGAAACCGTAAATTTACGGCAAAATATGAACAAATTCGACAACAACTATATACATCTCTCTGACAACAGAAGTTCCACTACCACAGTTTTTTTAGTCTTTGTATTAGCTCTAATCGGGTTTTATGTTGTTGGCCCTGGCATTGGGTTTCTTTTTGCATTGCCATTTTACGATGGGAGTCTGCTCGATTTTCAAACTGCTTTTGCCAATCCTTTTGAAAACCCATCACTGAAAACCCCAATTTACATTATACAAGGTATGGCTACTTTGACCGGCACAATCGTAGTACCGTTGCTTTATTTATTTGTAGCTGAAAAAAAGCGTGTCGGAATATTTTTTAAAAAGCAAGTTGGGCTTTTACCAATTCTATTATCTGGTATTATTGTAATCACATTTATGGGAGTAAACTCCATTGTGATAGATTGGAATGCCAATATAAATTTTCCGGAGTTTTTGTCAGGATTTGAAAAGTGGGCTCAAGAAACAGAAGAACTTGCCGCAAAAACTACAGAATACCTCACATCATTTAGTGGTCTTCCTCAGTTCTTTTTAGCTTTCATTGTAATAGCCATACTACCGGCCGTGGGTGAAGAGCTGCTTTTTAGGGGTTTTTTGCAAAACGGCTTCCACGGAATAACTAAAAACATACATATAGCCATCTGGATCAGTGCCATACTCTTTAGTACTATTCATATGCAGTTTTATGGTTTTGTTCCACGTATGTTATTGGGCGCACTTTTTGGCTATCTATACTATTGGTCTGGCAATTTATTCATACCCATTTTTGCTCATTTAGTCAACAACGGGTTGACACTTATATTATTCTATTTGCATGATATAGGAGTAATAGAAACCGATATGACAAATACAGAAGCTGCTCCTTTGTACGCTGCTGGAATATTCGCTATTATTACCGCTGCACTTTTACATTACTTTAGAAATTTTTTTCTCAAAGCACCACATACTCAATGAAGGGATGGCAAAAGGTTTACACTACTGATCAATCATACAGGGCAGAAATCGTGAAAGCAGTTTTAGAAGACAGAGGAATGAATCCAGTAATTATGAATAAACAGGATTCTTCTTATCACAATTTTGGCCAACATGAAATACACGTGGCTAGTGAGGATGTATTAGCAGCTTTGAAAATCATTGAAAATGACATCAATTTTAAATAAATATAACAACCTCACTCAGCGAATAATAGCCGGGCTCTTTGGAGCTTTTGTAGTAATCATGGGGCTATATCATGGTCCCTGGACATATTTTTGTGTATTCCTAGGCATTTGTATCGTTACTCAACTTGAGTTTTACAAGCTTGTAGGTCTTGATGGCATGTTGCCTCTCAAATTTTTTGGAACTGTTTGCGGATCAATAATTTTTACCCTCACCTATTTTATTGAGTTTGGTTTACTAGAAACTAAATATTACTACGTTTTCTTCCCACTCATAGCATGTGTTTACCTCATTTACCTTTATAAAAAATCAGAAAAAAAGCCCTTTACAGGTATTGCATTCACTTTTTTGGGTATTGTCTATGTTGCCATACCTTTTGCCTTACTGAATGTTATTGCTTTCGATAGCGGCATGTATGAGTTTCAAATCATATTAGGTTCGTTGCTCATTTTGTGGGCCAACGACACAGGAGCTTACTTTGCTGGGGTGAGGTTTGGAAAAAGAAAACTGTTTGAAAGAGTTTCTCCTAAAAAGTCGTGGGAAGGAAGTATTGGAGGTGTGATATTAGCCGGGGCTATGGCTTATGGGATTTCTGAATCAAGCAACCATTTGCCTCTGACCACTTGGCTTTGTATTGCTATTATAATTATTATTGGAGGCACCTATGGAGACCTTGTAGAATCGTTGTTTAAAAGGAGTATCGAAATAAAGGATTCTGGCAGGCTCATACCTGGCCACGGTGGGTTTTTGGATAGATTTGACGGTCTTTTATTATCGGCACCTTTCATCGCAGCATTTCTTAAAATCTTTTAAAAATAACGCATTTGATAGATTTATATTTCTTTAAATTTGCATTCAAAATACGACTAAAAATAACAGCATATGGGTTATATAGAACCTGCTCCGATTAAAGACGAACAAAATCCTTTTGAGGCCATGATGTCGAGGTTTCACATCGCCTCTCAAATCTTGGGGATCGATGATGAAGTCTACAATGTATTGAAATCACCTGCCAAGCAAGTGATTGTATCACTGCCTATTACAATGGATGATGGTTCCATTAGAGTTTTTGATGGTTATCGTGTTATTCACTCCAACATTTTAGGTCCTTCAAAGGGTGGTATCAGGTTCGATCCAGGCGTAAATATCGATGAGGTAAAAGCTCTTGCAGCATGGATGACGTGGAAGTGTGCTGTTGTAGACATTCCTTATGGTGGTGCCAAAGGTGGTATCAAATGTAACCCAAGAGAGATGTCTTCTGGTGAGATAGAGCGCTTGATGAGAGCTTACACTTTATCTATGATAGAAATTTTTGGCCCAGACCGTGATATACCTGCTCCTGATATGGGTACAGGCCCAAGAGAAATGGCCTGGTTGATGGATGAATTCTCAAGAACACAGGGGATGACCATCAATAGCGTAGTTACTGGTAAGCCATTAGTACTTGGAGGATCACTTGGAAGAACTGAAGCTACAGGTCGTGGTGTTATGGTTTCCGCCCTGGCAGCGATGGAAAAGCTTCAAATCAACCCTTATAAAGCTACATGTGCTGTTCAAGGTTTTGGTAATGTAGGCTCTTTTGCTGCGTTACTTTTAGAGGAAAGAGGTGTAAAAGTCGTAGCAATTAGTGATTTGTCCGGTGCTTACTATAATGAAAAAGGCATTAATATAAATGAAGCTATTGAATACAGAAATGGTAACAATGGCTCTTTGGAAGGATATAGCGGGGCTGAAAAAATTACTGGTGAAGAGATACTTGAACTAGAAGTAGATGTACTTGTGCCTGCAGCTACAGAAGATGTGATTAACTCCGGTAATGCTGAAAAAATAAATGCAAAGCTTATTGTTGAAGGTGCCAATGGCCCCACTTCAGCAAAAGCTGATACAATCATTAATGATAAAGGTATAATGGTTACGCCTGATATTTTGGCCAATGCTGGTGGTGTAACAGTTTCATACTTCGAATGGGTACAAAACCGTCTGGGCTATAAGTGGACTGGTGAGCGTGTAAACAGAAGGTCTGATAGAATCATGAAGGATGCATTTGACCATGTATATACCACCTCTAAAGAATACGATGTATCGATGCGTATTGCTGCTTACATAGTTGCAATCGACAAGGTGGCTAAAACCTACAAATATCGTGGGGGTTATTAATTTTAACTAGAGTTTACAAGGTTTGACTATACATAAAGAAGGTCGTTTATTACTTATTGTACTAGTAATCATTTTGGCAGCCATAAATATTGGCCTGCATTATACTTACCCTACCCAAACGCTTTTGCTAAATTTAGTTTTAGCGGGAAGTGTTATTTTATTCTTGCTTATTCTTCAGTTTTTCAGAAGCCCTAAAATTGTAACCCCAGTAAATGATAAGCATGTGGTGGCACCAGCCGATGGTAAGGTGGTGGTAATAGAGGAAACGGAAGAAACAGAATACCTTAAAGATAAGCGCCTTCAAGTATCAATTTTTATGTCGCCAGTAAATGTGCATGTAAACAGAATGCCGGTAAAAGGACTTATCGAATTTTTTAAGTACCACGCTGGTAAATACCTGGTGGCATGGCATCCTAAATCGAGTACCGAAAACGAACGTACTACAGTAGTCATAAAAACCCCTGGTGGTGTGTCTATTTTAATGCGTCAGATTGCAGGGGCCCTTGCCAGGCGTATCAAATGGTATATTAAAGAAGGGCAAGAGCTTGAGCAGGGTCAGGAGTTTGGCTTTATCAAATTTGGATCAAGAGTGGATGTATTTCTCCCATTGGATGCTAAGGTGAAAGTTAACATAGGCGACAAGACCAAGGGCGGAATGACAGTGTTAGCTGAACTATAGGAGCTCAGCTAATTTTTCAAGGTACTTCTGATCAATTTCATCAAAAGCTTCAAGTTGATCGCTATCAACATCCAAAATCATTTTTACCTCACCACTTCTATTAAATACTGGAACTACAATTTCTGATTTAGAGTCTGAGCTGCATGCAATATGTCCCGGAAACTCATCTACATTTGGTACCAATTGAGTTTTTGCTTCGGCCCAGGCAGCACCACAAACACCTTTTCCCTTTCTTATTCGAGTGCATGCAATAGGCCCTTGAAATGGCCCTAAAACCAACTCATCGCCCTTTACTATATAAAAACCTACCCAAAAGAAGCCAAGACCATACTTAAGTGCTGCAGCTACATTTGCCATGTTTGCTACTTCATCTTCCTCTGTTGAAATTAAAGCCTCAATCTGAGGGACTAACGATTCGTATTGTTCTTTTTTATCCGCGGATGTGGTAAGTATTAACTCTTCTGCCATGATTAATAATTTTTATACAACAACAGTTTGTCGCTATTTATAATTTGTTCTGCGTATATATTCTTTCTCAAATGAGGAGCTTCGATCCCTTCTTTAAATTTCTGCTCGGAAATAAATACTCTGGCTTCGTCCCAGAGATTTTGATGTATAAACATATTTAATGTTGCAGCTCCACCTTCTATTATCACAGACTGAATGCCTTTATCATGAAGATCTGATAAAATCTCTTCGATGAAATTTTGTTTGGTTACAATCACTTTGTCAAGCTTATCTTCACTTTTTTGTGATTTAAGATTATAAGAAATCGTTGGTTGGGTTTTATCAAATAGATAAAGATTATTTGGCAGCGAATTGTTTAGATCGATCACCAACCGTAAAGGATCACTCCCAGACCAATCTCTAACATTTAGTTGAGGATTATCGTGTAGCGCTGTTTGGTAGCCTACAAGTATTGCATCTTCTTCGCTACGCCATTTATGTACCAGCTGTCTGCTTTGTGGGTTGCTAATCCATTTGGAATCATAATTTTTGCGTGCAATAAAGCCATCTGCTGTTTGTGCCCATTTAAGTATTATAAATGGACGGTATTTCTTCATTGATGTAAAAAACCTTTTGTTTAACTCAAACCCCTGATCTTCAAGCAGGCCAACTTCTACATCAACACCTGCCGATTTTAGTTTCTCAATGCCCGATCCGGCCACTTTCGGATTAGGATCAACATTACATACTACAACACGTTTCACCAACTTTTCAATAAGCAAATCGGCACAAGGAGGGGTCTTCCCTTGGTGGGAACATGGCTCTAATGTGACATAAACTGTGCTCTCAGACAATAAATTTTGATCTGATACAGCATTAATGGCATTTACCTCCGCATGGTGTTCTCCAAATATTTTATGCCAGCCTTCACCAATTATTTTATCATTATGCACGATAACACAGCCTACCATGGGGTTGGGACTCACCGATCCCAAACCATTTTTGGCAAGTTCCAATGCTCTGTGCATATAATTTTTATCGACCATCAGTATGATTAATTTGAAATATTAAATTTTCTGATAAGCTTTGTAGGCGCTTGGTTAGCTTTACAATGTTAGCAAACCGACCGATGATAAAAAACGATCATGTCTCGTAATATTCCTGACTCATCTAAAAAACTACTTCAGTATATTAAGGAAAGCATAACGCTGGATGAAAGTGAGGAAGAGGTTATTAGCCTGTCTTATTACATAATCGAGCATTTGTTTGACCTTAATAAAAATGAAATTATTCTTGATCGGTCAATCAATATTTCTTCTTCAGAGCTCAAAGCGCTTCATAAATTTCTCGAACGTATAAATGATCATGAGCCCATCCAGTACATCATTGGAGAAGCGGACTTTTATGATCGCAAATTTGTTGTAAATCCTTCGGTATTAATCCCTAGGCCTGAAACTGAGGAACTAGTGCATTTAATTATTTCAGAGTACAAAGGAAAGAAACCCAAATTTGCAGATGTAGGAACAGGCTCAGGGTGCATACCAGTAACTTTAGCAAAGGAGCTCAATGGAGCTAAGGCTTACGCTATAGATTTTGACCCGCGTGTAATACGGACAGCAAAGCAAAATTCGGAACGGCATGGAGTGCAGGTAAATTTTATGCTCATTGATGTTTTGAGAGAGACATTCCCATTACAGTCATTGGATTTTGTGGTAAGCAATCCTCCCTATGTAACATATGCCGATAGAGAACTTATGAAGGCCAATGTTACGCACCACGAACCCGCAACTGCTCTGTATGTAAAGGATGAAGATCCATTGCTTTTCTACAGAAGAATAGCAGAAATATCTGCTCAAAGTTTAAAACCTGAAGGTAAAATATACTTTGAGGTAAATGAAAAATATGCTGACGATGTAAAATCCCTGCTGGAAGTGATGGATTTTGAAGAATGCCAGGTAGTAAGAGACTTAAATGGCAAAGATCGCATTGTACATGCAAGGCTTTCAAATGAGGCTTTCACCTAGCCAAAATGGTCTGGCACTTTTTAATTTTACGATTCCATCTGCAGCTATAGTATTTGTTGGTTTTGCCTCGATTCCTTCACTTATTCTTACCTTATCAACTGATTTCAATTGCATTATATCTCCTTTAGCAAACCACTTTTTGACCTCGCCTGTATTAATGAAAGTCCATTTTAGGGTACCATCTATGATACTTACAGGCAACTGTGGCTTTTCTATCTGACTTATGACTTCTTCATCGAATTTGGTAAATATAATCACCGCTGGATGCTGATTTTTATGTGCCAGTTTAATCGTTTCCTGTAGGTGATTTTCTGATTGCTTTTGAAAATTAACATGCCTCTGCTCAAGATTTAGTTGATTGACCTGATCCTGATCAGCCCCCAAAACCAAATCTATTTTATAGCCTCTGTGAATTAATTGACTAGCTACACCGACTTTTACAATTACCAAGGGGCTCCACTCCAGGGCGTCTCCCAAAATTTCGAAGGAGCAATTTTCCAAACTAAGAACAACAACGGCTGCTTCCTGATTGTCTCTTATAACATGGTGAGAAGACATTAGTCAAGCGGGTATGAATCAACTATATGCTGTGAAATCAGCCTGTAGAGCTCTGCGAGCTCTTGATCTTTGATATAATCAAGATGTTTATCAAGTGTTTCAAAATCATGTCGTTTGGCAGGGCCTGTTTGAGCATTTGATGGTCCGATTGATAAGCTTTTATTTATAGTTTCTGTGATTAAAGGCTTCAATATATCAAAAGGTAGTTTTTCTGAGTGTAAAATATCTTCTGAAAGCTTTAGGCAATGGTTGGTGAAATTACAGGCAAAAACCGCAGCTAAATGTAGTGCCCTTCTGCTTTCTGAGTCTATTTTATAAATTTCATTACTAATCGATTTAGCCATTGTGTTGAGCATATCCTCAGCATAATCACTGGTAGATTCTATACAAATGGGTATCTCTCCAAAGTTTACTGATTTCTTTTTGCTGAATGTCTGCAACGGATAGAAAACCCCTGAGTGATCTGTGGCAATAAATTCCAAAAGCCCTAGGGAGGAAGCCCCCGATGTGTGTGCTACTATTGAATTATCCGGCACAACTACTTCTCTTGCTACTTCCTCAATAGCATCATCGCTTACGGCTATAACAAAAATTTCGCTTGTACTATTTGAGAAATCAAGGTCTAGTTTTACTTCTGCCTGATATAGCCTGTTAACAAGTTCTTTTGCATTTTTTTTATTCCTGCTATAAACCTCAACAACGGTATACCCTGCGTTATCCAAGGCTGGTGCCAGGTGCCAGGCGACATTTCCAGAACCTATAAAACTGATCTTAACAGACATGAAGCATTTTTTATTTTAAGCTGGGCAAAGATAGTGTAACCTTTGTACCCTCACCATACTTACTCTCAATATCAATTTTTCCTTTCAATCTGTCAACCGTTTGCTTAACAATGTAGAGCCCCAGCCCAGACCCTTCAACTCTATCATTGGCCTTATAAAACATCTCAAACACATCTTTTAGATACTTTTCGCGGATTCCTATACCATTATCCTCAATTTGAATAACAGCATCAGCAGGGTTATAATTTACAGTAATTGAAATCTGGGAATCACTTCTGTTAGTATTAACATATTTGACGGCATTGGT
Source organism: Fulvivirga sp. (assembly GCA_965227525.1). GTDB lineage: Bacteria > Bacteroidota > Bacteroidia > Cytophagales > Cyclobacteriaceae > Fulvivirga. The sequence continues at coordinate 1,192,584 of OZ245762.1, read as the reverse complement.
AACAATATTCTTGATTATAATACTCATGCGCATTTTATCACTATAGAATTTGCCCTTAGCCTTAATGTCGACACCAAAGTCAATTGCCTTATAATTTTGATGATACTTTATTTCATCAAGGCAGCTTTCAATAATTTCCTTAAAATTAAGTATGGATACCTTGTCCTCAAGGTTTTTATTCTGTGAGTGACTCATCACAGACTTTATAAATTCATCTAGTTTATAAACACTTGATTCTATCAGCTTATTGTATTCCATTACTTTTTCAATATTGGTCTCCATGTTAATTAATTTTGTTAGACCAATAATCGATGAAAGTGGGGCCCTTAAGTCATGTGAAGTATGATATGCAAACGCATCGAGTTCAAAATTTCGTGACTTCAAGTCTTCTTCAAATCGTTTTCTATCAGTAATATCAAATCGTATATATACAAACCTGACTACATTCCCCCCTTCGTCTTTAAAGGGAATTACATGTGTGTCTACCCAAAAAAACTTACCTGATTTTGCCCTGTTTTTTATCTCTCCATGCCAGACTTCACCTTTTTTCATTGTTGTATTCATCGACTTAATGAATTTTTCACTATGATGACCCGACCGAAGTATGGTATGTTTTCGCCCTATTAATTCCTCTTTTGTAAATCCCGATATTTTACAAAACCTATCATTTACATAAGTAATATCTCCATTTATATCAGTAATACTCACCAACGCAGCGGCATCAAGTGCTGATTTTTGAAATTCTAACTCATGGATAGAATCGCGCAACTTGCGCTCGGTTACTTTAGAGTCGGTGATATTTTGAGTTAAAAATATCCCACAAACGATTTCTCCATTTTCGTCCAAACAAGGTGTTCCTAAAAATGTATAGTCATAACCTTGATGGATGTACTCAAACCTTACTTTATCTTTATGGGCAATCACTTTTTCGAAATAAGGCTGTAGAAAGGCCAAGCGATCGGAATCATAAACCTCAAATATTGTTTTGTTGAGATAAAACTCTGGGGTTCTGTCTAACTTTTTAAACTCCTGCCCTTCTGCTATCAAAAACCTATAGTCTTTATCAACTAAAAATATGGCCCCATTGGGAATGTTGTTGCCCAGAATTCTATAATACTCGAAATACTTTTCTTTTTCTTGTTCGGCATCTACCCTTTCGGTGACATCACGAGATGTACTTAAAATCATGATCACATTGCCATCATCATCAAAAATTGGTTTGGTATGAGACTCCAACCAAATATAGCCCCCATCTTTAGAAAGGATCTTATAAAGCATTTTAGGTGGAGGCCCCTCATCGGGCACATCTTGACCTTCTTGTTTATTTTTATGATCTTCTTCTAACATTTTATGCATGTCTGGATGGAAGAAGTCATAAGGGCTTTTACCTACAAACTCAGAGGGATCGTAGCCAGTCACATCTTTCAATGAAGGTGAAACATACAAGTACCTTGCCTCTTTTGGTTCGTGAAGACACACGATATCACTTACATTTTGTGAGATCAGCTTGAATTTATCTACCTTTTCGGAAAGTACCTTCTGAATGTCTGTAATCTGATTTTCTGACATTTCCTTCCCATCTTCAAGCACCTCATTCAGCTGATCCAGCGCATTTATAAGCCGGGTCCTTTCCTGATCCGAATGAGATTCCACCTCATTTCCAAAGCAACATACGAGTCCGTTTACACAATTTAAGCGCCACTCTATTAAAAACTCACGCTCACCGTTGGTACATGTTAAAATTATCTTATACTCTTTCTCCTTTGTAGAAAACTGACTAACAATATGTTGAAATTCTTTTTTGTCAGACCCTTCCGGGATAAAATCAAGAATTTGAAGCTGATGCTTTCGTTTTAAGTCACGGTCAAAAGCTCTATTGGTCAATACAAATTCCAATTCTCTGTTTAAAACACAGCAATATTCATTGGACAGGTAAAGGATCTTTTCTAAATCCTTTAGGACAGACGGTAATGGGTTTGGCATGGAAGTGATGAATATAAAACAATATTTGTATAATATTTATTTTAATTTTACTAAAATCTTACATATACTGGGTGTTATGACTTTTTGCATGATATTATAGTAACATGTATAATGAATAATCTCAACTTAGCTATACAAGCCTGGGGTGCCGCTCTTTCTAAAGAACAAGTGGTCGAGTCGGGGAAAACAATTAAAGAAAGTAATAGTACTACCTACCGTGGCAAAGGGAGCTACAAAGTAGTTTTATTTCCCAAAAACACCGATGATGTAAGGCAGTGTCTTAAAGTTGCCAATCGATATGATATCGCTATTTACACAGTAAGTAAGGGTAAGAACTTTGGCCTTGGGTCTAAGTTATCCGTGGCACCGGATCATGTTCTTATGGATTTATCAAAAATGAATACCATTACTGATTTTTCTGAAGAACTGGCCTACATTACAGTGGAGCCTGGAGTCACATTTGAGCAAGTGTCATCGTACTTAAGGTCTAATCACTCATCGCTAATCATGGATAGTATCGGTAGCACGGGGGAGGCTAGTATTGTCGGTAATGTTGCTGAACGCGGCCACGGTGTCGCACTGCAGGCAGATAGGTTTAGCTATTGTTGCGGAATGGAGGTTGTACTACCTTCAGGAGAAGTTATACATACGGGCTATGAGGGATTGAATGATAATAAAGTTGGAAATTTGGCCAAATGGGGTTTGGGCCCCTCATTAGACGGCCTTTTTACACAATCTAACTTTGGTGTGATTACCAAACTTACACTCTGGTTGCAACCCGCACCTAAACATTTTCAGATCGTAATGTTTCAGGTAAAGGATGACAAAAATTTAAAACCTCTTATTGAAAAGACTCGTTCGATGATGTTTAATAAGCTCTCATTTTCGTTACGGATTTTCAATGATTATCGCATGGTTAGTTTTACAAAACAATATCCATGGCAACTAATGAATGGCAAAACTCCCTTGTCGAACGACATATTTGGTGAGCTTAAAGATGAGCTGAGTATAAAAGGTAAATGGATAGGCTTAGGAGCGTTGTACTCAATTAATGAAAATTTTGCTGAAGCTGAAAAATCATATATTAAAGAAGAACTAATGCCTTTTGTTGAGTCAATAGATTTTTACGATCAGCAGTATGCAGACAAAGTATTTAGCCATGGTACAGAACAGGAAAAAGACTTTATAGATTTTATCTACAACTATAGCTCATTAAGAGGATATACCTCTGAAAGGGCTTTGAACATGTGCTATTGGCGTGTGAAAATCCCCATACCAAGTGAGAAGGATTTGCATCGTGATGGTTGTGGGGTATTGTGGTATTGCCCTCTGATACCAAATAGATCTGAAGATGTAGAGGCCGCTGTGAAAATTATTGAACACACTAGCTTAAAATATAATCTTGAGCCAAATATTGGATTTTTATTCATTTCAGAAAGAGTTCTGGATATAACAGGAGCAATTTGTTATGACAAAACAAATGCGGAAGAAGATAAGAATGCAAAAGCATGTCATGATGAGATAATCAAAAGCATGGCTCAGGCGGGATACCCAATGTATCGCTTAGGAGTAAGATCAATGCACATGACTGGCCAGTTGAAGGATAATAACAAGGCACTCAACAAAGCATTGAAAGACTTATTTGATCCCAATAATATTTTCAACAGGGATCGTTATGTAAGTTAATCAAACAACTTTACATGTAAGAAATTATCCTACTTCTTAACTTTTTTAGTCTATTTCTATCAAGATGCTAATGACGATCTATCTCTGCTTATTAAATTGACAATGGGTAAGCAAAAAATTAAGAAATATATTACATGATAAAATTAAGATACAATGTAATATTATTTTGTTTTTTGTCAGAACTTACTAGTTATCAATTCGTTAGCTTCATACCATGAATTTAAGGAATTTTAAAATCACCCTTCATCAGGCTATAGAATCACCTGAAATTTCTACAGCCTTCTTTCAAAAACATATTGGCGTTCTGGAAAGCTTTGGCGTAACTGGTATTACATCCGCAAAAAACTCCTGGCAAAATAAACCTACAGTTTGGCTGTTTGCTTTATTTAATGAAGAAGATGAAATGGTAGGTGGAGTAAGGCTTGATATTAAATCGGGCTTTAAAATGCCATTAGAATCAGCACTTGAAAATTACCCCCGTGTAATGGAGTTAGCCTATAAATACGAGTTAGATTATGGTGTAGCAGAATTATGTGGTTTATGGATAGAAAAACAATACCGGAAGGCTAACCTGGCTAATGCACTAATAAAAGCTGCAATTGCTACTGCTCCCAACATTGGCGTCAACTACGTTTTAGGTTTTGCTAATGAACATTCTCTAAAAACTACCGTGCAATTAGGCTTCTCACAAGTAGCACAAGTAGAAAATTCAGGAGTTTTTTACTATCCAGACGGTCGTTATAAGAGTATGCTCATAGAACTTGATGCAATAAATTGCCAAACAGATGAGCCAAAAGATTTAGAAACTATTAAGCAACTAAGAGAAGACCTCAAATTTATCGATGTTGTTTCATCCGAAGAAGGCCTAAGTATGGTCCATTATAATCTCGAGGCAGAGTCTATCAGAATTAAAAAGATGGCAGAACAGCTCAAGGCCAAATTGGCTGCATAACTATTCTATTCCTTTTTCTCTCATCTTCTTAAACTCGGAGTACCTTCGTTTGATAGCAATACCGAAGCCTGCCATTAATATTAGGGTGCCACTCCATAGGACGTTAATCAATGGTTTTTCCATTGCCTTTAGTACCACCCAGTTTTTTTGCCTGGTGTATACACCTATTGAAAACTGATCCGTCTCTGGATGTACATTAATTAATGAAAACCGAAGACCTAAATCCCCAATTTCATCAGGTACGCGCCCTACAAGATTGTCTTTTATGATAAACAAGGGCTGAGCGACATATTCCTTTTCTTCACCCAGTACCCTTATATCTGCCCTGATAGCCACATCTTCGGCAGATAGCTTGACGCCAGGTACCTTATCAAGTCTCTCAATTTTTTCAACACTGGATACATAATCATTAGCAAAAAAGTTTTGATTCAACTCAATTTTAAACTCTTGCAAGTCACTCCAGTCAGTTTCTTCTGTAGGGTTTCTTATTGAAGAGACGTGTGTGTATAGATCTTTAGAAACCTTTCTTTTTATATCTGGTGAAGCGAGCAATCCCCCCATACCTTCATTTACCTGTGCCCGAGGATATAAGTTAAACTTATCACCATCAGCATCGGTATATTCAATTTCATAATACGTGTTTTCGGCAGCTATTTCTATTGTATCTCCTTTAGCAATGACCTCACTTCCTAATTCAATATCTTTCTTTGCAACCCTCAGATGCTCCAAGCCAGTCTCCTCCAGATCATTTTTATCGATAAGCTCGCTATAATCTATTGGCTCAACTCTTTCACCTCTGTATTTCAATTCATAGCCAGCCATTGTTTTTGGCTCATTTATAAATAGCAAGATATTCTCATTGTTAAATTCGGTAGATGCATCTTTCGAGATCAACATCCCAGTTGTATTCAAAGAGACAACTTTAGAATAGCCCGAAGAAAACAAGATGCCAATTAGGATCAGCCCTACACCAATGTGTGTAATAGCTCCACCCGAAAGCTTTGGGCTTGTCTTTAACAAGCCAAAAAGAATTTTAGCATTTGCAATCACCGTGTAAAGTCCAGCCACTAATAACATTATATATGTTGGCTCCGCCACATCACCAGCAGCAATAATTATTGTGCTAAATAAGAGCGTTAAAATCAACGGCACGGTTAACTGATTGATTAGTTTTTTTCCATCGATCTTTTTCCACCAAAAAAATTGACCCGTGCCAGATAAGATAGCAACAGCAACAGCAAACCATAGTTGTGACTTAGAGTAAAACTCAATTTGATCTGCAGGCGGTGCCACGTTAGATACACCACCGAATAATTCCACTATTTTGTTATAAACCGGTATAGATGTAGGCACTAATACCTGAAAGCCCATGAGGCATAACGCGATGGCACCAATAAATATCCAAAACTCACGCGAGTAGGTAGATGCTTCTTTTTCTGTTGAGGGTAAATTTTTCCACCGTACCCAGCTTAAAATGATAGAACCAATAGTAAAAAACCATAAATAAATCAACAGTTGACCATTAAGACCAAGGTCTGTAAATGCATGTACTGAGGCATCACCTAGCACTCCACTTCTCGTTAAAAATGTAGAGTATAAGATTAGAATAAAGGAGGTTAGCACCAGTACCACAGAGGCTTTGAGTGCTGTATGGCTATTTTTAAATGTGATCATCACATGAATGGCGGCTATCAAAAATAACCAGGGCACATACACTGCATTTTCTACAGGATCCCAGTTCCAATAACCCCCAAAATTGAGTGTCTCATAAGCCCAATAGGCTCCCATTAGAATCCCCAGACCTAAAATCGCAGCGCCAAAAAGGGCCCATGGTAAAGCCGGCCTAATCCACTCTTTATATTTTTTTTGCCATAAACCGGCAATGCAGTAGGCAAAAGGTACCACAGTAAGTGCAAAACCAAGAAATAAAGTAGGTGGGTGAATTACCATCCAATAATTTTGAAGCAATGGATTTAGTCCTGTACCATCTTCAGGCACAAACTCTGGTTCTACTTTGAATATTGGTGCATCCATAGCATCCCTTAAAAGAATAAAAGGAGAGCTACCTATTTTTAATTCCAGTCCAGGGATTACCACTCCCAATATCATAGTCGCAAGGAAGAACTGCACTAATGATACTACTGTCATTACAGAAGCTTCCCAATACTTATTAGTAAAGATTAATAGTATTCCCAGCAGCACATGCCAAAACATCCAAAGCAAAAAGCTTCCTTCCTGACCTTCCCAAAAACAGGAAATCATATAATGCGTAGGAAGCCTTCTAGAGGAGTGGCTCCAGGCATAATGGTACTCAAAATAGTGATTGTATATGATTACAAACAGGCAGGCAACTACTCCTAAAACGGCAGCGGCATGTATAAAAAAAGCCGTTTTACCATTAGTCAGCCAGGAAGTTGATTTAATTAAATCTTTCTGTTCAGTAGCTTTGTAGTAAGAAAAAGCTGAAAAAAAAGCACTTATCAGTGCTATAATTACGAAGAGATGCCCAAGGTCACCGATAAAATAATGTACCATTCTACTTTTACTAAAGTTCTGCCTTCACTGTATTCTCCTGATATTTAGAAGGGCACTTCATGAGTATTTTGTCTGCTACAAAAGTGTTTTGTTGGTATGCTCCGATCACTACAACTTTTTCAGATCTTTGAAAATCCGGTGGCATCGGTTCATTATAAAACACTACCTGTTCATTTTGGTTTTCATCAACCATAAGAAAGCTAAAGGATAGTTTATCAGCAGAAGGTTGAATACCTATTATCTCACCGGATTGAGATTTTTTAAGCTCACCAACAACGTGAATGCTGCTCTCATTACCATTTGAGGCCATCTCCTGTGCCTTGTCAAAGGTCACGTAGGTGCTGGCATCTCCAGCGGTTGAAATGATTACTGCAATAGCTATTCCTATGATAACAATCCCTATGATGTGTGACTTTTTCATAATTACCTCCTCTATAGTGCAAAACTAAGCCAAGAAGTTCACTTAGTCATTATTATTTACCTGATGATTATCAAGTTGTTGCTCTAGTTTAGAAGTTTTTCTTTCTAGTCGAATTAAATAAAAAATTAATACTGCAAATATGACTAACACCACACCTACTACTACATAGATTTTACCCTCTGAGCGCATCATATCTGCCATAGCCACATCGCTATTGCTGTAGTCACTATCCTGAATCTTAATTTTATCCTGAGCATTTAGCGCAGCCGATATTAGCATGGCTAGCATTACCATTATTTTTTTCATTGATACAGTGCGTTTTCAATTTTCCTTATTCTTATTCTTAATGTGGCAACCCATACACCGAGCATCGCCCAACCAATTACAGCAGGGTAAAAAACTAACCTAAGTTTGCTATCAAGGTCATAAGCATTAAAGCCGGGGTTTCCACCGTTACCTGGGTGAAGCGAATCAGTAAGTCGTGGTAGAATAAAGAGTAGTGGTATCAATGCGCAAAAGGCAAAAATATTATAAACAGCACTAATCCTTGCTCGTTGCTCCTGATCTTCCAATGATCCTCTTAAAACAAAATATGCCAGGTAAATAAGCAGTCCAATGGCTGAGGCGTTTTGTTTAGGATCTCCGCTCCACCATTCTCCCCATGTATATTGCGCCCAAAACATTCCGGTGACAATACCAAGTATTCCGAATATTACACCAACATTGGCATACTCCGAAGCTCGTATATCAGATATTGCATTTGATTTATTGAGATAGGCAATGGAGTGGTACAACGAGATAGCCAGCATTATAATCATACCAAACCACATCGGCACATGAAAATATAGTGCTCGGATAGTTTCGTTTAAAATATTAAGTCTTGGAACTTCAAGTAAAAACCCCCCTGTGATTACGTAAAAGAGGATTAAAATCGTCAGTCCCTTCCACCAATACTTCTTCATAATTACACAAAATTAATTGCGCCAAAGATAAGGGAATAAGATGTAAGAAGCAGTTGCCACAATCATATTAATAGCAACAAGTGTGACAATTTCCTGGTAGGAGGCTGAATAAGCCAAACCGTCCATCGCGTTCTTAGAAATTTTAATTATCATCAATAACATAGGCAATATCACTGGAAATCCGAGTATCGCCATTAGTGTCTGACTATTGCTTGCCTTCGATGCGATGGCAGAAATCATTGTTAATGCAAAAGAAAAGCTTATTGACGCCAGCACGAGATTGATAAGAAATAAAATTATATCCTCAATAGGGTTGCCAAGTATAATGCTGTAAATCACAAACCCCAAAATAGCCATTACAAGCATTAAAAGGCTATTATAAATGGTTCGTGCTATAATTAATGACTTAGGACTAAAAAGACTATAATAGTATAAATAGCGTCCTTCTCTTTCTTGAATAAAGCTTTTGGCTATTGCGTTTATTGCCACAAACAATTGGATGATCCAAAAAAGGGCATTCCATGTGATAGGTTGCAACACCTTAGTCCTTACATTAAAACTTAGATAGCAAATAAATATCGTGCTGACCAGGTACAGTAAAATACCATTAATGGCATAGCGTTGCCGCCACTCAATGGTGAGTTCTTTTTTTATGATATTGAGCACCGATGAATTCAAGAGATAAAATTTAGTTACAATGTTATCAAAAGCCAACTGTATATTATAATGCTCATTGAGAATTGTTAGTTTTGTGAAATTGATTTAACAAAAGAAAAAGTATGATCCTAGTAACGGGTGCTGCTGGTTTTATTGGTTACCATTTAAGCCTGCAGCTATGTAAGATGGGCAAAGAAGTAGTCGGCATAGACAACCTAAACGACTACTATGATGTTACACTTAAAGAATCACGATTAGCTATCCTTAAAAAGGAGCCTAATTTTCAATTCCACAAGACCGACCTTGAGGACTTGTCTTCTGTAAACAAGATATTTAAAGAAAATCAATTTAAATCAGTCATTAATCTTGCCGCTCAAGCAGGTGTAAGATATTCGTTGACTAACCCTCATGTGTATATAAAAAGTAACATAGATGGCTTTTTAAATATACTAGAGGCTTGCAGGCACAACAAAGTCGGTCACTTATTATATGCCTCCTCTAGCTCAGTGTATGGTGCAAATACCAAGATGCCCTTTTCTACCCATGACAATGTAGACCACCCAGTATCACTGTATGCAGCAACAAAAAAGTCGAATGAATTAATGGCTCATACTTACTCTCATTTGTATGGTTTACCAACTACCGGGCTTAGATTTTTCACAGTATATGGTCCTTATGGCAGGCCTGATATGGCACTTTTTTTATTCACGAAAGCCATTATTGAGAATAAACCCATCGATGTTTACAACCATGGCAAAATGAAACGTGATTTTACCTATATAGACGATATTGTGCAGGGTATTGTTAATCTTTTAAAAAAATCACCTGAAGGAAACTCAAATTGGAGTGGTGAAAATCCGGATCCATCATCTAGTTTTGCGCCTTATAAAGTATATAATATTGGAAATAATCAACCTATTGAATTAATGACCTTTATAGATACTATAGAGAAACATCTTGGCAAAAAAGCTAGCAAAAACCTCATGGAGATTCAGCCAGGTGATGTGCCAGCTACATATGCCGAGGTTAATGACTTAGTTAATGACATAAATTTTAAGCCAAACACATCCATTGATCGTGGCATTGGAAACTTCATTAAATGGTACAAATCATACTACAAAATTGATAGTTAATGGATAGGATAGGAATTATAGGTCTTGGTTACGTTGGTCTACCTCTTGCTGTTGAGTTTGGAAAAAAGTATCTAACCCTAGGTTTTGATATAAATTCCAAAAGGATTAAAGAGCTAAAGGGAGGCCATGATCATACACTTGAGGTTGAAGATCATGAATTGCAGCAGGTTGAGAACCTAAGCTTTACTGATAATATAAACGACCTAAGTGATTGTAACATATATATAGTTACAGTACCTACTCCTATTGATTTTTACAAACAGCCAGACCTAACGCCTTTGAAAAAAGCCAGTCAGGCAATTGGTTCCGTGTTGAGTAAAAAAGATATCGTTATTTACGAATCAACAGTATACCCCGGTTGTACGGAAGAGGTTTGTATCCCTATATTGGAGAAGGTGAGTAATCTAAAATTTAATCATGATTTTTTCTGTGGTTATTCGCCAGAAAGAATTAACCCAGGAGACAAAGAACACAGACTACCCTCAATAAAGAAGGTAACTAGCGGAAGTACGACTGAAATTGCAGATCAGATTGATAGTCTTTATGCCAGTATAATTACTGCTGGTACACATAAAGCTTCGTCTATCAAGGTAGCTGAAGCAGCTAAAGTAATTGAAAACTCACAGCGAGATTTAAATATTGCTTTTGTTAATGAATTGGCTTTGATATTCGATAAGCTGAATATTGATACACACGAAGTTTTGGAAGCAGCCGGTACAAAATGGAATTTTCTTCCATTCAAACCAGGACTTGTAGGGGGTCATTGCATTGGTGTAGATCCTTATTATCTGACCCACAAGGCTGAGGGAGTTGGGTATAATCCTCAAGTTATATTGGCAGGAAGGAGAATAAATGACAACATGGGAGTTTTCATTGCCAATAAGGTGATAAAGCTTATGGCACAAAATGATAATCCTATAAAAAATAGTCGGGCACTGGTGCTAGGTATTACATTTAAAGAAAACTGCCCAGACATAAGAAATAGTCGTGTGATTGACGTGATTAATGAGCTGGAAAGTTTTGGAGTTAAAGTAGACATTTACGATCCTCATGCTGATGTAGGAGAAGTGAAATTGGAATATGGTAAAGTACTGAATGAAAAACCTCAGGGAGAGTATGCAGCAATTATTTTAGCAGTAGGTCATTCAGAGTTTAAAAGCCTGGACCTCAATAGCCATAAAAATAACAAATCAATAATCTACGATGTAAAAGGTTATTTAGATAAGTCTGTTGTTTCATCAAGATTATAGTTGATATGCCAAAAGCAAAAATATTAGTAACCGGAGGTGCAGGATATATTGGTTCACATACTTGTGTAGAACTCATAGAAGCTGGTTACGAACCCATAATAATAGATAATTTTAGTAATTCTGAACGATTTGTAGTCGATAGAATCAGTGAAATTACAAGAACTAAAGTTACACTAGTTGAAGGTGATTGTAGCGATGAACAATTACTGATTAACACAATAAATAAATATAAAGCTACAGGTGTAATTCATTTTGCTGCATATAAGGCTGTGGGTGAATCGTCTAAGTTGCCTCTTAAGTACTACCGGAATAATTTAGGCACAACAGCCGCTGTTCTCGGAGCTATAGAAGACTCAAGTTGTAAAAGTCTTGTATTCTCTTCAAGTTGTACCGTTTATGGTCAGCCAGATCAACTACCGGTTACTGAAAATTCACCTATAAAACCTGCAGAGTCACCTTACGGCAGAACTAAACAGATATGTGAAGATATGATCAGCGATTACGCTTCAAGCGGTCGGGAAATTAAAGCACTCGCACTTCGATATTTTAACCCAATTGGGGCTCACCCAAGTGCACTTATCGGAGAATTACCTCTTGGCGTTCCAAATAATCTTATTCCATTTGTAACACAGACAGCCGCAGGCATCAGAGAAAAGCTTACCATATTTGGAGACAACTATGATACTTCTGATGGCACATGCATTAGAGATTACATTCATGTCGTTGATTTAGCAAAAGCACACGTTGCTGCAATTGATCACCTCATAGATGCAAATACCTCTCTATATGACAAAATTAATATTGGTACCGGGCAGGGAAGTAGTGTTTTGGAGGTAGTTAAAGCTTTTGAAAGTGCTAATTCAGTGAAACTTAACTACGAAATCGGTCAAAGGCGTGTGGGTGATGTCGAAAAAGTATATGCCAACGCCTCCTATGCAAATAAAAAGCTGGGCTGGCAAGCAGAAAAATCACTTGAAGATTCTTTAAAGGATGCGTGGAACTGGCAGAAAACATTGAAGTAAAACTATGAAAGGAATTGTATTAGCTGGAGGATCCGGCACAAGACTCTACCCTATTACCAAGGGGGTTTCTAAGCAAGTCTTGCCTATCTATGATAAGCCAATGATATACTATCCTATATCGGTTTTAATGATGGCTGGGATTAAAGATATTTTAATAATATCAACTCCGGATGACATAGGTTCATTCGAAAGACTACTTGGTGATGGCAGTGAATTAGGAATTTCCTTTACATATGTTATTCAGCCGTCCCCGGATGGCCTGGCTCAAGCTTTCATATTGGGTGAAAAATTTATTGGCAATGAATCTGTTGCCTTGGTACTTGGAGATAATATCTTCTATGGGTTTAATTTTTCTAAGTTGTTAAGACAAACCGCCCAATCAAAATCTGGTGCCACAATATTCGGTTACTATGTAAAAGATCCAGAACGATATGGGGTTGTTGAGTTTGATAAAGCTAACAAAGTCGTATCTATTGAAGAAAAGCCTAAAACACCAAAGTCTCACTATGCGGTAACAGGTCTTTATTTTTATGATAACACCGTAATCGAAAAAGCAAAGAAAGTAACTCCATCTACAAGAGGTGAGCTGGAGATCACTGACTTGAACAATATGTATCTTAAAGAAGGAAGACTAAACGTGGAATTACTGGGAAGAGGTATGGCCTGGTTGGATACTGGCACCCATCACTCTCTATTGCAGGCATCCAATTTTGTAGAATCTATTGAAGAACGACAAGGTTTAAAAATAGCTTGCCTTGAGGAGATCGCTTTTAATATGGGATTTATTGACCAGGATCAATTGGCTCATTTAGCTAAACCACTGCTAAAAAGTAGTTATGGCAAGTATTTAATGGTAGTATCGAAGGGGCTAAAATAATGAAAATAACAAAAACAGCTTTTAGTGATCTATTCGTAATTGAACCCACAGTAATTGAGGATCACAGGGGTTATTTCATGGAAAGCTACAACCACAAAAAACTGAGGGAACACGGGATAGACTTTAAATTTGTACAAGATAATCATTCACTTTCTAAATATGGGGTAATTAGGGGATTGCATTTCCAAAATCCACCTCATAGCCAAACGAAATTAATTCGTGCTGTTTTTGGGAATATACTTGATGTAGTTGTTGATTTAAGAAAAAGTTACTCAACCTATGGCAAGCACTATGCCATTGAACTTTCATCAGAAAATAAAAAGCAGTTGTTAGTGCCAAAAGGATTCGCCCATGGATTCGCTGTTTTATCTGAGGAAGCGGAAATATTATATAAGTGCGATGGTTACTATCATAAACAATCAGAAGGTGGGTTAAGGTTTGATGATGATGCTTTTCAAATCGACTGGGGATTGCCAAAAAAAGATTTAGTTCTATCAGAAAAGGATCTTAATCATCAAAAATTCAACGATTTTATATCAGAGTTTAACTGATAACAGATGAAAAAAAAGATTTTAATCACCGGAGGAGCAGGTTTTATTGGATCTCATGTTGTCAGGCTATTTGTAAACTCATACCCTAATTATAGCATAATTAATTTGGATGCGCTTACCTACGCAGGTAATCTTGAAAATTTAAGAGATGTAGAAAAAGCAAATAACTATAAATTCATAAAGGGGAATATATGTGACATTGAATTGGTAAATCAAATATTTCAAGATGAAGGTATTACCGATGTCATACACTTAGCGGCTGAATCTCATGTAGATCGTTCAATATCTGATCCATTACAATTTGTAAATACGAATGTGATAGGCACTGTAAATTTATTAAATGCAGCAGTAAAATCGTGGAAAATCAACTTTACAGATCACGTGTTTTATCATATCTCCACTGATGAGGTATATGGGTCATTAGGAGGAGAAGGCTATTTTAACGAGTCAACCCCTTATGACCCAAGGTCACCGTACTCAGCTTCAAAAGCCAGCTCAGACCATTTTGTAAGAGCATATGCCAATACCTATAACCTCCCAATATTAATATCTAATTGTTCCAACAACTATGGTCCTAATCAGTACCCAGAAAAACTTATACCTTTGATGATTAAAAAAATCAAAGATCGGGAACCATTGCCTGTGTATGGAAAGGGTGAAAATATTAGAGATTGGCTTTATGTAGAAGATCATGCAAAAGCCATTGATCTCATTTTTCATAAAGGTAAAATTAATGATACGTACAACGTTGGTGGCATTAATGAATGGAAAAACATCGATCTTGTATATCTCTTATGTGAGATAATGGATAAAAAACTGGGAAGAAGCCCGGGTGAATCCTCTAAATTGATTTCTTTTGTGAAAGATCGTGCAGGTCATGATCTTCGATATGCTATTGATGCCAGTAAAATTAAAAGTGACTTGGGCTGGGAACCTTCATTAAAATTTGAAGATGGCTTAAGAAAGACTGTAAAATGGTATTTGGAAACTTAAATTATTGAATAATGAAATATTTAAATCACAAAAGAATAAAGATCATATGCATGTCTCTAGGAGTAGTGAATACAGGCTATTTCATCTTACTATATCTGTTCTTTGACACCCATAAAACTGACTTTTACTTAGGAGTTATCTTTTCGTTTTTAATCTTTTTGTTTTACTTCTTAGCTACTACATATTTCGTTTATATTAACGATCAAATGGCTAATTTTAGATATAGACAAGACACAATTGAATTAGAATTTAGAACGAAGCTAAATTCCATCATAAATGAACAAAGGCAAGTTATTAACAATTTAAGGAATGGAAAAATAGAATTGGATAAATCGCAAAAAGAGCATTTAGAGTCAACTTTAAACTTTCTTTCTACTAAGTTCAACACTTTAGATAAACTACAAGCTGATTACAAGCTTAATCTCGACTTAAAAGTATCATCACTCATTGCACGTTTCGAACAATTTAGAGAAAAACTCCTAGCAATTGTCAAAGGAACACCAGATGAGGTTTTTCTAAATTCACATTTTAACTTTATAAATGATAAGCTGAATAATTTAGAAAAGGTTACTCCTGATAAGGAATACATTAAAGGTCATTTTAACTTCATAAATAGTAAACTGAATAGTTTAGATAAGGTTACCTCTGATAGAGAATACATAAAAGGTCTTTTTGATTTGATAAATGCTAAGATTGATGGTAAAGATAAAGTTACTGCTTCAAAGAAATATATAAAAGGCCATTTTGATTTTATAAATCAAAAGCTAAATTTGGAAAGCAAGACCCAGCATAACAGCACGAAGGAATTAGAATTTTTAATAAATTCTAATTATGAAAGATTAGATGCTTTGTTATCTATTCATAACGCACTTTGTATTGATAAGCCACTGCCAATCATGAGTAATTGGACCTTATCATCTGATACAGCATTGTATATTGTAAATAGAATTTTAAGAAATAGTCTTGAAGAAATAATAGATATTGGCTCAGGGGTATCTACTCTTATATGTGGTTATGCTTTGAAAAAACTAGGTAAGGGAAAGGTTACCTCAATAGAACACGATCAATATTATTATACTAAGACAAAAGAATTAATTGATTATCATCAGTTAGAAGAATTTGTAAATTTACACTTGTGCCCACTAAATGAAATAGAACTAAATAATAAAAAATGGCTTTGGTATAAAATTGATGGTTTACAGTTCAACAAAGCTATAGATTTGGTACTAGTAGATGGGCCTCCCGGTAATGTCCAAAAGCTTTCAAGGTACCCTGCCTTACCAATATTAAAAAAATATTTATCCGACTCAACTGTTATAATCCTTGATGACGGTTTGAGAACAGAGGAAAAAGAAATAGCTGATCTCTGGCAAAAAGAGTTTAATCTGAAAAGTGAAACAATAAAAAGCCATAAAGGAATAATAGAATTAAGGTGTAATTAGTTTTATGAAATTTGATATAAATGAATACTTTGATAAAGTATATGTTCTTAGTCTAGAGAAAGAGGCAGAGAAACGTGCCAAAATAGCTGCCCGATTAATCAAATATGGTATTAATTTTGATTTTTTTAATGCTATTAATGGAGATTCGTTTTCATTAGAAAGGGAGTGGAATTTATACAAATCTAGACCCTTAAGTACCAAGCTGGAAATAGGTTATAATAAAAAATTTATTGAAAGCCCAGGAGCATGGGGTGCGCTTAAATCCTATATAGCTATTTTCAAAGATGCCCTCAGTCATAAATATGATAAAATATTGATATTTGAAGATGATTGTTTGTTTTGTAATGATTTCATAAATCAATTTACTCATTTTATCAAAGCAATATCAGAAGAGTGGAGGATTATTCTACTTGGCGCATCTGAATATAATTTGGCTAATAAAAAGATCAAAGACCGATATTATAACCCAAAGAAGTTAAGCACTACCGGAGCATTTGCTGTAGGATACAAGAGAAAAGTTTTTCATGAGATTCTAGAAGAAGCACAAAAGATGCATACTGCCTTTGACAACCTTCCATTAGGGAATATTTTTGAAAAATATAATAGAGAATGCTTTGTAGCATTTCCGAACTTAGTTATAGCAGACGTTCGAAAAAGTGATATTAGAGGTGAGCGAAATCTTTACGAACACTCAAAAAGAATGAATTGGCCACTTAAAAACTTTACAGTCAATGACTGAATCCATATTGCTGTCAATAATAATTCCTGTTTACAACGTAGAGGATTATATAACAGAATGCCTAATCTCTATTGTTAATGATTCTAACGTTGATTATTTTAATCAAATAGAGGTTTTATTAGTTAATGACAAAACGCCTGACAAATCGATAGAACGGGTTCATGCCTTAATTGAAAAGTACCCCCACGTTATAAAACTTATTAACCATAAATCTAACCTGGGTCTAGGGGGTGCAAGGAATACTGGAATTAAAAAAGCAAGTGGCAGTTTTATAACTTTCTTAGATTCGGACGATTACTATGAAAAAAATTTCATTCAATTTTTCATTGATTACTTGAAGACGGTAAGTGAAGATGAGATTGTAGTGTTTGGGCTTAAGGCTTTAAATCAATCAAAAACGATTTGGAGTTATATCCCAAAAAACAATGAATGGATTGAATCAAGCAAAGTTCTTGAAGAATTATCTGTAGATAAACTTACTGCTTCCGCCTGCAATAAAATATTCCCTAAAAAAGCATTTGATGGCATTTCTTTTGAAGAAAATTTATACTACGAGGATTTAGAATTTACACCCAGGTTATTATTAAGAGTTAAAGGTGCTCATTTTATCAATAGGACATTTCTAAATTATAGACTTGAGGGAACATCTATTACACGACAGGAAACCAATAAAAAACATATCGATGATATGGCTAAGGTTTTGGAAAGTTTGTACAATGCCATAGAAAACCAAAACATCTTTAGTAATTTTTTTTTCGATAGATGGCGTCACTCTCTAAAAATTTGGAGCTTATCAGAAACGCTTTTATACTATACTTTAGATGTAATTATTACTCTACATAGTAAGTATAATTTAAAGCTACCTTCAAAAAAATACCATGAATTTTTACATTGCTTTAATGTCAAATATGGGAGTCATTCAATTAATAGTATTCGACTAAATAAAAAAATTGAAGAATTTAAAGACTATTTCAGAATTCCCTATCCTTTCTTTAGTATAATTATCCCTCTCTATAATTCGGAATTATACATCGATAATATAATACACAGCTATTCTAAACAATTATTTTGGAATTTTGAACTAGTATTAATTGACGATAATAGTACCGATCGAACAGTTGAAATAATAAGGAAGTATGAAAAAAAATATGACTTTATAAAAATAATTGCCCTGAAAACAAATGGGGGCCCAGGCTCATCTCGAAATATTGGATTAAAGTATGCTAATGGAAATTATATCATTTTTAATGATGCTGATGACTCTTTTGAAAAAAATGGCTTAGAAATAATATATTCTCATTTAACAGAAAATGATTTTCCTGACGTTACTATTTTTGCGTTTAATGTATTTGATGAAAACGATAATTTTCTTTGGGGAAGTTCTAAAATTGAAGAATTAAATATTGGTCGCTCAACTGGAAAACGTTTACTTAAGGAGATAATTAATACCAATATTAATCCATCTCCTTGGAACAAAGTATTTAAGAGAGAAATTTGGATCAATAATGATATAAAATTCCCTGAAGTGATACACCATCAGGATCTTTCGGCAATACCATATGCTTGTTTTAAAGCAAAAACAGCCACTATTTTGAACAAAAGACTCTACAATTATAAAACTAACTTAAGTGGCATTTCCCAGACAACTTCGGACAAACATGCATATTCACCATTTAAAGCAATTGAAGAGCTTTATATTTTTTTTATAAAGGATGGGACTTTTAAAGAATGGCGAGAAGAATTGATTAAGCTGGCCTTTATTAACTTTAATTATAACTTAAAAATTAGAAAAGAAAGGTTCTCTGATGATCAAATAATTATTTATTTAAATCATTTTAATGATTTTGTAATTAACAACAAAATAGAGCCCCATGAAATAATAGGCAGCTTTGATGCAAGTGAATGTGCACTTTCATTAATTGATGAAAAATTGAAACGCGGAATCAATGATATAAAAATCACAGCGCACATAAACGATCTGTCCTTAGAACATTTACTAGAAAGGAGCCATCTCTTTTTCAATCAAGTTAATTTATTATCAAAATCTGCTAAAAAAGATTAGAATTGAACCGTAATCTTTGATAAAACATTCACATCAAGGAGTAAAGCACGATTTTTTAAATAATGCTTAAAGCATTAACTTCGATGAAATCATTGCATTACTAACCAAAGAACAAACCATCAATTGAATATGAGTATAGATGAAAAAGAGTTATCGGAGTTAAGCTATTGGAAAGAGAGAAAGAAAGAGGAGAATAAACTATATAATGACCATTATAAACAATTCTATACTTCCCATTTTAGGCTAGATGATTCTTTTTATTTAAATAAACGGGTTTTAGATATTGGGTGCGGGCCACGAGGCAGTCTGGAGTGGGCAAAAATGGCTAAAGAAAGAGTTGGACTTGACCCTTTGGCAAACGAATATCTCAAGCTAGGGGCGGATCAACATCAAATGAGATATGTTAATTCAGGATCTGAAGAAATTCCTTTTGATGATGACTATTTTGACATAGTTTGTTCATTTAATTCAATAGACCATGTTGAAGATTTAAAAAGAACTTGCGAAGAAATAACAAGAGTTCTTAAAAGTAAAGGCACATTTCTTTTACTTACTGATATTCATGAAAAACCAACAATTGCTGAACCTCAAGTAATTAATTGGTCTTTTTTAAAAGAATATTTTCCCAAATTAATTCCTCAAGAGGAAAGGCACTTTGAAAAACTGAAAGGAGGTATGTATCAAAGTATTTTGGATGGGCAACTATTCGACCATAAGAATGAACAAAAAAGATATGGAATAATCTCAGCACGACTTGTCAAAAGCTGAGTATTGTTAATATTATATCAGCCTATTTTATAAATGACCGAGTATTATGATACTTTTCAAATACTGATTGGTCCAATAATAATCTTAAGAAACAGCTCTACGAGTTAAACTGATTTATTAATCTTTACCTTGAGAATTAGAATTATTTGAAGAGATAATTATTGTTTAACCCATTCATAAAATTATGCTCTTTAATTCTTTCGAATTTCTGTTATTTTTTCCCGCTGTCGCAATAGCTTACTTTATAGTGCCAAGTAAGTATAGGTGGCTATTACTTCTAGCCGCGAGTTATTTTTTCTACATGTCATGGAAAGCCGAATATCTGGCTTTGATTGTGATATCGACATTTATAGATTTTTTTGCGGCTAAGGGAATAGAAAATAGTAAGATAAAATCACATCGAAAGCTACTTTTATCATTGAGTCTAGTGACCAATCTAGGTATCCTATTTTATTTTAAATATTATAACTTTTTTATAAACGAGACTCTATCGCTACTCAATTCAATAGGATTTAATCCATCGGTACATGTCATGGGCTTGGTTCTACCAGTTGGAATCTCTTTTTATACCTTCCAAACCTTAAGTTATACTATTGATGTGTATAATAATAAAATGAAGGCTGAAAGGCACATAGGAATATTTGCTCTTTACGTTTCTTATTTTCCTCAGCTTGTGGCTGGACCTATTGAAAGGGCAAAGCGATTAATACCTCAGTTAAAATCTAAAAAATACGTTGTAAACGACAGGATAGCTTTTGGTTTAAAATTGGCTCTTTGGGGATTCTTTAAAAAAATAGTTGTCGCAGACAGGCTAGCATATATAGTAGATAAAATATATGCAAACCCTGATGCTTACAGCGGCCCAGAACTGGCGTTAGGCACATTGTTTTTTACCTTTCAAATTTACTGTGACTTTTCAGGCTATTCTGATATAGCGATAGGAATTTCTCGAATATTTGGGGTTAAACTAATGACAAATTTTAGAACTCCTTATTTTTCTAAATCTATTGGGGAGTTTTGGGGGCGGTGGCACATATCATTATCTACTTGGTTTAGAGATTATCTATATATACCACTAGGTGGAAATAAAGTAAATCATAAGCGTCTCATATTTAATCTCATTTTTGTGTTCTTAATCAGTGGATTTTGGCACGGGGCAAACTGGACCTTTATTTTTTGGGGTCTGATGCATGGATTATACCTTGTTTTAGAGCGATTTAATAAAGTCAAAATACCTTCTATACTAAGTCAGGTTAAAACTTTTCTTCTTGTTTATCTGGGTTGGATATTCTTTAGATCTCAGAATATATCTGATAGTTGGACGATTATTAAAAAAATAACCACGCTTGAGGGTCAATTCGGCTTCCATGAATTTATTGATAAATCGAAGATCAGTACCCTCGAGCTTAATACAACCTTAATACTCTTGGTAATGTTTTTTGCCTTGGATTATATCGAATATAAATTCGGATTAATAAAACAGATTAACCGATTATCTAAACTTACCAGATATCTCATTTATGCAACTACTGTAGTAATCATTTTGATTTTTGGAAGATTCGGAGAAACTGAATTTATCTATTTTCAATTTTAACTTCTATCAATGCGGCTGATTATCAAGATATTTTCTGTTTTCCTGATTTTTATAGCAATTTATTGCTTATCGATTTTTATACTAATAAAGTACGATTACCACCAGTATGTGGAAAATATACCAAAGTCCGTTACCGGTGGTTATGGATATAGTCTAAAGAGGTTTCAAGAGGCCGATACAACATACAATATTGACCTTCTCTTTGTTGGCTCCTCTCATTCATATAGAAGTTTCGACCCAAAGATATTTGAATTAAATAACATCTCCACCTTCAACCTTGGCTCAAGCCAACAAACCCCGATTAACTCGTACTATTTGTTAGAAGAGTATTTACCTCAAATGAAACCTAAAAAAGTATTCATAGAATGTTTTTGGCGGGTACTTCAAGTAAAAGATAAGGGCATTGAGTCCTCTCTAGACCTAGTATCTAATAAAAGATTGAGTTTAGAGACCCTAAAAATGGTTGCTAAATCAGACAATCATTTGGTATATAACGCATTTATATATCAATTCATTAATAGAATTTTTAATCCTCTTTCAACAGAAAAACAAAACAATATTCCTTACAACAATTATAAGGGTCGTGGTTACGTAGAATCCACTAGAGAGCTAAAAATACAAACATTAAACTCACTTAAAGAACACGCCTGGACTTATAAAGATCATCAACTAAGATACCTCCAAAAATGCATCGAAATCTGCAAGAAATTTAAGGCTGAACCCGTGCTTGTTATGACACCGGTGACGGAGGAGTTCCTAAATTCGGCTACTAATCACCCTGAACTTTTTCAGAGGCTTCGTGAATTGGCTAATTCTAATGGTGTGATGTTATTAAATTACAACGACAACTTTTATTCTAAACTCAATTCTTTGGAGCATTTCTATGATCCAAATCACTTAAATTATCAGGGAGTAACTTTATTTAGTGAGGCTTTAATTAAAGATATAGTCCGGCATAACATATTGGAATTACCTGATTCTCCTGTTTTTTCTTATCAAAAGAATCTTTTATCCAACAGTAATTTTTCTAAAGAAAAAAGCTTAGATGGCTGGAAGTTAATAGGAGAATCATTTTATGAGTTTACAGAACAAGGTATTAATATTCAATCTTCAGGAGATCTGATTGGCTTCGGTCAGTTTGTATTAAATAAGGATAATACTTATAATATCACTGTTGACATCACCGATATAAAAGAAGGTTCTCTGGCAATATTTAATTACAATAAGAAAATGTTTACAATAGATGAGCCAGGTGAGCATACATTTAACTTTACAGCAGACTACCCGAGTATATATTTCTACCGTGATAAAGGGAATACCAATTTAACTATATCTAAAATAGAAATCACGAATACTACATTTAAATAGAGCGCATTCTAATGAAAAACATTCTTATAGTCACTTCTGGAATAAAAGGACCTACGCTTGCAGGTGGAATTGCCACAGCTTTTTATAATTTAGCTATTCTGCTTAAAAACAATGGCTTCCATGTTTCTATATTATACGCCTCGCACCCTTACTATGGAGCAAAAATTAATGACCCTGCATACTGGATTGAATATTACCAGAAAAACGGTATCAACTTTATTCCTCTAGAAGATACTACCCCTTTATATGGACAGGACATGATGCAGCGATCCTTCAAAATATATAGTTACTTAAAAAATAACAGCACCCAATATGATAAAATAATTTTTCATGATCATGGCGGCACAGCATACTACACATTTTTAGCCAAGAAACTAGAATTGCACTTTGAGAATAATGACTTAGTCATTAGTGCTCACGGCAATACTCGCCTTTCTGATTATTTCAATCGAAGATTTCCCAAAGACCATAATGCACTGGTTACATATTTTTTAGAACAGAAATCGATAGAATATGCCGATTACGTAATATCACCAAGTGCTTATTACATATCATGGTACAAGGAGCAAGGTTATAAAATATCTGACGACAGGAGTTCTGTAATTCAAAATGTACTCCTCAAAAATGACATGCTCAGTCAGGTTGAAACTTCAACCCCAAAAGAACGAGCTCATTTTTGCTTTTTTGGCCGGGTAGAAAAATTGAAAGGCATTTTTGTATTTCTTGAAGCTTTACGGATTCTAATATCGAATCATCCAGAACTCAATGAAAAGGATAGAATAAAAATTTCCATTGTCGGTAATCTCACGCAAATCAATAACGTGAACATCAAAGATTATATAGATGAAAAAATAAAGGAATTCAATTTTGATGTAGTATTTAAAACTTCATTTAATTCTGAAGAGGCTCTGACGTATATCGCCTCCAATAGGGGAATTATTGTAAATCCCACTCTAGGAGAGACTTCTTCATATACTGTTCTTGAGGCAATTACATATAATATCAGATTTTTATCCAGCGGCATACAGGGTATCAAAGAACTTATAGACGAACAATATTATGATCAGGTATTCTTTGAGCCAGGAAACGCAAATCAGCTTGCAACTAAACTCTATGAATACTATGATGATTCTAAATTAGGTTATGCAAAAAGAAGCATTTCAAATGAAGACACTAATAAACATTGGATAAACTTCCTAGGGAAATCATTATCCCCAAAAAATGTTCAAATCCCCTCATTGAAAGCGGACCCTACTATCTCAGTCTGTATACCAACGACTGGACAGAGAGATATTATTTCAGACACGTTAGTATCATTGTCTAACCAAGACTATAAAAATTTTGAAATAGTCATAGTTATAGATGGGGGTGATTTAACCTCTTTTGAAGAGGTAGCTCAAGATGGACTTAATGCCGTTAAAAACAAAAAAATAAGCTTAACCATCGAGAGGCTAAGCCATCGCTACAAAGCAGGTGTATGCAATTATGCAGTAGAAAACTTGGTAAAAGGAGATTATGTGCTATTTTTTGACGATGATGATATCGCAAAAGAGCACATGATAAGCACGTACGCCAAAGTTTTAAAAAATGATGCCTCAATAGATATGGCAACTGACTTTTGCCAGTGCTTTGCTGTAGATAATGAGAGGGGAACAAATGTTGCATTTTCTCCTGAAAAGGTGGTTTTAAAGCACATCTCTCTTGGTGTAGGTAATGCCAAATCTGCCAACTTAATTATCAACTATTTTGGGAAAGCAAACTTTATAGTCAAAAGAGACAAATACCTAGAATTAGGTGGAATGTCTGAAACTTCAATAATGACACCCTATGTAGATTGGGATCTTTTCGTAAAAGCCAGTACAAATAACTTAAATGTAGAAATTATCCCAGAAGTCTTATATTATTATAGAATGAACTCACAAGATAGTATTTTTTATACTACTCATGATTATGAAGATATTCAGGGGCAGGAAAAACGATATTTAGCACACAAAAAAATAGTTGATTCCATTACATCCTCAGAAAATGTAAATTCAGGATTAAAAGATTATGTTTTATATGCACAATCGAAATTGGCTCTACCTCCAGTTACCAAAGCACAAAAGAATGAATTGCAAACAGTAAACGAGCTACAAAAACAGGTAGATGATTTACTCTGGCAAAAAGATTGGTATGAAAAAACATATGAACGACTTCCTTGGTGGTGGAAAAAAGTTGGGGCTTTAATACGTAAAGTGAGGATCCTTTTTAAGTAAAAAAAGAAACAAAAAACTGCAAAGTGTATTTTTACCCATTGAAGAGACATTAAAGAGGCATTTACCTTGAAAAATCTAATAATGTTAACTTTATTCGATTATGCTGATCTTTCAGGTTGCTAAAGATCACAGAAGTTATGAGTCCAATAAACATTTATTTTGATCGGATAATCGTGATCAACCTTGAAAAGAGAAAAGATCGCAAAATGATGATAAGTCAAAAACTCAATAGACTGGGAATAAACTTTGAGTTTATCACAGGAGTAGATGGAAGTTGCGAAAAATATGGACAAAAAAATAGTGAGCAATTAGAACGTTTAAATAAAGGAGAATGGGGCTACTTAAAGACTTATGAAAAAATTCTATCATACGCTAAAAGCAAAGGATTTAAAAGGATACTCTGTCTAGATGATGATGTACTATTTCATAATAATTTTATATCAGAATTTGTTAAGTTTTCAAGCTATATAAGTGAGGATTGGAAGCTCATATACTTAGGTGCCTCTCAACATTCGTGGATTTTAGAAAAAACCTACAATCAAAGTACAGACGATAACAATAGTGCAAAACCCTACTATTACCCAATCGAAACTGACGGATCCTTTGCAATAGGTATTGATTCGAGTATTTATGATTTACTGTTATCGGAAATTCAAAAGTTTGATCTTCCCTTTGATTCTGGACCTCTTTATAAAATAAATAAACTTTATCCTAAAAAATGCTTTGTGGCAAGACCCAACCTGGTTATTGCTGAGGTTTCTGAAAGCGACATTAGAGAAGGTGACAACCAATACGACATTGCAGAAAAGGTTAAATGGAACATGGACCTATACGACTTCCCATTTAAGGGCGACTTAGTAAGCGTAATTATGCCTGCTTACAATGCAGAGAAAACTATTGAAAAAAGTATTAGGTCTCTGTTGAAACAAACCTATAAACACCTAGAAATTATAGTAGCAGATGATGGAAGCTTAGACAATACCGCTAACATTGTAAAAAAACTGCAACGAGAAGACGGCAGAATTAAATTAATAGAGAACGAGTTAAATAGAGGCTGCTATTATGTTCGAAATGATGCTTTGAGACTATCGCGTGGTAGAATAATCGCAATTCAAGATGCTGATGATATCTCTCTTCCCGATCGATTGGAAAAGCAGATTCTACCAATAGTCACAGGAAATGCAAAATTTACCATTTCCAAAATATATAGAAGTAGATGTGAAGTGGAAGAGTTGAATATAAATTCACCTCAAAATATGATAGAACTCGTTGAGAGCAAACGTGTTAAGGATAAGCACGGCAACTTTGACTACAGAGACCAAAGAATACTAGGGTTTAACAGTTCCGTTTTCGATAGGACAGTATTTGAGAATATAGGATTATTTTGGGAGCATCGTTTTGCGGCTGATGCCGAATTTGCTGAGCGAATTCTCATGTATTATGCCGACATTAGACTTAAAGAAAATGAAAACATTCATTCTTTCTTAACGGAATGCGACTCTATCAAAGGCTTGTATCAAAGAATAGATGATGTGTTGGTGATCAGCGTTGACATGAAGGATACCAACATTTCAAATGTACACCAACATCCAGAAAAGAAAGAGTTCGAGATAAAATGGCGTGAGAGATTTGATGAAAAAATTAATTATAATTATCCGCAGTTTAAAAAGCACGAGAGACTAGCGCAACTTGCTGATATACCCAATTCACTTATAGAGTCTGAAGAACATGGTTTGATGCAGCAAAAGATAGAAACCAACCTCTCGGCTAAAGGACAAATGCTTGAAGCATCAAGAAAACAGATTAAAAAGCTTGAAGGTGACCTTGCATGGTACAGCAGAACCTATGACCACTTACCTAAATGGTTCTTGAAAATTGGAAGCCTTTTCAGAAGGTGGCCATTTAGTTAAATCAAGTCAGCAACCTAAATTTTATTAATCTTTTTTTAGTTACCAATACACATGCAATTAAGAAAATGTGGAAATCCGTTTTGCAGATAATTTGTTTAATTTAGACTAAATTATTTTAATTCAACAATATACCCTACATCTAATTTTACAAATTGAATATTCTAGCAGTAACGACATATAATCGCTTAGAACTATTAAAACGATTACTAACGACCTTTTTAAACTCAATCGATAAAAATCAAGATGATTGGCAATTATTAATAGCTGATGATGGCTCAACTGATGGAACACTAGAATATCTCGATGGGCTAAAGATTCCACAAGTACCTATTACGATAATTAAAAATAATCGAAAAGGAATATATCATCAGTTTAATACAATAGTCAATTATTTGGAAGATATAAGTTTTGATTATTGCTTTAAATGTGATGATGACATTGAATTTTTAAAGCCCGGATGGGATCAAATCTATATAAAAGCCATCCTAGAATCAGGTTATGATCATCTCTGTTATTTTGATACCAACTGGCGACCGAATAAGAATCTTAACAAACCTATTGTCAAAAATCATCTGATCAGTTATTGTAGGGCGAAAGACGTGCAAGGAGCGTTTTTTACCTTAACCCCAGATGTAATAAAAAAAGTAGGGTATATGGATACCAAAAATTTTGGGTTCAGAGGAGCAGGCCACATCGACTATACTATGCGGGCTTGCAGAGCAGGATTTAATGATATAAATCATCCCTTTGATGCAAAAAACAGCCAGCAATACATTAAATACCAAACTGAAAGTCGTACTTCGGCATTAAATAAACATGTCCAAAATGCAATTGAAAACGATGACGAAATCAAAAGAAGGTATGAGTTGATAAAGGTTTCTTCACGAGACTATATACCATTCAACGAAGAAATGCCATCTTTTACTTCAAAAATAGAAAAAGTGTTATTACTACAGCGTTTGGACGCTCTCGAAAAAGAAAAAGAATGGTATGAAGAAACATATGGTCATCAACCACGTTGGTTCGTTAGGTTAGGCAAACTGATAAATTTTTTAAAAGTTAACTAAAGAAGTTCATGTTTTAGAATCATCCTTGCCTACTTTTGCCAGTCATTTTTAATTATTATGCAAGCATTACCATATAAACACTTAAAAAATTGCCAATTTGCTGTAGATCGCTATCAAGCTTTGAAAAATCTTGGTAAAAAGGAGCGAATTGCAGAAATTGGTGTGCTTGCAGGTGATCTTTCTGAGTGGTTCTTAAAAAATTCAAACCCTAAAGAAATGCACATGATCGATTTGTACAACTGTGCAGACTTTCCGGGTAGAGATCGTTTTTCTAAACGTCAACATGAAAAATTTATACTAGATCGATTTAAAGAGCCAATTTCAAATGAGCAAGTGTTTATCAAAAAAGGTATCTCCTGGGATGTTATGTCTCATTATCCGAATAATTATTTTGATCTAATTTACATAGACGCTGCTCACGATTATTCCTCTGTAAAAAAGGATTTGGATGCTAGTCTTAACAAAATCAAAGAAGGCGGCTATATTGTAATGAATGATTATATCATGTATGACCATTTAGCCAACACCAAATATGGTGTAGTACATGCCACAAATGAATTTTGTATAAAGCATGATTGGGAATTTCTTTATTACGCCTTTCATCCAAATCTTTTTTGTGATGTAGTGTTGAGGAAAATGCAATAATCCATTAATTTTCAATCAATGACATTTTGGATTCTAACAACAGAATATCCCCCATTAAGTGGTGGTGGTATTAGTACATATTGTTTTCATACAGGACAAATGCTTACAGAGTATGGACATGATGTGACGATTTTTATTCCAGATTACAACGTCAGTTCTAATACAATCCAAAAAGAAAAAGGTGTAACCATAGTTAGGTTTAAACCGGACTTATCCCATCATGAATATCTCGGAGAAGAAGCTGCATTAAGTTTGAGTTTTTCAGAAATCCTTGCTGATTTTGCCACCCGCAATCCAAGCCCAGATTTTATTGAAGCACAAGAGTATAATGGTATCGCATATTTTGCTCTACAGAAAAAATTACTTTCAAATGATTACTTCAGAAATTCTGTTTTTTTCATAACAGCTCATGCTCCGGGGTTTCTTTATTGGGACTATAATCAGGCCCCTTCTTACGAAATCCCTGCCTACTGGACTGGAGAAATGGAGAAATCTGTATTAAAAAGCGCTGATTTTGTCATTTCTCCGAGTCAGTACTTGCTTGATATCACCTCAGCATATTTCGATTGGGGAAACCAGAAAACACAAGTAATTTTTAATCCATACAAGCAAACAGAAGATCCCGAAACCAGTTTTGTGCCATTTGACATAGTGTTTTTTGGTAAATTAACACCTCAAAAAGGCTGCGTAGAATTACTAAGGTATTTTAAAATTCTCTGGGATGAAGGCTTTGAGCACCCGTTGAGGTTAATAGGTGGCGGTAGTCATTATTTCTACCCAAAACTAATGGACTTGGGTGAACATTTACGCAGGCAATATGCAACTTATATAGAAAAAGGCCTTCTGATTTTTGAGGGGCATATCAATCCTGATAAAATCAACGAACGCTTAAAAAAAGCACATGTTGTGCTCGTTCCAAGTATTGTTGACAACCTTCCCTATACAGTTTTAGAAGCAATGTCTTTAGGTAAAATTGTAATGGCTTCGGATCGAGGAGGGCATAAAGAACTTATCGACAATGGCAAAAACGGGTTTATTTTCTCACATGATAACCATGGCACTAATTTTAGCTTAATATTAAAAGACATCTTGTCACTTAATAAACAAGAAATAGTAAAAATCTCTCAGGAGGCTCATAGAACTATAGAACGGAAGTGTAGTTATAAAGAAATATACAATAAAAAGATAAGCTACTTAACAGAAAAAAAATCTACTTATAATCAAAGAAATAATTTCCCATTTACGGTAGATATTAAACGATCTGATACAATTGAGAAATTAGGGAAATCAAATTTACTGTCTGTAGTTATTCCATTTTATAACTTAGGTGATTCAGTCGAGAAAACAGTAAAATCTATACTTAATGCTAATTATGAGGATATTGAAATACTGATAATTGATGACGGAAGTACAGATGAAAAAAGTAAATCAGTAATTAGTCAACTTGAAAGAAATAAAAAGGTTAAAGTCTACAGAAAGGAAAACGAAGGGTTAAGTGCCACTAGAAATTACGGTGCGGCTAAAGCTCAAGGTGAGTACCTCGCATTCTTAGATGCTGATGACTCCATTAAGCCCGATTATTATTCTAAAGCTATCGATGTACTTAAAAAGTATGAAAATGTAAGTTTCGTAGGCTGCTGGGCTGAATACTTCGAGGCAAGTAATATTAGTTGGCCATCTTTCAATCCTGAACCACCCTATTTACTTGTACACAATATGATCAACAGCAGTGCCTTAGTGTACAAAAAATCAGATTTTCTAGATGCTGGTCTTAATGATCCAAATATGATTTATGGAATGGAAGATTATGACAGTGTTATAAATATGGTGAAAAATGGGCTTCGTGGAGTGGCTATACCAGAAAAACTCTGGGAATATCGAATTAGGCGAGGCTCTATGGCACAATCATTTAACGAATATTCAAAAAGCTATCTTTATAGACTATTGACAAAAAAGCATGCTGACTTTTATTCAATATATGCCTCAGAAGTGATTAATATACTGAATGCCAACGGTCCCGGGTTTCTTCTGGAAAACCCCTCTAGAGCAACTAGAAAACCTCTTCCCTTTGTGAGCACCAAGCTCGTATCATTTGTTAAAAGGAATAAATTTTTGCGTAACATTGCAATGTCCATTTATAGACGCATTAAAAATTAATGTTACAGGTAATACCAAAGAAAATAAACTCATGGTTTGTTGAAACCAATCGTGCTGAGCGTATATGGCTAATGGCAAAGATTGAGTTTAAACTCAAGTTCTATGAAAATAAACTAGGATTGGCTTGGGCCATTATAAAGCCTGTCTCACAGATCATTATGTATTATGTGGTATTTCAAGTCTTGATGAATCAAGGGGTTGATAATTACGTAATTTATTTATTTGCTGGCTTATTGCTCTGGCAGTTCTTTACTGAAGTGACAAGTGGTACTGTAAAGATTTTAAAAACTAAAAAATACTTATATGAATACACGAATATGGCGAAGATGGAAATCTATCTGGCATCCATAATCAGTTCGGTTATAGGTTTACTTTTCAATTTGGTTATTTTTATAGTTGGTGCGACTATTTCCGGTATATATCCAAGTTATCATTACTTATACTTTTTATTGATTTTTATAAATCTATTTATTTTAAGTTTTGGTGTATCTCTTATTCTTTCAAATCTATTTTTACTATTCAAAGACATCGAACCGATATGGGGCATAGTTGTGGGCTTTGGATTTTTTCTGTCACCTATACTTTACAGAGGAGATTTATTTTCACAGAAACTTCCTGTGCTGGATTATTTAAACCCCATTGCAGGAGTCATTAATAATGCTCGAAATATATTGATGTTTGAAACCCCTCCAGATTGGGGCATGTTATTTTATGACTTAGCATATGCTGTAGTACTGTTCTTAATTGGCCTCTATCTTTTAAATAAATACTCTGCCAGAGCCTCTGAGTACTTATAATATGAAAGAAAAAACAAAGTCAAACCCAGCAATTGTAGTAAAAAACATCTCCAAAACTTTTGTTTTAGCAGAGAAGAAGAGAGACTCTCTTAAGGGTGCTCTTATAGAACTATTTGGCAGCACCAAGAATAAGAAGAAATTAAAAGCTGTAAACAATGTTTCATTCGAGATCGAAAAAGGAGAAAACTTTGGAATAATAGGAAGAAATGGTTCGGGTAAATCTACCCTTGTGAAAATGATGAGTGGAGCCTTCATTCCTGATAAAGGAGGTACGGTGTACCGGAATGGAACGTCTATGCTTCTTAACCTAGGAGTAGGGATGAGTCATGAATTAACTGCTAGACAGAATATCTATGTATCTGGTTCAGCGCTAGGTATGAAAATCAAAGAAATAGATGAAATATTTGATCAAATAATTGAGTTTGCTGAGCTGGAAGAATTTGTCGATTCAAAAATAAAGTACTTTTCTTCCGGAATGATTCAAAGGTTATCTTTTTCCATTGCTGTCAACGCAGGAGCAGATATCATGTTTCTTGATGAGGTTTTTGCAGTAGGGGATGCAAAGTTTAAAGCCAAGGCGATTAAAGTGATGGAAGAAAGCTGGATCAACGGAAGGACGATCATTATGGTTAGTCACAGCCTGAGTAATATTAAAAAGTATTGCTCCAGAGCAATTTATCTAAAAAATGGCAAAATCGAATTTTTAGGTGACGCCAAGAAAGCCATTGAGCTATACAACAAAGATAATCAGGATTAGGCCCTTTTTTGATAAAAGATTAAAGGCACTAGAAGTGTGAATGGAAATACACCAAAGTATCGGTTCAGGATATTTTCGCTAATAAAAGCTATTAGAAAAATTGATACCACTCCAATAAAGAGCAAATTTTGATCTTTAATTGCCTGTATACTTGGAATCAACAGCGATAAAATAAAAATTAACAGCCCGAAAACACCAAAAGAAATCCACGTATATAGGTATTGATTATGAACACCAAAGTTTTGTTTAATTGCATAAACAAAGTTTACCTCTTCAAGTTTTTCTCTGTACTTTTCGTCATAATCTCCAGTGCCTACTCCTATCCAAAAATTGTCTTTTATTACCCTTAGCCCACAGTCCCAAAGTGCTAACCTTATTGTTAACCCATTCCAATTTTCTTGTCTTATCTCCGGGGCATTGAAATGATTGACGTCATTAGGATTATCAAATTTATACTCAAAATTACTTAACATGCTTGAGAATCGATTTCTGGTTTGAGGCATTAAGGACAAGCTTATTAAGATCAATAATACTGTTCCTATAATAGCTTTGGAAACTAACTTACTTCTATGGTTTTTCACTAAGTAAACCGCGGTTATGATTAGGATCAACAGTAATGTTAATACCGAAATCCTAGTTGCAAGTAAAAACTGAAAGACAATTAATATACCTAAAAAAGTAAGATCCAATACTTGATTAGGCTTATCTTGTAATCTAAACAATAAGATAATAATTGAAATATTGACGTATACTGCAAAGTATACCGCTTGATTATTTATAAGCAAAGTCAAGTTATCGTTGAAAAAATAACCGGTATCACCAGTGGAGTTGTATAAATATAACGAATAAGACAAACCAAAAAATAGAGCCATTATTACTCCATAAGCAAATGTTCGAAGTATCTTTTTATAATTGCGGTTTGTTAAGTCAGCAACAGAAAATATGATGGGCAAGGCCAGTATTAAAATGCGCATTTCTAAAAACTTGCTAGCAACTTTCAGATCAGAAGAGTAGAGAAATCCAAGAAGTGTTAAGAAGAAATAAGAAGCTAACAACCACACATATACGTTTAAAAAAGTTTTTTTAAGCTTATTAAATATGTTTTTCTGGTACAAAAAAAATGCCGCAGCAATACCTATTAGGACATTTGGTATATGATGAAAACCAACAAGGAAAGTTAAAATTGCCAACTGTAGGAAAATACAACCTAGGTCTTGCTTATTTTCGAAAAATTTTTTCATATTCATTTTCATACAACCTCCCCATTTTTTTTTGATCATGAAATTTAACGCACATTTCTTTTGATTTGCTACCTGATTTTTCAATCAACTGATGATTATCAAGAAGATGATTAATTTTCTTAACAGCCTCTACTACAGAAGAGAATATCATCCCGTTTTTTCCCTCTACTACCAAATCTGTATTTCCTATACATCTATTTAGGAACAAACATTTTCCAT
Organism: Fulvivirga sp.; assembly: GCA_965227525.1. GTDB lineage: Bacteria > Bacteroidota > Bacteroidia > Cytophagales > Cyclobacteriaceae > Fulvivirga. The sequence goes on along the minus strand of OZ245762.1, from coordinate 1,158,541 downwards.
AATTCATTGCTTCTATAACTGCAAATGGCTGTCCCTCCCATAAAGATGTTGAGAGATAAATATGAGATTGACTAAGGTGAGATTTTACACCCTCATTGTCTAACCAGCCCGTGATAGTTATATTATCTTCATTGATCATATGCCTAAGAGGACCATCACCGACCCAATAAAATTCAACACGATCGTCATCTTTAAATTGAGAAGCAATAGCATTAAACATATTTGGATTTTTTTGAAAAGTCAATATTCCAATACACAGTATTCTAATTTTTGATCTCGGAATCCTGGGCTTAGCCGAAAAGTTCAGAGGGACTCCATTGTTTATATAAATGTTTTTAATACCAATATTTTTATATACTTCACTTTCAGATTTGCCACAGCAAATGACTCTGCCGCTAAAACGAGATGCCAATATTTCAAGTCTTTTATAAATGTTTCTTTTGAAGGTACTAACATCTTTTCTTAAAAAAGGAGCGCCATTAGGTGTATAAACCATCTTTCTTCCACCAATAAATATACCTACCATTCTCCCTAAAAATCCAGCTTTAGCTGAATGCAAGTGAATGACATCATATTTGTGAAAATGCAGGTGAAAAATTAATTCAAAGAAAGCGGCAATGTCGTATATGGGATTTAACTGCCTAACAGCAAATTTCCATTTATCAAATTTCACATAATCAGGAAATCTCAACCTAACGCTTTCAAGTTTATCTTCGGTAACCCTACAGCCATGAAACACACCATGTTCATGATTAGGCAATGCCTCCGTCAATGAAATTATAAAAGTAATTATACCAGAAGAAAATGGCTCTACTACATGAAGTATTTTCATTAGTATATTTTCTTTTTGAGAAACTCAATAATTTTATATGGTATGATCATCAAAATAATCACCCTCAGCACGCCATAAATAAAATAATGATTAAGTTTTGCATTATCTATGAGTAGTGATAGCCTACTTTTCAGTTGAACCATTCTTTTACTAGGGGAAATCCCTTTTGGATTCCATTCAACCTGTGTTAAATACTTTGGAATATTGGCCGTTGTACATGTGTTAACAAACCTTAAGAAAAAAGCATAGTCTTCAGCGGCTTTATAATTTGTAGTATAGAACCCAACTTTTTGTAATGCTTTAGTTCTAAAAAGTACCGCGGAATGGATAAATGGAACTCTTACAAACATCCTATTTTTAATTTGGTCATGGGCCACAGGAAGTTTAAGTTTAAAAAGTTCTTCAGAATGTTCATTTACATACTTAACCCAAGAGCCCACTAAGCAAATGTCTTGATTTTTCTCTAAATAATCTACCTGGACATCAATTCGATCACCAATACACAAATCCCCACTATCAATTCTAAATATATACTTTGACTTCAGTTCGTCAGTTATATAGATGAGGCCATGGTTTAAGGTCTGTTCAACTCCTTGATTGGTATCTTGATGTATTAGGTGAATTTTAGAATTAAGACTTGAAACACATTTTGCTATATTTTTATCTGATGGTTTTTCAGACTCAATACTTCCGTCATCCACAATGATCAGATCAACTCTATGCTTTGAACTAAGGCTTTTAAGGGTCTTTTGCAACCCTTTGAGGTTGTTGTAATGTGGAATCAATATTGATATATCAGCGTTCACTATCAAAATTTACCCAGATTCATTTTCAATCGATTGCATTTTAGAATAATACATTTTTAAATTAATATTTTCTTATTATACAACATAGCACTATATTTGTAGCCGATTCGATACTAATTAATGCAGCATAGATACTCCAAATATCTGAATTCACTCGTGTTGGTAATAGATATTCTATTACTTAATCTTTCCTTTAGTCTGGCTTATTACTTCACTTTTGGAACCTATGAGGGGTTAACCATTCACCCATATTCTCAGATTTTATTCTTTACCAACGCTTCATGGATTATTCTCACACTTCTTGGAAAACCACATGAAATTTCAAGGATATCTAATCTTTCTCAAATTTTCAGGAAGATTGTTAGGTTTATTATAGTTCAACTTTTTGCCATATCTGCAGTATTGGTCCTAATAAATCAACTTGATTATTCCAGAGAGCAATTAATTGCCACATACATTATATTCCCTGTTCTCATACTAATCTGGAGAACAATTTTTATTTATTCAATCAGAATTTATAGGAAATTTGGTTACAATTATCGGAATGTTATTATCGTTGGTCATGGGGAAATAGCTGAAGAGCTTAAAAAGTTTTTCAGACTTCACCCTGAATTTGGTTTTAGGTTTCTAGGATTCTTTGATGACCAAAAAGAAGAGTTTGACCAGCTAATTGCAGGTAGAATTAGTGAAATAGAAGATTACTCATCTACCAATCGAGTGGATGAAATCTATTGCTGCTTACCATATGTACGTTATAGCAAAATTCAAAAACTCATTAATTTTGGAGAGAAAAATTTCATCAAAGTTAAACTAATCGCAGATTTTAGAGGTTTTCAAAATAAAGGACTTGAAATAGAAAGCTATGACAGCATCCCTGTATTGAATGTCACCTCTTTTCCTTTGGATGTGAGAAAAAATCGATTTGTAAAAAGAGCTTTTGATATTTTCTTTTCATTAATCGTAATTCTTGGAATATTTAGTTGGCTTTTCCCCTTAGTGGCTCTACTTATTAAGTTAGACTCACGAGGTCCAATTTTCTTTAAACAAAGAAGAACTGGAAAAAGTAACAATAATTTCTGGTGCTGGAAATTTCGTACCATGGAGGTCAATTCTAAGGCAGATTCCGTGCAAGCATCTCCGGGTGATGAAAGAATAACAAGGGTTGGCTCAATTTTGAGAAAAACAAGTATTGATGAATTACCTCAATTTTTCAATGTTCTTTTAGGAAATATGTCCGTGGTTGGTCCTCGACCCCACATGCTATCTCACACAAAGGAATATTCTAAAAAAATTGAGCGCTTTATGGCAAGACATTTTGTAAAACCGGGCATTACAGGTTTAGCTCAAGCCAAGGGTTATAGAGGTGAAACAAGAAATGTTATCTTTATGAAAAATAGAGTTAAGTTTGACAGATTCTATATTGAGAATTGGTCAATTTACCTAGATATTAAGATAATATTTTTAACAATCATGTCTCTTGTTAAGGGAGATGAAAATGCCTATTAACCATTTACGATTTATTAAAATACTTCTTTACTGCAGCTATATTTTCTTATTTTTCTTTTCCAGTATTTATTAAGCTACTTGAAAAGAGAAAAATTTTAGATGCACCAGATCAAAGAAAAATTCACTTAAAGCATACCCCATCCATGGGGGGTATTCCTTTATTCCTAGGCACAGCTTTTGCGTTATTAATTTGGCTACCACAAGAAGCTTCTCTTGAGCACAAATATTTATTTGGAGCACTAAGCATAGTATTTGTTATCGGACTTCGCGATGATCTTATCCCTTTAAGGCCAATTTTTAAACTCTTAAGTCAGTTAATACCAGCACTTATAGTGATATACCTCTCTGATATTCGACTGGACTCCTTTTATGATCTATTTGACTGGCAATTTCCAAAAGTATTAACTTGGACTATTACTGTATTTGTAATTATAGTAATTACAAATTCGATAAACCTTATCGATGGCCTTGACGGACTCGCAGGATCGATAAGCTTCATTATCCTTGGGTCAATAGCTGTTTGGTTTTATCTAATAGGAGATGTCTACTTTAGTTATATCACCTTTGCCTTCTTAGGAGGTATCGCAGCCTTTCTCTATTTTAATTGGCAGCCATCAAAAATATTTATGGGAGATACAGGAGCCTTGCTGATGGGCTTTTTTCAGGCCTGTATAATCATCTTGTTTATAAACAAAAACTATGATCTTCCCTACACCTCACATTTCAAATTCATGTCTTCAATTGGTACAGCCATCTGCATTATGATAATTCCGCTTATGGATACACTGCGCGTATTTATTATAAGAATCGTCAAGGCTAAATCACCATTTGAAGCTGACAACAATCATATTCATCATCTTTTAATAAAAGCGGGTCTTAATCACAGTCAATCTGTAATGATTCTGATCTGTATAAATGCAGTATTCATTGCATTGGCTATTCTCTTAAAAGAGTACGGTGACTTAGTGCTTTTGACTACAGCTTTACTACTTTCTTTAATATTTATAGGAGTTATCTATAAGGCCTCAAAAGCCAAGGCCCAAAAAGCTTGAGTTGAGCAAGTTTTCTTTATTATACGTAAAAGGTTCCGGGCCAGTATCTTTTAAAACCTTCCCACCAGCTGCTTCGAGAATAGCTTGACCGGCAGCAGTATCCCACTCCATCGTAGGCCCATGTCGATAATAAACGTCTGCCTTTCCTTCAGCAACCATGCAGAATTTGAGGGAGCTCCCAACAGATATACTGTCAGCTACATCATATTCACTTAAGACGACTTCTTCTTCAGGAGAAGGGTGAGATTTGCTTCTAACAGCAATACGCTTACTCTTATTATTATTAACCGTGATTTCTGATTTACTTCCTTTTTCATCCTTGTACGCTCCTTCACCAATTATGCCATAATAATAAGTATCTAAATCCGGAGCATAAATGAACCCGGCAATGGGTCTTCCGCCTTTAATCAACGCAATGTTTACAGTAAACTGTCCATTCTTATTAATGAATTCTTTGGTACCATCTAAAGGATCTACAAGCCAAAAGATCTCAAACTCCTTCCTCTCCTCATATGAGATATCTTTACCTTCTTCTGAAATAATCGGGATATCAGGGTACAATGACTTTAGTTCTCTCATGATTACTTCATTTGAAGCTTCATCTGCAATGGTAAGAGGTGAGTCATCAGCTTTATATGTAACAACATCTTTAAAATCAGCTATTCTATACACTTTCATAATCTCTTCACCAGCTAATCTTGTGATCTTAATAAGCTTATCTTTATCTATTTTCATTTGCTCTTTTCTCATTAAATTTCAAAGCTACACAAATGCCACGCTCATTTATTAAATCAATGAATAAATTGTATTTTTGCGCTTTAAAATAACCAAATGGCTGAGAATATACACCCAATATTTGATACAGTACTAAGTACAGAAAAGAAAGAAGACCTCTTGAGGCAAACTTCCTTAGTAATCTGGATGGTGGGATTATCGGGTTCTGGAAAAAGCACGTTGGCTCGTGCTCTGGAAAACGAGCTCTATCAGCAGGGATATTTAACAGCTTTGTTAGATGGTGATAACTTGAGATCTGGTATTAATAAAAATTTATCTTTTACTAAAGAGGATAGAATTGAAAACATCAGGCGTGCAGCTGAAATATCTAAGCTATTTGCAATGAATGGAGTGATCACTATTTGCTCGTTAATTAGTCCTACAAAACAAATTCGTGATATGGCAAGAGCAATAGTTGGCGAAAAATTTTGTGAGGTTTTTATAAACTGCCCAATTGAAGTTTGTGAAAGCAGAGATGTTAAAGGGTTATATGCAAAAGCCAGGAAAGGAGAAATTCCCGAATTTACAGGAATATCATCGCCATTTGAAAATCCAACTCATGCTGACATCAATATAGATACAGCCAACCAAGATATAACGGAAAGTCTTAAAGAATTGATGGACAAAGTTTCTGATAAAATTAGGAGATAAATTTATACATGAAATCTTACAATTTAACACATTTAAAGGAGCTAGAAGCTGAGGCCATATTTATTCTCAGAGAGGTAGCTGCTCAATTTGAAAATCCTGCTATATTGTTTTCTGGAGGAAAGGATTCAATAACAGTTGCACACCTTGCTAGAAAGGCTTTCTACCCTGCCAAGGTTCCTTTCCCATTAGTACACATCGATACTGGGCATAATTTCCCAGAGACAATTGAATTTAGAGATAAGTTTATTAATGAGATGGATGCAAAATTGCTAGTTGGATCTGTACAGGAATCTATCGATGAAGGGAAGGTAGTTGAGGAAAAAGGATATAATGCAAGTCGCAATGGACTGCAAACTGTTACGCTTCTAGACACTATTGAAAAATATAAGTTTGATGCTTGCCTAGGTGGTGCAAGAAGAGATGAAGAAAAGGCTCGGGCTAAAGAGCGATTTTTCTCTCACAGAGATGAATTTGGCCAGTGGGATCCAAAAAATCAGAGACCAGAATTATGGAACCTGTTCAATGGAAAAAAGAATTACGGTGAAAACTTTAGGGTATTTCCAATAAGTAACTGGACCGAAATGGATGTTTGGCAATATATTTTAATGGAAGGTATTGAGCTCCCAAGCTTATATTTTGCTCATAAAAGAGATGTTTTTGAGCGTGATAATACCATTATGGCCAAATGTGATTTTATCGAGCAAAAAGATTCAGAAATTACTCTAAACAAGACGGTTCGTTTTAGAACAATAGGTGATATGACCTGCACCGGAGCGGTAGAATCCAGTGCTTCAACTCTTGAGGATATAATTGAAGAGGTTGCAGCTTCGAGGCTAACTGAAAGAGGCACCCGAGCTGATGACAAGCGCTCGGAGGCAGCAATGGAAGACAGAAAAAAACAAGGATATTTTTAATAATACCATAAGATTTACCCATGGGTGAAAACAATACTAAAGGATATTTAGACATGGAGCTTTTACGATTCACTACTGCAGGTAGCGTAGACGATGGGAAAAGCACATTGATAGGTCGTTTGCTTTATGACTCTAAGTCAATTTTTGAAGATCAATATGAGGCCATCGAGGAGTCAAGTAAGCGTAAAGGAGATGAGAACGTAAACTTGGCTTTGCTCACAGATGGACTAAGAGATGAAAGAGAGCAAGGTATAACCATAGATGTAGCTTACAGATATTTCGCTACACCAAGAAGAAAGTTCATTATAGCAGATACACCAGGCCATATTCAATACACAAGAAATATGGTAACAGGTGCATCTACTGCCAACCTGGCAATAATATTGATTGATGCAAGAAAGGGAGTGGTTGAACAAACATACCGACACACCTTTATTGCTTCTCTATTAGGCATACCTCATATTGTATTTTGCATCAACAAGATGGATCTTGTTGAATATGATGAAAAAGTATATCAAAAAATAAAAGAACAGGTTGAAGCCTTCGCATCAAAGTTAGATGTTAAAGACATTCGCTTTATACCTATTAGTGCATTAAAAGGGGATAATGTTGTTAATCAGTCTAAAAACATGGATTGGTTTCAGGGAGGAACATTGCTTTATGTGCTTGAAAATATTCATATTGGTAGTGATCACAATCACATCGACTGCCGTTTTCCTGTACAACATGTAATAAGGCCTCACTCTGACAAATATCATGACTATAGAGGTTACGCAGGTCGCATTGGGGGTGGTGTATTTAAGCCAGGAGATGACGTAGTGGTATTACCATCTGGTTTTTCAACAAAAATAAAAAGTATCGACTCTTTTAATGGTGAGCTTGATGAAGCCTTTGCACCAATGTCTGTTACAATGCAGCTTGAAGATGATATTGATATAAGTAGAGGAGATATGATTGTCAGGGACCAAAATAGACCCAATGTAGGTCAGGATGTAGACATCATGTTATGCTGGTTAAATCAAAAAGCACTAACACCTAATGGTAAATATGGCTTAAGACATACAACTAACGAAGTACGATGCCTTGTGAAAAACATACATTATAAGGTAGATATAAACACACTTCATCGACTTGAAGATGATAAGAAAATAGGGATGAATGACATCGCTAGAGTTACTCTAAGAACAACAAAGCCATTACTTTATGACAAGTACACTAGAAATAGAGGTACCGGCAGCGTAATATTAATTGACGAAGCTACGCATGAAACTGTTGGTGCAGGAATGATCATATGAAAGAAAAGGTAAATAACATACTTAAGGAAATAGAATCCTTTACAGCGACAACTCAGGAAGAGCTTGAGGCATATAGAATAAAATTTATAAGCAAAAAAAGTATCATTGGTGACTTATTTGCTGAGATGCGCAATATTCCAAATGAAGAAAAAAAAGCATTTGGAATGGAGATTAATAAGCTTAAAGAGGCTGCTCAAAGCAAGTTTAAACAACTCATAAGTACACTTGAATCTACCAAATCATCGACCGATAGTCAGCATATTGACCTCACCCTGCCGCCATCAGGGCGTGAGCTAGGAAGCATGCATCCTTTGACGGCTGTGAGAAATGAAATCATTAAAATCTTTGAACGGATTGGGTTTAATGTTTCTGACGGACCTGAAATAGAAGATGACTGGCACAATTTCACAGCGCTGAATTTCCCGGAAAATCATCCGGCTAGGGAAATGCAGGATACTTTCTTTATAGAAAAAAACCCTGACATACTTCTTAGGACTCATACATCTAATGTGCAAACGCGGCTTATGAAAAATAACAAACCGCCATTCAGGTCCATTATGCCTGGAAGAGTGTATAGAAATGAAGCCATATCTGCTCGTGCACATTGCGTATTCCATCAGGTTGAGGGATTGTATGTAGACAAAAACGTAAGTTTTGTAGATCTCAAACAAACTTTATATCATTTCGCAAAAGAAATGTTTGGGCCTGAAACGGAGGTGAGATATAGACCTTCCTACTTCCCTTTTACAGAGCCAAGCGCAGAAATTGATATCTCTTGCCAGATTTGTAAAGGAGATGGCTGTCAACTCTGCAAGTATACTGGCTGGGTAGAAATAGCCGGGTCGGGAATGGTTGACCCTAATGTATTGGAAAATTGTGACATTGATCCTGAAGAATATACTGGCTTTGCTTTTGGTATGGGTATTGAAAGAATCGCACAATTAAAATTTAGAGTTAACGATTTACGTTTATATACTGAAAATGACGTTAGGTTTTTGATGCAGTTTAAAACACTTCTATAATGGGATACTCACTTGATCAAATAAAAGTAATAGGGATTGTAGGAGCCGGGACTATGGGATTAGGAATCGCTCAAATCTCTGCCATGGCAGGCTACAAAACCATTTTATATGATCTGGATCAGAGCGTTTTAGACAAGGCCCAACAAAGCATTGACAAAAATCTTAACAAAGGAATAGAAAAAGGAAAGGTTACGGAAGAAGTCAGACAGACAGCGTTAGAAAACCTTACCCTAACCACGGATATCAATAAGCTTTCTTGTGACTTTATCATTGAGGCCATAGTTGAAAAACTTGATGTTAAGCAATCTGTTTTTAAACAACTGGAAGAAATTAATGATGACAAAACCATTTTATCTTCGAATACTTCTTCTATTCCAATAACACAAATTGGAGCAGGATTAAGCTTGCCTGAACGTTTTGTGGGTATGCATTTCTTCAATCCAGCTCATATTATGAAACTGGTTGAGGTCATTTCCGGAGCCTCTACATACACTGAAGTGGCACATGTTACCAAACAGCTTGCTGAAAAGCTGGGAAAGGTTGCCGTTATGGCTAAAGACTCTCCTGGCTTCATTGTAAATCGTGTAGCGAGACACTTTTATGTTGAGAGTTTAAAAGTACTGGAAGAAGGGGTAGCAGATGTTCAAAGTATTGATAAACTCATTGAAGCCTCAGGGTTTAAAATGGGACCCTTTAAACTCATGGATCTCATCGGTGTAGATACCAATTTCTCTGTCACCACCTCGATGTTTAACTCCTTCCATCAAGATTCAAAATTTCGGCCGAGTAGAATACAACAGCAAAAAGTTGATGCTGGCCACCACGGTAGAAAGGCTGGCAAAGGATTTTATGACTACCATTAGATATATTTTATCCCTTGGATTCCTTGGGTTGGTTCTATCTCAACTAAGTTGTAGCAACGAATTTGTAGATGGAGAAATACCGCCTGCAGCCTTTGATGATATTTTTATAAATCTTGACTTGCCTCAGTATACAGACCTCACAATAGATGGAGGGTACATTCTACTTAATCAAGGTGTAAGGGGTATTATATTGTATCGTGTGAATGCTTCTCAATATAATGCGTTTGAAAGAAACTGCTCATATGAACCAAATGCAGCTTGTGCAACTGTTGAAGTGCACAGTTCAGGTCTTTTTTTAGATGACCCCTGTTGTGGCTCAAGTTTTAGCCTACAAGATGGTACTCCAACGGGTGGGCCAGCAAGAGTTTCACTAAGACGCTATCGAATCGAACGAAGTGTTCGTAACCTGACTATTACAGATGAGCCAATTTTCTAATTAGCCAATTAGCTGTTCAATAATATTATCGACCGTTATCTCCTCTGCTTCTGCCTTAAAATTACGTACGATTCTATGTCTTAAAGTTGGCTTGGCAACCGCTATTACATCTTCGATATCAGGTGAATATTTACCATTAAGTAAGGCATTGCATTTGGCACCAACAACTAAATATTGAGAGGCTCTTGGACCCGCCCCCCACTCTAGGTAATCATTGGATACCTTGTCAGCCTTAGGGGTGTTTGGCCTTGTCTTGTGCACAAGCTCTACCGCATATTCAACCACATTGTCAGCAACAGGCACTTTTCTTACCAGATGTTGGAAGTAATCGATTTCCGCACCAGTTAATACTGGTTTTATATCAACTTTTAAGTCACTGGTAGTGCTTTTAACAATATCAACCTCTTTATCATAGGCAGGATAATCGAGTAATACATTGAACATAAACCGATCAAGTTGAGCTTCTGGTAGTGGGTATGTACCTTCTTGCTCTATTGGATTTTGAGTAGCTAATACAAAGAACGGCTTTTCTAAATTATATTTTTTACCTGCGATCGTCACGGCATACTCTTGCATAGATTCTAACAACGCAGCCTGAGTTTTAGGTGGTGTTCGGTTAATCTCATCTGCCAAAATAATGTTTGAAAAGATCGGTCCCTGAATAAATTTGAAGTTCCTGTCTTTATCCAATGTTTCGGCTCCTAATATGTCCGAAGGCATTAGGTCAGGGGTAAACTGGATTCTATTAAATTTCAAATCTAAAGCTGAAGCGATAGTTTGTATTAAAAGAGTTTTGGCTAAGCCAGGTACGCCTACCAAAAGACAATGACCTTGGCAAAAAATAGATGTAAGCAAAAGTTTGACCACCTCATCCTGACCAATAACCACTTTAGAAATTTCATCTTTTAATGTGGTAAAGGCTTTATGTAACTCATCCGCAGCTTCTACTTCCGTGCTAAACTCTTTCATATAATTTTTGGATTACTTTAAATCGAATATTGTTTGATTATTACGGAATTACAAACGATTGGTTGGCTAATTCATTATTCCGCAATAGTCGTATTCGGAATCGATACTAATAAATACATCTCCACGTGCTTTATTAAACCACTTATCTAGCACACGCGACTTCTTTTCATTTAAAGTAGCCGCTTGTATTTTTTGCCAATCATCTTTTAAGTTGGCCTGATGTGGTTGAATTTTTGATTTGTAATAAAGTATCCTTACGGCTTCTTTACCATCATCAGTTCTGAAAGTAACAGGCTTGCTAATTGACTCTGTTTGCATACTGTCAATAGTGAAAAACACTACAGGATCGAGATCCTCAACGGATACTCGGGTGCCACCTGAATTATCACTAAAGTAGCCTCCTCTGCCAGAAGTTGCCTGGTCTTCAGAGTATTCTTTAGCAGCTTTTTCAAAGGTTATACTATCTGACTCTATTTGCTGCCTTAAACTGTCAAGGTAGTTCGATGCTCTCTCAATATCTTGCTGAGAAGGTTTAGGCTGTAATAAAATATGCCTTGAGTTGTATTCATTACCACGCCTTTCAATGAGCTGTACAATGTGCAGACCAAACTGGGTCTCAAATGGGCTTGATATTTCTCCTGGCTTCAGTTTTAATGAAGATGCCTCATATTCAGGTGCCATAACTCCCCTTTGAGCAAAGCCTAAATTACCTCCATATTTAGCACTTGGACCTTGGGAGTATTCTTTTGCCATTGCTTCAAAACTCTCCCCGGCAATGATACGTGCTCTTATATCGTTGAGCTTACTTCTCATTTCAGCTTTTTGGTCTTTACTTACCGTGGGTATTTTAACTATTTGAGCCACCTCTACTTCTTTTGAGAAATAAGGAAGGCTATCCTGTGGAATTTGATTGAAGAATTTTCTTACGTCCTGTGGTGTAACTTTGATACCTTCAGTAATCGTAGATTGCATTCTTTGTACCGTCAGTTGTTGTTTGATATCATCTCTGATATCTTCCTTTATTTGATCAATTGTCTTTCCGTAGTATTCTTCCAATTGCTCAGGAGAGCCACCATACTGTGATAGAATCATTTGCATTCTATTGTCAAGATTGGCCGACACTTCTACATCTGTTACAATTACTGAATCGATCTCCGCTTTAGCAACCATCAACTTCTGGCTTATTAATTGGCCAAGTATACGGCACTTGGCATCAGGTGTTGCACTATTGCCACTTGCTAAATAGCTTAAATAGGCAGTTTCAAGATCTGACTTGAGCACGATATAGTTATCTACCTTTGCAATTATTTTGTCAATAACTACTCCTTCTTTCTCCTGACCTAGACTTATGGTTGCAGTCGCGAAAAATAATATCGCGCTAATTATATATCTCAAATTCATTATTCTGCGTTGCTCTTTCATATACATCTTCTTCCAGCTTTTTTGCCAGCTCTACTTTTCTCTTATTAACAATAATGTTTTTTATATCCTCTTTTACGAACTCTAATGGTGATACATTGTCGTGTATTCTATACTCTTCTATTTTCAAAAAATATTGAAATAGATCATCAGAGGTCTCGACATATCTATTGCCCCTTAAAAACTGCACTTTATTTGGGATTTCTGCCATGGGTGAGTTTTTAAAAACATCGTCAAAAACCATCCAAACTGAATCATTAAGTTGATAAGTAGTGGCAAAACTTAGGCAGTAGGAGTTGAGTTCTTCAATATCTTCTTCCTTACCAGAATTAATGAGTCGCTTTACTTTATTAATCTTAGGAGCCCCTTTAGGTAGTTTAACATATTTGCCCCTAATGATATTTTGCTTTAAAATAAAGTTATCTATATTCTCATCGTAGTAAGTCTTTACTTCATCGTCTGAAACCTCTGTATCCAGGTTGTTATTAATATAATATGACTGGTACTCATAGCCCATCAGGCTGTATTTGTAATCCAATATTTTTCGTTCAATTTCGGCTTCATCAAACTCTATTTTAGTTGATGCCTCCTCGATTAATAGCTGTTTCTTTATCCAGTTATTAATAAACCTTTCCACCCTTTCAGAACTATCCGATACATTCATTCCAGGGGTAATCATCCCTTCTATATCTTCTTCATATAAGTACTGATCATGGACTCGTGCGATTGGTTCTGAAGTGGCCACTTCTGCCGGCTCTTCATCTTTCATCTTGATTAAATCACAGGATGATATGGTGGCCACAAAAGCCAACAAAATAAATGTCCTACTTAATAAGTGTTTTATATACATCTTTTAACCGTCCATTGTTTACTTCAATAGGAAACTTAATCCGAAGTTTTTCAACCCATTCTTTCTCCAATTGATTTTGATAATCTGAAATAACTAACCCTCTAACCTGATCAAATGGTTTAGACTCAGGAGCCAGCACCTCTTGTACATAAACCAATACAAATCTATCCTCAAGTTCCACTTTATGAATTCCTACTGTTGGCTGAATCTTTTCCAGTACACTTTTTTCAGTGATTTCAAAAATACCAGATTCAACTTGCAAAGTTAAGGCTGTTCGTTGATTATACTTAGCTTCTAAATCTTTTTTTGAAAACGCAAGGCTATCATTATTACCTATTAACGCTTGTATCTCGGTTAATATTTCCTTCTCATCAACACTATATATAAAGGCTCTTAGTCTTTTGTCCCATTTATATTCATCTTGATTTTTAGCATAGTACGTTTGTAAACCAACGCTATCATCTACGGCTTTCTGCCAAACCTCTTCTTCCATCAACTGGAAAAGCATAATACCCTCTCTATATTCTTTTACCAGCATTTTGTAATCGTAGTATTTATCTTCTAAATGATTTTCCTCATAAGCGATCACCTCTTGTTCTTCAAAACCTTTAAACAACGACTTCATATATATGGTGGGGTCGGCACTGTTTGGTCTTTGTTTTTCCTCAATATAGTCCAAGAACTGTTTTGTAGGAATTGATTTTTCATTGAATGATATAAGTGTATTATTTACATCTAAATCGACTGACTCATTATAACTCCACTTTCCTTTTTGTAAGGTACTGTCTGCCATCTGGTATACTTCATCCAGCACATCGTGATGTAAAGTATAATTGTTTTCCTTTTTTAATCTTTGAATCAAAGCCTGCTTATTTTTTTCTCCTCTTGCATCTCTCTTGACCCTGGCTCTAAGGCTGTTTTCCATTTCTTCGAAGCTTTCTATCGATGTTCTTTTTTCCAACCTAACGATGTGCCAGCCGTAAGGTGTCATCACAGGATCAGCAAATTCTCCCTCATATTGTATTGAAAAAGCCGCTTCTTGAAAAGAAAAAGGCATCTGTCCAACCTTGAAAGGAGGTAAAGTACCACCCTTTCTTTTACTATTAATATCTTCAGAAAACTGTTCGACCAGCTGCTCCCAATTAGCACCGCCTACAGCCTGATCGTACAGTTCAAATATTTTATTTCTTTTTTCTAAAGAGTCTTGCTTATGTGGTTGTATTCTAAGCATTAGGTGAGATACAGTGACACTTCCCTGAGCTTCACGTTTATCCAAAACTCTAATAATATGATAACCAAATCGAGTTCTAACGGGCATTGATATCTCACCTTCATTTGTGGCATAAGCCGCACTCTCGAATGGATATACCATTTGAAATGCAGTAAAATAGCCTAAGTTACCCCCGTTTCTTGCGGCACTTGGGTCATTAGAATATTGCTTTGCTAATGATGAAAACTCCTGACCAGCCAAAGCCTTACTTCTAATATCAAGTACCTTATTGTATGCTTTGAGCGTGTCTTCAGGCGAAGCATTTTCATCAACCTTAATCAGTATGTGAGATGCGTTTAGCTCGGTTTGGTACCTATTGTAAGCCTCTTGAATCAATTCTTCCGTAACCTTATTTTCTGTTAGATAAGGCTTTTTTAGCTGCTCTTTATAGGTGTTAAATTCTTTATTAAATGCCTTGGTTGTATCAATACCCTGATGTTTTGCTTCTGCAATTTTCAACTTGAACTTTTTGTATAACTCAAGGTATTCGTCAATATCTTTCTTTGTAAAGGCACTGTCACTATTTGCATTGTTCTTTTTGTATACATAAATAAACTCCTGTATTGAAACTGGCTCTTCATCAACTGTAAACAAAGGTTTACTTTCTGAATCTGTTGAGGTGGTGTTAATTTTTGTACCTGTACCACAGCTAGATAATAGTATAATAAATACTGATAGTAATGTAATTACTCTCATGCTTTTGAGTGTTTTTAAAATCATGCAATTTTAATCATTTTAAGATAGAAAGCAGCGGTTAATGATATGACTCTTAAGGTCTGTCTATCTTCTTGGTGAGTTTGCAGATATATTTCTTGTTTTCTGACACAATTTTGATGTCATCCATTATTCGTTTTACGAGTATCAAACCTATACCTCCCTTACGTTGTTTTTTAATGATATCTTCTAGTGAAGGCTCTTCGTACTCATTGATGTTAAATATCTCTGAACTATCGATAATACTAAAGGTAAGTGTTTGATTGTTGTCAAATTTAATCTCGAGCTCTATGGAATCTTTAGGATTGCAGTCGTGAGAGTGAATTATAAGGTTGGCACAAACTTCATCTATAGCCAATACCAATGTACTCACATCAATTTCAGACAGGCCATGTTTATCCAGCACCTCCTTTACAAAGCCTCGTATCTCACGAAGCTTTTCCTTCTTACATGGAACCTTATAACAATACTTCATTACAAACTATTTTTCGCCTCTTCC
Organism: Fulvivirga sp.; assembly: GCA_965227525.1. Lineage (GTDB taxonomy): Bacteria > Bacteroidota > Bacteroidia > Cytophagales > Cyclobacteriaceae > Fulvivirga. Next base: position 1,142,669 of record OZ245762.1, on the reverse strand, counting down.
TTAGTCTTTCTCATCTCCAATAGTTGGTCCAATCCCAATATTTCAAACACATTTTCGACCTTTTCGTTTAGACCAAAAAGAATTAAAGTAATCCCTTTCCTTTTGAAATCTTCGATATGGGACATAAACACGCCTAAGCCTGCCGATGATATGTAATCGAGAGAAGTACAATCTACCAAAAACTTGCTCTGAGAGCTATTTACGGCTTCAGAAATGGCGTTATCCAGCTCAATGGATGAGCTAGCATCAACTTCACCTACAATGGTAATTAAATCATACCCTTCTTCACTTATTCTTTTTATATCAACCATAATTCTAATACGTATTAGTTCTCCATAAGTTAATTCTATTTAAACTTGATAATCAGCGTTGTATAGTCATCATCAATCACCGATGTGCCCGAAAAATCATACAATGCATCAATTAAAAGTTCTTGAAGCTCTTCGGCCGTTTTACTACTATTTTTTCTTACTAGCTCTTTAAGCCTTTCATACCCAAACTCTTCGCCTTTATTATTCTTGGCTTCTGTGATACCATCAGTGTAGAGCACCATTATGTCATTACTTCCGTACTGAAACCTGTTGGTTTGAATGTAATTTTCAAACCCATCAGTTCTAAGAATACCTAATCCAAGTCCTTTATTTTGAAAAAAGCTGGTTTCATCTGAACTACTGTCATAATATAAAGTAGGACAATGACCGGCTCTGGCATACTCAACTTCTTTGTTGCGCTTGCTTATAATGAAATATGAGGTAGTAATAAATGAAGTACGATCTAAACACAAACTAAGCGCACGATTGGCTGAGACAAGGAAATCTTTGGGTGATTGATCGATCTGGGAAAGACTATGAAATACACCTTTCATTTGTGACATATGAAATGCCGCTGAGGTACCCTTACCTGAAACATCGCTGATAATAACAGCTATTTTATCCTGATTAATCCTGTAAGTATCATAGTAATCTCCTCCTACTTCATCGGCAGCTACAGAGAACGCGACTATTTCAAAATCATCATTTTTGTCAAGCTTATCAGGCAGAAGACTACTTTGTACTCGTTTGGCAATTTTTAGCTCTTCTTTATATCTCTCGTTTTCAAGAGCTTCTGATAAGAGCCTAAAATTTTCGATTGAAATACCCGCCTGATTAGCAAATGTTCCGATGATTTTGGTCATCTCTTTATTAAAACCATCACTTACTTCTTTTAATAATGCAAGCGTGCCAATTTGTTGGTTCTTCACATAAACAGGAAATGCCATTATAGACCTGAACCTGAGCCCTTTTAAGGTAGAAAGATACTTATTCAGATTCTTCGTTTTATCGCTGCTTTGATCAAGTACACCCTTTACGTTATTGGCTTTAATGTGATCCTTTATTGATATAATCTCAGATTGCTCAATGCCATGTGTGTAATACTTTTCATCAGATTGCCCATTACCAATTTCAAGCCAGGCTGCATCTGCAAATACAGTACTTACAGAACTCTCAAGTAAAATATCATAAACGCGCTCTTCATTTTGCTCTGTCTGAATAGATTGGCTTAATCGCTGAAAATTTACTACCTCTTCAAGTTTTTGTTCAAATACCGAGGATGTTGGCAAGTTGAAAAGTATAACCAAGAGTGAGAATAAGGCATATATAAAAATGAATGCCATTAAAGACATGATGAATATATTGCTTGTAAAATCTAAGAAGCCAGTAGATTTTTGACCGATATCAATCGATAGCGTATAAAGTGTAAATGAAAAATAACCCAGATAAAACATGGCCAACGCAATCAATAATATACTCTTCCATTTCTGTTTAAAATTGAGATAAGCCACCCATTTCATATTAGCCGATAGCACCACTCCTAATAGTATCAGGGCTATGGTTAACGCATCTTGTATTATAAATAAGAAAGGAAAAGGTAATACGTATAATATAAGGCTTGCCAATAAGGAATACTCAAAGACCAGCCAAGCCTTCATGAGCAGCTTAGATTTCTGATAAAGAATTAGTCTTTTCCAGACAACAAAAGTTGATATCAAAAAACCACAAACCAGCCCGAGATTCACCAAATAAATAAAATCAAGTAAAATGATGTTTTCTGCCAGCTTGGTACTGCCAAGTATATTTAGGAAAAATCTAAAGAATAGGGAAACTATCGTAGTTACCAGACCAGTAACAAACACGTTCCAAAGAAGGTCTACAAAATTGATGCTCTCTGCCTTTTCAATTCTATACTTATAGAAAATAAAAACGGAAAGTATGAAAAGGCTTAATAAAATAGGTGGAAGGTCTCTGCTTATACCAGCGTCAACGTTGCTAATATCACTAAAGACAATAAAGATATCAGTAAAGACCATGGCTATCCAGCATATAATAGCCGCTAGCGTACTCAATCGAATTATAGCCTTAGTACTTAACATAGATGAAAAAATCGCTTTGAAGATACTAAAATAAATAAAGGTAAGCTTAAAGCTTACCTTTATGTTTCGATTTCATCTATTGTGAGTCCTTATTTTACCATTATACGTTTAATAATGGGATCAGGTGTAGTGATGTTTAGAATATAAATCCCTGTTGGTAGTTTGTTAGCAAATTTAATTTTCTGATTAAATCCAGTCTCCTCATCCACGAAGATGTCGTCAGCATAAACTGTTTCACCTTTGATGTTTACTATTTTCAACTGTGCTCCAAGACTTTTATCAACACCAGAAAGTTGAACGTTTATAAAATCTCCATTTGAAGGAATAGGGTGCACATATGAAACAATCTCATCACTTAACGCTACCTCAACCTTTACAGGAGCATATGTTTTTGATGTACCATCATAGTCAACTTGAGTAAGCCTGTAGTATGATGTACCGCCATATGGTCTTACATCTATTTCTTTGTATGTAATGGTTTCATTGGTTGTACCATTACCTGCAACCATTGCAATTTCCTCAAATGATTTAGAATCAAACGATCTTTCAAGGATAAAATAATCATTATTAATTTCCGATGCTGTGATCCACTCCACCTCAACATTACCATTATTATTTTTCGCGTTAAACGAAACAAGTTCTACAGGAAGAGGGGAAGTCGCGTCTTCTATTGTAAATGGGGAAAAGTCGGAAACACCGTTAACCACTGCATTATAAGGGTCACTACCCGTAGCTGACCCTGTACCTAATGTTTCCCAAATGGAACCATTATAATGGATAATATTCATAGCTGACCTATTGAAGCTACCGACTTCATTAGTCCCATTCCACTGAAAATTGATATCTGCACTTGAACCTCCTACAACAGCCTCACTAATAAACCAAGTTCTGTCTAAAATCAAATCACTAACTAAGGTACCCGTTTCACACCCCCCCTCTTCATATACATTAGTACAAACACGCAAGCCAAAATTATCAGCCGTTCCAGTTGAATTATCCAAACTCAATGGAGTGTATGAAGCTACTGTCCTTCCAACAGGAAACAATACACTTCCCATTTTTCCTCCATTTCCGATATTGTTTTGAATCAACTCTCCAGCACCATCCGTTATAACAAAGCTTATCGGACTACCTCCGCTGATACTTCCGGAACTAGTAATTGTTAGAGTATTAGCTCCAATTGAAATATGGCTAGAAGTCAAAGTCAATGTGCCATTGACAGTTGATGTACCCTGTAGTACATTTGTGCCACTTCCAAGCATCCCTAAATGATGATAAGTTGTATTAATTACCGGCTGAGCTGCCGCCCCTGTGTAATTAAATGTGTTAGATGAGATGCTTAAGTCTATAATGGTTGTTAAATCGACATCATAAGATGTACCTGACCAATTCCAGGTTGAACCATTTAAATTATTAATCGCAGTACCAGCAGTGGCCAAGTCTAAGAAATTACCAGTTTGATTGATAGTACCGTTGTTATCAATTGTAAAGCTTCCATTATTAAAATCTATTGTTGCCGAAATATTAACCACTCCCCCAGACTGATTTGTAAATGTGTTTCTATCATCTCCTGCATCATTTACAAAAAGATCCTGCATAGACATTATTCCGCTATTTATCACATCGTTGTCATCATTATTATAGAATAGGTTATCTCCAATTGAAAAGGTGCCTGAATTATTGATTGTATTAAAATCATCCTGAAATATAACATCATCGGTTACTACAATGGAGCCGGTATTTGTAAGTGAGTTACTTTGATCCCCATTATTAAATACGATGTCATCACCAATATCTATTGAGCCATTGTTATTAAAAGTACCATTATCAGTATTGAAGTTAAAGTCGAGACCTATATCTATTGAGCCAGTATTATCATTTGTAATTGTGCCACTACTACTAAATTGTAATGCATCACTAATATTTATGTTTCCATCACCACTAATTGTAAGTGTATTTGTGCCAAACATATATACATTTTCTATGTTCACAGTTGACCCGGTATTTACAACAAACTGGCTTGTACCACTACCTCCTTCAAAATCAACATCAGCATCTGTTCTGCCATTTTCATCTAAAGTTCCTCCACTGTTTACGGTAAGTATGCCATCATTACTAACGTTCAACTCAACAGTATTATTAGTATATAATATCGTGCCTGTATTAAGTATCGTAAGATCATTAACTTCACCGTCAATATTTAAATTAATGGTATTACTATTACCAACGAATGTTGGTGTCGTCTCATCGGGAAAACAATTACAAGTAAGTCCACCTAGTGCAATAGCAGACCAGTTGTTACCATCATCCCAATCACCACTTGCTCTTGAATATAATGTTGTACCTCCAGTTGTAGAGTTAACCTTTACATTTTTAAAATAGTGACTTTCATTGTTCTCATCATTGTCAATAAGAATAACTATCTGCACTTGTGATGCTATAATATTACCAGAGGTGATTGTTTCAAAAGCTATCTGAAAAGGGTTGCCAAAATCATCAAACCTTGAAGCTATCAAATTATCTGCTCCCTGTAAGCCATTAGTATTATAATAAATTTCTATAAAGTCATCTGCTTCAAGACCTGCAAAAAAACCGCTATACTCACCAATATCAACTGATATAGTAACACCTCCAGGATAAGCTGAAGTAGAAATTACATCAGAATACCACTTTGTGGTACCATCAGTATCATTTGCATAAAATAACTCAACCCCACCAAAGGTTTGTTTTTCAAAAAAATCTGTATTACCAGGAGAAGGGTCATCAATATTCCAACCACTGTTTCCTGCATCCGAATTAACACCGTTTGACAAATCTTCAAATGTCTCTTTATACAATGTTTGGGCTCCCACAGAAAAATATGCTACTGCAATTATTACAGTAAAAATCAGTTTCTTTAAACTTCGTTTTATTTTCATCATGCCTAATTTTTCTAGCAATTAAAATACGCAATGCTAAATAAATACTCCCTTTCTTCTAAAGGTAACCTCACTTGTATTGCGCAGCTTTTAATATTTATTATCAGATATTACACCAAACTTTTTAAAACATCGAAAATGTATAAAGCTACTCAATATTGCCATAGTATTGAAATTGTCAATTGTCCTAGATTGAGATATGTTTTCCTGATTTGGGAATCGATGGAGTCTGTTTTCAAGCTCACCTGCTATAATTGGGAGCCTCACGCGTAATGAAAATATCGTGAGGGTGACTCTCACTTACACCTGCTGCCGTTATTTTAACAAATTTGGCATTTTGAAGTTGTGCTATACTTCCTGCACCACAGTAACCCATACCGGCCTTCAATCCTCCTGTAAGTTGATACAATACCTCTGAAACTAAGCCTTTATATGGCACCCTACCTACGATGCCTTCTGGAACCAATTTTTTAATATCATCTTCAGCATCCTGAAAATATCTATCTTTAGAACCATCTTCCATAGCCTCTAAAGAACCCATTCCTCTGTAGGATTTAAACTTCCTGCCTTCATAAATAATTACTTCACCCGGGGCTTCTTCTGTACCAGCCAATAAAGAACCTATCATGACACTACTGGCACCCCCTGCTAACGCTTTTACAATATCACCAGAAAAGCGAATCCCACCATCAGCAATGATCGGCACACCCATATCTTCAACTGCTTTAGCCGCTTCATAAACTGCTGAAAGTTGAGGCACGCCTACACCGGCAATGATTCTGGTGGTACAAATACTTCCAGGGCCAACTCCAACTTTAATAGCGTCTGCTCCGGCTTCTGCCAGCATTTTGGCAGCTTCTGCAGTAGCTACATTGCCAACTATTAAGTCTAGTTCAGGATAAGTAGCTTTTACCTTTTTAAAGGTATCAATTACGCCTTTCGAGTGTCCATGGGCCGTATCAATACTTACCACATCTACACCTGCCTTTTTTAGCAATTCTATCCGCTCCATTATGTCTGGAGTAACACCGACTGCGGCTCCAACTCTTAACCTACCGAACTCATCTTTACAGGCATTAGGCTTATTCTTTTTCTTTAGAATATCCTTATATGTAATGAGACCGGTAAGTATCCCTTTTTCATTAACAATGGGAAGCTTCTCTATTTTATGTTGCTGGAGTATCCCCTCAGCAGTCTCAAGATTAATTTTGTGTTCCTCAGCTGTGATCAGACCATCTTTAGTCATTATTTCAACCACCGGAGTGCTAAAGTTTTTTAGGAATCTTAAGTCTCTATTGGTAATAATACCAATTAATTTTTCTCCCTCATCTACCACAGGTATACCACCAATTTTATATTCTCTCATGATGTTTTCGGCATCCTGAGCTGTTGAGTTGATGTTCAAAGTAATTGGATCAATTATCATCCCGCTTTGAGATCTCTTTACTTTTCTCACTTGACTGGCCTGATTTTCTTTAGTCATATTTTTATGAATAAAGCCCAGACCACCTTCGAGCGCCATTGCAATGGCCAAGTCTGCCTCGGATACAGTATCCATAGCTGCAGAAACCAGTGGTATATTAAGTTTTATATTTTTGGTAAGCTGAGAAGAAGTGTCCGTATCTCTTGGAAGTACTTCTGAGTAGCCCGGCTGAAGGAGCACGTCATCGTATGTAAGTGCTTCCAGAACGAATTTAGAATTGTCTTTTGACATAGCAAATAAGCGGTTATGTTATTTGCCGAGCAAAGCTACTTAGATTGGCTGATATATAAAATAGAGAATTTAAAAAAAGATCGATTATGTGCTTATGAAATCTTTGTTCGAAGGATTTGGTTTATTAATTTCCGTATATGGTTAAGTTCTCCGTCAAATTTGTCCTGTCACTATTACTAGTATTTCCTTTGCAAGGAATTGCGCAAAATTCTTCAGTGCTTTTTGAAGATCTGAAGTTCAATTCAGAGCTTGAGCAGCAACAGTTTCTATTAGTCAATAATGACGAAAGTCAACTTTTTGAATTATTTCTGGCTCCTGATCCCCAAATAACGATTGAGACTTCACGTAAGTATCGAGCATCTTATGAGGCTATTTTATCAGAAATTACAGCAAATAAATATTTGAAAAAATCAAATGATAAGAAAATAAAAGGCCTCTATAAGGACGTTCATGAAGCGTTTCTTGACAAATACGAACTGCAAAATAGGTTCAGCAATATATTTTCGAAGGGAAACTACAACTGTGTATCAGCCACAGCTTTGTATGCCTTGATCTTTGAGGACCTTTCTATTCCTTACAGCATAAAAGAAAAGCCTACTCATGTCTATCTAATGGCTTATCCGACAACAGATCAATTACTGGTAGAATCCACAGACCCCTCAGGTAATTTTTTTAATTACAATGACCGATTTAAAACTGCCGTGGTGGGTCAACTAAAAGATGCCAAGCTAATAAGTGAAGATGAGTTCCAGAACAAATCTGTTGATGAAATATTTAATGCCTTTTATTACTCTGATGAGAACATCGACTTAAAAGAGCTCGCTGGTATACAATATTTAAATGATGCTTTGTATAAGCTGGAAGAAAGTAAAACACTAGACGCTTATCAACAACTCAAGAAGTCTTACTTTTTATACCCGAAAGAAAATATTGCTTCTATGCTAGTGTTCCTCAATGTTCAGCTTTTAAATGACCTTAAGTATAGCCATAAAGATGCAATGGCTTATCTGGTTGAATTATCAAGGTTAGAGGGGCATGGTATAACCAATGAAAATATATTGGCCGAATTTGATCATATGACGCATCTTATTCTCACTGAAAAGGTGGACACGGTCACTTATAATGAATATTTCGAAGATTTTATCTCGAAGAGTAACAATGAAGAGCTTAATCTGGAAATAAGTTATCTATACCATGTTAGAAGGGGGATGGCTCATTATACCTTGGGAGACCATGAAACTGCCATAGATCATGCAGGTAAAGCCTATAATCTTAAGCCTGAAAATCTTGAAATAAACAGAATGTTTATAAGTATGATCACTGATAAGCTATCGACAATTGGCAATAATCAATTGGTGGTTGAGGAGCTGCATAAACTAATGAGTAGATACGCTGGTATTGACAATAACCACATGTTTAAAAGTCTCCTGGGAAATGCTTACTTGATCGAGTTTGGTCAGTCTTATGATTTTGGCGAAGTAAAGCAGGCTGAGAAATACAGAGTGCTATTTGAAAATTTGTATTCAAACGACCTTAACGTAAATCATAATAACCTGGGTAGGGCGTACTCGTTGGCTGCGGTTTATTTTTTTAAGAAAGGGCAAAAAAGTAAAGCGCGTGAGTTACTCGAGCGGGGTTTGAAGTACTCCCCGGGCAACTATGAGTTACTGACCAGGAAGCGAATGATTCGGTAATTATTACTTGTTTTCTATAGCCAGGTAATGGCTGGTCTGTATGATGTAAGGATTGCCAAGTTTGGTTTCTACTTTGGCTATGAAGCTTAGCTCTTCCATTACAAAATGTTGCTCTGGTAGCTCATATTTGACTTCAATTTCACCCGGTGCTGTTTCCCCTAGTGCAATGGCATAATGTGGCAAACACCCGTCATCATTTAATTGGCCAGAGTAAAACTCCACTTTCTTGTTTCCATCAGACAGACTAAGTATTAAGGAATACTCATTTGAGGTAATGAGATTATCCACTGACCTTATATTAATTCTAGGGTATTGTTTCTTCTTCTCGCCATTAAGTAAGTATTCTATTAGACCTTGACAAGGTTGACCATTGCTGTAGGGCACCTCAGCCATTAGTTTACCATTTAATCTATACTTTTTTTGAGTGCCATGTATTTCACCGTTGTAATAGGGAGTTTCCTGATACTTGTTCCCATTTTCATAATAGGTTATAGCCAGGCCATGCTTTACATTGTTATAGTATTCAATCTGTTGTCTGAGGTCTCCATTTTTATAATAGCTCTTAGCTGTTCCGTGCCGCTTTCCATTTTTCAGATTTATAGCTGACTTTATAGAACCATCGGCCCTAAATTGCTCAACCAAGCCATCCTTCTTCTTTTTTCCTGATTTTTTCTCTTCGCCAACGCTACCACAACCAACGGTGAAAGCACAAGCTGTAATTATGAATACTTTACAAATAGATTTAACCATACACCAAAATTCAGACTTCATTTTACAAATCAAAATGGACAATATCCAAAAACAATAAATATATATTTGTCAGCTTATGGAATCATTGCTACAAGACATTGTCAAATACGTCAGTCAAATTGATTTACTTGAGCTACTTGGATTAGTTTTTGGGTTACTTGCCGTTTATTATTTAATCAAAGAGAACATACTCACCTGGCCAGCAGGAATAGCCTATGTACTTGTATCATTTGTAATTTTTTGGCAACAAAAGCTGTATGCAGACTTTGCTCTTCATATCTTCTTTTTAGTACTCAATGTATATGGCTGGTGGTATTGGTTAAAAGGTGGTAAGGCAGAAGCCAATAAAGAAGAAGTGCCAATTACTCATACCAAGTCAGGAATATTAATGGGTGTTTTAGTGATTTCGATCATTGGTATTGGCGTAATGGGTAGTTTACTCACTGCATATACAGATGCCAGCCTACCTTATTGGGATAGTGTCACAACAGTACTAAGCCTATCCGGCATGTGGCTGACCGCCCGAAAGAAAATAGAAAACTGGTACTTTTGGTTTGTAGTTGACGTTTTGGCTACAGGAATTTATTTCTACAAAGGCATTTACTTTTATGCCATTTTATATCTTATTTATATTGGCTTAGCTATAGTTGGTTATTTGGCATGGAAGAAAACGATGAAAGCACAAATAGTTTAAAAAAAGTTGTAGTAATCGGCCCTGAGTCTACAGGGAAAAGTACGCTGTCAGCTGCATTGGCGACTTACTACAATACTTCATGGGTGCCTGAATATGCTCGCCACTATCTAGAACGTTTAGACCACCCTTATGAAAAAAGTGACTTGTTGAAAATTGCAGAAGGTCAACTCAAATGGGAAGACGAAAGAGCTAAAGAAGCTAAAAAGTTATTGATCTGTGATACCGATTTAATCGTAATCAAAATATGGTCGGAGCATAAATATGGGGATTGCGCTGAACAAATAATGGACTATATAAAATCGAGGACATATGATCTATATCTGCTCACGGATATAGACATGCCTTGGGAAGAAGACCCTCAGAGAGAAAATCCAAACTTGAGAGACTACTTCATGGATATTTTTGAACAAGAAATTAAAGCAACAGCGGTTCCTTTTGTAAAAATATCAGGTGATCATTACCACAGACTGAAAAAAGCGGTGGGGGTTATTGATGAGGCATTCCATTAGTTACAAACTGCTCTTCCAGCGGTTTAAACGACTCAAGATTTTCTTTAGCTGCTTTTAAATCTTTATCTAAAAGTATCCCATTTATTCCTTTCCAGGCTTTTGGCACGTAAGGCATATTCAAATCCCTGACATACACATCTTTTTCCATTAGGTCAGCACCTTTTATCCTATCGAATTTATCTTTGGAGTTCTTGATTGAAGTAACGACAAGCTGCTGATGACGATAATAGTTGTTCTTATCAGGATTCAGCTTTTTTCCAGCATATGTCACGTCATCAAAGTCCAACTCGCTTGCTCCGGTCGCACGTAATTTCTCAAAAGCCATACGACTCGATTTTTGTCTGTCTCCACCCACCAACGCAGAGTAACGTGAAATTACAAATGGATAATAATGCCCTTCATATTTTGTAAACTTAACTCGCTTAGAAGCAAAGAACTCACCATCAATCAAGTAACTCACGTTACCTTTCTTTTCATTTTTTGTATAGGTTACTTTTTTAGGTTTTGACTTCAAACCATATTCGATGATTGCGTAGTCTTTTGCATTTATTATGAGGTGGTTGTACTCAATTCTACTTCTTTGATATTTGGCCCATTTGCCATCAATATAAAATGAGATGCAATAGACCTGTGAATCATTGAAATATGATATGCTATCAAGGAAAAAACTATGATCAGCCATAAAGCCTTCGTTAAAAAAAGGAAAGAAAGGAATACTCCATTCGTGACCTTGTGAATCAATGAAATCTGCTGATAAAAGATTTTCCAAATCATTATCACTCATAAACCTGTCGTAATAAATATCAAGGCTGTCCATCTCTCTCATATCATCACTTTTTCTGAGAGCATCTATACGAAATTTTTTATCGTTGGTCTTGTGGTAGCCACGATCTTGCATAGTAAAAGCTGCCTCCGTGAGAAATACATAAGTATCATCATTTCTCAATAGCTCCCTGTAAAAGCCCTTAAGTTCATATTTCTGTTGTGGATAGTTTTTATGCCAGTTAAGCAAAGCTTTTTGCACAATATGCCTGGCATCCTGACCGGCAGAAGAAATCTCAAGCTCTTTGAGTACAACATAATGTGGCGTTAGCTTTATCAAAATACTATCCCTATTTGATATACGCTCAATTCTTTGAACAAAGGTTTTGAAAGAAATTGCAGATACCTGGATTGAGGCCGTGTCTGGTACTGTAGAAATGTCCAGATCGAAATAGCCTTTTTCATTAGTGGCAGTACCTATCCATGTATTTAAAATGCCGACCGTAGCATAGGCAACAGGTTGGCCTGCTTCATCTACAACTCTTCCCTTTATTTTTTCAAGGTGCTGAGCGCTTATGTTGTAAGACAAAAAGCAAAGACATATTAAAAATATAATTCGCATTTATAATCTTTATACCTTAATTGGTCGATAATAATTCTTTTAGTTCTTCATTTATTTCAAATGCCAGCGTACCCTCACTTCCTTCAAAATAGGAAACAATCTCTCGATTGCCATCTATTATAAGCGCAGTTGGATAACCTTCAACGTTTAACTTTTTGGCATATCGAGTACCAAAGCCCACTTGCTTAAACCAAAATGGGTTTTTTCTAGTGAAGTTGATTACGCCACTTGTCGCATCTTTTGAAATTGCGATAAACTCAACTTTTTCATTCTCAATATATAAATTGACGAGTCGATTCAAGTAAGGTATCTCTTGTGTACACGGCACACATCCTTCATACCAAAAGTATAATACATACAATTTTTGAGTTCCTTCTGGAATAATTAATTTATCCCCCTCAACGGTCTTAACTTTAAGCTCATCAACCTTGAAATTAAACCTCTGTTTAGAGTCATCAGGGTAAGTAGTTGCCTTTCCAATAGAGTTATAATCAAAAATTTCGTCAGACAAAGGTTTAATCTCCATATTAACCAAGACGTATGCTAAGGCACCAAAATATTTATCCTCTATTGTATATTGAAGAGGTATTCCATCTATATCTGCATATGGAAAAAAGTCAACTCCAAAATAGGTGGTATAATACACCTCAACTTTCTTGCTTTGATAGGTGGTAAATGCCTTTTTGCATGGATAACCAGAAATAGAATAGTATTTAGATCCAATACTATCAACTTTGTTTTTGTTCCATGGTATTTCAACTTTGTCTGTGAAATTATGAGTATAAATTACAGACCAATAACTCGAATCGTATAGGGGGTAAATATTTCTTTGAATGTAGTGTGCGCCTTCTTTCAGTTCCTGAGTTACAGCCACATCATTTCTAATATAATAAACCATTCCCTTAGGAAGTGCCTCTTCCATATTTACGAGTTCACTAATGTCGCGGGGGACAATTGCAAACTCAAGCAGTATGTCAGCGTAGCAAACATTGCTCAAAACCAGCAGCTGTAGAAAGAGAATAATTTTTCTCATAACAATAGAAAAATGGGTTACCGTTGCGGCAACCCATAGGTGGATAAACGATCTTATTCTTCGGGCATTAGCACCACCTGAATATACTCATTTGTATCTAAAAATTTCTTAGCTGTTTTTTGTAGATCTTCACCTTTTAACGCTTCAACCTGATCTTCATATTCATAAAAGTCATCGAGGTTAGAATTGTTATAATAATATCCATAAAGAGCACTCAACCAATAACGATTTTCTTTCAAAGACTCTTGTCTCTCTCGCTTCTGAGTTTCTTTAACCTTTTGGAGGTCTTCATCAGATACTCCTTCATCTTTGATTTTTTTGATCTGTTCAAAAGTAGCTGCTATGAGGTCATCAGCATTATCAGGAGAACATGGGAAACTTATACGAAAAGTAAATTTTTCATAAGGATATTTGCTGATACTTCCATATGCACCAACACCATACACTCCCCCTTTTTCTTCACGTAACAATTCAATCAACTGATTAGTGAGAAGTTCTCCTAAAGAACGCAATTCATAATTCTGCTGCTTGTCATACTCAGTTGCTCCTGTAAACACTATCGTGACCTGACTTTTTTGATCAGCGCCTTTATTTACAACTTTTTCAACTTTACCTGAAGGTGGCCTAATGCCCAAGTCTTTCCAAGTTTCATCTCTAGAAGTAGAAGGAAGGCTACCTAAATACGTTTCGAGCATAGGTGTAATCTCATCAATAATGAAACTACCTACAAAGAAAAATGTGAAATCATCAGCATTGGAAAATCTGTCTTGATAGATATCAATAGACCGATCAAAGTCAATCTTGTCGAGGTCTTCTGGCTGTGGAAAGCCTCCACCTCGAGGGTGATTTTGAGTGAGTATTCTACTCACCTGATCGGAATAATAAAACTGTGGGCTAGACATAAGATTACCATAAAGCATCTTATTTTTCATTTTAAATGATTCAAATGCTTCAGCATCCTTCCTTGGATTAGTGAAATATAAATGTACCATTTGAAGCATGGTCTCCAGGTCTTTAGGAGCTGCTTCAGCATTAAACCCTTCTGATAGTGTTCCGATAAAAGGACTTACAGACACCGTTTTACCTGAAAGCATTTTGTTGATATCAGTTACAGAAAAGTCGGCCACCCCACTTTCACTAATTATCTCAGAAGCATAAGAAGCATTTTCGTCATCTTCATTAGGGTATAACGACTGGCCACCTAAGCTGTAGGCACGCATTAGTATTTCATCATTTTTAAAGTCGGTAGACTTTAGCACAACTTTCACCCCATTGGACAAAGTGAGCTCTGTGGCATCTACAGTCTTTAACTTTTTAGTTGACTGAACCTTACCTGCTGTAGGTACGCTTTCAAGAAATGTTGTGCTTACTTCTTCATCGAGATAAGGTTCTATTTCCTTGCTTTCTGATAATTTTAGAATGTTTTTGATTTCTTCTTCACTTGGCATAGATACGCCTTCTTTCTTAGGTCCAGTAACCACCACTACTTGATTACTATCACTAATCCATTGCTTAGAAAGAGCATTTACTTCTTCCAAATTTATAGTAGGTAACACTTTTTTATAAAAATCATATTCGAAAGCAATACCTGGCATGGGCTCATTAGACAAAAAGTTTCTAATATACTCTGAGGCATATCTGCCTGATTCGGTTTTGTCCGATTCTTTATAAGCCTGCTCCATTCTATTAAGCATAGTAGCTTTATACCTTCTCAACTCACCTTGTGTAAAGCCATGACGCCTTGCACGCTCATTTTCAATCACAAGGGCCTTCAAGCCATTTTCAACACCATTCTCTCCAACCACAGCAAATGATGAGTAGTTGCTTTTGGTGCGTACCATACTGCCATACCCCGTACTTCCAAAGAAAAATGGTGGCTCTGCTGATTGCTTAAGCTCATCAAGCCTTTGATTAAGCATACCTGTATATAGCCTATAGACCACATCTCTTCTGTAATCTTTAAGCGTTTCGGTTTTCTCATTTTCTTGTTTATAAACCAACTGAATTTGTGTGAAGGAGGCTTCCGGATCGCTCACCACACTTATAAACGTGTCCTCATGGTCAGGTACATCAAAAAATTCTCTCTTTCTAGGCTCATTTACCGGCTTGATTTTACTGAATTGCTTTTTGATTTTTTCTTCCATTTCTGCTGGATCAATGTCGCCTACAGCTACAACGGCCATCAGGTCAGGGCGGTACCAATCTTTATAAAACTTACGAAGTGTTTCGTAGTCAAAATTTTCTAAAATCTCTTTTTTTCCAATAGGCAAACGCTCAGCATAGCGAGAATCTTTAAACATCACAGGAAACCACTCATCGCGCATGCGCTGATTTGCACCTTGACCTAGTCTCCATTCTTCAATGACAACACCTCGCTCTTTGTCTATTTCTTCTTCCGTAAGTTTGATATTATGCGCCCAGTCTTCAAGTACCATAAGGCCTTTGTTCAAAATTTCTTCATCATCAGATGGTATTGGAAGTATATAAACAGTTTCATCAAAACTTGTATAAGCATTAAGGTCTGCACCAAACTTAACACCAACTGATTGCAGGTAGCTTACAAGTTCGTTTTTCTCGAAGTTTTCAGTACCATTAAAGGCCATGTGCTCTAAAAAGTGAGCTAGTCCTTGCTGATTTTTGTCTTCCAGCATAGAACCGACATTAACTACGAGTCGCAGTTCTACTTTATCCTCTGGCTTTTCATTTTTTCTAATGTAGTAAGTAAGACCATTTTCTAGTTTACCTACAATTACATTAGGATCTACCGGTAGCTTGGAATCAAGACTTCCTGTAATGTTCTTTTCTTGGGCAAATACGAATACTGTTATCAATGCAAACAGCAAGCTTAATGCCCCTTTACTAAAGTTTTTCATGGTTAGGTTTATTGATTTTTCATAATAAATAAACCGCAAACTACACCTTAATTCTAATTATTAGAAAATTATTTATAGGAAATATTACATGTTCAAACATAGAAAACGATAAGTCGATTATCGCCTTGAAATAAAATAGTGCTAAAAATTATTGTTGGTAAGAATTATAGACCAAACCCTGACACCGCCTGATATCACTAATGAACTAAGAAATTATTGTTTCTTCCTTGTGTTTTTTCTCCTCCTCATTGTTTTCTTCAGTGATAACTCCACTGTCTTCCTTATTCTTAAAAAACCTCTTCTGAAAGATTAGAATGGTTACAACGCCTATGAAAATTGAGGTGTCTGCCACATTGAAAACAGGGCTAAAGAATAAAAAGTATCGCCCGCCCATAAAAGGCACCCAGTCAGGGTAGTAGCCATCAAACAATGGAAAGAAAAGCATGTCAATTACCTGGCCATGAAACCATGGAGTTGGGCTACCAATTGGTGCATTGTCTAAAAAAACTCCGTAGAAGGTACTATCAATTACATTACCAATAGCTCCACCGAGTATCAATCCCATACACCACAGTAAGCCCGGCTTTGCCTTGTGTTTATATAGATAATAGATATAATAACCAATGCCAAACATGGCAACAAGCCTAAACAAAGTAAGCAGTAGTTTACCGTATTCATGACTCGACTTCAGGCCGAAGGCCATTCCTGGGTTAAGTAGATAATGCAGTTTAAACCAATCACCTATTACATCTATCTCACCAGCTGTACCCATATCCATATTGAAATGGACAAGGAGCTTTACTGCCTGATCAAAAATAATAACCCCTAAAGCCAACAAGAAATACCTGTAAATCTTCATCTATGCCTCTATTTTTACTTTAAGTTTATGTTCGTCCATCTCGAGTAAATTGCCATCTATCAGACTTTCAGTAATGTCAAGAGACAATGCTTGTGTTTCCTGACAAATATATTCCTTGTTGGCTTCTAATGCGGCATTTACAAGGTCTGTATTTTTTTCAATATTTATTTTAATCTTATCCTGCACTTCTAGACCCATATCTTTTCTCAAGTTCTGAACTCTATTCACCAGGTCTCTCGCGATCCCTTCTTTCTTGAGATCGTCAGTGAGGGTTATATCCAATGCCACTGTTACTTTACCTTCTGTAGCCACTGACCAACCAGGAATATCCTGATAGCTGATCTCGACATCTTCCAGGCTAAGTGTTATCGGCCCATCAGATAATTCTATGCTCAAGGCATCTTTATCTTCCAATTCAGCTAAATCCTCTGATGAAAATTGATTGATTTTCGCAGCAATCTCCTTCATCTTAGGTCCATACTCCTGACCCAATTTTCTAAAGTTTGGCTTTACATTTTTCACCAACACACCAGACTCATCATCGATGAACTCAATCTTCTTGATATTAACTTCAGAAAGTATCAGGTCTTCCACTGACTCAACCTGCCTTTTGAACTTATCGTTGAGCACTGGCACCAATATCTTCGAAAGAGGCTGGCGTACCTTTATTGTGTCTTTCTTTCTCAGACTATGTACCAATGAAGATACTGTTTGTGCCAAAGACATTCTTTCCTCTAAATCAACATTTATAACTGACTCATCGGCCTTAGGGAAGTTTGTCAAATGTATTGATATGGCTTCATCTAAACCTGACACAGCATTCAGATCCTGGTATAATCGATCCATGTAGAATGGAGCAATTGGTGAACTTAACTTGGCGATAGTTTCGAGACATTTATATAAAGTCTGGTAAGCGGCACGCTTGTCATCATTATATTCGCCCCTCCAAAAACGTTTTCTATTCAGCCTCACATACCAGTTACTCAAGTCATCTATGGTGAAATCCTGAATTAAACGCGCTGCTTTTGTCGGCTCATAGTCTTCATAGGCAGCATCAACTGCTTTAATTAAACTATTGAGTTTAGAAAGGATCCAACGGTCGCTTTCGGTTCTTTTCTCAACAGGAATATCTCCCTCTTTGTAGTTGAATGAATCGAGGTTGGCATACAGTGCAAAGAATGAATATGTGTTTTGTAAAGTACCTAAAAATCTTCTCTGTACTTCCACAACACCATCGA
Source organism: Fulvivirga sp. (assembly GCA_965227525.1). Classification (GTDB taxonomy): domain Bacteria; phylum Bacteroidota; class Bacteroidia; order Cytophagales; family Cyclobacteriaceae; genus Fulvivirga. The sequence continues at coordinate 1,124,593 of OZ245762.1, read as the reverse complement.
TATTAAATTTAAGGTTGTCCCAAGGGTTGGCGTTAGCGATCATGTACCAACGTGTAGCATCAGGACCGTATTTAGCCAATGTCTCAAACGGGTTAACTGCATTGCCTAATCGCTTAGACATCTTATTGCCGTTCTTATCCAGCACAAGCCCGTTGGCAATCACATTTTTGAAAGCCACTTTATCAAATAGCAAACCTGCAATGGCATGAAGGGTAAAGAACCATCCTCTGGTTTGATCTACGCCCTCTGCAATAAAATCTGCAGGATAGTTCTTATCGAAAATCTCGTTGTTTTCAAATGGATAGTGCCACTGTGCATAAGGCATCGCTCCTGAGTCGAACCACACATCGATCAAATCAGGTTCTCTGAACATCTTCTTGCCATTGTCGCTTACAAGCACCACATCATCTACATAAGGCCTGTGCAAGTCAAAGTCATCACCTATTTGCTCTTGCATAAAGCCTGCATCCACAGATTTTGCGACCTCTTCCTTAAGCTCAGCTATAGAACCTATACATTTCAACTCACTACGGTCTTCAGTAACCCAAATTGGTAAAGGCGTGCCCCAGTATCTTGATCTTGATAAGTTCCAGTCCACGAGGTTTTCTAACCAGTTTCCAAATCGTCCTATTCCAGTTGATTTTGGCTTCCAGTTGATGGTGTTATTTAGTTCTACCAAACGATCTTTGAGCGCAGTGGTCTTAATAAACCATGAATCTAAAGGATAATACAATACTGGCTTATCAGTTCTCCAGCAATGAGGGTAGGAGTGTTCGTATTTCTCAACCTTAAAGGCTCTATTTTCTTCTTTAAGCTTTATAGCTATCTGAACATCGAGAGATTTTTCTGGTGCTTCGCCTTCAGGGTAGTACTCATTCTTTACATACATACCTGCAAAGTCGGTGATCTCTTTTACATAGCGGCCTTGTTTATCAACAATTGGTGCATCGTTACCTTCTTCATCTTTCACGAGGATTGACGACATACCAGCCTGTTGACAAACCCTTTGGTCATCAGCCCCGAATGTTGCTGACACATGCACGATACCTGTACCATCTTCTGTAGTTACAAAATCACCAGGTATCACCTCAAAAGCAGGGCCGTCAGGTTTTACATATGGCAATAACTGTTCGTATTTTTGGCCAACAAGGTCTTTCCCTTTGAACTCTTCAATGATTTCATAAGGTATTTTTTTACCGTCTTTTTTATACTCATCAAAGCTCACGCCTTGAGCCTCTTTGTTGAAATAAGCAGCCAGACGATCTTTAGCCAGTATTACAAAAATCTCTTCGTGTGTGTACTGGTTAAACGTTCGTACTTTGACGTAATCAATTTTTTCTCCTATGGCCAATGCACTGTTGGCTGCCAAAGTCCATGGGGTAGTCGTCCAGGCCAGGAAGAACTCATTCTCCGTACCTTCATTTCTAAACTGAGCAGTAACTGATGTGTCTTTTACATCTCTATAAGTGCCTGGCTGATTAAGCTCATGCGAACTTAAACCCGTACCTGCAGCAGGAGAGTATGGTTGAATTGTGTATCCTTTATACAATAAGCCCTTGTCAAAGAACTTCTTCAGCAAGTGCCAAAGTGTTTCCATGTAATTTCTGTCGAAAGTCACATAAGGATCATCTAAGTCAACCCAATAACCCATTTTTTGAGTCAGGTCGTCCCACTCACTTTTAAACTTCATCACTGTCTCACGACAACGCTGATTATATTCCTCGACAGAAATCTTTTTACCAATATCTTCTTTGGTAATGCCCAATTCCTTTTCTACCTGTAGCTCAACCGGCAAACCGTGGGTATCCCAACCTCCTTTTCTCTTTACCTGGAACCCCTGAAGGGTTTTATATCTACAGAAAATATCTTTAACCGTGCGGGCCATAACATGGTGAATGCCAGGTGTACCGTTTGCCGAAGGAGGCCCTTCGTAAAATGTAAAAGTAGGGTTGCCTTCTCTCGTCTCGATAGATTTTTGAAAGACATCATTTTCTTTCCAAAATTCTAATACCTCATCTGCTACTTCAGCATAATTCAGTCCTTTGTATTCTTTGTACTGCATTGGAACTGTAACTCTCCTTAAATGAATTATGAATTAATATTATTAGAAACGCCTTCTTTGTTCTCACCGTTCTCTCCCATCACCTTTATCTGATCCAGATCAATCTCCTCGTCCTCATCTTCCTGATAAAACCCATCGTCATACTGCTCAATAAGTGGATGTGCATCTTTTCTACGCTTACCATCATCGAATGTCATAAGCAGGGCAGGCAGCAATACCAGGTTGGTGATCATGGCAAAAAGCAGAGTAATTGATGTCAAAATACCCAAAGCCACTGTACCTCCGAAGTCAGAGCCTGCAAATATTACAAACCCTGCAAACAGAATAACAGAAGTATACATCATACTGGCGCCAGTTTCCCTCAAGCTTTTACTTACTGCCAAAGGCACAAAAAACTTATTGGCAAATAGCTCTTGTCTATATTTCGCCAAAAAATGGATGGAGTCATCCACTGAAATACCAAACACGATACTGAATATAAGAGCTGTACTCGGTTTGAGCGGAATTCCGGCAAAACCCATTATTCCGGCAGTGATCACTAAAGGAACTATGTTTGGAATCAGGGAAATAACAATCATCCTTATGTTGACAAATAAGATGGCCATTATTATTGAAATAATAACAAAGGCTAAAATCAAGCTAAACCTTAAGTTTTCAATGAGGAATTTATTGCCTTTTATAAATAGAGGTGTAGTACCAGTAATCGCCAGCTCCATTTCAGATTCGCCAAAAATTGAATCAATTTCTGGCTGGATCACTTCAGTAATAAGTGAGTCCATTTTATCAGAGCCAACATCTGCCACCTGCATGGAGATTCGCATGCGCTGCAGGGTTGAGTCTACAAACGAGTTGAACAAGCCCGTGCTGTCAGACTGGTTGCGCATATAACGTAGTATAAAGTTCTTTTCTCTATTGCTAGGCAAGCTGTACCTATCAGGATTATTATTATAGAATGCCTGTCGCGATGCTTTTACAAAACTAACAAGAGAAACAGGCTTCGAGATATCTCTATTCGACTCAAGAAATGCCTCAAATCGGTCAACCTGTCGCAGTGTTCGTGTATCAATAACTCCCCGTCTTTCTTTTGTATCCAATACAATTTCAAGCGGCATTATTCCGCTGAAATTTTGCTCAAAAAAAGCAAGGTCTTTTCTGATCTCACTATCAGCCGGAATATCATCAACCATATAAGATATGGCATTAATTTTTGATGCGCCATAGAGCGCCACTCCAACAAGAATAGCTGTCGCTGTATATATATAAGCTCTGTGTCGATGCACGAGCAAGTCCATTTTGGTAAGTGCAAAATCGAGCAATTTAAATTTCAAGTGCTTCATTTGCTTCCTGCCTGGAGCAGGCAACCAGGAAAATACAGCCGGTATGAGTATAATACTCACCACAAATGTGGCCATAATATTCAGCCCGGCTACCAATCCAAACTCTTTAAGAATTACAATATCAGTGGTAGCAAGTACCAGAAACCCAACGGCTGTTGTAAAATTGGTGATGAGTGTAACCAGACCTATCTTACGAACCACGCGGCTTATAGCCATAATCTTGTTGCCGTGACGCTCAAACTCCTGATGATACTTATTGAGTAAATAAACACTGTTGGGTATACCTATGACGACTATCACCGGTGGTATTAATCCCGTGAGAAGGGTAATCTTATAGCCAAAGAGTACCAATGAGCCTAGTACCCATACCACAACTACACCAATGATGGTCATAGGAAAAACCACGGCATCCCATGTTCTGAAAAACAAGAAAAGTATTAATCCGGTAACTGCCACGGATAAGAAAAGAAATACCTGCATCTCTTTTCTCACCTTACCAGCTACGACCGATCTTACAAATGGCAGACCTGCATAGTGAAGTTCAATGCCGGTTCCTTCCTCAAATTTAGTTCCGGCATCTATTATTTCCTGAGTCAGGTCCAGGCGTTTGGCTGAGTTAAGAAAGTCTTTGTTGATAGAAATGAGCACAAGGGTTGCACCATTTTCTTCGTTAATTACACGGCCGCTATAAAATTTTTGCTCATAGGTAACGGCCAGTAGGCTGTCAAACTTCTGCTCGTTTTGTGGAAATTCACCAAAGATTGGATTAAGAATAAAGCGTGTTTCTGCTGTATCTTTTTCTAACCGCTGAATTAGTGGTAACGACATTACATCATTTACACCAGTTAAGTCGGCAAGTTCCTTGCTTAGGGTTCTCAGCTTTTTAAAGTTTTCAACTGAGTAGACAGCACTGTCTTTTATGCCAAGTGCCACAAGGTTTCCATCTTCGCCAAACAAGTCTTTGAATTCTTGAAAAGCAACCATATCAGGATCATCACTGGGTACGGTTTTGGCAAAGTCGAAACTCATCTCCACGTCTTTGGCTTTATAGCCCATAAACGCAGTTATGACCACCAAAATGCCCACCAGGACAAGACGATACTTAATGATTATATGAGATAGCTTAGTCCACATGTCAGAATAAGGCTACAAAGGTAATCATTTTACCCTTAAAGTATAATTTCAGTACGTTTTAGTGGGTGGTATCAAATATTGGGATGAGAGATGCCTTTTATCTTTCTGTAGAGCGAGATAGCATGGGTATCGGTAAGGCCAGAAACAAAATCTATACAACTCATTAATTTGCCATAAGTGGAGTTTTTAGCATCATTAACTTCAGCCTGTATTTCTTGGGGCAACAGCCTTACAATTGAAGTGTGTTTTTTATGGTTGTTTTCTGCCATAACCGCAGAAGTAAATAAATCTAAGAGGCCAGGTAGCACCTCAAATCCTGCAGCTTCGGTTTCCATCACTAATCGTGAACGGTAAATTTTTTCAATCGACAGTTTTACCACTTCAGCAAGTATACCTGATGACGGAATTACATCTGTCAGTGCTTTGTCAAATTTACCATTGAGCAGCTCTTGTTCATTGTCAAGAAAAACCAGATTGCACTCTTCGATTAATTTACCTACTGCCAAGGCACGTAAGGTTCCGATTCGCTCATCGACACTATCAATCTGAATTAACTTTCCTTCATTGAACTGATCTTTCAAAATTTGTGCAAACAACTCAACTGTTTTTTCATAAGAGACCAACCCAAGCCTACAGCCATCTTCCAGGTCGATGAGATTATAACAAATATCGTCTGCGGCTTCTACCAAAAATGCTAGTGGGTGTCTGCTCCAGGTAGCATCGCCCAATGAAATTAGGCCTGTTTCAGCTGCCAGCGTTTCAAAAAAAGCTTTTTCTGATTGAAAGAAACCAAATTTCTTCTGACTCTTTCTTGATGCATTCTTATTTTCGATTTGCGACTGCCTTGGGTACTTAGTGAAGGCTGCTAATGTGGCGTATGTGAGCCTAAGGCCCTGATACCTGTCTTTATTTAAAATCCTAAATCCCTGGGCATTACCTTCAAAATGAGTCAGGTCTTCCCACTCATCAGTATTTACCTTTGCTTTGTACTTTACCCCTTCACCATGCGCAAAATACTCAGAAATGGCGTCTTCTCCAGAATGCCCAAAAGGTGGATTTCCGATATCATGTGTAAGAGAGGCTGAGGCTACAATAGCTCCAAAGTCATGAGATGAATACCGAGAGGACAATTTTTTATCTCTAGAAAGAATCGTTTCTCCTGCAAGTTTGCCTAACGATCGACCGACACTGCTTACTTCTAAACTATGTGTAAGTCTGGTATGTACGAAATCATGTTCTGGAAGTGGGTGTACTTGTGTTTTGTCTTGTAGCCTTCTGAAAGGATACGAAAAAATGATCCTATCGAAATCTTGTTCAAATGCGCTACGAGCTTTGGTGTGCTCTTGAGGCTGCTTCCCTTTACGCTGGTTTGATAAAAGTTTTATCCACTCCATAGTATCACGCTAATTTATACAATCTTATCGGATCTTGATTAAGCAAACGCACCAGAAGCTCATACAAATCAGGGATAGCTTTTTTAAATTCGACCGGTTGTTCAAAAAAGTGCTCTAAAGAAACTGCAAAAAACTCGTAGTGGTTGGTACCTGCGTATGATCGTAAAAAGTGCTCACCACTGTATCGTATTTTTGGTATTTCTCTCTCCGTAATCCAGTTGAGGTGTTGCAACAGTTCATAATCCAGAAAGTCGTACTCTGCATTTTTTATCCTATTTTCAAAATGTATTGCATGCGCCATTTCGTGAATTCCAACATTTAAGCTGTCAGACAGATCTGCATAGCCCTCAACAAAGTTTTGCCATGATAGTATAATAACACCAGCCCTGGGATTGACTTCTCCCAAATGATACTTTTTTGTAATGTGAGAATAGTAGGAATTAGGATAAATCAGAATTTTATCAAAATTGGCAAAGTAAATTTCCGTAAGGCCAAAAGTAAGCTGTGATGCCGAGGCAGAAATTAATACTCGCATCTCAGAAGATACCTGTATGCCTCTTCCAATAAATCGTTTGGCATACATAAACCTTTGCACACGTTGCTCAAACCGCTTTTTATCTTTTTCCGGAAGTAGTTTATAATAGGCAGAATACTTTTGAAGTATTCTTCTGTGTTTCTCAGCAAGTGGTTGATGCTTCTTTATTAAATACTTTATTTCTGGGATAAAAAAGCCTGCTACGTCCTTAGTAATAGAATAAATGATGATCAGAATGCCCAGGAAAAGCCCAGCAAATAAGAAAAACGCAACAGGATCCAAGTGGTTATATTTTTCTCAAAAGCGTATTTAATGAAACGAGCTCTGCCACACGGCCATGGAGGTCATTGATGTTGATTCTTTCTTGTTCGGCAGTGTCTCTGTCTCTTATGGTTACTGTATTGTCTTCTAATGTTTGATGATCGACCGTAACACAGTAAGGTGTGCCAATGGCATCGTGTCGTCTATATCGCTTACCGATGGCATCTTTTTCATCATACTGACAAGCAAAATCGAATTTCAACTCATCTATAATGTCACGCGCCTTTTCGGGCAGGCCATCTTTCTTTAATAGAGGCAACACGCCTACTTTTATAGGTGCCAGCTGAGCCGGCAATTTGAGCACTGTTCTTTCACTGCCATCTGGCAAAGTCTCTTCAACATATGATGCCGAAAGTACGGCAAGAAACATTCGGTCGAGGCCAATTGAAGTTTCTATCACATAAGGTACATAGCTCTTATTCTCATGCGGATCAAAAAACTGTAATTTCTTACCTGAATGTTCTTCATGAGCTTTTAAGTCAAAGTCAGTACGACTATGCACACCTTCTAACTCTTTGAATCCGATAGGAAAGTTAAATTCTATATCGCAGGCTGCATTGGCATAATGTGCGAGATTTAAATGATCATGAAAACGGTAGTTTTCTTCTGATATCCCCAGGGCCTTGTGCCAGTTAATCCTTTTTTGTTTCCAGTGCTCATACCACTTCATCTCATCACCCGGCTTCACAAAAAATTGCATCTCCATCTGCTCAAATTCACGCATACGGAAAATAAATTGTCTCGCAATGATTTCGTTTCTAAAGGCTTTACCTATTTGAGCAATACCGAAAGGTATCTTCATACGGCCTGTCTTTTGCACATTGAGGAAGTTTACAAAGATACCCTGAGCTGTTTCTGGTCTCAAGTAGATTTTGTTGGCCCCCTCTGCCAACGACCCAAGCTCAGTAGAAAACATCAGGTTAAACTGCCTCACATCCGTCCAGTTTTTTGAACCAGACACTGGGTCAGCAATGCCAAGCTCTTCAATGAGAGCTTTCAGTTGATTTAAATCCCCACCGTCCATTGCGGCTTTCATACGAGCATTAATATCACCAATTTGCTCAGTGTATCTCAAAACTCGTGGATTAGTTGCAGTAAACTGTTCCTTATCAAAGTCATCGCCAAACCGTTTGGCGGCCTTGGTGACTTCTTTGTCAATTTTAGCTTCGATTTTAGCTATATAATCTTCAATGAGCACATCTGCGCGATATCTTTTCTTAGAATCTTTGTTGTCGATCATTGGGTCGTTGAAAGCATCGACATGGCCTGAGGCTTTCCAGGTAGTTGGGTGCATGAATATTGAAGCATCGATACCCACGATTTCTTCATTCATCTGAACCATTGCTTTCCACCAGTACTCTTTAATATTATTTTTGAGTTCGGCTCCATTTTGACCATAGTCATATGCAGCAGCTAACCCATCATAAATTTCACTTGAAGGAAAAACGAAGCCATACTCCTTGGCATGGGATATTATTTTTTTGAAAAGATTGTCGTCTTGATTTGCCATATGGCCGCAAAGATAGTGAAATGTGGTAAATGGCGAAGTGAATCAGCAGCGCTTTAAGCAACAACAGCAACCTCAACGCAATTAGGAAGTACTATACTAAATGTTGACCCCTCGCCATGTTCTGATTGAACAGTGATTTGTCCTCTCATTTTTTCAACCATCTCACGAGCAATGTACAATCCCAGACCTGAACCGTCAGAGTTTTCAGATGCTCTGTAAAACATATTGAAGATCTTCTCCTTGTAACTATCTTCTATCCCGTGGCCATTATCTTCAACATTTATCTGTATTAGGTCATCAAAAGTTTCTACTGAGACCTTAATAAAAGGATTTTCTTTTTTAACATTATGATATTTGATGGCGTTGGTGATCAAATTGTTTAATATAATCTGAAGCCTACCTCTATCTGTACTAATCTCCAGGTTTTCGGGGAAGCTCTTTACTAAGTTTATATCTTTTTGCTGATCAAAGTATTGTAATCCTTCAAAGATTTTATCAATCATTTCATTTAGAAGTACCTCTTCTGGCATTACACTTAATCTGGAGTTACGAGAATAACTTATAATATCTTCAATAAATCCATTCAACGTCTCGACACGCTCTTTCATTAATGTCATACAGTGCTTTTGTTCCTCAGAGTTGTCGCTCATACTCGCAATATGTATTAGGCCTAACATAGAGCAAAGTGGAGCTTTTAAATCATGAGATGTACTGTATACAAATTTGTCTAATTCTTCATTTGTTTTTCGTAAATCCCTGTTTTTAGCTTGTAAAAGTTGTTCTGCCTCTTTGCGCTCAGTAATGTCAACAATGCAACCCGCCATTCGTACCAGTTTGCCATTTTTATCCCACTCTGCCTGACCAGAGTCAAGGCCCCACATGTAAGAGCCGTCTTTGCATTGAAACCTAACTTCAACCAAGAAATTTCTCTGATTCTTGATATGGCTACTTAAAGCCAAATGCATTCTTTCTAGATCCTCAGGGTGAACAATTGCTAAAAATTGCTCATAATCTATATATTCAAACTCACCCTCATCATAACCTAATAAACGCTCCAAAATGGGTGAAACATAAATTTTAGAGTTTTCGACATTCCAATCCCAAATACCTGCACTTGACCCTTTAATTACTAAGCCAAAACGTGCCTCACTGGCCCTTAACTCCTGAGTGAGATTGATTAGTCCTCCTTGAGTATCTGACATCTCTTTCTCAGACTCATGATTGATAACCAGTATATAGTAAAACATAAGTGAGGTCGACACTATGGCTGTAAAAAAATTTACTGCAAAGCTAGTACGTACATATGCCTCACTGTATTCTACATAGCCCAGAAAGTTGATATCATTTATGAAGTAATTGAATACAAAAACCGAAACAGTCAACCCTACCAGTATAAAACTGAGCTTTAAATCTTCGTATCCGAAAAGAGTAAATGCCCCTAGTGATACTACAATATAGATCATGTAAACACCCGTGCGATATGGCTCAATAGATGAGAATAGAGCTACAACAATCAATGCTGAAAAGAGCAGAGTAAACTTAGCTGTCTTATGCTTCTCGAATTTCAATAAAATCAAAGATATGATCGAACCACATGTAATTAAACCGTACAAAGGCACATAGCGAATCTCTCCGTGGTTTGATTCAATAATAATATAAATAAAGCTTACTATGCCAGCAACAATACTTAATTGACCGGTAAGTATTAGTCGCTTATAAACACTGGCGGGCAGTTGACCCGCTCCGTTGATAATATACTTTTTAAAGAAACTCATTTGAGAAGGTATGGTTTGTAAAGCTAATTAATCATTATGCTACTAAACCGGCAAAAATGTTCGATGGGGTGCTAAATTCACTCGACAAATGAACACATATAACAGAGAAATGCCTTCATATACCACTTAGCCTACAGAATCAATTTCAATATTTAAATCTTAGGTAACATGAGTCTAAAAGTAGTGCCAACACCTTTTTGAGAAGTGACGGACAAGTGACCTTTGAGTTTTTCAGTCATTTCTCTGGCAATATACAAACCCAGGCCCGAGCCATCGGAATCCTCTGATGCGCGGTAAAACATATTAAAGATATCTGAGATGTTTTCGTCAGCAATACCTTGCCCATTGTCTTTAAAATCAACCACCAAATTTCCTTGATTTATTATGGCCGTAATTTTAATAAAAGGATCTTCCTGGTCTATGTTATGGTATTTAATTGCATTGCTTAAAAGGTTATTAAATATCACTCTAAGTCTGCTCTTGTCCGTTTTAAATTTGAGGGTGACATCGAAATCTAAATCAAGCCTAATTTTATCACAATTGCTGTAATGTTCTAGGTTCTGAAAAATGGTGGAAATAATTTCTTTCAAAACCACTTCTTCCTTGATCACCTCTAACCGCGTATTTCGTGAATAACTAATGATATCAGCGATGAACCCATTTAGAGTTTCCACTCGCGATTGCATAAGTGCAAGGCATTTTTTCCTTTCTTCAGAATCATCTGTTAGCTCTGCTATATTGATAAGTCCCAACATAGAGCTCAATGGGGCTTTTAAATCATGAGAAGTGCTATAAACAAATCTATCCAGCTCTTCATTTGTTTTTGTAAGCATTAAATTCTTTTCATAAAGCTCATTTTCCGTTCTTTTTGCCTCTGCCTCATAGCGCTGACCTATCGAAAGTATATAGTATACCATGGTCATAGTGGCGATAAGACAAATAGCATAGTTAATGAGCAAACTGGTGGAAATATATTCTTCGGTAAGAGTGATCCTTTCGATGGCTATCCACTCAGTAAAATAAATCACATAGAACAACAAAAATGTAGTTACGCCAATAACAAACGCAACCCATTTTTCTTCAGGGCCGAAGAGTGTAATAGCGCCAAGCGCCAACACAAGGAAATACATAAAAATACCAGTTTCTCTGGTTTCCCAAGCAGAAAAAATAGTCAGTAGAACCATACCCGAAACCAGCAATGAAACCTTTGCTAAAGTATGAATACCTCTACTTAGCAGCCAAAGACACAAGCCGCTACCAACGAATAAAATTAAATAAAATGGGATGTATTCATCGGCACCACTGATATAGTCGAACACAATATAAAAAACACATACCCCTAAAGATAAATAGGCAATCTGCTTGGTAAGATTAGCCCTTCTGTCTTTTGTCCATGCCCCAGACGTAGTATTTAGTATATCAGTATTTTTCAAATTAGTCACAAGCCAGTGTCTATAGTAATTTAGCCTTTTCCCAATATTTATCCATTTCTTCCAAACTCATATCTGCTATATTTTTCCCTTCCTTGGCTGACTCCTCTTCAAGGTAATTAAATCGTTTAATAAATTTTTTATTGGTGCGCTCAAGAGCCTCTTCTGGGTTAATATCTGCAAATCTTGCATAGTTTATTAATGAGAATAACAAATCCCCAAACTCACTTTGAGCTTTCGACTGATCTAAAGGCTTGCATCCATCTACATCAAATTCAGCTTTAAACTCTTTCATTTCTTCTTCCACTTTTTCCCAGACTTGTGACGGTTTTTCCCAATCAAAACCAACTCCTCGAGCCTTCTCTTGTATGCGCATAGCCTTAACTAAAGCCGGAAGCGACTTAGGTACACCTCCTAAAACTGTTTTTTTCTTATTGCCCTTCTCTTTCAGTTTTATTTTTTCCCAATTTTCTTTCACCGCTTGTTCATCAGTCGCCTCTACATCACCATATATATGGGGGTGTCGCTCTATCAGTTTATCACAAACTCCATTGAGTACATCCGCTATATCAAACGCCTTGCGTTCATCACCTATTCTAGCATAAAACACATTGTGAAGCATTAAGTCACCCAACTCCTTTTTTACCTCTTCCAGATCATTTTCGACTATAGCGTCACTTAACTCATAGGTTTCTTCTATTGTTAGGTGTCTCAAAGATTCCAGTGTTTGCTTCTTATCCCATGGGCAGTTTTCTCGTAACTCATCCATTATAGTTAATAGGCGGTCAAATGCTTCGAGTTTTGCTTTTCTATTGAGGTCTGGCTTTGTTTGGGGTCGCTTCATTAAGAAATGTTTTAATCAAGATATTTGAAACTTTAGCTCAAGGCTAACTGTTTCACAGATGATTAGTAAATTTGTTCAAATTTTTACAAACCATGGCTACTTATTTATTAGGAATCGGTTTTATAGCACTCTTTTTTGCTCTCATGTCTGTTAGACTCATTTTTTTGAAAAACGGAGAGTTTAAGGGTACTTGTGCATCCCAAAATCCCTACCTTAATAAGGAAGGAACAACATGCGGCTACTGCGGTAAGACCGTTGGACAGGGTGATGCTTGTGGTAACCCTGACTCTGAAGTAAATAAAGTTATTGATAAGTATAACTAGCCTCTTAGTATTAAGAAGTAGATATACAGCACGTATACTATTAGAAACAGCACCCCTTCCCATCTCACAATTTTTGCTCCCTTTCCTACAGATACGGCAAACAACAAAAGGGCACTCGAAGCAATAATCATCATAATATCTGAATTACTGGCTACATCAAATGGGAGTGGCCTAATAACTGCACTGATTCCCAAAATCCACAACAAATTAAAAATATTTGACCCCACAACATTACCCACAGCCATATCTGTATTACCTTTAAAAGTTGCCATCGCTGAGGTTACTAATTCTGGTAACGAGGTGCCTATCGCGATAACGGTAAGCCCAATAAAGGTCTCGCTCAAGCCGAAAACCTGTGCTATTTTCACCGCACCTATCACCACCCATTCGCCACCAAAATAGAGACCTGCCAACCCTATTACAATCATACCTACAGATTTTCGCATAGAAATATCTTTATGTATGTCTTCCAGAGTATCTTGTTGGCTACTATTGCTTTTATGCACTACATAAATGTACCCCATAAACAATGCAAAGAAAGCCAATAGAATCAACCCATCAATGCCACTTAAGGTAAGTGATTTGACATCTGAGAAAAGTGCTGCATTAGCCAAAAAGCCAACCAATAAAGTCGCAATTAACGAGAATGGGATTTCGCTGAAATAAATATTCTTTTGTATGGGCAAAGGCTTTATTATAGCGCTAATACCAAGAATCAATAAAATATTAGCGATGTTGCTGCCAAAAATATTCCCAATGGCTATACCTGCATTGCCATTAAGACTAGCCGTGACATTTACCAATAATTCTGGCAGTGATGTTCCAAATGAAACAATAGTAAGCCCAATAATCATTTCGGATATATTGAACTTCATTGCAATTGAAGAGGCCCCTGACACCAACAAGTCAGCACCTTTGATAAGAAACAGAAAGCCAATAATAAAAAGGAAATAGTCCATTTTAATTTTTAAGCAAGTCTTCTAATATACAAATAATCCAACATAAATAGACAAGTTTAAATTAGCGTACTGAATTGCTATTGTCTTGAATTGGGGGTTAAAAAAACCTAAATTTGCAAACCATTTTTAATCAATAGTTAAAAACAAGCAAGTGACTCTAATAAAATCAATTTCTGGAATACGAGGTACAATAGGTGGAAGAACTGGAGAAGGATTAACACCAGTTGACATAGTGAAATTTGCTGCTGCTTACGGCACATGGGCAAAAAACAAGTCTGGGATTAGCAAAATCGTTATAGGTCGAGACGCCAGAATATCTGGTGAAATGGTGAGTCAGCTGGTAAGCAATACATTAGTAGGTCTTGGTATTGATGTTGTTGATCTAGGTTTGTCTACTACACCGACAGTTGAGCTGGCAGTACCTGCAGAAAAAGCTGGAGGTGGAATTATTCTAACAGCTAGTCACAACCCGATTCAGTGGAATGCATTAAAGCTGTTAAATGAAAAAGGTGAGTTTATTTCGGGGTCAGAAGGTGCGGAAGTGTTGGAGTTGGCTGAAAGCTCCAACTTCAATTTTGCTGAAGTACAAAAGCTTGGAAAGGTCAGAGAAGACTCGTCTTACATTACAAAGCACATTGAGCAAATCTGCAACCTCAACTTGGTTGATGTAGATACGATCAAGTCCAGAAACTTCAAAGTGGCTATTGATTGTGTTAACTCTACAGGTGGTATTGCAATACCTCAACTATTAAAGGCACTTGGTGTAAGCCAAATCAAAGAATTATACTGTGAGCCTACTGGTCATTTTCCACATAATCCAGAGCCTTTGCCTGAAAACCTGAATCACATCTGCTCCGAGATAGAAAAAGGGCAGTACGATTTAGGCATAGTCGTTGACCCCGATGTAGACAGGTTAGCATTGATAAATGAAGACGGCTCCCCATTTGGTGAAGAATATACTTTGGTAGCCGTGGCAGATTATATTTTATCTCAGGATAAAGGGAATACTGTTTCTAACCTTTCGTCTTCGATGGCGCTAAGAGTTGTAACAGAAAAGCATGGTGGTAGCTACAAGGCCTCAGCTGTTGGAGAGGTAAACGTTGTTGAGGCTATGAAGGAAACTAATGCCATTATTGGGGGAGAGGGTAATGGAGGCATTATACTTCCAGAATTGCATTACGGTAGAGACGCATTAGTGGGTATAGCTTTGTTTCTGACACACCTGGCTAAATTTGGTAAATCAGCCTCACGATTGAGAGCAACCTACCCCAGCTACCACATTTCAAAAAATAAAATTGAGCTTACACCGCAAATAGATGTTGACAATGTACTTGAGCAAATAAAAGAGCAGTATGCGTCACGCCCTATTAACACTATAGATGGTGTAAAGATTGAGTTTGATAATGAATGGGTACATTTAAGAAAATCTAATACTGAGCCTATTATTAGAATATATTCAGAATCAGCTTCTGAAGCTACAGCAGACCATCTGGCGAAGAAACTGATTGAGGATATTAAAGAGATTATTTCGACAAAAGCTTAACAACATGAAGGTATATCTTGACAACGCAGCTACAACCGCCATTGATCCTGAAGTACTGGATGCAATGATGCCCTTCCTGAAAGATAACTTTGGAAACCCTTCTTCAACTCACTCCCATGGTCGTGAAGTAAGGTCGGCCATCGAGTACGCAAGAAAAAAGGTGGCAGAATTACTCAACACTACACCGGGAGAAATTTTCTTTACTTCAGGAGGCACTGAAGCTGATAACACTTTGATATGCAGTGGTATTGAGTCGTACAATATTAAACATGCCATTACATCAGAAATCGAGCATCATGCGGTATTGCATACATTACAGAATCTTGAGCAGCGCGGAATAATCAAGCTAAGCTATGTAAACCTAGATGAATGTGGCCATGTCGATATGACTCATCTCGAGCAGTTGCTAAAGTCAAACGAGCGATCTTTCGTTTCTCTCATGCACGCAAACAATGAGATCGGTAATATCAGTGACATCGATACTGTAGGAAATATATGCAGAGAGTATAATGCAGTGTTTCATTCAGATACAGTACAGACGATGGGGCACTATGCACACGACCTATCAAAATTAAAAATTGATTGCATAACGGGTGCAGGTCATAAATTTCACGGACCTAAAGGAGCCGGATTTATGTACATCAATAAAAAAAATAAGATCGCTCCTTTCATTCATGGGGGTGGTCAGGAAAGAAGTATGCGCGGTGGAACAGAAAATGTAACAGGTATAATTGGTACGGCCAAGGCGCTTGAAATAGCCTATAGAGATATGGAAGATCATCAAAGATATATCCAGGGGCTTAAAGATAGAATGATAGGAAGGCTCAGGGAAAAGATTGATGGTATCAACTTTAATGGAGACTCAGCTAATGCAGAAAAAAGCCTTTATACCGTCTTAAATTTATGCTTGCCAGAGTCTGATGACAATGATATGCTACTCTTCACTCTTGATATAAATGGCATATCAGCTTCTGGCGGATCTGCATGCTCTAGTGGGGCCACAAAAGGATCACACGTGCTGACAGGTATTAATGCCAATCCTAAAAGGGGAGCTGTAAGATTTTCTTTCAGCAAATTCAATAAGCCAGAGGAAATTGACTTTGCAGTCGATAAGGTGGCTGAGTTTTATAAGGAGGTAGAGGCTTAGTTAATCACCAGGTCTTTGAGGCAACTAATCCATTTAGGGTGGTCATTAAGGCTTTCAACAAGTTGTACTTTTTCACCTCCATTTGCCTCAAAAATCTCCTGATACTCATCTCCAATTTCTATGATAGTCTCAAGACAGTCTGCAGTAAATGCGGGTGAAAAAACAAGTAATTTCTTAGCTCCTTCTTTTGCTTTTTGCTCCACCACTTTATCAGAAAACGGCTCCAACCAGTTTTTATCTAGCCTGGACTGAAAACAGACTGTATAGTCTTTTTCATCAATGCCAAGCTTTTCTGCAAGTAGTCTTGTTGTAGCATAGCTAGTGGCTTTGTAGCAGTACTTATTATCTTCTGTTATTTCTTTTTCACAGTCATGCTCTTCACACAGGCTTTCGTCATACACCTTATCTACTTGTCTGGTTGGCAGGCCATGGTAAGAAAATAGTATATGATCATACTCACCCAAATTGTATTGTCTACCTCTCTCTACAAAACCATCTATATAATCAGGGTGGTCGTAATACTGACTTATAATTTTTAGCTCTGGAATAACCCACCATTTTCTGATTTCTGTCATTACAAGGTCTAGCGCAGAGCCTGTTGAAGCCGAAGCATATTGTGGAAACATTGGCACCACAACTATCTTATCATAGTTGATTTTTCTCATCTCCTCCAACACTTTTGGGATGCCAGGGTTTTTATATCTCATCGCCAGATGTACATGATAACCTTCTCCTAGCTCTTTCTGTAGCAGGTTTGCAGCTTTCTCACTGTGATATATAAGTGGAGACCCCTTGTCAGTCCATAGTTCTTTATAAATTTTGGCTGACTTAGGTGCCCTGAATGGCACTATGATTAGGTTTACCAATATTTTTCTCAGTAACCAGGGAATATCTATTACCCTGGGGTCATTAAGAAATTGAGTAAGGTATGATCTTACTTTACCAACAGATGGGTCGTCTGGTGTCCCTAAATTTATTAGAAGTACTCCGGTTTTTTTTGCTTTCATCACTTGTCTAAACAGGCCGCAAAGTTAAAGGTTTTAGTAAACTCACTTTATAAATTGAACTGGTAAATCGTAAAAGAATACAGGGCAAATCTTAAAAATCTTGCTGAAGCAATTAATAAAAAGCGAGGAAAGTTATAATTAGTTGACCCAACTAACATACAAATGGCCGAAAAAGGAATTGGCGTTATTGCACCTACCAAAATAAGCAGACCTCCATATCTGTTAAGTGTATTCTTATAACGCAGCACATACTTTGTAAAAAAAACAGGGAGCTTTTGTTTTAGAAATGAGCCAAGAAAATAACCCAAAATACCTGCCCCAAACGAAATAGAAGCTAGAAGAGCAATATTGAGATAGTAATTTTCAAACAAACCGTTATTTACTGACCATATCATAAATAGCTCAGGTGGTATAATACCAAAAATTACTTCTGACAAAATAAAAATTGTATACACCATTATGGGCCATTGACCTATATGATCCATGAAGTCATCAAACCCTGCATGCCTTTGTAAAATGATATACGCCACAACTATCAAAACCAGTATACCGAATCCTTTAAATAGATTCTTTAATAAAAACCTGGATCTGTAGCTGAAAAAGGTCATTGATTTTTATTGAATTGGAGCTCTTTTAAAAGGTTTTGACTCATCAAATAGTGTTCTGTAGGTATGGTGCGTCTTTACTATCTCTCCACCGACCTGCTCTACTACACGTAGCATTTTAGGGTTAAAATCTCCTATCCAGTTCATTTCTAAATCTGGATAGCGATGATATTCATCCTGTACTTTTTTTGCAGTAGACATTACCAAGGCACCTTCAACTCCTTTGCCCTGATGCTCCGGCACAATACCAAACACCAAACCCAACATTTTCTTACAGGTTTTTCTCCATTTGTGATACACAAAGAGAAGTTTTCCCCACCAGTTGAGTTTGCCATTTACATGCTTAAAAATTTGATTTACTTCAGGTAAATTTATATAAAATGCAATGGGTTCGTCTTTGAAATAGCCATACCATATGATCTGTTCGTCTATGATTGGCTTTAATTGTTTCATTATATTTTTAGCCTGCAAACTCGACATTTGCGCCACCCCTTTATGTCGCGCCCAGGCTTTATTATAAATGGTCCTAAAGTCTTCTGTGTATTTATCAAGCTTCTTCATTTCCAAATGCCTGAAAGTGTAGTCAGGGTTTTGGAATATCTTCTCAGCTTTTTGTTCAAGCTTTGGAGCAAAAGAATCTCTTACTTTACGGCCGTATGTAAATTGTTTAAAATACACCTGAAAGCCGTATGACTCAAAAAGATCTTGATAGTAAGGTGGATTGTAATTGCAACAATAATTAGGCTCGATCTCAAACCCGTCAACTAGTAGTCCCCACCATTTATCTCTCTCACCAAAATTGATTGGCCCATCCATAGCTTCTATGTTACGTTCAGTAAGCCATGATTTACAGGTATCGAATAGCTTAAACGCAGCCTCCTTGTTATCTATACACTCAAAAAAGCCCATGCCACCAGTTGGCTGATCATTGTCTTTGTCTACAGTTTTTTTATTAATAAATGCAGCAACCCTTCCAATTGGCCTATTCTCACTATCAAGTAGCAACCATCTGTTACACTCGCCATTTCGAAATGTCTTGTTTTTCTTTTGATCAAAAACTGCTTCAATGTCTTTATCTAATGGCCGTATCCACTTTTCGTGATTCTTATAGATGTCAACGGCAACTTTTATAAATGCCTTTTTATGTGCGGGAGTGGTTACTTCAA
This sequence comes from Fulvivirga sp., assembly GCA_965227525.1. Taxonomy (GTDB): domain Bacteria; phylum Bacteroidota; class Bacteroidia; order Cytophagales; family Cyclobacteriaceae; genus Fulvivirga. The sequence goes on along the minus strand of OZ245762.1, from coordinate 1,105,501 downwards.
CAATAGTCATCATCCTGCAATAATAAGCGATTCAAGCTATTATTTGATAGAAATGACTTATGCTTCTTTACTATTTGGAATAGTAATTTTAAAGGTAGTGCCTTTTTCTGGGATGCTTTTTAGAGAAATGTCTCCTCCAAGCTTTTCAAGAGCATTTTTAACAATGTACAGCCCTATTCCTGATCCTTGAGAGTATTCTGTTGCTCTGTAAAACATTTCAAAAACCTTGGGGATAGTGTCTTTTTCCATCCCAATACCATTGTCTTTTAAAGTAATTGTGGTGTTATCCTTATTCGTTTTAATATCGATTTTAATATAAGGTTGCGCTTCTTCCGGATTATGATATTTGAGTGCATTCGAGATCAGGTTTCTAAATATTTCGTTAATCCTCCATTTATCGCTATAAAACTTTTCTCCGGAAACATTTACTTCCTTTTTAATAGTAGAAGCTTTTGGCAGATAACTCAAGTCACTAAAGCATTTTTCAACAACCTCTTCCAAATCGATCGCATCAACTGATACGGCCAATTTCAAATTTTTAGAATGGCTCAATACGTCATTGATAAAGCTATCTAACTGTTGCACACGCTCTTCTATGAAACCGATGTAGTCACGTATGTCATCCTCATTTTGCTCATGATTAGCCAAATGTACCAGACCTAATATCGAAGACAGTGGTGCACGTAAGTCATGAGAAACCTTGTAGACAAAGTTGTCGAGTTCACTATTTCTGATTTTTAGTTCCTGTTCGGCCTTTTTTCGCTCAGTAATGTCAACATATATGCCATATATACCGATAGTCTGATTATCAAGACTCACTGGTACGCCATATATCAAAACAGGCACCTTTTTACCACGTTTATTTAATCTGTATGATTCAAGCTTACCTACTTTACCACTTGTGGTCAGAGTGTTGATATTTAGAGCCTCTACATCGAGCTCTTTGGGTACAATGATGTTATTTAGCCTGTTACCAATGATTTCCTCTTTGCTGTAGCCGAAAATATTTTCAAAGCCTTTATTCATTTGCAGCACCTCATGATTTTCATCCAACATGACAATTCCCAATGGAGAGTTGTCAAATAACTGTGTGAAAAGCTGCTCATTTCTCTTTATCAGAAGCTCTGAATTTTTCTTATCATCTATATCAAGATAGGTGCCTGATGCTTTAGTTACTTTACCCTTTGCATCACGAGCAATTGCTTTACCCTTATCCAATATCCATCTATAATCACCTTTCTTAGTTTTAAGCCTGTATTCGGCCTCAAAGGAGTCTGTCTTGCCACTTAGGTGCTGGCTAAGTTTAGTTGCCACTTTAGATAGGTCCTCAGGATGTATAAGCTCAGCCCATTCTTCAAACTGCCTTTCCAGTTCGCTGGGCTTATAACCTAGCTTTTTAGACCAGGATTCATTAAAAATCGTTTTCCTCTTTTTTGTATCCCACTCCCAAAGTCCAATCTCTGCTCCCTGAAGTGCCAGTTGTAAACGTTCTTCAGTGAGTTTGAATCGTTCTTCAGTTATTTTCTTTTCGGTAATATCCAGAAGCATCCCATAGCGAATGATATTGCCATTTTTTGTCTTCGCAGGATTCGACTTACCTTCGATCCACTTGATCGTACCATTTACAATTATCCGGCCTTCCCAATGCCATCCTTTAACAGCCTTGTCACTCTCCTGAGAAGAAGTTTTAAAACTTTCCATATCGTCAGGGTGGATACAATCAGAGAGTAAACTTTCATTTTTTAAGGCCGCTTCCGGTGAGATCCCAAACATCTCCTCACAACCTTCGCTGATATACTTAAATTTGGCTTTGCCATTTGGTTTTACGAGATACTCATAAATCACTCCTGGAAGACCCAGGGTAAGCATTTGAAATTTAATATGGGTGTCTGTAAGTATCTGTTCTGCTTTCTTCTGATACGTAATATCAGACAATACGATAACCACCTCTTCCAGCTCTCCATCCTCATCTTTAATTGGAAAAATATGACCTTTTACATATTTCTGATCGGTCAGTCCCAGATGTTTTATAGAATGCGTTTTAGCCGGAGTATAAGGTATGGGAGGGATCTCTGCTGTATGCCCATCAAAAGCCTTTTGAATAAAAGGCATTACACCCAGTTCCACGAGCTGATCATCATTAAATATATTGTATTTTTCTATCACCTCTCTGGAGCTGCCTTTTTCTGCACCCCAGATAGCCCCATAAGCTTTATTAAAATATTTTGGCGTACCACATGGATTGTAAATAGCTGTGGCAATAGGTGACTCTTCAATGAGTGGCTTAAACCTACTCTTTTTATTGGCAGGCTCATTTTTAATCTGATGAATAGTCATCAAAACAGCCGGACGATTTTCACTATTCCGGATAGGAGAAAAGCTCGCACTTAAAAGTAAAGAATTTAATTTAAAAGGTTTTTTGCATTTAGCAGGTGTGCCTTCAAATGCTTTTTTAAGTGCCGCTTGAGAAGACTTCGATTTTAGTGATGGAAATAATTTATGATAGTCTTTACCAATTGATGAAGCAGATTCAATATGCAATAATTGTGATAATTGACCATTCCATAATTCAATTTTTCCATCTTCATCAATCACACAGATTGCTTCAGCGCTATTGGCAATAAAGTCATTTATGACAAAGCGATCCATGCCTAATTCATCCATAATTGATCAAAAATAAATTACTCAAACCCTCGAAGATAAACTATTAAGGCTTAGATTCAAGTAATCTGAGACAATTTTAGCACCCTGTCAATCTAATATTTTGATTACTAATTACTTACAAAGTCTATGGTGCACTTGTCATTGTAGATATTAAACCTTACCCATTATGAACTCGATAAATGTTCACTTCTTTAACCAATCAGATCAAAAGCTTGCTGCCAAGCTAGAATTGCCGGCCGACAGTAAACCAAAGGCGTATGCAATATTTGCACACTGCTTCACATGCTCTAAAAACTTATCTGCCGTAGTCAACATCAGTAGGGCACTCACTATGGAAGGTATTGGTGTTTTACGGTTCGACTTTACTGGCCTGGGACAAAGCAAAGGCGATTTCTCCGACACCAACTTCTCATCAAATGTTGATGATCTTATCAAAGCAAATGACTTTTTAAAGGAAGAGTATGATGCTCCCGCGCTAATCATTGGGCATTCCTTAGGCGGAGCAGCAGTTTTAGCAGCTGCTCAAAGATTGAAAAATATTCAGGCAGTTGCTACCATTGGAGCGCCTGCCGACCCTGTTCATGTAAAACACCTTTTTGATAAAAATTTGGATGAAATTGAAGAAAAGGGAGAGGCAGAAGTGTCGATTGGAAGGCGACCATTTAAGGTAAAAAAACAGCTAATTGATGATTTAAAAAAGAGCAATGTAAAAGATTCGCTGAAAGAGTTAGGTAAGGCATTATTAGTCATGCACTCCCCGCAAGACGCTATCGTTGAGGTTGCAAATGCAAGAAAAATTTATGAGTCAGCCATGCATCCAAAGAGTTTCATTTCACTGGATGGTGCTGATCACCTGCTAAGCAACAAGGAGGACTCGATATATGCTGGTAAGGTAATAGCAGCTTGGGCTCATCGTTATCTTGAGTTTAATAAAACTTCAGACCTAACCACTGATAAACAAGTTGTAACCAGAACTGGCGATGATGGATTTACAACAGAAGTTAAAGCTGGAGATCATTTTTTTATTGCGGATGAACCTGAGTCAGTTGGTGGCAAAAATCTAGGGCCCACGCCATACGACTTGTTAGTGGCGGGGTTAGGAACATGTACCAGTATGACTTTACGCATGTATGCCGATCGTAAAAATTGGCCTTTGGAAGAAGTTAAAGTGCATTTATTACATAGTAAAGAGCACATTCAAGATTGTGATAACTGTGAGCAAAAAGATGCTAAGATTGATAAAATAACTCGAGAATTAGAGCTTTTTGGAGATCTAACAGACGAACAAAAAAGCAGATTATTAGAAATTGCCGACAAATGTCCTGTCCATAAAACCCTGCACAGTGACATTACCATAGAAACCGCACTTAAATCTTAGTGGACCTTGACGTATTTAATTTGACTTAGATCCCAATCGATTACCAAACCTCTACCAAGGCCTTCAGCTACTTTTCTCCCGTAAAGTAGCTCTGATAAGTATAGTGCAGGGTCATATGATTTTGCTCCACCTACCGATGTTATTAATTTCCCATCATGCACGAAACTCACTCCATCATGTACAGTCAAATGAGGAAATGCTTTTTTATAGCGCTCGATATCTGATGGGAAGGTTGTTGACTCCTTGCCATCAACCAAACCCGCATGAGCAAGCACAAAAGCGCCATCGCATAAAGACATCACATAGTCAGCTTTCTTAGCAGTCCTCTTTACAAAGTCAATCATATCAGTATTTTCTAAATCTGAGTCCATACTATGCTCCGCGCTCGGGACTACCAACACATCTATGGCAGGTAGAGTATCGCTCATATAAGAATAATCTGGTTTTATTTTTAAGCCCTCAAAAGATGTTACCAAATCTCCAGATGGGGCAACCGTAAATACTTTCATTCCTTTTTCCGTGTGAAATACGGTATGATGTAATATATCCATTGGAGCAACGAGCTCAGAGTTGTAAACACCATCTACAATTAAGAAGCCTACGTTGAGCACACGATCTGGCATAACTGGGTCGGTATTCACAACTTCTGACTTCTTTTTCTCATGCCCACAGGCCATTAAAAGAATTGCTAATAGTAGTAGTTGTATTTTCATAATGTCTGAATGTACGGAGTATATTCTAAATTGATTAAGTTTAAGATTAAATCAAATTATTGAGCTTACAATGTCTCAAGATCTATCAAATAAACTAAAGTTAAAAGGAGAGTATACAACGCTTATCGTAAATCGACCTGAACAAATCCGTCTTGGGGATATTCGCTTTGATTCTACAATCGGCCATGACAGCTATCAGTTCATTCTCTTCTTTGCCAAAAACATCTCTGACCTCGCCATCCATCTACCAACCTTCGAAAAGGTAGCCTCGGATACTTGCATTTTTTGGGTAGGCTACCCTAAGAAAAGTGGGAGTATTGCTACCAACATTACACGAGACAACGGGTGGGACATACTTGATGAAATCGGCTATAGAAAAGTATCTCAAATAAGCCTGGATGATGATTGGTCAGCCATCAGAATAAAACCAACTAAGAATGTAATGTCTGACCCGAAAGCTCAGACTCAAACCTTTGAGGCTACTATACAAACCGATGAAAGTAGTAATGGAGCGTGGGTGAACATTCCGTTTGATGTAAAAAAGGTCTTTGGTACTTCAGGACAGGTAAAAGTTAAAGCACATTTTGATGGGCAAGAATACCGTGGTTCTATCGCCAACATGGGTACTGGAAGTCATATACTAATTGTAAGAAAGGACATCAGACAAGCTATTGGCAAAAAGCCCGGTGATACAGTACGAGTTGAGATTAAAAAAGATACTGAAAAACGTACATTTGAAATGCCAGCTGAACTGCAAAGCCTGTTGGATGAGCATAAAGATTTAGCTGAGTTTTATGACTCCCTTTCTTTTACCAACCGCAAAGAATATGCTCACTGGATTGCTTCGGCCAAACGTCCTGAAACTAAAGATAAGAGAGTTAAAGAAACAAAAAGTCGTTTAGCCCAGGGCATTAAAAATCCTTTTGCAAAGTGAATTACCTGGTTGAAATACAGAAGCATTTCGAACCTTATGCTGATGAAGAGCAAGGAGTTGCCATGGCAGCATATATGAAAAACCACTTTCGCTTTTTAGGCATTAAGTCGCCATTGAGAAAAGAACTGCTTAAAGATTTCACCAAAGCTCATGGCAAGCCATCACGAGATAATCTTTCTGACATAGTAATTGGTTTATGGAGTTTGCCACAAAGAGAATATCAGTACTGCGCAATGGAAATTGCCCAAAAATCACTTTCAAATGCATCGCCAGAAGATATGCTCCTTATCACATACATGCTAGAGTATAAACAATGGTGGGATAGTGTTGATTTTATTGCGAGCAATATTGTGGGTAATATATTTTCTAAACTTCCAGAAGTTCGTGATAGCTACTTTCCAACCTGGGTAAAGTCTGACGATATGTGGTTAAACAGGACTGCCATTTTGTTTCAATTGAAATATAAAGATGAAGTAGACAACAAGCTCCTTGAGTTCGCCATAAAGCCACACCTAAAATCCAAAGAGTTTTTTCATCAAAAAGCTATTGGTTGGGCCCTTAGACAGTACTCCAAGTATAATCCCGATTGGGTGCAAGCTTTTATTAAAAGTAAAGAGCTAGCCCCACTCAGCAAACGTGAAGCTAGCAAATACTTATAATTAGATTCTAATAGAAATGCTTGGTTAAAATAGATCGATCAGAGCTAACAATTACATTGTAACCATCATAGTCTACTTCAGCAATGTCAAATCCAGTATAAAAAATTTCCCATGATTCTCCGCCATCTTGAGTTTTGGCAAAACCTCCATTGCGTGTCATAACCATACCGTCAAGATCATCAAAGAATTTAATGCCTGTCACACGGGAAGTGTTGTCTTTAAAAGGAATCTCTACTTGTACCCATGTTTCTCCACCATTAATAGTTTTAAAAATTCCTTGATTTAAACTGGCCCATCCTACATTGGCATCTTTGAAATAAAAGTAGTCGTCATCCATAACAACTGCATTTAGGTTCAATGGTTCAGTTGTCCAGGTATCACCACCATCTGTACTTTTTATGAGCAAATTTGATTTGCCAGCAACTATAATTTTAAGATTCTCACTGACCGATAGTATTTTAGTGCCGTTGTAATCGAATACTCTATCTGGCGTACTATAAACCATCTCCCAATTAACACCACCATCGGTAGTTTTAAAAATCACTGAAGTTTCGTGATTACTATCTGAGCCAATAGCAAAACCTTCTTCTACATTTTCAAAATATATTTCATCTGAAAGAAAATCAGTAGGCGTATCAATCACTTCCCACGAACTGCCCGCATCATTTGTTTTAAGGATTTCCCATGAGCTATGATGAACAAACAATGTTTGCTCATCAATCGCATGAAGAGGATATAAATTTACGTCAGAGTGTACTGGCAACAGACCTGACGCGTTGGCTTTATATATGGTATTACCGTCAGACAAAAACCCCATACTAACAGATACAAAATCATTAGAATATATGGGTTTATCAATGGTATATTTAATCGACCAGTCAGAGTCCTTTATTGACAAATATTGGGTAAATAAAGTGTCTCCTTCATATTCTATCCGAAGTGGCCCACTTGATGTTTCTGATGTAATTCCAAATGTCACCTCCTCTTGAGTGACCAGCTTTGCTTTCACAGGAGCATTGTTTATAGTAATATTTAAATTCTCATTTAAATTGTAGCCTTGAATCACAATATTATCTCCTACCTCAGCCAACGTGGTGGACATTGAAAGAACCGTTGGAAATTCAACTATTGGCAGCTTCTCATCATCTGCACATGATGAAAAACTGAATATTACAGCACATAATATCATCGCTGATAATAGATACGGGGGTGTTTTCATAGCATATAAATTCATTGTTTATTTTTTTATCGTGATTCTCCTTTTGATTTATTAAACTGATACTTAACTGCAAGCTGCAAATCAGAAACCCTATGTATTTTGTTATTGTCAAACCATTTATTTTTACTAATATCTTTCAACCCATAATTGTACCTGGCACTTAACCTAAACCTTGGTGAAAGTTTGTATTCGTATCCGACAATGAGCGAATAGGTGAATGGTGTAATACCATCACTATTTTGAGGTCGATATGAAAATGTAGAGTTGCCACTCATACTAAAGCCCATGTAGGGTCTGAGGTAAGATAGTGAGCCACCAAGCTCCACTTTACTCTTAGTCGATAACCTCAATTGACTAATGAACTTTAAATCAAAGACATCAAATCCAGTAATTTCTGTTTCTACATTTACAAGTATACCGTCAGATATTACCTCATATTGATTGGCAATTGAGTAACCATTAATACTTCTATAATCTGTCTCAACCTGTAGCGTAAGAGGCCCTGGAAGCGGGTACGTAAAATACAGCCCGGCTAAGAATCCAATTTCTTTTGTGGTTAGCCTAGCGAGGCTTGTGCCCAGCTTAGCTCCCCATTTGGTTGGAATCAACCTTATCTTTTTACCTTCAGGCCTATATATTTTTAATGGCCTCTCTTTCTTAATGATTTTTGGCTGTTTCTTAGGTTTATTAACAACCTCAATTGAAGCAATTTCTACCTTATTTAAAATTATACCTGGCTCAAAATATGCCTTTCCTGATAGATAATGCTTCGATTCAATCAAATCCGCTGTATATATACCGATAGCATCTTTTACTACATCATTTTGCAAGTCATGTGACTTAAGCGTTGCATCAAATAATGGCCTAATATTTAAATCTTGAAGTTCGTTTGAGTCTGTCCTTTTTGTAGTATGTTGATTTACTTTTGATCTTTCAACTCCTTTATTACCATCGATAGATTGAGAAACATCACAACTGACTTTATTGGGCTTTCTCCCACAATGAGTATCATCAACACTTTCATTTGTATCAACATCATGTATAACACCTTTAAAAGCGTTGGACAGATCCATATTGCTTTTCGGAACGATTAAAAACGGTAGTCCAGCTAAAATTACTATCAATAAGGCCCCAATAGCATACCTATATCTGTACCAAAATCCTGCCGTTGGTTTTTCATTTGAGTCGAGCAAGCTCTCCATTTCGTCCCAGGCATTCTCATCATAAGGATATGATAGTTCATCGAGCTTTGAGTTAATCTTATTGGCAATATGTCTTTCGTTGCTATTCATTAACAGCTAATTGCTATATCTTTTTTTTCCAATATTCTCTTGAGCTCTTTTTTTGCACTTGCTAAATGCCATTTGGAAGTACCAATCGGTATTCCCAGTATCTTTGCAATATCTTTATGTGAATAACCCTCTATGATGTAAAGAGAAAAAACACTCCGGCTTGCTACAGTAAGTTCTTGAATAGAGTCCATTATTTCTGTGGCAGAAATAGTTTCGAGAATGTCACTCTCTATAAGAATGTCCTCTTCGTTATCGAGTACGATTGATTTTCTATAACTGGCATTACTTCTAGTAAAATCTATCGCTGTATAAAAAGTTAATTTTCCAATCCAAGCTCCCAGTGCTCCCTCCCCGCGAAAGTTTCCAATTCCTTTAAACACTTTCAAAAATGCATCATTCAAAATATGAGTGGCCTCATCTTTATCACCAGCGTATCTCATACAAATTTTTAGCATCTTACTATAATATTTAGCGTACAAAGCCTTTTGGGCGGAACGGTTCCCATTTTTACAGCCCTCAACAAGCTGATGATCTAATGTCGTTGGATGGAATTTCATTTATTAACCGCCTCTAATCAATAGTCGTAGTGGGAGGGTCAGCAGGTTGGTAAAAAATTCAAATATTTTTACAATTCTGGATGTTTGACAAACAAAGCGCTGACTATCATACTTTTATAAAAGTATTTTTTTGACATGATTTTCAATCCATGATTTTCGAGAGTCTTCTGGTGATCTAGTAGTTGCATACTTTGCAAGTTAGCTGTGAGTCTAAAAAATAGATGCATGAGTTTAAGTAATAATCTATGCCTGGGTAAGTCGCTGTTAATAAAATCAGCATAAATCCAATATCCGCTCATTTTTAACGAACGATACAAGCAATCAACCACACCTTCTAAATTAGATCTATCAAATACATCTAAAAAAAATTGAGTGATGATGACATCGTATTTCTTATCAGATATTAAAGTATGGTCGCCACAAATGTATTGAACTGTTAGGTTTTTAAAAGGACCCCTTCTTTGAGATAGCTCAATCATTTTTGCTGATTTATCGATATAGGTTATTTGTATCTTGCGATTTAGATTATCAAGTGCGGTAAGGATTTTGCCTGTACCGCCACCTAATATTAATACCTCATCCCCTTCTTCTACTTCAGATAAAAAGGTCAGCTGCGCTTGTCTAATGCTTTTACCAAAAACAAGTCGTGCCAGACTATCATAAAATGGCGCTATGAAGTTGAAATTATTGGTCATAACAACCATAGAAGTGGCAATAGAAAAATACCATCTCCTACTATTCTATAGACCTGGTTTTCTTTAAGTTTCAATCTACTTATCAGAGTGCTACCCAAAAGCATCGACATCAATAAGAGCAAAAAAGCATTTGCTATGTGTCCTGATAAGAATATCCATGCACATATACAGATAATGGTTACAAAGCCCAATTTCAATAATAATATTGATTTTAATTCTCCTATAGAAATTACAATTGAGGCAAATTTTTGTGATCTATCTATTGTTCTATCATGCCATGAAAATATCAATAGATTTAGAAAAGCTAAAATTGCGAATGAAATTATAATGAGCAATTGTGTACTATTGATATCGATGGCTATGCTCACTGGACCTACAACAATACCTAAAGTATAAATAATAGCAATCAAGAGTTCTTTAAAGTATCCGAATTTCTGTTTTAACAAAGATAATGCTATGAAGTATACAAGTACAAAACTTAAAATTGCGCCTCCCCAAACCACCGTTCTGGTTGGAATTAAAAAAATGAGGAATGATAGACTTAGGAGTACTACTATCAAAATTTTTGAAAGTGTGCGTTTATACTTTCTATGCAACAGATGTCTTTTTGAAACATTTCCTATTTCCAGGTTAGCGGCATCAACTAAATGATCGAAGGTATAGATGGCCCAAACTGTTAGGCCTAACGTAATGGAAGTAATGACGGATAGGTCTACATTTAGTAAATGAGCAAAATACATTGAAGAAACCACCGCCCCCAGTGCCACATCTATGCTGTAAAAATTAATGAACCTTAGCAAATACATGGTACAAAAATAAAAAAGGCCAACTCAGAAACGAGTTGGCCTTCCATTTAAATTTATTTTATACTTATGAACCAAGTGCCTCGGCACCAGCTACAATCTCCAGAATTTCTGTAGTAATAGCAGCCTGTCTTGTTCTGTTATAAGTAAGCTTAAGCTCTTTCAATAGCTCACCTGCATTATCAGTTGCCTGATCCATTGCAGTCATTCTAGCGCCATGTTCAGCAGCATTTGATTCTAAAATAGCTTTGAACACCTGCACTTTTAATGATTTAGGTATTAAGTCCTCAACTATCTCTTGTCGGGATGGCTGAAAAATGTAATCTACTTCAAATTTGCCGTTCTCTGCTTCCTCTGGCGGTAATACCGGCAAAAATTGTTCTACCTGCAAAACCTGAGTAGCAACATTTTTAAACTCATTATAAACAATATCAACTTTGTCATATTCTCCAGCAAGAAATTTCTCCATTGCAAATTCTGAGATTCCTGTACTTTTTTCAAAATCCACTGGTGAAAACATATCCCAATAGTCTGCAACTACATTATAATCACGTTTAGTGAAGTAATCTAGTGCCTTTTTCCCAATTGGTAGTATGTCAACATTGCCATTATCAAATTGCCTTTTGTAAGTCTCATTGATGTGACGATTTGTTGCTTTAAAAATGTTACTGTTAAAAGCACCACACAAACCTTTATCTGATGTTACAACGAGAAGCAGGACACGATTAATACTTCGCACTTCGCTAAAATCACCCCCTTCAGCACTCTCATCCTGTTGAGCAGATAAATTCTGTAACATCCCAGATAATTTCTGTGCATAAGGACGCATCTGTGTAATGTTATCCTGCGCTCGTCTCAACTTTGCAGCCGCAACCATTTTCATGGCTTTGGTGATTTGTTGAGTCGATGTTACTGACTGTATTCTACTTTTTACTTCTTTTAAATTCGCCATTATTTTTGTCGAATAGTATGTTTAACCCATTCATTATTAGAATGGGTTTATAAATTTAAGCGTATTCTTTAGCCAAGTCTTCTGCAACTGAAGCTAATGTATTCGTTACACTTTCTTCAAGTTTTCCTGCAGCTAATGTTTTTAGCGCATCAGCATGCTTAGACCTAAGCATATCAAGGAAATTTCTTTCAAACTCTTTTACCTTGTCGATAGGCACATTATCAATGAAACCTTTAGTAGAAACGTATATCATGGCTACTTGCTCTGCAACTGGTACTGGAGAGTATTGAGCCTGCTTAAGCATTTCTAAGTTTCTCTTACCTCTTTCGATTGTAAGTTTTGTAGCTGCATCAAGGTCAGATCCGAATTTCGCAAATGCCTCAAGTTCTCTAAATTGAGCTTGATCAAGCTTAAGCGTACCAGCCACCTTTTTCATTGATTTAATTTGAGCAGAACCTCCTACACGTGATACTGAGATACCTACGTTAATCGCTGGTCTGATACCGGCATTAAATAAGTTTGTTTCTAGGAATATCTGACCATCAGTAATTGAAATTACGTTGGTAGGGATATAAGCTGAAACGTCACTGGCTTGCGTCTCAATAATAGGTAGTGCTGTAAGAGATCCTCCACCTTTTACTTTACCTTGCAATGAAGGAGGAAGGTCATTCATTTCCTTAGCTATCTCATCGTTATCGATAAGCTTAGCAGCACGCTCTAAAAGTCTTGAGTGAAGATAGAAAACATCACCAGGGTATGCCTCACGTCCCGGAGGTCTTCTAAGAAGAAGAGAAACTTCTCGGTATGCAACGGCTTGTTTAGAAAGGTCATCATAAACCACTAAAGCCGGCTTACCTGTATCTCTGAAGAACTCACCAATTGCAGCACCTGTAAAAGGAGCAAAGAACTGCATAGGAGCTGGATCTGCAGCTGAAGCAGAAACGATAACTGTATAGTCCATGGCACCAGCTTTTTCTAAAGCTGATACGATACCTGCAACAGTAGACGCTTTTTGGCCAACAGCTACATAAATACAGAATACAGGCTCTCCTCTGTCGTAAAATTCTTTTTGGTTGATGATTGTATCAATAGCAACAGCAGTTTTACCGGTTTGTCTATCACCGATAATTAACTCACGCTGACCTCTACCAATCGGAATCATAGAGTCAATCGCTTTGATACCCGTTTGCAATGGCTCTGCCACTGGCTCTCTGTAAATTACACCAGGAGCCTTTCTCTCAAGAGGCATTTCGAATAATTCTCCTTCGATAGGACCTTTACCATCTATAGGATTACCTAATGTATCAACTACTCTACCTAAAAGTCCGTGACCAGCGTTTATCGAGGCAATTGTTTTTGTTCTCTTAACTGTGTCACCTTCTTTAATTCCTTTAGATTCACCTAGAAGTACCGCACCCACATTATCTTCTTCAAGGTTAAGAACAAGTCCTTTAAGACCTCCCTCAAATTCAAGAAGCTCACCTGACTGTGCTTTTGATAATCCATAAATACGAGCAACACCATCTCCTACTTCTAAAACAGTGCCTACTTCTTCAAGTTCGGCTTCCGTTTTAGCACCTGAGAGCTGCTCTCTTAATATTGCTGAAACTTCGTCTGGTCTTACGTCTGCCATTTTATTTATTGCTTATGTTTTTTAAAATTCTTTTATGTAAGGGTTTTGGCTAAATTTTAGCTCCAAAGCCTTGATCTTGCTCTTTAACGAATCATCGATTTGTCTGTCACCGACTTTCAGTACATATCCACCAATTAGGCTGTCGTCTACAACTTCAGTCAACTCTACTTTATCTTTTGAGGATATCTTTTTCACTATCGACTCTATGTCCTTTCTAAGGTCATCAGTAAGGGCTACAGCCGTAGTTACTTTAGCCTCCTCAACTCCGCTTAGAATATTGTATTGAACCTGAAATTCCTTTGCTATAGCTGGTAAAACCGCTTCACGATTCTTCCTTGATATAATATCAAATATGGCCAGAGTCATCTGATGAGCAGATTTTTCAAAAATCTTCTTTAAGATGACATTCTTTTTGTCATGCTTAATGATTGGGTTTTTAAGCATCAACACAAACTCCCTGTTTTCTTTACAAACTTGTGTAAAGCGCTGCATGTCTTCGAGCACCTCATTAAGTACTCCTTTTTCTTGCGCAAGCTCTATCAGAGATTTGGCATACCTGGAAGCTACTCTGTATTCTGACATACTAGTTTAAGTTAATGTCTTTAACAAACTCCTGGATAAGCTCTTTTTGAGCTTTTTCATCTTCCAGCTTTCTTCTTAATAATTTCTCAGTGATTTGAAGAGAAAGTTCTGCCACCTGAGTTTTCACCTCTGTAAGGGCAGCAGCTTTTTCTGTATTAATTGCGTGACGTGCATCCTCAATCATCTTGCTTGTTTGCTTGCTAGCGTCTGCTTCTGCGTCTGCTTTTATAGAAGCAGCAACATCTCTTGCGTCCTTAAGGATCTGCTCACGCTCCTGCCTTGCTTCATCTAAAAGCTTTTCATTATCTGCTTTTAGTTGAGCCATTTCTTCTTTAGCCTTTTCAGCTGAATCTAAAGCATCTTGTATCGATTCTTCTCTTATTTTAAGAGACTGTACAATGGGCTTCCATGCTAGCTTAGCTAAAAGGAAAAATAGCAAGAGAAAGATTATCGCTTGCCAGATGATGAGTCCGGTGCCGGGAGTTAATAATTCCATTTTATATAAATGCTATAATTGTTTAATTCTTTCTAAATACAAAAGCCTACCGCAGCCTAACGCTGCGGTATGACCTTTGGTTTGTTTAACCTAATGAGATTAGTAGACAAACAACAACACCGAAAAGCGCAATTACCTCAATAAGGGCAGCGATGATCAGCATAGCTGTCTGAACTTTACCAGCAGCCTCAGGCTGTCTAGCCATAGCTTCCATGGCAGAACCTCCGATTTTACCGATACCTAATCCAGCGCCTATCGCAACTAAACCAGAACCGATACCAGCTCCCATGATTGCTAAGCCTTCTAATAAAATTTGTAAAAACATAGTTGTGTATTTATTAATTAAACAAATGTTCAAAAATTAAGCTAATGCCTCGTCTACTTCATCCTCATCATGGTGATGGTCTTCTGTCGCAAGACCAATATACAATGCTGAGAACATCGTAAATACATAAGCCTGAATCGCAGCTACCAATAATTCGATAAGGTTGATGAACAGAACGATAATCGTACTTCCAACCCCTACAAAGTAGCTGTGAAATATAAATGTTAAGCTGATTAAGCTAAGGATCACTATGTGTCCTGCAGTAATCGCTACAAAAAGTCGAATCATTAACGAGATTGGCTTTGTGAATATGCCTATAATCTCAACTGGTACTATTATTGGCTTCAAAGCCATGGGCACTCCGGGAGTATTGAAGATATGTCCCCAGTAGTGTTTATTACCATTTACATTAGTAATTATAAAAGTGAATACTGCAAGTACAGCAGTTACTGCTATATTACCTGTTAAGTTAGCTGCACCTGGTAACAAGCCTAATAGGTTACCAAACAAGATAAAGAAGAACAGTGTCAGCAAATATGGCAGATACTTTTCATATCCTTTGCCAATATTTGGCTTCACCACTTCGTCCTTTATAAATATAATAATCGGCTCGAAGAATGACTGTATCCCTTTAGGTGCCTTTCCTTCGTTTTTCTTATAACCATTGGCTACCGACATGAACACCCAAAACATCAATGCTGCCGTTAGCAATAGCATTGCCACATTTTTAGTAATAGAAATATCTAACACATATGCTTCAGATCCTACAATCGATATGTGTCCGTGATCGAGTTTATACCCATTATATTCTACCAACTCGTGATCTTCATTATAGAAATTGTAAGATGAAAATACATCAAAGCCTTTTTCTTCAGAATAAACTATAACAGGAAGGTAAAGTATGACTCCATCAGTAAAATGCCAAATATGATCATCAACCACGTGATGCATGATCAAATCTTTGGGTTGAAATTCTTCACCTTCACCCGATGATGCTTTTGCGTTAAATGATGTAAAAGACATCAACAACAAAAGGAGAGCAGCTATTGAAGCGCTAAAAAATGTGTTTTTCGATTGATTTGCAGCCATTTACGTGTCTAAATCCTGGGTTCTCAAAATTCGACTGCAAAGGTAGGTAAGAAACCCCCAAAAAAAAATAATTTATAAATTAATTTAAATGGGTTTAAAGCCTGATTTTAGTTATCATCATTCTTACCCATCAGGGGTACAAACATTCCTAACTCAAGCACAGTTGAAGCCAGGTATACTGCAAAAAAAGTGATAACATTAGCCATAGCCGTTTCAGGTGAATAATAAATCATAGCAAAGTTAAATGCACCAAACAGAATCAATTTTACTACAATCGAAAGGATAATGATCTGAACAAAATACTGAGGGTCTAAATTCAGGCCTTTCAACATAAAAAAGTAGATGAGCAAGTTGAGTAAGTATGGCACCAAAAATATATATGCCACATAATTAGCCACTGGCGTATTGGGCCATATTATATAAACAACCTGATAGACCGCTAATAAAAAGAGTGCTACAATGGTAAGCCACAGGGCAAATTCAAAAAATCGTTTCTTTACTGACACTTATTATTGAAGCTTTTTGATAAGTAGAATTATGGTTCCAGTTAATGATAAAATGATAAAGAGCAGTAAAAATACTGGGAAACGGAATCTGAGAGTAGTATCCAGCCAAAACCCAAGTCCACCGGCCACAGCAATAGTTATTACCATTTGAAGACCAAGGCTTGTGTATTTCAGGAAAGTATTATACTGCTTTTGCTCCTTCTGGCTTGAGGGCTTTTTCTGATTGCCCATTTTCTCCGATTTTAATGTCTTTCGCCATTGAACCCATTTTACACCCGCCATTAAATGTAGCACCAGTTTCTACAATGAGTTTGTTTGTAACAATGTCTCCATTTATGACGGCAGTTGGTTTAAGGATTAGCACATCTGTTACTTCAAGCCTTCCTTTCACCTCTCCAGCTACTTCAGCATTTTGAGCTAAGATATTGCCTTCAACATGCGAAGATTGCCCTAAGGCTATTTTAGACTTTGTTTTCACATTGCCAATTATCTTACCTTCTATCCTAATATTGCCAAATGTTTCAATATCACCCTCGAGCTTAGTGCCTTTGCCTATGATGTTGCTCGAGTTACTTATTTCTTCGGCTACTTTATGATCTTCTTTAGAGGTAAACATGACTATAGTGCTTTAAAAAGTTACAAACTCCTCAGGGTTTAACGAATTACCATTATACCAAAGTTCAAAGTGCAGGTGAGGACCATCCGTTAAGTCTCCTGTATTGCCAATTATAGAGATTATTTCACCAGCATTTACAAAATTACCAACTTTTTTTAACAAATCAGCATTGTGTTTATAAACAGATATAAGGTTACCTCTGTGTTGTACAGCAATTACATAACCGCTATCCTGAGTCCATGAGGCCATAATTACGGTGCCATCAGCAATAGACTTTACGGGCTCATTCTTTTTGGCCACAATATCTACCCCAAAATGACCCGATTTTACCTTGTAAGGTGCAGATACAAAACCTGAAATAGGTGAGAAAAAGAATATCTCTTGCAGCTCATTAAATTTTTCTGAAGCAAAGTTTACAAGGCTCAAATCCGTCTTTTCAAATTCTTGTCTGAATTGTGAATCTACCGGAGACAACGCTGCAACATCAATGTTATCATTTGCCAAGCCCGCCTGACCTAAATTTTCGCTCTCATAATCTTGAAAGGCCTCTGTGGTATCACCCGCAAGCACACGCTGAAAATTCAATATGAAGCGATCCTTTTTTTCTACTTCATCTGCTAAGGAGTCCACTTTAATGGTTAGCTCGTAAAGCTTTTTATTTACTTCAATTTGAGCGTGTCTTGGGTCAAACCATTGAGCAAGTAGTGTTTTCACTAAAAGCAGTGACAAAAGCATTAGTACGATAAATACAGTTACCGCCAAAAGTATTACCTTCGCATAGGTGAAACTGAACGTTGATTTTTCGGCAAAGTTCTCTTCATTTCTTATTATGAGAAGATAGCGGTTTACTAACCAGCTTGATAATGTTTTTTTAGCCTTCAATGTGCTCTACGTTCATTTTTTGGGCAACAAAAATAGATATAATAAACTATTATTGTATTAATTATAATAATTTTTACGTTTCATTACGGACATAACGAAATAGGTAGCTTTTGTTACAAATGAGAACATGTATTTTTGTAATCCTTGTGGGTTTTGGGTTGAATTTTTTGGCCTCGTGTTCTGCTGATCGTAAGAATATTCTAAGTAAGACTTACCACAACACTACGGCTCGCTACAATGCTTATTTTTACGCCAAAGAGCGTATCGAAGAAATAGAAGGAATAGTCGAAAATAATTATGACAACGACTATAATGATGTGCTTAACATTTATCCCAACATCGATTCTGTTTTAGCATCAACCTACCAGACTCAAATTGAAGATTGCATTCAAAAAGCATCTTTGGCCATACAAAGACACAAAAACAGCAAGTGGGTAGATGATAGTTATATTTTAATCGGCAGGGCTCGATTCTATGACGTGGATTACGTCAATGCGATAAAGACATACAAATTTGTAAACACAGAGAGTGAAGATGATGATGCCAGACACCTGGCTTTGGTTCACCTCATGCGCACCTTCACTGACGCTCAAGAGTATAACAATGCAGTGGCTGTTTCAGATTATTTAAAAAAGGAGAAACTTAGTAAGGACAACCTTAAATTACTCTACATTAATCGTGCATATTATTATCAAGTAAGAGAAGACTATGATAATATGGTCCAAAATCTTGTGAAGGCGGCTCCAATGCTGAAGAAAAAAGACGGTAAGGGTAGGCTATACTTTATTATTGGGCAGATTTACCAAATGCTCGGTTTCGATGCTGAAGCATTTAACTATTACAAAAAGTGTATTTCGAGTAACCCTGCATACGAACTTGATTTTTATGCACGTTTATATATGGCACAGGTTACTGAGCTGGGTAGGTCAAGTGATGTAAAAGCAGCTCGAAGGCTATTTCAAAAACTCTTAAAAGACAAAAAGAATAAGGAGTTTAAAGATAAAATTTATTATGAAATGGCAGAATTCGAGCTGAAAAGAAACAATCTCGGAGAAGCCATAGATTATTACGAATCGTCCATTGAATCGAGTATAAATAACAATCGACAAAAAGGCCAATCTTACCACAAGTTAGGAATAATATATTTTGACAGCTTACGTCAATACGAAACTGCAAAAGCCTATTACGACAGTGCTACAACTGCTTTACCAAAAGACTTTGATGAATACGCTAGCATAAAGGAGCGCCAGGAAATTCTGGCAGATTTTGTCACGCAAATAAACACCATTTATCTTCAAGATAGTTTGTTAGCACTTGCCAATCTGGACACTGCTCAGTTGCGGTCCAAAATTGAAGGGATAATTGCAGAAGAAGAAGCTAAAAGAAAGGCAGAAGAGGAGAAGGCCGAGCGAAAGGCTTCACGGGCCAGGCAGAATCAAATAAATGATGCTGGAGGAATAAATGAGAGTACTAGCTGGTATTTTGGTAATCCATCGGCAGTGGCTCTGGGTCAAAATGAGTTTAAAAGGATTTGGGGTGATCGTCCACTTGAAGATAATTGGCGTAGGTCGAGCAAGGAAGGATTTCAAGATTTTGATAACAATCTCGAAGACCCAACGGTGGCAAATGAAACCTCAAGTGACTCAGGTGAAATAAGTGCGCAAGAAGCGAATGGTGCAAATTCGGCAGATGCCCTAATGGCACAAGTGCCTTCTACTGAAGAAGCAAAAGAAGCGGCAAGGGAAAAAATTGAGATCGCATTGTATAAGCTAGGTAACATTTACAATTTCAAGCTCAATGAAGAGGAAAATGCCATTAACACCTTTGAAAGTCTTTTAGAAAGATTTCCGACTTCAGAGTACGAAGCAGAGGTACTATATCAACTGTACCTAATCAATAAAGCACTGGGCAATGATATTTTTGAAAACTACAAAAATCGCCTGATTGCTAAGTACCCAAATACTACATATGCTAAATTAATTTCAAACCCGAATTATACCGAAGAGAGCACAGAGGCAAATGAGCAGCAGAAGAAAACCTATAAAATTGCTTATGAGTATTTTAAGAAGGCTAATTATGACACTTCAAACTACATTGTTGACCAAGCTTTAAATACATACCAGGAAACAGTGTTTACACCAAGGCTTAAGTTGCTTAAAGTATTAATAACTGGAAAAACTGAAGATATTAACCTCTATCAATATCAATTGAATGAATTTATCAAGCAAAATCCTGACAGCGATATCACGCCTTATGCCGAAGATTTGTTAGAAGCATCCAGAAATTTTCTTGAAAAGCAAAAAAGACTGTTGGGAACTGAGTTTGTAAAATATTTTGAACAAGAGCATTATTTCGTCTTGGTTTACGACCTTTCTACTAAGAAAGGTGACGAGTATACCAGTAAAATCGAAAAGTATATTGAACAAAAGTATGATACTGTTGGTCTAAAAACGAGCAACCTAATTTTAAATGAAAAACAAGCCATGGTTATGGTTTCTGGACTTGAAACAAAAGATCTGGCGCAAAGATATTATAGAGGTTTTATACGAGAAGATGTAGTTTCTGAGAGCACGCAGAACTCAAAATTGCATAAATTTGTAATTACCAAAGACAACTTCAATATTCTCTACCAAAGCAAAGATTGGGAGGCATACTTGAGCTTCTTTGACAAACACTATTCTAATGGAATTTAAGTCACTTTTTAGTAAGCCCAAACGAGGTTATAAAATAGCTACCAGGTTGATTTGGGCATTAGGAATAAGTATCGTAATCATACTGCCTTTATACTTTTATTCAGTGAGTATAGATGCATTTGGTCTATATGGGGGCATGCCAAGCATTAAGGCCCTGGAAAACCCTGAAAACGATCTTTCCTCTGAGCTAATTGCTTCTGACGGGTATTCATTGGGTAGGTATTACAGACATAATCGCAGTCAGGTATCTTATAAAGACCTCTCACCTGAATTAGTCAATACCTTACTTTCGTCAGAGGACCATCGTTTTAATCAGCATTCGGGCATCGATTTGCGTGGTTTACTTAGAGCAGTAACAGGTGTTATCACTTTTAAATATGCAGGGGGTGGTAGTACAATTACTATGCAATTGGCAGAAAATCTTTTCAAAACAATGTCTGAAAATGAGGGGCATTTATATAAAGTGCCTGGCCTTCGACAATTGATTATTAAAACCAAAGAGTGGATTATAGCGGCTCAGCTTGAAAGGAATTTCACCAAAAAGGAGATCATGGCCATGTACTTGAACACTGTTTCATTTGGAAGCAATGCCTTTGGTGTTAAAACTGCTGCTGAAACTTTTTTTGGTAAGTCTACCGACAGTCTAAATTATCAGGAATCAGCTGTTTTAATTGGGTTGTTGCAAGGAACAACGGCTTATAGCCCGGTACAAAACTACGATCGTTCTCTAGTGAAGAGAAATCAGGTATTAGATAAAATATATAGACGTGGATTTCTCAACCAATCTGAACTTGATTCTATAAAAGCACTTGAAATTGATCTTTCATCATATGATGTAGCTAACCAAAACAAGGGATTAGCTACTTACTTTAGGTCGGTAATATTATGGGACTTATTGAGATGGTGTAAAGAGAATGGATATGACTTATATGAGGATGGTCTAAAAATTTACACTACTATAGACAGCCGTATGCAACAATATGCTGAAGAAGCAGTGAGTGAACATATGGCCGAGCTGCAAGAAAAATTCTTCGAGCATTGGGAAGGTAGAGACCCATGGATTGATCCTGAAACTGGTAAAGTGATTCCTAATTTTGTTGAGCGTAGATTTAAACAAACAGAGCACTACAAAAAGCTTGTGGAGAAATACGGAAAGGGATCTGACTCACTCAAAATTATGATGAATGAGCCTCGTAAAATGACGGTTTTTACGTGGCAAGGAGATAAGGATACCTTATTTAGTCCTTTAGATTCTGTAAGATACTATAAACACTTTTTACATACTGGTATGATGTCAATGGATCCGCATACAGGTCAGGTAAAAGCCTGGGTCGGAGGCATAAACCACCGTGCCTTTAAATATGATCATGTGAGGCAAGGAAAAAGGCAGCCAGGCTCTACTTTTAAACCTTTTGTTTACGGTACGGCCATAGAGCAGGGTTATGCGCCATGTTACGAAGTGCCGGATGTGGCAGTGACATTTCAAGTTCCCGGAGGTACCTGGACCCCTCCAAATTCAGACGGTCAATATGGCTCTGGGGATAAAATGACCATTCGTCAGGGTA
This sequence comes from Fulvivirga sp., assembly GCA_965227525.1. Lineage (GTDB taxonomy): Bacteria > Bacteroidota > Bacteroidia > Cytophagales > Cyclobacteriaceae > Fulvivirga. Next base: position 1,083,248 of record OZ245762.1, on the reverse strand, counting down.
TGGCACGTTCGGTTAATACTATCACTGCCTATTTGATGCAAGAAGTTAAACCCGAAAACGTAGTTGAGTTCGCCAAAAGGGTCGGAATAGAAAGTCCTTTAGATCCTGTGCCCGCTTTATCATTAGGCGTGAACGATGTGTCTGTTTATGAATTGGTAGGGGCATACAGCACATTTGCCAATTCTGGGATTTATACCAGACCCAACTACATTTTAAAGATTGAAGACAAGAATGGCAATATCATTGAAAATTTTGTGCCTGAAACCAGACAAGCGATAAGTCAGGAAACAGCTTATAAAATGCTACATATGCTAAAAGGCGGTGTGGAAGAAGAGGGAGGTACATCCAGAGGGTTAAGTATGGAGCTAAAGCTTGATAATGAAATTGGTGGAAAAACCGGTACTACTAACAACGCATCTGATGGTTGGTATATGGGCGTAACAAAAGATCTTGTTACTGGCATTTGGGTAGGAGGTGATGAAAGAAGCATTCATTTTAGAAGCTGGATTTTAGGTCAGGGTGCACTTACAGCCCGGCCCATATGGGAAAAGTATATGCTTAAAGTCTATAACGATGAAGAGTTAGCTTATGAAAAAGGCCCGTTTAGAAGACCTCCAGGTGGAGTTGATGTTTCATTGGATTGTGGCCGCTATGGCAAGACAGAAGAGTCTGACTCTACCGCTGTTGAAGAAGAGCCTGCATGGAATCTCGATGATATACAGCAGTAAACTTAATGCACACCCCAAAATATACTACTGAGCAAAGAAACCTACTTCCTTCAGATGCTGGGGTATATAAATTTTTCAATGCTGATGATAGTCTCATCTATGTTGGTAAGGCAAAAAATATTAAAAAGCGTGTAAGTAGTTATTTCAATAAGTCGCATAACCTTAATAGAAAAACAAAAAGACTAATATCAGAAATTGAACATATTGAATGCATCATAGCAAGCTCAGAATTTGATGCCTTATTACTTGAAAACAACCTGATTAAAGAAAATCAGCCTAAGTACAACATCTTATTAAAAGATGATAAAACATTTCCTTACATCTGTATTCTTAATGAAAGATTCCCTCGTGTAATTTCGACAAGAAAGTTTGACCCCTCTAAGGGTGCATATTTTGGCCCATACTCAAGCGTAGTGGCTATGAAAAATGTGCTCGATTTGTTGAGAAAGCTTTATAGTATTCGTACTTGCAAACTAAAACTCAGCGAAAAAAACATCACTAACAATAAGTTTAAAGTCTGTCTGGAGTATCATATTGGCAACTGTAAAGGGCCTTGTGAAGGCTTACAGCTTGAAGAAGAGTATAACACAGAAATTGAACAGGTTAAGCACATTTTGAAAGGTAATCTTTCTTTAGTGAAAAATTATTTCAAGGATTTAATGCAAAAACATGCAGTGAATCTTGAATATGAACTAGCCCAGAGGTTTAAAGACAAACTAGACTTATTAGACAAATTTCAGGTTAAATCTACCGTTGTAAATCCTAAAATTTCGGATTTAGATGTATTTACAATTGTAAGTGATAATAATAAAGCCTTTGTAAATTATCTGGTTGTAAATAATGGGGCTATCATTTCGAGTCAAACAGTAGAGTTGAAGAAAAAACTTGACGAATCCGATGAAGAAGCTATCAAATTTGCAGCACTTCAATTGAGAGCAAATCAAGGGAGTGAACACAAGTCGGTGTTGTCTAATAAGGCATTTCAATTAGAGGAGCAGGTTGAAGTTACAGTCCCGTCTATCGGTGATAAAAAGAAGTTAATAGACTTTTCACTCAGAAATGCACTTGAGTACAAACATAAAAAGTCTAAAACTGCTCCTAAAGAAAAAGTAAATGAAGCAGTTTTACAGTTGCAAAAGGATTTGAAGCTTACTGAAACTCCAAACCATATTGAATGTTTCGACAACAGTAATCTACAAGGAACAAACCCAGTAGCTTCAATGGTTTGTTTCAAAAAAGGAAAACCTTCAAAAAAAGATTATAGACACTTTAATATAAAAACTGTAGAAGGTCCTGACGATTTCGCCTCCATGAAAGAAGTCGTATTCAGGCGTTATAAGAGACTTCATGAAGAAAACTCACCTCTACCACAGCTGATAGTCATAGATGGTGGTAAAGGACAGCTTAGTAGTGCCAGTGCAGCTTTGAAGGAACTGGACCTATATGGCAAGATTCCTATCATTGGTATAGCCAAAAGACTAGAAGAAATATATTTTCCAGAAGATTCGATTCCACTCCATATCAATAAAAAATCGTTATCACTGCGACTCTTACAGCATTTAAGAGATGAAGCACATAGGTTCGCCATAACATTTCATCGTTTAAAACGAAGTAATGCAAGCTTTACAACTGAGTTGGAAGCTATACCTGGAATAGGCAAGTCAACAACGGATATATTACTAAAGGAATTTAAATCAGTTACTAAAATTAAAACTGTTCCTAAAAAGACATTAACTGAGCTTATAGGACGAAGTAAGGCAGAAGCGATCCACAACTTTTATAATAAAAAAAGGGGCTAAACGCCCCTTTTTATTATTCATTCCGATGGTTCTTAATATTCCCAAAGGTTATGTTCTTTTTCCATTAATTGCATCTCCCACCACTCTGAAGCCATTACAGCTTCCATTCTATTTCCTGGATACATATCAACGATAGGATCGTTATCAGGATTTTCAAACTTAAACAGTGATGCCCTGAAAAGTCTTAATGTAAATGCGTCTGCAAAGTTTTTGTTCTCAGCACTATTGTATCTATTGATCCAAATAGCCCTTTCAGGGTGTGCTAAAAACAATTTATGCAAATCCTTGTACTTAAATACTGCTAATGGCAATTGTACACCATCAAGAGTTTCAGAAGCAGGAATCAACAATTGTATAGACTGAATTTTATGGTATAAACGCGATCTTCGTTTGTCAAAGATTACATCTTCTCTTATCCTGAGTAAGCTAATTTGTCTGGGTAAAAACTCAATATCGTCTCCGACTCCTGGAGTTTCTTCCCAATCATCAGGAGCGTCTGAGGGAACAGAATTTATCTCATCAAATATAGCAGTGTAAACTTTACCATCGTACTTTACCTGATCGCCCTCATAATATTCAAAATTCGGATCCCATGGATCTATTTGAATACCTTCCTGAAAAACAAGTTTTTCAAGAAATTCATCCTTACTCATCTTTGTAGTTAATGAATCGTTTACATAAATATCAGACAATTCACCAGACTTTACCGCATCTAACAGAAAAGCAGTAATCTCACCACCACGAGCAAAGAAGCCTTTATTCTGCTTCTCTTTCAGGTCGACTGTTCTCCATACAGTTCGCTTAAATAAATGCTCGTATCTCGGTATTGGCTCAATGGAGTTAGGGTTGTATTGTTCAACCTCACTCAACTGACCGTATACCGGTATAGTGATAATACCTACTAAGACAACCGCTATAAATTTCATCAATCTCATTATACCTTTATTAATCTATTGGAATACTATATATCTCAGTTAAAGGTTTTACTCTCTCGTTCTCTCCCTGATAAGTCCTTCTCACAACGTTCTCAACTTTCACTACCAAGTTGTCACCTTTTCTGAATAAGCTTCTCCAAGCTCTTAAATCTAAGTTCTCTGAAGTAAAGGTTTGTGCTTTCACTTGTCTTCCAGCTCTAGCTAATTTTACTTCAATTCTTGTTACTCTGTATCTTGCATCCTTAGGTACTTCTCTAGCAAAGTTTTCATCAGGCTCTGCCCCAACTTTCAGCGTAGTAAGTGATGCAGCAGGTACACCTTTTTCAAAATCAACCGGACGCCCTCTTGAGCTTATCTCGATTGATGGAGGTGGAACTTTCTTTACATCAAACGTTTCTGTACCTAAAACATTGCCCGAATTACGAACCGTAAGCTTTACTTTACTTCTACCTTTTGGAATTACCGTTACGATACCTGTCCTGTTACCTTTTACAACTGTTGCCTCATTAGATGCAAACGATGGGTTATAAGAGGTACCTAATGCAGGTACTTGTATATCCAACTCATTTCCACAATTCATATAAAGTGCTGACAATGCAGCAGACCTTACCTGAATTACCGGCTTAACCACAAAATACTTGTGATTAATTTTATAAGTAGAATCATTTAATTCAATTTCTGCTTCAAACGATTTCTCTGCAGTCAATGTTTTTGAATCGTAATTTCCAGCAGTTGCAGGAAACTTAATTTTACCAAATTTTACACCTGCCTCTGTTGCACTTGCCTCAAGCTCTTTCCCATTCATCATAAATGTTGGGTTAGTACCCGAAGAAGCCGCAGTTATAAATAAGTCAGCTTCAAAATCAGCACCAGCAGCTACAGTATTAGAAGCGGGTCTTACAAGAGGAACAAGAATGTCAAATTCGACATCTTTTGCACCCACTTGCTCAGCTAAATCCTCCATAGCCTTTTGCTCATAAGCAAGTACTTCAGACTCAAGGTGACTTATTGTAGCCATTCCCGCTGCAGTTGGTGTGTTTCCAAAGTAATATTCAGAGAAGCTCTTCATATTTTGATTTGGATCATTTGCTGCAATCGGAATATCCTTTGCGTCTTTAGCAAGAGGAGCAAAACCATTATCACCCGTAAGCTCTTTTAACTTATTGGCGTAGTTGTTTAACCTCTTTTTTAATTCAGCTCCGTTACCCTTCTGAATCATGTGATTACCAACGATGTCATAATCTTTAGCTCCCACTAATTGACCATTATCATCGTAACCACCTGTTATGTCGGCCATCGTCTTACGAGTCTGATCCATATAGGCAAGTAACTCACCTGTAACCTCTCTTACCTCTTTTGCTTTATCTAAGGCCTTTTTGTCATCGGGTCTATTACCCTTTTTTTCAACCTCTGCAGTGATTGCACCTAATGTTTTCACATTTCTCTCACGTGCTTCCTCTCCAGATCTTCTTAAGGCCTCATCGATGAAGACGAATTTTTCGAGTACCGCGTTACTTACCTGCAATGCTAGGAGTGCAGTCAGAACGAGGTACATCATACCAATCATCTTCTGTCTTGGGGTTTCTTTTCCACCAGCCATATTAGAATAATTTTATTAATGAATAAATCATATACGTGTTTTTGAATTAACCTTGACCTTGTTGGCCAGGGTTTCCGCCACCGCCTCTCATTGCAGTCAGCATACTTCCGTATACTCTGTTCAAAGAGGTCAGGTTTCCAGTAAGCTTATCCAACTCGTTAGCAAACGACTTGGTTTTCTCACCAGCCTTTGTCATTCCCTCTAATGCACCAGCCATATTAGTGTAAAACTTATTCATAGCTTTCACGTGACTATCTGCATCTTTCAGCTCCATTTCATAAACAGCATTAAGTGCACTAAGATTCTTAGTCACGTTCTGAATTTGAGCGTGGTATTCTTTAGAATCTTTAGTGGCGTTCGCCATTTCTCCCATTGCTTGCGCTGTGGTGGCGTAAGATTTATTCATTTCCGACAATGATTTAGAGGCGGTCTTCACATTGTTAGCGTAATCATTAGTAGCTACCGCTGCATCAGCAAGATTTGACATCTTAGATGCAGAGTCAGCCATATTTCTCATTCCTTTGCCTAAGCTTTCTACTAATTCAGGACCTATTTTTGCTTTCTCCATCATTTTATCAAGTTCCTGAGATGGAGAAGCTCCTCCTGATTTGTTAGAAATTCTAGGTGCAGCAGATCCTCCATCATAGTCCTCAGCTAACTCTGGGTATACTTTAGACCAGTCTGGCTCTGCGTGTGGTGGTTCAAATGCACTTAGGAAGAAAATGATTGCCTCTGTAGTAAGACCAATCATAAGCATAGCATTAGCACCTTCCAAGTGCAAAATCTTAAACATGGCACCTATAATTACAACTGCAGCTCCGATACCATAAATCTTAGGCATTATGGTTTTAAACATCAGTTCCGCAAATCCGCCTTTTTTTCTACTCATTGTCTTAAGGTTTTAGTTAAATGATGGTTAATTTAATGGTTCTTTTTTTCAATTCAAATTAAAATTCGGCTCCTGACGAACGACCCAAATGAGTCATTGCATTTCTAAAGCCAATATAAGCTCTAGTGGAGTCTTTAAATTCATAAGTTCTTGTTCCTGTCTCCAAGTAATAAGCAACATCTTTCCACGATCCTCCTCTAATAACTTTCTTAGGAATCACATCAGGATCGTATTTAGTGCTACTTGGATCAGTTCTTTTGTCAATATATTGAGGGTTCAAATCCCATACTGTTGGTACAGATATTGGGCTAAAATCATCAAGGCACCACTCAGCAACATTACCAGACATGTCATACAGACCATAATCGTTGGCAAAATATGATGCTACAGTTGCAGTGTATGCAAATCCATCATCATAGAAGTTACCTCTACCCGGCTTAAAGTTTGCAAGCATACAACCTTTGGAGTTACGGATGTACGGGTTACCCCAAGGGTATTTAGCCATATCTCTACCTCCTCTGGCGGCATATTCCCACTCTGCCTCATTAGGCAGTCTAAAAGATGGCATTGGCACCTGACCAACACTTCTTCTATAGTCATTCCAGTAGGCAGTTCTCCACTTTGAAAAATATACTGCTGCATCCCAATCAACGCCTACCACTGGGTAGTTGTCATAGCCTGGATGCCAGTAGTAATAATCCATAATTGGATCACCCATATGATGTGCAAAATCTTTAACCCAAACTGTGGTGTCTGGGTAGTAGTCACTCATGATCTTCTCTTCACCTAATACACTTACTGAATCCTCGAGCAGGTGATTGATGAATTGACGATACTCATTGTTAGTTATTTCAGTATCATCCATATAGAATGACCCGATTGTAATCTGTTTGTTGAAATTTATTTGTGTAGAAGCGGGATCTTCATCTGCCTGACCCATGTGGAAGGTACCAGCAGGTATTGGCACCATACCATAAGGTAGGGTCATCACCCATCCTTCACGGCCTGGAACTCCTACAAGCTCACCCTGATCGCCTCCTCCTCCGCCACCAAGGCCTAAGAGTCCACAACCTCCTAAAATTGTTGATGCCAACAACAACAATGAGTAGAAGAATCTTCTAGTAACTTTATGCATAACACTTTTCTTTAAACACTTTAACTTAATCATCTAAGTTAAAGCCAACTAAGTTTTTGAGGTGGAAATATATATAAAAAAAATTATTTTAAATCTTCAATCTCAGTATTTCGACTGAAATTTCTACATTATATATTTTACAAATTGTATAATTTCTTATTAAAAGCAAAATATTTTTTATCCTTAATGTCTAAATCTCGGAGTACGAACTACCTTCTTGCCACTGCCCGGATTTACAGGTAATTGATAACTCACCAAGATCTCATGTGATGTTGGTTGCTTCGCATCCTGATCTTTAATCACATAACCGAACGAATAGCCAAAGCTTAACGACTTATCTTTCAGAAAATTGTATCCGAGTAGTGCATTAATATCTTCGGACTGTCTGAATGACAACCCAACCCATATTTGATCTTTGTAATACCCCATAGCACCGAGCATTACATTGTATTGGTTAAAATCTGTTTGTACTAATAATGAAGGCTCTAAGGTAACATCAAAATTTACTTCATGTACATATCCTAGAGTTAAGTAGGCATGGTTTTCCAACGCATTTTTAACGGCATCTACGCCAAAGTTGAATTCAGACTTAAGTAGGTGAGCAAAACTGGCCCCAACATAATATTTTTCTGATCTGAAGTAAACACCCATTGCCATGTCAGGTCTTATTTGAGATTCGCTACTATTAATAATAACGGGATCCGGGTTATCAATAGCACGGTATTGCCCTTTGTCAATGGACTGAGCGAGTAAACCTAACCTTAGTCCAAAGCTCAGCTTAGAGTTTTTAATCCCTAAATGATAAGCAAATGAACCCTGAACCTGTAGGTTATTAACAGGGCCTAAGTTGTCGTTAACAATGTGAGCTCCGAAACCACTATTAAACTTATATATAGGAGTGGTCATGCTCAACACTTGCGTAGTCGGTGCTGAGCCGTCATCAAATGTGGGTTGATAACCAAGCCATTGTGAGCGGTGTACAAGTGAAATCTGAGTAATCCCCTCAACACCCGCAAAGGCAGGATTATAATACAATTGGTTCTTCATGTAGTATGAGAACTGGGCATCTTGTTGGGCGTTTGCCGTGTTAAGACTAAAAAATAATGCCCCTAACCATATATAAAAAATGAACTTTCGCATAAGCTTAAGTTAAAAGCAGTCTTAAATATAATGCTTTTTTAACAATACATTCAAGCTTCTGCCTGCAAAAATGGTCAGCTAATTGAATATTTAACAAATAGTTAAACTATTTGATGCCATTAGCTTTCTTGATATACAACTCCAAAGCGCCCGTCATTGATGGGGCATTAGGTAAAGGAGCTTCAATATCAATAATCATATCGTTGTCCTTTACGGCTCTCGCAGTAGTAGGACCAAATACAGCAATTCTTGTCTTGTTTTGCTCAAAGTCAGGGAAATTCACTAGCAGAGAGTTAATTCCTGATGGGCTGTAAAAAGCAAGAATATCGTAATACACATTAGTTAAATCAGATAGATCACTAGCAACCGTTCTATAGATTATAGCTTCGCTGTAATTAAATCCGTTTTTATCTAAAAACTCAGGTATGTCATCTTTTCTGATATCTGAGCATGGAAACAGATATTTTTCATTCTTATGTTTCTTAAGAATTTCAATAAGTTCAGCGGCCGTACGATGGCCTGTAAATATCTTTCGTTTCCTTATAACGATATATTTCTGTAAATAATTAGCCGTTTGTTCTGAAATACAGAAGTACTTCATATCTGCCGGCATCTCAATTTTCAGCTTTTCACAAATGTCAAAGAAATGATCTACTGCATTACGACTAGTAAAAATTATTGCCGTATGATTAAGTATATCAATCTTTTGCTGACGAAATTCTTTAATTGAAACTGGGTCTACCTGAATAAAAGGTCGAAAGTCAATGGTTAGATTGTACTTTTCTGCCAATTTGAAATATGGAGAATTTTCGTCTTTTGGTTTGGGCTGAGAAACGAGAATGCTTTTTACTTCGCGCATTCTATCTTTCACTTGGTCGGTCATAGCTTCACTCAACATTTACTTCTTAAAAAGCAATCAGAAAGGTTGATTAAATCCTAAAAATAATATTATACCTAGTGGTATAATTTCTGTGCCGCAAAGGTATGAAAATAAATGTAAAAATTTATACGATGCCGAGTTCATTAATTTAAACATAATAAGCAACGACCTCAGCGCAACTAAGATAAGTAGTATCGTAAATAAGGTAGTATAGTAACCAGAAATGGTGATTTCGATACCTAAATAGGAAACAACAATTACCATCAAAATAGCCAGAAAACTAAAGAATCCGAGTCGGATATAGTTGAAGTAATGGGATGGCAGAAATCCTTTTATGTTAAATAGGTGGGTAAAGTTTCTTACAACTAAATATTTTAGAATCAACCAGAAAAACATTATACAACTGACCCGTAACCAGAGCCACACCAGTGATATGGTTGTGTCCATTTTTATTGAAATAGTAAATCTGGCCAGGTAAAAAATTGCAACCAGTAAAAGACCAGTTGTTAAACAAAATAGAACATAGAAGAGTACGTTTATTCTATTAAATGGTCGGCTCTTTAAAAGATTTTCATCTATCTCCCGAATTGCAATGGCTCTCTCAAATCGAAAAAAATCTGCCGACACCCTAGGGTAATAGTTATACAAAGTAGCACTGAGTAACCCTAAAACAAGTAGGCCAATAATTAAGAAGTTGTGAAATGAGCTTGTATTATCTCTCTGTTGCAGAATAATTACTTCGCTTTCGCTCAACTGCCCTTCCGTAGCTTCTGCAATAGAATAGAGGTTGGCATTTATATTTGCTGCGTCAAGTGCCGGACTATAAAATGTTACTTCCACCGACTGCCCGAACTTTGCAAAGATTTGTTCGGTGTTCCATACCAAATCATTTCCTGGCTCTATTCTTTGTACTAACTTTTTATTTATGAAAAAGGAAAACTTTTTTTCAGCACTTACAATCAAAAGCAATCCATTTTGTTGACTCTTGTTCAGTTCGAAATGAATAGCTGAACCATTGAATTGTCTTGAGTCAATTAGAGGCAAGTAGGAGTCTGAAGATTCGTCAAAAAAATAGGCTTCGGCCATTAGGTTTTGCACCAAGAGCGTGTCAGTACTATCCTGGGCTGCAACTGAACCGCCAATCAGTGATAGTATGAGAATGGCAATATATTTTATCGGCTTGATCAACGTGCTGCAATTTATCAGAATTTGGCCACATAACCGAAGTGAAACTTGGAAAGACTAAAACTCAGTGGTTGTTCATCAGATTTGCCCAGGGCATATACCAAGTTTAGTCTACCTCTTTTGGTCTGTAAACTTAGTCCAGCGCCAACCCCTAACGGGTAGTCTTCAAATCGATTCTGTCTCAATTTATAGTACATATAAGACTGATCAGCAAAAAGAAAGAAAAAGGATTCCTGATCATAATGATAGCGCAATTCTGCAGTAGCTACAGCATATTCGGAAGCAAAGTAGAAGCTTTCATTAAACCCACGCACAGATTCAATCCCACCTAGTCTAAACAGATCGTTTAAAAACAACTGATCATTTATTAATTTACCGCCATTGAATTTTAAGGCCACACCCAAGGTTTTTGATAGAGGACGATACCCTTCCAACCTAGCGTGGAACAAGTATTGAGTTGATTTCTCATTTAAATCTTCCAATTGCAATTCATTCAAATTTCTTAGTGTTTTACTACCAATAGCTGACTCAACATATGTTTTAAACCCCCTAGGCACTTTGGTTGAAGAAACGTTTTGGTATTGATGACTCAAGCCATAATATGTAATGTTAAAATCTGTGATTTGATCTGCTCGGGTGTTGCTGGAGTTTTGACGATCGGCATCGCTTAGCAATAGCCTTGAAGACTCAAGTCGGGTAAAAAATGAGAGCCTGTGCTTTGATGGTGCATACTGAAACTCAAAACGCCCTTTTCGGTTTATGAAAGTGCTGTCCTCCTTTAGCAAATAAAACGAAGACTCGAAATGCAAAGGTGAGTGAAAGAGGTTTGGGTGTCTATAACCCATATCAAGTAATTGTGATTTTGGCTTTAGACTTTGCCAGTGTACATCAATACTTTTACCAGAACTAAAAATATTGTTTAACACCATGTCGAACTGACCTGTAATGAGCGTGCTGCCGTCTGACTTTTCGTTGGGAAGAAACCCGATTATTCCATCAATTTGATTGCTTTTAACGTTTTCAAGGCTCAAGTGCACCGTGGCTACTTCATTTTGAAAAGAAATTGTGGGAAGTTCATTTAATTTAATAAATACCAGGCTTTCTATTTTTGACTCAATACGATCAACTATTCCCTGGTTAAATGGCTGTTGTGGAACAATACCTAAAAACGCCTGGAGCCATTCTTTTTTTACGCTTTGGTCACTATAGCTTAACGAGTCAAAAGTGATAAAAGGGCCGGGGTTATAATTAATACTTGCCTCGACATTAGAATCATCAAGACTGATTGAATCTAATCGAACAGAAGCAAACGGGAAACCATTGTTTTGGCTTATTGATAAAATCCTCTCTACCAGTTTGCCAAATCTTTTAGGTTTGAATGGCTCATCATTGAAATGTTTTTGATTGTATCCAGATTTAGTGTAAAGTGCCTCAGGCAAATTTCCGGGTGCTAAGTCTAACCACTTGTACTGTTTGCCAACATGCACGTCAATGATTTGCAGACCGGCTGAATCCTGTGTCTGTTTTCCTGGAAAGGCTAATAAATATCCACCTGATCTGAGTTCATTAATGACACTTTCTACCTTAGAGATAAGCTCTACAGTATCTGAGAATGTAAAATTAATAGCTTTTTGTGCTTGCTCATCTCCAATAAATTGAATCTGTGCCTTATTCTGACCGATGGTCAGGTGTGTAGCACAACAAAGAATTACAATATATACCAGCCCCTTACTCAAATCACATATTTTTGCAATGTAATTTACAGATAACGATTTGGCTGGCATATACATTCACATACCTTTTTGTAAGCAGGCATGCTTTTATTGCGACTTTCATTTTAGCACAAATCAAGCGTTGAAAGATGAGCTTGTAATAGCAATTTGCAAGGAACTTGAGCTTCAGAAGCAATATGTAGCTCGCGAAACTGTAGATACCCTCTATTTTGGAGGGGGCACACCTTCATTACTTAGTCAAAAGCATTTAGAAAGTATTTTAAATTCAATTAACAATAATTACACGCTAGCCACCACCCCTGAAATAACATTAGAAGCCAACCCAGATGATTTGAATTCTCAAAAGCTACAAGACTTAAAATCATCTGGTATAAATAGACTCAGCATAGGAGTGCAATCATTTGATGATGAAGTGCTAAAGTTTTTAAATAGAGCACATAATTCTGTAGAAGCCAGGCAATCTATTTCAGAAGCTCAAGAGATTGGTATAGAAAACATCAGTTTAGACCTGATCTATGCCATACCCAACCGTGATGATGATCTATGGAGAGATGACATTAAACAAGCCTTGGACTTAAAGCCCAAACATATTTCAAGCTACTGCCTCACTATTGAACCACAAACTGTGTTTGGTCATCGTGCTAACAAAGGCACTCTGATGCCAATGGAAGACGAAGTAGAAGCTCGCCAGTTTGAAATATTAGTGGATACACTCGGAAAGGCTGGGTTTGAGCAATACGAAGTCTCAAACTTTTGCCTGCCGGGGTTTGAGTCAAAGCACAATTCTTCTTACTGGAAACAGCAAATATATTTGGGTGTTGGGCCAAGCGCACATTCTTATAATCTACATAACAGGCAATTTAATTTGAGCCATAACAAGAAATATATTGATAGTATAAGTCAGGGCAATGTACCTTTCACTCTAGATAAACTTACTCGTGAAGATATGATCAATGACTATTTGCTAACTACCTTAAGAACTAAATGGGGGGCGAATTTAGCAAGACTCAAAGCAGACTTTAACCATGACATCCTCATTGAAAACAAGGTTTATATAGAATCATTATTACATAATAGGCTGGCTTATTTGGAGGGAGATCATCTCATATTAACTAAAGATGGTTTACTTTTAGCCGATAAAATTTCATCAGATTTGTTTATTGTAACGTGAAAATCTCATTTAAATACAACGGCTATTTACTTGAAGCTGACTTTTCAAAGCCTATCGATATTTCTATACCTATAAGCAGAGAAGACAACCCAAATTGCTACTGGGCTGAAGAAGTAAAATTTAAGACGATCACCGAGGGTGATTTTGTTGGCAGCGTAGCAAAAGGAGGGCCTGTCAATTATGAAAAGTTGGTGATAACACCACATGGCAATGGTACACATACGGAGTGTGTAGGTCATATTATTGCAGATACAAAGGCCACAATTCATCACCAACTGAATTCCTCACATTTTGTTTGTCAACTCCTCTCCATTGAGCCAGTAAAAAAGGGAGATGACATGATCATAGACTTTAATACCTTTGAAAAGCTTTGGGATGACAATTTACAATCTCAGGCTGTTGTAATAAGAACATTGCCAAACGACCACTCCAAAACCAACAGAAAATACTCTGGTACCAACCCTGCTTACTTAGATGCTGAAATCACAAAATATCTAAATAAACGTGGAGTACAACATCTCATTGTTGACTTACCATCAGTAGATAAGGAGGTTGATGGTGGTAAATTAGCTGCCCACAAATCTTTTTGGGGTTTACCTGAAAATGTTAGAGCCCATGCAACCATTACCGAACTAGCCTTTATTGACAATAGTATTGAGGATGGAGTATATCTACTCAACCTGCAAACACTTAATATTGAGGCCGATGCCTCACCCAGCAGACCAGTTCTCTTTAAAATCAGTGGTTTTTAAATAAAAAAATCCTTTTTTTGTTTAATAAATTATCTAAATGACATCTGAGGAAAAAAAGGCTTACTTACTTCTAAAATCAATCATCTTCCACTACCATGGTCTTGATGAAGATGAAAAACAAAACCTCAGAGAAACAGCTGAAGAGCTTGACGGTGTAGAAGAGCTAAAGTGGGCTAATGAATTTATTGCTGAAGATTACTTCAACTCATTTGATCGCGCAAGAGATTACCTTAATGATGTAGTTGGTGATTACGCAAAAGATAAACGTGTCGCACATATCGAAATGGTTTGGCAAGCAAACAACCTAAAAGGATATGTAACTGAGCTTGAAGCTACCGCCATGCTCAAGCTTGCCAAAGACTGGAAAGTAGAGCAAGAACTTATTGATTTAGTTAAATCAGCTTCCGGACAATAAGAAGATCAAAGGCTCATCATTTCCTTAAATTTGGCCGCCTGCCTTCTGCTTACCTCCACTTTGTCGCCCCCTTTTAGTTTTACCATAAGCCCTCCGTTAAACCAAGGCTCTATACTTTCTACCCAACTGAGGTTAACAATATGCTTTCTACTGGCTCTGAAAAAACTTCGTGTATCTAGCTTTTCGTCTAAAGCATTTAGCGATTTATGGATCATGGGACGGTTGCCATCAAAATACACTTTGATGTAGTTGCCATCTGACTCAAACAACCTGATATTGGCCAAGCTCACAAACCAACATTTGTCTCCATCTTTAACAAAGACCTGGTCATCTAGTGTAAGGTTTTTATCGTCAGTAGATTTTTTTGATTTCTCTTCAGGCAGTTTGCTAATACTCTCCTTAAGTCGTTCAGGCTGAATTGGCTTTAACACATAATCTAGCGCATTTACCTCAAATGCTTTTAAAGCAAACTCATCATAAGCCGTGGTAAAAATAACCTTTGGTACATTGTCAAGCATCTCCAATAACTCAAAACCTGTTTTCCCAGGCATTTGAATATCAAGAAACAGTAAGTCTGGGTTAGTTTTCTGTATTAGCTCATAAGCGTCATCTGCATTGGCTGCCTCTCCAACAATTTCTATGTTTTTATATTCTTCCAGCAAGTTGTTAAGCTCCTTGCGTGCCAGTCTTTCATCGTCAATAATTAATGCTCTCATACGTGTTGATTTTTTGGGATAATCAATTCAGTAACTACCATGTTGTGATCTGTATTATACATTTTAAATGATGCCTGTTCACCATATAATAAATTTAATCTCTTACGAGTGTTTTTAAGACCCAGACCACCTTTTTCGTTTTTACGTCCATTGACTATTGTCAAATGTCCACTATTTTTAATTAAAATTTTCAGTTTGTCTTGTTCAATAGTTGTAGTGAGTTTCACCCAGCCGCCTTCTTTAAGTTTGGAAATGCCATGTTTTACTCCATTTTCTACCAATGTCTGTAACATTAAAGGTGGCACATAAAATTCATAGCTTTCAGGGTCAATGTCAAACTCTGTCTTTAGTCTTTCTTCAAATCTAATGTGTTCAAGACCCAAGTAGTCTTTTACAGTTTTCAGCTCTGTTTCAAACCTGGTAAGCCTTTTTTTGTCTGAAGCCAGTGAGGTTCTTAATATACTGGAAAGTTGGGTAATTGAATTTTTTGACTTTATAGGGTTTTCATCTACTAATGCTCTGATACTGTTTAAAGCATTAAAAATAAAGTGAGGATTGAGCTGTGATTTAAGGTTGTTGAGTTCTATCTCGTGAATGGCGGCCTCATGTTTCAATGAAATATTATACTGCTCAAAATAATGATAGATAAAGTATAGCACAGACCACATAAACAGGATTACACTGTATACTAATGAAAGCCCAAGTATATTGACCAAACTAAAAGCCGCTTTGGTGTTAAATATTCCTAACGGGATTGAGGCCAACATACGTGCAAAGTAAATGGCCAGACCAATTATCAGAATAGCCAGCAATATTCTCGGAATGAGCTTCACCATATTTAAGGCCAGCCATCCTTTATTAACAATTACTGTCCTGAACAGGTGTGTGAATAGTAAGAAAAGCCCGGCTTCTGCAAACAAGAAAATAATTTGACTTGAGCTTAATGATTGACCCCCAAACACCATAAACCCAACAATTTGGGCTAGTGCAAAAGTAAGCCACCCCCCAAGCTGCAAAGACCAATATAGTTTTAACTTATTCATTGCTCAGAACAAATCTAACTGAATTGGTGCTAACCTTATTTACTAAATTTTACCAGTGGGTATAAAAATGCTTTGAAAGGGGTCAGCCATCAGTACGCACCAAAAAGAAGAATATAAAAGCTGTAGCAAAAATCAGCACCCATGATAAAATGCTACTAAACTTCTTATTTAAAATGTATTGCTCGTCTTTGACCAGGCCAACCATTATAAATGCTGCCCCGGCACAAGCATACAATGAGAATTCCCAGTATTCTTTTATGTAGACCTGATATAGGCTAAATGCACCCATTAGTGCTCCGACAATGTATTGTAATGTTGACCCTTTCATACGTTCACGTCTTCTCTGACTTTATTTTTTGGGATAAACTTACGTATAATGAGTCTGGTGCCCTTGTCATAGGTGAAATAATTCCACACCCAATTACTGAACACAATAATCTTATTTCGAAATCCGATAATTGAAATTAGGTGTACAAACATCCATATCAACCAGGCCAAAAAGCCACCGACTTTCATCTTTCCCAGGTCAGCCACGGCCTTATTCCTACCTATAGTAGCCATTGCTCCCTTGTCTACATATTTAAATGGTTTGAGCGGCTTGTTTTTTAATAAGAACTTAAGATTGTCTGCCAGGTGTTGCCCTTGTTGGATGGCAACAGGTGCCAACATGGGGTGCCCTTTGGGGAACTCTTCGGTTTCCATTGAGGCTATATCTCCAATAGCGAAAATATTTTCCTGGCCGTGTACCATATTAAACTCATTGACCTTTATTCTCCCGTGCACAATAGCCTCCTCATTAACGCCCTTTGGAAAATTGCCTTTTACTCCTGCGGCCCAAATCAACGTGTGGGTATTAATTGAGCCACCATCTGCTAAATTTGCAACAAGTCCATCATACGACTCAACCATTGTGTTGAGTCTAACATCTACATCAAATTTGCTTAAATACCGCAGCGCTCTTTGGCCCGACTCTTCGGACATACCAAGCAATAATCTTGATTCTCCCTCCAGCAGAACAATTGTCATCTTACTAAAATCAAGCTCCGGATAATCTCTTGGTAAAATATTTTTTTTGAGTTCTCCCATGGCACCAGCTACTTCAACACCCGTTGGCCCTCCGCCTACAATTACAATATTCATTCTGGAAGCCAACTCATCAGGATTTGTGGCAATGTTAGCCGCCTCAAAGTTTTGTAAAATATGGCTTCTCAAATCTAAGGCCTGTGGAATCTGTTTTAAGGGGAACCCGTTTTGCATGATAGACTCATTGCCAAAATAGTTTGTCTGTGAACCCGTAGCCAACACAAGATAGTCATAGTCAACTTCACCAATTTCGGTAGATATTGAATTGGTATCTGAATTAATGCTATATACTTCAGCCATCCTAAAAAAGAAGTTTTTTACAGGCTCAAGTTGTTTTCTCAACGGATCTGCGATAGAATCTGGCTCCAAGCCAGCGGTGGCCACCTGATAGAGTAACGGCTGAAAAGTATGGTAGTTATTTCTGTCAAAAAGTACAATTTGTACTGGTTGATTTTTAAGCTTTTTAATGAGCTTTATTCCAGCAAAGCCTCCCCCGATAATAACAATTCGTGGATTTTCTGATGGTGGTAATGGCACTTTTTGCATAGCTGGTAATTTACTTTTGCATTCAACTTCCTTAGCTCATAACGAGATCATATACCAGTATGTTTTGAAAGATTTTTACTGCCGATGGGAACTCTTTTATCATCAAAAAGCTTTTAATAATAAGCAATTTTCGTAGTTGATAATTTTCAAGGTTTTGGTTGAATGAAAATGCCGCTCAGTGAGCGGCATTTTTTGTTTTAACCAGAATAGATGACCCAGGGCTACTGCAAAGAGTCAATGAATTTCATAGCGCTTGGACCAAGGTTATTCATTATTATTTTTTTGTAACCAGTTGTGTTTAAATAACCCCCCATAAACTCAGCTAATAAAGGTGCCCAGTCATTTGAAGCTGGCATGATAATACCAAATTGTTCCGTCTGATCATCTCCGGCCGGATGCCTTTTTATAGGTTTTCTATTTTGAACGCCTTCTAAATAATAAGTAAAATCAACATTTGTAAATTTCTTAGGGTCGTTGATCACCATATTTACTGCTTGTTGAAAAGATGGCACATACTCTATTTTCATGCCAGGAAAATGATTTGACTTGAGGTCTAATAATCTTTTTTCATTGGTTGAGTTTTTGACAGTAACTGCCGTCATGCCGGCAAAGGCAGTACCCATTTTTGTTAAATCGTTAAGTGTTGGCACTGAACTGTTGGTGATAATCATACCAATATTGGTGATATAAGGCGGGCTAAAATTATACACCTGTTTTCTTGCCTCAGTAATTGTCGTATTACTGAGCCCAAATACTCCACCCTGAGCATTTTTAACAGTTTCTAGAAACGCAGTGAAATTGTTTGCATCCCTGTTGATGTACTTTACCGTTACGTTGATTTTTTTACTATTCTCTACCCATTCTTCAAAAGCTTTCATAATGTCGAAAGTGATCCCCGATTTGTTAGCTGAAGCAAAGCCCGGAGCCTCTGAATAGGTGGTAACCCATGTGGCGTTTCCACTTTTACTAGCTGAAGAATAAGTTGTACCCATGAGCTGTTGCCCATATGTAATGCCGATTGTTGTAACCAATAGTAAGGTTAACAATGTTTTTAAATACTGCATGATTGTAGTTTCTTAGGTTTACGGCCTACAATCTAGTGTAATATTATATTTAAACCTTTTTGATGTAATAAAAACGGCTGTTTTTAACCGATTTCTTGCTTTAAAAATTGAGCCGTATAGCTTCCTTTGATTTTAATAAGTTCTTCAGGAGTGCCCTGACCTACAATTTCACCTCCTCCGGCACCACCCTCTGGGCCAAGGTCGATAATATAGTCTGCTACCTTGATAACATCCATATTGTGCTCAATAATGAGCACCGTATTTCCCTTCTCTACAAGCCTATTGAGCACATCCAGCAAATGTTGTATGTCTTGAAAGTGTAAGCCAGTGGTGGGCTCGTCCAGAATATACATCGTCTTGCCGGTGTCTTTTTTAGAAAGCTCGGTAGAGAGTTTTACCCGTTGAGCTTCCCCTCCTGATAGGGTTGTCGCGTGCTGACCGAGAGATATATAATCAAGGCCAACGTCATGTAAGGTTTTGATTTTTCTTAAAATTTTGGGTTGGTGCTCAAAGAACTTCACTGCCTCTTCAACGGTCATCTCAAGCACGTCAGAAATCGATTTACCCTTAAACCTGACTTCTAATGTCTCTCTGTTATAACGTTTGCCCTTACAAGTCTCGCAAGGCACATGAACATCTGGCAAGAAATCCATCTCAATCAATCTGAGACCAGCTCCCTCGCAGGTTTCACAGCGGCCACCTTTTACATTAAATGAAAAGCGACCCGGCTTGTAGCCTCTGATTTTTGACTCCGGTAGCTCGGAAAACAAAGCCCTTATTTCAGTAAAAACTCCTGTATAAGTGGCCGGGTTGGACCTTGGTGTACGTCCAATTGGTGATTGATCTACTTCAATGACTTTATCGAGATTTTTAATGCCATCTACCTTTTTATATGCCAAAGGTTCTTTCCTCGATCTATAAAATGTTTGGTTTAAGAGTGGAAACAAAGTCTCATGGATAAGTGTAGACTTGCCACTACCTGAAACTCCAGTAACAAGGGTGAGCGTACCCAATGGTATTTTAAGATCTACGCTTTTTAAGTTGTGTCCCGTTGCTCCAATGAGCTTCAGTATGTTGCCACTCCCTTTTCGCCTCTCTTTAGGCACTTCTATATTTCGCTTGCCCTTTAAATAATCAGCTGTGGCACTATTCTGAGCCAGAAAATCATCAGGCGAGCCATGTGCTACTATACTACCCCCATGCCGGCCGGCACCCGGGCCAATATCAATAATATGGTCAGACTCCATCATCATGTCTTTATCATGCTCCACCACAATGACTGAGTTGCCTAAATCACGTAAATCTTTTAAGGCCTTTATCAATTTTACGTTATCTCTTTGGTGCAGACCTATACTCGGCTCATCAAGTATGTACAATACACCGACCAGTTGCGTACCGATTTGAGTAGCAAGCCTAATTCGCTGCGCCTCACCGCCAGATAAAGTTTTCAAAGGCCTGTTAAGGTGTAGGTAGTCGAGGCCTACATCAAGCAAAAAGCCTATCCTTTTCCTGATTTCTTTAAGCACTTCGGCAGCTATTACATTTTGCTTATCTGAAAGGTGCTCCTCTAACCCTGTAAACCATTCTCCCAGGGTTTTGATATCCAGCTCAGCCAACTGGCCAATATTTTTATCCGCGATAAAAAAATGTAGTGATTCTTTTTTCAGCCTCAGTCCATTGCAATCTGTACAAACCTGTACTACCGTAAAATCGTTGATCCATTTCTGAATTTTCTCAGAACCTCCGTCTTTTTGTTTTTCCAAAAACTTGATGATGCCTTCAAACTTGGTATTCCAATCAGTTCCCGGGTATTTCACTGACTTGACGGCTACTGGCACATCATCCCCATAAAGTAACACATCGATGACCTCTCTTGGGAGCTTATTAATTGGAGTTGTAAGGTTGACCTTAAATCTTTTAAGAATGGCCTCAATCTTTTTGAAAATCCAGATATCCCGAAATTCACCAAGTGGTAATATTCCTCCTCGGCTTATGCTCAAAGAGCCATCGGGAATCACCGATTCTTCTGTGATTTCTTCTGTAACTCCCAAACCGTTGCATGTTGGGCATGCACCATACGGTGAGTTAAAGGAAAAGGAATTAGGAGCAGGCTCATCATAAGACAAGCCTGAAGTCGGGTCCATTAAAAATTTCGAGAAATGATGAATGTTACCTTCCTGATCGAGCAGCATCAATACGCCTTTTCCTTCTTTGAGTGCAGTACCTAAAGATTGGCTTATACGATATCGATCATCTTTACTCACAACAATGCGGTCAATCACTACTTCTATATCGTGCGTCTTATACCGATCTACCTGCATTTTTGGCACTAACTCCTGTAACTCACCATCAACTCGTACGCGAGCATAACCAGACTTTCTTACCTGCTGAAAAAGCTCTCTGTAATGTCCTTTTCTACCTTTTACAACTGGTGCTAATATTGTTAGCTTCTGTTTGTCAAATGCCGCAAGAATATGATCTAAAATCTGATCCTCAGATTGGCGAATCATTTTTTGGCCTGTCTTATAAGAAACGGCCTCACCCGCTCTGGCGTAAAGCAGCCTCATAAAGTCATAAATCTCTGTCACTGTACCCACTGTAGACCTTGGGTTACGAGATGTGGTTTTTTGTTCGATTGAAATTACGGGGCTCAGGCCATTGATTTTGTCTACATCCGGGCGCTCCAGGTTTCCCATAAAAGATCTGGCATATGCTGAGAAGCTCTCCATGTATCGTCTTTGGCCCTCGGCATATATGGTATCAAAAGCCAATGAAGATTTTCCGCTACCGCTAATTCCTGTTATGACTACAAGTTTATTTCGAGGGAAAGCAATATTGACATTTTTCAGGTTGTGCTCTCGAGCGCCAAGTATTTCAATGCAGTCATGTCCGGTGATGTCAAATTCTTCTGTTTGGGCTTCCTTTTCTGTGATCATATAGCTTCTACTGCATTGATTTTTAAGAATCTACAAAATTGAGGTATAGATTGTTTAATTACAACCCCAATGTGAATATTGCCAAATAAAGTAACGATCTGATTTGTGCATAGTTATATGCAAAAAAGTAAACTACTGGAGGGCTGTGCCAAGACCAGAATATTAATATCACCTAATTGTAAAAGTGGTCTGTGAGACACAGACCACGATGGGAGTTAATAATTAAATGGTCTGTGGGGACACAGACCATGCAATAGGTTTGTAATAATCAGATTTAGACCGCTTCGTTCCTCGCGATGACGAGGTCAGAAGTTTGTTTAACTAACAGCAACCTCCACCATCGTAGTGGAATGTCGAGTCGGAAACGTAAATATCATCTCTGTTTAATGCCTTCAATGCTCCGGCCGTTTTGTCACAAACCGATAACGGTTGGTTAGGCATTAGCACATGGCCGTTATGATCGTCAAAATACTCCTCCTGCCCATAGTATATAGCAGTCTTACCTGTGAAAACACATGATCCGTCTTCTGGTATTGGATCTTTGATGGCACATACTTCTACGCTTTCAATAAAGATGTTTTCGTTGGTATCGTAGTGTTTAGGGTCAAGTATACGATATGGTCTTCTGGCTCTGATCTCCACTGTACCAAAACCAACTTCTGTGATCATTTTTATGTATTCATCCAATGGCAGAGCACCACTTAGACAAAGAGCCCTTAACCGTTCATCCTTTTTCAGGTTTTCAGGCATGGCCTGGTTACAAATTGGGTCAGAAAGTACTAATCTTCCATGTGGCTTGAGCACACGGTACATTTCTTTTAGTGCTTTCTTTAAATCTTCAGTATCAAATATATTAAATAAGCAATTTTGTGCAGCTACATCGATAGATTCGTCCTCTACAGGTAAGTCAAGCGCATCACCTTTACGTAAATCAACAAACTCAGATTTAAACCAAGGATTAAGTCGTTCTGCTTCTTTAAAATTTTCTCTACTGGCAGTAAGCATTTCATCCACCACATCAAGTCCTATCACACCTTTAGGCTTTCTGCTGAAATAAGAAAATTGAAGTAGCTCCATGCCTCCGCCTACGCCTACATAAAGTATGTTGGGGTTATTCACCAGGTCACGTGGGTTTACAGTGCTTCCACAACCGTAGTTCATATCAAGCATTTTTTTAGGTACATCCAGGTTTGGCAATTGCCAAATAGGTGTAGTAGTACAACATAAACCCACATCTGGGTTTTCAGCTGCTTTTCGATATACGTCTTTAGTTGTTTCTAAATATGTTTCCACGTTATAATTGGTTTATTAGTTCTATATATAAATCTGTAAGTTTTACTTCGGCCTTACCAGCAATTTCAATAATTTCTTCTATGTTCACCGCCTGTAAGTTGTCCGGATCGCAATCATCGGTAAGTACTGAGATAGCACAGCATGGCAGGCTCATATGATTTGCTACAATTACCTCAGGCACTGTTGACATTCCAACGGCATCTGCACCTATATTTCTCAAATACCTGTATTCAGCTCGGGTTTCCAGATTTGGCCCGATCACTGAGACATATACACCTTTTCTTAGCGTAATGTTTTTGGCCTTTGCAATTTCCTCCAGAAGCTCATTCATTTCATTATTATAAGGCTCACTCATATCCGGGAACCGCGGGCCTAATTCGTCTAAATTAGGGCCTCTCAGAGGATTATCAGGTTGTAAATTAATGTGATCATCAATAACCATTAACTCACCTTTTTGCCAGGAAAGGTTCATGCTTCCGGCCGCATTAGAAATGAGCAGGTGACTTATACCTAACATTTTAAGCACTCTAATTGGGAAAGTGATCTTCTGCATGTCGTAACCTTCATAATAATGAAAACGCCCTTGCATGGCAATCACCTTTTTATCGCCAACTGTGCCGTAAATCAACTTACCGCTGTGAAACTCAACTGTTGCGATAGGGAAGTTGGGTATGTCGGTGTAGTCGATTTCTTTTTCGACCTGAATTTTTGATACAAATTGGCCACCTAAACCAGTGCCTAGTACTACTCCAATATCAGGTTTTGAAAAACCTTCCTTGTTTAAAAAACTCGTGGTTTCTTTTATTTTATCTATCATTTTCTGGTCGCTGGGTTCTCGTTACTGACTGGCTTCTGGATACTAGTTGCTGGATTATTCGTTGCTAGTTGCTGACTTAAGCTACGGTACCCTGACAGCTTGAACCAGCTCCTGCGGTGCAACCATAACAATGTTGATTAATAATGATGTTCCTTTCCTCGAGCTTCTTTAAATCAAAGTCTTTGATGTGCTGACCCGCCTTTTTCTCTACTTTGAGGTCTAGCATTTGATTGAAATCACAGTCGTACATATGACCGTCATAATCAATGGATATCGTATTTCTACACATTACTCCTTTCACAGCGGCAGGATTAAAAGCATGGATAAGTTTTTCCATATACTCCTCATAATTTTCTGTACGTACGAGAAACTCAAGAAACCTTGCTATCGGAAGGTTGGTAATTGTAAACAAATTATTGAATGTGATCCCGTAGTTAGACTTGAGCTCTTTTTTAAAGTCTGCCTCCAAAGCCGATTGATCTCCGGGAAGAAATGCTCCACTTGGGTTGTAAACCAGGTCTAAACCTAAATCTGAGTCTTCTACCCCGTAACCCACAGCATTGAGCATCTGTAGCGCTTTAATAGATTTATCAAACACGCCTTCACCTCGTTGTCTGTCTGTTTTCTCAGGCTGATAAAAAGGAAGTGAAGAAATTACTCTCACTTTATTTTTCTTAAAAAACTCAGGTAGATCATTGTATTTTGGATTAGCCAATATGATCGTCAAATTAGACCTGACGATGATTTCTTCCACGCCTGCTTTATTGGCCTCCTCTACAAACCACCTAAAGTCAGGATTCATCTCAGGGGCACCACCTGTTAAGTCGAGCGTATGAATTTTAGTTTTCTTTATGATATCAATACAATGCTGCATTGTTTCCCTTGTCATGATTTCCTTTCGGTCGGGCCCGGCATCTACATGGCAATGCTTGCAAACCTGATTGCACATATAACCAACATTGACCTGCAGTATCTCAATACTGGTTGGCTTTAAAGGAAAATCTCCCAGGGGTGTTATTTTATCTTTAAACGTGGGCAACTTACCCTCACCAAATATGCCATTGGAGAGTAGCTTTAGTTGCTCTTTTTTATCTGATAAATCGTGATGTCTTGCTTGTAATGACTTAATCATAAAAATTTTCTTACATTTCCAGTTTCTTCACTTTGTTCATCATTTGTACGCCATGCACAAGCGATGCGCCTCCTCGGATAGCTGTTGCCACATGTACAGCTTCCATCATTTGCCCTTTGGTAGTACCTTTTTCCAGAGAGTCTGAAGTATAGGCATCTATACAATATGGACATTGTATAGTATGTGCTACGGCCAAGGCAATTAAAGATTTCTCTCTGGCTGATAGCTCCCCTTCTTTGAAGACATCTCCGTAATAATCGAAGAATTTTTTTGCCAACTCTGGCTCAAAATCAGCCACATCGCCAAATTTCTTTAAATCCGCAGGGTCATAGTAAGTCTTTTCCATAGCATTGTTTTAGTAATGAATTATTTCGGTAACGACAAATCACAGTGAGATGTTAAATATAACAAACACTAAATGTAATCTATGTCAACCGTGAGACAATAGATTTACGAAATAACATTGAATTATGGATTTACAGGAATAGCAATTCTATAGGTCTTGCGTTTTACATCAAGCTTATCTTTACGCAACCATGGGTTGTGTCGCTTCAAAAGCTTGTAATTGATACCCTGATCTTTGGCAAATTTTACCAAATCGTTGATGTCTTCATTCACCTCGACATATCTCAAATCTTCCTGATCATATAAATGTTCTTCATCTATATTAAACCCGTATTTGGATGGGTGTTCAATAATTTCCTTTATGGCGAGAATTCTAAACACGTAACGAGAAGTTTCCTCGTTTAACAGTAAATCATAATAAGAATTCACTTTTTGATTATTTAAAGCTCTTTGAAGACCCGCCATCCCTCGATTATAGGAGGCAGCGGCATTGGTCCAGTTGCCAAACTTATTGTGTGCCTTTTTGAGATAGCTACAGGCAGCTTCGGTCGATTTTAGCGGATCGTATCGTTCATCAACTTCTCGCGTAATTTCTAACCCGTTTTCTTTACCGGCATCTGACTTTATTTGCCAAAATCCCACGGCATTGGAAGGAGACACTTGGTTCGCAAAGCCTCCCTCAATTGCTGTTAGGTACTTAAAATCATCGGGAACTCCATTTTTTTGAAGAATTTCTTCCATTTGGGGCAACCATCTATGTGCTTGTTTAATGAGAAATATGGTGCTACTATGCCAATAAGTATTAATATGGAGTTCTCTATCCAAGCGCTCTCTTACGTCCGGAATTTCTAAAGGCACTCTTTCGCCAGCAAAGTAAAGTTCCTCGGGCAAAGCAAAAGAAACAGCATTTAAATAGCCTGCGTACTCACCACCCGGGGGATTGTCGATATCGTAAAATGCTACCTGGGCACCATTAGAAGTAGTATTTTGCTGCTCTTTAGTTTCTTCATGTCTGATATAGCCCAAAACGACTAAAAGTGCAATCAGTGAAATGCCAAGTGGAAGATATTTCATATCGATGTATTTTACTTTAAAAAATAGTCTTTGATAAGACTATTAAAATTAGCCTAAAAAAAGAAAGCACCAACAATATCTGTTGATGCTTATAGAATCTGTTTTCGATAGAATTAGTTCGATAAACCTTAAAAGTTTGGCGACAGCAAATATTTAGAGTAAAAGTCGTCAATTACTTTCACCGCCTCAGTGGGTGTTTCTACCAAATTAAAAAGGTCTAAATCTTTTTCACTGATGTTATTTTGGGCCGTTAGCATGGTTCCTTTAATCCAGTCTAGTAAACCACCCCAATATTCTTTACCCACTAATACTATTGGGAACTTGCCGATCTTTTTAGTTTGTATCAATGTAAGGGCTTCAAATAGCTCATCTAAGGTGCCAAAACCTCCTGGCATCACAATAAACCCTTGCGAGTACTTAACAAACATCACTTTACGCACAAAGAAGTAATCGAATGTAATGAGTTTGTCTGGGTCGATATATGCGTTGCCTTGTTGCTCAAATGGCAATATGATATTTAAACCAACCGACTTACCGTTTTCTGACTTGGCTCCTTTGTTGGCGGCTTCCATTATACCCGGTCCACCACCTGATATTACACCATAGCCATGTCTCACAAGCTTGGCAGCCATTTCTTCGGCCATTTTGTAATATTCATGATCGGGCTTTGTTCTGGCCGAACCAAATATCGTCACACATGGCCCTATCTTGGCTAGCTTTTCAAATCCCTCTACAAACTCAGACATCACTTTAAAGATCACCCATGAGTCGTAGCTTTTTATTTCATTCCAATCGCGTTCTTCAAACGCCTGAACGATCTTCTGTTCTTCTTCAGTAAGATCTTCAACTTTTTTTATATTATCCAGTTTTGTTTTCTTCTCTGCCATCTCTTTCAAATTTTAAAAATGCTATAAACTGCCATTGGTAGCTACTCTCACGTGCCCACACAATAAAAGGCAGCCGCCAAACTTAGGAAAATAAACCTTTATCTAAAAAATATTAATGGTTATGATCTTTTTAACAGATCATCAATGGCAGGTTGAAGCTGCTTGAATTTGTAATTGTAACCAGATGCTTCAATTTTTTCTGATGAAACTTTTGACCCACCTAGTACCATTGAAGCCATCTCACCCAGGACCAGCTTTAAAACAAAACCAGGAACATTAGGCAAAAATAAAGGCTTACCCATTGCTTTTGCAGCAGCTTTGGTTACTTCTTTATTGGTTACTGGGTTTGGTGCAACAGCATTGTAAACGCCTTTTAGATCATTATTTTCGATAGCATGAACAAACATGCCAGCGAGATCCTCGATGTGTATCCAGCTCATATATTGCTGGCCGCTACCTAATGGCGCACCTACCAAATACTTAATTGGTTTTGCCAACTCAGCCAAGGCTCCGCCTTTCTCACTTAAAACTATGCCTATTCTTAGCTTGGCAACTCTCAACCCAGGATTGTTTTTTGAAAGCTCATCTACGGAAGCCTCCCATTCTTTGGTGACAGTAGCCAGGAAGTCGTCTCCAAATCGACTGTCTTCCTTTTTTAAAACACCCCCGGTATCATAACCATAATATCCAATGGCCGAAGCGCTGACAAATGATCTCACCTCATGAGTTAAACTTTTTAGCTTTGAACTTAACAACTCGGTAGACTTGGTTCGGCTTTCTAATATTACTTTTTTGCGCTCTTTGGTCCACTTTTTATCTGCTATACCAGCGCCTGCCAAATGTACTATTGTATCTACTCCCTGAAATGCAGCATCATCAATTTCGTTATTTTTGATATCCCATTTAAAGGCTTCAATTTGATCTGTCTTACCCGGGTTACGTGATAAGTACCTTACAGTATGGCCCTTGGCTAAAAGTTGTTTGGTAAGCTCTGACCCTATAAGACCGGTACCTCCGGTGATTAATATTGTTTTTGGCATATTTCAATTTAGTTATAATTGAGAAACGACCAATAGCCCGAATGGTTTAAAAGAAAAAACCCCGACTTCTATACCGAAGCCGGGGTTAATATATTCAGGAATTAAATGCTAGAATGTATATGCTAATTTTATTGTATAAGTTCTACCTGGTGCTCTACTTGATGAGATTTGATCAGCTGCTTCAAATGAACGGTAAGTAGTCTCTACTTTGTCATTTAGCAAGTTGTTTACTCTGAACTGTATACTTGTCTTGTTTTCAGGACCTAAATTCTTCTTGATGCTTGCGTTTAAGCTATGGAAAGGGTCGTTGTATAAGTCAGGAATGTTACCAATACCGACTCTTGCTAATGAAGGCCCTTGTACATTGTAGTATAATGACCCTTCAACACCATTGTCGAAGTTGTTGTAAGAAAGACCAGCATTTATCAAGTATGGTGACTGACCTTGCATATCTCTTGTACGCTCAAGCTCTTCTCCATCTCTTAAGTTGTTAGCTCTTGCTTCATACTCAACATCATCCATTTCAAGTTCAGACTTGATATAAGAAGCGTTGATGTTTGCACTGAAGTTTTCAAAAGTTGGGCTAATGAAACCTAAGTTTTTCTTAGCTTCTAACTCAACTCCATATACCGTTGCATCACCGTTATTTCTCGCTGTAAATTGGTCTGGTGTGTTTTGGTTTACAACCACAACCTCGATTGGGTTTTGGAATGTCTTATAGAATGTACTCAAAGCAATTGTCTGACCACCTCTAAAGTAATATTCATAACGCAAATCAAAGTTGTTGATGTCAGATTCAATTAAGCCTATGTTTCCTATACCAAAGGTGTTAGTTAAAGGATCAAAGATTTGAGCATTTGATTTTTCTTTGAATGAAGGGCGTGCAATCGTACGAGCAAATGAAGCTCTCAGGTTTGCATTTTCACTCAGATTGTAAATCAAGTTTGCAGTAGGGAACGGCTTAAATGAATTAAGGATTTCTGTATTTCTATAATATATACCCTGTCCACCATTGCTATTGAACCAATCCTGGTCACCCCCAGTGTAGAGCTGCCTGAATTGTTCAACTCTCAACCCTACAATGGCTTTGAAGTTTTCGGTAAGTGCTAACTCACCTGAAATAAACGCTCCAAAATTATTTACTTCACCGCTGTAACTGTTCGATCCCTGATAGTTCCCAGTTACATAAGTGCCGGTACCATTATTGTAAATATTTTCTTCTGCAAGAACTTGATTAGGATCACCATTTAACGACACATTGTCCTCATTTGCAATCAAGAAATCAAAGTTATCAATACTAAAATCTCGGTTTTTGAAAGTATATGAAGATCCGAAGCTCAGCTTACTAGTGTTACCATTGATTTCAAACTCTTTTGTCAAACTAAATTTACCTGACACGTTTACCTCATCGAGATTTCTCCACAATCTTCTCGGATTACCACCTTCACTTGGTTGTATTTCCTTAGCCTCACCTTCGATGGTAAAAGGCACTTGTCTAACGTCTTTGTCATCAATAGATGAAATAGTAGGGGTAAGTTTCCAGTCTAAAGTAAGCTTTGAGCCTCTAAATAAGTGCTCACCTGCAAGTATGGCATTCGTAATACTTCTTTGTGTGTATTGAATGGCAAACTTTTCAGCAGTATTAAATGACTGTAAGAAATTTTCTTCTATAATTCTATTAGAAGTTGATTCACCATTTTGAATGTGTAGCATTGATAGCTTCACTTTGGAAGCATCTGTTTTGATAGCCACACCAGCAAGACCACTTAGTACGACATTGTTGCTTCCAATGTCACCAATTCTTTGTCTGTCTAAATCCAACTCGTTTACTGATGCATCGGCATTTTTCTCATATAATGAGTTATCTATAGCATTCTCATAAAAAGTTGTGTTGTTTCTGTAGCTAACTGCCGAGTTGTAACCAATAGAATAATTTGGCTTATTGATTTGATTACCAACAGATATACCTAAGCTAAAATTCGGCATGCTCGTAGATTGTGTTGGAGCAAAAGTTTGGTTAAAGGCACTTGTATAAGTAGCCAACTCTTGCGCCAACTGTGGGTTATTGCTTGCCAACCCTTCTCTTGGAAGGTTAGACTGGCTGCTAAAAGGAATGTCTCTTGTACCATCATCAAAACCTAAGAAGTCAGTCTTTCCCCCATCATATGTCAGGTAGTTTTCGTTGAAGTGCATTGAAGGATTAACTCCCATGCTGCCAGAAATTGAAAAAGATTTTTCTTCTGGAAAATCTTTGATCTCTACATCAACGATACCACCTGTGAAGTCGGCAGGAAGGTCAGCTGTAAATGATTTCTTTACAATAATATTATCAACGACATTCGTTGGGAAGATATCCATCTGAATAGAGTTTCTATCTGGGTCTAAACCAGGAATTTCCATTCCGTTGAGGATAGTTTTAGTATATCTATCACCAAGACCTCTAACATAAACGTATTTTCCGCCTTGTATAGAAACACCAGGAACACGCTTGATAGCTGCCGCTGCATCGCTGTCTCCTATTTGCTTAAATGTTTCAGATGAAATACCATCTAATAGGTTAGCTGATTTTCTCTTTACAGTAACTAATGCGGCATCTGTGTCTCTGATGACTTCCGCTGTTACAACTACTTCTTCCAGTTGCTGAGAGTCTGTAGAAAGAGGCACGTTTATCACAGTTACCTCATCGGCCTTGACTACAACCTCTGAAATTGTTTTATTCTGATAAGAAATATATGTGAACTGTAGCTCGTAAGTGCCCGGCTCCACATTGGTAATTGCATAATTACCCTCTATGTCAGTGGCCGCACCTTTTGAGGTTCCTTTAATAATCACAGTAGATCCGATAAGTTCTTCTCCGGTTTCCTGGTCTGTAACCTTACCTCTGATTGTACCTGTTTGTGCGAAGGCGCCAAACATGAACATTGTTAAAGAAAATGTTACTAATAATTTTTTCATTACTCTCATTTAAATTTGATGCAAAGCTATCGCGGTATAAAAGATGAGCAATAAAAAGTAGGTTACTAATGTTTTAAGATTACTTACTAAAAAGTAGGCTCATGTAATATTCATTTAACATCGTAATGCATAATCAATAAATTTACATTTTAAAAACCCGCTTTAAAAGCAATTTCAAAACATTAATCGTAATATAACGATAGTAACATTGGATTAACATAAGACAAAATAACGCTTAACATAAAAAAAGGGGCTCCATTGCTGGAACCCCTTTTTTTAAACTTTAATCTTTCTATTAAAAACCTGTCAATGCACCTCTTGCTGAAGCAAATGTCCATCCAAATACTGACACATCAGCACCCTGTGTATTAGCACCGGCAGCTACAACTCCTACAGCATCCTGATCTTCCGCAGAGAAGTCTGAGAAAACTTCTGCCACGGTAGTGTTGGCAGCTAAAGTGATTTCGATATTTGAAAATGATAAGTCACCAGCAGCATAAGCGGCTGTAGTATTGTCATCGCTGAAAGTGAAGTCACCTTCACCTGTTCCTCCTTCTTCTGCTCCGTTGGTATCAGCAGAAGGAGATACGAAGTTGAAGAAATAAGCACCATTGATAGTTCCGATTGCTCCATCTCTTAAGTTAGCAATCTCATCATCGGCACCTTTTACTGAAACATTTGTGATTGTGAAAGATCCTGTTGCCGAGCCTTCAGGTCCATCAATCTCCAACCCGTGATCTGTTCCACTAAATGCGATTACTACTGCATTGTTGATAGTACCACTATAAGCTTGGTCGATATCTAAGGCATCATCGTCAGCTGCCCAAACTAAAACGTTAGAAGCGTTTACAGTGCCACCAAACCACTCAATACCATCATCAAGGTTGCCAACTACTTCTACATGGTCGATGGTTGTTCCTCTACCAACACCACCTAAAGTAAGGCCGTTGATTTCATCACCATCGCCAAGTCTTGTACCACCATGACGGATAGATACATATCTTAATACACCAGAATTATCATCTGGGTCGTTACCACCATACTCAGCTAATGAAACATCTCCAGGTATTCCTTCAATTTGCTCTGTTCCACTGTTAGACTCATCGGAAATAGGTGCATTACCTAAAATGATAAGGCCACCCCATTCGCCACTTGTAGTTTCATCAAGGTTAGGGCTATCGATATCTCCTGGCTCTATTTGATCGATATCTGTAGTGAAAATAATAGGAGCCGAAGAAGTACCCTCAGCCATGATCTTGGCGCCTTTAGCAATGATTAATGCAGTTGCATTTGCACCGTCACCAGCCTCACCTTTTATGATAGTACCTGGCTCAATAGTTAATGTAGCTCCTGGCTCTACAATTATTCTACTTTGCAACTGATATACCTTATCGTTTGTCCAGGTAGTATTAACTGTAATGTTTGAGTTGATCAACTCATTACCTGTATTGTTGTTGTCACCTCCAATGATTGGATCTTCGTCTTCGCTACAACTAGCCATAACAATGACAAGTGCTGCTGCTAATAGTGTCGATAATTTTTTCATCACTTAAGAATAGTTCGTTTTGTTGAATTTGAATTCGTTTCTAATTGTGCCACAAATGTGAACTATTAGTGTTAATTGGATTCGAGGATGATATTATCTGTTTATGAACTATGCAAAATGATCTTTAAACTAATGTTAAGACGGGTATACCTGAATAAATAAAAAAGGCCTTCGAAAAGGCCTTTGTTTTGGGTATAGCAGCTATTATTTAGCTTATTAACTAATTGTTAATAGGGACTTTGTCCAAAATTGTGGCGATGATATCTTTTGTATCAATGTTATCGGCCTCCGCTTCGTAGTTGAGTATAATTCTGTGATTCAGTACATCTGTGGCGACCTCCTTTATATCCTCAGGCAATACATAATCTCTACCTTCGAAGTATGCTACTGCTTTAGCAGCCAGATTTAGGTTAATAGAAGCCCTTGGAGATACTCCAAACTGGATGTATTCTGCGGCTTCTTTCAGGTTATAGGCTTTAGGATCTCTGGTTGCGTAAACTAGTTCTATAATATATTTCTCCAGTGACTCAGAAATGCTCGTCTGGTTAATTTCATTTCTAATCTCAAATACATCTTCTTTGGTAAGCACAGTACCCACAGAATAATCAAACTGCATGTTTGAGATTCTACGCATCACTTCAAGTTCCTGATCCTTTGTAGGGTAGTCTACATGCACTTTCATCATAAATCTATCTACCTGCGCCTCTGGTAGCGGATAAGTACCTTCCTGATCGACCGGGTTTTGAGTGGCCAATACGAGGAAAGGTCGGTCTAAGGTAAAAGTCGTCTCACCAATAGTTACCTGTTTCTCCTGCATAGACTCTAACAGCGCTGATTGCACTTTGGCTGGCGATCTGTTGATCTCATCTGCCAAAATCATGTTAGCGAAAATTGGCCCTTTCTTTACCTCAAACTTGGCGAGCTTTTGATTGTAGATCATTGTACCTATCAAATCTGCTGGCAATAAGTCTGGCGTAAATTGTATCCTCTGAAAATCTAAGTGTAATACTTTGGCCAGTGTACTTACAGTAAGCGTCTTGGCAATACCTGGAACACCTTCTAATAAAATGTGACTTTGTGTGAAAAGACCTATCAAAAGCCTGTTGACCATGGCTTGTTGACCAACAACCACTTTTCCCACTTCACCAAACACCTTTTTGATTTTTTCCTGGTGCTCTCTTTTCTTGTCTATTGATACTGTAGATTCTTCCATTTTCAGATAAACTGTTTTTAGATTCTTCTAATAAACTGCAAATGTATTGCAATAATATATATTTAATCGAAAAATTTTGTCAAGGGTTACGCCACTTCCGTGATCGGCAAATAACACTCTTAGAAACAAATCTATAATATACTTTTAACACGGTAAGTATTAATTCGTTACATTATCAGTATGCGGCAATTTGTCATAGGAGATATACATGGAGCCTATCGGGCTTTAAAACAATGCCTCGAGCGGAGCAATTTTGATTATGCCGAAGACCAATTGATTTGCCTGGGCGATGTGTGTGACGGTTGGCCACAAACAAAAGAGTCGTTTGACGAATTGTTGAAAATAAAAAATCTCGTCTTTGTAATGGGCAACCATGATTTTTGGGGGCTTAAGTGGGCCAAAAATGGAACCATGTCGCATATCTGGCTCAATCAGGGGGGTAGAAATACAATAAGAAGTTATCAAGGTGGGCCAATGACTGATGCGCACATCAAGCTGCTGGAAGAAGCACACAACTACTTCACCATGGATGGTAAATTATTTGTGCATGCTGGCATAAAACCAAGCAGGCCTATTGCTCACCAAACCCAGGAAGAGTTTCTTTGGGATCGCTCACTGGTATCTGAAGTGCTGGACAGGCATTTTAGTGGAGAGGAAATTCATTTGCTGGAAGACTTCGATACTACCTATGTTGGGCATACACCCATACATAACCACGGATATTTCGAGCCTATTAAAAGCTGTGGCGTGTGGTTGATGGATACCGGTGCAGGTTGGGATGGAACGCTATCTATAATGAACATTGAAACAGAAGAAATTTACTGTAGTGATAAAGTAACTGAACTATACGCACCCGGAGATGGCCGAATAAGTCGGTAGTCAGAGATCGAGCACTTCAGAAAATGGACTATTGATGTGACTTTGAATATACTGCTCAATCTCTGCAGTAGTTTTATATGGCGTTATGATATTTTTGATATCGTCTATTGTATGTACAGCAAGATCATTCTCATAAAAGCCAAACCCATGATACGCTCCTTTTTCCACCAAAATCACTGACTGTTCTTCTTCATGGCGGCCAGCACCCAATATCGCATAAGATTTTTCAGTGGGTGTAAAACTCTCAACAGCCTCCTTTAGTCTTTTATTATACACATCTGGCGTTTCCTTATGGTCACAAGCGCCCAGACATTGCCCGTACTGATAGTCAAAACATGCTCCTTTAGATTTTTGTATACCGCAGAGCTTTGGGCATAGGTCAAAGTCTTTTACCTTCTCGATGAGAAATTGCCATGCATCGGCATGCGAGTAGAAGTTTACCATCGGTAACATGCCCTTAGTAATCTTGCTGGTGTTTAATCTCGTATAACCATCTCTGTCTTCATATTGGTAAATGCCCCATTGATTGGCTTTAAACTTTTGTGCCCGATTATACTTTGGCCATAGCCTTTTAATTTCCGAAGACTCTAGCAGTAAGGCCACCAGTTCATTTCCCGTGAGCTCGTAATCGATATGATGAACTTCGTTTCTGATATATTGATTTCTCCTGTTTTTAGAAGTGCCTGAAAAATGACTGGTGATTCTCTTCTTTATATTTTTGGCCTTGCCGACATAGATTATTACTCCATGCGCGTCTACGAAATAATATACTCCGGGCAGCTCAGGCAACTCTTCGTACTCTTCTTTAGGTAAGTTAGGAGGAAGTTTGGTCTCACCAGAATTGCGCTTAATGGCATAAGCCACAAACTCAGGGTTTCTTTGCATGAGCAAGCCAAATAGCTGGGCTGTAGCTTTGGCATCACCTCCGGCCCGGTGTCGGTTATCGATGGGTATGTTGAGCTGCTCACACAACTTACCCAACCCGTATGATCTCAGCCCCGGCACTATTTCCCTACTTAGTCGTACCGTACAAACCTTTTTAGGGCTAAATTTTAATTCGTTTTTTTCGAGTTCTCTTTTGAGAAAAGAATAATCGAAATGTACATTGTGAGCCACAAAAACTTTATCAGAAAGCAACTGATAGATGTTCTCTGCCACCTCACTAAAGGTGGGCGCTTTGTCGACCATCGCCTGGTTGATACCTGTAAGGCCGGTGATATAAGAGGGTATATTTTGCTCAGGATTGATGAGCGTTTCATAGCTATCCACTACTTTTTCACCATCGTGAATAAATATGGCTACTTCAGTGATTTTATTTCTCCCGGCAAAGCCCCCTGTGGTTTCTATATCTACGATAGCATACACTTTGTCTAAATTACATATTGATAAGAAAAGTTCTTCTATGAATGCCAAATACAGTTACTCACAACAAGAATTACTTAAAATAATATGAACAACTAGTGTAAATTTTCTATTATATAGATATGAGCACAAAAAATAGCAATGAAGAAAATTCAACTCAAAGTGAAGATACTTCCAATGTATTTGAGTCCAGGGTTTTTAGCACAGCTATGGATGTGGCTGGAAAATATGCTTCGAGCAAGAAAAAGGTTTTCAGGATTTTGCAGCATGCATTTGAAAAACTTAAAGCTGAAAGTGCCCGAAGTCGATTAAAAGAAGAATTTCAGCGGCAAATCTCTGTATTTGTAAGGTTGTTGAAGGCTTATTACAACGGATTGTATAAGAAAGTACCAGCTTCAGCCATATTGAAAATAATTGGAGGTTTGATTTATTTTGTGTGGATCCTGGATTTCATTCCAGATTTTATACCCATTTTAGGTCTGGCTGATGATATTGCCGTGATCGTATGGGTGTATAACGGCATACAAGATGAGCTTGAAGCTTTTGAAAACTGGGAATCAGTAGTAGCTTATAACATAGACGAATAATAATATGAGTGACAGCGGAAAATTTTTTGTAGGATTATTAACTGGAATCGGAATAGGAGCAGCTATTGGTGTTTTATTGGCACCAGACAAAGGTAGCGCTACTTATAAAAAACTTGAGGGTGCCATCAAAGACGCTTCAAAGGATTTTAGAGAGTTCAGTGAAGAAAAGATAAAGCAGGCTAAAGAAGCTAAAGGTTAATGTCTATCCTATCATCATTACTTAAGAAACCTCTGAGGTTATTAGAGGATAAAATAGCTATGGCTAAAGCTGAAGCTCAGAACGAAGTTTCAGCCGTTTTGGCTAAACTTTTGGTATTACTTCCCATATTGATTTTTATATTGCTCGCCCTGGCCATGGCAAGTGTAGGAATAGCATTATTGATCAACCATAAACTAGATCATAGTTACTATGGCTATTTGTGGGTAAGTGGTTTTTATGCTGTTATTACCATATCTATTATACTATTTAGTAAATCTGCGGCTTCTAAACGCATACTAAAAAGGCTTTCTGATAAAATGGTATTCGGTAAGAAGAATAAATAAAGCAAAATTTTTATAGGACAGTATTGCAAATTAAAATCCCTTACTTAAATTTGCAGTCCACTTAAGGGAAACGCCCTTGAGTAAATTGAAAAGCGAAAGTAGCTTCCCGATCCCGATAGCTATCGGGATGGGAGTAGAGCGCAAGAAAATTTAGAGTTTCGAACGCTTTATACCTTTCATTAGGAAGTACTTACGCTGAATAAGCGAAAGTAGCTCAGCTGGTAGAGCGCAACCTTGCCAAGGTTGAGGTCGCGGGTTCGAACCCCGTCTTTCGCTCAATAAAATGCCACGTAAAGCGTGGCATCTTTATTATAAGCCGATCTCAGAATGATGAGATCACAAGCATTGGACTAGCTAATAGTCGAATGCCCGGGTGGTGGAATTGGTAGACACGCAGGACTTAAAATCCTGTGAGCATTGCGCTCGTGCGGGTTCAAGTCCCGCCCCGGGTACTTAAAAGCCTGATAATCGTTTGATTATCAGGCTTTTTTGTTTTTATGGAGTTAGTCTTCTGGAATATCTTCAATCTTTTCTTTACACTCCCAGCAACCTTTCTTGAATCCTCGCTTCCAGTATCTTTTAGCATATTTATACTTTTCCTTTACAAAAAAATACTGACCTAAGAGGAAGTAAAAGCCTGGACTCACAACACCATCTTTTTCGGATTGATCGAGAAAGTATTTTACTTTCTCTAGTTCTCCTTCTTCATAAGCCTCATAAGCTTTTTCTAGGAATTCACCGGCTTGCTTGTATTTTTGAGATGTTTCGGCTGAATTCTCAAAATTACCAAACAATAATGGCAGACCTCCGCCATTATATACTACAACAGTTTGAGCCATTCCAGTTGAAATGGAAAGAAAGAAAACGGGTATGATTACTAACAAATAGTGTCTCTTATTCATATTGTTTTTAATTTGAATTTTTAAATCATGCTGACGATGAATCGCATCACACAATCCCTTGATTAACATTACAAAGCTTGCCAATTTACTAATTTTAATTAGTTTAATCATATAAATTTTATGAGTTCCACCATAGTTATTTCAGCGGTGATACTCTTATATGCGCTGAGACACTAAATTTATTATCCTCTTTAACAAACCAATTTGGATGCTTCAGCACACCAACATATTTCATTAGTATAAGGTACTTTCTCAAGTAATTTCCTTTCTTTATTGACCGAAACACAACTACCAAAAAGATGAAAAACTTCACTGTTCTGCTTTCCTTATTATTACTCTTCTCCTGCACCGCACCCAAAGAAAAACCTACAATGGATGAGCTGGCGGAAAATTACGTGAAGCTCGTACTGGAAATCGGGCAGTATGACAGCGACTTCGTAGATGCCTACTACGGACCTGAAGAATGGAGGCCTACCGTTGAAAAGAAAGATAGTCTGCCAGCTAGCCTTCTTACACGAGCTAATGAACTAATCAATCAGCTGGCCCAGGTAGAGACCAGTAGTTTTAGCGAACTGGAGCAAGCACGCCACACCATGTTGGGTAAGCAACTGACTGCTGTGAAAACAAAACTCGAGATGATGTCGGGCACGACCTACAGCTTTGATGAAGAAGCTAAATTGTTGTATGATGCCGAGCCTCCACACTACCCTCAAGCACACTTCGATAGCCTGTTAGTAAAATTAGAAGGTGCGCTTCCAGGTGAAGGCGACTTATCTGCGCGCTATAATGAGTTTGCCGACCAGTTTATCATTCCTAAAAATAAACTAGATACTGTATTTCAGGTGGCCATTGCGGAAGCTCGTAAACGGACTAACGCTCATTATGATCTGCCAGAAAACGAAAATTTTGTGTTGGAATATGTTAACGACAAAAGCTGGTCTGGTTATAATTATTATCAGGGCAACAGCCAAAGTCTCATTCAGATCAATACTGATTTCCCTATTTTTATACAGCGAGCGATTGACCTGGCTTGTCATGAAGGCTATCCCGGCCATCATGTATTCAATGCTTTGCTTGAGCAAAACCTTGTCAATGGTAAAGAGTGGAATGAGTTTTCTGTGTATCCACTTTTTTCACCTCAATCATTAATCGCAGAGGGTAGTGCCAACTATGGTATTGATGTGGCGTTTCCAGGTGAGGAAAGAATACAATACGAGAAAGAAGTTTTATTCCCAATAGCTGGGCTTGATTCAGCGCAGGCCAACCAGTATTATAAAATATTGAGTCTCATGGGAGAACTCAACTATGCTGGTAACGAGGCTGCCAGAAAATACCTCAATGGAGAAATCAGCAGGGAAGAAGCTGCTAAATGGTTGGAAAAATACCTTTTGTACGCACCAGACCGGGCTTTGCAGCGCACCCGATTTTTCGATCAGTATCGTAGTTATGTGATCAACTACAACCTGGGCAAAGATTTAGTAGCTAACTATGTGGAGTCACGTGGCGGAACAGCTGACAACCCTGAAAAGCGATGGGAAATTTTTAAAGAACTTTTAAGCAATCCATATACGGCCAGTAGTTTGAAGTAAGGTTCAGCAGTTAATGAGTTTACTGATACATGTTTGAGTTTTAATTTTTATAATCCTCCCTCTAACTCCCTCCTAAGGGAGAAAAGATACGGTCTCAAACATTTTATCAAGGTTTGTTTTTTATGAGCTTTATTTCCAGTTATATTTTTTAACTTTCCGATATGACACAAGAAGAACTAAAAACAGAGATCTCAAGCCTGGAGGACACACTTACTGGTGACATGTTTCAGGACATGGACACACAAGAGCAGATATATTCTCTCAAGCGGCAATTGAATGAGTTTGAGGCACCCACTAAGGAGCGACCGGATGACTCTGAATTTGAGTGTATTGGTTGTGGATCTTAAAATAATGTAGGTGGTGGTTGCTGATATTTAACCTCCTTCAGCACATCTTCATGATTTCCAACGGCTGACTTGCCTCGCAAACGACCAACAGTATAGGCTTGCATTTCATCCTGATCATATGGTTTGATCATCTCTAGTATATGGTCTTTCGCTGCCTTATCATTTGCCTCAATATTGAGCCAATCTTCTAACATTTCATCCGGCACTATAAATGGCATGCGACCAGCATTTGGCCCTCCGTTATGAATTTCTTTCATCATTGGGTTTGCTTCTGTAGTTATCAGCGAAATCGTTTCTTTTTTAATATCACCCATCTTCCAAACTGAATATAGACCTCCTACCCAAAAAGGTTTTTCTTCCTTCATCCCAATTAGATGAGGCACTGTGGTTTTATCGTTGAGGTGCTTGTGTTCATAAAAATTATCCAACAACACGGCACAACGCATATTTTTTGCAGAATTTTTAAAGGAAGGCTTTTCAAAAATCGTTTCTCCTCGGGCGTTTAACGTTTTATTGGCAATACTTGTCGCCTGAGCTGCATCTTTTACAAAAAAGGGTATCAGCCCCCATTCCATAGATTGCAACGTGTGCACATCCTTTTTGGTGACGACAGGTAAATCAGGATGGTCAAAGCCCGACATATGGTATGCCTTGGGAATTTTCTTCACTACCTCCTCAATATTCTTAAGGTCATGCGTGCGCTTATACTTTTCTATTTTCTGTCTGAGGTAACTTACATCGTAGCACATAATGATTTTATCTTTTGCTACAATTTAAGCCATATCTCCCCTCCACCTTTCTTTTTCTTCTTAAAGAGATCTTTAATTTTGTCTTTGGCTTCTTCCTCGAGCTTTTTCTTTACGTCTGTACTTTCTTTGGTTGAGTCAGTTTTGGTGGTATCCTTTTTCTTACCTCCTCCAAGTAAATCTCCAACGACACCCTTCGCCTTGTCATCAAGTAAATCATTGGCCGCATCTTTTACAGCATCCTTACCCTCTTCTTTTACTTTGTTTTTTACCGCCTCTTTAGCAGCAGCTTTCTGGTCATCCATCAAAAGTTTTGGCTTAGGGTCTGTGGCTGTACCACCAAGCCCTATCTTCACTGGAATGGTCGAAGACCCAGAAGTGGTGCCTCCAGTATAGCTACTCACAAAGCTGTTAAACTGCGAGCCAAGTTGGCCAGCAGGCACATCCATTTTGAGGCCGTAGTCGATGGTTCCATCCAATGCAGTAGTGCCTGAGATGGTGGTTTTATAGTCGCCAAACTTCACATCAAAAGGCTCTACTTTGAGCTTACCATCTTCAATGGATGCCTTCATTCTTACATTATCAAGTAATACTTTTTGCGTGTTGCTTAGGTTGGTGAGAGATGTAATGACGCTTACAATTTTTGAGTTACTACCATTCATCGTGGCCTTGGCGATTTCTACCAAACCTCCACCTGAAATGGTGGCCAAGTCAGGCATCATGGCCTGATCCAATAGACCACTAATATTAAAGTCAGTTGAGAAGTTGCCATTAAGCATATTTGCTACAGGCACATAATTTTTTATGATATCGAAGTTTTCAAATGCCTTTTGTATGGATAAATTATTGATCCCGAGCTTAAAGTCATAGGTCGGTTTGGCAATGTCTTTGGCATTATAAGATCCATTTACAGCAAATTGCCCTTCGAGCAATTTAAAATTAAGATCGCTCAGGTTTACGATACCGTTTCTTACAATAATGTCTCCACTCACATTATTAATGGTCATGTCCATCATTTTCACGGTTGTAATGGAAGATTTCAATACGAAATCAATGTTTTCAGGCACCTGAATAACTCCATAGCTTTCTTCCTCTTCACCGACAGAAGGTGTGTCGTCTTCTTCCTCAGTCATAAATTCGTTGAGGTCAAGCATGTTTGAGGTAAAATTCATTGAACCAGTCAGCATTTCGTTATCTCCGAACACAAATCCGATGTAATTCTTAATACTACCGGTAATCTGCATGTCGCTTTTACCCACGGTACCCTGATAGCTCTCAATGCTCATTTGCCGAGGGTTAAATGATGCTTTTGCATTGGCAATTGTCACGTCATAAGGTAGCTCAGCATCCACGTATTTAAAACTATTGACAGTCACTTCACCACTTGTAGGAAGCTTGGCATAGCGCTCGGCTTCAAGATCGGCCATGTTTCCAGCTGTATTGAGGTTAGCCTTTATTATCCCTGATAGTTGCATCCCTTCAAGAGGAAAAACCTTGGTGATTTTTTCAAGATCTATGCCACCAGAGGCCTGCAAATTCCAGGTGTAATTGTCGAGATTAGAAAATGTAAGGTCAGCTTTAAAAGGCTCGCCATCCATGATCATAGTAAAGTCTGTAACTACGGCTCGGAAATCACTCATTTTGCCGGACTGATCATTAATTGTTGCATCGAAGTGTAGGTCTTCCATGGCATACGGAAACTCAGAGGTTTTTACATAGCCATTCTTCAAACTCATGGCCGCATCTATGGTTGGGAATTGATTTTTAATGCTGTCATACACACCACTCGCTTTTACATTGGCAGAAAAGAGTCCTTTCAGACTGGTGCCCTCCATTGGGAACATGGAACTGAGTTCAGCCAGATTAAGCGTGGCACTGATATCTGCATTCATATCATAATTCCTTAGGTTTTTAACGAGCAGTTTGGCATCAATTGGATTTTGCCCAAATTCCATGTGAAAGTTTTGCAGGTCTACTACTGTGTTTTCTATCACACCATCTTTGTTATCCACAAGTAATTTTATACTGATATTGCTGATGGCCGTGGGCAAGTCAGGGTACTTAAACATGGCATCAGATACCTTTAAGTCAACGTTAAATGCTGGTAAATTAAGACTATCATAAACACCAGATACGTTACCATTAAACGCCAGATTTCCATCACTTTCTATGCCGTCAAAATCTGATGTGTATATTCCGGGCACCAGTGATAACAAACTCTTGAAGCTGTTTTCTTTTGTTTCGTAAGAAATATCCATTTCCATGCTACCGTCTTCATTGAGTGTTAGAAACCCATCAAAACCCAACCCAAAGTCATTAATCTTGATGTCGTTATCCTTAAAAGTATAGGTGCTGTAGTTGTTACTAATTGCAATCACAGCATCAGCTGTTACTTTTTTCTTTGTGACATACTCTGTACCATCGAAAACAACGGTCACAGAGTCTGCTGTTGTACTAGTGTTTAAATCAAATACATCCTGGGTAAAGTCTCCACTCCCCGAATGTTGTACACCTTTAAGCTCCATTTTATAGGGGATAGTGGCATCGTCATACACAATGTGTGCATTAGTGATTTGCCAATGATTAATACCAATATTAAAATTAGCAGAACTGGTGTCAGCGGGCTCAGCAGGTGCTGCTTCATCAACCACTGCAATGTCATAATTTGCAGTGCCATCTTCCAAAACTTTAATAAACACTTCAGCCTGGTCTAACGATATACCACTGATTTCTATTTGATCTCCAAACAAACTAAACAGGTCTACTTCTACCTCAAAGGTTTTAACAGCAAATAGGACCTGACCATCAAAGGGAGCTCTGTTGATAATTCCAAAATTATTAAGACCGGCAGTAGCGTTAGGGAAATTTTTGAATAGGGAAATGCTGAAGTCTTCTGTATCCCAAACTATATCTGCATTTATAGACTCAGCTAGTGCTTTGTCGATGCTTTTTTTGATGTCGTCTTTAAAAACTACCGGTACGATTATGGCAGCAGCAATTACTATTAAAATGATACTACCAATTATAATTAAGAGCTTTTTCATGGTCATTGTTGGTTTGTGACGAGTATAACAAATTTACTAAAGAATAGTATCAATTGTTAATTAACAATGTGTGAAGGCAAGGCTTTTCTTATTTCAACAAACATTTCGTTTTGAAAGCTAAGTTGCCTTACATTTTCGTCTCGATGAATTATTCTATAGTGCATAACAAATCCGTTCTCACTATGTTGCAAAATGAAGGTTGTATCCGTTTCACTCCATTTATAGGAGATAGTTTC
This sequence comes from Fulvivirga sp., assembly GCA_965227525.1. Classification (GTDB taxonomy): domain Bacteria; phylum Bacteroidota; class Bacteroidia; order Cytophagales; family Cyclobacteriaceae; genus Fulvivirga. Next base: position 1,038,961 of record OZ245762.1, on the reverse strand, counting down.
CTTTTGGTGCAAAAAGTAGTTGTCGGGTGATTCAACAATGATAGTTGCAGTGCCATCTTGGTATAAATTAAGTAAGGCACTTGCCGATCTGGATGCATCACTCCAGGTGATAGTATAAGGGTCGCTTTTTGTATGATTTAACTCATCACTGCATGCCGATATGCCAACTAGCAATACAAGGCAATAGATATGTTGTTTCATTTTTCTCCTCTCTTCCATAAATGAAACGCCTTTAAAGTCCAAAGATTTTACAGTGGTTAAAAAAATCTGATCATTTTGTCGATGAGTGTAGCTACCGCTTTAGAATAAGGAGGGTAAATAGTCTTTGTTGTAGTGAAGCCCACACGCTGTTTTAATACGGGTTTTATGTTAGAGAAAGATTCAAAGCCATATTTTCCGTGTGTTCGCCCCATACCGCTATTGTTTACACCACCAAAGGGGAGGTTGTGTTGGCCAAAGTGCAATACACAGTCATTGATGCACACGCCACCAGATGATGTTTGCTTCAATACCGCTTCGCGATTTTTGTTACTGCCACCAAAGTAGTAGAGTGCAAGAGGTTTCGGCTTGCTGTTTATTAGGTTAATGGTGTCTTCCAGTTCGTCAAAAGTAATTATTGGTAGCACGGGACCAAAGATCTCTTCTTCCATAATTCGAGAAGATGGGGAAACATTAGAAATTATAGTTGGAGGTATAAAATTAGTGTCTGCATTTGATGTACCGCCCATTTCAATATTGCCATTATGCTTCACGGCATCTTTGATTATTTCATTAAGCCTATTAAAATGCTTTTCATTGACAATACGGCCATAATCAGGCGATTTTTCAAAGCCCTTCAATTGATTGTCGAACAATAATTGAGTGTAGTTGATTAGTTGGTCAGTAAACTCAGATTGTATTGTTTTATGCACCAAAAGGTAATCAGGAGCCAGGCAGGTTTGTCCGTTGTTTAGAAATTTGCCCCAGGCTATTTTTTCAGCAGCGTCTTTGATGTTGGCCGTTTTGTCTACAATGACGGGCGATTTACCACCTAGCTCAAGCGTGACTGAGGCCAAGTTTTTGGCGGCAGACGACATTACGATTTTACCCACAGCGGGACTGCCGGTAAAAAATATATGGTCGAATGGCAAAGCCAATAGTTCCTGAGAAATATCTACACCTCCTTGGAAAACAAACACTTCTTCATCAGAAAATAACTCACCAATCATCTTTTCGATTAGCTCGGAAGTATGGGGGGTCATTTCTGATGGTTTCAAAATGGCCGTGTTACCTGCGGCAAGTGCGGACACCAGCGGGCTGATGGCCAAATTAAATGGATAATTCCATGGAGAGATGATTAAACAAACACCTTTGGGCTCATATGTAATTTTAGAAGATGATCCGATGTAGGCTAAAGGCGCATCTACTTTTTTTGCTTTCGCCCATGTTTTGAGGTTGCTACTGGCATGCTTTAGTTCAGATATTACAGGATAAACTTCTGATACGTCCACCTCTGTTTTTGGCTTGCCAAAATCTTGATGCACTGCATGCTTGATAGATTCCCGATTTTTTTCAATCCAATGCTGAAGTTTTTTTAATCGGATTAGACGCTTCTGAATTTTTTCCTCCCTTTGTGATAATGAATTTTTCTTTTGCTTTTCAAAAATTTCCTGGATCAGGGTATTGCTGATGGCTGCGTTTTCTACTGCGGTATTCATAATATAAATATATCAAAATCGAAGTAATTCATTAGTGACAGGAACTCCCAATGTTAACTTAATGTTAACAATCATTGGCATATTGTTACTTATATGTTATCTTAAAGTTAAGGTTGTTAACAAAGGTGGAGAAGATGCAGGCCAGGCACATATTTTTTTATCTAATTTTATTCTTACCTACAGTGATTTTCGCTCAAGAAAACACTGAAGACCTTGTGTATCATTCAGACTTGGAAGAAGATGTGTTAAATGACTTTTTAGCAAAGGGGTCATCGTCTTTTCAACTCCAATTTATTTCAGATGCCACTATTAATGAGAAAACGGTTGCTCAGCACAATGTGTATATAGCCGGTTGGGTGAATGAATTTAAGGCAAAACAAGCCAAGTCGAAACGCCAAACACAATTTATCGAACAACTTTTCTATAAGGTTCATCGAAAAATATTAAAAAATTATACCCCTTTTACATCTCTTAACACTACCCTTAGTAATGGTGACTACGATTGCCTGTCTGGTACCACTGTATACGCTATGTTTTTATCAGAGCTTGGTTTCCAATTCGATATCATTGAAACCAATTACCACATTTATTTAAGGGTATTCTTGGAAAATGAAACCGTTGTATTGCTGGAATCAACTGACCCAATTAATGGATTTATTGATAACCCTTTAGAAATTGAAGAGAGGTTGGTGAAATATACTGATGACAATGATCCAAAGCTGTCAACGAGTGAAGAATATGTATACAAGGTAAGACTTCATAATAATTTGGGTTTAGAGAGCTTACCAGGGCTGCATTATTACAATGAAGCTGTTGAGGCATTTAATGCCACTAAAATTGAAGAGGCTGTGATACTCTTGCAGAAAGCTGAACTCTTTTATAATTCTCAGCGAATTGCTGAATTTGGATTGGTACTCGCGCAGTCACTTTTAAATGATAGTGAGATGTCCAGAGATACTAAGCGTGCCTATTTAAGTAGAATATCCGTAGTAAAAGAATCTGGTGAGCTTGTGTCGCTTAATTAGATAAGATTCTCACCTCTACCCTTCTATTCCTTCTTCTTGACTCTGCATCGTCTCCGGTGCTTAAAGGATTATTTCCACCAAAAGCTTTGGTTTTAATTCTTCTCTTATCTATTCCTTTTCCAACAAGGTAGTCTTTTACTGCATCCACCCTGTCTTCTGATAGTTTCATATTAAGCCTGGCATTGCCTCTAAAATCAGTGTGACCTTCTAGCTGAATTTCCATGTTGGCATTGTTTTGAAGCATAGCTACAAGCTCATCTAACTCCTGATAAGATTCTTGACTAATTGAAGCTTTACCTAATGCAAAAATCAGTTTTTCTAATCTTATGAGCTGGTTTACACCTGTTGGCTTAAGCGCAACCTGTCTATTTATTTCACCATTCGATGCACTATCAGCTTTCAGTGTTTCCATGTAAGGAGCATAGCCTTCTGCCTCAACTTTAAAGATATAATCTTTGCCATCCAACATGGTAAAATTAAATTCTGCACCCGAAAAAACACCTATTTTGCTACCGTATGGAAGGCTTTCATATTTGATTTTGGCTTCAACTGGTTCTTTTGTTTTTTCATCTATAACAGTTCCAACTACGGAGATACTGGTTGTATCTAATTCCTGAGCAAATAACGTATTGCTGAAACTTATCGCAATGAATAATAAAAAAAGCCTTTTCATAAAATTAGAAGTCTAATCATCAAGTATTTTAAACTCAACACGTCTGTTTTTACTTCTTCCTTCTCTGGTATCATTAGATGTGGCCGGAGCTGTTTCTCCGAAGTATTTTACAGACAACCTGTTGGTTGCTACTCCTTTATCTAGCAAGTATTGTTCCACAGCCTTTGCTCTTCTTTTTGATAAGTCTAAATTGTATGATTCAGGTCCTGTGCTATCGGTGTGCCCGGCTATCTCAATAGAGAGCTTATCTCTGTCACCCATTAACTCTACTATGCGGTTTAGCTCAGGGAATGATTCTTTTCTAATTACAGACCTATCAAAGTCAAAAAATACATTGTTAAGCACAACAGTGGCTTCCTTTTCAATAGGCACCAAAAATAAATCTTTATGGTCCATCACGTGTTCCCCATCTTCTTTATAATCTCGTAGGTCTACATTGATATTCTCAGCAACAAAGCCTTCAGCCTCAGCTCTAATTCCATAGAGTTCTCCAGCTGGAAGTAGCACCTCGTATTCGCCTGTTTCTTTATTTGATTCGGTAATTCCTATTTCTTTACCGTCAGAAAGTCGCTCATAGATAATCTTGGCTCCAATAGGCTCTTTAGTTTTAGAGTCTAACAACTTACCTTTCACAGCTATTACAGGATCAGGCCTTTTAAATACAGGTAGGGCCACTCTAAAGATATCTAAGTCCTCTTCACTCACGCCTTGTGAGTAATATGCAAAGTCACTATTGCCAGGTATATTAAAGAATAGGTCTTCATACTGTGAGTTGATGGTTGGTCCAAGGTTTTCAGGCTCTGACCAATTTGTCCAGGTGTCATCCAACCTTTTAGTAACGAAAATATCGCTACCACCGAAACCGCTATACCCATTAGATGAAAAATAAAGCGAAACATCATCAGGTGCTAAAAACGGAGATGATTCCTCACCAGCTGTATTTACATTAGCGCCTATATTTACTGGTTCCGACCAAACGCTATCATCTTCCATAAAACTTACATATAAATCGCGCCCACCCTGAGAGTCTTCTCTCATAACCGACATCAATAATACCTTTCTATTATTAGCTAAGAAGAAATTGGCTTTCTCAGAGTAGTTGTAGTCATTTTCAATATCAAGCGGTATAGGGCTTGACCAATCGCCTGAAGCATTAGAACTTACAGAAACACCAGCTGCCATTTTACCATTTTCAAGGTATTGATTACCCAATACGAGCAATACAGATTTACCATCTGGTGTTACAGAGCTTATATAGTTAGGCCCTGCGTTGTTCAGCTCACCCCCCATATTTTTTGCCAATTGCCAATTGCCGGCAGAGTCTAGCTCTGAATACCATATATCTTCATTGTCCTCTATACCACCTACATTTTCAGGGTGGTTTCTTCTTGAGAAATATAACGTCTTACCATCAGGAGAAAGCAAGGGCTTATACTCTTTGTATTTACTGTTTACATTTTCATCTAATCTTTCTTTTGAGATATCAGGATTGATAAACTCCGGTATGGAAATCTCCGCGATTATTGGAATATCTGAATCAGTAATCGCTATCGCATCAACACTGTAATACTCTGGTACTGCTGCACCATCAAACTCGAGCTTAACAGCAGCAACTTTATAGGGTGTTTCATCAATAAATACGTTTCTCATCATACCTTTTAAAGGTATAGACCTTGGACTAAAGGTGTTTACGAGATACTCATTGTCATTTTCATCATAAACAAACACTTTGAATAAAGCACTAGGGTTATATGACTCTGCAATGGCGATTTGCCTTATTTGCATTGGGTTGTCATAAGAAACCTTAATAAACTCTTTACGGTTGGCTCTTTCCGGAGTCCATGCGGCCGGGTTTTCACCTCCAGCGGGTAAGGCATCTGGCTTACCTAAAACCTGGTTGGCAGAATATTGTACTGGGGTTAATTCAGAAGAAAAGTCTTTCACCTCTGAAGCCCATTGTACGATTTGTCCATTAGTGTTTATAGAAAGGGCTAATAAAGCCAGCAGTAGAATCTTTTTCATAGAATCTTTAGACAGATTTTTGCACTTTTTTCTCAAAGTAAACATAGTTAAATTTTTTCTTTGAATCTAAATTAACATACCGAAATCGTGTACTTTATGATGTACGAACTAAATTAGTCCAAAGATCTTGGCTGAAATAATAGATATCCAACATGCATCAACACACTCCATTGGTTTTCAGGATCATCATAATAATTGACATTTAAACTAATGGGCCCGACTGGACTATGTAAAACCATGCTTCCTGTACCTGCAAGAAATATTTTTGACAGGTCATCATTATAGAAGGCAGATTGATCACTGCGCTGTTCTATAGCTTCAATGGCCTTAAAGGCATATCCTTCAAGCCTAAAGTCCAGATTTTTGATAATTGTAACTACATTTCTCAATCCAAAAGTCAGGTAATTGTGCGCCTGAAAGTTTTGCAAAAAGCGTGTTTCACTGTCCTGCATGGCAGTAAACCCAGGAGAGCTCAATAATGTGGCTGTATAGTTTGCAAAGAAAGGTTGATTGGAAAAGTGACCCTGAAAATAATAGCCCGTGCTGTACTTTCCGGTCCTAAAGTATTGCTCTATTGTACCCTTGGCTCTCACCCATTGTCGTTCATTTTTCATAATTTGAGATAGTGTGGAGGTCGAACCAGGCTCATAGCGCTCGTCAAGGTCGAAATAGTCGAGGCTTAATTTGAAAGCACTTCCTTCGCTGGCATACTGTTTTCTGTTCAGGTTGTTACGAGAAAAAGAAATACCCGCCCTGAGTCCGCTAAGTTTTACTCGATCTAATGTGTCTCCCGAACTAAAGCTTGATGTATTGGTAAATTCATCTGAATTATTTAGCCAGGCAGCATTGGCAACAGCTTTAAATTTTGTGCCTACTGGAAAACCCAGGTTAATGCCATATTTGCGATCTGTGCGCGTTAAAAATGTGGGTTTGTTTTTCGGGTTAAAAATGTCTTCCTCTTCCAGATAATCCCAATTATTATATATGAAGTCACCTTCTAAATAGAATTGTCCCAAAGCTGGAAAATTGAGTTTGGACTTTAGCTGAGCCGACTTATAAAACGAACCAGCGTAGAAGTTTAAGCTATTTTTCAGCAAAAAATTGTTGAAGTAATAATGCCTTACCCCTAAAAAGATTTGACTAATGTTTCTTGTGGCAATGGCACCACCCATTTCAATGTTTAAGTTGCTCTCCGGCCTTCCGTTGATGGTAAGATGATAACTTTTAGAGCTTTCTTCAAAATGCATACTGGGATAGATGGTATTAAAGTATTGCTCAGAAACTAACCTAAAATATCCTTTTTTTATATCATTAAAATATAGTCTGTTACCATCCTTATACTTAAAAATATGCCTAATAAATTTTCTTTGTTTAGAGTTAAAACCATTGAATTTTATGTCTGAGAATACAAAGGGCTTGTTTTTAGCATGAAAGACATTCCTTTTTGCGGTAATATCATCACAACTAAGCCGATTTGTTATTTTCGACTTTATTTCTGCCATGCTTCTATTGGCCACTACATATCCGCTGTCTATGAGAGATTGTACCTTGGCAAAATCAAAAGCAGTAAACCCGTCTAAGTTTGGCTCGATATAAATGCCTGATTCTGGTATTGATTCTGGGTTAGATTTGTCAAGCAGCATAAAGAGCAATGACCTGTTTAATAACTCATCATCCTGAAACTTTGGATAGTCATTAAATATTTTAGAGGAGACGTTGACACCGATAACTACATCTGGGTTAAATTCTCGCTGTGCAACATCCACTGGGAAGTTGTTGTATATACCACCATCGAATAGATACTTATCATTAAACTTTATAGGTTTATAAAAAAAAGGAACTGATAACGTAGCCCTTACCGCACTTCCCAAAGAACCGCTGTCGATAGCTATTTCGTTTTGGGTAAATATATCAGCGGCCATTATTCTTGTAGGAATAAGCAGGCTATCAAAATTGTAGTGAGCATTGGCCGAAGCTTGACCAAACCGCTCTAATAGGGCAAAGTTTAGTGACAAATCACTGGCAAGGCTCGAAGCAATTGTGGCATTAAATGTGGAATCCATTGATAGCTGTAAGGAGAGAAATGACGGGTGATCAGTGTCTTTGCTGTAGTAGTAGTTATAACCTTTCTCTAGCTCACCATTTACCCATCGCTGGAAATCTTCCGAGAGCATCATCATTTCTATTTCGGTAGTAGAATAACCAGCCGCATAACAGGCCGCTACAATACCACCCATTGAAGTGCCCACAATATAATCTATTGGGATGTCATTTTCCTCTAACGCTTTGAGTACCCCAACATGTGCCAGGCCTTTAGCCCCACCACCACTGAGAACGACAGCCACTTTTTGCCCAGAAGAGAGTAGGGGAGTGAGTAACAAACTCACAAAAAAAATGGCTTTTATAATAGACATAAATGCATTTTGGTTTAAAACTAAACAAAAAAAGCAAGACAAAAATTGCCCTGCTCCTGATATTAAAATATTTTTAACCTCCCTATCGGGTGCTTGCCAGCACGGGCTCGTCAGTGGTTGGAAATGAGATTTTGTCTAATCGCTCTGTCCAGTATTTGGTAACCTTATTGTATTCTTCCAAGTTTTCTTCAAGTATTGGTTCAGATGGAGGCAGCTCTACTTTCAGCGCATCGATTTGTACACCATTTTTCCAGAACCTATAGCACAAATGGTTACCTGTGGCTAAACCTGTACTTCCTACAAAGCCAATGGTTTGCCCTTGTCTTACACGTTGGCCAGGCTTTATGCCCGAGGCAATTTTTGACATGTGCAGATACTGAGTTGTGTATGTTGCATTGTGTCTGATTTTTACATAGTTGCCGTTATATTTTCCGTATCTGGCTTCAAGTACAATCCCATCTCCAACAGACCTAATTTCTGTACCTCTTCGGGCAGCGAAGTCGGTGCCTCTGTGAGCCTTGTATCTTTTTTGTACAGGATGATATCGACTTCCCGAGTATCGACTACTTATTCTTGTAAACTTTAATGGATATTTTAATAGTGCTTTTCTCAGACTGTTACCTTTTTCATCGAAATAATCGACACCGTTGCCCTGATCGTGCTGGAAGGCATAATAGCCATTGCCAAAATGCTCGAAGTAGACACTTTTAATATCACCTATGCCTACTGTTTGCCCATCGACAAGTTGCTCTTCAAAAATCACTTTGAACCGATCGCCTTTTTGGAGCCTGAAGAAGTCTATCTGCCATGCAAAAATATCTACGAAATCGTTGGTAAGCTGTGGCGTAAAGCCTAGCTCATCTATGGTCACCGCCAGGTTAGATTGAATTATTCCTGAAACCTCTCTTTCGGTAACTACAATTTCTTTTTGTTTTTTCTCAACTGTGATCGAATCGAACAAATTGAAAACCACATACTCTATGGGGTTATGTTCATAAATCATAGCCTTGGCGGTCTTCAAGGAATCTGAATCACAAATAAGGGTGTACTTTTTGTTTGTTGCCAGCTTCCTAACATCAAAAACGTCTTTGGAGGCTTTGGCTAGTTTGTATATCGACTCTGAGGAAATATTGTAGCCGGAAAGTATTTCAGAGATATTTTGATTGCGTTTGATTTTATCTTCAATGACCACCATTGAATCGATAACCAGGCCATAAAGCTTTTTAGGCTCAGGAGGTGTTTCAACCAAGGAACTGTCAACCGCAATTACTTCCACGGGCTGAACATCGACTTTGGAAGTGTGAAAATAGTTAACGAAAGGTGTAAAAAAATAAACGGACACCGAGATGACTGCCAATACGCAGAGACCAATGATTCGCTTTAACATGTTGGTTTTCAACTTTTTAAAAAAATTTTGCTTTTGCAAATAAGCGCTAAAAAAACTAATAATAATCAAAAAGTAAGATTTTAGCTAGAAATCAACCAAAAATTGATGATATACTTTAACTACAAAGCCTAAGTATCAGGTTATTAGGGCATTTACTATTTCTGATTGGCTTCAAACCGTTTCTTGCCTTTATCTAAAAATTGTATAAAGTTGATTACACTTTTATCATATGCTACAGGCTCAACTAACACTTGCTCATCATTACCCACCAAAACATAAAACGGTTGAGCATTATTATTGAGATTGGTAATTTGTAAATCTGCATTTTGCTTACCAATGGTCTTTTTCACTTTATCATCGTAAGTGGATGTGTACCACTCAGATTCTGGTAGTTCTGTTTTATCATCTACATAAAGAGCGACAATTACATAATCTTCTTTCAATCTGCGTAGCACCTCCGGGTCGGACCAAACTACAGCCTCCATTTCTCTACAGTTGGTACAACCATGACCTGTAAAGTCGATAAACAATGGTTTGTTTTGAGCACGTGCACATTGTAGCGCCTGCTCGTAATCGAAATAACCATTGAGGCCATGCGGAAGGTGCAAGAAGTCATCATATTTTGGCTCATCACAAACCGTGTAATCTGCCTCATCTGCAGGTCGGCTAAGACCAATTAAATCAAAATCGTGTGTATGCATAGGAGGCAGGTACCCGGCTAATGCCTTAAGGGGAGCTCCCCATAAACCAGGGATGAGATAAATTACAAATGAGAAAGTAGCAATGGCCAGCATCAACCGTGGGACACTGACAATTTCAACTTTACTATCATGTGGTAACCTTATTTTACCCAATAGGTAGAATCCCATTAATGTAAAAATGACTATCCAAATAGCGATGTTTAAATCACGATCAAGGATGCCCCAGTGGAAAGCCTGGTCTGCAATACTTAAAAATTTGAAAGCGAGTGCAAGTTCCAAAAAACCAAGGACCACTTTCACTGAGTTTAACCAACCCCCTGATTTAGGGAGATTACTCAACCAGCCAGGAAAAATGGCAAAAAGAGTAAAAGGAATGGCAAATGCCAGAGAAAAGGCAAACATACCTAAGATTGGCTTGGTAAATTCTCCACCGGCAGAGCCTACAAGTATACTACCCACAATCGGACCTGTACATGAAAATGAAACCAGCACAAGTGTAAAAGCCATAAAGAATACTCCTAAAAGCCCCTTTCTGTCAGCTTTTTGGTCCATTTTGTTTACAAACGAGCTTGGCAAGGTGAGATCAAAAAGGCCAAAAAATGAAAGTGCGAAAAATACGAATACCAGAAAGAAAATAATGTTAGGGAGCCATTCAGTAGATAGATGATTGGCAGTTTCAGGGCCCATAAGTGGCGCAATGGCCGAGCCGATAATTGTGTAAATGACGATGATGGAGAAACCATACATCATTGCTTTAAAAGTACCACCACTTTTCCCCGTAAAATAGGTAACTGTCATTGGGATCATGGGGAAAACACAGGGTGTAAGTAAAGCTGCCAATCCTGCCACAAACGCGAAGATCATAAACCATATAAGTGACTTATCTTGTTTCGTTTTTAATTTTAGTTCTTCACTTAAAACTGGCCCCGTTATTTCATCATTTGAAGTTGCGGGTACTTCACTATCAATTGTTTCTTTTTCTACGCTTTCTTTTACGCTTTCATCTTGTAATGATTCTGTTGCATCAGTTTCCGTCTCCTTTATTGATGCTTTGGGGTTTTCATTTTGATTTGAATTTTCATCAATACCAGAATCCCCGGTAATAGCCAGATCGGTAAAGGAGAAATCGTACTCAAAAGGGATACATTGACCTGTTTCTTCTGAGCATACCTGAAAATTATATGATCCTTCAACTTTAAAATCTGCTGAGAGGACTTTAATCGTCTGTCGAAACTCACCAGTACCTTTAAATATTTTTACTTCACATTCGAATATCTCGTCAAACTTTGTGATGGGATCTATAGCCCTAAGATCTCCAACAAGAGAATAACTGTTGTTATCCTTAAAAGTAAATGAGGTAACTATTGGGCCACAGTCAGGATCAAAATCTGAAGAATATAGATACCAATCCTTGTCAATGGTAGCTGTGAAAATAAGATCTAACTCATCTCCAATGGCCACTTCTTGCGTGCTCATTGTTTCTTTCCAAGACGATGGCTCAAGAATTTGAGCATGTGTCTCTGCCCCTAAAAAGAAGGCTATGAGGAAAAGTAATTTGAAAAATCGGGACATAAGTAATTTTAAGTATAAGTTCTGTATTCAATCAATAGCTTACGAAACAAGGGCCATTTTAGTTCACAAAAAGGATGAGTTAAAAGCCCGATGTCATTTTTATAACACCGGGCTTAAAATTATTTGTTTAACAAGGCAAAGTGCTTGTAAAAAAGTGTAATTGTTTCGATCCCTTTGATGTAATTAGTTACACCGTAGTGCTCATTAGGAGAATGAATGGCATCAGAATCAAGTCCAAAACCCATGAGTAGCGTGTCTAATCCGAGCTCTTCTTTAAAGAGTGCTACTATGGGAATACTACCGCCATCTCTTGTAGGTATGGGTCTTTTGCCCCAAGCTTCCTGAAATGCCTCACTAGCTGCTTCATAAGCAATAGAGTCTGTAGGTGTAACTGCCGGCTCACCTCCATGATGAGGTGTAACTTTTACCTTTACGCTATCAGGTGCAATTTTTTTAAAGTGATCTGAAAATAGTTTCGTAATCTCATCAGAAGATTGGTTAGGCACCAGACGCATGGAGATTTTAGCATTGGCTTTAGAAGGCAATACTGTTTTTGCGCCTTCACCAATATAGCCTCCCCAAATACCATTAACATCTAAGGATGGTCTAATACCAGTTCTTTCTATTGAAGTATATCCTTTTTCGCCATTTACATCTTCGATATCCAAATCCTTTTTGTAAGCATCAAGGTCGAAAGGAGCTTTGTTTATAGCAGCTCTTTCTTCTTCAGTCAGGTTTTGGACTTTATCATAGAAACCGGGAATTGTAATGTGATTGTTTTCATCTTTAAGAGAAGCAATCATTTCTGATAAGATGTTAATAGGGTTTGCCACAGCTCCACCATAAACTCCAGAATGAAGATCTCTATTTGGACCTACAACCTCTACCTCTAAATAGCTCAATCCTCGAAGGCCTGTTGTAATAGAAGGCGTGTCGAGTGAAATCATAGCAGTGTCAGAAATAAGTATTACATCGGCAGCTAGTTTCTCTTTGTTATTCTTTACAAAAATGCCAAGATTATCTGAACCTACTTCCTCTTCACCTTCGATCATGAACTTAACATTGCAGCTTTGACTGTTGGTCTGCATCATTGTTTCGAAGGCCTTTACATGCATATACATTTGGCCTTTGTCATCACATGCACCGCGTGCATAGATTTTATCATTTTTAATAACAGGCTCGAAAGGAGGTGAATCCCATAACTCATATGGGTCAGGTGGTTGTACATCATAATGTCCGTAAACCAATACTGTTGGTAATGAAGGATCAATTATCTTTTCTCCATATACAATTGGGTAACCGGCAGTTTCACACACTTCGGCTTTGTCTACTCCGGCAGCTTCTAAACTAGATTTTACAAAATCTGCAGCTCGGTGCACATCATCTTTAAATTTACTATCAGCACTCACTGAAGGTATGCGAAGCAAGTCGAAAAGCTCATCAAGAAACTTTTGGCGATTACTATCAATGTATTCTTTTGCGCCCATTATTCATCTTGTTTGTTTGAAAAGCCCTAAAGGTAGCCTGATATGGTGAAATGGACAATTTTTGAGGAGATATTACCGTGTAGAAGTTGGGAGAAATATTTCTATCTCTGTACCTACCCGCTCTTTTGAATTGATTTTAATAGTACCTTCCAATTTATCAATTGATTGCTTTACGATATACATACCTAGCCCTGAGCCTTCAGATTTTTCTGTAGCACGATAAAACATATCAAAGATTTTTGAAAGGTGGGCATCATTAATACCAATACCGTTGTCTTTAAATGAGATCTTGAGACCTTTCTTCGTGATGGAAACAATGATATTTAAATAGCACTTTTCCTTTCTTTCATCACAGTACTTATATGCATTTGAGATGATGTTGCTAAATATAATTTTGAGCCTAAGCGGGTCGGAACGAAAATAGCTGTTACTTCCCTTGATTTGGACTTTTGTCTCTATTGTATCGTAGTTATCCAAATATTCCAGGTCACGAATGCAGCCATCGATTAGCTCTCTAAACTCAAGTTTCTCTAGCTTTATATCAACACGACTTGCCTTGGCATAATTAAGCATTGATTTCACAAATTCGTCTAGCTTTAAAATGCTTTGTTCGATCTTGTTTAGGTATTGAAAACGTGCTTCCTTATCATCGTCTTTTTTTGCAATGTTGACCAAACCAAGTATTGAAGTAAGGGGCGAGCGTATATCATGTGATGTTTTATATACCAACTGATCCAATTCAAAGTTTCTATCAGAAAGCTCTTTCATGGCAATATTGAGTTCTTCTTCTCTCGAAGCCAGTGCCTGATTTTGTTTTCTTAGCTCCTCATTAAGTTTAATCAGCTGGTTTTCTACCTGTTTGAGGTCAGAAATATCACGGATAGCGCCATCAAAATACTCTTCATGCTTTTCTTTAGTAACATAGCTACTCATTAGCCCCCAAAAGTTGGACCCATCCCTTTTTTTAAACAGCACTTCTTCATTTCGAATTGAGCCTATTCTCCGTAGATGCCCTATGATCGATTCTCGTTGTTCAGAATCATTGTATAAATCATAAATAGATGCGTTAAGAACTTCCTCTTTGTTTTTGTACCCAAACATTTCTACAAATGCGTCATTCACATAAAGCAAACCGTTTTTAAATGAACTTCGATAGATACCCTCCTTTATGTTGAGGTTAATAGATGAAAGCAATTGCTCGCTTTCTTTTAATTTTTCTCGTGCGTCTTTTTCGTGAGTGATGTCTCGTATGGCACCATCAAAATACTCTCTACCCAAATGGTCGCGTACAAGAGTACTACTAATAAGCCCCCAAAACTCCTCCCCATTTTTTTTCTGAAACCGAACTTCCACGTTGTCAATCTTATTATCTCTGATAAGTGCCTCGTGTATTTTTAGTCTGATTTTTTTATCTGCGTATAAGTCAGCGGGAGATATTTTGTTGAGAGATTCCAATGATTCAAATCCGAAAAGCTTTAAAAAAGCCTGATTAACATAAGCGAATTTTTCACCAGGCACATTGCGATAAATGGCTTCATTGATATTCTGGTTTATCGTTTCTAGTAAAAGCTTACTTTCGAGTAGTTTGTCTTCAGCCTCCTTTTGTTTGCTTATATCCCGGAAGTTTGAAATGATACCCTCAACTTCGGTTTCTTTGAGGAGGTTGGTAAGGGTTGTTTCACACCACTTAGGGGTACCGTCTATATTGATAAGACGCTGTCTAAATGATATTGATTCGCCAGGTTTCGTGCGTATTTCTTTAAATTTTTCAAGGCATTGTTCATGATCCTCTTTGGCAATAAAATCAGTGCCTAATTTACCTAATAGATCCTGTTCATTATATCCAATAAAATTTTTAATAGACGGGCTGGCATAGATGATATAACCTTGCTCGTCATACAAAACAATGCCTTCATGGGCTTTTTCGATAAAAGCTCTAAACTGCTTGCCAGTTGGCTGGAGAGATGGAGGAGGGCTATGTTTTTTGGCCGCCATAAGCCTGTTATAAGTGTTTTTGTGTGCAAAACACACTCTATTAATATACAAACTTATTTAAATAATAAGCGTATTATGTGTGCTTTTAAATCTTTGCTCCCAGCCCAAATTCAACCATATCAGCAGTTCTACTATGAGATTTAAGCATCACTTGTAAGAAGGTGTTTTTAAAAGGGTAATACTTTAGCCCGTAGCGCTGATACCAGGTAGCATCATATATTTTTTGAGGCTTGTAGACATAATAGCCACCTTGAATAAGTACAGACATACTACCCAGATAAATTTCGGTTCCGGCAGTTAGCGCAACTTGCTTACCATTAGTGTCTGGCTCATAGCTATCTGGTACGTCCGGGTTGTCGAGAGCCCATGCAGCATGTGCGCGGTACATAGACTCTTCGTCATATAAAAAACCATCAACACCCAATAATATGGAGTTGAATTTTGTAATTCCTTTACTCGCGTAAATTGATGTTGAGTACGCATGATGCTTGTAATCTTCTCGCCAAACCTCTCTCCAGGCTTTTGAGAAGGCAACGTTTATGCGGACTTTTTTGTCAAAAGTATTGATGCTGTCTTTGAAGTAATTTATCTCTCTTGGCCTTGGAATGTAACGGAGGCCAACACCGACTGCCGGAAAGTTCATCCCGTTGTTTGGCATATTAAGTTTACCGTTACTATAATGTCTAAATGCAGCATTTAAGTTGAAATAATAGTGTTCATTTAGCTTTATTTCATAGTGAATTGTTCCTCTTAGAATATAACTGATTTTGCTGCTAATGGCCTTGTTATCGGGATTAGTCTCGGCATCATATACCCTGGTGGAGTAAACCAAACCTGTACCAATATTAACTCGCAATTGATTTTTCTTAGAGGGGATAGCGGTAAAATCTAAGTAGGTCGCTATTGAATAAACCTCACCTAGCTCCTGAGGCTCACCGTAATTAAAATACTCAAAAGAGTATCCTACCTGTGGAAAATTAAATCGTGATTGCCAATCTCTTTCCCCGGTGGTTTGTTTAGCAGCATATAACTCAAGGCCATATAGGTTTGTCATTTTAAGCTGAGGCATTTCTGGCTTGTATCGCAGTACCCCGCCATAGTAAAGGTTAGAACCAACGGACCACAGGGGTTGGTTTTGAGCTTTTAGATGATAACTAATAGCACATAATATAAAAATGATGAATGTTAAGCGTGCCTGCATCTATGAGTTAAAATTACTTTTGTTCAAATAATGTATGTGAGAGATCAGTGATGTTTTGTAGAATAATATCATTAGACTCTTGGTGGTAAGCGCCATTTTGTAAAAAACTTTGTATGACCGACCAAATCACAAAGGACAAAGAACTTGCATCAGTTTGGTTACTTACAAGCGGAGTGATTTTATTTTGGATCAAATCAAGTTCAGCTCCGCGCAATTGGTTTTTTAAAGTTAAAAACTGAAGGTTACGTGAATTGTTGACCCTACAAAGTAACTCAAACTCTGATGGGAATTCCTTAGTAAACTTCACCAATGCCATATTTCGCTCAATAAACCAACTGCCAATATCCTCGTGATCCCGTGTGTCAACAAAATCTTGAATGGCAATGAGTTTTTTATGAGCCTCAAGCGTTAGATATTCAAACAGATCTAATTTGTGAGAAAAATACTGATAGACACTTCCTTTAGCAATATCGAGGTTCCTTACAATATTAGAAATGGAAGCCTCATGATACTCCTTATGTGCAAACTCTTCGAATGCCATCGTGGTAAAGGCATTTTTTTTAGAGGCAGGAAGGTTTCTAAACGTTAACGAAGGCATAAGTGACTATATGGTCACAATTTAAAAAAACATGGAGTCTAATCCAACTGCTGTCGCTCAAACTCTTCGAAAACTGTATCTGATAAACTGTCGTAAACAGTAAGATCTCTGGGACCTCTATTATCGCTTCTATCATCAGATAGTAATACATTTTGGTAAGATTCATAATTATCCCACGGCCAGATAGCACTTGCAGAATCTTGATCGTACTTTCTGAAATAACTCCATTGCTTAATGAGATAGTCGCTCTTGTCAACAAATACTTCATACATATTGTCTGGAGTGTCACCAACCGCATTAAAAGTTAAAGCTAAGACATGAGCTTCTGTTCCTTTCATAGTGGTGTCTTCTCTGGCGTATTTTAATGTAACACCGGAGTCTTTCAGCTTAAATGGCATCACTAGCCAGTATGAGTCATTTATCCAAATGCTTTTTCCCTGTGCTACATATTTTGCCAATGAATCAGGCTGTGTTATCTCGGCTCCTTTTCTCCAGACTTTCCCATTATTTTCTTTAATATTTATGAGGTATACACTACTGTCTCGTGGGTAGTCGATACGTACCCTACCCGTATATTTGTCCCAGGTGATATCTCTTGCACCAAAGAAGTCCCATTTGAGATAACGCAACTTGTTATATGCTTCCTGGCCACCCATAGCTACCATTACACTATCGGCTATAGTCATGGCTAGGGAGTCAGATGCTTCAGCATTAAATCCTTTAGCTGGTGTGTATACTTCTTTTACGCTTTCCTCAGGTTGTTTGTCTTCACAAGAAATGAGTAAGATGGCTATGATAACTACACTAATTTTTTTCATGTTATTTATTCCCCTTTAATGATATAAAGTCTAAAATCTGAACATTCTTTTCTTTGAATACATACTTTCTAATCAAGCCCTCCACCGGTAGGATTATGATGGCCACCGTGATTTGGATAATAAAATCGACTACAGGAGATGACTCAGTACCAAACTCATTTTCAGCTACGGTTTGTATAAACTCTATAATAATAATCAAAGTTAAAAGAGCCAACAGACGACTAAGCATTCTATACTTATAACCTAACTTCTTCAATCTAACAGTGAGGAATAACAAAAGTGCTAGCCCACTGAACTCAAAAGCTAAAAACCAGGGTCTTTTCCAGTATGGTGGGATTACTTCAAATGATATTGGTTCAATAGTTTTAATACCAGAAATTACATTTCTAGAGCGCATATGCATCTTATAATTTCCATCAGGTAAATAAGGTATAGGTATGATATTGTAGCCAGGCGACCATTCTGACCAGCTATCACTTAACCCCTCCAATTTATATTGATACTCAATATTCAAAACGCCAGAATACTCCGGCTGAACGAATTCAAATATAAGGGAGCTGTTTTCTTGTTTAAACTTTAGTTTGGGCTTTGGAAGAAATATTTTATTTGTAGTTCTAATATTTTTTAGAAATAAATCGTAGCTGGCAATTGTTCTGCCCGACTCATGCTCTGAGTCAAACCGATAAAGATTCTTAGAGCTTGTGAGTACCCAAAAGGCCTTTTTGTCATGATTATAAGAGATATGATTGATATCAGTAAAAACGCTTAAAACATCGAGTTGCTCAGATTCAAAATTAGAACCTAAAGTTGTCCAGGCGTTATTTCTTAATATCCATATGGTACCATTATTATCACGTGTGTATCGCCTCACCTCAGTACTATCTATGAGGGTAAGTTTTTTCTGAGCTTCATCAAGCTTATATGTGCCCGACTCATTGACAAAATATAAGCTGTCATTATATGCAATACCATAAGTATTATAAAAATAAGGATTGTTGATTGGGTATTCTTCCGAATCAACTATCTCACCTTTGTCCAACTTTATGTAATACAGGTCGTTGCTACTGCAAAACCATATCCTTGATTGATTGTCTTCAAAAATGTATGACACCCAATCATGAAAATCGCTGAACAATGATAACTGCTGATAGCCACCCGTAGATGTTTCAAATACTTCAAAGCGATCATTATATGTATTTACAAATATTTTTTTATTGTTTGTGGAGGCATGAAACGTCCTGACTGGTGATTGGCTAATATTAGTTGCCGTAGTGTCGTTGATCGCAAATAAACCATCGAGTCCGCTACTGTAGAGCTGGCCGCCTACTGACTGTAGGGTGAATACCTTTGAATCAATACCTGGTATTTTTTTATACTCATATCTGACAGACTGCAGTTCTCGTTCAATACGAGTAACATATCGGGTGGTTCTTTTTGGCACTTTTTCTTCATCATTTCTTTTAAGGAATCCAAAAAGGCCTTTCCGTTCTTTTTCCTGTTTTTCCTGTGTAATAAACGTTTTAGCTTCTACTACCTCTTTCTCATCATATTCTTTCACTTGAGATAAATAATAAACCCCCATAGAGGTACCCACATAGAGCTTGTCATCGTGATACTGTACAGAAAGCATATCTCCTTTTAGTCCCGCGTATCTGTCAAAAGCTCTGAACGGAAAATTTGGAGAAATACGGGTAAAACCTTCATTATGTGCCACCCATAAGCCCTTATGCTGATCAATTGATATGGCAAATATTTCATTATCTGGAAGGCCATTGGCGTAATTAACAACTTGCTCTATTTCTCCTTTGTCGGGGTTAATAAAGGCAACACCGCCTCTTAAAGTGGCAATAGCAATGAGCGTATCACTTATCCATACACCATCAATAATGATGCTGTTAGCCAAGTAGTTATCTTCAAGCTCAATAGGTATTTCTTTTCCTTCTTTAAGCAGGCTTAGGCTGTTGTCAGCTAAACCAATCAAATAAGTACCTTCAGCACTTTCAG
Source organism: Fulvivirga sp. (assembly GCA_965227525.1). GTDB lineage: Bacteria > Bacteroidota > Bacteroidia > Cytophagales > Cyclobacteriaceae > Fulvivirga. The sequence continues at coordinate 1,019,367 of OZ245762.1, read as the reverse complement.
CAATAAATTCAACGTTTTTCTCTTCAAGGCTTTTTAAGGCAGGGTTTTCAAGGGATGTTTTGCCTACCTTTTTAACACCACTAATCTCTGTTGTGACAAAAATATCGCTACCAATTAAATTTAAATTGAGCAGTTCTCCAGAGTACTCCGACTTAATATGAGAGGTATTTCCTGATGTTATATCATGTATGAATACTGTGGTTGAATTAATTCCAAACAACTTATTCTCGTAGAGCAACATATCAAAAATATCAGATGCACTGCTATCCCCAACGGTCATAAATCTCTGGTAATTATCTGCTCCCTGGCCAATTTTGCCAAACCCATTTACACCACCTGTATATAATTGATTGTTGTTATCGAAAGCTAATGTAAAAACAGATGCAGGGGTTTTAATTTTCTCCCAGGAGGTACCATCAAAAACAATAATACCGGAACGATTAGCAACATAAATTACTCCTCTACTGTCCTGAGCAATGTCAAAATTGATATTATTAATTTCCTGATCCCCAGAGGCGTAATGCGTCAAAAAATACCCACCGTCTTGTGCGTGTGAATATAATGACAGAAGCAGTAGGGTAAGAAAAGTATAAAGGGCCTTCAAACTATAGAATTTTGAGAACCTTAAGGTAAGAAAATATTTAGCAAAAAAAACCTCGGAACAAGCTGATCCGAGGTTTTAATGAACAATATCTATTTAAATAACGCCTTGAGCTATCATGGCATCAGCCACTTTAGTAAAGCCACAAATGTTTGCACCTATCATGTAATTATCTGCATGTCCGTATTCCCTGGCAGCTGCAAGACAATTATCATGGATCTCTTTCATGATGTTTTGTAGGCGCTGATCTACCTCCTCACTGGTAAAGTATGACCCAAGATAATTTTGCATCATTTCAATACCTGATGTTGCAACACCACCTGCATTAGATGCCTTGCCTGGAGAATACAAAACATTGTTGTCTATAACATAATTAATCGCATCAGTCTCAAGCGGCATATTCGCGCCTTCTCCAACAAGCTTAACTCCGTTCTTTACTAGATTTTCAGCGTCTTTTAAGTTTACCTCGTTTTGTGTAGCACAAGGAAATGCACAATCAGCTTTTATATCCCAGAGCGGATTAAATGACTCATCTTTTTGATTTTCAGTATATGTGGCTGAGTTATATTTTTCAGCGTACTCTTTAATTCGACCTCTTCTATTATTTTTTAGGTCTTTGATAAACTCCAACTTTTCTGAGGTAATGCCTTCTTCATCGTAAATATATCCTGATGAATCTGAAGCAGAAATTGGCTTACCGCCCATTTGTATGATTTTTTCAATAGCGTGTTGAGCAACGTTACCCGATCCAGATACAAGACATACCTTTCCTTTTATAGTATCGCTTTGATGCTGAAGCATATTTTCGGCAAAATAAATGAGACCATATCCAGTAGCTTCTGTGCGCATCAAGCTGCCACCCCAACCTACACCTTTACCGGTAAGTACTCCTGTAAATTCATTGCTGAGCTTTTTATGTGTACCAAACATGAAGCCAATTTCGCGTCCTCCTACTCCGATGTCACCAGCGGGCACATCTACCCTGTGCCCTACATGTTTGGTCATTTCGATAAAGAAGTTTTGGCAAAATCTCATAATTTCATTTTCTGACCTCCCCTTCGGATTGAAGTCAGAGCCTCCTTTACCGCCTCCCATGGGCAGACCAGTTAGGGCATTTTTAAATATTTGCTCAAATGCAAGAAATTTTAAAATGCCAGGGTATACAGATGGGTGAAATCTCAGCCCTCCTTTGTATGGGCCGATGGCACTATTCATTTGTACCCTATAGCCTTTATTTATTTGAATTTCTCCATTATCATCCATCCAGGTGACTCTAAAGGAAACCAAACGTTCAGGCTCAAGCATACGCTCGAGTACTTTGTATTTACGATACTTTGGGTGCTTATCTAAAACGGGCTTTACAGAATCAATAACTTCTTCAGCCGCCTGGTGAAACTCTGGCTCACCGGGGTTACGATCTATAACGTGTTCAAGAATATCAGACATGCTATGTTTTATTTAGTTTGCAATAAAGATAATAGTTCTAATGAGAACTAAAACGATTGAAATAGCAATTTTGGCTTACAGCTTATCAGCAAGAAACCTGGCTGTATGATTAGACCCCTTCAACTTGATGAGCTCTTCGGGTGTTCCAAAAAATGTAACATTACCTCCCTGTTCACCTCCCTCGGGACCCAGATCTATTATCCAGTCAGCAGACTTAATGACCTCCATGTTGTGTTCTATTATTACGACAGAATTGCCTTGTTCAACAAGTGCGTTGATCGAGTCTAAAAGTTTGGTAATATCATGAAAATGTAATCCTGTTGTCGGCTCATCAAATATGAATAGAATGTGCTCTTTCTTATCTCGTGTATTTTTGCCTAAGTAATAAGCCAACTTTACTCTTTGTGCCTCTCCACCAGAAAGTGAATTAGAAGATTGACCTAGCCCAATATAACCTAAGCCAACGTCAAATAATGGCTGCAATTTATTAGTGATGGAATTTTTGCCATCAAAAAATTCAAGGGCTTCCGTTACCGTTAAGTCGAGCACATCAGCGATGTTTTTATCGTTGTAGGTCACGTCCAAAACTTCCTGTTTAAAACGTTGTCCTTTGCAGCTTTCACAAGTAAGGAAGATGTCAGCCATAAACTGCATCTCTATTTTAACTACACCTTCTCCCTGACAGGTTTCGCAGCGCCCCCCATCTACATTAAATGAGTAATGCGAAGGCTTATAGCCCCTCTGCTTAGAAAGTGGGAGTTCTGCATATAATTGTCTGATGGCATCATATGCTTTCACGTAGGTCACGGGGTTAGACCTTGAGGATTTGCCTATCGGATTTTGATCTACAAATTCAATTTGAGTAATGTTTTCATAGTCACCCCCAAGCTTATCAAATTTACCAGTAGCTTCCGATACGGTACCTAATATCTTTCCAATTGATGGGTATATGATTTTTTTAACCAGAGTAGATTTACCTGAACCACTGACTCCAGTTATTGTGGTTAGTACACCCATAGGTATCTGCACATCAATATTTTTCAGGTTGTTTTCAATGGCACCTTCAATCTTAATACTGTCTTTCCACTTTCTTCTTCGAGTAGGTATTTTCACTTCTTCATTGCCAAGCAAATATGCTGCGGTATGTGACGCATTACCATTGAGTTCATTGATTGTTCCTTGAAAGACTAACTCACCACCATGCACACCTGCATCAGGGCCAATATCAATGATTTGATCTGCGGCCTGCATAACTTCTTCTTCATGCTCAACCACAATTACGGTATTGCCCATGTCGCGCAGAGATTTGAGTACACCAACCAACCGTTCTGTGTCCCTGGGGTGCAGCCCGATGCTAGGCTCATCGAGTATGTACATCGAACCCACCAAGGCACTACCGAGAGAAGTGGCCAATTTAATTCGCTGGAATTCACCACCCGACAATGTCGATGTCATTCTATTGAGAGTCAGGTAGCCGAGACCAACACGCTCTATGTATGAAAGTCGGTTTTCTATTTCTTTTAAAATACGCTTGGCTACTTGCTTATCGTGCTCATTTAACTCCAATTCATCAAAAAAGGTCACTACTTTACCGATGGGCATTAGCACAAGATCCTGTATAGATATATCATTGATTTTGACATAGCCAGCATCTTTTCTTAGCCGGGTGCCTTTACAATCCGGGCAGACGGTTCTTCCGCGATAGCGTGAGAGCAGGACACGGTATTGAATCTTATGTGTTTTGGACTCTAAGTGTTTAAAAAAGGCATCGAGCCCTTTGAAATATTCATTACCAGACCACAAGACTTCTTTTTCCTTTTCTGTAAGTTCGTTATACGGCCTATGAATGGGAAAATCAAACTTTATCCCATCTCTAAGTAATGGATCAAGCCATTTTTTCATCGTGGCGCTTCTCCAAGGTGCAATAGCGCCTTCATAAATTGAAAAGCTTTTATCTGGCACTACCAGATCCGGATCGATTCCTAATATTTTTCCAAAACCTTCACATCGCCTACAAGCTCCATAAGGATTGTTAAAGCTGAAGAAGTTTGCACTAGGTTCTTCAAACTTAATACCATCGGCTTCAAATCGATCTGAAAAAGATTTTATTCCTTTCCCTACAATATGAATATTGCAATCACCAATACCTTCGAAGTAGGCGGTCTGCACGGAATCTGCCAGTCTAAATTGAGTATCTTCATCATCAGGTTTTACGATGGCTCTGTCGATGAGAATCTCAAAAGAAGCATTTTTAGATACGGACTTTTCTTCCAGCAGCTCTTCTATAAAAGCAACATCGCCCTCTTGTATTACTCGGGTGTACCCTTTACTTAATAAAACTTTGAGTTCTTCCTTAATTGACCGTTGCTTAGTGATCTTCAAAGGGCAGCTTACCATCACCTTGGTGCCTTCTTCATGCGAGTTGATGTACTCGACAACATCAGTCACAGAATCTTTAGCTACTTTTTTGCCACTTACTGGTGAGTAAGTAGTGCCAATCCTTGCAAAAAGCAATTTGAGGTAATCATAAATTTCAGTAGTAGTTCCTACTGTAGATCTGGGGTTTCTTGTGTTAACCTTTTGCTCTATAGCAATGGCAGGAGAAACGCCCTTTATGTAGTCTACTTCAGGTTTTTCGAGTCTTCCTAAAAACTGTCGTGCATATGAGCTCAGGCTTTCGACATACATCCTTTGGCCTTCTGCAAACAGTGTATCAAAAGCCAGCGAAGACTTGCCAGAACCAGATAGTCCAGTAACTACAACAAGTTTATTTCTTGGAATGGCTACGCTCAGGTTTTTTAAGTTATTTACCCTGGCGCGCTTAATAATTATATACTCTTTGGGGTCGAGTTTATCGAAGTTTTTTTCTGTAATTGATGTATCCTGCATAGTGAATCCGCAAAGCTAATCATTAGTCATCATCGTAATCGTCATCATAATCATCGGGGCCGATCACACCGTCACCGCCAAACTCATTTTCTTCTTCGTCTAGTTCATATTCGCCATCACTGTTTTTGGTCACGGCAACTTTGATCAGATACGCTGTGTCATCAGTATCTAAGGGTACACAGAAGAAGGGTTCTTTCTTGGCATTCATTAATCTGATGAGGTTGCCATCGAAACCATCGGGATACAACTTTTTTAGGCGATTCTTTAAACCGTCATCAAGTTTTTCTAAACTTTTTATTACTCTTTTTTTGTCCATAACAGCATATATTTCTAGCCGCTTTTTCTATTTAAATTTTCAGGAAAAGTAGCAAAAGATTTCACTAAGACTAAAATTTTATCATTTATTTTTTCGTCTGCTCTTTGAGTTGATTCATCGAATCGTTTAAAATTTTATTCTAAAAAGTTTTGCATAGTATTTGTTTGTTTCTTTACATTTGAGATACACTCAAAAAATTTTTTAAACTTTTAACCCCCCGGCAACAATATGATATAGACCTCTACGTTAACTTAAATTGAATATCTTAATGGAGAAGTATCAGATTAGTGATAGTAAGTTGGTATCACTTTACAGAGAAGGTAACGAAGAGGCTTTTGAGGAGTTGCTAAATCGCCACAAGTCGCGAATTTTCACAACCATTTACCTAATTGTAAAGGATAGTTATGTAGCAGAAGATCTGTTGCAAGAGGTTTTTATTAAAGCTATAAAAACGATCAAAGAGGGTCGTTACAACGAAGAGGGTAAGTTTTTACCCTGGATTACACGCATAGCTCATAACCTTGCTATCGACAACTTCAGAAAGGAAAAGAGGTATCCCACTGTTATATTAGAAGATGGTAGCAGGGTATTCAACACGATGGAATTTTCGGAAGATTCAATTGAATCTCAACAAATAAAGCAGGACACTCATGCTAAATTAAGAAGTCTGGTCCAGGAGCTTCCAGAATCACAGAAGGAGGTTTTGATTATGAGACATTACATGGAGATGAGTTTCCAGGAAATTGCTGAAGCCACTGGTGTAAGTATTAATACTGCCCTGGGGAGAATGCGATATGCCCTTATTAACCTAAGAAAGAAAATGAAACAATATAATATCGCGTATGACCAAAACTTTTACCCAAGATGATGTAGTAAGATACATTTATGAAGAAACAACAGAACAGGAAAACGAAGAAATACAACAGGCTTTAATCTGTGATGCTAAACTTCAGGAAGTGTATAAGGAGTTAAATGCTGTAAAAAAACAATTAGATCACAGCTTAAAGCAACCTTCTGATAGTACTGTACAAAGCATAATGAATTACTCGAAATCTCTAAATTTGTCTTCCAAGAAATAATGGAATGCAAAGAAAAGAGAGATACGAAAAATTCATAACTCACTTCACTAATCATCAGCCCGATGCTCAGACTGAATTACAGTATAGTAATCCTTATGAGCTTCTTGTGGCTGTGATTTTGAGTGCGCAGTGCACTGACGAAAGAATAAATAAAGTTACTCCGGCCTTATTTGAGAAGTTTCCATCAGCTGAGCATTTGGCTTTAGCTCACTTTGATGAGGTATTTCCATTAATTAGGTCAGTTTCTTACCCCAACAATAAATCAAAGCACCTTATAGGCATGGCTAAGCTTCTCGTGGAGGAGTTTAATTCGGTGGTGCCTGACGATATTAAGGAATTGCAAAAGCTTCCGGGTGTGGGTCGCAAAACGGCCAATGTAATAGCATCGGTTATTTATGAACAGCCAGCCATGGCTGTGGACACTCATGTATTTAGGGTGTCTAAAAGATTGGGCCTGGTAAATCAGAATGCCAAAACACCCCTAGAAGTAGAAAAGCAACTGGTAAAACATATCCCTGATGAACATATCAGATTGGCGCATCATTGGCTCATTTTACATGGACGTTATGTTTGTGTAGCCAGAAAACCCAAATGTGAGGATTGTCAACTCACCAACTTTTGTAGATATTTTGAGAAGAATTTTGGATAATGCGTATTCTCATTATTCATCAATATTACAAAACTCCAAAAACAGGAGGTGCAATCAGGTCTTACCACATAGCCAAACATCTAGCCGCTAATGGGCATCAGGTAGAGGTAATAACAGCTTATAATGATAGTGGCTACTTCAAAGATACTCATGACAATGTAACGGTGCATCACCTTCCCATTTACTATTCCAACCACCTTACATTTTGGTCAAGGATTAAGGCATTTATTAAGTATGTATGGCTCAGTTGCAGGTTTCTTAAACAAATTGATCGCCCTGATTTAAATTATGTAATCTCTACACCCCTTTCAACAGGAATCATTGCTTTATATGCTAAGTGGCGATACAAAACACCCTATATATTTGAGGTAGGCGACCTATGGCCGGCTGCTCCTATTCAATTAGGAGTTATTAAAAATATATTTAGTAAGAAAGTGGCCTACTGGTTGGAAAGGAAAATTTACAATAATGCTCAGCACATTGTGGGCTTGTCCCCTGACATCTCGAATTACATCAATGAGAAAACGAACACGCCTACCACAGTAATCACAAACTTTTCTGACATTGAATTTTATAAAGACCAACCTGACTTTAAAGAGTCAGAAGAATTTAGAATTGGGTATTTTGGTACTGTGGGTTTAGCAAACCATTTAGAGTACCTGCTTGATACAGCTGAGATATGTCAAAAAGATCCAAGGTTAAAATTTGTGATCATGGGTGGGGGAGCTCAATGGGATAAGATTGTTAACGAGGCAAAAAATAGAAATTTGTCAAATATTGAGTTTTACACTGGTGGTAATAAGGAAGAAGCTAAGAAGCAATTACAGATGGTTGATGCAGTTTATGTTTCCTTTAAAAGTACCCCAATATTATGTAGTGGGAGTCCCAATAAGTTTTTTGATGGCTTGGCAGCGGGAAAGCTCATTATTATAAATTTTGGAGGCTGGATTAAAAAAGAGATAGATCAGATGGGGTGTGGCTTTTCATACAACCCTGAGAATCCAATTGAATGTTTAACAAAGCTTAATTCATTTGTCGAAGACCGAGAAAGACTATTGCAGGCTCAGAAAAAAGCGGTACAATTAGCTGATAAGTTCTCTCTAGAAAATCAGTTATCAACCTTAGATGAAGTGATAAAAAAAGCCGGCTTGGGAGCCGGCTAATTATTTTATGCTTCTTGGACTTCAATTTCCTCGCCATGCTTGTTGAGGAATTTAAACTCTGTTATTCCCATACTCGAATCTTGAATTAGCTTAATCCATTTGAAATACTTCATAAACCATTTCAGCCTTCTAGACATACGCCCTTTTGTGAAATAGGCATATAAGAACGGGTGTACGACTACAGTAATATCTCTATCGTTCTGTTTGGTCATCAGATAGTCAATATTTCGCTCAATTTGGTCCGAAACCAGTATTGAGGCACTAATATTTCCTGTGCCTTTACATGTAGGGCAAACCTCCTTGGTCGTAATGGTCATCTCAGGTCTTACTCGCTGCCTGGTAATTTGCATCAAACCAAATTTTGACAAAGGCAAAATGGTAAACTTTGAGCGGTCAGAAGCCATTTCATCTTTCATGATTTTGTAGATGAGCTTCTTATTTTCGGTTTTTCGCATATCGATAAAATCGACAACGATAATACCACCCATGTCACGCAATCTCAGCTGTCGCGCAATTTCTTTAGCTGCTTCTTTATTTACCGAAAGTGCTGTAGCCTCCTGATCGTCTTCTCGATTCGACTTATTACCACTATTTACATCGATTACATGAAGCGCTTCAGTATGCTCTATAATAAGATAGCCACCACCCTTAACACTTACTGACTGGCCAAATGCAGATTTTATCTGACGCTCAATGCCGAAATTTTCAAAGATTTTGCTTTTGCCATTATACTTCTTCACTATCTTCTCCTTGTCAGGAGCAATAGTTTTGATGTAATCTTTCACCTCGTCATAGATTTCTTGCTCATCTATGTGGATGTTATCGAAAGATTCATTTAAGACATCTCTGAGCAGCGCTGAAGCCTTGCTCATTTCGCCTATAACCTTTTCTTTTGGCTTAGCCTTTTTGAGTGCATTTACGCCTTTATGCCAGGTGTCTATTAAGTTTCTTAGGTCGGTATCTAAATCACTTACACTTTTGCCATCGGCTGCAGTTCTTATTATAACACCGTAGTTTTCTGGTTTGATAGAAGAAACCAGCCTAACGAGGCGTTTACGCTCGTCACTCGAAGCAATTTTCTTTGATACATTCACCGTGTTCGAAAACGGCACTAACACCAGGTATCTTCCGGCTAATGACAACTCGCAGGACAGTCGCGGGCCCTTCGTAGATATGGGCTCTTTTACAACCTGAACTAAAATCTGTTGGTTTTTGGAAAGTACGTTGCTGATCTTTCCATGTTTGTCTATATCTGGCTTAAGTTTAAACTTCTCCAGTTTGCTGGAGGTGTTTTTTCTCGCCAAAGCACTTTTTGTGAAAGTATTGAGAGAACTAAATTGAGGCCCTAAATCGAGATAGTGCAAAAATGCATCTTTCTCGTAACCTATATCAACAAATGCTGCATTTAGCCCTTGTACAACTTTCCTTACTGTGCCTAGATAAATATCTCCTACATTAAATTGATTTCCATCTTGATCGTGATGAAATTCAACAAGATTTTTGTCCTTAAGTAAGGCTATGCGACATCCATTTTGAGTTGAATTGATTATTAATTCGTTACTCAAAACAAATGAATTTTGGATTAAAAAAACTTATTAAAAAAATAGAAGACATGGCCCCGTGAGCGAAGCCATGTATAAAATTACTTCTTCTTGTGTCTGTTTTTTCTAAGTCTTTTCTTTCTCTTGTGAGTAGCTATCTTGTGTCTTTTTCTTTTTTTACCGCAAGGCATAATTCTTAAACTTTTTATCCCCGACAAGTCGGGAATGGTTAACAATACTTTTAATTTATTTCTTCTAAATAAGAATCTACTGTGGCTTGCACAGCCGGATCCTCATCCAGTGTTTTCACTAATTCAAATTGCTGCCGGGCCTTATCTTTTTGACCTGTCTCCATATAACTGACACCCAGGAAAAACTGTGCCTGAGTATGTTCAGGATTTATTTCTACCAGATTAGAGAAGCGCTCTACGGCTTTTTCATATTGTCCCGATTGCATTGAAAGCACGCCTAAATTAAAAATTGCACTTTCATTTTTAGGGTCTTCCTGCAATATCTCCCTCAACATCGCTATGCCCTGCATAGGATTTGATGTAGTGAGATATGTCATGGCCATTTTATTTTTAACCTCCAGATTATCAGGATGATTACTGAGAATCTGAGTATAAAATTTCCTGGCTTTTGCCCCCATCTCTACCTGTTTGGCAGGTTCCATCGCGAAGCCATAAGCTTCATAATAAACATCACCTGCTCTTAAAATATTCCCTTCAGTTGGATTATTTTCAGCAATTATTTCAATGAACTTAGCTGCACTGTCATATTTATCTGCATTCAGATACAGTGTAGCCAAAGAGTCTGCAAAGGTAAGACTTTTTTCTGTATTTTTTGCAAGTCTTAATTTTTCCTTTAAAGAGCTAGCTTTTGTAAGGTCATTTTCAGAAAGAGAAGGTAGGTGCTCTTCGTTTTTAAACGTAGGCTGTGCAAGACCGGTAGAGTCGTTCGCTTGGTCTAATTGTGGCTGCTCATTGTCTACTACAACTTTAGGTAGATTGAATATAATCAATACCAATATTGCAGCACTTACTAATAATAATATCCTTGTCCTAAGCATTTTATCCCATTAGTTTAACGGAGTGCAAAGTTCAAGGATATTATTATCAATTGGAAATAAGACGATCTAAATATTAGTCTTGTAATTCCTTTACTCTATCGCTGGTTTTTATTTTTTCAACAAAAACTTTTGATGGCTTAAAGCTTGGTACAAAATGCTCGTCTATTACGATTGCTGTGTTCTTCGATATGTTTCTGGCAATTTTCTTCTTGCGTTTCTTATTTATAAAGCTCCCGAAACCTCTAACGTAAATATTGTTTCCGTCAGCCATTGAGTTTTTTACAATGCTAAAAAATGCTTCTACTGTCACCGACACATCCTCTTTAGGAATTCCCGTCTTCTCTGATATCTCTGATATAACTTCTGCTTTAGTCACGAAAAAATAGTTTTAAGTTTATAAATAATCCTTCTTTGCAGTTAACCTGAATTGATCAGCAAATTTAGACGTGCCAACGAGATTAAAAAATTTAATATTGGAAAAAAACTGACACGCAAAAAGAGCTGATATTTGAAATTTCTTAAATGACCAACAATTTCAATTTTATAACGGACAATCTGTTAAAATGGTATAATGCCAATCATCGTACTTTACCATGGAGAGAAACTAGAGACCCTTATAAAATATGGCTTTCTGAGATTATACTGCAACAAACTAGAGTAAACCAAGGGCTCCCATACTATGAAAGATTTGTAGAAATCTACCCCACTCTAGATGACCTGGCAAGTGCATCAGAGCAGGAGGTATTACGTCTGTGGCAGGGGTTAGGTTATTACTCAAGAGCCAGAAACTTACATCGTTGTGCCAAATTATTAGTAGAAAAGTACAATAGTAAATTTCCAAAAGAATATAGTGAGATTAGAAAATTGCCAGGAATAGGCCCTTATACCGCGGCAGCGATTGCCTCTTTTGCTTTTAAAGAGGTAGTGCCGGCAATTGATGGTAATGTTTTCAGGGTATTGTCACGATTATTTGGTGTTGATAGTAATATACTTGCCTCAGCATCACGAAAAAAATTTGAATTACTGGCTGAAGAACTCATACCTCAAACTCAACCCGATATATATAACCAAGCCATGATGGAGTTTGGAGCGCTTCAATGTGTGCCTAAAAATCCAGATTGTGGGTCCTGTCCACTTGCTGTGGAATGTTATGCCAGAGCCAACAACATGCAGGACAAACTTCCTGTTAAGGCAAAAAAGTTAAAAGTAAGAAAGAGGTATTTTAATTATATAGTCATCAAGGCCGGGGCTTGTATTTGGCTTAAAGAAAGGCCTAAGGGTGATATCTGGCAGGGGTTGTTTGATTTTAAGCTGCATGAAACTAATGAAACGCCACATTTAACAGAGTTGCAATTAGCTGAAGTAATTGCCTCGTTGCAATTGCCTGCAAAAGTGAAAGAGATTAAAGTAAGTTCGGTTTACAAGCATATTTTGACTCACCAGGTGATTTATGCACGTTTCTATACTGTGAACCTTTTACTAAAAAACGGCTTGCCCACGAATAAACATGGTTTTTATACTTTTTCAGAAGTAAAGGAATTGCCAAAACCCGTTCTTGTTTCGAAGTATTTGAATGAAGTCATATTTTAGTTAGATTTATAAAAGATTAGTAGTTTTGTAAAAATTTTTAGATTGAACTTATGTCAGGAGTTAATAAAGTAATACTAGTTGGGCGTTTGGGCAAAGACCCGGAAGTTAGACACTTAGAAAATGGTGCTTCGGTTGCCAATTTTCCAATTGCCACTTCTGAGGTTTATAAGGACCGAAATACTGGTGAGCGTAAAGAGCAAACTGAGTGGCACAATATTGTACTTTGGAGAGGACTGGCAGATGTAGCCGAAAAATACCTTAACAAGGGTGATATGGTATATATAGAGGGTAAGCTTCGGACTCGCTCATGGGAGAAAGATGGAGTTACTCGCTATACAACCGAAGTAGTTGGCGATAACATGACCATGCTTAGCCCTAAAGGATCAAACACAGGTGGTGACGGGTATGACAATACTTCGCAATCTTCTACTTCTAAACCACAGCAAACTGTAGCCGAGTCTCCGACAGCAGACATTGCTGCTGATGATGACTCTGACGACTTACCATTCTAAATTGTTGGATTAAATCCACTGTATTGGAAACAACCATAGACGAACCTCCGAGTCAATATTTATTAGGATTAATACTTAGTGAACAAGCGCTTTTCTTTGTGATAAGTGGATTGGCACTACTACTATTGCTTGTGACAAGTGCACTTATCAGTGGGTCTGAAGTAGCTTTCTTTTCTTTGACGCATAAAGATATCACCGCTTGTAAAGACAGTGAAGATGCTCGAGATAAAAAGATCGTTTCTCTGATTCACAACCCAAGACTGCTATTGGCTACCATTCTCATTGTCAACAATTTTGTAAATGTTGCCTTTGTCACACTCTCGACCTTTGTGATGTGGGAAGTTGTGGGCGCAAAAACTACTGAAGGTCTTACAGTGATTGTTTTAACATTTGTAACAACACTCTTATTGGTATTTTTTGGTGAGATAACACCGAAGGTCTATGCTAATCCAAATAATTTACAGTTTGCCCGATTCACAGCACCACTGCTTTCATTAGCTGAAACGATTTTCAAACCGCTATCTTTTGTATTAATGACGTTGAGCAATGTAATTGAAAGGCGCTTTCAAAGAAAAGGGTATGACATATCGGTAGAAGAGTTGCATCATGCGCTTGAAATAACCACAACAGAGGATACAACAGAAGAAGAGAAAGATATTCTTAAAGGGATCGTTAATTTCGGCACGCTCACGGCCAAACAAGTAATGAAGTCTCGTATGGACATCACTGCTTTAGATATAGAAATGGACTTCCACGATTTGATGGATAAAGTCAATAAGTCTGGTTTCTCGAGAATTCCAGCCTACTCAGAAACGATCGATAGGCTGGAGGGTATTTTATACATAAAGGATCTGCTGCCGTACTTAGATAAAGATGAAACGTTTGCATGGCAAGAGTTATTGAGGCCGGGGTTCTTTGTGCCGGAAACCAAGAAAATAGATGTACTGCTCAAAGATTTTCAAGAAAAACGCGTGCACATGGCTATTGTAGTTGATGAATACGGAGGAACATCAGGTCTTATTACACTTGAAGACATAATAGAAGAAATCGTAGGTGAGATCAATGATGAGTTTGATGAAGAGGATTTGGCCTATGACCAGATCGATGAAAACACCTATTTATTTGAAGGTAAAATCACGCTTAATGATTTCTGTAAAGTGGTAGATGAAAATCAAACAGTTTTTGAGGAAGTTAAAGGTGAAAGCGAGTCATTAGGAGGTTTATTACTAGAGATCAATACAAAAATGCCATCTTCTGGTGAACGCATTTATTATGATAAGTTTGTTTTTACAGTGGTAGCTGTAGACAATAAGCGAATTAAAAAAGTGAGGGTTTTTGTCAACAATAACAACGTGGAAGACTATGTGGATTAGAGGACTCTTGGTTGTGTGCTTGTTTGTGAGCTTAGCCTCATGCGATAACAGTTCCTATGTTCCAAAGCCCAAAGGATTCAACAGATTTGACTTACCCAAGCATGAGTACCAGTCATTACCAGATACATTACCTTATCAATTTGAGTTCTCCAAGCACGCAGTGCTACTCAAAGACTCATCGTGGATTTCTGATAAATATTGGGTTGAGATATTTTATCCAAAGTTTAAGGCCGATGTACATATCACTTATAAAACCGTAAACAACCTTGATTCTTTGAAAGAATATCTGGACGATGCCTATTTTCTTACAGCAAAACATCAAATAAAAGCCTCTGGCATAGATGAAACCATAACAAAGACGCCTTCAGGAAAAACTGTAGTCTATGCGGAAATAAGTGGAGAGGTGCCTAGCCAATTCCAGTTTTTTACAACAGACTCTACAGCAAATTTTTTACGTGGTGCCTTGTACTTCAACACTACGGTACAAAATGACTCATTAAGGCCCGCTATCGAATTTGTAAAGGTTGACATTGTGCATATGATGAACACCTTGCAATGGAACGAAAACCTGCAGCAGAAGTAAGCATTTTAAAAAATATTTTTAGTTTGCGCCTATGCAAGGATTCTTCGAAACCAAAATAGAATTCCTAAAAGGTGTGGGGCCTCAAAAAGCCACGTTGCTCAATAAAGAGCTCAATATTTTTACCTATGGAGATCTTTTGCAGCACTACCCCTTCAGGTATGAAGACCGCACTAAATTTTATGAAATAAAATCTTTGCATGGCAACATGCCACATGTGCAGGTGAAAGGTCGCTTGCGTAAAGTGGAGATGGTGGGGGCCGCCAGGAAAAGAAGATTGGTGGCACATCTTGCAGATGATAGTGGGGAGGTCGAACTGGTGTGGTTCAAAGGCGCACAATGGATAATGAAGAAACTCCAGCCGGGTGTCGAGTACATTGTTTTTGGCAAGCCAACATTATTTGGTAGTAAGATCAATATGGCGCACCCGGAAATAGAAATTCTTTCTTCTTTTAATCCCGGAACAACTTTTTTACAACCCGTATATCCAACCACAGAAATCCTTAGAAAACGTTATCTGGATAGCAAAGGGATAAGTAAAATTCAAAAAGCACTTTTAGCTCAAGCTGAAAGGCGTATTTCTGAAACCCTTCCGGAAAATATTATAAACGACTATAGCCTGATTGATAAGAAAGATGCCATCAGTAATATTCACTTTCCGAAAGATCATACGCTTTTACAAAAGGCGCAATTCAGGTTAAAGTTTGAGGAGCTATTTTATGTGCAGCTAAGGTTGCTCAAGCTTAAGCTTACTCGAATTGATAAGTTTCGTGGCAAGGTGCTCGACAATGTAGAGCTGCTTACAAAGTTTTACAATGACCACCTCCCGTTTGATCTAACCAATGCCCAAAAAAGGGTGATCAAAGAAATTTACAGAGACTTGAAGTCTGGCAAGCAAATGAACCGTCTCTTGCAGGGCGATGTGGGTAGTGGCAAAACCATAGTGGCATTTATTTGCATGCTTACTGCTATCGGGTCAGGAGCTCAGGCCACTATGATGGCACCAACAGAGATACTTGCCCAGCAACACTTTCAAGGACTGAAAGAATTTGCTGATAGCATGGGTGTAACCATTGCATTATTGACAGGCAGCACTAAGAAGAGTGAGCGTAAGATTATACATCAGTATTTAAAATCGGGTGATCTCGATATTATTGTTGGCACTCATGCTCTGCTCGAAGATGTCGTGCAATTCAAAAACCTTGGGCTGGCAATAGTTGATGAGCAGCACCGCTTTGGAGTGGCACAACGCTCGAAATTGTGGCAAAAAGACAAAGAAATATATCCTCATGTATTGGTAATGACTGCTACACCCATCCCGAGAACATTGGCCATGACCTTATATGGTGATTTGGATATTTCAACAATCGATGAATTGCCGGCAGGCAGAAAGCCTATCAAAACAGTTCATCGATATGATGCCAACCGACTGAAAGTTAATGGGTTTATAAAGGAGCAAATCGGTGAGGGTCGTCAGGTATATATTGTGTATCCATTGATTGAGGAGTCTGAAAAGCTCGACTTAAAACATTTAATGGATGGCTATGAAAGTGTTTGCAGAGCTTTCCCTGATGTACCGATAAGTATAGTACATGGTAAGATGAAAGCCGAAGACAAAGATTTCGAAATGCAGCGGTTTGTAAAGGGAGAAACTAAAATAATGGTGGCAACCACAGTAATTGAAGTTGGCGTAAACGTACCAAATGCCTCCGTTATGATTATTGAAAATGCTGAACGATTTGGGCTTGCACAGTTGCATCAGCTGCGTGGTCGTGTGGGCAGGGGTGCTGATCAGTCTTACTGTATTCTTATTACCAGTTACAAACTGAGTAAAGAGGGGAAAGTAAGAATAGAAACCATGGTAAGAACTAACAATGGTTTTGAAATAGCTGATGTGGATTTAAAACTCCGAGGTCCCGGAGACCTTACAGGTACGCAACAAAGTGGTGTGCTGGACCTACTTATTGCTGATTTAGGCAAGGATGGTAACATTTTGCAAACAGCAAGACAGGCAGCCGCAGCTATTTTGAATGAAGACCCTTCACTAGCGCAACCCCAAAACCGTAATATAAGCAGTCATATTGCATCATTGAGAAAAACGGTGGTTAACTGGAGTAGGATTAGTTAATAATCTCCTTCAAATACGTCATCAATACCAGTACTCTAAATAGCCTGAAAGAGTTTCTAAAAAAATTACTATATTCACTTTCTATTTCACTATACCCACACCTAAAATGCAGCTTTCTATCCAAAACCTATCAAAGACTTACTCTAATGGAGTACAGGCACTAAAAGATGTTTCACTAACCATTGAGCAAGGTATGTTTGGTTTACTGGGCCCTAATGGGGCTGGTAAATCTTCTCTTATGCGTACGATTGCTACCCTACAGGATGCAGACTCTGGAAGCATTATGCTTGATGACATAAATGCGCTGGAAAATCCACAGGCTATTAGAGAAAGGTTGGGCTATTTACCTCAAGATTTTGGCCTTTATCCGAGGATAAGTGCTGAAGTCATGCTTGATCATATCGCACAGATGAAAGGTGTAGGTAGTCGCTCAGATCGTAAGCATCTTGTGGCCAGTTTGTTAGAAAAAGTGAACCTTTATGAACATAGGAAAAAAGCCTTGGGTACATACTCCGGTGGAATGAGGCAGCGCTTTGGAATCGCACAGGCACTTGTTGGTAAACCATCATTAATTATCGTGGATGAGCCAACGGCCGGGCTAGATCCAACCGAAAGAAACAGATTTTATAATTTACTAAGTGAAATCGGTGAAAATACAATTGTGTTATTATCCACGCACATCGTGGAGGATGTAAGTACATTGTGCTCTAGAATGGCTATTATCTGTCAGGGCGAACTGCTCATGGAAGGAACTCCGGCAGATGGACTAGCCCTATTAAGAGATAAAATTTATAGTAAGAGTATCGATAAGCAGGAGTTGACGGCTTATAAAGAAAAGCATCAGGTAATCTCAACTAAACTAAAAGAAGGGCAGTTGAGTTTGCGAGTACAAAGCGATACCAACCCGGGAGATGGTTTTGAGTCTGCGATACCTAACCTTGAAGATGTGTACTTCACCCACATCGCAACGAAAGTAGATCCTGTAACTCTATAATTCCTGTCGATATGCTTAATATTTTCTTATTTGAACTAAAATACAGGTTTTCACGACCCGCTACCTACATCTATTTTTCGCTATTGATGATTGTGGCACTATTGCTTATCGCCTCAGGTAATACACCGGCTTCAGAGAAGGTATTTCACAACGCTCCTATTAACATAGCTGAGCTTGAATTGCTTTTTTCTCTTTTTGGTATTATGATCGCATCTGCAGTAATGGGGGTGCCACTATATCGCGACATAGAACATAAAACAGGTACATTTCTTTTCAGCTATCCAATAACTAATCAGGCCTATTTTATGGGTCGCTTTTGGGGCTCATTTGTTACGTTACTCTTTATTTCTTTTGGTACCATAATAGGCATTTATTTAGGCACTGTCATTGGTGCTGCAACCGGCTGGACAGATGCTGAAAGATATGGACCCAACGATTTCTTAAGCTATTTACAGCCTTGGGCTACATTGGTGCTACCAAATTTTTGGTTTTCATCTACGCTGTTTTTCGCTGTAATTGTTTTCACCAGAAACATTAAGTCGATCTATACAGGAGGTATCGTTTTCTTCATTTTCTACTTACTGGCCAACTTCCTGGCACAAGACATAGAAAACCGTGACCTGGTACAAATACTTGATCCTTTCGGGCTCAACTCATTTATTTTTCAAGCGAGATATCTCACACCTTACGAGCAAAACTCATTCTTACTATCGGTATCAGGCAATCTGTTGATCAACCGCCTGTTGTGGACGGGTATCGGATTAGTGTTTTTCCTGGCCGCTTATTTCAGGTTCAGTTTTAAATACTTTTTTCAGCATTCTATCAAAAAATCAAAGGATAAAGAAGAAAAGGCATCTCTACAGCTTAATAAGGAATTTTCAGTAACCACTGATTTTTCTTCGAAATACCAGATTAGTAGCTTGCTTAACCTGGCTAAAATTGAAGTGAAAAATATTGTTAAAGATGGCTATTTCCGAGCGATTATGCTTGGTGGGCTAATCTTTCTTGTACTCGATTTTTGGATAGGAAACAGGATTTATAGCGTACCCAATTTGCCCAGCACTTCATTTTTGATGGAGTACAAGGGCTATGACTATGTGATTTTCGTTTTTATTATTCTCGTGTTCTTTACGGGTGAAAGTTTACATCGCGACAAAGCTTCGGGATACTCAGCGATAAGCGATACCTTTCCAATAAAGAATGGAGTAACGATAGGGTCTAAATTTTTGGGGATGGCCTTCGTTTGTTTATTACTATCAATATTCCCAATTGTTGTTGGTGTAATTGTACAAACTTTAAAAGGCTATTTTCAGTATGATTTTGGAGTGTATCTTGTTGATTGCCTGCTTATCTCCTTCCCAGACTATTTACAAATGGTCATGCTTGTTTTTGCGATTCACCTACTGGTCAATAACAAATTTGCAGGTCATGCCGTGAGTATTGGTGTTTGGTTAGTCATGATTGTGTTGAGAACTTTTGTTAATTATGATTTCAACCTTTTCTTCTTTTCATACAAACCCGGTTACATTTGGTCAGATATGAATGGTTTGGGTCACTTTGGTGAGCCTTTACTCTGGTACAATTTGTATTGGACAGCTTTTGGTCTTTTTCTCATCCTATTTTTCTCGGTGTTTTATGCCCGTGGGGCAGAAGTCAACCTAAAAACCCGACTGAAGAAATCTAAATCCAGGTTGTTGAGTGCAAGCTCCGTTACCGCATATGTTTTACTTGTAGTGTCAGTTTTAATAGGTAGCTATATTTTTAAAACAGTGGTATATACCAATACCTACCTTACACAAACTGAAACAGAAAAGCGAAGTGCAGAATATGAAAAGCAACTCAAGCATTATGAGTTTGTTGCTCAGCCGAAAGTGACTGACATTAACCTAAAGGCCGACATTTTTCCAAAGCAAAGAGATGCTTATTTTGATGCAGTAGTACAAATGGTAAATAAAACTGATGATCCCATTGATTCTTTGCATTTATCGGGTCAAGGCTTTCGTTACTTTCATGCAATCTACAATGAGGATACACTAAGTTATCGTGCACCATTGGAGCTAGATCAATCCAAGTTTAAAGTCTTTGGGGTAGATGAAGAACAACCCTGGTATAAAATTTATCGATTACCAGCCACACTCAATCCAGGCGATACCATAGATCTGCAATTGACTGCTGCTTATATAAATGAGGGGTTTGTCAACAATGGATATAATCGTGAGATCGTTTATAATGGTACCTTCATTGGTGGGGGATTGCCAAGTATTGGTTATTCAGCGAATAGTGAGTTATCAAGTGATGAAACAAGAAAGAAATATGACTTACCACCAAAGGACTACGAGCTGCCCCCACACGATGATCCTTATGGTCGAAAAACACTTCTTTTTAATGATGATGCCGATCTTATTACTTTTCAGGCGACTGTAAGTACCGTGAAAGATCAAATTGCAATAGCACCAGGAAAGCTCCAGAAAGAATGGACTGAGGGCGACCGAAGGTATTTTCATTATGTGCAGGAAAGCCCGATCGATTTGTTCTTTAATATTGTCTCTGCCGATTATGTGATATTTGAAGATAAGGCCAAGCTGCCTGATGGGAATGATGTAAAAATTGAAATTTTTCATCATGCGGCTCACGATGCAAACTTAGAGCGTTTTGCCGCTGCATTCAAAGACGGAATTGAATACTTCTCGGAGGCATATGGAAATTATCAGTTTAGGCAAATGAGACTTCTGGAATTTCCGCGCTATGCATCTTTTGCGCAGTCTTTTCCAAACACAGTGCCTTATTCAGAAAATTTCGGATGGGTTGCCAATTTTAGCGATCCCAATGACTTTGACTATGGGTATTTTGTAACCGCTCATGAGCTGGCTCATCAATGGTGGGGCCACCAGGTAGTACCCAATTACACGCGTGGCTCTAACCTCATTTCTGAAGCGTTGGCAGAGTATACCGCCTTGGTACTTACAGAAAAGAAATACGGTAAAGACAACATGCAACGTTTCCTAAAGCAAGAACTAGATAGTTATTTGTCTGGTCGATCCAATGAAAATAAAAAAGAAAACGTTTTTATTAACTGCAATCGCTCTTATCAATGGTATCGAAAAGGGTCACTGATTTTATATGGATTGCGTGATTATGTGGGTGACTCTGTAATGAATACAGCTTTAAGAAAGTTTAGAGATAAATTTGCCCTCAAGGCCGAACCACCTTATGCAGGAAGTAATGATCTATATGAATTTATTAAAGCAGAAGTGCCTGATAGTATTCACTACTATTTGGAAGATACCTGGCTTAAATTGACACTCTATGAAAATAAGGTTGAGGAAGTCAAGGCCAAAAAGATTGCAGAGGGTGAATATGAAGTAACACTGGACATTGCTTCACAAAAAGTTTATGCTGATAGTCTGGGGATGGAGACCAATGCCCAATATGCTGGTGACTATATTGATGTTGGTGTATTTGCTGCAGAAGATACTGATGAGAACGGTCGTAAAAGAACCAATCCACTATATCTAAAAAAACATAAGCTGGCCCCTGGCGAGCATAGTATTACAGTTAAAGTAAAAGGCGAGCCTGTAAAAGCAGGTATTGATCCTTACAACAAACTGATTGATCGTATACCTGATAATAATACGACAGGTGTAGATATTGAGGATTAAATTAAGTTATAGTTAAAAACAACCCATCGGATGTTATCCTGCATCCGATGGGTTTTATTTTATTTTCTTCTTTCAACAACTTCTCTATCACTCACGATTTCTGGCAGGCCAAGCTCCTTTTCAAGTTCATAGTAATCACTGAAATCTCTTCTACCATTCCAGAAATTGCCGGGTACCACAACTACTCGTGCGATCCACTCATCAGTATCATTTGCAGTTAACATATCAAGAGGAAAATCTGCATCCATAAAGAGCCTTACATCATTTTGACTAAAGTCAAAGTTGTACTGTAAAAGCCCCTCCTCTACAATAAGCGTCTGAGGTAGCTGCCTCCAAATCTCGACATCTTCACCGTCTATATTTTCAACCCCCCAAAGCAGAAATACTATAGCTACATCAGAAGGAAGCGTTTCAAAATCATCCGGGTAATTAAGGAAAACCTGATAATCTGGTGCAGTGAAGTTGATATCGGTATATTCAAAAACGAATCCTGATTCACCTGCCGCTCCTTGTGGACCCTGCGGTCCGGATGGTCCTTGTGGCCCAATAGGTCCAACGCGACCATCGTCTGTTGTAAAGCATGAACTTAAACTCAGTATCGACAACAAACCAATGATTGTAAATATCGTTTTCATAACATTCGGTATTTGGTGTAACAGGTGTAAACCAAACATTGGGCCAAAGTCGAAATCAACATCATAATAGTAAATCGAGAAATGCACAAAATCCGTTATATTTGGCCAAAATTTAGTGTTAACCAGATAAAGACTCGATCTTATGCCTCAAAAAATAGTAGCAGGAAATTGGAAGATGAACAACACAATTGATGAAGGGTTAAAGCTTACTTCAGAAATTGCCAACATGGTAGCAGATGAAGTTTCATCAGATGTTAAGGTCATCCTTGCTCCACCTTTTGTGCACTTAACTCAAGTTAAGAATTTAATAAAAGGAAATGAAAAGCTATTTCTATCAGCTCAAAACTGTAGTGAGCATGCATCAGGAGCCTATACTGGAGAGGTATCAGCAGCTATGCTTAAATCTTTAGGAGCAAATTATGTGATCATTGGGCATAGCGAGCGCAGAGAATACTTTAATGAGAACAATGAGCAGCTCTCACAAAAGGTGGATGCAGCCTTAGGCAATGGCTTAACTCCAATATTTTGCTGCGGTGAGCCTTTAGAAATTAGAGAGGCCGGCACATACATCGATTATGTGCAACAACAATTGAGAGAAAGTCTTTTTCATTTGTCGGAAGAGGCATTTGAGAAAATTGTAATAGCCTATGAGCCCATATGGGCAATTGGTACTGGGAAGACTGCATCTTCAGCTCAAGCCCAGGAGATGCATGCTGCCATAAGATCATTCTTAGAAGCTAAATATGGAGAAAAAGCTAAAGACACTTCCATTCTTTACGGTGGCAGCTGCAAACCGTCTAACGCCAAAGAACTTTTTGCTTGTAATGATGTGGATGGAGGACTTATTGGAGGAGCATCCTTGAAATCACGCGACTTTACTGATATTGTAAAATCATTTTAATGGCTGTTATCGATTATTTGAGTGTAAATATTACCTGTAAAGAGCCTTTTACTGAAATATTGATTGCCGAGCTATCTGACCTTGGCTATGACTCAATGATGGAAACTGACAATGGTCTTGAGGCCTACATTAAACCAGCGGTTTTTGATGAAGCCGAAATTAAATCATTGGTTGCAAAATATAGTAAAGCCCAAATAACTTACTCTGTCGAAGAGGTGGTAGAGAGAAATTGGAATGAAGAGTGGGAAAGCAATTATGACCCAATTCATGTAGAAGATAAAATATTAGTACGAGCCACCTTTCATCCGTCAGAAGGCAAATTTCCATATGAAATAGTGATTAACCCTCGCATGTCTTTTGGGACCGGGCATCACGACACCACCTATCTTATGCTACGCAATTTGCTGGATATAAATTTTGAAGGTAAAAAAACTTTAGATGCCGGTAGCGGCACGGGGATTTTAGCTATTATGGCAGAAAAGCTAGGGGCAAGCGAGATAATAGCATATGATAACAACTCCTGGAGTACCGAAAATACACCTGAAAACATCTCTCTCAACGGATGTAAAAACATTCAGGTGATGGAGGGAACTATAGAAACTCTTAATTTTAGCCAGCAGTTTGATGTTATATTAGCCAACATTAATAAAAATGTATTACTCCATGAAATGCCGATGTATGTTGAAACTTTGGCAGAAGGTGGAGTTATATTATTTAGCGGCTTTTATGAACATGATAGTGAAGACTTAAAAGTTGCTGCATTAAAATGTGGCCTGACGTATCAATCAAAAAGAGTAAGAAATGATTGGTGTTCTTTGGTCTTTCATAAAAATCAATGATTCATCAATTTTTTCAGCCTGATTTACGTTACTACTTCATCTGTAAAATTGGTTTATTCGTAATATTTTAAGAATTTCAGCATTCATGGGAAGGAGGCACTTATATATTTTGCTAATAATGATCACTTCCTCGTGGTCGTATGGGCAAGATGATATCCTACCCAATGATCCGGCAATTTTCGGAGATTCTGTAAAAACTATTCTTACTAACACTAGAAATGTACACACCATGGAAGTGGCAGATAATTTTGCACTGGCCTGGGGTACACTTGGCGCTGACCAGCAGAATAAAATAATTGCCCAGACTAAACTCTTAATGAGCCGTGGATTTAGAACACGACCTATTCTCAGTTCATATTTTCAGGTGATTGCTAACGCTGTTAATATCGAGGGTGCCACCGACCAAAATATTACAGGCTATTTAAATATGACAGAAGTAGTAGTGAATAATTACGAAAAAGATCGACTGCTCAACTACTTCAAAACGATGTCTGATTTTTTTGAGTTTAGGGCATTGTTTTATGCAAAATCAAATCAGCTCTACATTTCTGGCGACAGTTACTCCTTTGAATATGCCGCACCACCAGTTGAAGAAGTAATTGAAGAGGAGCCAGTAGAGGACGTACAAGAAGATACCTGGGAGGAAGACGCGTGGGATGATGAAGATGACTGGGGCGATGATGATTGGGACGATGAAAACTGGGAGGACGATGACTGGGAGGATGAGGAAACCTGGGATGAAGAAACAGATGATGGTTGGGACACAGAATGGGACGAAGACGAATGGTCAGATGAATCTGCCGATGATGATATGATAATGGCAGTTACAGGAGGTAACGTTTTACCTGTGATTACAGGGCCAGTAATACATATAGAGCAAACTGCTCTTAACTTTGTCACGGCTTACGATTCAGTCTTTATTAAGGACACAAAAGGCGACTTTCTCATAGATTCAAAAGATTTCGTTGGTGTTGGGGGCTCATTTGATTGGTCAATGGCCGGTTTAAGCCCAGACTCAGTATTTGCAAAGTTTACAGACTATAGCTTCAAAGTAGATAAGCCATATCTCAAAGCAGAATCTGCAAAACTTACCTACAAAGGCAAGGTAGCGGATCCGGTAGAAGGCGTCTTTCAATATAAAAGTGTAAGACACGATACCACAGCTTCAAGCACCTACCCCAGATTTGAGTCCTACTATGCAAATATTAGACTGCAGGATCTAGGTAGGGACCTGATTTATAATGGAGGCCTTGCGCTAAGAGGCTCAAAAATATACAGCTCGTCTATACTTGGGGGGTTATCAAGAATAGAAGTACAGCAAGGTCCAACAAGCCTTTTTAAGGCAAAGGCCAATGTGTTTGAATTTGCTGACTCCACCATATCTACTAAGCGTGCAGCGGTAGTTATCTACCAAGGCAACGACTCTATTTATCACCCTGCCGTGAGACTAAAGTATGATTATGGCAAAAGGCACCTGGTATTGCAAAAAGACAAAGGCAGATTTAAAGACACACCATTTACTTCTACTTTTTTCAATGTCGACTTTACAGCAGATATTATTCGCTGGGATCTCAATGCTGATAGTTTGGATGCTTCAATTTTGGAGGCGAGAAGAATCGTTCCATCTATTATTGAGTCTTCTGAGCACTACAACTATGAAGACTACAGGGCCTTAGGGGATAAAATATATACCTTCAATCCATTATCTATGGTGGTGTATTATGCCAACCTACAAGGCACCGATGAGTTTTACACTATTGACCTTGCCAAGCATTATAAAAAGGATGAAAAACTAATAAGAGGGGCCATGTTATTTCTTGCGCAAAAAGGAATGATTGGATTTGACTCAAAAAACTCTTTAATAAAAGTAAAAGAAAAGGCCCATCACTTATATAATGCCAAGGCGGGTAAAACCGACTATGACGATATCATACTTGCTTCCGTAACTCACGAAAAACCAAACCTCACAATAAACTTTAAAGATAGAAGCCTGCAGGTACGTGGTGTGGAGCAGTTTAAGGTAAGCGACTCGCTTAACGTAATTATTGAGCCGGATAGTAGTGAAATTACGTTTTTACAGGACAGAGACTTTTCTTTTAATGGGAAAGTGCGGGCAGGTAATTTTGAATATATCGGTAGAGATTTCACATTTAAATATGATAGCTTTTTGATTTACCTAAATGAAATTGACTCAATTCAGTTTTATGTAAATAAAGAAAACAGTCGTGGTGATGTAGGAAGTCAAAAGGTGGATAATACGCTGGTTTCGGCTGATTCTATTAGTGATGCCGATGTAGGAAATAATTTACAGAGTAGCTCGGGTACGCTTTACATCAATAAGCCCGGTAATAAATCAGGAAAAGACAAAAACACCAATTTCCCGAAGTTTGACTCTAAGAAAGGTGCAGTGGTCTATTTTGACAGGTCTAACATACTTGGTGGGGCCTATGATAGGTCTATGTATTTTATGGTGCCACCATTTGATCTCGACAGTTTGGGAGACTCCGATCCATCCACCATCGGTTTTGAAGGGTCCTTTATTTCAAGTGGAATGCTTCCTGTATTTGAAGAGAAACTGTCAATCATGGATGACAATTCGCTTGGTTTCAGACATAAAGTACCTCCTGAAGGTTATCAACTATACGAGGGAGAGGGAAGGTTTTACGATAACTTGTCCATGACCAAATCAGGTTTAGTAGGTAGTGGTACTATTGATTTCCTTACATCCACCATGTTTTCTGAAGAGTTTATTTTTTACCCCGACTCTGTTGTCGCCATTGGTAAAAATTTTACCATGAGAGAGGAAGATTACGGAGGCCACATTTACCCTGAAGGGCATCTTGATGATTTTAAAATGAAATGGCTGCCAAAGAAAGACAGCATGTACATATCTAATTTAGAGGAGCCAATGCAATTCTATGATGAAACAGCTTCTTTGGATGGTACGGCTATCATTTCAAACTCTGGTGTATATGGTAAGGGTCGATTACTTACCAAGGGC
The DNA here is from genome assembly GCA_965227525.1 of Fulvivirga sp. GTDB lineage: Bacteria > Bacteroidota > Bacteroidia > Cytophagales > Cyclobacteriaceae > Fulvivirga. The sequence goes on along the minus strand of OZ245762.1, from coordinate 992,402 downwards.
TCAGTGTCTGAGTCAAACGATATTACGTTTGAACAGAATAGATTTTCGGCCAGACATGCAGACTTTGAGTTGCAATCTGAAAACCCTGAGAAACCAGCTCTCTCCGGTGACGATGTAAGGCTCCGGTTTAACCTGGAAGAAAACTTTGCAATTATCAGCCCTGAGGTTGAAGGGGAAGCAGCCATAGAGTTTCCTTACGCACAGTTCAAAACATCAATCACTCAGGCACGCTGGGATCTGATCGATGAGAAAATCACCATGTCGAAACCTGACGACATACCATTGGAGAGTTCTTACTTCTATACAACCCGTGAAGATCTGGATTCGCTGAGATTTAATGCAACTGAGGCTGTTTATGATATCAATACTTCCGAATTGAAAGTAAGTGGTATACCTCATATTGTAGTCGCAGATGCGTTGATAACACCAGAAAACAACGAGGTACTTATACTAGAAAACTCCAGAATCGGCACGCTAACCAATACAACTATCATTTTAGATACGCTCAACGGATACCACAGGCTTACAGAAGGTGTCATAGATGTCAAGTCCAGAAATGAATTTAGCGGATATGCAACTTACCAGTTTGTAAATGCACTCAACGATACACTACCGATAAAGGTTGAAAACTTTCATCTTGAAAGCCTACCAGTTGATGGAGGTAAGAAAGATGAAACCAAACAACACACGGTAGCCAACGGGTCTATTAGTGAGATTCAAAACATATTGATATCACCAGGAATGTTTTATAAAGGCGACATGACACTATACGCCCATAAGCCTGCCATGCAATTAGATGGCTTTGTAAAACTGGACTTAAATAGAGCTGGTTACAATACCTGGATTGAACATTCCAGCACAGGTGATCAGAAAGATGTTGTGATTAACTACGACAACTCATTGACGGAAGAAGGTAGAAAGCTAGAAGCGGGGCTTCATTTTTCAGCGGGCGACAATAGCCTATATGCCACATTTATAGAAGAGAAATTTACTCCGGATGATGAAGACTTCTTTACACCTTCCGGTGTGTTGTTTTTTGACCAGGAAAACAATCAGTATGTGATTGAAGATTCATTAAAAGCAGCAGGGAAAGAGCTTGCAGGCAAAATTTTTAGATACAACGATGATACCGGAGACGTACAGTTTGAGGGTAAGGTAAGCTTTATGCGACCTACAGAGGATGTAATCGTAAGGGCCGCTGCCATTGGGTCAGGTAATGACGAAAGAAATGAATATCAGCTCAATACCTTAATAACAATCAACTTTGTTCCGGTGCCGTCACAGGCATTTGCCATAATGGCTACAGATATGATTGATGTTATCAATAACCTTGGGGCGCCAGAAGGTTTGGGCGATCAAACACAACTCATTTACAAATTAGCAGATTTGGCAGGTGAGCGAGTAGCCAGAGAATACGAAGAGCGATCAATGGTTGACTATGTACCACTTGGTGAAATGTCCAAAGAAACATCGGTACCATTGTCATTTGCTAATGTAGACTTTAAATATGCTCCGGACTATCAGGCTTTCTACAGTGAGGGTAAACTCGGTATGTCAAACATTGAAAGGTATGACTTAAATGCAGCCTTTGATGGTTTTTTTGAAATAAAGAAAAATGAAGCCGGAGGCCCTGTGATGAACATATTCATAAAAGCTTCTGCCGAGTCATGGTTTTTCTTCAATTATGAAGATAACAGGCTATTGACATATTCGTCTAATAACAATTTTAATAACCTGATCAGTAAAAAAAGTAATGGATCGAAAGCAAAATTAGGTGATCTAATATTTGCTCCAGCCGGTAGAGCTGAGGTGCTAAACTTTATTAATCGATACAGGTTAGAGTATTATGGCATTGATGAGCCTTATGAGTTGGACTCAAGAGTTGAAGATGAAGAGGTGCTTCCAACGGACGATGGGTTTGGTGAGGAGGAAGATGATGATGGGTTTGAAGACGATGACGATGGCTTTTAAAATTTTATAAATAGACTTAAAAAGCTTATTTTTGACTAAGTCAATAAGAAGCGGGTAAGATACTTGCTTCTTTTTTTTCGCACTTATAGAATACTATATGGATATATTGGCGGTAGGCATAGCAGCTTGTTTAGCATATTTTTTAGGATCAATCCCAACAGCAGTTTGGTTTGGTAAAGCGTTTTATGGAACCGATGTAAGGGAGCACGGAAGTGGCAACCCTGGAGCTACAAATACTTTCAGAGTCTTAGGTAAGCGAGCAGGAACCATTGTGATGCTCGCAGATATCGCTAAAGGGATGCTTGCTACATCAATCGCCATACCAATGCTCAATATGGGCTATATCGAAGAATCATCTTTAGTTACTGTAAAGTTGATTTTAGGTATTGTGGCTGTGACTGGTCATATATTTTCAATATTTATAAATTTTAAAGGAGGTAAAGGTGTGGCCACACTACTTGGTATGATGGTAGCTATTCACTATGAAGTCGCATTGGTATGTATTGTGGTTTTCCTCATTACTTTACTACTTTCCAAATATGTGTCTTTAGCTTCTATTATAGGAACACTGGCATTTCCTGGCCTTTTAGTGTTTGTTCCAAGGTTTAAATCAAGTGAGCCATTGCTTATTATTTTTGGTTTTTTCTTATTTATTGTTATTGTTTGGACGCATCATAAGAATATTAGGAGAATCATCGAAGGAGAAGAAAATAAAACCTATCTCTTAAAGTCTTCCAAAAAGGATAGCTGATCATATCCCCCAATTTGAACTTATAATCAGCACAAATTCACCATTTATCATGCAATAGGAATGCATTGTGTAAATGAATAAACGGATCGAATTTATACATCGTTTTAAAGGTGTATCACTCAGAGCTTACCGTTTGTTTATTTCTAACACAAAATTTACCTATCATGAAAATCTTTAAATCAACCATGGCAATGGCTTTGAGCTGTGCAGCATTATTGCTCTTTGGTGACTCATTTGGACAGGGTGTGACACTACCTCGAGCCAGTGCAAGTGCCGAAGTAAAACAGACAGTAGGCATTTCTACTGTATCAATTAATTATTCTAGACCCAGTGTAGTGAGTCCTCAAGGTCAGGATCGAACGGGTAATATCTGGGGTGGAGTTGTACCTTATGGCTATAATAATCTTGGCTTTGGTACAGCAACAGAAGCACCGTGGCGTGCCGGAGCTAATGAGAACACGAAAATTACTTTTTCTCATGATGCTCAGATCGAAGGTAAACCATTACAAGCCGGAACATATGGATATCATGTGGCTGTGCTGGAAGATGGAAAAGCAACAGTAATTTTTTCGAATAAGACGGATGCCTGGGGCAGCTTTTTTTATGATCAGGCAGATGATGCCCTGAGAGTAGACGTTTCTACCGAAGAAATTCCAAAAAGCAACCTGTTAACTTATAGTTTTATAGGTGTAGATAACAACAGCGCTACGTTGGCACTAGATTGGGAGCAAAAGCGAATACCTGTAAAGGTTACTTTTGATACTCCTGAGATTGTTTATCAAAACTTAAAGGCAGAGTTGGAGTCAAGCCCCGGGTTTAATCTTACATCGTGGACTGCTGCGGCCGGCTATCTTGTGCAAAATAATATTCATTTAGACGATGCACTTACCTGGGCAAATGCAGCAGTTGAAGGCCAATTCTTTAGCCAAAAGAACTTTCAGACCTTACAAACTAAGGCAAGTGTATTAGCAGCAATGGGTAAGCAAGATGAGGCAGCCACTGTGATGAACGAAGCCCTGGAAGATCCTGCGGCAACTATTGGCAACTATTACAATTATGGCCGACAGCTCATTGCTCAGGACAAAGACTCCGATGCTTTAGAAATATTTAAAAAGGCAAATAAGAAATGGCCAGAGCACTGGCTGGCTCCTCATGGTTTGGCCAGAGGGTATGCAGCCAATGGTGAGATTGCTAAAGCTTTGAAGTATGAGAAGACTGCGTATGCCAAGGCACCAGATAATAGTAAGCCATTTCTGGAAGGCTACTTAAAAACGCTGGAAGAGGGTAAAGATTTTAATTAAAAGATTAGAAACCTGGAAGGTTTAATAAAACTCCATTAGTGTCTTTGACGCAATTACTTGCCAATCATTTCGAGGATGTCATCAATGTGCTCCCGATTATTAGATAGTCGGGGCACTTTGTTTTGACCTCCCAATTTATTGCGCTTTTTCATCCAGTTGTAGAATGTCCCTTCAGCCACATGATGAACAATAGGAGGTTGTAAGGCCATATCTTTGTAACGCTTGGCATCATAATCTGAGTTGATTTCTCTTAATGCGCTATCAAGTACTTCATTAAACTTAGCCTCGTCATTAGGCCTTTGCTTAAACTCAACAATCCATTCGTGGCCACCGCGATTGCCTTCATCAAAATACACAGGTGCGGCTGTGAAATTATCAATAATAGCGCTCGTAGCATTACAGGCTTCTGTAATTGCAGACTCTGCATTTTCGATGATCACTTCTTCTCCAAAAGCATTTATAAAATGTTTTGTACGACCAGATATCTTGATTCTGTAAGGGTCAAGGGATGTGAATTTGATGGTATCTCCAATATTGTATCTCCAAAGTCCGGCATTTGTAGAGATAAGCATTGCGTAGTTTTTACCTAGCTTCACTTCATCCAAACCAATGGTCTTAGGATTTTCCTTGTCAATTTCTGATGAAGGAACAAATTCGTAGAAAATACCATAGTCAAGCATCAGTAGAAGCTCTGTAGAATCAGTGCGGTCCTGAATGCCAAAAAAGCCCTCAGACGCGTTATATGTTTCCACATAATTCATCTTTTCAGATGGGATGAGCTTTTTGAAAAGCTCTCTATATGGCCCAAAGGCTACAGCACCATGGAAAAATACTTCAAGGTTTGGCCACACGTCCAATATGTTATCCTTACCTGTTATTTCCATCACTTTTTGAATAAGGAGAATTGTCCACGTAGGTACACCTGCAAAGTTTGTCACATTCTCTTCTGAAGTGACTTTAGCCATTTTATCTATCTTTTCCTCCCACTTATCCATCAAAGCCACGTCAAGCTTAGGGGTTCTTATAAGCTGTGCCCAAAGGGGCAGGTTTTGCATGATTACTGCAGATACATCGCCATAGTAGGAGTTCTCATTAGGGTCATACTCATTGATCTGATGACTACCACCAATAGTCAGGCCCTTTCCGGTAAACATTTTTGTCTCCGGATAATTGTTGACATAAATAGAAATGAGGTCTTTACCACCTTTAAAGTGACAATCGTCTAGTGCCTCTTGGGTAACTGGTATAAACTTGCTACGTGCATTGGTTGTGCCCGAAGACTTGGCAAACCAGGTCACTTCTGATGGCCAAAGAATATTTTGCTCGCCTCGCATGAGTCGCTCGATGTATGGAAAGAGTTGCTCATAAGAATGTATGGGCACACGCTCACGGTACTGTTGGTAGTTTTCAATTTCAGAGAAGCCATACTTTTTACCGAACTCGGTGTTTTTGGCTTCAGAAATTAATTTTTTAAACAGTTCTTCCTGAACGTCATGTGGGTATTTCATAAAAAGCTCCATCTGATGGATGCGCTTTCTCATTACCCAGGTCATTATGGAGTTTAGAATATCCAAGCCGTGAATTTACCTTTTTCTAGGCTACTAATTTAATAGATTAGAAACGAATTTTTGGCTTAGTATAATCTTGATTTGATCAGGTTCATTAAGATTGTTGGAGAAACTTAGACCTTCCTTTTTAATTCAAAGCTCTGACCTAGATAAACTCTCCTTACCTGCTCATCAGCAGCTAAATCTTCTGCTGAGCCAGCCTTCAATAGCTTTCCTTCAAACATTAGGTAAGCTCTGTCGGTAATCGAGAGCGTCTCGTTTACATTGTGGTCGGTGATGAGAATACCAATATTTTTCTCCTTGAGTTTGGCAACAATCGTCTGAATCTCTTCTACGGCAATAGGATCAACTCCAGCAAATGGCTCATCTAGTAGTACAAAGTTTGGGTCAACAGCAAGCGCTCGGGCAATTTCTGTTCTTCTTCGCTCCCCACCAGAGAGTACGACACCAAGGTTCTTTCGTACATGCGTTAAGCTAAACTCTTCGAGCAGAGCTTCCATTTTTTCTTTCTGCTCTTTTTTCGGAATGTTTCTCATCTCGAGCACGGCCATGATATTCTCTTCTACTGTGAGCTTTCTAAAAACAGATGCCTCTTGTGCCAAATAACCAATACCTAATTTGGCCCTACGATACATGGGTAAGTCTGTAATGTTTTCACCGTCAAGAAAAATCTCGCCCTGGTTAGGTTTGATCAATCCCACGATCATGTAAAACGTTGTAGTTTTTCCGGCACCATTGGGGCCAAGCAGACCAACAATTTCTCCTTGCTCTACCTGTACCGATACGTCATTTACTACTGTACGCTTTTTGTACTTTTTAACTAAATTCTCCGACTTTAAAATCATAACGCTTGCAAAAATAACTAATCAAACTTGATATCTTTTATGTTTAGCTGAATTGACTGCATTCCTCGATAATTGTTTTCCTCTACAGTGTAGGCCATTTTGAATAACATTCCTTCAGCGATTTTATTTGCGTATAAAGCAAGATTGAAGCCAATTGCTTCAAAACGTTTGTTTGTTCCGTCTTGAGCAGCAGTAAATTTTATATGGTTTTCTTTAATTATCTTTGGTTGGCCCAAAATAAATACATCATTTGACACAAAAACAGGCTTTGGGTTGGCCGGACCGAACGGCTCCATCTGATTTAAGATATTAAAAAATTTACCTGTGATTTGATTAAAATTTAGTGTTGTGTCTATATCCAGCTGAGGAGTTAACAATTCTTCAGAAATACTTTCAGAAACTATCTTTTCAAACTTTTGCTGAAAAGCAGGTACCTTTTCAACGTCCATCGTAAGGCCGGCTGCATACATATGCCCGCCAAATTGTTCTAATAAATCACTGCATTGCGCAATGGCATTGTAAACATCAAAACCCGGTACGGATCGGGCAGAACCAGTTGCTTTGTTATTTGACTCGGTAAGAATAATTGTTGGTCGGTGAAATCGCTCAATACACCTGGAGGCAACAATACCTATTACACCTTTATGCCAGTCATTCTTAAAAAGCACTGTACTTTTTGCTGATACAAGCGTTTCATTTTCCTCTATCATCGAGAGCGCTTCTTCGGTAATACTTGAATCAAAATCTCTGCGCTGCTTGTTTCTTAAGCTTAATTTGTCTCCATAGTGATAGGCTTCTTCTTCTGTTTCTGCAAGTAGCATATGTACCGAAGTTTTAGCATGATCTATTCTACCTGCTGCATTAATTCTCGGAGCCAATCCAAAAACAATGCCTGTAATAGTCACGTTTTTAGGCACTCCTGCTATTTTCATCAAAGCTTTCAAACCAGGTCTTGGCGAGTCTATAAGTTTCTTTATACCATAATAGGCCAACACACGATTTTCACCCTCTATAGGTACGATGTCTGAAGCAATACTTACAGCCACTAAATCAATAAAATCTAGCGGGTCAATTTTATAATCTGGATGCTCTTTAGTGAGTGCTTGTAACAATTTAAAGCCAATCCCACAGCCAGGTAATTCTTTATATGGATAATTGCAATCTTCTCTTTTAGGATCGAGTACGGCAGTGGCTTTCGGTAATTTATCACCTGGCCGGTGATGGTCACAAATTATAAAATCGATACCCATCGACTTGGCATAATCAATAAGCTCCACTGATTTTATTCCACAATCTAACGCCACAATTAGGGTGAAGTCATTAGCCGCTGCCCATTCAATGCCTTGCTTTGATATGCCATACCCTTCTTTGTAGCGATCTGGAATGTAGAAGTCTGAAGTATGATAAAACTTATTAATGGCGCCAAAGAAAAGAGCCACTGAGGTAGTGCCATCAACATCATAATCACCGTACACCAAAATCTTCTCATTGTTTGTGATCGCCTCGTGAATCCTCGCGACAGCTATTTCCATATCTTTCATCAGAAACGGATCGTGTAGCATAGATAACTTAGGCCTGAAAAATGCCTTAGCTGACTCAAAATCATTTTTATCACGCTGCGCTAATATGGTTGCAATTGGCTCACTTACATTTATAGCTTTTTGAAGATGAATGACAACATCTGAATCGGGTTGATCTTTTAAGCGCCATCTTTTTTCGAGCATCTGTGTCTGGATTGAAAATGTCTTACAAAAAAAGTAATTAGACTTTAGATGTAATAGTGAAGTCTTCTAATTATGATATAAAAGAAAGAAACCGCTCTGATCGGAGCGGTTTCAATTTAATTTCTATTGATTTGGATATCAAGAACCCGAAGCTGAGTCGTCTGATACTACGCCCTCAAGCACATCTTTCAGTTCAACTCTGTTACCGTCTTTATAAGAAACGATCCAGGCATCTTTAACACCCATTTCTCTCAAGTATTTTTTAAATGTGTCAGCCTCCCAGTAATCTCTGAATTGGCCCAAAGTAATTTTCTGCATGTCATCAGCAGATTCGCCACCAAAATTAGGGTTGTTGTCAAAGTATTTAGAAAGGTCTTTATTTCTGAAAGCCCCAATCTGAACTTTAAACACAACACCATCTACCATATCTCCACCCGTAGTAGGTTTAGTAGGCTCAGCTTTTGCTTTTCTGGCTTCTGCTTTTGCTGCAGAAAGATCGCTGCGCAGCTTTGTTAAGTCATCCTGCAATTCACTGATTTTAGCGTCCTTGTCACTAAGGCGAGACTGCATGGCATTGGTTTCACTTTTCAGGCTGTTCACCTGTCCTTGTAAGCTTTGGTGCTCCTCAACGAGGTTTTTCAATGCCTCAGGATCCTTTTTATACTCTTTAGCTTTATTTTTCCATTCTTTTTTCTCGTCTTTAGAAAGTTGAGCGAAAGAAGTAGAAACAAAAGCCCCAACTAAGACTAATGTGAGTATTGCAGATAATTTTTTCATTTGGTTTCTTTTTGTCTAAAACTTGTGAAAATATAGTCAATATATTTAAATAAATAAAAATAATTAGCTTTTGAGGCTGCCTACCATGTCTTCTGGCTTTACCCATTTGGCAAATTCTTCCTCAGTTAAGAAGCCTGATTTAATAGCTTCCTCTTTAAGTGTTGTTCCATTTTCATGAGCAGCTTTTGCAATCTTTGCTGCCTTTTCATAACCAATATGTGGATTTAAGGCAGTCACCAACATCAAACTGTTGTTTAAATGCTGATCGATGTTCTTTTGGTTTGGTTCTATACCAACTGCACAATTGTCATTAAAAGAGACACAGGCGTCTCCAATAAGTCTGGCTGATTGCAGGAAGTTAGCTGCCATCATTGGTTTAAATACATTCAGCTCATAATGACCTTGCGTACCACCAATTGTTACGGCCACATCGTTACCCATAACTTGTGCACACACCATCGTAAGTGCTTCGCACTGTGTAGGGTTTACTTTACCAGGCATGATTGAGCTCCCTGGTTCGTTCGCAGGAATATTGATCTCTCCAATGCCGGCTCTTGGGCCAGAGGCTAATAGCCTGATATCGTTAGCAATTTTGTTTAGAGATACGGCTAACTGTTTTAAAGCCCCATGACTTTCAACAATGGCGTCATGCGCTGCCAAGGCTTCAAATTTGTTTTCGGCTGTTCTAAAAGGAAGTTTGGCAAAGTCAGCAATAAACTCAGCCACCGTTTCAGCATAGCCTTCCGGTGTATTAATACCGGTACCCACAGCAGTACCACCCAACGCTAATTCGCTCAGGTGATCAAGTGTATTTTCTAAAGCTTTTATGCCATGGTCTAGTTGAGATACATAACCAGAAAACTCTTGTCCCAGGGTTAGTGGGGTGGCATCCATCAAGTGTGTACGACCGATTTTTACCACATCCATGTATTGTTGAGATTTCTTATGAAGTGTATCTCTCAGCTTCTTAACTCCCGGAATGGTAGTTTCTACAACCATCTTGTAGCAAGCGATATGCATTCCAGTTGGGAAGGTATCGTTCGATGATTGCGATTTGTTTACGTCATCATTTGGGTGTATCGTTCTTTCGCCTTCCCCTAATTTATTACCTGCAATTACATGAGCACGATTAGCAATTACTTCGTTGGTATTCATATTAGATTGTGTGCCACTTCCTGTCTGCCAGATTACAAGCGGGAATTGGTCGTCATGTTTGCCCTCTAAAATTTCATCACAAGCCTGACCGATTAAGTCTCTTTTTTCCTGAGACAATACGCCCAGTTTGTGATTTGTATAAGCTGCTGCTTTCTTTAAATAAGCAAAGCCGTAAACTACTTCCAACGGCATGGTTGCAGCTGGCCCTATTTTAAAGTTGTTTCTTGATCTTTCTGTCTGAGCACCCCAGTATTTATCGGCAGGTACTTTCACCTCGCCCATTGTGTCTTTTTCTATACGGTATTCCATATTAATTTTTGATATAAACCTTCATTTGCAAATACGAATAACAAATTTAGAAAATAACAGAAAAGAAATGCATTAAATGCATGCTTACTGAATTTTAGGTGAATCTTTACTAGATTGTTTTCGGCATTTACCGACAGTCAACCGGCACTCACCGATTATAATAAACGTAACTAGTCTCAATGAGGTAAAATTGAGTAAACATTTAAACAATTAAAGTCATGAGCGAACAACAACAAACAGATAGACGCGTATGGTTCGGAGTAATAATGGTAGCCATTGGTGGATTTTGGTTATTAGATAATCTCGACATCATTCCTTATTACATACCTCATTACCTGATCAGCTGGAAAACTTTTCTAATTGCTCTCGGTGCATTTTTCATCTTTGCAAAGGATAAGAGAGAACCAGGCTTAATAATGATAATTATTGGAGGAGTTTTTTTATTGCAAGATCTCAATGTACTACGAGTAAGAGATATATGGCATTTGATATGGCCAATTGCAATCATAGCCATCGGTATTTCACTTATTCTTAGAAGGGGTGGTCATCTAACAAGCAGAAAGCACGACCCAAACGATCCCAATTCAAGCACTATTGATTTTATTGATGATACCGCCATTTTCGGTGGAGGGGAACGTAAAATCGACTCTCAAAATTTTAAAGGAGGTAAGATCACGGCCATGTTTGGCGGGTCGGACATTGACTTCAGAAATTCAGTTCTCGCTGAAGGGAATAATAACATCGACCTTTTCGTGATGTTTGGCGGGACAGATATTAAGGTTCCGCCAGATTGGACAATCGAAGTAGATGTATTCTCAATTTTTGGTGGCTTTAGCGATAGTAGATCATCTGCAGTAAAGGTGGTGCCAGACAAAACCCGAGTACTACGCATCAAAGGCTTTGTAATGTTTGGTGGAGGTGAAATAAAACTTTAGACACAGGTTGATGAATCATCCATTCAAAGGAAAAGGGCTTCTTTATTATCTGATGGCATGGGCAATTATCATATTTGCTCATGCCTCTGTTTTAAGTTTTGGCTATAAGCTTCCTACAGTCATAGCATTTGCAGACGCGGTTGTTTGCAACGGACTTTTGGCAGGTGTCGGCTTTAGTTTATGGTGGGCCATTCAATATTTTAAACCTTCTACTCAAGGTACTTTTGCTACTATTATCACATTTGCGTTAATCATTATTTTAGGAGCCTCAGCGGTACACTTTATATGTGATGCTTTATTAGGTTATACTTTTTATAACAATGCAGATTACCTTGATTTAGCAGCTAGTGCCAGCCCCTGGCGAATGGTAACAGGTGCATTGTACCTAAGTGTAATCATTCTGGTTTACTATTTACTTAAGAATACTTATAGTTTGGGTGAGAAAGAGAAGCAAGAAGCCCAACTCCAAACATTGCTTAAACATAGTGAGCTTGAAATGCTTAAGTTTCAAATCAACCCGCACTTCATTTTTAATAGCTTAAATTCCATAAGCTCGCTAACCATTAGCGATCCTGATAGTGCTCGGGAAATGGTGATTAAACTCTCCTCATTTTTAAGAGGATCTTTAGGTCAGGAAAAGTCAGAAACACACAGTTTGCAAGATGAGCTTGAGCAAATGAACCTATATTTAGATATTGAGAAAGTGCGCTTTGGAGAGCGACTAAATGTCGACCTGGAGGTTGATGATAAATTGCTCCAACTCAAAGTGCCAAATATGATTTTGCAGCCATTATATGAAAACGCCATAAAATATGGTGTGTATGAGCAGCTCGAGCAAGTGACCATCAACACGAAATGTACAATGGAAGAAGGCAGGCTGGTCATAAAAGTAAAAAACAACTATGATTCTAATGCAGCTGCTCAAAGGGGTAAGGGCATAGGACTCAAAAATGTGAGAGGAAGACTTGAGCTGATATACGGCATCTCCGACCTCGTTACGATTGAAAAAGGGAAAGATAAGTTTTGTATCAAATTAGAAATACCGCAAAACATTGAAGCATGATAAAAACTGTCATTATTGATGATGAAAAATTGGCCAGAGATGTGGTAAAGGCCTTCTTGAAAAAAGAAGATAACATTGACATTGTTGCTGAATGTACAAATGGCTTTGAGGGGCTGAAGGCCATACAAGAGCACGCACCGGACTTGGTATTCCTGGATGTACAAATGCCTAAACTTACCGGGTTTGAGATGTTAGAAATCATCGATCAAAAACCTGTGATCATTTTTAGTACGGCTTACGATCAATATGCCATAAAGGCATTTGAACTAAATGCTGCTGACTACCTCTTAAAGCCTTATTCTGAGCAACGGTTTAAGGAAGCCTTAACTAAAGCAGTAGCTAAAATTGATAAGGGTGCGTCCGTGCCGGAGCCTGCGAAAATTGTCGAGGATCACAAAATGCAACAAGAAGCACTGGATAGAGTGGTTATTCGCTCAGGTACGAAAATATTGATCATATCTACTGAGAAAATTGATTACTTTCAGGCACAGGATGACTATGTCGAAATACATTCCGAGGGCAAGAAGTATTTAAAACAGCTAACCATGAAATGGCTTGAAAAAGTGCTCCCAAAAGATGAATTTGTAAGAGTGCATCGATCTTACATTGTAAGTGTTGGTATGATAGATAAATTGGAGGCCTACTCTAAAGATTCCTACATCGCCATTCTCAAAAACGGTGAAAAAATATCGGTGAGTAGAACGGGATATCAGTCGCTACGTGAAGTTCTGAATTTTTAATAAAGCACCTTTAAACCGTTTCAAGTAGGTTGACTTGGAATTTCTAATATTTTTTTAGAAATTATTAAATCAAATGCGCTGCATGCATACTAAATGCAGTGTATTTGGAATATTTTCAACCTAAACCAACCAACCTAATGACAAATTTTAGAATGTGTCTGTTGCTGCTTGCATTTATTGCTTTTAGCTGTACAGACGAAACCTCTATTGCTCCTCAGCCGGAGCAAGTTGAAATCTTATCGAGAGCTGAAATCGATGAGATCATTATTAACTCCCTGAAACAAAATGATGAATTCAACTGGTCTGATGCCTCTGACCAGGTGATCTGGAGTGCCCTCATTCATAGTGATTCTATCATTACCATAGGGTACAAACCTGATGGTGCAGGAGACATCAACTCGAGAATCTCAGAAGTTGATATCAAGTCATCTGACTGGCAGCGTGCTTCGGAGGAAGTGATAAACACTACAGTGAACCAACTTCAGATAGAAGAGCCATCATTCAAAAGAGAAGATCTCATTATGAAATCGCATGATGTGCTGCCGTTTATGGAGATGAAGCTAGTAGACTATGGTGCTGTAAAAAAACTCAGAGCGCAAACAACCGTGCGTTACGTAGAGCCGCTTGGCTATGAAGTCGATTTTTCATTAGCTGCTGATGGCAGAGTAGAGAGTAGCAAAGGCTGTAGTAATGATCCGGACTGGGGACTCCCTTCTTCAGACTATACCAACATCGCTCCCGGTGCAAAAGCCAGCTGGCATTTGTCAGCCAACAATATTACTAATGCCTGGAGCTCCAGTACCGGACAAGGCATAGCTGTAGGTGTAATTGATACAGGTCTCTCTCCTGATCAGGCTAAGCTCAACAGCCAGTTTAACTCTGGTTACTCATCTGGCCGCTATGTTAATAAATATGGGTTTTATGTAAGCTCATGGTGGTGGTGGGCTAGTCCGGATGGGCCAGATGATGAATGCGGACATGGAACTGCCATGGCTGGCGTAATTGCCGCTCCTAGAAGTAGTAGCGGATCTTCGGTAGGCGTTGCTTATAATTCTAACTTAGTAGCAGTTCGTGGTACTGGTGATGTTGTAATCAACGGGGGTAAAGAAAAGACAGGTGTAGCTGATGCCTTGGTCTACCTTGGCAACCGTACTGATGTAAAAATTATCAGTATGTCGATTGGTGATGTGTTTTCTAACTCTAAAGTGGCAGATGCTGTAAGATATGCGTACGGAAGAGGCAAACTGATATTTTCAGCCGCAGGCACCTCAACCTCATGGACCAATTGGTATGGGGTAATCTTCCCGGCTTCGATGAACGAAACTGTAGCAGTGACAGGCATTAAGGAAAGTGGCTATCAAAGATGTGATGTGTGTCACTCAGGTAGTAAAGTAGACTTTACCGTGGTGATGGAGCGCTCAGGAACAAATCGTCATCCCCTAACACTTGCCATGAGTGGTAATCAGCCAGCTACAGTAGGTGGTTCTTCAGTGGCTACCGCAACAGCGGCAGGTGTAGCAGCATTAGTTTGGGCAAAAAACCCTGGCATGTCTCGTGATCAGGTGTTAGCCAAAATGAGAAATACCGCGGATTTGTATCCTAATAGAAGTTCAGACTTTGGCTGGGGTACGCTTGATGCAGCGGCAGCAGTAAACTATTAAAAGTATAAGGATAAACTTGTTTGGAAGTCGTCTGGCCGCCATGAAGGCCGGGCGGCTTTTTTCTAAATGTCTCGCCATCCCACCGCTCCAAGCGGTAGGATGGCTTTTTCATTGCTGTTGAAATAGAATTCACCAGGTGACTCGAAGTCACCCGGTGAATTATGCGTCAACTGTTGGGCGTTTTTGATTTTCTCATTCCATAAATCATAAATACAACACCAATCAAAATAAATGGAATACTCAAAAGCTGCCCCATGTTCAAAGTCATTCCTTCCTCAAAAGCAACTTGGTTTTCCTTAGTCAATTCAATGAATAGTCTTGATGTAAAAAATAAGACACAACCCAATCCAAAAAAGAATCCGTTTTTTAGACTATCTCTTTTCGTTTTATAAAGAAGCATCAAAACTCCAAAAATGATCAGGTAGGAAATAGCCTCATACAATTGTGAAGGATGTCTCGGCATGAGATCTACTCTCTCAAAAACCACACCCCAGGATTTTGTTGTTGGCATTCCAATGATCTCTGAGTTCATGAAATTTCCAAGTCTGATCAAACCAAAACTCAGGCCCGCAACAACCGTTATCAAATCGGCTACGTGAATCATCGGGTGTTTAGTCTTACGAGAATAAAAGTACATCGCAACTAATAGCCCTAGAATTCCACCATGACTAGCCAAACCACCTTGCCATATCTTTAATATTTCGAGAGGATTCGAAAGATAATAGGTTGGTTCATAAAACAGACAATGTCCTAATCTTGCTCCAACTACGATTCCGATAACGGAGTAAATGGTTAATTTATCAAGGTATTCAGATGGTATATTTTCTTTTTTATACATCCAGCCAAGCATATTGACACAAAGTATCAACCCTCCAGCAAAAAATAGCCCGTAGTATCTGATTGACAAGCCAAAAATATTTACAATTTCCGGGTCAGGATTCCAATGTATATAGCTTAATAGCATTTCTAATTATTTGATATAACTCATGTTTAATTCACCGGCTGAATATAATTACCCTTTGTGAAACTCTGTTATCCTCTGTGTAACTCCGTGATTAGCTTTGACTCAGTTTCTTGTAAAAATCCCAAACCACTATCCCCAGGCTTACAGATATATTCAATGAGTGCTTGGTGCCATGTTGAGGTATTTCCAAACAGATATCGCTGGCAGCTACAACTTCTTCGTCTACTCCGAAAACTTCGTTTCCAAACACTACGCAATATTTCTTTTCAGGTTCAGGTGTAAAATCATCCAGCATTACACTTTTATCTACTTGCTCTACTGAGACAATGGTGTAGCCTTCCTTTTTCAATTCCCCGACCAGTTCCAAAGGACTTTCTACATGTTCCCAAGCTACCGAATCTGTTGCTCCAAGTGCAGTTTTTTGAATGTCGCGGTGAGGAGGCGTACCAGTGATGCCGCCTAAATATATTTTCTCAATCAGAAAGGCATCAGATGTGCGAAAAGCTGAGCCCACATTATTTAGACTGCGGATATTGTCCAGCAAAATGCAGACAGGTAATTTATCTGCTGCTTTAAACTCATCAACCGTCTTTCTGTCAAGCTCTTCGTTGGCTAATTTTCTCATGCTTCAAAGTTAATCACAGATGTTGCTAAAGGCCTTAAAAAAATTAATATTTGTGGACTAATCCCACCAAGAATGGCCAAAACCAAGACAGCAAAAGAAACTCCGCTCATGAAGCAATACAACGTCATCAAGACGAAGTATCCAGGGGCACTTTTGCTTTTCAGAGTGGGCGATTTTTATGAAACTTTTGGTGAAGATGCCATAACCGCCAGTAAGGTTTTGGATATTGTGTTGACCAAAAGAGCCAACGGTGCCGCTTCTCATATCGAACTTGCGGGTTTTCCACACCATGCGCTTGATACCTACTTACCTAAGCTCGTACGGGCAGGCAATAGAGTAGCCATTTGCGACCAACTCGAAGATCCAAAATCGGTTAAAGGAATAGTAAAACGAGGTGTAACTGAATTGGTGACACCCGGACTGTCTTTTAATGACAATGTACTAGACAAAAGACACAACAACTTCCTGGCTTCAGTTCACTTTAATGGCGAGAAAGTTGGGGTATCATTTTTAGATGTGTCTACGGGTGAGTTTATGACTGCCCAAGGGTCAAGGCAGTATATCGCCAAATTGTTTCAGGGTTTTGCTCCTTCCGAGGTGATTTACAGCAAAGGTGATAAGGAAGCCTTTAAAAGACTTTTTCAGGACGATTACAACACATTTACGCTTGACGAGTGGATTTACAACATCGATTTTGGATATGAAAAACTGACCAATCATTTTAAAACATCTTCTCTCAAAGGCTTTGGAATAGAAACTCTACAAGAGGCTATTATTGCTTCTGGTGCAGTCCTTCATTACCTTGAAGAAACAGAGCACAAAGACATCAAGCACATCGCTGCTGTCTCACGTATTGATGAAGAGAAATATGTATGGCTCGATAAGTTTACGATCAGAAATCTGGAGCTCATCTATCCGCAGCAAGATGGTGGGGTGCCGCTTATCGATATTTTGGATAAAACAGTAACCCCGATGGGGTCAAGACTGCTTAAAAAGTGGGTGGTACTGCCTTTGAAAGAAACTACTGTGATCAAAGAACGCCATGAGATTGTAGATACATTTCACGGCAATGCTGAGCTGCTGGAAGAAGTGCAGGCCAACCTCAAACAAATTGGGGATGTAGAGCGGTTAATCTCAAAGGTAGCCGTTGGTAGAATTAACCCGCGTGAAGTGATTCATCTAAAAAAGGCCTTGAAAAACACATTGCCAATCAAAGAGGCATTAGCCAATAGTGGTGCACCACATTTGGTGAAACTTGCTGATCAGATCAACCCTTGTGAGTTTCTTTTAAAAAAGATTGAAAATGAACTCAAAGAAGATGTGCCGATCGTTTCGAATCAGGGTAATCTGATGAAGGACGGGTTGGATGAAGAACTGGACGAGTTAAGAAAAATAGCCTTTTCCGGAAAGGATTACCTGGTACAAATACAGCAGCGCGAAATAGAACGCACGGGTATACCTTCACTCAAAATTGCGTACAATAAGGTATTTGGTTACTACCTGGAGGTAAGCAACGCACATAAAGACAAAGTGCCTCAGGAATGGATCAGAAAGCAGACTTTGGTAAATGCTGAGCGGTATATAACCGAGGAGCTAAAGGTTTATGAGGAAAAGATTTTAGGGGCAGAAGACAAACTGGTTGTCATCGAGCAGCGGCTTTTCAACGAGCTGGTGATTGCAGCTGCTGATTATGTTGAGCCTATTCAGAAAAACGCTAAAGTATTGGCGATGATTGATTGCCTTAGCTCGTTCGCGATTATTGCCAAGGAAAATAAATACTCGAGGCCTGAGGTAAATGACACAACCGAAATTGACATTAAGGCGGGTAGGCACCCGGTGATTGAAAAGCAACTACCACTGGGTGAATCATATGTCCCAAATGATGTACTCATTAATAACGATCAACAGCAAATACTTATCATTACCGGACCAAATATGGCGGGTAAGTCAGCCTTGTTGAGACAGACAGCTTTAATTGTATTGCTAGCACAAATGGGCTCTTATGTGCCGGCTAAAAGTGCTACGATTGGTATCGTTGATAAAGTGTTTACTCGAGTTGGGGCTTCAGATAATTTATCGAAAGGGGAGTCTACCTTTATGGTAGAAATGACCGAGACTGCGAGTATTCTCAACAACCTGAGTGACCGCAGTCTGGTTTTGATGGATGAAATCGGTCGTGGTACAAGTACCTACGATGGTGTGTCTATTGCCTGGTCGATTGTAGAGCATCTGCACAATCACTCAGACTATCGTGTAAAAACGTTGTTTGCTACCCACTACCACGAACTGAATCAATTGGCAGAAGATTTTCCTCGGATCAGAAACTTCAATGTTTCAGTAAAAGAAGTGGGTGATAAAATCATCTTTATGCGAAAGCTCAAAGAAGGCGGTAGTGAACACAGTTTTGGTATACATGTCGCGCAGTTGGCCGGCATGCCAAACAAAGTTGTGATCAGAGCCAATGAAATCATGCATTTCCTGGAAAAGGATAAGCATAAAAATGACACGGGCAAGAAGCTCGAAGAAGTGCCAAAAGCCACCTACCAAATGAGCCTGTTTGAGGCTGATCCAAGATATAAGCAGGTGCAGGAGATGCTCGATGCGCTGGATATCAATACTATTTCTCCCGTAGAAGCGTTGTTGAAATTGAACGAAATCAAGAAGACTCTCGATAAGAAATAAAGAGAAATTATTTTGCTGAACTTATGTCACAATTGCTGTGTTTTACTGTCCTGTTTAAATAAACAGGAACTTTAATAATTTTAATATTCCAATGGCGGAAACTGTCAAATTAGAAAAAAGAAGCAAACCGATACTGAAGCAAGAGATTGCTTTTGCCATCGTGCATTTATTACCATTAGGGGCACTTTTTACGGGGGCAACCCTATTCGACTGGATTGTATGTGCTCTTTTATACTTTGGTCGGATGTTTTGGGTAACAGGCGGTTATCATAGATACTTTGCTCACAAAACTTATAAAACCTCACGATGGTTTCAGTTTGTGATTGCATTTATGGCGCAAACCTCAGCACAAAAAGGTGCACTTTGGTGGGCGGCACATCACAGGCATCATCACAGGCATAGTGACACGCCTAAGGATCCCCATTCAATGAAAATATATGGCTTTTGGTATTCACACATAGGCTGGATCATCGGACCTGACTATAAAGAAACAGACTTTAAAACGATTGGTGATTATGCTAAATACCCTGAACTGGTATGGTTGAACAAGCACTACCTGGTGCCACCGACAATATTAGCCCTTATGGTAACAATCGTTGGCGCATGGGTCAATGGCGGTAGCCCGCTGTTGATGTTTACACACCATGGACTTTCAACCTTGTTTGTTGGGTTTTTCTTGAGTACAGTGATATTGTATCATGGCACATTTTCGATTAACTCCATCATGCACAAGTTTGGTAAGCAGCGCTATGAGTCTGGCGATGAATCCAAAAACAGCTTGTGGCTGGCATTACTTACTTTAGGAGAAGGCTGGCATAACAATCACCATTACTATGAAGTGGCGGCAAGGCAAGGCTTTTTCTGGTGGGAGATTGACCTGACTTACTATGGCCTGAAAATGCTGAGTTGGTTAGGGCTTGTTCATGATTTAAGAGGTGTGCCAAACCATATAAAGTACTCTAAGAATAAGGCACAAGCCAAAGAACTTGCGGCATCGCTAAAAGAAGGATCTATTACTCCTGAAGAGCTAAGGAAGTCAGCCTAAACATTCGTATATTACTGCTGGTTAATAGGTTACCTCTGTGAGAGAAGGCTTATTACTAAATAGACGGCTTATATAATTTTTGTTGAGAAACTTAAGAATACATATCATCCTGATCTTGATTGCTACGACCACCGTAGTGGCATCGGCACAGGTGAAAAAAAATCTAAAGTTTCAAAACAAGAAGTTTCCAGCAGTCCTTCAAACCGAAATTAAAGAAGCACTTTCTTATTTCCCGGAATTGTGGCAAACTCGCATAGACTTTGTTTTTAAAGACAAAATCAAAAATGCAGTTATGCAGGCACAGCCAAGAATAAGAACCTTATTTAAAAAGAAAGATACAAGGACCTATAAAATTAAAATTAGTCGGGAGCTGCAGCTTGGAGAAACAAGCAAGCCCATCGAAGAGGTTCCTCACGAAATTTTAGTAGGTTGGATTGCCCACGAACTGGGACACGTCATGGACTACCTTGATCGCAGTTCTTTTCAAATGATTGGCTTTGGCTTCAACTACATCACATCAAAAAGCTTTTTGATGAATGCTGAGTATGAAGCTGATAAGCATGCCATATCTCATGGTTGTGCTGACCTCATAATAAAGACAAAAAACTTTATCCTGAATAATCAACATCTTTCTGACGATTACAAGGCCCGGATCAACAGATTGTATATCTCGCCAGAAGAGGTAAGGAGTATTGAAAAGGAGTTAGACTCGGAAGGATAAGCTATTCCAAAATAGTTTTGAGATATCTCCTTAAAATCAATAACTGCAGAATAATTTTCTAAATTTTGCTGTTTGAGATTCTTTTACCCCTTCATTAAACAGCAATACAATTGAGAGGCTTAAGCAATATAATCTTAAATTTCACCTCGTAATTAGCTCTTGCTTTTTTTATTTGACAACGCTTGAAAATCATTCTCTTGTCTGATAAAATAGTAGTTTAATAAAGCTAGAGTATCAGACAAAAACTCCTTAAACTTATCATTTGAATTAAATCAATTTATTAATCTGTCTATCACTAAATTCAATACCAACAAACTGGACAGTATAAAACCGAACCTTCTCATTTGCCAGTCGGTGATAGTACTATGCATAATTGCTTACTTACTAGTAAGTAAGTATATTTGTCTTACGTGCAAACCCGAGACAAAATATTATCATTAGCAGAAAGTTTGCTGTTGCAGCGTGGCTACAATGGGTTTAGCTATGCCGATATTGCTCGCACCTTAGACATAAAAAATGCGGCTATCCATTATCATTTTGCGTCAAAAGAGATTTTAGCACTTACCATTATCGAAAATGCTCAAAACCGTTTTGAGTATTGGAAAAAGCATTTGGAAACGCAAGACCACTGGGAGCGAGTATCTCGCTTTATCAAAATTTATGACAGCAGCTGCGATAAAGAAGGCAGTATGTGTCTTGTTACATCACTTTGCTCAGATCATAACCTCCTTCCTTTGAGTGTTCAGCAGGCGCTTCATAGTTTTGCCGCTGCTATCAGTTCGTGGTTTAGTCAGACACTGGAAGCAGGTCGTAAAGCAGGTGTTTTTGATTTTGAAGGCAATGCTGAGCAGAGAGCAGCTGTAATACAAACCAGTTTGATGGGTGCGCTTTTGATGAACAGAACGGCTGGTCGTGCGCAATACGAAGACATAAAAAATCAATTGATTAAAGACATACAACCATGAGTGAAAGAAGAGTAGTTATTACCGGAATGGGGGCCTTAAGCCCTATTGGAAATAATGTCAATGACTTTTGGCAAAATGCATTATCAGGTAAAAGTGGGGCTGGCGAGATTACCAAGTTTGACACTTCGCAATTTAAAACGTGTTTCGCCTGTGAGCTCAAAGACCTCAATCTGGAAGATCATTTTGATCGTAAAACGATCAGAAAAAATGATCCTTTTACGCTGTATGCATTGATTGCCTCTAGGGAAGCCATGCAAAATGCGCAGTTTGATTTAGCAACGGTCAATAAAGACAAGTTTGGTGTCATTTGGGCTTCAGGAAATGGAGGCATCACCACATTTGAAACTGAAGTGATTGAGTATGCCAAAGGATCAGGAGAACCCAGGTTTTCACCATTCTTTATCCCAAAGATCTTAGCCGACACTCCATCCGGTGCAATCGCCTTAGAGCACGGTCTAAGAGGTATTAATTATTGTACTGTCTCGGCCTGTGCTTCATCGACATCAGCGATTATGGATGCTTACCAATACATCAAATGGGGAAAAGCAGACCTTATGGTAGCTGGTGGTTCTGAAGCACCCATTACTCAAGCCGGAATTGGCGGCTTTAATGCTATGAAAGCACTTTCTACACGTAATGACGACCCTTCGTCAGCTTCAAGGCCTTTCGACAAAAATCGTGACGGCTTTGTGATGGGCGAAGGAGCAGGAGCACTGGTCATAGAGTCGTTGGTACATGCACAGGCGAGGGGAGCGAATATTATTGCAGAAATTGTTGGTGCCGGTATGTCAAATGATGCCTACCACTCCACCGCTACACACCCGGAAGGTGCTGGCGCACAACTCGCCATTAAAATGGCAATGGAGGAGGCCGGTACAACAATAGAGGATATTGACTACATCAACCTACATGCAACAAGTACACCCGTAGGTGACGCTTCAGAAATAATAGCTATCGAAAAGATTTTTGGAGATCAACTTAAAGAAATCCATTTGAGTGCCACAAAATCAATGACCGGTCACTTACTCGGAGCAGCAGGAGCGATCGAGGCTATTTTGGCAGTAAAATCTGTTCAGGAAGACAAAATTCCTCCTACAATCAACACAGTTGAGCTAGATGATGACTTCAATAAAAATGTAGACCTAACCTTAAGTAAATCAGTATCGAAGCCCATACGGCACGCGATCAGTAATACCTTTGGCTTCGGTGGGCATAATGCCATTGCGATTTTTAAGAAGTGGGAGTAGTCAGAAAATAATTGTTAGGTAGCAATCCAAAAATGCCTGACAGCACAGAAAAACTCACCAGGTGACTCTTGGGAAATGGAATGGCGGCTCATGTTTTCTCCTTCAGCCATTCATTAAAGTCTAAATAATCCGTGATTTCGGCCTTTTGTTGTACATCAATATCTCTAAAAATCTCCTCACTAAAATCATTGAAAATATCCCCATGATCAAAAGTGGCTGATGTGCTAAGCTTTGAAAAAAATTTGAGCAGTCGTTTTTCGAATGTATGGGGTTTTCTCAATTTATTTAAGAAACGCCTAGTGGCATCAACGGCATACTTCAATACGATAATGTTGCCCAACTCATAGTGAATAATAAGTAACAGAAATCTTGCATAGACCTGAATATCTAGTCGCTCTTCACTATGCAAGTGGTTTATAATTTCATTCAAATTCTTTAGTGAGGCGGAGAATTGCTTTTGTTTAAAATGAATGTAGGCAAACTGATAGTAAAAAGAGATAAGGTAAGAGTCTGCTATGTACTTGAGGTTATTTTGCAAAAAGGACTGCACTTCATTAACCAAAAAGCCTCCTTTTTCCCATTCTTTGGTGTCTCTGTACAACTCCAGTTCAACATTGTAGGTTTTCATAAATATTTTAACCGTGTAGTTGTCTCGCTTCAAACCATACTTATCCGGCACAGCCCTTATTTTATTCAACATTTCAATGGCTTCACTTACAGGTCGCCTCATATGGAGTAATGTTCCCATTTTATTATTCAAGGCTGTAACATAGCTATCAGGATTTTCTTTAATCAGGTGTGGTCTTTTTTCAAATTCCTCAATTAAAGTGGAGATCGCCTCGAGTCCTTTTATAGGGCTACCTCCAAAAGCATTAGCCACATATTGTAAGTGATAGTAAAGTGTAAGAGCCGAGAAACTTAGTGCATAACGCTTATCTGCAACAAGTGGGTATTTCCTAAGTGTGTCAATCGAACTCTCATTGCTTCTTTCATTGAAAATATTGTAAGCGAGCTGTACATAATTATTGATGTTTATGAGTTTTTCTAATATGTCGGCCTCGTAGTGAATAATTTGGTTTACAAGCTGAGAAGCCTGAAAACTGCCCTTCTGTGCAATTAGTAGTCGCCTTTCCCAGCTTAGCACCTCAAGAAGTTCTGTATATTTCTCATACTTCTCAGCTATTTTACGTGCACGCTTGACCGTATCATAACACTGATCATAAAGTTCTTTTTTGTAAAGAATTTCAATGTCTAGTAGCAACTCATACAATTGATGGCGAGAACTACTTGTAGCATGAAAACCCCTCAGGCTTTTAAGAATCTGTTTAGTGAGATAGTTTTTGGTTACGTGAAGTTGCTTGCCATAGCTTTGATCGCTAAAGTGGGTGGCCACAACTTTATCATCCATCTCCTCCTGGTTATCAACAAAGTCAAAGACTTTCTGATAATTTTTGGTTCCCTCAGTCACTGCTTGATTAAGCTTGAAATATCTCTTTTCAGACTTTGTTAGTGATTTTATTAGAGAAAATAGAGTCCCTTTTTTGGCCATAGAAACCTACGTTTTTAACTATTAAATAAAACTAAAATAATCATATAGAGTATATTTTTATCATTTTTAGGAAATTAAAAGTCTACGTTGTGGCGATTTTTCAATATACTTTATCTACTTAGACTTCTACCTTTATACTCATCAATCGTTGAACAGAACACCAAGCTTGGTCTCAACTCAGAACTAACAAAATCATTTTAAAACTAAACATTAACAACAATGGCAAATGCAATCAACTGGTTTGAAATACCAGCAAGTGACTTAAAAAGAGCATGTGATTTTTATGCAAATGTGCTCAGTCAGGAAGTACACACACAAGACATCAATGGCCTAAAAATGGGTTTTCTCCACAACGGAGAGGATGGTGTCGGAGGAGCACTTGTAGCAGGTGATGGCTACAGCCCTTCAGCAGATGGCGCACTAGTCTATCTCAACGGAGGCGAAGACCTTAACACGCCTCTTTCAAGGGTAGAGAAATCGGGTGGTCAGGTAGTATTACCTAAAACCAAAATTTCTGATGAAATTGGCTACTTCGCCATGTTTATGGATAGTGAAGGCAATAAGGTGGCTTTTCATTCACCTAAATAAAGCTAAGAGACTGTCTCAATCAATTTCGTCATTCAGAACGTAGTGAAGAATCTTTCAAATTAGGCGACACGAGTACTCTACGTTGCGCTCTGAGTGACGATTTTATATGCTTTTTGAGGCAACCTTCTTAGGTTTTTCATCTAAACTTATATGCTATGGCAGTAAACGAAGACTATTTAAATTTTATAAACGACCAACTCAATGGGTTGGGAGGGCATGAGACAAAACGTATGTTTGGTGGCATTGGCTTCTTTAAAGAAGGACTTATGTTTGGTATGATCGGTAAAGGGATTTTCAGGCTGAAGGCAGATGAAACCAATAAATCTGACTTTGAAGACAAAGGCATGACTCGGTTTATGTCGGACAAGAAAAATAAAGGAATGCCCTACTACGAAGTACCTGCCGAAATAGTAGAAGATAAGGATGAGTTATCAGCGTGGGCTAAAAAATCATTTGAAGCCGCAAAAAGAGCTAAGAAAGCTTAAAAATCGTCAGCAATTTCTTCAACAACCTGTTTCTTCTCTTCTTTCCTTTTTTCGACCATAAGATGAGAAAAATACCTCATTTCAATTTTATTTTTGGAGTGAGAGGTATATTCCAATTTAAGAATCGGTGAGGCCCAATAGTACACTTCGGATCGATGCCCATATTCAGGTTCTCCAAATAATTTTTTCATTCCTTTATAGAGTTTAGGGTCTTTCTCAGTAACCACCTTTATCTGGTATATTGAATCTTTGTAGGCATAAACCTCCAGATCATATATTTTTAAGACCCCGATAGATTCGTAATGACCTTTGATCGGAGTATAAATACTGGAATTTGGAAACGTTTCATCTTCAATGCCTTCTTTTTTTAACTCCAACCCCTCATAGTTTGTCACCAATGAAGTGAGTTTGATGTCTTTAAAGCCATTTCTTTTTTCTAATTCTTCTATACCCTGCGCTTTTGACACAAGTGGTAGTGAGATAATTAAAAGCCAAATAAATAGTCTCATAAATAATGATTCTTAAGAATGTTTGAAATTACTTAATGCACTCTAAATCTGTGCCATACAAAGAAATTTTTTATGATAATTAGAAGAAATTGTTTTATATTTAGATGTAACGAGACAATATCATGAATAACGAGCTCTACGACAAAACCAGAAAACTGCTACGACAGCTTAATCACTTCATCATTCATGTGGTTTTGTATTTCTTCATCAATATGGCGCTGGTACTTACAGCTTTTGGTGACATTCAGGGTCGATGGTGGATATTTTTTATTGTTTTAATGTGGGCAACGGGTCTTATTTATCATGGATTTAGAGTCTATGGTATTGATCTTTTTAATACCAAAGACAAAAAAAGTAACTTGTTTTGGAGCTGGGTATTAAAATTGACAACCGGTTAGGCTTCCATAGCCTCAATCACACCTTTAAGTATCTCATTGCCAAATTCTTTGGCTTTCGCCCTTGTGTCTACTTCAATACGAATCGCCTTCAGCCCTTGCGCACCCTGTAGCTCTTCTAATTCAAAATGCTCTACATTATCAGTGAGATAACCTATCGATTGAAGGTAGTTAATGTATTGCTCATACTCCTTGGCCTCCCTTTGTTGAGTATAAACAATGCTGATTTTGCCAGGCTGTGTTAATCGCTCTTTGGTGTTTTTGATGTAAGCTTTATCAATTCGTTTTTTAACAATCTCATACCTGATATTGTATGCCCCATCCACATCAAAGTGTTTCTCATCTTGCCTAAATTTTATAGAAAGAGAGTCACCATGAACTAATATTAATTGGGCAATATCAAGCTTCCGCGGTAAGTCTTTCTTTAACTTGTTGATAGTAACAGCAATCTCGCTCATAGTGATGAGCTGCCAAAGACGCATGTTTCGTAAGTACAGCTCATCAAATTTCTTATCTTTTACAAGCGATTGCCCCAGGTAGATATTATACTCCACACCGTCTGTCTTATATTTTTCAAAATAGTGTGGGAATATCTCCTGTGCTTGCTCTTCTACCTTTTCCAAATAATCAGAAATGGTTGTGTTTATTCTGGTAAGGCTCGTCTCAAAATCTTTACGTTTATCATAAATCACTCCCAGGTTAGGGTCGAGCAATTTTTCATAGTCTTCTAAAACTGGCCTTAACATTTCATCATTTTCTTTGAAATAGTTAAACATTGGTACTATTTCAAGTTTTAGAAAATCTAGTACTGACGATTCATCACCACTATTAAGGCCGCTGGCAATTTTGTCAAGTTCGGCTCCCACTCTGTGATTTACCTCATCTAATATTGGCATTTTTTTGTATTCCAAAAGTGTCGCAATCACCTTTTGCACTTCTTTAAGGTTCTTGGTCAGATCCTTTTGAATGGCCGCATTGCGTTCACCGGAAGAGTTCCTCACATCGGACATACCGTATATAGGGTACACATCTTCAAATACTATGTTGCCAAGTGCCACTTTAGCTCCACTTCTTTTCTCATTGATTATTTTGTAACCCTCCTCGAGAAATTTCCACTCCACACTAGGATGTATGGCCGTGCATTGCTCCTGGATGAGCGCTCTTACTTCAGTCTGCATTTCACCCAGCACACGTCTTACGGCAGCCGTAAACATTGGGAGCACATTGTCTAGTTGGCCCGCATTTACAGGGTTGAGTTTGCCAGCATAAGGTGTACCCAGTTCAAGCATGCCCAATACCTCACCATCTATTACCAATGGTGCGATGGCGATGTTTTTTATCCCAGCCTTTAACAACCCTTTTTCAACCTCTGTTTTGTTGGTATACTCTTCAAGGTCTTCGATTACTACAGGTTTTCTTTGACAATAGGCTCGGTCATACACAGAATTTTCAAAACAAGAACAAGTCTTTACTTCATCGCTGTCTCCAATCAAGAATCCGTGCCAATCCTGAGCTCCATAGTTAGATACGATATTGTTGTTGGGATCGAAATAAGTCAATCCCATTTTAAGTTCTGGAAGCTTAAATATTGATCTTACTTTATGCTGAATCGAAGAAAAAGTATCCGCACAAGTAACTGCATCTTTTTTTAGTAAATCATATTTGATTGAAGAAAGCATCTCCTCTACAGTAACATCTACCAGCCTGAAAATTGAGAACCCCTGAAACTCAAATAACTCAGGTTGTATATAGCTTAACCACATGTTTACATCGTACATGTTGTCCAGCATTTTTCTGATGTCTGTTTTCAAGATTTCCGGCAAATCTCCAGTGCAAATTACCTCTGTAAACTGAAGATTTACATCAATTTTATAAATTCGCTCCAAACCCGTTTTTGTATCCGGCACTGTAACCAGCATAGGTTTTTCTATCTCAATATTAGTTCCATAAAATTGGTTGAGAATTTGGATACAAGCGTGTGTGATTTTGCCGGCACTGATGTCGTTGCCAGGAATATTTATGCAAATGTCTTCTCTTATTTTATCAAATGGAAAAATCTCTTCATAACCAGGTGTAGAGTAAAATCCATCCATTTGAAACGGAATCATTGCTGCGGCAAGGTCTTTATCTAAAAAAGCAGGAGGAAACACCGCGCTCATCAACATGCCCACAAGCTCGCTGTGTTCTTCCAAAGTGCTTTTTTCCTTAATTGGTTTTCTAAGAGCTTTGGCTTTCTTTAATGCCTTAAGCATTTCGTCTTTTGGAAAGCCCGGCATGATCTTGTTGCTATTAAGGTTGGCCTCCCAATACTCAACGAGTTTTTGTAAGTTGAGTGTGGTTCTGAATGGAAATGAAGTATCTGTTGGTTTGCTCATCGGATTATCTATTCTGATAAACTAATGAACGAGATTGTACTCAAATAAGTTTGCCTGATGTCGAGTTACTTTAAATCTTTATAAAGCCTCAAAACCCCGAATATCGCAATCACAGAGCCTGCGACTATTGAGATATAATACCAGGTGGAACTCATGGTATACGATCCTGATATTTCATTAGAAATTATCTCTCCAATACCAGCTTTGGGTGAATGAGTCTGAGCCCAATAAACTATAAACAGCCCAAGGGCGAGGATCACAAAACTCTTAATGTATTTCATGTGCTTCTAATTAAAATTTAAACTTAACATTTAAACCAACCGCATTTGTTGAAGGGCTTATGCTGTCTAGTATTTTGTATAAATGGGTGGCATTTTTATGGTGCGCCATGTAAAAAAACAAATCAAATACAGCCAGAAATGTCCCTTGTAATTTTAAGGAGTCACCATAGCCTTTAAGTCTGTTGTTATCTTTTCGAGCACCTCTTTCATCAAGATAAAAGCCAGTAGCCACATAACCAATGTCCAAAGCCATATTGAAAAGTAGTATCTTTTCGATAGCTTGCTGCTCCTTAAAACTTTTCTTTAGGTTATAAGAGGCTGCATCATCGTTTTTCGAACCCAGATAACCCGCACCGGCAATAAGCAGATTTACAGCATTCCAGTAGAGGTTCATATCATAAAAGTATTTATCACTGCCTGAAGCTCTCTGTCTTAAAACAGGGCTTACAGCCATATTGGTAATCGCCCAGGCACCCAGTACTTTCATCCCTGTTTTATTAATATGAAGCCGCTTTGAGTTAAACTCATTCAAACTTTGACTTTTAGCATGAAGGGTCACAAATAACAGAGATATGAAAATGAGAAGTGTTTTCACGAGCTATTCTTCAATTAAAGGTTGCCCATTAAGGTCTGTCGTTACTATCTCTGTCATATAATCCAGAAAGGGTCGCATCTTCTTAAACCCTTCACTGACTTTATCAATAAAGTCTTTGGCTAAAACTTCTTTGTCAGTAAATCGATGTGTTAAGATGAACCCTTTATATCGAAGTAAGTCTATGGCAGGGTTTTCTTTAGAGAATCCCTTGGGGGCTGTCTTCACCTGCTCTCCTTCCATCTCACCAAAGTATGATTTCAGTGCTTCGTTATTGAGAATATCTCTGAGTGTTTCTGACTCCTGATCAATTTGTTTTCTTATAAGTTGTAGATCCTCTGGGTTGGGCCGCCAAAAACCTCCAGCGATGAAAGACTCTCCGGGCTGCACTTTGAGGTAATACCCACCTCTCCTTGTAGCTCCAGCTCTTGTAAAATGCACACTGCGGTGTAGCGTATATGGGGTTTTATCATTTGAAAACCTCACATCTCTATAGATTCTATAAATTTTGGTGCCCGTATCATCAAGTACATCGTGGCTTTTAATTTTTTCTTGCAGTGCAAAAGCAAATGACTTGAATTCTTCCTGAGCCTCCTCATACTTGTCTTTATTGGCCTTGAACCAATCACGGTCGTTGTTTTTTGCAATAAGTTTTTGAAAATCGAGGGTAGTTTTCATGGATAGATGGCGATGAGTGGTATATTATAAAATTACAAAAAAGCCCGACTTATACGGTTAATTAAACACTTAATCGAGATTCGTGACCATAAGTAAACTAAAATTCATGAAAATGGGTTAGACTTGTTCAATCTGTAAGTGCATGAAATACAAATTGTTACTATTTCTGGTAGGTGGTCTGTTACCTTGTTTTGGCCAGCAGAGCGTTGTTCCTTCGACAAGCGATTATGAGTCAATTCCCTATAGACCTCGCTTAGCTGAATTTACCATCTCTAACTTATATGAATACAACACCATCTCAGACTCTGAGCAATATGGAAGAAGTGCTACTGAAATTGAGCGTGATTATAAAATCAAAGCGCGATTGGGCATACCTATAGTTATGAAACCCAAACTGCTGGTGGGTGTGCAATTGAAATACGATCGACAGCAATTTTTGGTAGACTTTGAAGATAATATACCTTTTGATCTATACGAATATATTGAAGATACCCGGCTACAAAGTGTTGGAGGTAGACTTCTTGTACTCAAAAAGTTTGATCACTCTGAAATCTCACTATTAGCTGGCACCGAGATAAAATCAGATGAGATAACTTTTAATAAAAATACTGCAAAGCACTTCCTTAACGTAAATTATAAGATTAGAAAAAATGAGAATGTGACCATAGGTGGTGGTCTTGCTTTGGCTTATACATTGGGGATCCCACAGATATATCCATTGTTTTTCTATGAGAAATCCCTGAGCCCACGTTGGACCTTGGACCTGGCGCTACCTAAGGCGGCTATTATGAGATTCAAGGCTTCAAAAAAATGTTTTTTAAGCTTCAAAACGGAAGTAAAAGGTTGGAGGTATGCTGTGCACGATGCCGTAGTATCTGATGAGCCTGTACTCACCTTACGTAAATCAGATTTAAGAATTGGCCTCAACTTAGAACATGAGTTGCACGACTGGTTATGGATTGGCGCAGATGCAGGCTGGTCAAAAAATTTCAGGCACTTTTTAGCCAAGCCCGGTGACAGGCGCAGAGATGCGCTGATCAACCTGGAGTCAAGCGACTCACCCTATTTAAACCTGAGTATCTTTATTGTACCTCCTAAGAAGATTTATAAATAAGCTTATTTATTGAGTGGCAACCTTTTCTTTACCATGCCTCCTTTGGTGTCTTTCAGGCTATTCATAACGATAAATGCTCCAGGATCGATCTTATGAATTTCGGATTGAAGCTTGGCAATCTCTAAGCGGGTAATCACTGTAAAAAGAATTTGAGTGTCTTTCAGAGGTTCCCCTTCTTTGGCATAACCACCTTTTCCATTATAAATGGTAACTCCTCGGCCCAACTTTTCGATGATCATAAAGCGTACTTCATCAGTTTTAGGCGAGATAATTGTAACCCCGGTATACTCTTCAACACCTTCAATCACAAAATCGACTGTTTTAGAAGCAGCCAGGTATGTAAGTATAGCGTATAAAGCTATCTCTACAGAAAGGATGTAGGCACCACAAGAGAAAATAAATATGTTGAAAATCAAAATAACGTCACCAATGGTTAGGCCTGTTTTCTTACTTAAGTAAATGGCCAGTACTTCAGTACCGTCAAGCACAGCTCCTCCCCGCATGGCTAGGCCAATACCAGCCCCCAGAAAAAACCCGCCAAAAACTGCAATCAACAATTTATCGCTCGTGACCACCGGGTAGGGTATGAAATGGACAGCCAGGGCTAAGCCTAAAATTGCAAGTATACTTTTAATGGCAAACTGGCGACTTACCTGAAATGCACCAAGTATTATGAATGGTAAATTGATGACAACCAACAATATTGATAATGAATAGCCAGTAACCTCCAACACTAGTAGTGAGATCCCCGTTACTCCCCCATCGATAAAGGAGTTAGGTATAAGGAACCCTTCCAGCCCAAACCCGGCAGAAACAATACCAATGATTATCAGAAAGGTTGATTTTATATTGTCTAGTGTAGAATCGCTCACTTTGCCTTTTTTGGCAAATATGCAAAAAAAAGAGGCTGCTTTCGATGAAAGCAGCCTTACAATTTTGGATTTTATTAAAAGGTTAAGCCTAATCGACCATAGTAATATGCTCCACTAAAGCCCATTTGTACCGAGTCCCAATAGCCTCCTGCTTCCGTTTCACCATCGTTTTGTTGGGTTGGATACGTATTAAATATATTATTACCTCCAATAGTAAACCTGATATTATCAGTCATTTGCCACCCAGCAGTAAAATCTACAGTACCTCTGGCTTCATAGGTGTCAATACCATCAGCAAAGTCTACTAATTCTATTTCGCTGAACTGGGTAAAAGATAAGCCGAAACTAAAAGGGTCTAAATTATAATTAAAATTGGCTGTGACTTTATAATCCGGAGCAGATGCCAAAAGAAACCCCTTTTCTCTTTTCCCAAAGAAGGTTTCTTCATCCAGGCCTTCATTTTTCACTTTTGTTATTTCCATATCGTTAAAATTACCCGCCAGAGAAGCGTTAAGTTGACCCGTACCTACATCACCTCGCCAGGAAAGCACAACATCTAACCCTTTTGATCTTGTGTCAGCTGCATTTGCAAAAAACTGCGCTTCAGAAACATTTATACCCAAACTACTTGCATCAAATGTCCCTGTCAATACAATCCTGTCCTCAACCTCAATAAAATAGCCATCAACTGTTAGGGTAAAATCTCCAAAATTACTTACTACTCCTAAACTTGCATTTAGAGCATTTTCTTCCTGTAGATCTTCAATCCCAAATGATTTAGTTACCGGACTATTGTTAGGTGATAGCAGCGTCTCTGAAGCAACTCCACCCTGGAAATCTGTGAACCGGAGGTTGTAATAAATCTGTGCTAGTGATGGTGCTCTAAATCCGGTACTTACAGATCCTCTTAAGCTCAGATTATCAGTAGGGCTAACTCTTGCAGCCAGTTTTCCCGTCAGCGTACTCCCAAAGTCGCTGTAGTATTCATATCTTGTTGCAACTCCTATGAGAAAATTATCAGTGATATCAATTTCTCCATCAGCATACATAGCAAAGTTGGTTCTCGATCGGTCAACCTCATTGGCAGGACCATACCCAGGGAAGCCTTGAGAGCCACCTGGTCTTTGTAAAGTGTCACTACCAATAATAACAGTCGGAACGGTTTGAATAGCTGGGTTTGTGATTAATACACCGTTGTCATCGAAAGTGCCATACGAACCTGCTTCTCCTGCAAATATTTCAAAAGTTTCCGTTCTGTGCTCCAAGCCAAAAGCAAGGTTTACTCCTGCATCCTGAAAATATTTTGTCAAATTTAATCCTGACGTGTTTTGAGTAAGGCTATGACCCCCTGCGTCAAAATCAGTAGGAGAAGCGTCTTCCAGAGAAGCATTGAGGGTACCTTTTATAAAGTAGTGGAAATTGTTTTTGCCATATGTATGGTTAAAATCAATTTTCCAATCACTTTCAGTTTCTGTCCTTATACCCGCTGAGAGTGAATTGTCTGTAATGTTTGATGTAATTCTTGGGGTAAATCCATTTGGATATATACTTAATACATTACGTTCTGTTGGATTGTTTCGAGTAAATGCATAAGCATCAGTGTCCCTAAAATTTCTAATGCCAAATACATAAAATTCGGTATTAGTTGAAAGTGGTATAGCAGAATTTAACGTAAGATTAAAGCCATCTATGGCGGCTTCTCCAAATCCCCTTCTAAAATCGAACCCCGGTCTTAATGTTTTATTTTTGCTTATGAATTCAGAGGTTACATTTACAAACCCATCTTCGCCTACACCTACACCGTAATTAGCACTGATTTTTGTAGAAACCCCATCAAAAGTCGGATCATCGCTATCAATAGCATTTCCATTTCTATCAACATCAAGTCTGTTCCCATCAGTATTTGGAGTGCCTTCCGGGAAGTCTCCATCTGGATTATTGTAATAAGCCCCATAGGTGATCCCTCCGGTAAATTCACCTATGTTATCTTTTAATACTATGTTTATTACACCAGCAATGGCATCAGAACCATATTGTGCAGAAGCTCCATCACGTAATATTTCTATTCGTTTGATTGCAGCGGCCGGAATTGTATTTAAGTCCGTACCAGTATTACCACGACCTCTAGTACCAAATACATTAATTAAAGATGATTGATGTCTTCGTTTTCCATTTATAAGTACCAGCGTCTGATCTGGACCCAATCCTCTTAAAGCAGCAGGGTCGACATGATCGGCTCCATCCGATCCTGTTTGCTTTGTGGCGTTGAAGGAAGGTGCCGCATATTGTAATAGTTGGTTTATTTCTACCACACCACTGTTTGTCGTCAATTCCTGAACATCTATAATATCTACAGGAACTGGCGTTTCAGTAGCTGTACGATTTACATTACGTGAACCAACTACTGTTATTTCAGAAAGTGACAAGGAGCTTTCCTGTAAAGTGATATCAATTATAGATCTTCTATTTACAACAACCTCCTGTTTATCATAACCTATAAAACTATAAACTAAGGTTGCATCTGCATTGTTGAGTTGAATTCTGTAGCTACCACTAATGTCTGTTGTAGTTCCATTAGAAGTTCCTTTCTCCACAATGTTAACTCCAATAAGTGCTTCACCTCCCTGGTCCGTGACTTTTCCAGACACAGTAGATTGTGCAGAGGCTGTAATATTGATAAATCCTACAATAAGAGCCCCTAAGATAATTTGTAATAACTTCTTCATATAATTAGGTTTTTGTTGGTTATTAAGCATTATAAGATAATTAAAAAAGCCAACCTTATTTAGCAGATGTAATGTTTTTTGCTATCTGCAAAAATGAAATAGGGTTAATACACAGTTAACTTTCATTTTGTACTTTTACTTTGACAGGACCACATATTTATGAAGTATCTAACTCTACTTTCTTTAATCGCACTCCTTTACCAAGGGTGCAATAGAAAAGAAACAACCAAAGAAATTACCGTGTTACCAACAGATGGAATAGCCAACTATTATGACTCAACTAAGTGGCCATTTTATCATGGAGTAGCCTCTGGAGATCCACTAAATGACCGAGTAGTCATATGGACAAGGGTAACGCCCAAAGATTCTCTTAGGACCATTGATGTAAATTGGGAAATTGCGACTGACAGTACGTTTACTATGGTTGTAAACCAAGGTACTTTTTTAACCAACCCTTCGCGAGACTATACTGTAAAAGTCGATGTTGACAAGCTATCTGCTGGCACACAATACTTCTATCGATTCCGTTCGTTAGGCACCATGTCTCCAATAGGTAAAACTAAAACTGCGCCAGATGGTGATGTTAATAGTCTCGTGTTTGCTATTGCAAGTTGCTCAAATTATGAGTTTGGTAGCTTTACCGCTTATCAGGCCATTGCAAGTGAAGTTAACCTTGATGCAGTATTGCATTTAGGCGACTATATTTATGAGTATGGTCCGGGTGTGTATGGCGATTCGTCAAGGCTCCATTATCCGGCCAAAGAACTTATTTCACTTCAGGATTATAGATTGCGCTACTCCCAATACAGGTTAGACCCCGACCTGGCCGCTGCACATCAACAACATGCTTTTATCACGATTTGGGATGATCACGAAATTGCCAACAACTCATACAAAGATGGAGCACAAAACCATCAGTCGAACGAAGGAGATTATATGAAACGCAAGGCAGCCGCAAGACAAGCTTATTATGAGTGGCTACCCGTACGGGAAGGAGATAATCTTTATAGATCATTTGATTATGGCAATCTCGTTGATTTAATCATGCTTGACGAGCGACTCAGTGGCAGAACCGCCCCTCCAGATAGTGTAAATGCGCCAACGATCAGTCAAGGTAAAATGTTAGGAGACGATCAGCTTCAATGGTTTATAGAAAAACTAATCAACTCGGATGCGCAGTGGAAGGTAATTGGAAATCAGGTGATCTTTTCTTATCTCAATTGGGGGCATGAGACTTTTAACATCAACCTGGACAGTTGGGATGGGTACCCTGCTGAGAGAGACTCCATCAAGTCGTTGATCATTAACAATAACATTGAAAATGTAGTATTTGTAACCGGTGACACGCATTCATCATGGGCCTTTGAAGTCACTGACTCTTTAAATCAAAATTACAACCCATTTGCAATTGAGTTTGGGACAACTTCAATCAACTCGGGAAATAGTAATGAGCGGTTCCCCACTGACTCGGTAATTTTACATGAGCAAAAAATTACTAACAGCTCGCTAAACCCTCATTTGAAATTTGCCAATTTGCGTGACCATGGTTATTTGCTATTGCAGCTTACACCGAATGAGGCTATTGCCAATTGGAAGTATGTTAATCTTATGAAGGGCAATTCGGACGTTGTAGATCAAAAATCAATGCTTGTAAAAACTGGAGAAGTAAGGCTAGAAGACCGAAATTAACATCCCGATTTTATTCCGGGATGTTATGGTAATTATTTCGTAAAACTTGAAAATGAACCGGGCACCCTTAAGGCACTGGCTATCCATATTGCTACAAGAATTATTGAAGGCACAACATAGCTGTCTGCAGGCGGTGCAGCTTGCATGTGCGTAGCAATTGCACCACCCATATAAGAGCTTAACACTAGCAGACCTAACGAGCTTGTCCGTGGAATTAAAAACAAAATCACCGATATTAATTCACCAACAGCTATCATGGTCACCTCACCTTCCGTAAATCCCCAGCCGATCATCATTCCAGTCATTTGCCCGCTTAATTTACCCAGTGCACTGAATAACAAAAAAGCCGAGATTAATCCTGACAAAACCCATCCGATAATTTTAATTGTCCTTGAATTCATAATTTTTTCATTGTTTAAACATTAATTGTAACGAGACATCAACATCAAAAGTTATATGTAAAACTTACATCTTGTGTACACAATGAAATCCATCGTTTTTCGTAAATTAGGTATGTCTCAACAAAAAGGTATTATGAAACAAATTTGTCTGCTTGTGTTTTTTGGCTTTTTCACCTCTTCAATATTTGCTCAAGATTTAGAGGGTCAGCCTTTTCCTGAAATGGAAACGGAAACCGTTGATGACGAGGTTATTGTACTACCCACAGACGTTGGAGATAAGTATACTTTACTCGGTCTGGCCTATTCTAAGAAGGCAGAGGACGACCTAAATACATGGTTTAGCCCCATCTACCATAAGTTTATCAAAGAGGCCACCGGAGTATTTGCTTCTTTTGCCTACGACATCAATGTATATTTTGTACCCATGTTTACCGGAGTAAATGCAGTAGCCACAGGAAAGGTTAAGAAAAAAACAGCTGAGGAGCTAGACCCTAAACTCGTACCGAACATTTTGTTTTACAAAGGAAGCCTTAAAGATTATAAGGATGCACTAAATCTTGACAACAAGAAGGTGCCCTACATCTTCATTGTCGATACAGATGGCAACATCGCTTACGCCACTTCAGGCAAATACACACAAGCAAAAATGGATGCTATTGAAGAGGCTTTGGAGGAATAGTAACCAACAGCTTAACTGCTGAAGTGACAATTCATCGTTCAAACAGACGGCCCGACTAAATGGTCAGTAACCTTATCGCCTAATAATGCATTTATGGTTGTAATCACGACCATATATTATGAAAACCATTTGTAAGAAGTTATTAGTTGTCGGTGGGCTTTTATTATTTTCAAATTTATCTTTTGCCGTAGAAAATCACCTCTTAGGTGCTTCCGCACATGGCGACTGTGAAGCCAACTGCTATAGAAGCGAAATTGTTAATATTACTGACTCAGGTGAGGGCTGCTCAACCTATGAGGTGCGCATTTTCACTGAAGGTAGTTGTGCGCATGCACTTTCTCACTATACTGTAGAGGTACCTGAGTGTGCGGATATCACCAATGTCTCTAACTCTCAGGGCTGGAAGCAAGAAATAGGAAAAGATCCTACAAGCGGTTTAAAAGGTTTCAAAATTGATGACATAGAAGGGTTTGGAGATGATGATGACAGCCTTGAATCATTTACCGTAACTTTTACTGTTTGCAATTTGTCGTCTTGTGATGTTAGTTGCTGGGCTCCAAGAGTAGCTTACAAGGCCAGCACTTGTATATATATTGAAGAAACAGAAATAAGCTGTGTAAATCTGCAGGCTCATTTAGAACCCGTGGATGTTTCATGTAACGGAGCTGCCGATGGCAGTATTGCAGCTATTGTTGATGAAGGGAATGGACCATTTACTTATTCCTGGTCTAACGGCTCCACAGAAGGAACATTAACTGGCCTCCCTGCTGGTGATTATGGAGTTACTATAACAGATGCTGATGGCAATGTACTCGAACTAGATACAACAATCTTTGAGCCAGAAGCTATTGAAGTAACCGGAGAAATTACAAACGCAACTTGTGCAGGCTATAATGATGGCTCAATTGCCATAAATGTAGTTGGAGGAAGCGGAGACTACACCTACCAATGGTCAAACGGATCGACTGAAGCTAACATTTCTAATTTAAGTGCCGGTAACTATTTCTTAACCATTACTGATAGCGAAGGCTGCTCAATAAATGAGCGATTTGTAGTAGCTAGTAATG
Organism: Fulvivirga sp.; assembly: GCA_965227525.1. GTDB lineage: Bacteria > Bacteroidota > Bacteroidia > Cytophagales > Cyclobacteriaceae > Fulvivirga. The sequence goes on along the minus strand of OZ245762.1, from coordinate 953,353 downwards.
TGACAATTAATTTAAGTGCTAGTGTTACAAAGGCATCGTGTGCTGAGGCAAATGGAGCAATTGATTTAACCGTGTCTGGTGGTACTGGCCCTTATACTTACGCATGGGACAACGGGTCAACCACTGAAGACCTTACGAACCTTGCGGCCGACATATACAGTGTAACTTTAACTGATGCAAACGGCTGCACCAAAAATGGAACATTTGTAGTGCAAGAAAATAACCCTTTGAGTTTGACTGCTACGACTACCAAAACCGGTTGTGTTGAAGATAATACGGGAAGTATCGACCTTACAGTTACCGGAGGCTTAGAACCATATACATACGTATGGACTAACGGAGCATCTTCACAGGACCTTGAGAACTTGTCAGCTGGTATGTATACAGTTGAGGTTACGGATCAAAATGGTTGCTCCGCTACTTTAAGGGCCGTTGTAGCCCAAACAACATTCAATGTTGAAGCCACTGTTGAGGCAGTATCATGTAACGGTGCATCTGATGGCTCAATTACATTAACTCCGTCAGGTGGTGTTGAGCCATACCAATATGCATGGTCAAATGGCGCGACAACAAGCAGTATCTCTGGCGTAGAAGCTACCCTTTACCGAGTTATTGTTACAGATGCCTCTGGTTGTGAGAAAAGTCTTACTTACGTAGTTGGATCTCCGGCTGCAATTAGCGCAAGCGCAAATGTTTCTAACCCATCTTGTGAAGCATCAGGTTATGCTATTGATTTAGAGGTAACTGGTGGCTCGGGAAGTTATACCTACGATTGGTCCAACGGATCATCATCACAAGACCTTGATGGCATAGAAGCAGGGACATATGACGTAATTATAACAGACACGAACGGTTGTGCCAGTAACCTTACCGTAGTAGTAGACGAAAATTCGGTTGACTGTGACGCTGGTGGTGGTGACTCTGGTGATGGTGGTGATAATGGAGACGGAGACGATGGTTCAGGGGATGGTTCTGATGGCGGAGATGATGGATCCGGTGACGGAGGAGACGGCTCTGACGGAGGAGATGATGGTTCTGACGGAGGGGACGGTTCCGATGATGGGGGAGACGATGACAGTGATGATGGAAATAATGGAAACGGAAAAAATTGTGATAATCCATATTCAAGCTCAATTGAGTTAGTCGAAATAAATGAAGGTTGCTATACCTACAGGATAAATGTCGAATACTCTGGTGTACACTCACATGGATTATCACATATGAGTGTAGCCATTGGCTGTGGCGATTTTTCAGAAGCTATAAATGATGGGAACTGGCCAGTTGAAATTGGAACTGATCCAACAACTGGAATTAAGGGCTTCAAGTTTGACGACATATCCGGATTTGGAGAAGGCGAATTTGCCGATTCTTTTGAAGGTTCTTTTACCATTTGTACTGACGATGATGACTGTGCAGAACAATTAAATACAGCAGACTTCGAAGTGGCTTATAAGTATGGCCAGTGTGTGGCTTATGAAAATGTGGATGGTCAGGTTAATATAACCGGAGCTGTAAGTGCCTATCCCAACCCGTTTAGATCAGTTGCAACTATTGAATTTACTTCAGGTGTAGCTACTAAGGCTGTTGTAGAACTTTACAACCAAAGAGGCTATAAAGTGAAAACAGTATTTGAAGGTGATGTAAGAGCTAATGAAACCAATGCCATAAGTTTTTCTGCAGATGATTTGCCTAACGATATGTACACCTACAAAGTATCTACTCAACATCAGGTGTATTATGGAAAGCTGGTTAAATATTGATAACAAAAGCGGGGCATCTCCAATCTATCTTCAACTAAATGTCGTGATATGGTTTTAAGTTAATGGGTCTTAAAACCTTAGGGGATCCCCACATTTTTGCGCCTGGTTCAATTGCCAGGCGTTTTTTATTACTTAGCCAGTTTATGCCCAAAAACCCGCTTAACTTTTTCTACTTTGGGTCTTATAACTATGGCACAATAGGGCTGATCCTGATTATTGTTATAGTAATTTTGATGTGGCTCCTCCGCTTTATAAAAAACACCTAACGGTGAAATTTCAGTTACAATTGGGTCGTTGAAAGCCCCAGCCTCATTAAGTTTTTGTTTGTACATTTCTGCCTTTTGCTTTTGCTCAGCATCATGATAAAAAACTGCTGATCGGTATTGGGTACCTACATCAGCCCCCTGCTTATTTAATGTTGTAGGGTCATGGGTCTGCCAGAAAATTTCCAACAACTCATCAAATGAAATTATGCTTTCATCATAGGTAATTTGCGCTACTTCGGCATGTCCGGTTCTACCTCCACAGACTTCTCTGTAAGTGGGGTCTTTTACTTTACCTCCCGTGTAGCCTGAAATGACCGACTGAACTCCTTTTAATTGTTGGAATACTGCTTCAATACACCAAAAGCAGCCTGCTCCGAATGTTGCTTTTTTTATATTACTCATCTTCTACTTGCTTTGGAGTATAAGCGCAAAATACTGCTGAATGTTTCCAATAATGACAATATTTAAGCCTTTTGTCTGAGCTGAGACAATTATCCCTGGTTTGGGATGGTCAGGACGAACTCACATCCATCGCCACTGCTGCCTACCAACTCTATACTACCATTTATTTTCTCCAGTGTTTCTTTTACGATGTAGAGCCCAAGCCCGGTGCCTTCTGACCTTTCGTGAGCTCGATAAAACATTTCAAAAACATGTGGGTGGTGTTTTTCGCTTATGCCAGGGCCGAAGTCTTTAATGGTAACTATTGCCTTTTCCTCATCAACTTTAGCCGTAATTACAATTCTTCTATTCCCTTCTGGTGGGCAGCCATATCTTATGGCATTGCTAATCAAGTTTCGTAGTGCAACTTTTACCCTGACTTTGTCATTTTTTAAGGGCCCATTCGATGCTATATTTATTTTCTTATCAATACCTTCAAATCCTTTCAGGTATTTAAGGTCTTCAAATATAGTCTCAACAGTTTCCTGTAAATCAATAGGTTCGTAGCTAATCTCCGTCCGTTCATTCCTGGAATAGTCGATAATGTCTTTGATAAAAGTATCGAGGCGAACCACCGACTTTTCCATCATGGCATAATACTCCAGCCTCGCTTTCATATTGGCTTCTTCTTTGACGAGATTGATGAGGCCAAGAACAGATGCCAATGGTGCTTTTAAATCGTGAGAAGCACTATATACAAAGCTATCCAGCTCCTTATTGACTTTTCTTAGCATTTCATTTTGAGTCTTCAACTGTTTTTCTGACTGTAATTGTTCGGTGATGTCTTTTGAGAAAACAGAAACTCCGGTCACCGCATCGTTTTCCTTTATAGGAAAGGTTCTTATTTCAAAATGCCTCGTTCTACCTTCAAACTTATAAGACTCTACAAAAACACCTTTTTCTCCATTAAGGCCTGCGGTATATCTTTTTCTCCATCTGTCTTTTATATCCGAATCTGGCATGAGGTCTAATATATTTTTGCCACGCTCCAGGCTAGTCCCGTAGGCGATCTTCCATAAAAAGGCGAATATTCTATTGAAATCGATTAGATTAAAACTTGTATCTACCAGCCAAATAGAACTGTCGGTATTGTCTAAAATTGCGCGTAGGTTTACTTCCTTCTTTGTAATTACTGACGTGCGCCTCTCAACTGTTTCTTCCAGCTCCTTGTTTTTTTGTCTGATGAGCTCTTTCTTTTCTTTTTCTTTATCAATAAGTTTTTGATATACAGAATACAGACGCTTAATTAACCCGTAAGACAAAATGATCATACTGAGGCCATACCCGAAATGAATGGCATACTGCACTAGAACACTAAATTCTATGATGCGTAATAAAGAAAGGGTAAAGATTACGATGAATATCCCAAAGGCACTATATGCTAATAAGAAATATATAGATTGCCTGATATTTTTTCTCACGGCCTTTGCTCCCACAAATATGTAAACGAATAATGTGGCAAGGCCTAAGAGTTGTGTGGATTGAAACATGGCCGCTTTAGAAACTACAAACAAAACACTCACCGATACTATAATGAATGTGATGTAACAGTAAATAAACCACATCATAGTCTTACTCCATTTCTTGATTCTCAGAAAATCGACCATGAACAACAACCCTAATACATTTGAAATGACAAAAAATAAGATATCAAAGTAGCCATTCAAGAAGATGTGAGGTTTATGAAAAAACAAAGGAAAGAAGCCATCGGCCATTGAAGTAAACGCTGATAAAGACAACACGTAGAGACCATAGGTTAAGAACACTCTGATCTTTGTAATAAAGAATAATGTAATACTGTAGATCACTAGAAGAAAAATGATTCCATAAAAAGCTCCAAGTAATACCTGCTCTCTACTGTAGCGTTGTGTAGCCTCTGTTTCGGGCTCGAGCAATACGGAAAATGTGATGCTTGTCTTTGAGTTAACTTTAAAGTATAACTCCGTTGATTCATTAGTATTCAGTTCAACCCTGAAATTATTTTTATACCCTTTTACAGCTTTTTCGTATTGCTGTGTGCTCGTGCCAGACTTCTTCTGACTTAGCAATGAATCTGCGTTAAACTTATAAAGCTGTATGAAATAAATAGAAGGATCAGTGAACTCAAGTAATAAGTTGAGTTTTTCGTTCAACTCATTTTTGAGAATAACTTTTAACCAGATATTATCATCAGTCAAATCAAGGCGAAGTACATCATTTTCTACGCGTTGAAACGATTCGTTTTTCACCTCATTTATGGTGAGATCACGAGATTCGTCAATATAAAATTGAAGTGCTGAATTTAGATATACGCGATCTTTAGAATTTATGCGTACCGTATCAGGTACAGCCAACGTATAGCCATAACAAAATAAACCAACCAAAAGAAAGACAAAATTCTTCATTAATCTCCAAAAGAGATCCCTATACTTTTTGCAGCATGCACCAAATAAGAATCTGTGTCAATATAATTATATTCTTTTATAGCATCAATTAGCGGGACAGAACATATCTGATTATTTCTGTAAGACACCATTTTGCCAAACTCTCCATGAAGTGCCATTTCAAATGCTTTCACCCCAAAAAGTGTAGCCAGTACACGATCAAATGCTATTGGGGTTCCACCCCTCTGGGTATGGCCAAGTACGGCCTCTCTAATATCGGCTTTACAGCCTGCACTTTTTAATTGATCAGACAGCTGATATGCAGCACCACCTAATCGCTTATGTTCATAACCTGCAGCTTCAGCTTCTGTACTAAAAGCTTCCCCACCCATAGGCTTGGCACCTTCTGCCATCACAATATTTACAAAGCCCTTACCTTTTTCATATCGTTTGTTAATATGTCTGACAACTTTATCAACATCATACGGGATTTCTGGAATAAGACAAACCTCAGCCCCACCTGCAATGGCAGTATGCAGCGCAATCCAGCCGGCATCCCTACCCATAACTTCCATAATCATCACTCGATGGTGGCTCTCTGCGGTGGTTACGAGTTTATCAAAGCTATCCGTGGCAATCTGCACGGCTGTGCGAAAGCCAAATGTAAAATCTGTGCCAGAAAGATCGTTGTCAATGGTTTTTGGTACACCTATAATATTCACTCCTTTTTCATGAAACTTTTGAGAAATACGTTGAGAGCCATCTCCTCCAATATTAATAATAGCCTCCACTCCCAATGCTTTCATTTTTTCAATCACTGTATCAGAAAGGTCTTCTGTTTTCCACGAGCCATCCTCCTGCTGAACCGGAAAGTCAAAGGGATTGCCTTTGTTAGTAGTTTTTATAATTGTCCCACCTTTTACATGAATGCCAGCCGTTCTTTTACGGTTGAGTTTCACAATTTCCATGGGCTCTTTCAGTAGCCCATTGAATGCCTCAATGCTACCCAGCACTTTCCAGCCCTTTTGTCTTTTGGCAGCTTTCACTATGCCTCTTATTACAGCGTTCAAGCCTGGACAGTCGCCTCCGCCCGTTAAAACTAAAATCTTCTTTTCTTCCATATGTTATGATAGTTATTCACAATTTAGAATATTACTTCACTTTAACGAACCTAATCATATGATTTTAGTTTACGGAGCATACGGGTACACAGGCAAACTCATTGTAGATGAGGCATTAACGCACGACTTAAGCATTGTATTGTCAGGCAGAAGCCAGGAAAAGGTAAAGTCAATGGCCGATGAGCTGCGACTCCCGCATCGTGTGTTTGATTTGAAAGAGCCTAATGAGGTAGCAAAAAATCTGAAGGACATAGACCTTGTTATCCATTGCGCTGGTCCTTTTGAGTTTACTGCAGAAGTAATGGCCAAGGCATGCATTCTATCAAAATCACACTATATCGATATCACCGGTGAGTATCAGGTATTTGATATGCTCCATCAAATGGATGCTAATGCTAAAGAAGAAGATATTATGCTTTTACCCGGGGCTGGGTTTGATGTGGTGCCTTCTGATTGCCTTGCAAATATGCTTAAAGCTGAGTTGCCTGATGGTGACCAATTAGAGTTGGCATTTACAAGCCAGGGAGGTAGTCTCTCGCGGGGAACAGCCAAAACTATGATAGAGAATATTCATAAGGGACAATATTATAGGGCTGGAGGAGAACTAAAGAACAAAAAGCATGGCGCTGCAGTAAAACAAATTGATTATGGTGAATTTGAGCAGATTTCTGTAGGTATTTCGTGGGGTGATATCTCCAGTGCTTACTATAGCATTGGTATCAAAAATATTGAAGTGTATACAGGAAGTACCGAAAAGCAAGTAAAACAAATGAAATGGGCCAATTGGCTAAAGCCCATACTTGCCATGCGTTGGGTGAAAAACCTTTTGAAAAAGCAAATCGATAAAAAACCAGCCGGCCCATCTGATGAAAAGAGGAGTAAAGCTTCTATGTTGCTTTGGGGAAGAATTTCTGATGGAAATAAAATAATTGAAAAGCGATTGAAAACACCTAATGGCTACACACTAACCGCCAAAACTACTGTACTTATTTCTCGGAAGATTATAAATGGTGACTTTAAACCAGGGTATCAAACCCCGGGATCAGCTTATGGCTCAGGATTAATCCTCGAAATTGATGGCTGTGGTCTGTTGTAATTAACCACTCTTCTTTTTCTCAATTTTTTCTGGCATACGATCGAGTAATGTCCACCACTCTTCGTCATCGCGAAAGCTTCTTATGGCGCCAGCCCTCACCAATATTTTACGGAGTTCGTCATCCTCAAATCCGCCAAGGCCTTTTTTTATGGTTTCAAACTTTCGGTCGGTATAGCCTTTATGTGATAGATAATATTTAGCCGTTTGTTCGGCCATATATTCTGTTTTGAGTTCTTCAACTTTAAGTTTGTATGCATGTCTCAATTGGTTTCTCTGCAGCAAGTAAGAAATGCCACCGCCAACAACCACACCTACCAATGATGCTACCAGGCTTAAATATTCAGGTTTCATTCGAATCGGTCTTTTACGTAAACAATCTCCGTTTTACCATGCTCCATGGGCAAGCCATCTTCTCCCAGACTAACAAATACAATTTTGTCTACCGCCAATATAGTTTTTCTCGTAAGCTTATTTCTCACCTCACACTTCAGTGTAAGGGATGTTTTACCAAACTTTGTTGCCACCATGCCCAGCTCTATGATATCACCCTGGCGTGCTGAGCTCACGAAGTTAATCTCTGACATATATTTAGTGACGCATCGATTGGTGTCGAGCTGTATTATGGCGTAAATAGCGGCCTCTTCATCAATCCATTTAAGCAAGCTACCTCCGAATAATGTACCGTTAGGGTTGAGGTCTTCGGGTTTTACCCATTTTCTTGTGTGAAAGTTCATGTTTTAAATATACATAAGGCCACTATCATCAAAAATGAAAAATGAGTAAATTGTCTATGACATGAAAGTCACAGAGACACAAAAAGAAACTACCAAGGGCTTAATAAGAGCGGGCAAAACTATTGAGGCAATAAACTATGTGCGGGCAGAGCTTAATTTAGATTTAAAAACTGCCACAAGATTGGTGCGTACACTTAGAGCCACTATCAATCCGGCTGATATAAAACCAGACCCAGCAGGTGCTCGTGCACTTTCTGGAGGTGGTAGATTGATCCCATCAATATTTATAATTATTGCGCTGCTCCTTTTGGGCTTTGCATTTTATGTTTACAATGGCCAACAAAACATTATTAACCAGAGAAATAAAACCATTGCAATTGTAAAATCGAACCCTTCAAACCCTTTGTTTGAATATGAATTTGATGGAAAAACCTACGCTTATCAAAGCAATACATCTTCCGATCCGCCTAGCTACTACGTAGGTGAGCAAGTAGATGTGTATATCAATTCTAGCGATCCGTATGATATTGTAATCGATACATTTACTGACCGGTGGCTACTCATCGTCATTTTTGGAAGTATCGGCTCTACTTTTTTAGGAGTGAGCTTGTTGGTGTTTTATTTGGGAAGAAAATAAGTGTATTCAAATCCACTGTTGGTTGTTGTTAGTCAACTCAGACTCGACATCACCTGTATGAGCGGTTGATTTTGGCTCGAAAAGCATTAAGTGGCACTCCTCTTCCGCAATGGGCATATGCTCGACCCCCATAGGTACAATATACATATCACCAGCATTGAGCGTAACCTCACCATCTCTGAATTTCAGCGTAAGCTGGCCATTAATTATATAAAAAAGCTCGTCCTCTTCAGCATGGCTGTGCCATACCATTTCACCTTTCACTTTGGCGAGTTTTACATACTGGCCGTTTAGCTCTCCAATGATTCTGGGAGACCAATGATCTGTAAAGTGGCCTAGTTTCTCTTTTAAGTTGATTTTTCCTTTCATATATCACAATTCAACGTGTATGGCATAAAACAGGTTATCTGTCGCCAATAGTGTAAATCTTGTAACCATTGACAATATATAGAGTAAACCCTTATAGGTCAAAACTTACAACAAAATGAGGTCAACAACGCTGCTAACACTATTTGTGTGTATTTGCTCTATTTCCTACGCACAAGATTCTCTTCAATCATACACCACACAACGGGTACAGGGCGAACCTCCCAAAATAGATGGGCTGGGCAATGACCCCGCCTGGGAGCAGGTCGAATGGGGTGGCGGTGATTTCATACAGCGCTCGCCTGATGATGCAGCTGCTCCTGCTGTACAGACTCATTTTAAAATACTTTACGATGAAAAAAACCTTTACATTCTCACCAAAAATTTAGATCCTGAACCAGATAAGATTGTCAGTCGTATGTCGAGACGAGACGGATTCGATGGCGATTGGATAGAGGTAAATATTGATAGTTACTACGATAAACGTACGGCCTTTTCATTCACTTCCTCAGTATCTGGTGTAAAAGGAGATGAGTATATATCCAACAACGGTAACAACTGGGACTCCAACTGGGATCCCATTTGGTACTTGCGTACAAGTATCAACCATGAGGGCTGGATTGCAGAGCTGAGGATTCCATTGAGTCAGTTGAGATTTGCCAATAAAGAAGAACATGTTTGGGGGCTGCAGTTTACCAGAAGGTTTTTTAGAAACGAAGAACGCTCTGTATGGCAATACATCCCTCAGGGAGCAGCCGGCTGGGTACATCTTTTTGGTGAGTTGCGAGGTATCAAGGGCATAAAACCACAAAAGCAGTTGGAAATACAGCCCTATGTGGTGGGTCGGGTCGAGAGATTTGAAAAAGAAGAGGGCAATCCTTTTAGAGACGGTAAAGACAGCGGACTTGATTTTGGCTTGGATGCCAAAATTGGTATTACAAGCGATATCACATTAGACCTTACTGTAAATCCCGATTTTGGCCAGGTAGAAGCTGATCCTTCTCAGGTTAACCTTTCGGCTTTTCAACTTTTCTTCAGAGAACAACGTCCCTTTTTCATTGAAGGTAACAACATCCTTGATTTTAGACTGGTCGGGTTTAGATCAAACAATTTATTCTATTCTCGTAGAATTGGCAGGAGGCCACAAGGCTTTGTAGACACTGACGATGACGGCCCGGATAATGTAACTGAATACGTTGAAAATAAAGATAACACGAGAATATTGGGTGCCGCAAAAATCACAGGGAAAAATAAGAATGGCTTCTCGTGGGGAGTCTTAGAATCTGTAACTGCCGAGGAGACTGTGCAAGTCGATAGTCTTGGTGTGCGAAGAGAGGAGGTAGTTGAGCCTATGACAAACTATCTGGTAGGTCGTGTTCAACAAGATATTAATCAGGGAAAGACAATTGTTGGCGGCATGTTTACTGCTACCAATCGAAATATCGAAGACCAAAGGCTAAATTTCTTACATGATGATGCTTACTCAGCTGGCCTTGATGTGACCCACTTCTGGAAAGATCGGTCTTACTACGTGAGTGGGAAATTTGCCGCTAGCAAAGTAAGAGGCTCTAGAGAATCGCTTGAAAACACACAAACCGCTTCTGAGCGCTTTTTTCAAAGACCTGACAATCGACACACTACGCTGGACACCACACGTACGTCAATGGAAGGCACTGCAGGCACCTTCGTATTTGGTAAACGCAGTGGTAATTTGGTATATGACTTGGGTTATACGTGGAGGTCACCTCAGCTTTCACTAAATGACATTGGATTTCTATCACAAACCGACTTTATGACGCAATGGCTCTGGGTACAATATCGCAAGCTTAATCCTTTTGGGCCATTTCGATCGATGCGTTTAAACATGAACCAATATGCAGACTGGGATTTTGGAGGGGTGGCCCTGGAAAGAGGAGTCAATCTAAACGGTCATGTTGAATTTAAAAACTTTTTGGCCGTTAGCACAGGATTTTCAATCAACGGCAATAGTATCTCAAATGCAGACCTACGTGGAGGCCCGGCCATAACATATCCCGGGAGAGTAAGCCAGTGGGTCTGGATGGGTACCGATAACCGGAAGAAGTTTAGGTTTGCCATCAACCCCTGGTGGGGTAAAGGTTTTGATGACTATCAGCATAACGAAGGACTGTGGATGGACTTCAGGTACAGACCTAACAATAGCCTAAATATCTCTGTTTCTCCGAGCGTGAGTCAAAATGAAAATACCATGCAGTATGTATCAACTGAATCATATGAGGGAAACCCCAGATATATCGTTGCTACAATAAATCAAAGGACATATAACATGTCTTTGCGGCTGACATATATGCTAACGCCTAACTTATCAATACAATATTGGGGGCAACCGTTTGCAGCCTCAGGCAGCTACTCAGATTTCAAAAGAATTACTGACCCCAATGCAGAAAACTATAACAGCAGGTATGCTTTGTTAAACCCTACTTTTGAAGGTGGCTCGTACCTGGTAGATGAAAATAATGACGGCACTACCGATTATAGCATAGGCAATCCTGACTTTAATTTTGTACAACTAAGGTCCAATATGGTAGTAAGATGGGAGTACATTCCGGGCTCTACGCTGTTTCTGGTATGGACTCAGAGTCGAACGGGTTTTCCAAGTGTTGACCAAAACGATTTTAGTCATCTTACCGATGGTCTTTTCGATAAGACACCTCATAATATCTTTTTAATAAAGTATACGTATCGATTTATTTTGTAGAAATTATTGCGTCACTTCGAGCGCAACAAATTAAAGCGAGAAGTCTCCTCAATATTTAAGGAGACTTCTCGCTCGTTCCTCACTCGAATTGACGAGTATAACTTTGTTGCCATAAGAACTTGTTTTAGAATGACAGTTCTCTCAATTATCCATATGCGGAGAAAGCGCCTCGAAATACTCCTCAATAAATTCGTCCAGCCTTTTTAATCTGTATTGCATAACCCATCGCGGGTGGGGTAATGGTTTTACATCTTCAAATAGTTCATATTTTTTATTCAACCATTTCAGGTATTTAATATTCTTACCCTTACCCAAACTGTAGGCAATGGCTCTGCTTCCAAAATCAATTTGTTTTCTTAGATGCTGCACGATATATCCTTCCAAGCCCTCCTGGAGTTCTTTAATGTCGTAGTAGTTGAGGTTTTTCCCATCCTTCACAAAGCCTAAAGGTGAAACTGAGGTAAAGTAGAAATTTTTATAAAATGGCTCAGGCCCACCAAGCCTATCAATCATGTGATAGATAAATTTTGAAGACAACTCAGCTTTTTTATCAAAACTACTTTCTATACCAATCACTTCAGCTAATCTGATAGGGTCTGTGAACGGAATTCCGGTAGCTCCTCCTCCAAATCTACCAGGGTTAATACCAATTAAGAACGTTCGAGGGTTGTTGTCCTGATAATATTTGGTATAAAAATCACTGACTATGCCCATGACTTCAGGTTCACTAAATGGCTGTAATACCTCAACACCCATTGGTAAATCTGTTGGGGTTTTAATATCTCTATAGAACTCAATTATGCTCTCTGCTAAAGTCATTATCAAATTGGTTTAATGCCTTGATCTAAAATTAAGGGTTTTGATTTAATAGTTAGAAATTAGCTCTTTCAATGTTCTTCCATGTTACCAATTTAGGTGACAATTAGCCTGAGAATAGCACTCAATCTGGTGTCTTTACTTTCAAATATTTTATTTACAGAATCGAGCTGAAAAAACAGGGTCATTTGTATATCCCCCTGTTTGGAGTAGAGAAAATTTTGTCCTCTCCGCTCAGCATAATTTAACACCACTCTTCCAAAAAAATCAACTCTGAGGGGCCGTGAGCGTGTAAATGCATAGGTCAACAACAAAATAAAAACAACATGAAAAGAACAACACTAATGGTAGCAATGCTGCTGGTGGTAGCCACCGCTTTTGCTACAGAAAAAGACAATCCCGCTCCTAAAAAGGTCAACAAAAAAACAGTGGCGGTCATGAACAATTCGCCTCAAAAATTTAAGCTCGTTTATTTACAACAAGCCGAAGGGTTGGTGAAGGTTTCTCTTACAAATGCACAAGGTCAGATCGTACATGCAAAAGCTATCAAAAACAAAGAAGGTTTTGCACAACCCTACGATTTTTCAGAGCTCCCAAATGGTGAGTACACTTTTAAGGTGATCAACCCGGATGGGAGTGAAGTGGTAGAAACTATCACTTTGGAAAAGCCTTCTAATGAGCCAAATTTTGCAGCTAACGTGCTTAATGTAAACGATGCCAAGAAATTTAGGCTGGCAGTAGTGAACAAAGACGAAATGGCTTTGCCTACTTCCATTAAACTGTACGATGCCAAAGGCAATCTAATACATGAAGATGAAGTGCATAACCTTTATGGTTTTAGAAAAATATATGATCTCAGTGAAGTGGAAGGAGACTCTTTTAGGTTTTCTATCACAAATGCAACAGGCACCAAGTCTATGCTAGCTGAGTAAGATTACTTGTTTTGTTTAGGTTAATAAAAAGGCCACCTTCGATAAACGTATCGGGTGGCTTTTTTGCATTTAAGCCTTTTTTAATAGTTGGGCTTTTTCAATTAGAATTTTTAAAATCAAATCAATAGTCGATAGGTGCGTTCTAAAAGAAAGTATAGCCAGCCTTAATGTAAATACATCATCAATTGTTGTAGATGAAATGAATATTCGCCCATCATCATGAATGGCCTTAACCAATGCCGCATTAAATTCGTTGGCATCCATTCCCTTAGGTACAAACCTAAAGGTAACCACGGATAGCTCCGGTTCCGGGCCGACCTCTACATCTTCTATATTTTGTAACTGCTCATAAGCATATTTTGCCAAAAGCAACTTTTCTTCCAGACAAGCCTTAAACGGTTTCAATCCATGAAGCATAAGCGGTAGCCACATGCGAAGCCCTCTGAATGGTTTGGTAAGTTCAGGTGAAACATCTGCTGGTGAAACTTCGTCTTGCTGCACCACGATATCTTGCATGTAGCTCGCAAAATAGCTAAACGCCTTACGCATCAGCTCGCCTTCTTTAACTAACACTACACCCACACCATAGGGTAAAAAGAGGCCTTTATGCGGATCTAATACGACTGAGTCAGACCTATCTATCCCTTTAAATTTCTCACGACCCTCAGCAGTCAACATAAAAAATCCGCCATAGGCGGCATCCACATGAAACCAGGCTTTATGTTCCTCTGAGATATCAGCGATTGTATTAATCGGGTCGACTGCCCCCGTATCGGTCGTGCCGGCAGAGGCCACAATGAAAAACGGCCGCAGACCTTGGTTTTTGTCCTCTTTAATTTGTCGCTTTAAATCATCTGCATCAAGCCTGAAGTGTTCATCAAGTGTTATAGTCCTCAATGGACAATCACTGAGTCCGGCAATATGAATGGCTTTATGTAAACAATGATGTGCCTGCTTAGAAAGGTAGATGACATGATGCTCAACATCTTTGCTTTTTATCTCAAATGCATCGCGTGCCGTTACAAGGGCAATAAGGTTAGCAATACTTCCACCAGATGCTAAGTTGCCATAGGTAGATGACGGATACCCCACCATATCTCTCATCCAGTTGATCAGGTGGTTTTCCATGCGCACCGCTCCGGGGCTGGCAAAAAATACACCTGAGTATGTATTGACTACATCAGTCCAGTAGTCTCCAAGAGACGAACTGTACACCCCGCCCCCAGGTATATAGCCTAAGTGGCCCCCTGATGCTCCCGTGATACCTGTTTTATCAATATTGTCTGTAACCAACCTGATGGCGTTTTGCAAACCGATGGGTTCATCACTTATTGGAAAGTCCATCAGTTCTTTACCGTTTACATTGGGAAAATAGGTGGGGAGCTTGTCAAAATCATGAATCCTATTCAGAAAACCTTCAGTCTCATCTATGATAGCATTGCGTATGTTTTTCCGCTCTTGTTCATTGGGTTCAAGTAAAGATGCCTGTTGCTGAAGTCTTTCAATTTTCTCTCTCATACTACTAATTTGTGTGTATATTAACCCACTCACAAGCATTTCGTTATGAAAGGTCTAATCATTTTTGTTGCAGCGGTTTTAGTACTGCAAATCGTATTTTTCTTTATCATAAGAAAAAAAAGAAAGCAGGAACGGGAAAATAGCGTGTTGGAAAAATACAACATAAGGTCATCGGGAGATGCCTTTCGATTGTTGCAAGACCCTGAGGTGCCTGAAAAAGATAAGAAAGAGATTGAGCGACTCTACAGAGGCAATGAAAATAATTAGTTAGTAATACAGAGAATGTATTAAATTGAAGTCTTAACCTGAATACTACATGAGACAATCTTTGAAAAACTCTTTGATCGGTATGAATACCGATTTTGAATACCGTGGTGAAGAGCAAACAAGAATAGAAACATTTAGTGATGCCGTATTTGCTCTCGCAGTTACGTTATTGGTTCTATCATCAACAGTGCCTGACACCTTTGCACAACTAAAAGCATCTTTTGCAGACCTTATCCCATTTGCAATATGCATTACACTGCTCATGGTCATCTGGTACCAGCACTATATCTTTTTTATAAGATACGGTTTTCGAGATGTCAAGATTGTAGTGATTAACACTATTCTGCTCTTTCTTGTATTGGTTTATGTCTACCCTCTCAAGTTTCTTTTTAAAGTTTTGTCTTCCATGTTTTACTTTCAGATAGTTGGAGACAATGAGGCTTTGAACATTCTTTTTACGGAAGTCCTCCCTTTTGAAGACGCTCCAAGTTTGATGATCGTCTATGGCTTAGGAGCCGCTGCTGTCTTCTTAGTATTAGCATGGATGTACAGGGTTGCGCTCAATAGAAAAGAAGCACTAGACTTATCACCCATTGAAATATTTCATACGAAAACCAACTACTACGATAACCTCCTTATGGCCGCCATTCCATCATTATCAGCGCTCATCTCCATATTTGGCGTTTTTGGCAACCAATCATTTATGTTTTCAGGTTTCTGTTATTGGATATATGCATTTGTAATGCCTGCTTTCAACATTTACAGGAAAAAAAGGAAGAAAAAGCTGTTTGGATGAAAATAATAATTACTCTCTTTCTCATCGTATGTTGCATTACAACATCAATTTGTCAGGGCAAAATCGAGCGTGAAAAAAAGATTAAGCAGGAGGCCATTCCTACCGAAATGAATCAAACATTGAAGTCGCTGATCAATAAGGCTTCAAAAGTAAAATACTTTGAGGAATTTGACGGTGAGCAGATCACTTATGAGTGCAAGTTCAAATTACACAAGCAGCGATACAGCGCAGAGTTTGATAGTATTGGAAAGTTGGAAGACATTGAAGTGATTGTATGTTTCACCGAATTATCTAAAGATCTTCAACAAACCATCTCAGAGCATCTCGTACAATACCCGGATTTTAAAATTCAAAAGACTCAAAAGCAATATTCTTCAGACCTGTTGAGCGACAGGGTGGTAATTCAGCATGCATTTGAAAATAGCCTGAAGCCAACGATTCGCTATGAAATAATTGTAGAATTAAAAGAGAAAAAGTCCTGGTCAGTATATGAAATGCTTTTTGATAGTGATGGCTACTTCATAAGTCAACTGAAAGTGATAGGGCGCTCTGAAGATCACATCCTGTACTAAATGAGGTTGATTATTTTATCGTTATTACTGGTTTCAGTAAAATCTATTGCTCAAGAAAAATCCGAGGTTTTTTGGGAAGGCGAGTTGGCAATTAACTACGCTATAAGCACCAACCTAACTTTCAATACATCAGTCGGTCAAAGAACCGTTTTTACCAAAAATGGTGATACGAACTCTTCCTTGATTTTTATGCAAATAAATCATTTTGCTTCGTACAAACTAAGACCTAATGTAAGTGTATCGGCTGGCTACATGTTTCGCAAGCCAAAGCCTTTTGAAAATAGTAGCCAATATGAGCATCGCTCTACCCAACTAATATCCATAAATCATATTAATGAAGCCATCAGGTTGTCGAGTCGGCTTAGGGTCGAACAGCGATTTAGAGAAGATGAGTTTGAGCATCGGTATCGCTACAGATTGGCTGCAGATTTTCCTTTATCTGGTCAGACGCTTGACACCAATGAATTTTATGTAGCATTTGGCAATGAAGTGCTCTTAAGTATCATCGAGAAAGAGACCATACTCGACAATCGAATAAATTCTGCTCTCGGCTACACCTTTAACCACTTCAAGGTGCAACTAGGGCTGACCTACAGGATTGAAAACATAGGTCAGACAAATAACTTATGGTTTGTTTCAACTGGTCTGTATTTTGATTTGGATTAATACACCTAAGCTTTTTATAAAGTTATGGCTTTAAAACCTGCCTTATCAAGATTGCGTTTACCATATTGTGAGCACTCTCATTCAAATCTGGCAAGACTTCTGGTGGATCATAGTATTAATACTTCTGATCGGACCGGGCTTTGGCTGGAGAAAGCGTAAACGAAAAAAATAACCCTAATTCATTGATCTGGCGGCCCGAAAACCATAGGCGGCATTTCTTGGGCCACCGGACCAGGCACCATACAGCCTATAGGCAATAGGACTATAAGGGTTAAAGTTTGAAATATGTGCTTTTGCGTAGTAGCCGCCACCACGATAGCCATAACCATAAGATTCACCATATTCGTTGGGCCAATCAGCGACATTTGCAAGGCCATAATAATCAATGTTTCCATCACCATGTTGGCCTGTAAAAGCACGGCCTACAGAGTCTCCCACGGTAATTACTTTCTCCCACATGCTGCCGGCCAAATCCATCACCCAATAATACGAAGCTCCAAACTGGTCTTTATTATTATCATTTAACATTGACTCATCATACCCGTTAGGCATTTGCATGGTATGGGTTTTTACATCTATTCTTCTAAGCAAGCGATCATCACTGTCTGTATTCCATGGCATTTCATGCTTTATGGGTTTACCAGATCCTCTGGCAGCTTTTGTGTACTCAAACTCGGTGTATGGCCTCAGGCCAGCCCAGTCGGTAAATGCCATCATGTCCTGCCAGTGCCAAAAAACCATTCTTTGGTCAGGCTTTTCTGCCACAAAACGACCGTCTTTAAGCATAATCGTGCCACCAGAAGCTGCGTATTCTGGCGAACCACCAGTATATCTCACCGATGCTGCTTGACTTGGCAGTGAGTTAAGAAAGCCGGCATAATTACCTTGATTCACCTCGTATTTCATAATGTAAAAGCCATCAACACCTTTGGGGAAATCTGCTGGCACCGGCCCTTGTTGATCTCCCTGGTAGGCTTTGTTTTTCACCTGGTAGTAAAGCGAGCCTTTGTTAGGCCCAACATTTATTACTTCGTTCTCATCTTTAATTGTAAAAAGCCCTGTCAAATTTCCTTCGCCATCGGACTCATAAAAGGCTCCATACTTTAAAGCTGCCGGATCTGAATCGCCTAGTGTGAATTGTCCCTCCGGAATGTAAACCATTTCTAATGCGTATGCTTCAATATCAGTTGTATTCAGGTAGTTAACATACCTTTCATTGAGTCTGACAGTATCAAGACCAACAAATATGCGATATGTTAAATCTCCACGATACTGCGTTTTTGGTTGTACCATCATACCCACTCCATCAGCAGACACCTCAATTTCAGCATCTGCCATGTTGGGCTGACTCTTCCAATTTTGTTTTGCAGTACCAGGTGCTAAATATGCATGCTGGTAGCCGCCAGTATTTCTTGTAAACTTGAACAATACCCAGGCTGCATCATGGTTCCGATTATTCTTCCAGCTGTTTTTCCATTGAAGTGTTATGTTGAGCCCTCTGATATATTCCGGGTCGTCTGACTGAACGTATTCTACTTGTGACACCTCTATGTCTGAGGCTCTGGATGTGAAATAGGCTGCCATAAGCAGCATTGCTGTAATGAGTTTTTTCATGACCTAAGTAAAATTGTTGTTGTACTAAAAATAACCTTTATTTTCAACGAATTTAAGCCCAGGACGGTTGCTTTTTAGCCTAACTCTTAGCTCCCAGGTAGCTTCTTAAAAAGTTATGCTCACTTCTAAGAAACGCCTGAGGTGATTGACCTAAAATAGATTTGAAATCATTGATGAAGTGGGCATGATCATAATACCCATTTTGTAAGGCTACCTGATAAAGTTGTGCTTCGTTGCCTTGTTGTATTGCTTCAAAAGCCGCGTTGAATTGTATCACTTTACAGTATTGTTTAGGACCAATACCTATTATTCTTTTAAACTCTCTCCTAAAATGGCGCTCACTTAGACCTGATGGCTCGATCAGCTCCTTGACTTCAATATCTCCCTTGTGGGTAAAAATCTTATCGAGCGCATTATCAATAAATTCAATGGGTTTTATACTATTGAGTCGGTCTAATAGAATTTGCTGTAATCCTTCCGCCACCTTTTTAGGGTCACTTTCTTCTTTGAATTTAGACCTGAATGCCGATGTCATCATTGGTTCAATTTCCGAAAGAATGGCCCCACCATCAACAAGACCTTCAAAGCCAAAAAAATAAAAGGGCGCAGTAGGAAGTAGCTCCAAACCGACATGGAAAAAAGGTCCGTTTATTTCAAAATATGGCATCTCATGATCTAGCTGACCTGCTATGTAAAGTTGCTCATTTGAGGCAATAATTTTGTCGCTAAAATGGAGCTTCATAGGATATCGACTGTAGGTAAAATACGCATATCCTGTAGGGCCTATGGGTAGATTTTCATTGGTGGTTTTATCACCTGTTGTTATGAGTATTCTTCGTACATATTTCGCCAATGAGCTATGTGGAGGCAAAATGCTTAACTGCAAGTTTGTCATCAGTATATGATAGCAATTCTTTTACATTGACACAATTACTTCACTAAAATTCTTTGAGAGCAAAGATCGTTGATGTTGGACATTCTCCATTTAAGAAGATAGATGCCACCCTCTAAATCGTTTCTTATTATCAGTTTTTTCTGAATTCCAAAATTGTCAATATCATAATCAAGTTCAACCTTTATTCCCTGTGCATTGTATAGCTCAATTTCTTCTAGATTATTCTTTTCATTTATGTAGTATATACCCATTGTATTTGGTACAGGATACCAGCTATATGAATTATCTGTAAAGTTACCTAGTGCGGTTACCCGGCCCACATCCATGTTTATAAATCGACCAGATGAAGATAATGAGAGGTTAATATTTTCAAATGCGCCTACCTCGACAGTCATTTCCTCCAAAAAGTACCCTTTGGCAGTTATAAAAAGCTGATAAGTACCTTGTGGAACGTTAGGCATAGCAAATTCGCCACTTGCATCACTTTTGGCAATAGCTGTTCTAATACCAGTAGATGTTTCAATCAAATAGATAAAACGATTTGTATTTGGTTCTTCGGCCAATCTGCCGCTGCTATTTAGAGCTGTCAGGTTAAATTGACCGCTGATGTTACTAGTACCAGAAGAGTTAATGTCTTGTGGGTCGAAACAAGTAAAGCAAATGTCACCCGGAGGGCAACTTACGATGCTGCAGATATTTGCTGTAGCACATGCTTGAGTATTGTCAGGACAGTCAGGCAAGACTACTCCATTTACACATACATAGCCAGCAGGTGGAGTTATGTTTTCACACGGATCAATAGATAAATTAAAGCAAAGTGCATCAGACGCTACATCATCTGCACACTGGTCGTAGCACACACCATTATCGCACACCTGCCCAATGGGGCAAGCCACTCCATCACATGCGTCAGTTAGATCCCCTGAACAGATTTCCGGACCACTCTCCTCACACGGTTCGTAACAGCTACCTTCATAACACACCTGTCCAAAGGGGCAATATACTCCTTCACACAAATTAGGATTTGGATCATTTTGGACTGGGTCGTAGCAACTGCCCTCATAACACACCTGACCAATCGGACATTGGGTATATTGACAATAATCTAATCCATAGATGTATACTTCATTTAGTTCGTCTTTAAATAGCTGTTGCTCCATCTGTATGTAGTCACTCTTGCTTATCCAGGCATACAAGCTATCTAAATTGCCTACCGCTTCCAGAGAAAAATAACCATATGCATTGGTAGTTGTCTGGTTAGGCCCGACACTAACATATACATTGCTCAGAGGAAGTGAATCCCCATCAAAAATGTATCCGTTAAAAAACCCGTTTGCCGTGGTTGGCTCATAGCAGCTGCCCTCATAGCATACCTGCCCTATTGGACAGTGCACTCCATCGCATGCTGAAGTACCTAAATACACTGTCTGGTTGGCATCTGAAGGTTCTATTATAATTTGATTGTAAAGCCCTGTTGTATCTCTAAAAATAATCTGTGTGGGGTATGGTAAAGACAAGGTCGCTACGCCATTGCTATTTGTTGCATTTACATTATTGTAGTTATTAAGCGGTGATACTTTAATGCCTGTCAATGGCTGCTCTGAATTGATGTCTTTCACTGTGAAAGAAAGATCCATTTGTTCTACCGGCTCATAACAACTGCCAGCATAACAAACCTGACCAATTGGACAAAAAACACCTTCACAAGGATTTTGTGACATGATAATATTTCTTCCTCCTTGATGTAGATAAACTTTGTTAGAAGCATACCCTTGTTTCAAAAACATATAATTGCCTGTTGTACTCGTAAAATATGTGCCATTTACATCTGTATAAAGCGTGTCTTGCGACTCTATGTGATAGACTAACACACTATCAAGTGGGTTTTGCTGCTGATCTTTAACAGTTCCCGAAACTACCGGTTCATAACAAGCCCCTTCATAGCAAACCTGCCCTATGGGGCATGCAACACCATCACATGGGTTGAGAGGTAGACACATACCACTGTCACAATATTCATCTTCTTCACACTCAGTTGTTGTACAGGGGTCTACACACGTGCCATCAATACAAACTTTACCAATTTCACAAAACACATCCGTGCACGGATCGATGGGTGTGAGACTAATATTATAGATTGATACTCCAGACGCCACTTCAACGGTGTCATTGAGGTATTCTGTTAAAGAAAAAATAAGGCTGTCACCTGTTGCAGCAGAAATACTATAACTACCGTCAGCACTTGTAATGGCAGAAATATTCCTATCGATATTTTCAACTAAAACTCCCTCCTGGGCATTTCCAGTTGATGCATGGGTAACTGCACCTTCAATCTCTGGGTAGCATACGCCCTCAAAACAGGTTTCTCCAAACCCACAGGACACATTATAGCAAGGGTTGAATTGTAATTGAAGATTGTATACTGATTGGCCTTCGGCTACAACTACAGTATCTGGGACATAATTATTTAAAGTAAAAACTATCGTGTCTTCAGCTGCTCCCGCTATAGAATACTGACCACTGCCATCAGATTGGCTAATTTCACTTTGTGAGATATTTTCTATCGATACTGAGGTTAGTGGGTTACCAGAGTCAATATCCGTTACTGTACCAGTAATGCTTGCTGCTATTTCTGGTGTATATTTTCTAAGCTCTCTGCCATTAGTCGCATCAGTTGCTACAAAATATATGGATTCTTCAAAAACAACGAACTGCGCGGGATCAGAACCAGCAGAACCTGGGTTAATATCCTCTATCATTACAGTGCCTTCTTCTGTACCATCAGTTATCCAGAGTTCCATACCATTCGTACCATCATCCGCAGCAAAGTACAGTTTGTTATTATACCAAATCATTGGGTTAATAGCTGCATCCAGGGCAAAAGACGCACCCGGATTAATATCTTTGACTAGCATTGTGCCTGCCTCAGTACCATCACTCACCCAAAGTTCTTTTCCCGTTGATCCATCACGAGCGCCAAAAAATATTCTTTCACCTGCAGGAGTAATTGAGTTGATCTCTGAACCGGTAAATGTATTTGAGGGATTAATTACTTTTACAATCTCTGTTCCCACTTCCGTGCCATCAGTTACCCAGAGTTCCGGTCCGATCCCCGAGGCAGAAGCCACGAAAAAAATTAATCCATTGTAAACAGGTGTTAGCAAATCGCCTGCTGAATTCTCTGGCAATTCTTTAATGCCCAAAGTTCCCTCAGGTGTGCCATTCGTTTTCCAGAGATCAAAATTGGAGGGTTCTATTTCATTTGTAGTGTCTGCAAAAAAGTATATCTCACTACCGATGTTTTGCATACCAATGATAAAACTATTACCCGAACCAGGGTTGATGTCTTTTAACAACCCTGTGGATGACGGAGTAGCGTAATAAGGTTCAAAGCCAATAGGGTCGCTCATTGGTACTGAATATGGTATAAAAAATAAGCTATCTCCCAGGGCAGCAGCTTGTCCTACGACCAGGCTGGCGTTATCATTGCTATAAGAGGTTAAAGCATTGGCTACAGTCGAAGTATTGGTAGCAAACAATTCACGGCCACTCTGGTCAGGGTCCTCAGCCATGTAAAATAAATTATTACCCGCAGCATAAAAATTTGAGGGAGAAGATCCGGATGCTCCAGGTATTAGATCGGTATTGATAACTGTTCCACTCGTTGTACCGTCAGTGTAGTAAAGTTCCCACCCTTGAGTATCTGTAAACCCGCGAAAGTAAAGTCTGGTTGGAGTTTGGGTTAAATTTAGTGGGAAAGAATTATTGGCACCGGGGTTAATATCTTTAAGCAACAAAGTCCCTGTCTCTGTGCCATCGCTTACCCACAACTCATTCCCTGCTGATCCATCATTAGCAGTAAATATGAGTTTACCGTTGTAAACAATGAGCTTCTCATTACTTTCAAAAGCGGGAGCCGATGGATTTATATCTTTGACTAATTCTACCTGGGCAGCAGCATTAAACGGTTGGTTGATCAGTAAGATTACGAACAGGAGTAGTGATAATCGATTTTTCATAAAATCTAAAATCGCCAATTTTTAACCTTAATGATTGGAGAAACCGGCCATTATAACCTTAACTTAAAGCTTATTGAAGTGGCCTCACCTGAGGCGCTTTCTGGTCTTAGTTTTCCCTTCCCGTTAATGAAGCTTTCTGTTCTTCTCCAATCTGTAATCTTACCCCCTAATCTTTCTCCGTTTTCCACAAAATCGAATTGCAGGCTGCCGTTGTGCTCAAAAATTCCGAATATCAAACCATCACCATTGCTATCAGTCACATCGTTTTTATCAGAGTACACCGTTAGACCATTCACCTCATCCATATAATAGCGCACATCAACCGTGTAGGATTCCCCTCCTATTTCGGCCGTCATTTGCGAGTCAACCATTTGCCTGTTTTTTTGACTAGAGCCACCACCACAGGCATTTATAAAAAATGCTACCCATAAAAAAGTTACATATCTTTTAATCATAATTATTTACATTTATCAACTATGGTTTGAGCCACCTTTTTAGCCAGCTCGAGATCTTCTTCAGATTCGGACGATACATCGGTAGTGACTTTAAACATTACATTTTTATGTAATACCCTTAGACTTAAATACTCCACACCGCTTACTGCATTTGTATTCCAATAGGCCTGGTCTCCAATGTTCTCAACAACATTTACCCTTCTTTGGTCAACCATTTTTTTAATGGCTTCGGCAGACTGCTTGTCTACCTCACTTGAAGATTCACTTGCTTTATCGACACTTTCTTTAGCCCTGGCCTTTTCTTCATCTGTCTGAGGCCCGTAAGTCCTTCTGAAATATTTTGCAGGATCATCAGCTTTGATTAGCTCAACATTGCCAACATTCACTTGGTTTTTTACAGGGTTTTCTGATACTATTTCTCTATCTCCGGCCTTAACTACAATCCGCATAAGCCGCTCTTCTTCAGCTTCCCATCTAAATAGAACCGTTGAGTATTTTGAGGAAGATGATTTATTTTCTTCATACTCGATAAGGTCTGCATTTGTGTTTACAAGAGAAGCAACGTCTGTCATAGATATTAAACTTTCAATGGAATTATCTTTAGCAACTTTGGTAAGGCATGACTCACCACCACTTTTTGCATCTGGTGTTGCGTTTTTTTCATCAGTGCTGGCACCTCCACAAGCAACTACTACCAAAGAGAGTAAACAGAAGAATATTATTTTCATGGGTCTAATGCTGTTTTTAATTCGTTTCATTTTTTCAATTAATTTATAAGCCAATAGATAACCATTTTATATCTTTCAGAATTGGAAAAAACGGACATAAAACCATTTTGTACCGATCTGGTTAAGCTTTAAAGTTCCAATCACAATTATGAAAAAACTCAAACTCATATACGTTTACGATCCCCTTTGCGGCTGGTGCTATGGCTTCAGCCCGGTTATGAAGCAGTTCTACAAGAAATTTAGATCCAAACTTGAGTTTGAAGTAATAAGCGGAGGTATGGTAGTGGGTGATAGGATAGGACCCATCGGAAAAGTAGCTGCATATATTAAAGACGCATATAAAGTAGTAGAAGAAAGAACAGGCGTAACGTTTGGAAAGCCATTTCTTGCAGCATTGGATGAGGGTTCCATGATTTTCAATAGTATTCCTCCATCAAGAGCCTTGACCGCATTTAAAGTTTTCAGACCACATGACGCCATACTTATGGCACATGAACTACAACGAGCCATATACTTTGAGGGCAAAGCCCCCGGTGATGCTGAAATGTATGTTGAGCTAGCCAAAAAATTTGAGCTCCCGTTGGATGCTTTTGAAGAGGCGTTATGGTCAGATAGCATAGCCACAAAAACTGAGCAGGAGTTTTTAACCTCTGGGCAGTTAGGGGTGAGTGGTTTTCCTACGGTTTTTATAGGCAATAAAGAAAAGCTCTATCCAGTATCGAGAGGGTATATGGCCTATGAAGACTTTATGATGAATGCTGTGAATGCAGCTGCTTATTTTGGCGAAGAATTGGTTTGATCTATATATTTTGACAGAAGTAAAATGCCTTCAAGGGTTAGGTTTCTATCCACAACATCAAACTTGTCTTTAAGCGGCTCAAGCACATGAGCCAAGCCTCCGGTAGCTGCAATTTTTAATGACTTGCCTGTCTCTTTTTCTATTCTTTCAATCATCTTTTCCACCAAGCCCACGTATCCCCAAAGAATACCTGACTGCAATGCCGTTTTTGTATTAGTCCCAATAACGGAAGCCGGTAATTCGAGTGGAATATCATGGAGTTGGGCAGCATTTTTTGTCAATGCATTTAGCGCAGTTTTAATACCTGGTGCAATATTGACACCTACAATTTTTGCGTCCAGGATCACTGTAAATGTAAGAGCTGTTCCGAAATCAATGACCATACAGTCACTTTTAAATAAATTATACGTAGCCAATGAGTTACACACCAAATCTGTACCTATTTCATTCTTATTTTCTACCGTTATGGGAAGTTGGTCATACAATGATTTACTTATCAAAAAAGGGATAATTTTGGTTTGACTTTCAAGGCTAGAGATTAGCTCTTGAGTAAGCGTTGGAACCACACTACTCACAACAATTTTATCGATGCGATACCCACCAATTTCTTTGAGACTTGATGCTATTTGTCGGTCTAATTCCCGGAGATTTTTTCCGGCCTTTGTCGGTATACGAAAAGTCCGCCAATCCGATTTTTTTACTCCAAATACAATGTCTGTATTTCCAATGTCAACGGCCAAAATCATGGTCAGAAGATAACACTAATTTTTGGAGGGGCGATATTTCGATTTATTAAATAAAACCTGTGGATCTGTCTGACTCATTATCTCAAAAAGTTCAAAGTTATTTTCATCCATGCACTTCTTCACAATTTGCCAACCCAACCAGGTTCCGATGCGGCCTGGTGCCTTTTCTCCAATCTCATAAGTTTTGGGTCTTGGGTCAATATATTTCTTTTTAATCATATGGTTGTTTTCAAACAACAACTCCTCTTCAACGAAATGTGCCCAAATGAGACCTTCATTGGCATTAACTCCTGCCATTTCTTCACCCGTGTACCAAATCATAATGCTGTCTGGCGTACAAGGCATCATGTGCTTGGCAAACACAAATGATTTGCCGTAGGCTACCATATCGGCCAACATCGTGTTATCCGACAGGTCTGTTTTATTATACTCAGGTGAAATACCATATAAGAGCATGATTGATGGGACTATATATTCCGGAGCGTACCTCTCCAGCATATAGTTAAACATGCCTAGAGGACGATATTTTGCTTCTTTCCCTAAATAAAAGTCCAGACCTATTACGATAAGTGAATCAGAGATATACATATCGTGTGCAAACCCGGTGGCCACCGTTTTTATTTTGGGTACTTGTGCGTTGGGATAATAGTGTTTTAAATGAGCAAACGCATCTTTTAGATCATTCTCCAAAAGTGATAGGTTTCCAAACACCCGATCAATTTCCATTTGCAATGAATCGATATGAGGATTTGAAAACTTTTTGAACAATTCATCGATCATCACGTCTTCATTAGGGTACTGTTCCGGTTTCAGAAAATACGTTGTGATCACTCTATGTTTCTTAAGAATAGACCGAAGTTCTTCTTTGCTTTCAACATTAAGAAGCTTATCGTGCAGGTATTCAATTTCTAAATTAATTGATACCTCAGATATATCAGGTTGGTCTACACAGCCGTTGTTATTGCTATCGGTACATGCTGTAATGAAGAAGATTATGGATACCCATGCTAATATAATGGTCTTTTTCATCGGCAAAGTATTGGTTATTTTACGTAATTAGTATTTGAGAAAGGCACGGTGCCACTGGATTTTAAACATGCTAAAGTAAAGAAAATTATATGCTACTTAGAAAAATTCTATTAATTGCTATTTTGGCTGTTGTGGCTACTCCATCTTTTTCACAGTTCACACTGGGTCTTAAGTTTAGCCCAACACTTTCGACTAATCGAATAGATGCTTCCAGCGACTCTACTTCGTTTGGAAGCGATGGAGCTGCGCTACGAATGGCACTTGGGCCAATAGCTGATATTGAAATCAGAGAAAACTATTATCTCAGCACTGGGCTTTTATTTGTTTCGAAACGTGTAGGCGTTGAAGCCACCACAAACAACTCAGCTAACGTCCAAACGACCTATAAGGAAGAATACAGCTTGCAGTACTTGCAAGTGCCCATTACTTTGAAGCTTTTTACAAATGAAGTTGCTTTAGATAAGAAAATCTATTTTCAGGTAGGCGGTACATTGGACTTCAACATCAATGAAGAGCCTAAAAGTCAAGATAACTTTTTGATTGAGGACTTTCTGATCTTTGACTCTTCTTTACTCGCAGGTATGGGTTTAGAGTACAAAGTAGGCGTCAATACGGTACTATTTGGTGGCCTGACTTACCAACGTGGCCTGGTAAATGCCATTAATGAACACGCACCACTTGATGGTGACTTCTCTCTTAAAAATGATTACATCAGTTTGGATCTGGGAGTGAAGTTTTAGGGTTGAGAGTGTATAACTATATGAGTCGTCAGACCACTCAAAGTGGTCAGACGACTTTATTTGCTTAAGAAGCCTGCCTGTTTTCCATGGTAATAATCTGCTGTCTGGCAAAGCGCGGATCGTAGTTATTATAAAAGCCAGATAATATTCTATGTGCGATGTGCGAGTAAATCAATTCCTCATCACTTTTTCCTTCTTTTCCCAGCCAAAATACACGTTGGGGGTGTCTTTTCATATCCTCAATGTACTCAACAGCCTTCTTATACTGATCGGCAGTGTATGTGATTTTAAAGGTTGTTTCTACTGTTGGCATAGCAATGTACTTTGTGTTTTTCTAACGATAAGTTAAAAATTTCCTCTTTTGATAACACGAATTAGATTGAAAAAGTTGATTTTTAGAGTATGTCGCAGATCGTAAAAGTTGGTATTGCCCAATATGAGGCCATACATTTAGACCTCCCAGCGAGCCTTGATAAACTGGAGTCAATCATAAGTAAGGCCGCTAAAAGTGAGTTGTCCCTGTTGGTTTTTGGTGAAACCTGGCTTTCAGGCTACCCTGCATGGCTCGATCACTGCCCCGACATTGCCAAATGGGACCATGAAGGCACCAAACAGGCATTTTTGCAACTAAGAAATAGTAGCATAGAGGTACCCGGAAAAGTCACGGACACTATTGGCATGTGGGCTAAAGAAGCTAAGATTCAACTCGTAATAGGGGTAAATGAAAAAGTGTCCAAAGGTGTCGGAAATGGCACCATTTACAATAGTCTGCTAACTTTTTCATCAGGGGGTCAGCTGGTCAACCATCATAGAAAGCTTATGCCGACCTTTACAGAGAAAATGCTTTACGGACAGGGAGATGGGCATGGCCTCAATGCATTTGACAACGGTACCTACAAGGTAGGGGGGCTGATTTGTTGGGAGCATTGGATGCCCCTGACCCGACAGGCGTTACACAATGAAGCCGAAGACATACATGTAGCAGTATGGCCAACAGTATTTGACCGGCACCAGTTAGCCAGTAGACAATATGCATTTGAAGGAAGATGTTTTGTGTTAGCTGCAGGTCAGCTTATACGATCAAAAGATTTTCCATCTGATCTTAAGTTGCCTGACAACTTAAAGAATAAACCTGATCAGTTAGTTTGCAATGGCGGGAGCTGTATAATTAATCCAAGAGGTGAGTATATAGTAGCGCCTGTTTTTGATAAAGAGCAGCTTATTACAGCAGAAATAGACTTAAATGAGAGAGTAAAAGAGCAGATGACTTTAGATGTCTCAGGCCACTACCAGCGGGGGGATGTGTTTGATTTTAGCGTAAACAAAGACAGAAAAAAATGACCGTTTACTCTCATGCTAATACGAGTCTCTTCTCTAGTTGGCGTTTTCTTGGTGTACTGCTAATTGGTGCCGCAATTTTCACCATAAGCACGCCACTATTTTTCGCTATCAATTACAATGCAAAAGTTATCTTATTAAGTGCCACAACACTTTCGATAGGCCTGCTTTTGTCAACCACTTTTGATGGGTTGCAATTAGATTTGAAAAATAAGAAACAACGCGATTTCATTGCCATTTTAGGGTTCAAGCGAGGCGATTGGAGACCTATAGAGGCTATATCTGCCATTATCGCTTCTAGTCACAGCCGTCATGCTCAAAATACACCAAATGGTATAAGCCCTACACTTTCAGGAACTGTGACACTCTACAAACTAACGGCATATTCAGATCTAGAGAGCTTGTTTACACTTTGGTTCCACCAAAAAGAAAAGGCCAGACATCTAGGAAAGATGATGTCTGACCATTTTAAAATTCAGCTTCAGGATAATATTGACTAAAATCTGATCATTGATCTAGTTTTTCAAAGACTTCATATCGATCACAAATCGGTATTTCACATCTGATTTTTGCATACGTTCATACGCTTCATTGATGTTTTGCATATCGATCATTTCAATGTCGGAAACAATATTGTGCTCACCACAAAAGTCAAGCATCTCCTGAGTTTCTTTAATACCTCCGATCAGTGAGCCTGCGACACGCTTTCTTCCCATGATTACGCCTCCTCCGTGCATAGGATCAAGTGGCTCGATAGCACCTACCAAACACATGGTACTGTCTCGTTTCAACAGCCCAATGTAGGGGTTCATATCATGACCAACGGGTATCGTGTTAAGTAGAAAATCAAAAGAATTTGCATGGGCTTTCATTTGATCTTCATCTTTAGAAATTAAAACATCATCGGCACCAAGTTTTTTGGCGTCTTCACTTTTGCCAGGAGAGGTTGTAATCATAACTACTTGTGCTCCCATCGCGTGGGCCAGCTTTATGCCCATATGGCCAAGACCACCTAATCCAATAACACCTACTTTATCGCCTTTTTTTACATTCCAATGTTTTAAAGGTGAGTAGGTGGTAATACCTGCACAAAGTAACGGAGCGGCACCTTTCGGATCTATATTGTCTGGTATACTCAGTACAAATTCTTTGTCTACCACAACCTGCTCTGAATAGCCTCCAAACGTATGCCCTCCAAGGTGTGGATCTTTACTGTTGTACGTAAGTGTTGCTCCTTTTTCACAAAATTGTTCCAGATCATCTTTACAGGCACTGCACTCCTGGCAGGAGTCAACCATGCAGCCCACGCCCACAAGATCGCCTGTTTTGAAGTTGGTTACATTTTCACCTACTTCCATCACCTTTCCAATTATTTCATGGCCTGGCACTACCGGATATCTTGAGTTTTTCCAGTCATTTTTTACCTGATGCAAGTCACTGTGACAAACTCCACAATAGAGGATGTCAATTTTAACATCATCCGCTAGTGTGTCTCTTCTTTTTAGTTCGAATGGTCCTAAATCTTCTGTTGCTGACTGAGCAGCATATGCTTTAACTTCTGTCATAAAGTTATTTTTCTTGTTAAGTTGAGCTTTCCTAACGGCTAGGAACTCATATTGTTAAATCATATCTGACAGAAATAAAAATTAGATTAAGCTCAGGTGATATAATGTGTTATTTTTGGTGTGTCTTATTAGCATATGTTAAAAACCAACATCCTATTTCGCCAAGTAGACAATAGCCCTCTGATTTTCTTCAGAATGGCTTTCGGCTTATTGATTTTTCTTGAAGCCTGGGGCGCCATCGCTACTGGTTGGGTTTATCGGGCATTTATTGAGCCACAATACACTTTCCCTTTTATTGACTTTTCGTGGCTGCAGCCACTGCCTGGTAACGGCATGTATTTATATTATATAGTGATGGGTCTTGCCGGTCTCATGGTCATGTTTGGTTTCTATTACAGAGTTGGAATTAGGATGTACACTGTCATGTGGGCAGGGGTTTATTTTATGCAGAAAACAAATTACAACAACCATTATTACCTGCTTCTGCTTTTGTGTGTGCTAATGTGTGTTATGCCCGCAAATGCCTGGGCTTCTTACGATGCCAAAAGAAATCCTAAAATCAGAAGCCTTTCTTGTCCTCAATGGTGTATTTGGCTTTTTGTAGTACATATTACAATCGTTTACACCTATGCATCTATCGCCAAAATGTACCCCGATTGGTTAGATGCTAAACCGCTGGCTATTTGGTTTAGAGGTAAGGCAGATTACTTTCTGGTAGGCGATCTATTGCAAAAAGAATGGGTAAGATATGCAGTAGCTTATGGCGGTATTGCCTTTGATCTGCTGATTTCTCCTGGAATGATTTGGAAGAAAACCAGAAAGTATGCTTTTGCAGCCAGTATCTTCTTTCACTTATTTAACTCCGCTATTTTTCAGGTAGGCATCTTTCCTTACATGGGCATTGCATGGGGTGTATTCTTCTTTAAACCGGAAACGATTAGAAATCTATTTTTTAAGAAAAAGCCTAAGTTTCTACCCTTAGATAACCCTCCAAATCCTGATTTTAAACAAAAATTGTTTGTTTATGCGCTTGGTGCCTACTTAGTATTACAACTCATATTACCTCTTCGTCATCATTTGTTTCCCGGTAATGTATTCTGGACTGAGGAAGGCCACAGGCTCTCGTGGCGGATGATGTTACGTGCAAAGTATGGTTCTGTAAATTTTACTGTCAAACACAACGAAAGTGACTCAACATGGCAAATTAATTCGCATGATTATCTGACGAGAAAGCAGGCGGGGGCCATTGCTACACGGCCAGATATGTGCTGGCAGTTTGTGCAGATTCTAAAAGAAGAGTTTGCTGAAAAGGGATACAGTAATATTTCTATTTACGCCAAGAGTTATGTGAGCTTAAATGCGCATCCATCAAAGCCTCTATACAAACATGATTATGATTTAGCAAAAGCGGAATGGCATCGGTTTAAATCATCAGAATGGTTGACAGATCATTATTAATCTAAAACTGTATCATTAGCGACAGGTGCCATATCCATCACACCTTCCAAAAACTCAAAGGTTTCCCTTCTTACTGACTCCAAATCTTCCGAAGTAAGGTATGACCCGATCACATGATGCCCTACATTAGGAAAGGCTACTTTTTCTTTTTGATCCTCCGGTGTACCTAACTGCTCATACATTTGAAGCATGGCATCTACAGACACCACATCGTCCTGGTTTTCCTCATCTTTATAGTAATAGCCCATGAACACTGGTTGTGTAACTTTTTCGAAGACCTCCTCGGTCATTGTCTCATCAACTAACTCCCTCAAATGCGTCAGCGCTTCCAGTCGGTACTTGTTAGTCCAATACTGAGTGCGAGAAGAATCCAGTTCCCACTCGTGGTATTTACTGTCTTTGACAAGTCGTGCTAATTCTAATCCCCATGGCATGTTTAAAAGCTTAGATGCAGGGTCTCTCATATCAACATTGGGTGAGTATAAAATAAGGCCGGCTATATCAGCATCCTGACTGGCCAGGTAAAGACCAAGTGTCCCACCTGTTGATGTAGTGAGCAGAATGACTTTTTCTCCAAGTTTCTTGCCCACAGCCACCGCATGCCTTGCAGACTTCATCAACTCGGTAGCTGTTAGATTGAGCATCGGTTCTTCTTCATTGAGGCCATGGCCAGCCAACCTGGGCAAATACAGATTCGCACCATAGCGCTTCGCAATTTCTTTATGCAATGGATCTCCTTCTGCCTGACTGGCCGACCACCCGTGGAGATATACAAAACTATATGCTGTTTTTTGAGGTATAGAATCTGCCCAAATTATTCTTGCCTCATTATCCGATTTTATCGCTTCATTTGATTCTTCTTCTAATTTGATGTAAGTGTCCAGCTCCTGTAGACTTGATGTAGGTTCGACTATTGGTGCGTTGAGGTTTGGCTCTTCTACCTTTGGCCCTAACAGGTAGAAAGTCGTGAGAGGCATTACAATTAATAGAGTGACCGTTAGTTTTTTCATATTATTTTATTTTTCACAAAACGATCCTTTACCTACCCATATTTTCTTGATTTCTGGCTGAATTATTCCATTTCGCACAGCAGGATCATTCATAATTACCTCTTTTTCTATGTCTCCACGTAAAATCATAACTCCACCATCAGAGTTGGCAAATACGCCTTCAGAAACTACATTTTCTGCATCGACAATCTCATCAATATAGTCATCGTGAGCCTTGAAGTGGATCGGTGCATCCTGAACATTGAACTTGGTAATATGCGTATTGTACCTTACAAAAGTATAGGTTACAAACTCGGCTTCTGTACTTACCAAACAAGCATCACCTACGCGAGGAGTCCAGGGTAATATTTCTATTCGATAGCGATTGGCCGCGATGGCAGGGTCGGTGCGAATCCACCTTTCAGCTTCTTTAGTAGATGTGGTATTCATGATAAAAATACCTCCACCACCTTCGAATGGGCCCGCCACAAGTAGCTTTTCTTCACTTGCCAACTTTTGAATATTTGCCAAATGCCCTTTTTGAAGGCTATCTACTTTTGCTTTAGGAAGCTCCTCTTTTTCTGGGTTGGTGTTAAGAAATATATATACATAGCTCTTTTCAATCTGCCCATAAGCAGCAAACACTAACAGCACAAGCACAGAAGTAATGAAAAGTCTCATGTATTTTGATTTATTGTATCGACTAACCGTTTCATTTCTTCATCTGTATTATACAAATGTGGTGAAACGCGTATGGCATCGCCTCTTACAGAAACCGATATGTTAGCTTGCTGAATTGCCTCTTTTAAGCTTTCCATTTTAGCAGAGTCTACGCGTACCCCGAAGAGATGCGAACTACGAAATGATTCGTTTTCAATCACAGCATTTTTGAGCGAAGGCAGGTGAGTATCACAGAGCTTTTTGCAATAGGCTTGAATATTATTCACCCCCCATGCATTGATCTGCCTCACTGCCTCAAGCATCATTGGTACTAAAATAAAGTTGCTATGCTCCCCGGCTTCGTAGCGCAAGGCTCCTGGTTGGTAGCGATCTTCATAGCTTACCAATCCTGCAAAGTCTTCACTATTCAACCTGTTGATCCAGTTTTCCTCAACAGGCTCTCCATCATCAAAATAAGGGCCATAATATGAAAGCCCAATGGAATAAGGCCCAAGAAGCCATTTGTAGCCTGCACATATTAGCGCATCCGGTTGTATAGCTTCTACATCAAAAGGCAAGGCACCAACTGACTGTGTGCCATCAATAATGAGCAAAGCCCCAACTTCTTTGGTGCGCTTTCTAATCGCTACTAAATCAAACAAGGTGCCATCTGCCCAGTGCACATGCGACATGGCAACGACTTTTGTTTTATCATTGATAGTGTTGAGTATAAGTTCATTCCACTTTTTGCCCCTTCCTTGAGCCACTTTTGGAGCACTCACTGTAACTAAATCGGCTCCTGAGGAGTCACACAAGCTCTTCCATGGGTAGTAATTGCTTGGGAACTGCTCGCCTAGTACGATCACATTTTCTTCAGGGTTGAGCTTTATGTTTTTAGTCACATTGGCCATTCCGTATGAAACGGAAGTTGAAATTACTATGCGCTCAGGCTCACTGGTATTAATCAATTTGGCATACTCACTTCTGAGTTGCTCCGTTTCTTCAAAGAAGTGACTCGGAGTGATATCAAAAGGGTTTCTTTTCTTTTTTATGCCTTCTATTCCAGCTTCTTCTACAGATTTAAGAATAGGAGACATGTAGGCACAGTTAAGGTAAATCTTGTCTGTGGAAAGTGAAAATTTATCTTTTTGAGTCGTGATCATATGATTACATTGAGCTACAAACAATTTTAAGCTTTATGTAATAATAATCAGGTAACTCGGCCCAATTTTTTAAGGCAAAAGGAGCGAATCCCTCAAATGACTATCTGCATTGCTGTTCTTATTCCAATAGTCAATATGTAGGCTTTCTTTTAGCTCTCCGGTTGTAGTAAGCATTTTACCACCAAGACCGGGATAGCTCTCCTCCCATGAGAGTATTTTATGCGGAAAACTTAAGGAAAATGTGATTGATAATGTACGTTGATTGGGGTACTCAATAGTGTAAACGCCTTGTTTTTCTTTTTCCTCTAGAGAAATTTCCGTAACCATCGGCTCGAGTGGCTTATGCATAAGCCTCGTAGCAAAAAGGCCCGGTATGATCTTTACCTTACCTGTTGGCAAGGCTTTATAGTCTA
Organism: Fulvivirga sp.; assembly: GCA_965227525.1. Taxonomy (GTDB): domain Bacteria; phylum Bacteroidota; class Bacteroidia; order Cytophagales; family Cyclobacteriaceae; genus Fulvivirga. Next base: position 917,654 of record OZ245762.1, on the reverse strand, counting down.
ATCTGATCAAACTCCAGATTTCATCTTCCAACAGGGCGTTTTCCAGATCAAACTTGTCATCCCCTTCCGTCTCAAAATAGGAGAAGGATTGCACACTGTATTTATTGTTTTCCAGATTCATTTGGGCAAATACATGTCCGCACCATTCCTGCCCACTCATAGTAGTCTTTAAGGTATTTGGGAAATTGTATCGATCTACAGGAGTGAAAGCTGACAGCATCATAGAATAAGGATATATGCCCGTTTCAAACTTCTTGGTAAAGTTGAGCTTCATTACTGTGACTTTATCATCTCCCGCTCGTTGAGGGTAGTCAAGCTTTACTTGCTTTTCTTTTGAGAATGGTTCAGTAACAAATATCAATACTGCATTTCCTTTTCTAATTTCACCATATCTCGCCTGCTCCAATGTGTAGCTACTTACTTCGGCTTTGCCAGCATACCAATAATCGCCAAACTGGTCGTTTAAAGACACTTGCTGAGCAGGCACTTTTGTTTTGTGTTCATTACCTGGCTTAGTTGTGCAAGAATTGAAAAAAAGTACAATGGCAATTAGATAAAATAGTCTCATATCAATCAATCGTTTTCAATCAAACAAAAAATAAGGGCAATTGATTTCAACTGCCCTTTTTTAGGATTGAGTTTAGGTAAAATGGGTTAATATCCGAACGTAAAACTTTTTTTCAAGCGTATTTTACAGGTTTTGTTCATACTCAAGGCGTAGGGTAACATGGTACCTTCCATTCCTTTAATTGCATTTTTTACAATCATGTTACAGTTTACAAAATGGCCATCGATGCAAAGGGCATCATTTTTGGCCAGCTTTGCGTTTGTGTCAATTGACTCATCTCGCGCCACATCGATATAGCGTACCACATTAAATTCCAGTTCACCATTTCGAGAAGTCACTTCAACTGTAAATTTCATTGCTTCTTTTTGGATAACTATATTTTCCATAGGATTAGAATTTAGGCGTGAAAATAATATACGCTGTTTTTCTAAGATTTCATAGCACAAAACTTAAAAACCAACGCTCACACGACTGAAATCATGTGTTGAAAGTTTGGCCTTGTAGATTCTTTTTTATCTTTAAGCGCAATTTTTGATATATGAGCATAACAAACTCTTCTTCTGGCAAGCCCATTTATTTAATAATACTGCTAATAAGCTTTGCCGCTGTATATGCCTATACATTTGATAGTAAGGTAGCTATGTTGGGAGACAATGCCTACTATTATACTTTGGGTAAAGCTCTAGCACAGGGTGAAGGCTATGTAAATATTTCACGAATTAATAAGGGCCCTAACAATCATTACCCTCCGGGCTATCCAGCTTTAATTAGTATTGCTCTGTTTTTGGGTGGCAGCATTTTTATGGTAAAACTGATGAACGGGCTGTTATTATTAGGCTCGATTTATATCATTTTCGAGCTGACAGCACATCTTTTACAAAGTGAGAAACTAGCTTTTCTAATTGCCTTATTAGTAACACTTAATAGCCACATCTTATACTATTCGTCAATTATGATGTCGGAGATTCCGTTTTTATTCTTCAGCGGTCTATCCTTGCTACTGTTCATCAAGGCGGATAAAAGCTATCTATCTATAAAAAATTATAAGTTGATTGGAGCATTGCTCTCCATGATCATTGCTTACTACATCCGTTCTTTAGGGGTGGCTCTGCTAGCTGGTTATTTATTGTTTTTTGTTGTTGAGAAAAAATGGAAGCCTGCTGTAACATATTTCGGTGGTTTCGTTATTGGCATATTACCCTGGTTTATAAGAGGTCAAAAATTGGGCGGTGGGTCGTATATAAAACAATTAACACTTATCAACCCTTACCAACCCAACCTTGGGCAAGCAAATTTTGGAGACTTTGTTGAACGTTTCTTTACAAATTTTGAAAGATATATCACCTGGGAAATCCCTTCTGTTTTATTTCCAATCAAACAGCCTCAATACGGAAGCGAAGCCAGTGTTGGTGAATGGTTTGTGGGATTGACCATTCTAGGCTTGATGTTTTATGGTCTATTCAAAGCAGGTAAATACAAATGGCTTTTTATTGGTTATGCCTTAGCCACTTTTGGCATTCTTATGATCTGGCCATCAGTCTGGATCGGTGTGCGATTTATCGTCCCAATGGTCCCGATTCTACTCATTGGCTTATTTAATGCCTTGTACATTATCATTTCAAAAGTAAGTCTCGCAAGTGGTAAGAAGAGCTTTAACCCTCTGCTTTTATTAATATTCATCTTTTTTAGTATATCTCCGGTGAGTGCACTAAATGAACAAGCCAAGGCTTCCTACTCTCCGGCATGGAAAAACTATTTTGCCATGGCCAAATGGGTTAATCGCAATTTAGATGATGGAGTTGTGGTAAGTTGTGGCAAGCCCGCACTCTTTTACCTTGAGGCAGAGACTTTTACCATGCGGTATAAGTTTGCACAAAACCCCGCTGAGTTGATAAAAGACCTTGAAGAAAAGCATGTTGACTATGTAGTTGTTGACCAGGTGTATGGTAATACTTTCAGGTACCTTGTACCCGCGATCCGGCAATACCCCAATAGGTTTGAGCAAGTCTTGCACTTACAAAACCCTGATACATACCTTTTAAAATTTAAAAGATAGCATGATTAAAAAGCTTTCGATAATTATGCCTGCCTACAATGAGGCAAGAACAATTCACCTCATATTAGATAGGGTGAAAGCGGTATCATTAATTGGAGGAATAGAAAAAGAAGTAGTAATAGTCAATGACTGCTCTTCGGACGAAACGGAGAGTAAGATCACAGAATATTTAAATGCAAATCCCGATTTAAATATCCAATATTTTAACCAGCCTAAAAATATGGGCAAAGGAGCTGCCTTGCACAGAGGTATAGCAGAAGCCACTGGCGAATACCTCGTAATACAGGATGCAGACCTGGAATATGACCCGGACGAATATAATATCCTTCTAAAACCCGTGGTGGATGGTGTGGCAGATGTAGTTTATGGTAGCCGGTTCGCTGGCGGCAATGCGCATCGCATTTTGTTTTTTTGGCATACAATAGGTAATAAGTTTCTCACGTTCTTATCAAACATGTTTACCAATCTTAATTTGACTGATATGGAAACCTGTTATAAAATGATGAAAACATCGGTTGCTCAGAGTTTAAAATTAAAAGAAAAAAGATTTGGTTTCGAGCCCGAAGTAACTGCGAAACTTGCTCGTGTTGAGGGTATTAGAATTTATGAGGTGGGAATTTCATATTATGGACGCACCTATGCCGAAGGTAAAAAGATAAATTGGAAGGACGGATTCAGGGCAATTTATTGTATATTAAGGTATAACCTTTTTTAATTATGGGTTACATTTTTTGGTCGAGCGATATTCATTTTTAGTCTATAGTTGTGGAAATGCAAAAGGTAAGTGTATATAGAGGTATCGAGTATATCAGAATCAGTGAGCTGCCCTCTGAAGAGCGCACTCAAATAAGAAACTGGTTGGGCACTGATATGATTATTAAAATCCAAACGCAAGATCAATTGTTATCTGACTGCGTGGTGTATAAAGATTATGTGCATTGGTTTGAAAAAATCTTTACTAAATTAAGCCCGGTAGATACATCAGAAAAAGCGAAAAAGTCAGAGGTTAAGTCAAAGCCGTATAGTGGCCTGGCGTTCGAATAGTTATCCCCAAATTCCTTCAGGCACTATTTCCAGTACATTACCTTCAGGATCGTTGAAGTAAAAAGACTCTTGTCCACTTTTCCAGATCACCTCATCTGTTATTTCAATATGCAAAGCTTGAATTCTTTCTTTACAAGCCAAATAATCAGTTTGGCTCACCTCAAATGCAAAGTGTTGATTGCCCCCTCCAAAATGGGCAGGTGGAGAAGTTTTAGATTTAGAATCATCAGGATTGAAGCATAACAACACGGACTTACCAACTCTAAAAAAAGCATGCTTTTCAGCCAGGTAATGTATCACTTCAAATCCAAGTTTTCCATGGTAGAAGTCTTTAGCCTTTGCTAGATCCTGCATGTACAGACATGTTTCTTTTATTTGCTTTACTTCTTTCATGGCTTAGCTTTTACAGAACGACTCTCTAAAACCAACATATTCACTCCACATATCATTCAATATTTCGGCCGCTGGTTTAATATCATTTATGGCCGCAGAAATTTGACCAATTTCTAACTCACCCTCCTCAAGGTCACCTTCAAAAATGCCGAGCTTAGATCTTCTTTTACCCAACAGTGCTTTCAACTCTTCTACAGCCGCTCCTTTTTTCTGAGCTTCATCTACTTTCACATAAAAGTCGTTTTTTATAAGCCTTACCGGAGTTAATTCTTTCAAAGTAAGAATGGTATCACCTTCTTTACTATCAACCACACGCTGCTTAAAGTTGCGGTGAGCCGAAGACTCTTCACTAGCAGCAAACCGACTTCCTACCTGTACACCATCTGCTCCAAGTGCCATCGCTCCCAGCATGCCTCTTCCATTGCCAATGCCGCCTGCAGCTATCAGCGGCTTATTGATGGCCTGCCTCACCATAGGTATTAAACAAAAGGTCGTTGTTTCTTCTCTGCCGTTGTGCCCACCAGCTTCAAAACCTTCAGCTATAATCGCATCAACCCCTACTTCTTCGCATTTTTTGGCAAATTTTACACTTGAAACTACGTGGGCTACCTTAATACCATGCTGCTGTAAGTGAGCAGTCCATGTTTTGGGGTTACCTGCCGATGTGAATACTATTTTTACATCTTCTTTAATAATTATATCAATTAGTTTATCGATATCAGGATAAATCAATGGCACATTTACGCCAAAGGGCTTGTCTGTTGCTTTCTTACATTTTTGGATGTGCTCTCTTAATACCTCGGGGTACATAGAGCCGGCACCTATCAAGCCAAGACCTCCGGCATTGCTCACAGCTGATGCCAACCTCCACCCACTGCACCAAACCATACCTGCCTGAATGATTGGATACTCAATCTCAAATAGTGTTGTGATTCTATTGCTCATTTTTTGCTTTCTTTCAACTTTAAACTACTAACATTAAAGTTTATATGCTATTCTATTAAATTTGCTAATCATTAAAAAACAGGTTAGTGAAAGCAGACGGACTACTTGCTAAGTTTCTCATTTGGAGACTGAAACATATAAGTACAAAAAACTTCGTGCTTATAGTGGGTGGTATCATTGGCATATTGTCTGGTTTTGCTGCAGTAATACTCAAAGAGTCTGTACACTTCATTCAAAATCAACTTACAAGTGGGTTTGATGTAAAGCTGGCAAACTATCTATACATAGGCTTCCCTTTAGTGGGTATCGTGCTGACAGTACTTGTCTCGAAATACATATTAAAGGAGGATTTAGGGCATGGTATCACTCAAATATTATATGCCATATCTAAGAAGTCGAGTATCATCAAACGGACACGTACATTTTCTAGGATGATTACCAGTGCCATTACAGTAGGTTTTGGAGGCTCCGTTGGTTTGGAGGCACCCATTGTAGTCACCGGTTCAGCTATCGGTTCAAATGTGGGCCGATTTGTTCATCTTAATTATAAAAAACGAACATTGCTTATAGGGTGTGGTGCTGCAGGTGCCATTAGTGCAATATTTAACTCTCCTGTAGCAGGGGTTATCTTTAGCCTGGAGGTTATTCTGGCAGATGTTACCATTGCTATGTTCATTCCATTGCTCATAGCTTCGGTAGCGGGTAGTTTGGTATCGCTAACGCTATTGGGCGATGATGTACTCTTCTCTTTTAAATTGACCGATAACTTCACTGCAGCAGACACTCCGTTTTACATATTATTGGGTGTGACCTGTGGTCTCGTGTCTGTCTACTTTACAAGAATGACTTACAAGGTTGAGTCTTGGATAAAGAAAATAAAGCCTTTCCTTGGTAGAGCCGTAACTGGCGGTGTATTGCTCGGCATTATAATATTTGTCTTTCCACCAATATATGGTGAGGGTTATAATACAATTAAGCTTCTACTAGCAGGAAAGGAAGAAGAAATTTTAAACACTACCTTATTTTTTGAAGAGACAACCAATGTATTACTCTTTTTCGGATTTGTCTTTGGGGTTATTTTAATTAAACCCATTGCCTCTGCACTTACCTTAGGCTCAGGTGGAAGCGGTGGAATTTTTGCTCCTTCCTTGTTTTTAGGTGGGGTAACCGGTTTTCTATTTGCTGCTGTGCTCAATGTAGTCGCCTGGGAAAATGTAAGTACGAGCAACTTTACATTAGTTGGTATGTGTGGTGTAATGAGTGGTGTGCTACATGCCCCCTTGACAGCGATATTTTTAATTGCTGAAATTACCAGTGGCTACGAACTTTTCGTCCCCTTAATGATCGTTTCAGCGATATCTTTTTCAACCAGTTCTTTCTTCGAAAAACACTCCCTGTACACCAAACATTTAATAGAAAGTGGAGACCTCATTCAATATGACAAAGACCGTCAGGTGCTGAGCCTGATTGATCTTAAAAAGGTAATTGAAAAAGACTTACAAAGAATTCATCCTGCAGCGACACTTGGCGAGCTGGTAGATCTGGTGCAAATATCAAAAAGAAATATATTTCCTGTAGTCAATGAAGAAGGTCAGCTGGTGGGTGTGGTTACGCTTGATGATATAAGAAATATAATGTTTGACGAAGAGGAACAGAGAAACACACGCGTAAAATCACTCATGCACACTCCACCTGCCTATGTGAGCTCTCATGAAAATATGCAATCGGTGATGAGCAAGTTTGAACTGACAGGGGCCTGGAACCTACCTGTAATCGATGATGGCAAATATGTTGGCTTTTTATCGAAGTCAAGAATTTTTAGCACCTATCGTAAAAAGCTTATAAGACACAATCGAGAGTAGTCTGGTGTCAGAAACTTACATTTCAGGTCCATTTATCAAATATTTAAAATTTTACTTGCGCAAATAGAAAATTTGAATATTTTCCAAGCAACATTCTAAGTGCAAAGTAGTTGTCCACAAAGTGAACATTCAGGATTATATGTATAATACGTTGAATTACAGATAGTTATACTTGTCTCCTTCAGGTGTGTGGAAAACTTTGTCAAAATGTGGAAAACTTTTTATTCATTTTTTTGCTTCTTTATTTTGTATAAATTTTCGCTTATCCTTAACCTTATTTTTAATGCTTTAAGGGGTAATCTTACATAAGCTTAACCATGAATGAATTGGGTTGAAGGTTAACTTGAGTGAATATAAAAAGCTCCATTTTGGGTTAAGAATTAAGTTAAGTTAATGTTATGAGAGTTTTAAGCTACTTTTTAGCTCTTATTCAATCTTGAAAATAACTTCAAAAAGGGTAATGAGCTAATATTGAAATAATACAATTTAAAATTTCCCTCTAAAACAAATTAATCAAAAAAACGTAAGCCTATATCATGAAGATAATTAGTCTGATCTCTTTACTTTTTTTATCAATCTCATTTTCGTCATTCGCTCAAAATAAAGCTGAGGTAATAAAGTTTGACAGGCTTGAAAATTTGATCCAAAAGAATGGAGACAATATTCAGGTCATTAATTTTTGGGCAACCTGGTGTGCCCCTTGTATCAAAGAGATTCCCTATTTCGAGGCACTACCAGATACCTTCGATGGAAGAAGTTTAAAAGTCACCCTGATTAATATAGATTTTGTTGAAAAACTCGATAAAGTCAACAGCTTTATCGAACGAAAAGAGATAACTTCAGATGTGCTCTTACTAGACAACATTGACTATAACTCCTGGATAGATAAAGTTGATAAGAGTTGGTCAGGAGCAATTCCTGCCACACTGCTTGTCGATAGCAAAACCGGTAAGAGGAAATTTATTGAAGGAGAACTGAAAGAGGAAGAGCTCAACAATATTTTAAAAGAATTCATTAAATCATAAATTAAATAACCATGTTAAAATCTAAACTATTATTAGGCATGTGCCTGCTACTATTTTTTGCAGGTGCACCCACTGAGCCCGGCTACCAGGTTGGTGATGCTGTTAAAGACTTCGAACTAAAAGGAATAAGTGGTGAAATGGTCTCACTGGAAGATTATGATGATGCCAAAGGTTTCATTTTAATTTTTGACTGTAATACCTGTCCTTACTCTCAGGCCTATCTTGATCGTATCAAAGGATTACATGCTAAATATGCTGATCAGGGATTTCCGGTTGTAGCAATACAACCAAACGACCCGAGCAGATCTCCTGGCGACTCTTTCGAAAAGATGATAGCTTATGCCAATGAAAACGGTTACAAGCATGCCTACTTATTTGACGAAACTCAAGAGGTAGCTCGCAGGTTTGGTGCAACAAACACACCACATGTTTATGTCCTAAACAAAGATGATGGCAAATATGTAGTGAACTATATAGGTGCTATTGACAACAACACAAGAAGTGCCGCTGATGCAGACAAAAAATATGTCGAAGATGCTGTTGATGCTTTGTTGAAGGGTCAAAAACCATCAGTGACCAAAACAAAGGCAATAGGCTGCACCATTAAATGGAAGGCTTCTTAATCTAAATAATATCAAGAGCTGGTGATTATCGCCAGCTCTTTTTACTTTTACCTATGGCAAAACCAAAACTCATTCTACCTCAATTTTATCAACGCTATGTCGATCAGGTTGAGGAAGACAATCTCATTCAGGCACTCATTGTGAACGGCAATGAGTCACTGGAATTTTTCAGGTCAATCCCCGAGCAAAGTGACGACTATGCCTATGCAGACGGCAAATGGACGATCAAAGAAGTATTAGGTCACATCATAGATGCAGAGCGTGTGTTCGCCTATCGTGCTTTGAGGTTTTCAAGAAATGACAAAACTGAACTCCCAGGCTTTGAGGAAAATGATTATGCTCCTGCCTCCAATGCTGGCAACAGAAAACTATACAAAATCTGTGAGGAGTTTGCCAATCTCCGCGCATCTACTGTTGATCTTTTCGGTTCATTTAGCGAAGAAATGCTCTCCAGGTCGGGAATAGCAAGCGGTGGAGAAATGTCAGTGGCTGCGTTGGGTTATGCTATTGTTGGTCATGAATTGCACCACAAAAAAATCTTACTTGAGCGGTATCTTTCCAATTAGTCTTTGAATTTGTAATTTGCCCGAATGAAAAATTTTGGGGCATTGGTTTTTCTCATTGCACTTTCTGCTTGTGGTGTAAATAAGCACATTTCTAAAAACCTAAGTGAGCTAGAGAACGCTTTTCAAGATCATGTCGGATTTGTCCTTTATGACTTAGAAAAAGACACCTATCTCATAAATAAAAATGGGGATCGATATTTTACACCTGCCTCAAACACAAAAATTCTTACTTTCTACACAAGTCTCAAGCTTTTAAAAGACCGATTGCCCGGCCTTTATTATGAGGAGTCAGCAGACTCATTGATTATCTGGGGAACAGGAGACCCCTCTTTTCTCTACCAACCCCTACAGGATAGCAGCGTCTACAACTTTTTGCATTCATCAGAAAAGTCTATTTACTTTTCTAATAGTAACTTCCACGACCAACATTTTGGCCCGGGATGGTCTTGGGATGACTACCTGTACAATTACTCTACTGAGAAGTCCCCTTTACCCATATTTGGAAATTATCTTACCGTACGTAAACAAAAAGACGCTTCCACGCTTACTTTAGATATTCCATATTTTCAGAAATACTTCACATTAGGCGATAGTATTGAGAAAAGTCATATTACAAGAAGTATCGGTTCAAACGACTTGCTCTATGAACCGGCTCTTACCAAAGCAGCTTTTAAGCGTGAGGTCCCATTTAAACCTGACCCTAACACAGTAGCTAATTTATTGGCCGATACTTTGAAGCGTCCCGTTGCTGTTATTGGCAAAGCCCTGCCTGAAAATTATAAATCCGTTTACAGCGCCCCGACTGATTCTGTACTCAAAGTGATGATGCAGGAAAGTGACAATTTCGTTGCAGAGCAACTACTAATGACTTGCAGTGGCATCATTTCAGACTCTCTTGATACTGAAATTACCATTGAGTGGGCGCTGGATTCATTGTTTAACAACAGCCCAGACAAGATGGTATGGGTAGATGGTTCGGGGCTTTCAAGATATAACCTGTTTACGCCAAGATCAATCGTTTGGCTTTGGAGGCAACTATTAGCTGACTTTGGGAAAAAGCGTATATTCTCGCTTATCGCAGCAGGCGGTGAGTCAGGGACTATTAAAAATTATTACAAGGCAAAGCCTCCTTATATTTACGGTAAAACTGGGACTTTAAGCAATAATCACAACCTGAGCGGGTTTTTAATAACGGCTTCAGGTAAATTGCTGGTGTTCAGTTTTATGAATAATAACTATCCTGATGAATCACGGCCTGTTAAAAAAGAAATGGAAAAGATATTGTGGCAAATTCATGAAAAATACTAACAAAACAATCCTGAGCGTTGTGCTATGTCTATTGAGCGTAGCTGGCTTATACGCACAAAATACAGACAGCCTCGACTATAAAATCGGGCAAATGCTACTAGTAGGTATGAATGGCCAGCAAGTAGATGAACAGCTTCTTACAAATGTGAAAGAAGGTAAAGTAGGAGGAGTCATCTTTTTTGAAAAGAACATTACTGCTTCTAATAGCTTTATAAATCTAAAGCAGGCCACTTTTACTCTGCAAACAGTGGCACCAATACCACTTTTTGTAGCGATTGATCAGGAGGGTGGTACGGTAAATCGACTAAAAGAAAAATACAATTTCCCTAAGTCAGTGACTGCCGAATACCTTGGTGAGGTGAATTCCTTAGACACTACTCGTTTCTATGCCGAAATCACTGCTTCTACTTTAGCCGGCCTGGGTTTTAATGTCAATTTTTCCCCTGTGGTTGATCTTACGATTAACAAAGACAATCCTGTAATTGCCAAGTATGGTCGCTCTTATGGGGATGAGCCTGAGAAAGTAGCTGAGCATGCTGCTGTAGTAGTAGATGCTCACCGATCTTTTAATATTATCACTGTACTAAAGCACTTTCCAGGTCATGGCAGTTCTTTAGAAGATACACACCTCGGAATTGCCGATGTCACTGACTACTGGCAACGCGAGGAGTTGCAACCTTACAAATTGCTTTTTGAAAAAAAGAAAGTAGATGCTGTAATGACTGCCCATATTGTAAATAAACAACTGGAACCCGCAGGGCTTCCTGGCACACTTTCACGAAAGATAATGACAGGCATCTTGAGAGACACCTTGGGCCATCGGGGCGTTATTTTTTCTGATGATATGCAAATGCATGCTATAGAAAAGAATTTTGGCCTTGAAAATGCCATCTTACTAGCGATTGATGCAGGTGTTGATGTGCTCATTTTCTCAAACAATATACAAAACAGTGAAGAGCGCACGGTCGATCATGTGCACAGCATCATCAAAAATTTAATCTCAGAGGGCAAACTCACAGAAGATAGAATTGATGCATCTTACCAGCGCATTCTTAAACTTAAGTCTCGCCTCTGATTTATGATAGATGTAACCATACTCACCACAGCCGCTTACATCGACCCTCCAGAAATAGACGATTACATCAATAATGTACTCACTGAAGATCGGTTGGTACAAGAAGCCTTAGAAGCACAAGGTCTTTCTACCGCAAGAGTAAGCTGGGATGACAAAAGCTTCGATTGGTCACAAACCAAGACAGTGCTTTTCCGCACTATTTGGGACTACTTCGAGCGTTATGACGAGTTTGAGCTCTGGCTCAAGCGCATCAATAAGCTTACACACATGATCAATCCCATGGAGTTAGTTGGTTGGAATATTGACAAGCATTACCTCGGAGATTTACAGCGCTGGGGTGTCAATATCGTGCCCACAATTTTTATAGAAAAAGGCGATAAACGGACGCTCACCGAAATAGTTAAAACAAGCGGTTGGTCACACGTAATACTAAAACCTGCCATCTCTGGCACAGCCCGCCACACTTACAAAATCAAACCTGAAATGGTTGGGGATCACGAGTCTATTTTTAATACGCTTATTGCGAATGAATCAATGCTATTACAGCCTTTTATCGATAGTGTGCTCACAACAGGTGAGGTATCACATATGGTTTTCAATGGGAAGCATAGCCACTCGATTTTGAAACAAGCCAAGCCTGGTGATTTCCGAGTGCAGGATGATTTTGGAGGTACTGTCAGTTTGCATAAAGCCTCCGCCCATGAAATGGCTTTCGCAGAAGATGTTGTTCAAAAATGCAAAATACCGCCATTGTATGCACGGGTTGATGTGGTTAAAGATAATGCGGGTAATCTTGCTGTTGCGGAATTGGAAGTGATAGAACCGGAGCTCTGGTTTAGACACCGACCGGCAGCAGCTCAGGATTTAGCTAAAGGCATTAAAAATTATTTAAGTAAATTATAAGAAAATAACTGGCATGAAAAAGATCAAAAATATCGTCCTCGCCATTTCGTTAGTGCTCAACGTGTTTATGTTTGTCTACGCAGTTACGCAAAATTTGGAAGCTCAACGTAATCTAAAACTGGTAGAAGAGCAAACTGCCATTACCATGGAAGCACGAGAGACTGCTGCTGAACAAAGAGCATTGGCTGAACAGAATGCCATGCTTGCTAAAACAGCGCTGGCCGAAGCTGAGCGTCAAAGGCTAAAGGCTGAAGAACAACTAAGTAAAAAGTAAAAACATACCAACATCGAAACGAGTACCTAAGCACAGTCGCTCGGTTGCACCGAGTGACGGATATGTAAAATATTAATAAACCTATGTCTGAATTACGTAAAGCAAACACAGACGCGACCTACTTCCTAACCTTCACTGTGGTTGGGTGGATTGATCTATTTACACGATCAAAATACTGCGATGAAATTTTACAGAGCTTGACTTTTTGTAAACAAAATAAAGGTTTAGACATCTTTTCGTTTGTAATTATGCCAAGTCACATCCATATGGTAGCCAGAAGTTTAGATGCTGATCTCAGCAGCATCATTAGGGATTTTAAAAGTTACACGGCAAAACGAATCATTCACTTAATAGAAACAGAACCAGGGGAAAGTCGTAAAGATTGGCTACTTCACATGTTTAGGTATCATGCTAAATTCAAAAAACAAAATAAAAAGTATCAGTTATGGCAGAAAACAAGTTTTCCGAAGGAGCTCTATAATCCGACAATGATTGATCAAAAAATTGAATATATTCATAATAATCCGGTTGAAGCAGGCTTGGTCACTAAGCCGGAAAGTTGGCAATATAGTAGTGCTTGTGAACTACCTTTGTTTGAAGTTTTGCAAACTTAAATAGACGTTACTCGGCTAAGCCGAGCAACTGAGTTCCTGCAAAAAAGTCTTGTATTGTCACCTGCCTGTCGCTCGGTTGCACCGAGTGACGGATATATAAAAAAACGATTTTGAAAAGAAAAAGTAATCTACTTTATGGATCCTTTTAGGATAATAGAACCCACATCGAAACGAGTACCTATTTTAATTAGCAGCCCGCATAGTGGTACTGCATTTCCGTCTGAGATTAAAGAAAACTACAACCAAGGTGCTATTGCTGCGCCTGATGATACGGACTGGTTCATTGATAAGCTTTATGATTTTGCACCTAATCTGGGCATCACGATGATAACGGCACATTTCAGTCGTTGGGTTATTGATCTCAACCGTGATCCGAAAAGCAACCCTTTGTATGATGATGGAAGGGTAATCACAGACCTATGCCCCACTATGAGTTTTATGGAGAAGCCTATCTATAAAGAAAACCAACTGCCTGATAGAAAGGAAATAGACCGCAGGTTAGACACCTATTATTGGCCCTACTATCATAAAATACAATCGATGCTTGATGATCTCAAGAAAGAGTTTGGCCAGGTCTTACTCTGGGATGCCCATAGTATCAGACAATATGTGCCAACCATTAGAAAAGAAGTTTTTCCTGATTTGATCTTGGGTGATAATGATGAAAAGTCAGCCGGACAAGACTTAATACAAACAAGCCTTAGTAGGTTGGGAGAAAGCAAGCTTAAGCTCAACCACAACAATCCATTTAAAGGAGGCCATATTACACGTTATTTCGGTAAGCCCAGCAACAATCAACACGCGCTTCAGTTGGAGATGACTAAAATCAACTACATGAACGATGACGAGCAACATTATAATGATGACCGTGCGTCTGTCATCAGGTCCATTTTAATGAATAACTTTGAAGGACTGATTGAAAAGCTCACAAGTCGATGAAGAAATACCATTTTAGAAAGTTATTACAAAATGACGGCTGGATAGACAACGTACTTATTGAAGTTGATGACAATGGCCTCATCCAACGCATAGTTAAAGACGCCCAAGATGAATCTTCTGAATTGGTCGATGGATTTTGCCTTCCTGGGTTTCAAAACGCACACTCCCATGCCTTTCAATATGCTATGGCAGGAGTTGCTGAGCGGCATGAAAACACTGCAACTAATGATGATTTCTGGTCATGGCGCGAGACTATGTACAAAATAGCGCTGACTATGTCGCCAGACGATCTGGAAAGTGTGGCTACCATGCTGTATGCAGAAATGGCTCGGCATGGATATACGCATGTGGCCGAATTTCATTACCTCCACCATGATAAAAATGGCAAGCCATATGCAAATTTAGCAGAACATGGGGAACGCTTAGTTGTAGCTGCTCAAGCAGCAGGTATTAAAATCACATTAGTGCCGATGTTCTACCAAAAAGGGGGCTTTGGTATAGACCCTCAGGATCATCAGCGTAGGTTTATTAATCGTGATATAGATAGTTATTTTAAGTTACTCGAAGCATCCAAAAAAGCTTGTGAAAAATATAGAGGAGCATCCATTGCATGGGGTATACATTCTTTACGTGCCGTTGAGCCTGACTTAGTAAAACAATCCGTGCAACTTGCTGCCAAAGACCTGCCCTTTCACATACATATCTCTGAGCAGAAAAAGGAAGTGCTGGATGCGCAGGAGTTTTTGAAGAAAAGGCCTGTTGAGTGGTTGCTTGAAAATACTGAAGTGACTGAAAACTTCCATTTGGTACACGCTACGCACCTGTCTTTTCAGGAAATACAGGATCTTGCCCAATCTAAAGCGCATGTGGTTTTGTGTCCCACCACTGAAGGTAATTTAGGTGATGGTATTTTTCCCCTTAAAACCTATCAAAATCTGGGTGGTAATTGGTCAATCGGAACCGACTCTCATGTGAGTCTAAATCCGTTGGAAGAATTACGATTATTGGACTACGGTCAACGGCTCACTACTCACTCAAGAAATACTTTCATTGATGAACAAGAGCCCGACAGTGGTATTTATGGGTTTAAAAAAGCACTGCTATCCGGCAGGAAAGCGATGGGCAATGATAATAAAGCGTATTTCGAGGTTGGGCAGCCATTAGATGCTGTTGTTTACGATGCCAACCAGCCATTATTAGCTACATCCTCAAACAAAACGTTGTTATCTGCCATTATCTATTCGAGTGATGCGACTGCTACACTCGGTACTATGGTGAACGGAGCGTGGGTGATAAAAAACAACCAACATACTGATCATAAGCAGATTGCTGAAAATTTTGTGAAAACAATAAAAACATTAGGCATAAGATGATGCACTTTACGATATACCTGTCAGGGGAAATTCATTCAGATTGGAGAGAAAAAATCATTAGGGATGCAGAGAAGTTAAATCTTCCGGTAGAGTTCCTGGCACCTGTCACAGACCATACGGCCAGCGACAATATTGGTGTGGAAGCTTTGGGAGCCGAAGACCTTGCGTTTTGGAAAGATCACAAAGCCGCAAAAATCAATAGTATCCGAATCAAGCAGGGTATTGAAGCTGCTGATATTGTGATCATCAAGTTTGGTGAAAAGTATCGACAATGGAATGCAGCCTTTGATGCTGGTTATGCAGCCGCATTAGGTAAGTCATACATTGTCATTCACCCAGAAGACTTTACCCATGCATTGAAAGAAGTAGACGCGCAAGCCATGGCTGTAGCGCGTGATGAGGATCAGGTGATTGAGATTTTGCAGTACCTGTCTCAGAAGTAACAAAAAACCCCATGGGCACCTAGGCTCATGGGGTTAATCGTTGTCTATAGTTGGCTTTAATTGATACAAGTATACAGCTGCACAGTCTATCTCACAACCTGCACCCGATCAACGAACATTTCATCAGTCAAACTGCAACTACTAACGATAACCTGAGTTTCGACTTAAGAGCTTAATAGAAACTCCGTATATCCACTTTTGGAAGGGGCTAAGGGAAGGTTTTAAGTAATGTTCCTTTTGTCTTGAAATGTATTGAGTTTTACTATCTCCTCTTAATCTCCTCCTAGAGGAGAACAAATGGTAATTTCATGACAAAAGATCACATAAATTATATAGAACTGCCGATAAGTTAATACCTCCAGCTGGTTAAATCCGCTCCCTCCGGAGCACTGGCTTCAATTCGTTTCAATATTTTCGGCACATACATAGTATTATATCTCAACCTGGATATGTGATTTGGGTTTTCCTGATCACCATTCCAACAATGCTCTGCTCGATCTCCATAATCTACCTCTCCACCATAGTAAGGGTTGGTGGTAGACTCTAGAAATTTCTCCATGAGGTACACTGCGTTATTGAGATAATAGTTATCCATATCTCCACAATACACATGGATTTTCCCTTCCAATTTTGGTCCTAATTTCTCCCATTCACGCTCTAAAATATGACGCATGTCATAATTTTCTTTCCAATATTCTGCTACTGTATGATCAATCTCTCCAGTGCGCTTATCCCAAATACGCTGAGGGTAACCGTCTTCGCCTTGTGGAGAATACACTGCCTCCCAAATATCAAACTGCTGTCCTGATCTACTCTTGGTGCCTAACACCAGCTCGCGGTAATTCATATCTTTTACCGAAGCATCTACTTTACCTAAATAATCGCGATGACCCGGTCGCAAAGGTTTTTTGAACTCACTTTCATAGTAATACGCATTCTTGTCTTCATACAAATTCATTGAAACGTATGCTCTGAAATCAATAGGGTCCGGGCATGCAGCAAAGCAGCCATTATACTCATCAGGGTATAAAACCTGAGCAGCCAAAGCTTCCCAACCACCTGTAGATCCTCCATAGAGAAAACGTGCCCAGCCTTCACCAATACCTCTAAACTGCTCTTCAATATAAGGTATCAGCTCGTGGGTGATGGCATCACCATAAGGGCCAATGCTCGCAGAGTTGACCGCATAACTGTCGTCATAGTAGGGGTTTGCATGTTGTATTTCTATGATAAGCATTCTCGGGAAATCCGGGCCGGTCCATTTTTTATAAAAGTCATAAGCCTCTTGCTGTTGGATAATATTATAGCCTTTCACATCGAACCTGGCACTGTAATCTGGCTCAAGGTCAGGGTCTGGTGGAGTCGTTCTAAACCCTCCAAAGTCATATGGAAAGTGACCATGAAAAACCATCAAAGGATATCTTGCGTCCGGGTGTGAATCAAAGCCTTCAGGTATGAGCACATTTGCACCCAAATACACATCTCTACCCCAAAAGTCAGACAGCAGCTTACTTTTCATCTTCACATGCTTAATGTATTTGGTATCTTCCGGGGCTTCAATTTCTGGTATTTGTTGATCCATGGTGATCTCAAATACTCCTCCATCTGCGGAAATTTCAATTGCTTTAGGTTGATTATAAAAATTCCCAGGCTTTCTATTCCACTGCTGCCCTTCACCTTTTTCTGGCGGCAAGGAAACGGTATGTCCGGTAGAAAGGTTGAAGTCTTCATACCTGTTGAGTAAGGCCTGCACATAGTATTTTCCAGGAGGAATTTTATCAACGGATGCGACCGGATAACCAAAAGCTTCATTGTTAAAAACAGCCTTATCCTGTGAAGATAAATCAGATACATCCATCCCAAATCCCAGCTGAGTATCAGGGCCATCTTTCAATAAAAATCTCGGCTCTTGCTCATCAGTGGTAGACAAAAGTAATATAAGCCTACCATCTTGTGGGTCGGTGGTAAGTGACTTATCAATTGATACGTTAAACTTAATTTTTGAGCTATCAGGCGCAGAACAGCTAATAATGATCAATGCTAATAGACCTATTATTGGTAAAAAAACGTTATTTTTCATAGTAAGAGATCTAGGTTATTCTTTGATAAGATAATACTTTACCCATTCAGCACAATGAAAACCGTTTGCATTTACATGATCGGTATGTTGTTGTTTTGTCTTAGCGGTTTTAATACAACGGCACAGATAGACACAACTAAATCAGCGACTTATCTGGTAGAAGAGGTTTTACTAGGCGCTGGTGTACTCATTGGCAATGTAAAGTTTACGGGAGAAAAGCACGCAATAGGGCTGTACCAGGACAGCACCAATCAATTGGGCATTAAACAGGGAATCGTATTAACTTCCGGTAATGCTTATTACATTTTAGGCCCTAACAAAACCCCTAGATCAGGCTGGGCAAGCAATGCTCCCGGAGATAGTGATTTGAATAGTATTGCTCGCGGTAATACTTACGATGCTTCCATTCTGGAATTTGACTTCGTCACTATGTCAGAAAACCTGACGTTCGATTTTGTATTTGCCTCTGAAGAGTACCTTGAATATGTAGGAAGCAAATTCAATGATGTCTTTGCCTTTTTCATTACTACTCCAGAAGGAACTCAGGTCAACATTGCCACACTGCCAGATGGCGAAACGCCAATTACAGTGAACACTGTAAACAACGAGCTTAATAGCCAGTACTACATTGACAATGCCTATACAAACGTCACCGATCCATTTATTTGGGATGTGCGAAACCGCAAAGTTATCACCAACGAAAATTATCAGAAAGAAGAGCAACCACCTGCGTATTTCACTCAATTTGATGGTTTCACTACCGTTCTTCAAGCTAAAGCTACAGTAATGCCAAATGAAGTGTATCATATAAAAATTGCTATTTCTGATGTGGGAGACGGCATCTTAGACTCAGGGGTTTTTCTCAAGGCAGGTACATTCTCAAGCTCAGGGAGACAAGTGGTAGAAGTGGATGATCACTTCAACAAAAATAAGCCCGCCCCTAAATTAATTGAGAAAACCACAACGAAAGAGCTACCAACTATTAGCACACGAGGCGTTGATAAAAAAATTGCAATTGCCAATGTGGAATTTGCTTTTGATAAAGACGTGATAAGTCAAAAAGGCTTAAAAACCATCCAGTTTATATTTAATCAGTGGCTGGAGTCACCAGAAAAGGAAATTTTAATTAAAGGCCACACCGATAACTTTGGTTCAGATTATTATAATATGGCACTTTCTCAAAGGCGTGCTAAAGCCGTAGCGGACAAGTTGAGAGAACTTGGCGTTTCGCCAAATAAAATTACCATACAGTATTTTGGTGAATCTCAACCTGTACAAAGCAACAACCATGATTTTGGCAGAGCTAGAAACAGGCGTGTGGAGTTTGTACTACGAGACTAAAATTTGATTTGCACTTCCGAAGAATAGTCGACCGGAACGCGTACCGTCACGCCATGCACAGCTACTTTGATATAACCCACATATCTCACGGTACGCTTCTTTCCACCAAGCATGCTTAGTATATTCTTCAACATTCCCGTGTCTTTGAGATTAAAAGTAGCATCTAATGGCACTTTAAAATCCGCCTTAGCTGGTATTCTGGTTTTAAGAGACTGGTTGATAACCCCAACGGGTTTGCCATCAAGATGCACCCCCACATCTACACTTTTAAGCTTCATACGCACATCATTTGGGTTGTGAAAATAGGCATCAGCATTTACAAAAGCTTTAGTACCATCCACACGATTGACCCTGATGTTGTTCACACCTTTAAAAACTGGTGGTTCTTCAGGCCTTGTACAAGAAATGACTAAAAGTGAAAGTATCAGGAATGAAAGTATGCGCATTTGATAAAAGACTGTCTAAATAAATATTTGTTACAAACTAACGATAATCATACCAAAATGATGTGACCTGAAATTATATTTGCAATACATAAATGAAAATACATACTGATACCTGGTTAGAAAGCATCGCTGATAGTTTGGCGACCCATGGTTTTGCTATTGAAGATAATTTTTTATCGCTTCGAGAAGTTCGTGAAATCAAAACTGTTTTTGAAATTCACAAAGATCAGGATCGCTTTAAAAAAGCAGGTATAGGAAAAGCCGATGAGCATCAACTCAACAAAACCATCAGAGGAGACTATATCAAGTGGATAGACCCAAATCATGCTTTTGCACCTGTTCAAGGTTACTTAAGTAAAATTAATGATCTTATAGAATACCTCAACAAGACCTGCTACCTTGGTATTCAGGATTATGAATCACATTTTACCATTTATCCAAGTGGGTCATTTTACAAACGGCACTTAGATCAGTTTAGAGATACAGGTAACCGCAAAATCTCATTTATTTGCTACCTCAATGAAGATTGGCAACCAGCTTATGGCGGACAATTAAGAATGTATTTACCCAAAGGCCACAAAGATGTCATGCCATTAGCTGGTAGGTTAGCTTGTTTTGTTTCTTCAGAAATCGAACACGAGGTAATAAAATGCACCCAACCCAGGTATAGCATTACAGGTTGGATGCTCAATCAGAAAAAGACTTTGGATTTCCTACCTTAGCTCACATACCAAAAAAACAGATTTCTGTTTTACCGATGATTTTTTCCGGTATCTATATGCTTGATAAGATTGCAGATATTCTTTCTTGAAAAAAGAGGCCGTCCTCGATAATTATTTTTGAAAGAAAAAGGCATTTAACAAATAAAGCGGGGTTTTATTAATAAAATAGATATGACTAACCCCATAATAGACCAAAAACAGTCTAAGATGAGGTATTCGGGTACGGCCTTGAGGAAATTGCGTTAATAAATTTATGAGAAAGCCCGTGAAAAATTCAAGTGTTTGAGTCAAGCCAAAGCGTGACGAGTTTTTGAATTTTTGGGCTTTAGAGTAAATTATAGCCTATTTCCTCAAGGCCTTGACTTTTTTTGTTTCGTTTTTTGTGTCAAGACAAAAAATGAAAGCTAATGCTTTGAAATGCTAAGATCAATAAACAAGGATGCCCTAAAAGATTGAAAGAAAAATTCCGCAATGACATTTAAAGATTAATTAGTCAGCCGGAAACAATGACTTATCAATACCCGGTATCACTTTTAAAGCATTTTTGTAATAAAGCTTTTTCAATACTTCATCTGGCAGGTCAAGCCCATACATCCTCCAAAAGGCATGGTACCTTTTGTAATATGGAAAGTACTCGTCATCAGTTTCTAACACACGGAAGTACGTGTAGTATTCTTCAGGGTTCCATGAATCTTTCCCAAACATCACACGGTCCTGATACTTGGTCATAAATGCTTTGGCCATGCGAGGCTGTCGACCTAACTCTGCAATTACGGCACCAATTTCAGTATACATATTTGGGAACTCATCCATCAACTCGCCCAGCTTACCCAGGTCGTTGGCATACCAGCCCATGTGTGCATTAATAAAGTTGGTGTTCGGATGTTTTCTAAAAATATTGTGCTGCTCGTCAATAATGGTTTGCCAAGGCGCAGGATCTGTGTCAGAGCGCTTTCTTCTTGATCTTACCTTCAACTCCAGCCACCTTTCATTATTCTCATCGTGAGGCTCCCAAAAAGGAGCCGGATCAGCTGCGTGTATCAATACGGGTATTCCCAATTCACCACATTTAGCCCAAACAGGATCAATTCTTTCATCATCTATAGTAATGCGTTCTCCATCAACCTCCGCCATTGTTTGGCTCTTATAAATTTTAAGGCCTCTGGCACCCAGATCATAATCATTTTGTATTTGTTTGACCGTTTTCTCCGTCCAGCCTTCTTCATTTATTGAGTTAATATCAATATTGGTAAATACAATAAATCTATTTGGTGCATTTTCCTTTGCGTTGTTAATTGAGCCTTTCAAATGCTCTTCAGAGCCTCTGCCTCTACCACTCAGGTTCACCATCACTGTCATGTTGAGTTTATCCATTTCAGCCACTGTCTGACTCAAGTCTTGTGTAGGCATACTAAACTGATGATTGTGCACATCAATAAATGGGTATTTAGCGCTTTTCACAATCGTTTCAGGTACAACAAGTGTCGAGGGTGGGTCATACTCTTCCCAGTCCATAATTTGTTCATCTACAGAAGGGGTTTCCTGAGCTCGACAAGTAATAAACACGAAAGCCATAAGGCCTAGAGTTAAGCTTCTTTTCATAAGTTTGGTTGGTTTGAAAAATGTAAACGGTACCAATAGCCAAAGGTTTAAGTTAAGCTTTGTATGTGACTGTAAACTTATCAAAGGCTAAAAATGGTTAAGAATGGTTCTTTCCTAATATCATGAAATAACTCTATATTTGATCAGAACCACATTAGACTATGAAATACTTTTTCACTTTGTTGTTTTTAAGTTTAGGCTTATCAGTACATGCTCAAACCAATTATGAACAAGGCATGCAAAGCCTTGAAGATGGTGAGTATAAGGAAGCTGTCGCTCAGTTTTCATCAGTAATTGATAGCAACCCCAAAAATAAAGAAGCATATAATCAGCGAGGGTTTGCCAAAAACCAACTGGGCAATTTTTATGGAGCTATCGGTGACTACAATTTTGCACTCGATATTGACAGTACGTACGCTGAGGCCCTCAACAACCGAGGAGAGTCTAAATTTAATCTTGGAGATGACTATGGTGCCATCGAGGATTATGATAAAGCAATAAAATATAAAAGCGATTTTGCAGAGGCTTACAACAATCGTGGTTTTGCCAAATACAATTTAGAGGATTTGCAGGGTGCCTATTTCGACTTTTCTAAAGCTATAGAATTAGACCCAAAGGACGGTGACAAGTTTTTTAACCGCGCAGTAGTAAAGGCCGAATTAGAAGAGTTTATCAGTGCTATTGATGACTACAACAAAGCCCTGACCCTTGATGGCGATGATGCAGATGTATTTAATTATCGAGGTGTAGCAAAATACAACATAGGGCAGATAGAAGAGGCCATAAAAGATTATGACAAGGCCATAACCATGGACTCGGAAGACCCCCTAAAATATGAGAATCGGGCACTGGCTAAAAGCTCTCTGGAAAACCTGGAAGGTGCGCTAGCTGACTACACAAAGTCTATTGAGCTGTTTGACGAAGACCCAGACACTTACAACCTGCGTGGTGTAATTAGATACAATCTGGAACAATACGATGAAGCCATTGAAGATTACACCAAAGCTATCTCAATAGATGAGTTTAACCCTGTGTATTATGACAATCGTGCCTTAGCCTACGTATCGCTTGAAAAATATTCTGAGGCAATAAAAGATTATTCTTACAGCATCGAGCTATTTCCCAACGATCCGGAAACATTCCATCAACGAGGTCTTGCCAAAATTAATAAAGGTGATAACTATGACGGCTGCCTTGATTTAAATACTGCCGTTGAGTTGGGCTCTGAAGATGCAGCGGATTCTATCAAAGAGTATTGTAAGTAATCTTTATTTATTTGATACCTGTTGAGAAGTATCTGAGCCATTAATTACTGTAATGGTCATATCCTGGATGGCCTCATCGGAAAGACCCAGATGGCTCTCATCAAAGCTAAACTCCAAGGTTTCTGTAATAAAAGCTTCACAAGTATCTCCGTTGGCATTATGATCAAGCACTACAGAAAAATTGGGTGGATAAATGGCTGTGATGGCATCGGGCCACTCAATTTCGAAGGCGTGTTCGCTGCATCCACCTGCATAAGAAACTTCGACAAGCAGCTTATGATCTTCAGAAATTCTGACATCTTGTATTTAATATGGGTCTTGATTATTGGAGAGGTTACAGCAATCATCAGTACCACAACCCATCAATATGACTAAAGCTATTACAAATAGGTTTTTCATTTATCTTCTCAGTTTCTTACCAGACACCATACAACCTCAAAAAGTTGTAAGTTAATAGTCATTCAAGTCACTTATGTTTTTAATCCCTTTGTTATCAGCATATTCTCTTCTCATCATCAATGCGAAAGTATTGTTAAAACCAAGTGGCTGTAGCCAGTGCAGATTATAGTTGAGGTTAAACTTATCTTGCACATATTGATATACCGAGTCTTTATTATATACAACTTTATCTAACTCACTTTGCTTGAGAATAACGAGCAGTCCGGTGCCTGTATATTCTGGATACACATCAATCGCTCCGGTATTTAAAGCATCGAAAAGCAACTTTGTGCCCCCAAAGCCAAGTTTAAGTTCTACTGATTGTGAGGTATTGGCCTCAATAATGAGTTTAAACATATGAGCGAGAATAAAGCTTTCCGTGAAATTTTTAGATCCAATGATGATATCGCCTCCACTATGGCTCGGAACTAAGCTAAAACCTTTACTTTGCAAATATGCTCTTGCTACCTCCTCAAAGCTTTTCTTTTGCTGATCCACTTGATAATTCATTTCTGCCATTTCCTCATTACTGATAAGGTCTGCCAATAGGTTTAGACTTTCAACAACATCTGGGTATCGCTCCATCACAGCATCTCGTATTATCGGAGCGGCATGATAAGGAGGGAAATAGTTTTTATCATCATTAAGACTTATTAAGTCATAGGCCTTTATCCTGCCATCCGTAGAAAAGCCGCTGATTACATCGACATTATTATTTTTTACGGCATCATACATAAGTCCAATCTCCATCTCATTAACATCCAGATTTAGATTATATACTTCCTGAAGTCCCCTGTAACCATCTCCGCGCTCGATAAACTCAGATGGAAAACCCGCTTTAAGTTGACCTTGCTCATCGGGCCAAAACTTAAATGTAATAACACTTATAAAAAATATAGCTGACACAAAGAGGAGTGGTTTTATCAATTGGTTAATTCTTTTCTCAAGCTTGCTCATAAGCCAGTCAAATATCAATGCCATCAGTGCTGCCGGTAGTGCCCCGGCCATGATCATATGTGGATTATTGGTGCTTAGGCCCCTAAAAATAAACTCTCCCAAGCCGCCTGCTGCTATCAGTGCACAAAGTGTGGCAACACCGACATTAATTACGAAGGCTGTTCGTATGCCAGCAAAAATCACTGGCATAGCCAACGGTAATTCCACTTTAGTGAGTAGTTGCTTTGGGTTCATGCCCATACCAATAGCTGACTCTCTAACAGCTGGGTTTATTTCATGAATACCTGTATAAGTGTTTCTCACAATAGGCAACAATGCGTAAAGGAATAATGCCACAATAGCAGGCACTACGCCAATACCTAATAGCGGCAGCAAAAACCCTAGCAAAGCAATACTTGGTATAGTTTGTATTGCATTTACAAAGCTGATCACTGGCGATGCCAACTTTTTTAGTTTACTTATGAGTATGCCCAGTGATAAACCCAATGTCGTGGCAATAGCCAGTGATACCAAAGTCAGGGTCAGGTGCTCCAGCGTTTGCTCAAGCAGCTCTGCCCGATGTGAGTTAAGAAATGCTATGAATGACTCAACCCACCCCATAGCATGATTTAATTATTGCGTTCCGGTTTTTGTAGTAGGTTTCTAAAATATTATCAATCTGATATACCTGGCCCTCAACCTCAAAAATGACTCTTTCATCCCATCGCGTATTTATAAGTTTTGTACTTGAATCTGTGAGAGAGGTTTTGCCCGTTAAGGTCGTTGCGTTCAATCCAACCATCAACTCAGCGAGCGAAACAATCGATAGTTCTAATTCTAATCTGTTCTGATCAAAGAATTTTTTGACAAACTCATTTTTAGGATCAAAGATCAGCTCTGAAGGCTTTCCTATCTGCTGTACCCGGCCATTATCCATCAGGCAAATCTGATTGCCTAGTTTTACAGCCTCATTGACATCATGTGTAACGAGCACCATCGCTTTATTTAATGCACCTTCCAGCTTAAGAAACTCGTCCTGCATCTCCTTACGGGTGATAGGGTCGAGTGCGCCCAAGGGTTCATCAAGTAAAATCAATGATGGGTCAGCTGCGAGCGCTCTGGCTAGACCCACACGCTGTCTTTGGCCTCCACTCAGCTCGTGGGGCATTTTATTTATAACACCTTCTCCAAGACCAATTAACTCGAGTAGTTCTCTTACACGATTTTTTATTTTTGGCTCCGGCCACCTTAACAATTCGGGAACAACAGCAATATTTTGCTCGACAGAATAGTGTGGGAATAGGCCGGTTTCCTGAATTACATAACCGATATCTCGCCTTAGCTCATAAGGACTAGTTTCATCTACATTTCGCCCATTGATTTTAATCGTACCAGATGTTTTTTCAACCAGACGATTGATCATTTTTAGCGTAGTGGTTTTTCCGCAACCACTGGTACCTAAAAGTACCAGTACTTCGCCTTTAGGTACTTTAAATGAGACGTCCTTTACGGCATGCGTTTCTTCAAACTGTTTGTTAAGTGCTATTACCTCGAGCATAGGATATGCTAAAGCTACTTAAAAGGGGTGTTTTTCACACGGACTTATAAGTAAAACAAGAATTGGGGTATGCAATATAGTTACAGATTTATTCTAATATACTACCTCTACACCCTTCCAAAAGGCAACCTTTCCTTCGATCATTTTAGCACCTTCTTTAGTTTCAGGATAATACCAGGCGGCATCAGTATTCTTTTCACCATTCACATCTATTGTGTAATAAGATGCAGTACCCTTCCATGGGCAGACTGAGTTTGTATCTGATTTTTTAAAGTATTCATTCTTTATTGCTTCAGACGGAAAGTAGTGGTTTCCTTCAATTACTACAGTATCGTCACTCTCTGCAATTACTTCATTGTTCCAAATAGCCTTCATAATTTATTTTTTGTTTAAATCTAATGAGTAAACACTTCAAAAACCTGTCCGTTCACAGACAGATGTGAGTATTTTTGACGAAATTCGGCCGCATGATCAAACTGGCATTTGTCATAAACAGCCTTATAAAAGGTAAAGCCAAATTTTACAATAAGCTCAAGGGCTTAAGTGAAACTCATTTTGAAATAACTTCTGCAGAAACCTCCAAACAAAAAAGGGCTCTTGATATTGCAAATCAACTTGCAAATGATGGATACACACACATTATTGCTGTGGGTGGTGATGGTACATTAAATGAAGTGTTGAATGGAGTTTTATTGTCTGATAATACTCCGCAAATGGGCATCCTTCCTTATGGCACAGCCAACGATTTTGTAAAGTCATTGGATACCCCGAAAACTATTGGAACTCTAGTTGAATCAATTAAAAACCAATCTTCGCAGGAGTTGGTTGTTGGTCAGATAAGCTATCGGAGCACTGGTCGACAAAAGGAGAGGTACTTTCTCAATATCGCAGACATGGGTATAGGAGCGCAAGTAGTACAACGAGTGAACAAATCAAAAAAGCGATTAGGCTCAGATTTTACCTTTATGAAAGCCATCATACAGACATTCTTCACTTACAAAAACAAGCGGATAAAAATTGAAGCAGACGAGTGGGAGTGGGAAGGAAAAATCAACTCGCTGGTAGTAGCCAATGGCAAATATTTTGGAAGCGGTATGTGCATTGCACCCAATGCTGATCCTACCAGAGGTAGTTTTGAGGTGGTGATTTCAGGTGATATCAGTATTCTGGACTACATTAAAAATGTTGGTCAAATAAAGAAAGGAAAGGTCATCGATCATCCACAGCTGCATTATAAAACTGCAAAGAAACTACGCGTAACAAGTGTCGACAATTGCGCATTAGAGTGCGATGGTGAGTACCTGGGGGTTGCACCAATAACCATCGATATGGCACAAAAAAAGATCAGCTTTATCACAAAAAGCTGATCTAAATAAAATCGTGTTTTGGGTTTTTAGCCTTTCACTACGTAAGTACCGGCAATCATATCATGCAAAGCCTGTTTCTTCTCTGTGAAACCAGCAATTATAAAACCAATGAATATGATCATAGCAGAAATAATCTTTCCGATATATCTTACAGTGGCCTGACCAAAATTGAGTTTTGAGCCATCTTTGTTTATCACTTTCAGGCCAAGAGCCATCTTGCCTACGGTAGCCTGCTTGCCACTCGATTCCATTAATGCGAAGTAGAGCCATGCTACCACGATGTTAGCAACTTGCATGAACATTCCGGCACCTGTGACCATGCCAATTAAAGCTCCCATTTGATCTTCACTCATCTCACCGCCAGACATTGTGCCGTAGGCTCCAAAACCAAGGGCTCCTAATACTGGGATGATGACAATACCGCTTACAATTCCTAGTATGATGGCATCGATTACATAAGCTACAAATCGAATCCAGAATCCACCATAAGATTGGTTAGTTGTTTCCATAGTTAAAGTTTTGTTTTGGTTTGAAAAGGTAATCTATAAATTTCTATGGAATGATCAAAGCCAATTCTTAGACCCCTTTTTCGAGCATAAGCACCGCCATGCTTCTTTTATCTTCTACCAAAACCGTTTTGAATGGATCCATCAGCTGTAAGTTATATGCATCTAGCGCTTCCTGTAAATCAGGTTTGGTCAGTAAATAGGTAAACCCCTGATCACTACCATTGTTATTTTGGAGGCCAATGTCGCAAGCCATTCTTATAAACATATTACCTGTTGGCTTAAGGGTACGGGCGAGTGATTCCATCATAAGCATAAAATGGTCTTTGTTTGATGCAAAGTGCAGCACGGCTGAACAAATGATGGCTCCAAAATAATCGTCATCGTACTCCAATTGCTCGATGCTACCAACCTTGAAGTGATCTCGCTGGTCTTTGTACATCAACTGGAGCATTTTAATCGCCTGAGCATTTGTATCTACTCCATGTACTTCGAGGCCATTATTAACAAAGTATGGCAAGTTACGCCCTTCGCCACACCCTGCGTCCAATATTCGCTTTCGGCCATCAAACCGGCCCTTGAGAATTTGGTCCAACAAGTAAATATCAACATTACCTATTTGCTGATTCAAGCTTTTGTAATCCATAGGCCTTTAGTGCTTTTTTAAATTCATTCTTACCATAATTAATTAATTCGGTAGATCTGTAGAACTCAAATGTACCACAAGTTTCTCTTGATATTGCTACTAAAATATCTGGTTTTGTTTGTTGTATTGTCAAAGTGGAAATCTGATCCTGCATTAGATCGACAGATTTTACAATCAAATCAAAATAACTGAGGTTCTTGAGCTTAGTTTCTACTTTTTTATTATCTCCTTTTGGGAAAAGACTATTCCATTTTTCTATCAGTGGCGCAAACCTTCCCTTTTCTTTGGCAGTAGGTGCCTCCAAATAGCATGGCACATCCGCATTTACATCTGAAACTACCACTAATGCATGCTCACACGCTTCTACGTGCTGAATCGGGATGGGATTGATTACCCCACCATCTACAAGTTCGACACCATCTACCACCGCTGGCTTGAGTACGGATGGAATGGATGCCGAAGCTCGCAATGCGGTATATAACGGCCCTTTTTCAAAGACAACTTCTTTTTTGTTGAGTACATCTGTAGCTACCGCTTTAAACGGAATATTTAAATCTTCAATATTACACTCCGGTATGAAAGATTTCATTTCATTGAACACCCGCTCACCACGGACGAAGCCCTGCGTGCTGAGCGTAAAATCCATTAATTTGAAAACATCTATTTTGTCCAGGTTGGAGATCCACTCCTTGTACTCTGGCAGTTTGCCAGCAGCATACACGCCACCGATCACAGCGCCCATTGAGCTTCCTGCTATAGATTTTATTACAAACCCCTCCTCCAGCAATCCTTCGATTACTCCAATGTGAGCTACGCCTCTGGCCCCACCGCTAGACAACACTAAATTTACCTCTCTATTCATGTCATTACCATATATATAAAATTCAAATTAATTAAGTGAACACACAAAGCAAAATTGATATCTTTATTACTCTGGTAAGTATTAATTTATGAAAGAAAAGGAGCCCGTTTTTAAGAAATTCCAGTCTCTGCAAAAATCAAAAAATGATTTACTAAGTAGAATCAGTGACCTATCTACTGCTCAACTCAACACTCCCCAAATTGAAGGTAAGTGGTCCATTGCCCAGGTTTTATATCATGTATATCTGGCAGAAAAATTATCCCTGCAGTATATGAAGAAGAAAACTTCTGACCTATCGCAAGTTAAGCCTTCGGGAGTTAAAGAAGCTTTTAAATCCATTTTACTTCAAATAACTCTTAGGCTGCCGATTAAATTTAAAGCGCCAAAAGCTATCGCTGATTCATTACCAGAAGAAATCGAATGGAATGATTTTCTATTGAACTGGGGTGACACCAGGGATGAGCTTTACAAATTCATCGAATGGTTACCGCAAGAGGCTTTAAACAAGAGCATATTTCGACACCCGCGTACCGGAATGATGAGTATGACACAAACTATAGATTTTTATCGTGCACATTTTAATCATCACGTGCCACAGGTAATGGCCCAATTGGAATTAATCAGAAACAACACAAACTAGTTATAAACTATGAAAAAGTATTTCGTATTCAACTTACTGCTGTTTACAGTAGCCTCTGTTTTTGCTCAAACCTCACTGCAATCTCCAAAAGAATTTCTTGGGTATGAGTTGGGCGATCGTTTTACAAGACACCACAAAGTGGTTGAGTATTTTGAGCATGTGGCAGAAGCTATGCCTAACGTTTCACTGGAAAAATATGGCGAGACCTACGAGCATCGGCCATTAGTTAAGGCCACATTGTCTTCACCAGAAAATATGGCCAGGATAGATGAAATCCGAAAAAATAATTTGAAAAGGGCCAAACTAGAAGATGGCAGCCCCACTGATGACGGCATTGCGATCGTTTGGCTTAGTTATAATATCCACGGTAATGAGGCTTCTTCGATAGAGGCTTCGATGGCTACAATCTATGAGTTATTAACCTCTGAACGAGGAAAGAATTGGCTGAAAAACACCGTAGTAATAATTGATCCATGCATCAATCCGGATGGTAGAGATCGCTATGCAAACTTCTACAACCAATACGGAGCGAAGAACTTTAATCCAAACGGGGACGCAATTGAGCATCACGAACCATGGCCTGGGGGCAGACCAAATCACTATTTATTTGACTTAAACAGAGATTGGGCGTGGCAAACGCAGCAAGAGTCTGCTCAAAGAGCGGTAGCTTACCACAAATGGATGCCGCATGTTCATGTAGATTTTCACGAACAAGGCTATAACAGCCCATACTATTTCGCACCTGCTGCAGAACCTTTCCATGAAGTGATTACTAACTGGCAGCGTGAGTTTCAAACTACTATTGGTAAAAACCACGCAAAGTATTTTGATAAGGAAGGCTGGTTGTATTTTACCAAAGAAAGGTTTGATCTTTTATACCCAAGCTATGGAGACACGTACCCAACATACAATGGCGCCATTGGCATGACCTACGAGCAGGCAGGTCATGGCTTTGCTGGTTTGGGCATTGAAACGGAGTATGGCGATACACTCACCCTTCGCGACCGAGTAATGCATCATTATACAACGGGTATTTCTACGGTAGAAATTGCCTCCATCAATGCCAACAAGTTGTCTAATGAGTTCAAGCAATATTTTGAAAATGCAGTTTCAAGCCCTGCAGATAAATACAAAACTTATGTAATAAAGGGCACAAATAATCAAGATAAGCTCAATAATTTACTGGCCTTTCTTGATCAACATCATATCAAATACGGTAGCTCTAACTCAAGTAAATCTTACCGCGGCTTTAGTTATAATAGCAATGCGGCAGCAAGCGTTTCTATCAATAACAGAGACGTAATCATCAGTGCTTACCAGCCGAAATCACGATTGGTAACAAGTTTATTTGAACCCGTTGCGAAGCTTTCAGACTCGCTTACCTACGATATCACAGCATGGTCGTTGCCTTATGCTTATGGACTAGAAACCTACGCTTTAACTGATCGCGTAAATGTTGATAAGTCTTATGATAAACAAGTTACCTCTTCAAACATCAATGCTGATAAGGCCTATGCCTATATCAGTAACTACAATAGTTTAAACGATGTAAAATGGTTGGCTGCGGTATTAAAAGAAGGCATCAACGTACGTGTAGCACATAAACCGTTTACCATTGAAGGTAAAAGCTATGACCGCGGCTCGATAGTCATTACCAGAAGGACAAATGAAAAATTTGGCAGTCGATTCGACTCGATGATTAAAGAGCATGCGAAAACTTTTAACCGGGATATTACGGCTGTAACAACCGGCTTTGCCGACAGTGGCATGGATTTAGGTTCGGGTGATGTCGCAAGACTAAAAGCTCCAAAAGTAGCTCTACTTGCTGGTGAGCAAACTTCATCATTAAGCTTTGGTGAAATATGGCACTTCTTTGAGCAACAAATCGATTACCCTGTTACTGCTATCGGCACTGATTATTTTAACCGTGTAGATCTTTCGGAGTATGATGTACTTATAGTGCCTAATGGCTGGTACAGTATGTTTGGAGAAAGCACACTTGCCAACCTCAATGAATGGATAAGTGATGGTGGAAAACTGGTACTTATAGGTTATGCACTAAATTCATTTAAAGACCAAAAAGGGTTTGGGTTGAAGGTATATGGTTCAGAAAAGGAAAAGAAAGAGGCTAATGAGGACCCTACTGAAGCAGAAATGCTTTTGGATTATGAAAAAGAGGAGAGAGATCGACTTTCTTCATCTATTTTCGGTGCAATATTTAAGATCAAACTAGATGATACTCATCCTTTAGCCTATGGATACAACGATGATTATTTCACCTTAAAGACCAGTAGTTCTAGATATGCGTTTTTAGAGAGGGGCGGTAATGTGGGTGTTCTTAAAGGTAATGCGCAACCAGTGAGCGGGTTTGCAGGGTACCGAGCCACAGAAAAACTGGAAGACAGCTTGGTTTTTGGAGTAGAAGATAAAGGATCTGGGCAAGTTATATATATGGTAGATAATCCTTTGTTCCGAGCCTTTTGGGAAAACGGGAAGCTGTTGTTTTCTAATGCGGTTTTTGTTGTGGACTAAGAGGACTTGCTTAGACCTTCCAGGTTTCAAAAACCTGGAAGGTTTTGTTAATATCTTATTGAGTTAGCCTTTAATTGAATTTAAGGCAGCGTCATAATCAGGTTCATTGCCAATTTCACTCACAAGTTGGCTATGCACCACCTTACCTCCTGAATCAATAACAACAACCGCGCGAGCATTAAGCCCTTCAAAAGCCCCACTTTGAATGGCCGTACCTATCGACTCAGCAAACTCAGGGTTTTTAAAATCAGAAAGCGTGATAGCATTATCTATGCCTTCAGCACCACATAAACGCTTTTGAGCAAAAGGCAAGTCTTTAGAAATACATAGCACGACAGTATTATCTTTACCAGCCACTTCTTTGTTAAATTTTCTAACTGAAGTTGCGCATACTCCGGTATCAACACTCGGAAAGATGTTGAGAATTATATTCTTGCCCTTGTAGTCATTAAGTGAAACCTCCGACATATCATTGGCAGTGAATTTAAAGTTTTCTAAAGTATCTCCTGCTTTAGGCAACTCTTTGTTAGTGGTAGTTGGGGCTCCCCCAAGTGTAATATTGGCCATAGTTTTATGTTTTATTTACTTCAACATCTCATCTATCGTATTTGTAGCCACAAAGTGATAATTAGGTCTGGCTTTTTTGTAAATCTCTCTTGCCAGCTGCGTACCTGCCTCTGTTTTTACAAGCTCACCATAGATAGGTGACAGAAATTTTCTGCGACCGGTATTTACTAAAAAGCTTTCCAGCCTTTGGTAAGCAGGCTTATAATCATGCTTTACTGCCTGAACCAACCAGGCGGCTAATACTTCACTGTTGCCGGTTTTGGTAAGGTCAAAAGTATCATCAAGTTCCTTAAGTTCAGTATTGGGAATAGAATCCGGTATCGCTCTCACAAAATGTAGCCATTCATGTGAAGTCCATTCATCGGTAGTGAGCTCTTCAGCAGGTGTACCCTGAGCAAATCGTTGCATTTCTGCATCCACCTTATCAAACCGGTTTGATGTTGGTATGATGGCATCGTCAGGTAAGCCTGGTTGGTATATCCACTCATCAATTTTAACCGTGCCAATATTGATTCTTTCTTTGTCAAGAAGGTGCGTTTGCATCTCATCAATAAACGCCTCGGTGGTCATCACCTTAAAAGCGTTTCTTTCGAAATAATTGCGAACAAACTCATCCCACTTTTCTCTTCCAACTTTTTCTTCAAGGTACCTCAAAAACAAATAGCCCTTATCATAAGCAATAGAAGTCACGCCATCATCAGGATTTCTACCCTCCAGCTCTAACTTTAAATGTGTGTCTTTGGCATTATCATTGGCAATCATTTCAGCGATTTCTTCTTGTAAATCCTGAGCAGAAAGAGACGCTAACATTTCGGCATACTCAACACCGTATAAAGATTCCATTATTCTCTGCTCAAAATAAACCGTAAATCCTTCGTTGAGCCAGAAGTCATTCCACGTGGCATTGGTTACTAAATTACCTGACCAACTATGAGCTAGCTCATGCGCTACCAAAGATGTCAACGATTTATCACCTGCTAAAATGGTTGGTGTGGCAAATGTAAGTCTTGGGTTTTCCATACCGCCAAAAGGAAAGCTTGGTGGAAGTACAATAAGATCATATCGCTCCCATTTGTATGGGCCATATAATTCCTCAGCCGCAGTTATCATTTGCTCCAAGTCCTCAAACTCATAAGCCGCCCTATCGAGCACTGAAGGCTCAGCATATACACCGCTGCGTTCACCAAGAGGCACAAAATCTACATAACCAACAGATAAAGCAAGTAAATAAGCCGGTATGGGTTGCTCCATTTTAAATAAGTACTCTCCGGTATCATTTTTTACCGTAGGGTTTTCTGCACTCATCAATGCTAACATGCCCACCGGTACTTTTACATCGGCATTATAGGTAAACCTAATACCGGGAGAATCCTGGATAGGTACCCAGCTGCGAGCAAGTATAGCCTGAGATTGTGTAAATAAGAACGGACCCAGCTGATCGGCCGTTTGTACTGGAGCCAGCCATTGCAGGGCCTCTGCTTCATTACTTGTTTGATACTCAACAGCAACTTGTTTTGTACCAGGAGTAATGGCAATAGTTAAAGACTGACCCATTGCCTTATCTGGCTTGCCAAGTTCATAAGTTGTTGGTTGCCCATCAGCTGTTACGCTTTTTATATCAAGGTTTTTGGTATCCAAAACCACTTTTGAAGCCTCACTGCTGTTGCTCAGAGAAAGTGTCGCTGTTGCGCGAATTACTTTACTATCAAAATCAACATCAGCTTCCCAGTTGAGATGCTCAACTCTAGACTCTGTAGGTACAGCATAACTATGAGGATCATTTATTGTCATATCATTTTCTTCAGAGGTCGTTTGGTCAGTACAGCTTATGGCAAGCACTGAAATTATAATTAATAGACTATTTAATTTTTTCATACTAGTTATAAATAAATTCTCCTTTAAAGCTATATCAGCTTAAAGTCTGATTATTTTTTTATTATCGTCTTAGTGTATACTTTGTTCTCATTAAAAACTCTTAAAATATAGAATCCTGCTTTTAGATGCGAGATATCTATATTTTTACTATTGGAGGAAATTTTCACACGCCCTTTAGAATCTATTAATTTTACTTCTAAGCGCCCAGTAATACCGTCAATTGTAATTACATTGGGTGTAGGATTAGGAAAGTAAATTAAGCGGCTTTGTTTATACTCATTTGTACCAGTAACCACTTTGGTTACATTGATGTGAAAATCTAAACTAGCAACCTGCTGTCCACTTTCCGAAATAGTTAGCTCTCCAACAAAATCACCTTCTTTGTCAGAAATAAACTCCAGGTTGATGCGCTCTTCAGTATAAGGGGCAATTGAGCTGTTCACTTGTGAAATTGAAAAATTATCACCTAGCACTTCCACCATTACATTTTCGGCAACTTTGTTTCCGTTGTTTAAAATTAGTATTTCCTTATTATAGGGTTGATTTGTTTCTACAGTATCATTTACAGTTAATTGATTTTCGAAATTTTCAATACTAAAACTAAGCAGTACCTCAGGCGAAGAACTGTTCCTCAGCAACATAATTTCCTGTTTATTCGATATAATTAAATCAGTAAGGGTATCAAAATCGAGATTAATAGCGGTATGGTTAAATTTATCTCTTTGACTCCCAATTCTAAAACTTTGCTTATCTACAAAAGATGTATGACTTGCCCCTGTTAAAGAGATTAAGCTATCTGTATCATAATAAATCAAATCATTATAAGGCGATCCATTTAGGTTTAATGAAGCGACATTGCCTCCGGCTTGTATGGGAAGGTCAAAAAGTAGGCATTCTCGGCCAGTATTGTTTGACTGATAAACAGCCAACTTGGATTCTCCGAGGTTATCAAAACCAACCAAATCTAAAACACCATCTTCATTTAAATCGAGGCTATAGAGTGGGGTATAAAAACAAGTCAGATCTTCATGCCTGTCGAAGTATTTATCAGAGGAGCTATAAATTATCCTTGTGTCCTCAGTTGCTGAATAAATAACATGATCTAGTTTTCCATCTCCATTAAGATCAATTGTATATAGGTTTTCAGGTGAGCCAATCGAATAATTTTCTTCTAGTATAAACACTCCATTTCCATGATTCAAATAGAGTAGAACCTCACTTCCTGTGTAATTAGAGATAACAATATCATCGAGCCCATCTCCATCATAGTCATTTGCAATGATTCCTCTGGGTTCACCTGACACAGAATAATTTATTGATGTTTGAAAGGTACTGTCTCCATTATTTAGTAAAACAGAAAATGTTTCTTCATAGCTATTTACCACAATTAAGTCATTATAACCATCATTATCTACATCAGTAGAAGCCACATCCCATGCACCTTCACCGGTCATGTAACTAAATTCTGTGCTAAATTTTGTACTATCATACCTATATAATACATGTACGGCATTAGACCTGGTATAAATTAAGTCACCAAAGTTATCTCCGTTTAAGTCGCTCACTATAACTTTGCTATCGGTGCCGTAGGGTAAGATTTGGATTCCTCTAAGTCCATCTTCACTATCTGAAAGGAACATCTCTAAAGAATTTGATTCGTGGTTTGTAACCAGAACACTATAAGAGCTATCATCCCCAACTGAAATTGCCGAGGAGATTGGTACTTCTGTCAAGTAATTCTGTGAGAATAAATAGTCGTTATTTTTTATCTCTAGAATTGAGAAATAACTTCTATCTGAGCCTACAATAAACCTGTTAGAATTATCCAGGTCTAATTGATCAATACTAATGGGATTATTTAGTGTTGTACTGACCTGCTCAATATAATTATTAGATGATTCGAAACGGTAAGTTTTAATACGCCTATCTAAAGTAAGAGTGACAATGTCAAAATATCCGTTATCATCTAGGTCATGTGTTATAAGATTTATAGGGCTTTGGATTTGCTCATCAATGTACCTAATAAAGAGTAAATCATCAGAATTTGCATAGTAAAGACTCACCGAGTCACTTTGAGCAAGAGCAATATTAAATTGATTTAAGTCGTGATCAGGCAAAATCTCCACATGAGAAGGTTCAGCGAGTGTCTTAAGTTTGGTAAGCTCGGTAAATGAGCCCTCCCCATTACCTGTATAGTAGCCTAATGAGTCCTCATCAAAATAAGAGATAACTAAGTCAACATTAGAATCATTATTAAGGTCTCTCGCAGATATTCCAAAAGGCCCAATTCCTCCGAATAAATTCTTTCG
The DNA here is from genome assembly GCA_965227525.1 of Fulvivirga sp. Taxonomy (GTDB): domain Bacteria; phylum Bacteroidota; class Bacteroidia; order Cytophagales; family Cyclobacteriaceae; genus Fulvivirga. Next base: position 879,951 of record OZ245762.1, on the reverse strand, counting down.
AAAAGAAAATATGTCACCTTCAGCACTTAAATAGAGAGCTGTAGAATCCTTATCGTATAGTGTAATCGCTATGTCTGGAATGTCATCATTATTGAAGTCCGCTATGACATAATCTTTAGCTTCACCAACTGCAACTAAATGATTCTCTGACTCAAATGAGAGGTTATCAATCCCATACCTGTATGCTATCAAATTATCTCCTTTATTCAGATAAATAATATCTTCTATCGAATCATTATTTAAATATGCCTTTTTTAATAATGTTGGCTGATTACCTGTTTCGACTCTATCCGCAATATCGAAGTTTATTTGACCTGAAACAGATGAAAAAATGAAAACACTAACAATAATTATGTAGGTAACTCTCATACTAGTTATAAATAAATTCTCCTTTATCGCTTTTTATCGTTACCTGCTTTTTTTCTGACACTTCGACTCTACCGATTATCTGAGCCTCTATTCCAAAGCCTTTGGCAATGTCAATTACCTCTTGCGCATTTTCTTTATCAAGGTAAAGTTCAAGTCGGTGACCCATATTAAAAACCTTATACATCTCTTTCCAATCGGTTTCACTCTCTTCATGGATTGCCTTAAATAGCGGTGGTATCTCAAATAAATTGTCTTTCACAATATGTAACCCTTCAACAAAGTGCAGCACTTTTGTTTGTGCTCCCCCACTACAGTGCACCGCTCCATGAATTTGCCCTTTGAGTTGGTTTAAGATGCTTGCCATCACAGGTGCATAAGTTCGAGTTGGTGAAAGCACTAATTTGCCCATATCTAAAGGTGCTCCTTCAACATTATCTGTCAGTTTGTAACTCCCTGAATATACTAAGTCTGAAGGCACCGAAGGGTCGAAACACTCAGGGTATTTCTCAGCATAGATTTTATTAAAAACATCGTGGCGAGCAGAGGTAAGTCCATTGCTTCCCATGCCTCCATTATATTCATCTTCATAAGTAGCCTGGCCGTAAGAAGCTAATCCAACAACAACATCACCCGCTTTTATGTTGGCATTGTCGATCACATCTGCGCGCTTCATGCGAGCGGTCACGGTGCTATCTACCACCACGGTTCTTACCAAATCACCTAGGTCGGCCGTCTCACCACCAGTGCTTATGATATTAACACCATTGTCTCTAAGCATTTGTAGTACCTCTTCCGTACCATTGATTAATGCTGCAATCACTTCCCCAGGTATGAGGTTTTTGTTTCTACCAATTGTGGATGAAAGTAAAATATTGTCAAGTGCACCCACACAGATTAAATCATCAATATTCATAATGATGGCATCCTGAGCGATACCCTTCCAGACGGACATATCTCCCGTTTCTTTCCAGTATAGATACGCCAGGGAAGATTTTGTGCCCGCTCCATCGGCATGCATGATAGTGCAATACTCTGAGTCGCCACCCAGGTGGTCTTCGACTATTTTGCAAAAAGCCTTTGGGAAAAGCCCTTTGTCAATATTTTTGATAGCGTTGTGTACATCCTCTTTTGATGCAGACACTCCTCTCTGTGCGTAGCGTTCACTCATAATGATCAGTTAGATAACTTGCTGTGCAAAAATAATAAAATAAGCCGCTGTTACAGATTTTTACTGCAAGTATCCTTGACCATTGATCAATTTGCATTTGAAAAGCTGTAATTAATTAACCAAGTTTAAAAGCTAAACCCTATTCAATATGAAACATCTCTGTTTAATTGCAATTGCTACACTGCTTTTTTCGTGTTCACAGAACACAGAAAACATCAACGAAGAGGGTTTTATAAACGTAACGAGAGGTAAAATTTGGTATAAAGTATTAGGTAAAGATAAAACTGCTACACCAGTGATTATAGTGCATGGTGGCCCTGGTAGTAGAAGTTGCAATACCATTGAAGGATACAGCTTACTGGCCAAGCATCGCCCGGTAATTTTATTCGATCAGCTCGAATCGGGCTTGTCTGATCACCCGAATGATACCAGTCTCTGGAGACTACCATACTTTGTAGACCAAGTGCAGGCTGTCGCTGACCACCTACAATTAGAACAATATCACTTGCTTGGCAACTCCTGGGGTGGTGCTATAGTTGCTGAATTTATGTTGACAAGAGATACTGACAATGTCGCCTCCGTAATCTTTTCTGGCCCACTTTTAAGTACCCCTATTTGGATTGAAGATGCTAAAAAATTACTGTCCCGACTTTCGCAGCCTGTTCAAGACACAATTACCAAATATGAGGCTCTCCAGAACTACACACACCCTCAATATTTGGCTGCAACTGATACTTTTTATGCCAATTTTCTTTCAAGAAAACAGTGGCCTCCTCAAAAATGGGAAGCTTGCGATACCGTCCCTGGATTTAACACAAAAATCTACAACTACATGTGGGGACCAACAGAGTTTACCGCGACCGGCACTTTAAGCGATTTTGATCGGGTAGATCAGCTGCATGAAATCGAGAAACCAACATTGTTCATTGCAGGAGAATATGATGAGGTATTAAAAGAAACCATGGAACTTTTTCAATCTAAGGTGGAGGGTTCAGAAATTGCAATTGTGCCCAATGCTGGTCATAGTAAGACAACAGACAACCCTAAAGCTTTCGCCAACATGCTCAACAAATTTATGGCTGAAAAAGAAAAGTAGTATTAGTTGCCAGTATCGGAATCATCATCGAAAAAACGATCCTCATTAAACTCTTCTTCTACTGGTTGTTTTTTCTCACCTAATTCAAGGATTTTAAACTCCGTTCTACGGTTTATCTGATGCTGCTCTTCTGTCTGAGCATTAGGTATTATCAGTTTGGTTTCCCCATACCCTTTGGCCACAAGTCTGTCTTTGCCAATTCCCTGAGACACAATATACTCCACAGCTGATTTAGCTCTTCTTTCTGAAAGTTTCATGTTATAATCATCAGGCGCACGATCATCGGTATGGGAGCTAAGCTCGATCTTCAACTCTGGATTGTCTCTGAGTATAGTCACTAATTTATCCAGCTCAAGTGCCGCATCATCACGAATGTAATACTCATCCAAATCGTAATAGATATTCTCCATTACAAAGATTTTGTTCTTTTCGATTCGCTCAAGCACTAATGTGGTATCGTATTTTATATCTGTAACAAGGTTTTTAAGTGTATCTCTGTCTGCGGCCTTACCCACTGTGGTAAACTCACCTCTGGTAATCAGGTATTGATTTTCACCTCCAATTTTTTCTCCCACAAGATTATAGTGCTCATGTTCATATACTCTAAATAGAAACTTTCCGTCATCGCCAGTGGTAGTCTCATCTAATACATCCTTTTTATAATCAAGCAACTGCACTTTTACACTAGGTAATATCTCCAATTTGCCATTATCATCATGCGTCATGGTCACTCCTTCAAGGTAGTAATTAACAATCTTGAGGTTCGGGTCTTCATTTACAAAGGTGTAAATATCATCATCTCCAGCACCACCAGGTCTGTTTGATGTAAAAAACCCTCTGTCTGCCTTAAATAAAAACATACCAAAATCATCGGCATTAGAGTTGATGGGTTCTCCTAAGTTTTTAACTGTCGTCTGACCACTTTTACGTGTTGCCACAAATAAATCTAAGCCTCCAAAGCCTGGGTGACCATCACTGGCAAAATACATGTGTCCATCATCAGAAATATAGGGGAACATATCATTACCTGCCGTATTTATTTCTCTTCCTAAGTTTTTCACATCATAAAATCGGCCACGAGCATTCATTCGAGCAGAATAAATGTCTGTACCTCCATAGCCACCAGGTCGGTTTGATGCAAAGTACAATGTACGCCCATCACGGCTAAATGCGGGTGACGAATCCCAATAACCTGGGTTGTTAATATTAAGCATGCGAGGCTCTGTCCAGCCACTCCTTCTACTACGGGTTATATAAAGGTTCACATCTGCGGTGCCCTTTTTCTTACCTGAGTTGCCTCGTGCGAAAACCATCGTTTTCCCATCAGGGCTAAAAGTAACAGACCCTTCGTTGATATTGAAGTTGTTGATATTGTCTTCTAATTGTCTAATGGACAATGTGTCTACAATCGCTCCTTGTGTTTTTGCTCTGTAAATATTGGTAAAAGGAGTACCGGTGGCCTGATATATTTTATTATTATCTGCTCTCGATGAAGTGAAGTACAGTTCTCCATCATTGTATATAGGGCTGTATTCGGCAGATGGAGTATTAATTCTATCCAGGTTTTTAACTCTGAAGTAATTTTCTACTTTTCGAAGTTCATCCAGATTGTTAAGATTAGAGTATTCTTCATTGGCACGAGTGAGTAGTTGTTCGTCTTCAGCTTGCTCAATGTATTCCTCTAGTGTTTTCTTTGCTTCCTGGTACTTGCCATTTGCTTTGAGCGCAAAGGCGTAATTGAGTTTTATCGAATCATTTTCTACACCATTTTCCAGAGCAGTTTCATAATAAGGAAGGGCATGCTGTACTCTGTTTGACTTTCTGTAGGACTCAGCAATAAAGTAGGCCGCCTCGCCATTGTTGGGTTCCTTATCCAACAGCTTGGCATATATATCAATTGAGTTTTGGAATTCTCCTCGCTCAAATGTTTTTGATGCTTTTTTCTCGAGGCTACAACCAGCAAGTAAAAAGATCATACCTACTGTAAAAAGTCCTCTTTGCAATACTTTCATACCTAAATTTAAAAAATTAAAACTCCTCAATCATATAAACGAAGGGTGTTTTATCAATGTTGTGAAGACTAACTAAAGTATCGACTCATCCAGGAGCTCTTCGCTGGCACTACCCATGATGTTTCTAACTCCTTTTTATTTTTAACCAAATTATTAAAAACAGGAGTGTCTTCTCTAATGATTCCTTCGTCTACTTTTGATTTTAAGTTGCTGAGAGATTCAAGGAATATTTCATCATTCAATATAAATGCTATTTTGGTGCGGTCAAAGAAATCTACACCGAGCTTTTTAGATAGCTCCTGCATCTTGTGAACTGAGCTATCTATAGAACACCCCGTAGCCATATTGGTGTTTTCATCAACTGCAATCACCACAAACTGGTTGTGCATGATTGTATGTGAAGCTTCCAAAGCGGCCCCATGGGCGGCCCATTGATTCATAAATGATTCCAGTTCTTTATCAAGCAATTCCTGCTCTTTGTTTTCCAGTTTTCTGTCAGCCTGATAAACCCAAAGACGGGCATTTTCTGATATTTTATCAAATGATACTAGCATAGAAACAAATTTAACGATTTAACTAGAATCTACAGCTTAAAGTTCTATTCTCCCCTAAACAAAAGGTCATTCGTCTGACTTTTTTGATGTTTGGCAATATGTATCTTCATATCATGGAAATTTTATGTTGTGATAATTTCGTGATACTCATATGTTAAATTTGGACGTAATGAAGCGTGTTTTATTAATTGAGGATGACGTTCACATAAAGGACTTGCTTGAGATCCATTTAAAAGATCTCAATTGTGAGTTGACTATGTGCACCAATGGTCAAAAAGGGTATGACACTGCCTTAAACGACAACTTCGACCTCATCATACTGGATGTAATGCTGCCCGGGAAGGACGGAATCACAATATGTCGGGATTTACGCGCAAGGAGTATTCACACCCCAATACTTATGCTTACAGCCCGGTCAGAAGAAATAGATAAAATCCTGGGTCTCGAAACAGGGGCAGACGATTATCTCACCAAACCATTTAGTGTTCGTGAGTTTATAGCAAGAGTGAAAGCGATTTTCAGACGTGTGCAAATGCAGGATACAGAAGAATCGGATAACAATATCATTAGCTATGAAAATCTTCAAATCGAAAAAGCGAAAAGAAAAGTATTGGTAGATAAGGAGCGAATTGAATTAACACCCAAAGAGTTTGATCTGCTCTACTTAATGGCATCACACCCCGGGCAAAGCTACAGCCGAGAGCGTTTGTTGGGGTTGATATGGGGCTATGAGTTTGAAGGTTACGAGCATACGGTGAATAGCCATATCAATAGGCTAAGGGCTAAAATAGAAAATGACCTTTCCAATCCCAGGTTTATCCTTACCACTTGGGGTGTAGGTTATAGATTTAACGATGAACTATAATAATGATTAAAAAATTAAATAATTCACTAGGGTTTTTCTGGAAAGTAGCCGCAATACTATTGATTGTGCTTCTAACCGTGGGTATTATCTATACCCTCACCATTACTTCCACTGCCGGAAAGTATGCTCAGGAAACAAACCAACGACTAAACGCATCAATTGCTAAAAATATAATTAGTGAGGTAAAGCCTTTTATAGATGGCGAACTGTCTGAAGGCGCTACAGATAAAATACTCCATTATATGATGGCTATCAACCCGAGCATTGAAGTATACATATTGGATGCATCTGGTGAAATTCTAAACTATGTTGCCCCATACAAGAAAGTAAAACTTACAAGTGTGGAATTGGCACCTGTAAAGAAATTCATCGCCACAGAAGGCTCACAGTATATTGTTGGTGATGACCCCAGAAATCCTGGTAGAAAAAAAGTTTTCTCAGCAGCGTCTATTACCAATGAGGGACAGGTAGTGGGTTATGTATATGTGGTACTCGCAAGTGAGGAATATGAATCAGCTGCCGCGCAAATTTGGGATAGCTATATCCTTAAACTGGGAGGCAAAACCATGCTTATTGCATTGGGAGCTGCACTTATTGTCGGACTATTATTTATCTGGTTGATCACAAAAAACCTGAGCAAAACGATAAAAACCGTTAAGCGCTTCCAGAGTGGAGATATAACGGCCAGAATACCTGTTGAGAAAGATGGTGGGTTAAATGATCTGGCCATTGCCTTCAACGAAATGGCTGACACTATCGTAGGTAATATAGAAAACCTCAAGTCGATGGAAAACTTAAGGCGCGAGCTTGTGGGTAATGTTTCGCATGATTTGAGAACGCCCATTGCAGTCATTCATGGCTACATAGAAACATTAATGATCAAAAAGGAATCGCTAGGCCCTGAAGAAAGGGATAAATACCTCACTATTATTCTGGAAAGCACAGACCGGCTTAGAAAATTAGTCGATGAGTTGTTTGAGTTATCAAAATTAGAGGCCAAACAAGTTACCCCGGTCAAGGAGCCTTTCTTTATCCATGAGTTGATACATGATATATGTCAAAAGTTTCAAATTTTGGCTAACGAAAAAGATGTGAAGATAAACACCTCTTCAGGAAATGATGCTCCGCTGGTCCATGCAGATGTAAGTCTTATCGAGCGTGCACTTCAAAACCTTCTTGACAATGCCTTGAAGTTTACCCCAGAGGGGGGAGCTATAACTATTGACATAGACGATGCTGATGAATACGTACAAATAAAAGTATCAGATACTGGCCCGGGCATTCCTAAAGATCAGATACCGTTTATATTTGATCGTTATCATATTGGTGACAAAAGAATCAGCCTCGACAGCAATAGTACGGGCCTTGGCCTGGCAATAGTGAAAAAGATCATGGAAATACATGATCAAACCATTGAGCTCACCAGCAAATTAAACAATGGAACGACATTTACATTCCAATTACCTCAATATCAAAAGTTATGAAAAGCATTAACACTATTACATTATTCCTCGTTTTATGCTCAGCATGTATTGAAACCGATATAGTTGAGGATCAAATTGTTGACATCAACATAGATACAGAAGCAAACGGTGTAAATAATGGTCAACTGGCTGCCTTAATAGGCGATGAATTTTCATTTACAGCCATGGCAGAAAATGATCGAGGCATTAAATTTCAACCAGAAGTTGAGTGGACGAGCACCAATTCCAGCGTAGCTACGATTGATAATGAAGGCCATGTAGTTGTGATAAGTCAGGGCGAGTCAATCATTTATGGTAAAGCACAGGGTAAAGAAAGTAATCAAGTAATACTCAATGCTATTGGTAGTAGCAGTGAGATCGCAAGGGTTTCGGTTACTGCACCCAAGTCTGAAATTGACATTGATGAAACACTGCAGTTTGAAGCAGTTGCTGAAAATATCAATGGAGAAGCAAACTTCCCGGATGCCACATTTGAGTGGGAAAGTCTTAATGAAAGTGTAGCCACAGTTGATCAAAATGGTTTGGTAACTGGAGTCAGCAATGGTGGGGCTATGATACAAGCAACCACAGACGGTGTGAGCGGCAGTACTATGATTATGGTAGGTGAGGCAAATGGACGAAATGGTTCGTTCAGTAGTTTGAATGGGTATAGCGTTTCGGGTGATGTTAGTCTTGTCGAGACTTCTTCTAACCTCAATCTAATTTTACAGGATAACTTCAGCGCTTCAAATGGTCCCGGATTATATATATATTTAAGTAATAACTCTAATAATGTAAATGGAGGTGTAGAAATCGGAGAACTTAGAAAAAATAGTGGCTCCGATACATACAGTGTAAGCGAAAGTGTTGCATTAGACGACTATAATTATGTAATCATTTGGTGCAAGCCATTTGGGGTTGGTTTCGGTACTGCTCAACTTAATTGATGAAAAAATGAAAAAACTAATCGTATTGATTGCAATTTCAATGACTGTAGCCTCTAGTTGGGCACAAAGTCCGTGGAATAAAAAAAAGGGTGAAGGATTTGTAAAACTTTCAGAGACAATCATCGTTTCAGATCAGTTTTATGACCCTTCGGGCAACATACAACCCATTACGACTACAGGAGTATATATCACAAGCATATATGGCGAATATGGTCTGTCTGATAAGCTTACTGCGTTTATATATTTCCCTTTTTTCTTCAGAAACACGCTTAACGAGCAGCAATTGGTAAATAGTGGCACCACGGTACCCGGTGACGAAAGCAATGGTGTTGGTGATACAAATATTGGCATCAGCTATGGCATCAAACAAAATGGACCTTTTGTGCTAAACACCTCTCTTTTATTGGGTTTACCCATTGGCGAAACAGAAGGTGGTGATACAGGGCTATTACAGTCGGGGGATGGAGAGTTCAATCAGCTGGTGAAACTAAATGCTGGTTACTCGTTTTATCCGATTCCAATTTATGTGATTGCAGGAATTGGCCTAAATAATCGCACAAACGACTTCTCCGATGAGTTGCATATCAATGGAGAAGTAGGACTTACAATAAAAAGCAGTTTTAATGTTGCTTTCAAAGTGTACAGCTTAAGTTCATTTGACAATGGTGATGCAGATGCAAACCAAAACGGAATATTTTCTAACAACACAGAATACTTTGCTTATGGGCCAGAGTTAAGTTATACACACAACGATCGTTTCGGTGCCAGTATCACCTATCAGGGTGCATTAAGTGGTCAAAATATTCTGGCAAACCCCTCTTACAGCTTCGGCCTGCATTACAAATTTTAAACTAACGTTACTTTTTCGTGAAACTTTCGTGATACTTGATTGGGAGGTTTGTAATAGAACCAAACCAACTAAATGTCATGAGAATTTTAAAATATTTACTATTAGCAATACCAATATCACTCATTGGGTGCGGGGATGATGATGGAGGCACTACGGTGCCCAGTTCATCTTTTACCGTGTCGATTGAAAACGTAACAACACCAAGCGACTTTTTCCAAAGTGGCGTGTTTAATACACCTGTCGGTGGTAGCGATCCTGCACCACTTTTCCCGGGTGATGCCTACGAATTCACGGTTGATGCCGGACCTAATGTACTACCCGGTGATGGCGGTACTCGCATATCGTTTGTCACCATGTTTGTACAATCTAACGACCTTTTCTATGCACCAGGCGAAGAGGGCATAGCTTTATATGAAAATGGGATGCCTATCGGTAGCAACGGCCCTGAAGATGTAACTGCACAAATTAATCTTTGGGATGCTGGTACGGAAGTGAACGAAACAACTGGTGGTCCCAATCAAAAACCACAACAAGACCCTGCCGCAGAAGATGTTGGTATGGATGAAAATGGTGTGGTTACGCTTATTGAAAATAATACGGACGAAGCTGGTAATACGCTTCCAGCAGATGAAGAGGTAATCCAGGTAACCGTTGAATACTTAGGTGATGCATCTTTCAATATTCGTATTGAAAACGTTTCTGATATGAACACGATAGAGATACCGGGTTCTGGAACTGCTGCCGTACCATTATCTCCGGGAGTATTTGTAGTACATACACAATCATCCCCTCTATTTGAAGCTGGCGTGGCTGCATCTAGTGGAGGTGTTGTAGAAAGCATGAATGGTGTTGAAGACATTGCTGAAGACGGATTCCCGGAAGCGCTGTCTATGGATGCCAATGCCAAAACAGGTCTCATTGTCCCACTTTCACCGGGAGCATTTGCAGTCCATGAAGCAGGGTTAGCACCTCTTTATATGTCTCAGGCTCCAGATTTTGGAGAAGGCCTTGAAGCTGTCGCTGAAGATGGTATACCAGCAGATCTGGCTGCCTCTCTTATGGCTAAAGCCGGTGTATCTACTGCAGCTGCATTTGACACCCCTGTTGGGTCTGGTAGCCCTGCAGCTATCGGTCCAGGAGCAAGTTATGAGTTTAGCTTTGACGCAACTCCGGGTGATAGACTATCACTGGCAACGATGTTTGTACAAAGCAATGATTGGTTTTATGCCTTCAGTCAAGATGGGCTGGCTTTGTTCAACGGTGACCAACCCGTTAGCGGTGACGTAACATCATCAATCTTTCTATATGATGCTGGTACTGAAGTCGATGAGGTGCCTGGCGCTGGATTAAATCAGGTGATCAGACAAGGAACAGCTGATACTGGACCAGCCGATAGCAATACATCGGTAAGGGTGGTGAGTGACAACTCAATCCCCGCCACAGAAAGTATAATTAAAGTAAGTATTACACCTTCTAATTAATAAGTTTTTTGGTTTTGTTAGACGTGTAATGAGCCACACCCTTCTGGGTGTGGCTTTTTTAATTTAGAAGGATTGCTAAATTTTATTATTAACTTGTCCGAAAGGACCTTATATAATCGTCATTTACCAAAACGCTCGTTATGAAAAAGAAACTACTCATTATTATCCCTTCGATTTTAGTAGTAATTGTGGTTGCCATCATTATTATGGCAAAATCACATAGTATCTCACCTTTAGCGTGGAACTCTCACGATCCTGTATTTTCAGAAAAGGGACTAGCCATTAAAGGGTATGACCCTGTGGCGTTTCATACCGATAGCAAAGCCGTACAAGGTGATGAGACATATTCTTTTGACTGGAATGGTGCTACCTGGAGGTTTGCCAACTCAAACAACCTTGAGCTATTTCAACGAAACCCAGATAAGTATGCCCCTCAATTTGGAGGTTATTGTGCATTTGCTGTGAGTCAGGGTTTTACTGCAGAAGTAGACCCCGAGTTTTGGTTAATGAATGAAGGTAAGCTCTACATATTTTCAAACGAAGATGTGCTTAATGACTGGAAGAAAGATCAAGGTAACTTGGAAAAATCAGCTGCGCAGCAATGGAACTAATTCAGTAGCGCCTCTGAAGTGAAGTATTGATTAATATCTGCCAGGTTTTGATCAGTCTTACTGTGATGCTTAATGATTTTTCCGTTTTCCATTAAAATGATCTCATCACTCGCCTTTTGGATATGATTCAAGTCATGGCTAGAAACTATGATGGTCGTTTCCTTAGGTTTGTTTTCAATAATTGAAACCAAGGCCTGTTGTGTTGAGGGATCAAGGTTGGCGTAAGGCTCATCTAAAATAACCAACTTTGGGTTACCCAAAAACACCGAGATAATTCCAACCCTGGCCTTATTTCCTGCTGAAAGCTCTCTTATATATTTACCAGATTTTAAATCGTCTGTAAGTAGCCTGGCATAAGGTGCGATTGTTTCCTCAATATCATTATAGTGGATCTTTCTTGTTTTAAGAATAAACTCCCAATACTCATAAGGGGTAAGGTAGGGTATGAGAAACCTTTCATCCAAATAGGCCGCTGTGTGGGGTTTCCATGCCTCGCTGCCGGCAACTTTTTCGTTATTTATTTCACAAAAACCTTCGTCAGCTGGTAGTAGATCAAGTAACAAGCGAAACAGGGTAGTTTTACCAGCACCATTGTTCCCTACAATTCCGATATTTTTACCTTGAGGAATATGTAATTTGTCGACATCAATTGCTACCTGCCCTTTGAATGATTTTTTAAGATTGCCTATGTAAATCATGATTTCCTATAACTGTTAATTAAATGATAACGCTTGGTTGTCCATTTGCTTTCGATATTATTAATGAGCTTTTCTTTAAAAACGATACCCACTACTCCGATGGCGCCTATCAGCAAATAACTGAACACTTCCCCAAGCATCAACTCCATAATCGCATAAAAAATCGTTGGAATGGCAATAATTATTAATGGGCCAAACATTTGCACAGCGGTTACACCCTGGTAGTTGAAAAAACTGCTCTTATTGACATCAATTCCCTTGTTATTATATGACATCAGATATAAAATAAAATAAGTGCCTATGCTCAGCTGAAATAGTGCAAGGGCGATCACCCTGGGCAAAACAGCTAAATCAAATATCACAAATATGAGAGCTATTCCAGCTGCCACAAAGTTGAATACTGATAGCAGCCTGATTTTAGAAAGTACCATCTGACGGACAGTACTTCTAATCATCAAAACATCAAAATGACGACTCTCCCAGGACAACCCCAGATAACCATATTGAATTGCTAAGCCTGAAACAGTAAAAAACAGCAGAAAAAATAAAGCTACAGAAACTATATGGTCACCTGACAACGAACCCCTCATAGAGTAGCCAAGGTATAGAGGAAGCAGGAAATAGGATAAGATAACGCCACGTGGACGTTTATTTCTTAATATAAGCAACGCTTCTTGCCAGAGTAAAGGCTCTTGAAGTCGAATATTCAATTTAATGTTTTCGAATAATGACTTCTTTGCCTCATATGCTTCTCGATAATAATAAGTTTTAATGGCCGTGAAAGCTAAAGCCACTATCAGAACCAAATAGACAACTTCAAAGTAATATGCCTTTGAGAGATAGGTCTCTAAGTATTGCAATAGTTCAAGCCTGTAAAATAATATCGCTAATGCCATCACGCCCATGGTGATCAATAGTGTTGACCTATAACGTTTACAAATCAGAATTAAGTAATTGTTTGACCAAATAAGCAAACAAATAAATAGCAGGTATCTGAAAGACAGGCTTGTGTCTAACTGTGTATTTGACCAGTAAAACAGCAAAAAACAAATGGCAATTAGATTGAAAATATTAAAATGACTTAATAAAAGCGTTTGAAGACTATAACTGCTTTTATCAACAGGGAGTGTAAAATAGCTGTAGGAAGCATAGCTCTGAGACGAAAACAAAAGCCTGAAAAGCAGGTCTGAAATAAATAGCCCCAATATAACTGCTATTACTCGCTGGTTGGGGTTTTCGATGTAAGCTATCAGGTATTCATCTACTATGTTGCCAAGTATTGCAAGGTAGCCTAAAGCGAAAATTGCTATTAAAATCGTAAGATAAAGCTGAGGCCCGGAAAGCTTTGGCGAGCGTTTAAGTTTTTTGAAATAGTGATTGACCAACCATAAATCCATACTGACAAATATATAGATCAATCACTATTTATTAAGTACCAATTAGCGTTGTTTACAACCCTTCAGCCTCTGCAATTAGCTCTGCAAGGTCTTTTACTTTCACATCGGTTTCGCGCTCTTTATTTTTTACTCCGTCACTCATCATAGTCATACAGAATGGGCAGCCTACAGCAATTGTATCAGCTTTTGTTTCCAGTGCTTCTTCGGTACGTTCGATATTTACTTCCTTATCACCAGGTTCCGCGTCTTTAAACATTTGCGCTCCACCCGCTCCACAACAAAGTCCTTTGGTTCTGCATCTTTTCATTTCAACCAATTCAGCATCTAAAGCTTCCAGTACCTTCCTGGGAGCTTCATAAACATTGTTGGCTCTACCTAAATAACACGAATCATGATAAGTGATTTTTCTTCCTTTAAATTCACCTCCACCTTTTAAAGTTACTTTTCCATCATTGATGAGCTGTTGAAGAAATACTGAGTGGTGTATCACTTCATAGTTTCCACCCAATGCCGGATATTCGTTTTTAATTGTATTGAAGCAGTGCGGGCAAGCTGTTACAATCTTTTTAACATTATAGCCATTCAATACCTGAATGTTAGACATAGCCTGCATTTGAAATAGAAACTCATTACCTGCTCTTCGTGCAGGGTCACCGGTACATGTTTCTTCTGGTCCAAGCACCGCAAAAGAGATCCCCACTTTATTTAAGATTTTTACAAACGCCTGTGTTACGGCTTTATATCGGTCATCAAAGCTTCCTGCACATCCTACCCAAAATAATACTTCAGGAGACTCACCTTGAGAGGCCAAGTCTGCCATTACGGGTACTTTATATCCTTTTTCGCTCATAATATTGGTTTGTTTCTAATTAAACTATTGTATCCATCGAATTGGCCAAAGCCTTCGCAATGGTTCCTTATCAATTATTAATCTGTTTTTTCTTTTAAATCATTAGCCCAGTTAAATCTATCAGTCGGAGCAAACTTCCATGGAGCAAAATTAGTCTCCACATTTTGAAACATACTGTTCCACGAAGCTGGCGAACCGGACTCCTCCATTGCCACGTACCTTCGCATTTCTAAAATTATCTCTAATGGATTGATATTAACCGGACAAGCTTCAACACAAGCATTGCAACTAGTGCATGCATTTATTTCTTCTTTAGTAATGTAGTCTCCAAGTAGAGATTTACCGTCCTCAAGGCCTTTACCACCAGAAGCTAAGCTTTTCCCCACTTCCTCAGCTCTATCACGTGTATCCATCATTATCTTTCTTGGCGAAAGTTTCTTACCAGTCATATTTGCAGGACACTCTGACGAGCATCGGCCACACTCTGTACAACTGTAGGCATTCATTATATTCTTCCAGGTGAGGTCATTCACATCCTTTGCCCCAAACATTCCTATCTCTTCAGGTGGAGCAGCTTCAGCTTCTGCTTGCACGCCCAACATCATTTTTACTTCATTGGTCACTGCGTCCATATTGTTCATCTCTCCTTTAGGTTTTAAGCTACTATAGAAAGTGTTTGGAAAGGCCAGAAATATATGCAAATGCTTAGAGTAAGTCACATAGATGGCAAACCCTAGTATTCCTATAATATGAAACCACCAGGCAAATCGCTCAACGAAAACCAACGTACCTGATTCCATATTTTCAAAAATTGGAATAAGGAAAGAGCTAAAGAAGAGGCTCCCTGTTTCAGTGTAATGACCATAGTCTCGACCTTGCAAAATTTGATCAGTAGCATTCATCGTAAAGATGGCGACCATCAGCACTATCTCAATGATAAGTATAAGGTTAGCATCCAGCGTAGGCCATGAGGTCATTTCACGTGCATGAAAGCGTTTTAACCTTAATACATTTCTCCTAATCAGAAAGAAAACACAAGAAACCAAAACTCCAATAGCTAAAAACTCAAAGAAATTCATCAACACATTGTAGAACCCTCCCAAATAAGGAGCAAACAATCGGTGTGTGCCTAAAATACCATCAAGTACAAACTCAAGTACTTCAATGTTTATCACAAGAAAGCCAACATAGATCAGCAAGTGCAAAAATGCCGGTACTATGCGCTTAAACATTTTCTTTTGACCGAAGGCTACAAGCAGCATGGTTTTCCATCGCTCCGAAGGATTGTCGGAAAGGTCTACATCTTTACCAAGATTAATATTTTTCCTGATTCGACTAATACGCTGGGTGAGAAAGTAGGCGGCAACGGCCACTGTCACCACAAAAAGTATCTGTTCAAGGTATTCCATCTGGTTATTTTATTATTGTTCTATAATTTTAACAATTTTTTTTGCACGATATACAAAATTATATAGCTTTGCATCCTCTCTAAAAGGGTGCTGTAGCTCAGTTGGTAGAGCATCGGACTGAAAATCCGTGAGTCGGTGGTTCGAGCCCACTCAGCACCACCTTCAAAAGTCCCGTTTAACGTTTGTTGCGGGACTTTTTTTATGCTCTCCATTGTAGTTTCCATTTCCAAAGCGTGCATACGTAAACTTACCTTAAAATTAAGAGTCTTGGTAAAATTTGTTATGCAAGCATACTATTTTCAGCTCTATTTATAATTGTTCTTGATTAACCGTGGCCAGGTTTTTAGTTCAGTAACCGTGATTTTCTTCTGAGAATTAGTCAATTACAGTCAATATAAGAAAACTCTGCGTATCCTCACTTTCGTAAATCAATAAGAGAAAAATTAGGTATATTATAGTAAAAAGAAAATAGGTGAGGTCCAGAATAACCATATTGGTACTGCTAACACTCTTCGCTCAAATTATATTTGGACAAACAGACACTAATAGTGCGCAACCCCCTAGTGTTGAAGAAATAAACCTTTTACTGGATAGAGCTCAAGAGCTCAGTACAGACTCACCGGATAGCGCGATTACACTTGTCAACATCACCTTGCCGGTAGCTCTTAAAAATAACTATGGGCAAGGCATAAATCGGGCACTGGTTATTACTGCTAAATCATTAAGAGTGTTGGGAGAATATGATACCGCTTCGCTGCTAATGGACAGCATAATAAATAAAGCAAGAGCTACTGGTGATAGCTCTCTTCTCGCAGATGCATTTTACCAAAAGGGTAACCTGGCTATTGATAAGGGCCAGTATGAGGCTAGCATTGAAATATTACAAACAGCAATGAAAATAAGGCTGGCAATTGAGGATAAGAATGGTGTAGCTGATATATATAACGTAATGGGCAATAGCTATGCTGATTTAGGCTATTATTATCAGGCACTAAATGTTTATCAAAAAGCGCTTAGTATTGATGAGGAGTTGGGTGATCAGGTGGGGCTGGGTAGCCGATATAATAATATGGCCCGTATTTATGCTTTTACAAAGGAGTATCAAAAGGCAGCAAACTATTATCAAAAGGCCTATGATATTGCCGTTGTGATCGATTCAAAAACGGATCAGGCTATTTACTCAAACAATCTCGCCCATCTGCTAAAATTACAGGGACGCTACAATGAGGCACTGGTTTTTTTATACAAGTCTCTTAAAATAAGAAATGAGCAAAACACCAGTTGCGGCAAAATGTATCCTATGTATAACATTGGCAGTATTTATATGCTAAAGGGGGTGCTGGATTCTGCGGCACACTATTTAAATGAAGTCCTACCAAACACCTTAATTTGTGAAAATGATCAATACCTAAGGTGCCTAACGCTAATAGACCTGGCTCAAATGCACATGAAAAAAGGAGAGTTTAGGATTGGTAGAAATTATCTATTAGAAGCCCTAAATAGTGCAGAACGATATCAGTTACCAGCTGAGGCATTGTCGGCATCTAAAATACTTGCTCAGGTGAGTGATTCTTTGGGGCTGATTAACGAGTCTCTGCGATATTTTAAATTATATCATCAGCTCTATGATTCTTTAAACAATAAAGAAAACACCAAAAGACTAGCCCGTCTTGAAGCTCAATATGAGTTTAGACAACAGCAACAACAAGACTCATTAAGTCAAAGAGTACAGCAGCTCGAAAGTGAAACTGAATTATCAAACGCCATATGGGTGCGTAACTCTTTTATCGTTGGGTTTATTTTTCTAGCTATAATAACACTTATGATATTTATTAATTATAATCGTAAAAACAAGGCCAATACAAAGCTAAGCGAACTCAACAAGCAAATTATTATACAGAAAAATGAGCTTGAAAATCAAGCTGAGGAACTCAAAAGCGCCAATGAAGAAATCACCCGAATCAATGAAAACTTAGAGCAGATCGTTAGCGCCAGAACTGCACTGGTCAAAGAACAAAACAAAAAAATTGTAGAGTATGTCTACTATAATTCTCACAAAGTAAGGGGGCCACTTGCCAGAATTTTAGGCTTGGTGGCTCTATTCGAACGTAACGGTATAAACACAGAAGAAATGCATGATAAGCTCACAGAAATTAAAAAAGAGGCTGTTGAACTGGATGCCATGGTAAGGCAAATGAATCGCTCACTCGAAAAACAAAAGCAGTCTCTAAACAAATAGTGTTTACCTCTTTAGCCTTGCTATTTCCTTTTCAGTCAAAAATCTCCACTTACCTCTAGGCAGATTTAGTTTATCCAGTCCTGCATACATCACTCTGTCAAGCTTCAGCACCTCGTAACCTAAATGCTCAAAGATTCTTCGTACAATTCTATTTCGACCAATATGAATTTCTAAACCAATAGAGTAACCTTTACTATCGACCACGGCTACTTTATCAACCTCCACGCGACCATCTTCTAAATCAAAGCCTTCTTCTATTTTGTTGAAGTCATCTTCGGCTATAGGCTTATCGATTTCAACTCGATAAATTTTTCTTATTTCATTAGAAGGGTGTGCAAGCTTTTCGGCCAAATCGCCATCGTTTGTAAATAGTAAAAGTCCAGTAGTATTTCTATCTAACCTGCCCACAGGGTAGATTCTCTCCTCCGCTGCGGTCTTCACAAGCTCCATCACAGTTCTCCTGTTTTCAGGGTCATCGGTTGTTGTTATGAAGTCTTTCGGCTTGTTTAGCAATACGTAAACTGGTTTTTCAGGTCGCAGAGACTTGCCTTTATAATAGACCTTGTCAGCTCTACTCACTTTTGTTCCTAATTCAGTTACAACTTTGCCATTTATTTTTATTTCTCCCTCAGCTATTAATTTATCGGCCTCCCTGCGTGAGCAGATGCCGGCATTAGCGATAAATTTGTTAAGTCTGATAGGTGCGGAGTTTACCGGCTCGTTGGAAGTTTCCTCTGTTTTAGAGGCGGCTGCAGTCTTTCTTTTTGAGAATGTCTTTTTCTTTTTCATAGGAAGTAATTCAGTATCACTACTGTATTTAATTTTCAACAAAGATAAGGTAAAGATTGGTAGCAGTTACTATTCCTTTTCCTCTCCGATTTTATTGTCATCATCGGCCTGAGCAAAATCTTTGGGTGTAGGCAATTCGTTAAGGTCATTTATTCCAAAATACTCCATGAATTGATCACTGGTGCCATAAAGTAATGGTCGACCAATGGCATCTGATTTACCTTTAATTTCAACGAGTCCTTTTTCGAGGAGTTTTTGTACGGCATAGTCGCAATTTACACCTCGAATGTTTTCAACATCACTTTTAGTCACAGGTTGTTTGTAAGCAACAATCGAAAGTGTCTCTAGGGCCGAGGTAGAAAGTCTTCGTTTAGATCGTTGCTTCAATAAAATACCAATACTTGCCTGGTAGGCTGGTTTGGTGAGAAACTGGTATCCGCCTCCTGTGTGATTTAGGCTAAATGAATATTCATCCGCTTGGTATTTTTCATCTATACGGCCTATTGCTTCTGAAATATCTTTCTCGGGTACATCCGCCTCAAACATTTCAGACAAGCAAGTTTTAAGCTCCTTCACTTTAATTGGTGAAGGAGAGCAAAACACAAGTGCTTCAATATGATTTTGAAGAAAGTCCAAAGCCTAGTTTTGCTGGCTTAGCTTTGCTTCAATAGACTGAGTGGTATGCGGTACAGCTTTTAACCGTTCTTTAGAAATCAGTTTGCCTGATACAGTACAAATTCCGTAAGTGCCGTTTTTAATTCTCACCAAGGCATTTTCCAGATTATTTATAAACTTTTGCTGCCTTGCCGCGAGCTGACTAAGGTTTTCTTTTTCTGCTGTATCAGCTCCGTCTTCCAGCACTTTAGTATTTCCTGCAGTACTGTCAGTACCTTCATCGTTGCTTCTGTTGAGGGTGTCTTTAAGAATCTTTAACTCATTGCGGGCCTTATCAAGCTTCTCATTTATCAGCTCTTCAAATTCCTTTAACTCTTCATCAGAGTACCTTGTTTTTTCTTCCTTACCCATGGTTAATTGTTTAAGTGAACCTCTATTTAAAAATCGCCTAAAAATAGTTTATGCTTACCAAAACAAAAAAGAATCTCTCGAATAAATTAGTTTGAGATTTACCTATTGAGGCAGGTTGATTTAACTAACAAATACAACGAAAAGCATCCGTTTTGCATAGAAATAGCTTTATTACCACATTCTGGTAATTTATAACTACTCCAGATATGAGTGATATGATTAGGCTACTTTGAGGCTTTTTGGTTTTATTTCCTTTAGTCTTGCTTTTAGCACTTCGGGGTCAAGACTAATTCTGTATTTCATTCGAATGTAGCGAATGATCACATCTACTTTTTTACCTCGAGTATAGTATTTGTTGATGGTTGTGTCAATTAAACAATTCATAGCAAAGCACTTTTATTATAGAACTGAAAATAAGAAGCTTAAGTTTTACTTAATCAATAAACTTTCATCAATTCAAAAATTGATAATATTTTTTATTGTTTTAATCAAAACTTGCTACCAACTGCAATCTTTTCTTTCAACAGCTCTGTTCCGCCATTAGCATCAAATATCTCAAAAATAACAAGATAGTAACCAATACGTACCTGTCTACCGTCTTCATCAGTCCCATCCCAGGTATAGAAGCCATTGGCACCGAGAAAATCATTTTGAGCAATGATTTTTATCTCGCGGCCCTGCACATCCAAAATCCTCATCGTACCTACATTTCCTGCAGTAGCAAAGTCATAGGTTATTGTTGCAAAATCATTGGATCCAGACCCATCGGGCACAATCACTTTTGGTGAAATGGTTAGTTCTCCTCTAGACTTGATAATGTCAGGTCGTGACTGTGAATTTTCATAACCCGGTGTAGCAAACCCTACCGAAGCAACTGCAGACTTCCAATTGTCCGGGTTATTAGTGTTTTCTAAAGCAGATACTCTTTCTAATGAAATACCATCAACATCATCTAATAATGGAGAGTGGAATTCTTCATTATAATCAAACAAATCAATGATATCACTATTTCTATTGAGCAAAACAGCAATTCCTTCTTCATTTGGGTAAGAAGGCATAGTGCCAATTTCTAAAAAGCGCTCTTCTTTACCTAGAGGATATTGCTCAATAAGTATAATGTTGTCTTCGGTAAAAACGATGAACTCATTTGGGCCTAACACCAAATCAGAGCTAGTAACCTCTCTTATGGTTTTGAGTGTTAGCGAATCATCTGAGTCATATTCTGCATTGGCCAACTGCCAGCAATTAAGATTAATGTACTTCTGACTTGTATTAAAAATTTCTACAAAGTCTTCACCGCCACTTCGTGGGTTAAATAAAATTTCGTTTATCACTAAATCAAGGCTATCTGCATTTTCTATTAAACCAAAAGTTGCCACGTTATTTTCAGAATCGATCGCGTTGCCTGAGCAATCTCTTATGTTACTTACGGTAACTTCATAGCCTGTTTGCGGTGCCAGCTGTTCACTGGTTTTTGCATATATACTGGTCAGAGAGTTGGTAAAGCCAAGATCAGCAATGCCTACGCTTGGTTCAACGCTTATTTCTACGCCATTCAAATTGGTTGTATCTAGCTTTTCGTTAAATCTCAGTACCAGGCTGTCGCTAGTAAGTGCCACAGCTTGTAATAATTGAGGAGCACTGAGGTCAGGGTTCTGTGCAAACACTGAATTTTCTTCACCAGGTGTACCTCCTACGGGTATGTCTGCTGCTGTCCAGTTTTCTTCTTCGCCACACTCATTGTTTGGGTCAATCAGTTCTAATGTCCAGCCACCTTCTTGCTTTAAAGAGCTATTGTACCAGTCATCTTTGTATGCCACCTGGTCGACTAATGTACCTGCATTGCCTTTGATGCTTAAAACGTCTTCGCTATTGTTCAAGCTTGGCCAATTAGATAGACCAATGGTTTTGCCAAACGGTTGATATAAGGAAACCGCATTTGTTGGACAAAGGATAAGATACTCACCTGGAAACAGTACAGTTTTAGGTAAAACAGCAGCTGTTGTCTGATCAGAAAAAGTCCAGTTTTCCAGGTCAAATATTTTATCGCTTCGATTATAAACCTCGACAAACTCAGCCTCTGGTAAGTCGTTTGGAGGGGAAGGATCTGCAAATATCTCGTTAATAATTACATCCTTAAAAGCAGGAGTTAATCCTTGTACAAAAATTACTTCCGTTGATTCAGTTGTGGTTAACAAGTTTCCGCTGCAATCACTCACGTCTGTCGCGCTTACTTCGTACAAAGTGTTCACATCCAGCGGTGTGCTAACTGTCATTTCGATTACATTATCTAAGACCACAAATGCACTGAAGCTTAATCCCTGATCTATCGAAAAGTCAGAAATGTCAACAGAAGAGACATCAATGATTTGATCAAATGATAATTCAATAACTGTTTGGCTCACAGCCAGACCAGAAACGACCGCTGGTGGAGTAGTATCAAAGTTTAGGTCAAATATTGAGTTTTGTATACCTGGAGTACCTCCATCAGGTGCCACACTTGCTGACCAGTTTTCACCTCGTCCACAAAGGTTTTCTGGGTCTATCAATTCTAAAGACCAGCCCCCATCATCTTTGCTCTCATCGTTATACCAATCACTTGTGTACGCTGTACTGTCAATGAGTACCCCATTTTCATCTTTCAGTGTCAGCTGGTCACCAGAATTATTGAGCGTGGGAAACAAGCTAACACCCACGGTGGTACCATAGGTAGATAGATCCGTAACATCTGAGTTTTTACATAGAATTAAATACTCACCTGGAGATAGAAACTGTGATGGTAATGCTGATTCTCCGGTGGCATCTGCGAAAGTCCAGTTTTCCAAATCAAATGTTATTGAACTATTATTATACAGTTCAACATATTCAGCATTTGGTAAAGCATTTTCATCGTTTGGAGCCGCCATTATTTCATTTATAATTATGTCTTTATAATTGGCTGGCTGTTCAACAAAGAAAAAGAACTCCTCTACTTCAGTTGCCATCGTATTGC
This sequence comes from Fulvivirga sp., assembly GCA_965227525.1. Classification (GTDB taxonomy): domain Bacteria; phylum Bacteroidota; class Bacteroidia; order Cytophagales; family Cyclobacteriaceae; genus Fulvivirga. Next base: position 857,135 of record OZ245762.1, on the reverse strand, counting down.
CTTCCAGGTCTTCTACATTGGTGACTGAAATTTCATTGGTACTAGGATTCGCAAATTCTGTGGAAAAATTCAGATGTACCAAACGATTATTTGAAGCATCCAATGTAACTGTTTCCGGGTTTCCGATGCCGTTGTTCACAACATAGTTTGTTATATCTTCCCCTGTAGTAATATCTATGTCTTCTGAAAAAAGAATGTCTATTTCATTCGAGGAAATGACACTGACAGATGTTATTGTTGGAGCTACTACATCAACAAAGTCAACAGAAATATCATCAAAATAAAAGTCCTGGTTTCTCGTACTCGTATGAGAAACCAAAAATCCAAAATTGTTTCCTGTGGTAATTTCCGTGTCTGTAACGCTGCCAATAGTGCTAAAAGACGTCCCTCCGCTTGCGTCTGCTTCCAAAGTCCAATCTCCAGTTGCTGACCTGGTCACCCTGATATTCACATCAATACTAGCTGCAACAGACGGATTGGGATCTGTAATTAAAGGTGTACCTGATGTTGTTTTGTAGAGGTCTATTCCATCATCTGATCCCGTTTCTCCTAATTGAATGTAATACCCTTCCGGACTATCAGTTAAATCGGATTTATCGCTGACCAAAAAAATTGTAACTCGATTTGAGCTGCTCGGCCCACTTGTTAAATACCTGGCCTTAAATTGCCATTGTGTTTGGCCAGAGGAAAATCCATCTATACCTGCGGTCGAAATCCATATATCAGCACTTGCGGCTGGGCCGTTGCTTTGTAGCTCATTTGATGTAATTACCCAATCAACACCGTTGCCCGAAGCATTTGAGCTGGTCCAAACTGGATTAGTAGTAAAGTCACCGTCACTAAAGTCTTCATTTATTTGAGCCACTGAAGAAATGGTAGTTGCAGCGACAAAAAGGATTGTAAAGAGTTGTTTGATATGCAAAATCATAAATTATTAGTCTAAAGGCTTTATGACCAGTTAACAAAAGTAGTATTTTTGCTATCAACTGAGGACAATAAGAATCAAATAGTTATGAAGTTAGCGGTAGTAGGAGCAACAGGCCTTGTTGGCCAGGAAGTTTTAGAAGTTTTAAGTGAGCGCAATGTAAAGTTTGATGAGCTTATTATGGTGGCATCGGAGAGATCGGTAGGCAAAACCATCAGCTTTAAAAGTAAAGACTATGCCATCATTGGTTTAGAGAAAGCACTTGAGGCCAAACCGGATATTGCCATATTTTCAGCTGGATCTTCTACTTCTATTGAGTGGGCACCACGTTTTGCCGAAATGGGTTGTATTGTAATAGACAATTCATCAGCTTGGCGCATGGATCCTTCCAAAAAACTAGTTGTTCCGGAAATCAATGGTGAAATACTGAGAATAGATGACCGCATTATTGCCAACCCTAATTGCTCTACCATTCAAATGGTTTTGGCTTTGGCTCCGCTTCATAAAAAATACAAACTAAAACGAATCGTTGTTTCTACTTATCAGTCAGTAACAGGGTCAGGCAAGGGTGCTGTTGACCAACTCATGGGGGAGCGTAGAAATGAAAATGTCGAAAAAGTATACCCTCACAAAATTGACATGAATGTACTTCCTCATATTGACGTTTTCATGGAAAATGGCTACACCAAAGAGGAAATGAAAATGGTAAATGAGACCAAGAAAATACTTGCTGACGATACAATTGCCGTGACAGCAACAGCAGTTCGACTACCTGTTATGGGTGGGCACTCTGAATCGATCAACGTGGAGTTTCATAAAGATTTTGATCTGGATGAAGTGAGAAGTATTTTATCTAATGCAGATGGCATTGTACTGCAAGATGATGTCGCTAATAACGAGTACCCGATGCCACTTAATGCGCACAAAAAAGACGAAGTATTTGTGGGTCGATTGCGCAGAGATGAATCACAGCCCAATACTTTAAATATGTGGGTGGTTGCCGACAACCTTAGAAAAGGTGCGGCTACCAATGCCGTGCAGATCGCAGAGTTTATGGCCAAAAACAACCTTGTTTTTTGATAGAAGAGTTATTACGTAAAGAGGTTCAGCAATTCATTATTGACAATGAACATGCAGACCCTTTTGAGCTATCTTTAAAAAACAAAGCACTGTTTGGTCTTCCTACACAGCTAATTGCAGATCAAATAGCCGCCAGAAAAAAAGCAAAGTCTAAGCTCCCGGAATGGTTCAATACTAAAGGGATTGTCTATCCTCCACTACTATCCATGGAGCAGTGTTCTTCTGAAGAAACCGCGGTGCATAAGAGTAAAATTATTTCCGGATCGAGGTTGATAGATCTTACCGGAGGTACTGGTGTAGACACATTTTACTTAAGTAAAGTATTTAAAAAAGTCATTTACGTGGAGCGCAGTGATACATTGTGTGAGATTGCAAAGCATAACTTCAAAATATTAGGCGCTGAAAACATCACCGTTATTAATGCAGACTCAGAAGAATTTATTAAGTCTTATGAAAAAAAATCAGATGCAGTATTCATAGATCCGGCAAGAAGGGATGAGTCCAACAAAAAGGTTTTTATGTGGTCTGATTGTGAACCAAATATAATTGGGCTTCAGCCACAATTATTTACGGTTGCTAATCAGGTGTTGATCAAAGCCTCACCTTTGCTAGACATTTCAGCAGGATCGAAAGATTTAATTAATGTAAGCGCTACTCACGTTGTTTCTGTAAAAAATGAGTGTAAAGAAGTACTTTTCTTACTTGATGAGCATCGCCAAACTAATAACATACACGCCACTAATTATACAGTTAATGGTATTTCTAACTTTGGCTTCACTTTAGAGGAAGAGCAATCAACCCAGGCAATTTACTCTGAACCAAAGTCCTATTTATATGAGCCAAATAGTTCGGTTTTAAAGTCAGGTGCTTTTAAAATCTTATGCCAGCGATTTGATGTAGGAAAGCTTCATTTAAATTCACATTTGTACACTAGTGAGGATTTTATTCCTGATTTCCCGGGAAGAATTTTTATGATCAATCACGTTACCAGATATAACAAAAAAGAACTTCTCAAGCTGATCCCGGATAAAAAGGCCAACATCACCACCCGCAATTTCCCTGAAGAAGTTGCGGCCATAAGAAAGAAAACCGGAATAAAAGCCGGGGGCAATACTTACCTGTATGCCACAACGGTTTTGAGTGATCAAAAGGTGATGCTTATTTGCACAAAGGCAAGGTAGAATGATAAGTATTTTAGGGTCATAAAGAGGCTCAAAAACACAAGGGCAGCTGACCCATATACTTTGAGTACCTTCTTACGGTTCTGTGTGTCTTCCCACCAAAGCATAATAACAGGCTTATACAGTCCTATGGCAATGCACAAGATGCATGCAAAAGTAACCGCGAGGCTTATATCTGCGTAAAACTTCATAGATTCAAAAAGCTCAATATACACTATATTTCCATCAATTTACAACCTCTATGAGCCATGTAAACAAAAGCGAGTTTCTTGTCATCTTAAAGTCTGAGATAAATGAAGCCAAAGACTTCGCTACAGAGTTAATTGAACTCGATGCCGAAGCGCTTAACCATCGACTGACTGATGAAAAGTGGAGTGTCTTGGAGTGCTTTCAGCATATGAACTTATCAACGGAAGTTTACCTTGATCAGTATTTAATGATTCTTCCCAAACAAAAACCTGAAAAAGAAATGAGCTCAGTCAAATTGGGTTGGGTAGCAAACTGGCTCATTAAATCAATGAAGCCAAAGGATGAAGAGATACGTTATAAAATGAAGACATTTTCAAAGCTTAATCCAAAGTCTGAACTGGGGAAGTCTGCTCTGGAACGCTTTATTTATATTTCTAATCAGTTGCTGGAAATAGTTGAATCAGCAAAGAAGCTTAACCTTAATGCTTTTAAAGTTACCAGTGCGATTGGACCCATGCTCAAACTACGGTTTGGTGAAAGTTTGGCATTTGTAGTTGCACACAATGCCCGTCATGTGTTACAGGCTAAAAACACACTTGAGAAAGCTTCCTCCATAAACGTAGCCAAATAATGACTAAACTATAAGTATTCACTAAATCCAAATATTATGAACACTCAAATCAAAATCTTTTCAGCAGGAGCTATCACGTGCTGTCTAATCGCACTCCTCATGGGCTTTAGCTCAGACCGAGGTGCCAAAAGTAGTTTTGTAGAAACAACTATTCCTATGTGGAAAACGGCAAAAATGCATACACTTGAAGTTTTGGACGCAATGCCCGAAGACAAGTTTAATTTTAAACCAACAGAGGTTAGTAAATCATTTGGTTCGCAGATGGTACACATTGGCTATACGCTCAAGTACTTCAAACATGGGATGATAGAAAATGATAGAATTGAATACAAAGAGCCAGATGCCTCCACGATGAGTAAAGCTGAAATTAGGGCACTTATTGAGGTTGGTTTTGATTCATACATGGAAGCCGTAAGCAAACTAAGTGATGAAGACTTGCAAGTTGAGCTCCCGTTTGGCCCAGAGAAAAAAATAACCCGGGCACAGTCTATCATCTTTGCGCACGATCACGTAACAAATCATAGGGCCAAGGCTAACCTATACATTCGTATGAATGAGATGGATCCTCCGGGGTATAAGTTTATTTAAACTGAACTCAAACAAAATCATAAACCCTTGTGTTGCTTACGCAAGGGTTTTATTTTTTTAAAATTCACGGTCTTATGATCTATTCAGTACCTTTGCAAACTCAATTATTAAATCATTTCATTGGAAGCAAGAGAACTTTTAAAGCTTTACAAATCAGATAGTATTATTCAGGCGATTGCTGAAGAAAGCAAACCAAATGAAGACAAAACTATACACGTTAAAGGCCTTTCAGGAAGCATCGATGCGCTCATTGTGGCATCGCTGTATCAGATAAATCATCAAAACCACCTGATCGTATTGCACGACAAGGAAGAGGCTGCCTACTTTTACAACGACCTGGAAAACCTTCTGCCGGGGAAAGAAATCTTGTTTTTTCCAACATCTTACAAACGCCCTTATGAGTTTGAAGAAACTGAAAATGCAAATGTGCTTATGCGGGCTGAAATCCTTAACAGGGTTAACCACAAGGCATCTTCCGGTGAACTGATTGTCACTTATCCAGAAGCACTTACGGAAAAAGTGATCAACAAAAAGTCATTGCTTAAAAACACTTTTACAGCCAAAGTTGGCGAGCAGGTAGATATCGAATTTTTAGCCGAGCTACTACAATCCTACGATTTTGAAAAAGCCGATTTTGTGTACGAAGCTGGCCAGTACGCAGTAAGAGGTGGAATCATTGACGTCTTTTCATATGCGCATGACCTGCCTTACCGAATAGAGCTGTTTGGTAACGAAATCGATAGCATCAGAACTTTCGACCCTAACTCACAGCTTTCTGTTGATTCTGTAAAAGAAATCAACTTAATACCAAACGTTCAAACAAAACTGATTCACGAGCAGCGACAAGGGTTCATCGATTTTTTGCCAAACAATACCAAACTATGGTTCAAGGACTATCAGCAAACACTTGATGTCATTGACAAGTACTATGAAAAAGCATCTGAAAGTTTTTCGCAAATCTTAACGGAAAGTGGCAATACACAAGTTGTGCTCAACCCTGAGGACCTGTTTGAAGTTTCATCATCTTTCGTTGACCAGATACAAAGCTTGCAAAAGCTCGAGTTTGGCAATAGGTTTTATCTTAACACTGTAATCACCTATCAAATTGAGGCCGAACCGCAACCTTCATTCAATAAGGATTTTGAGCTGTTGGTAAAAAATGTAAGTGAAAACCAGGACAAGGAGTTATTAACACTTATTGCATCTGATTCACAACGTCAGCTTGAACGTTTGCATAGCATATTTGAAGAAATTGATCCTCATACCAGTTTTCAAGGCCTTAATATCAGTCTAAGGCGTGGCTTTTTAGATAAAACGTTAAGAATTGCCTGTTATACCGACCATCAGCTTTTCGAGCGATTTCATAGATATAAGACCAAAGACAAACACTCCAAGTCTAAAGCACTAACGCTTAAAGAACTACGCACCTTACAGCCGGGAGACTTTGTAACGCACATCGATTATGGTATAGGTAAGTTTGCCGGCCTTGAAAAACGCGAAGTAAATGGCAAGGAGCAGGAAGCCATCCGTTTGATATATCGTGATGACGATTTGCTTTATGTGAGTATACATTCCATTCATAAAATCTCTAAATATACAGGTAAAGAAGGTACACCTCCCTCTATTAGTAAGCTTGGCTCACAAGAGTGGGAAAACAAGAAAAAGAATGTAAAGAAAAAGGTTGCTGATATCGCCAAAGACCTGATTAATCTTTACGCAAAAAGAAAACAGGCACCAGGTTATGCTTTCTCAAAAGACAGCTACCTGCAAGCTGAACTCGAGTCATCATTTGTTTATGAAGACACACCTGATCAGGCTACAGCCACAGAAGCAGTAAAAGAAGATATGGAGCAGCAGCACCCCATGGACCGGCTCGTTTGTGGTGATGTTGGTTTTGGAAAAACTGAAGTAGCCATCAGGGCCGCATTTAAAGCGGTAACCGATAGCAAACAAGTGGCCGTGTTAGTTCCTACCACTATTTTGGCCATGCAGCATTATCGCACTTTTAAAGACAGGCTTCAAAACTTTCCTGTGGAGATAGAGTACATCAACAGGTTTAAATCAACGAAAGAGATAAGGGAAACTCTCAAGCGAGTAAAAGAGGGTAAAACTGACATCTTAATTGGTACGCACAGAATTGTGAGCAAAGACGTTGATTTCAAAAACCTGGGGTTGATGGTAATTGACGAAGAGCAAAAGTTTGGAGTTAAGGTTAAAGAAAAGTTAAAAGAGTTGCGCGTAAATGTAGATGCGCTTACACTTACCGCCACGCCAATACCACGAACACTTCATTTTTCTTTGATGGGTGCTCGTGATTTAAGCATAATCTCCACACCCCCACCAAACCGCCAGCCTGTAACAACAGAACTGCATACTTTCAATGAAGAGATTATGCGTGATGCAATAAGTTTTGAGCTAAGAAGAGGTGGTCAGGTGTTTTTTGTTCATAACCGGGTAAAAGACATTGAGGAAATTGGAAATATAATCATGCGGCTTGTACCAGATGCCCGTATTGGTGTCGCTCACGGCCAGATGGATGGAAGCGTACTAGAAAAAAGCATGATGAAGTTTATTGAAGGTGAATATGATGTGTTGGTTTCTACCAACATTATCGAATCCGGCCTTGATATACCCAACGCAAACACCATCATTATCAACTCTGCCCATATGTTTGGTCTGTCTGATTTGCACCAAATGCGCGGCCGTGTAGGGCGTAGTAATAAAAAGGCCTTTTGTTATTTATTGACGCCTCCAACTATTGGACTTTCGTCAGATGCCAGGAAGCGGTTAAGTACATTGGAAGAATTTTCAGATCTGGGAGATGGGTTCAAAGTGGCTATGCGAGACCTGGACATACGCGGTGCCGGCAATCTTTTAGGTGCAGAGCAAAGTGGTTTTATCTCCGACCTGGGATTTGACATGTACCACAAAATACTTGATGAGGCTGTACAAGAGCTTAAAGAAACTGAGTTCAAAGATTTGTTTGTTAAAGAACTTTCTGAAACCAGTAAAGTATTAGTGCAGGACTGCAATGTAGAAACCGACCTTGAGGTAATTATCCCGGACGACTACGTAGGCAACATTTCAGAAAGGCTAAGCCTCTATGCTAAACTGGATAACCTGAAAGAAGAAGAAAAACTCGAAAAATTCAAGGCGAGTATGATTGACAGGTTTGGGCCGATGCCTGACTCAGTAGAAGAGCTTATCGAAACTGTGCGCTTAAGGTGGATGGCCGAACAATTAGGCTTTGAGAAAGTGAGTTTAAAGAATGAAAAAATGAAGTGCTACTTCGTGACCTCTGATAATGAGGCTTATTTTAAATCAGAGATATTTGGTGGTATACTTGCTTACGTACAAGCACACCCAAGAAAATGTAGGCTAAAAGAGCTAAAGAACAAATTATTGTTGGTTGTTGATGAAGTACTTTCAGTTGCTGAGGCAAAAACAGTAATGACTCAGCTTAACCAAAAAGAACTCTTAAACGCTTAGTACTGAAATACTCACTTCATTAAGGTAGGGTTCAAGCTCATCCGCATTTGTAAATGCATGGATCGCCTTTACTTTACCCTCATATGGTGCGTAACACACTTCTACAAAAAAGTCTCCCATACTGTAGAGGTAGTATTTATTGTCAAGCTCAATGCGATAGACCAGGTAGTCTGCGAAAATGGTGATAAAATCACATTGCTTGTCGAATGGTAAAATCTGGAAGTCGTTTATTGAAATCATCATAAGCCAACATTTTTCTAATTATGTTGGCAAAACCGTACCAAACGCAAAAAACGCCCTGAAGGCGTTTTTATAAAATTATTAGTCCCAATTCTGTACTATATTTATACTGTGGTTCCCAAATCGGGAAAGATTAAAAACTCATAAGTTCCTTAAATCTTTGAGTTTGTCTGCGAGATACGTCCACTTCGTGGCCACCTTTCATATATATTTTAATGCTTCCGCTAAACCAGGGCTCAATTCTTTCTACCCATTTGAGATTTATCATTTGCTGTCTGTTGGCTCTAAAAAAGGTTTTGGTATCGAGTCGGCTTTCTAAATAATTTAAAGTGCGCGGGATCATGGGTTTATGATCATCGAAGTATAGTTTGGTGTAATTGCCATCCACTTCAAATAACCTCACATTAGACAGTTGTACAAACCAGCACTTCTCTCCGTCTTTTACAAACACCTGATCTTGATCTGTCATCCTGTCTTCTGAAGATTCGCTCTTTGCCATCTGACGCTCCGATACTTTGTCAATAGCACCTACTAACCGGTCAAGTTGTACGGGCTTTTGCAAGTAATCAAGTGCATTGTACTCAAACGCTTTTAGCGCATATTCATCATAAGCTGTAGTAAATATAACTTCTGGTATGAATTCTAATTCCTCAAGTAACTCAAAACCGTTTTTCCCTGGCATTTGAATGTCCAGAAAAACCAAATCTGGCTTTTCTGTTTCTATTTTTTCTTTTGCCTCCATGGCATTTGCCGCCTCTCCAATAATATTTACGTTATCGAGATCTTTCAGCAACCTTTTCAGCTCATTTCTTGCCAGCCTCGAATCATCTACAACAATCGCCTTCATATATTAATGTGTTAAGGGTATTTTAAAACTTGCAGAAACATGCTCTGCATCTAAATTTTTTATCGTTAAGTCAGAACGCTTCCCAAATAAGAGCTTTAATCTGTCTGATGCATTTTTCAATCCTATGCCCGTACTATCCGTTGTATCTTTTAATTGCCCGGTGTTTACCACCTCAACCATCAGTGCATTATTGTCTAAAAATGACCTTACGCTGATGTCTCCTCCCTGCGGTAAATCTGCTATTCCATGTTTGATGGCATTTTCTACCAAAAGCTGTACGGCCATGGGAGGTATCTGCATATCCAGGGTTTCTGGTTTTATTTCTAATTTGTATCTGAGTCGGTCTTCAAACTGAATCGACTCCAGATTTAAATAGTTCTGTACAATCTCCAACTCATCTTCCAGCTTAACACGCTCTCGGTTATTAAACTGCACAGAATATCTCAGCAGACCGGATAAGTGGGTGATCATATCTCGAGCTTTCTCAGGGTTTTCTACAACCAATGATCTTATATTATTCAGGCTGTTGAATATAAAATGTGGGTTAATCTGGGACTTCAGTGCGATGAGTTCGGCATCTTTTACAGCCACCTCAAGCTTCCATTTCTCTACCTCGGTTTTTTTAAAATTAAAGAAAAATTGAAAGACAAAATAAATAAGTGACCAACACATTGCAGTAACCGAAAGGTTGAACACCATAAGCAACACTATAAAAGGAGTCAGCTCTTTGCCAGTGTCTATGGCAAAAAAGGTGTGATTGATGGGTAGAGTGATCGCATTCCAAATGATACCCAAAATCAATGACGCCAACAATGCTCGAATGGCTAATTTAAAGATTCCATAATTAAGCCATTGGTTTTTTATAACGTACCAACGATAGAAATGTGTAAGCAAAAGACCTGTAATAGATACAGTAAAGTAACCGGCAAATAGTTGCCATGCATAACCTGCAATGTTTCCAGCTATGAATGTATAGGTAACATAAAATAAGCCCCAACCCACAAACTGCAGGGTCCAGTAAAGTTTTGTTTTATTTATACTTTCTGACTTAATCATTCTAGTTAAAACAAGTGTTATAACATCAATAATAATTGATAAGTACTCAACCTATATACAATAATCAGCATACGGTTATTTACACATGCTAAATGGTAACTTAAACTTCTAAAAAATTAGGGTCTCCGTAAAATAAACAGATAAATATACAGTTATAATACCCTACTTAAACGGTCTCTTTTGATCGGAAGGTAAGTTGCTTTATCATTATTATTGAGTAAAATTTCAAATTTTGTATAAAAAATATCAAATAGAAATGTTATTTTGCCTCGATATAACTTGTTAAGCATAAGTATATATCACTATATTAGTGAGTGCATTTACATTTTTTAATTAATTAAACAGGTATGAATAGAACTGCGAGCTTTATTAAAAGTGCTTTTTTGGTTGTCAGTGGTTCGGCATTTTTATGGTCATGTGGGCTACTAGGCGGTGGCGGAGGAAGACCAACCAGCGTGCATCCGGGAGCAATGAGTACTGCAACCGGTCTGCTTTATAATGATGAAGATAACAATGGCTTCATGGTAAACCCTTACAGCGGTCAGCCAGAAGGTCCTAACCTCGTATTTATCGAAGGTGGACGAGCTGTAGTTGGTTCATATGAAGAAGACGTTTTAAACAGAAGAGATAATATTGAAAGAACTGTTTCTGTTGCATCTTTTTATATGGATGAAACAGAAATAGCTAACATTCACTGGTTAGAATACTTACATTATTTAAATATTTCAGATTCTTCAAGAGAAGTATATATGGCTGCGCTTCCTGACACTACCGTGTGGGAATCGAGACTTGCATATAATGACCCTTATGTAGATCATTATTTAAGATATCCTGGCTTTAGATATTTTCCTGTAGTTGGTGTAAGCTGGGCCCAAGCCAATAATTACTCTGAGTGGAGAACTACTGCAGTGAATCAAAAGCTTTTAGAAGACTCCGGACAGGAACTTCCTGAAACGACAGGTGGTAGAATACCTCTTGAGTCTGGTGTTGTACTTCCAAACTATAGGCTCCCAACAGAGTCTGAGTGGGAATATGCTGCGACTGCACTTATTGGTACGCAGTGGTTAGACGAAAACCAAACACACCAAAGAATCTATCCTTGGGATGGCCATGCATTACGTAATCCGTATGGAAAAGAAATGGGTTACTTCCTGGCTAACTTCAAAAGAGGTCGTGGTGACTATGCGGGTATCGCTGGTAAGTTAAATGATGGTGCATTGATCACATCCTACATTTATGAGTTCCCTCCAAACGATTTCGGTCTATATAATATGGCTGGAAATGTGAGTGAGTGGGTACTTGATGTATATAGACCACTTTCTTTCCAGGATTTTGATGATCTTAACCCAATCAGAAGAGATGGTTATTTAGATGAAACAAGAAATGTTGCTACTGGTGAGCAATACTACAATAGTGATAGAGAGAGTAACCCTGAAGGCTTTACCTCATTGATCACAGATCAGGCAAGAGTTTATAAAGGCGGATCTTGGAAAGATGTTGCTTACTGGATGTCACCAGGTACTAGAAGATACTTAGACCAAGACTCTTCCACCGCAACCATCGGCTTTAGATGTGCGATGATCAGGGCAGGATCTAATTACTAAGAAAATTTTTCTAAAGTATAAGCCACCCGGTTGGGTGGCTTTTTTTATGCCTTTAATAGTAGAATCACTCCTGCTACAGCGATAATTAAACATAATGGGGAATAAAAAATAGTATCAAGCCGCGCAAAGTCTGTTGAGGTTATGGATTTAAAGAATCCGATATATTTAAAGTCTCCTATAGCACGCAGCAAAAAAATCAAAGGAATTACCCAAGACCCAACTGATAGTAACCAGCCCGGAAGCGTTAAGGGTAATACATCTGCCCTAGTTAAATAAAATATTCCGAACAAAATCAAGCCTAGTCCAACAACAGCACTTTCCCAGGGTGCCGGGTTTATCACATAATTACCTGCTTCATTCTTAGGTATAGCATTCTCAAAACCCCATATACTGCCCAGAGCCCAACTAAAATGTATAAGGGCCAACAAGGTAAAAATACTTACTAGCCCAATTGATAAGTAAAACCGTATCATGTATTAAAGAGATAATATCTCATTTATTTATTATATAGAGATTTCCCTGCTTCATAATACTTATCTCCTTCCACCCAAAATGGCGTTTGTTCAGCATTGGCTATATTTCGGCATGACATGACATAAGCACTAAAAAACTTATGTAGATATTCATAGTCTAAATTATCAGGATTGTCGGCAGGCTGGTGATAGTATTTGAACACTTCAGCATCAAATGCTGTAAATCCAAGACTAAATGTAGGCGCTGGAATACCCTTTTTGGCAAAATGAACATTATCTGATCTATCAAAAAGGCCCTGCTCTGGTGCCGGGTCATCAATTGCTGTTATTCCAAAAGTTGCCGCAGCAGTTTTGATATGATTTGCCGCTGTAGTTCTATTTAAGCCAACTATTGTGGCTTTTGAAGTGTCGTTGTAAGAGGCATTGTCGCTATTGAAGCAATAAACCATTTGTTCTAGCGGAATCAAAGGGTTTTCAACGTAATACTTACTACCTAAAAGCCCTTTTTCTTCTGCAGTAAATAAGATGAATAGCGCTGATCGCTTTGTGGGATATTTGGCAATATTTTCAGCGGCACTTAAAACTGTAACTGTTCCAACCGCATTGTCTCTTGCCCCGTTGTAAATACTGTCTCCTTCTGCATTCGGTTCACCAACTCCAACATGATCATAATGTGCAGAATAAATAACAAACTCATCTTTAAGTTCAGGGTCTGTGCCCTCTACCATGCCTACTACATTGTGTGAATCTACTATTTCATCTTTGCCTCCTGAGAGAATCAACTCGCCTTTTTTAATATTTGGAAAAGTTGTATCATCAGAGTTAATCCAGATGTGAGAAGTTTGTGACCTTAACGATTTGTCATCTTTTGATGCCAAGTTCACAAACGATCTGCCGTTGTAGTGTTTTACATTTTTCCAGTACTCACTCTCAAAGCTGTGAAACTCTATCAATGCCAATGCTCCTTTTTCTCCAGCCCATTTTAGCTTTTGATTACCAAGTCTATATAAATCACGTGAATTAGTGTTATCAGCTGCGCCTGCCTTTGCTAATAAAATTTTACCCTTATAATCTGTGCCTTTTTGATAGTCTTCCTCTAAGCCATAGTTGACAAATACTATTTCGGCTTGTCTATTCAAATTATTATTAGTGTGACATATGGCATTTGCATATTTTTCGCCATCAAGATTTACTGAAACCTGTGTGGCATTAGCAGTCTTTTTTAAAGCCACTGGCTGATAGTATCCATCTTTAGCTCCTTCAACGGGTTTTACACCATACCTTCGTAAAGTAGTGCCCAGGTATTTAGCTGCAATATCAGCACCCGGCTCTCCTGCCTCTCGTCCTCGTAGTTCGTCAGATGCCAAAAAATAAATATGTCCTTCAATGGTCGATTTTTTCACTGTTTCTTCCACTTTAGCTTTTTCATCTTGTGCAAAAGCCATGAAACTGAGAAGAAGACATAAAATGCTATTGATAATTTTCATCGGTATGTTATTTAATTGTTGAATTCCTGAAAGTAGTACAATATTAGTTATTGATCAATTATCTGGCTGCTGCAATTGCACAAACACCTACTGATTTGGCACCAGCCTCCTGAATTGCCAATACACATGCCTCTAAAGTAGACCCTGTAGTGATTACATCATCCACAATCAATACAGATTTAGATTCAACAGCCTGTTTATCAATGACTTCAAATATATTTTCTACATTTTCCCACCGCTTCAATCTGGATTTTCGAGTTTGAGTTGAAGTGCTTTTTACCCTCTTTAGGGCATTCTGATGTGGAATTTCTAAGCTTTTAGAAAGACCTAGCGCAAATTGCTCGCTTTGGTTGTATCCTCTACGCCTCAGTTTTGACTTATGCAATGGTACCGGAACAATAATATCATAATTTTTATCGAAGTCGCATTCAAGTAATTCCTGTCCGTACCATTGGCCGATTAATACTCCTATTTCCGGCTTACCTCCATATTTCAGTTGATGCAAGAGACTTTGGATTTTCCCTTTGCGCTCAAAATGATAATATGCCAGTGCATGAGTAATCTGCACTTTGCCATAAAATTTAGTTGAAATGCTATTGGGTTGCTCCTTGTGACTCCATGTTTTAGGTAAATCATATTGACAGCTTATGCATACATGCTTTTCTTTATTGCTAAGCGCTCCTTTACATGCTTCGCAATATCTAGGAAAGAACAAGGATATGAAATCTGTGAGCATCTATTTATTAGATATATTTGCCAATAATTTTAAACTCTACCTAAGAATGAATATTGTAGAAGAATTCAATGATTACAGGGGCAAAATGAACGAAAAAATTTTGTCAGACAATAACAAAGTCTTAAAAAGAATTTTCAACCTTGACACAAATGCCTTTTCGGAAGGAGCCATTGATGTGAAAACTAAGGAGTTACTAGGGTTAGCTTGCTCTATGGTTCTGAGATGCGATGATTGTGTGAAATATCATCTAGGTAAATGTCACGAGCTCGGGTTTAAAAAAGAGGAAGTATTTGAAGTTTTCGCCATTGCTAACCTGATTGGCGGAACTATTGTGATCCCTCATTTGCGAAGAGCCGTTGAGTATTGGGATGCATTAGAAGATAGCAAAGTATGATTAAAAAAGATCTCGAATTAGCGAGAGCCTGGGCAACATTAATGTCACAATTGGCTACAGTCATTGGTAAAAGACCAAAGGACCTGAATAGCGTCCTTTTTTTAATAGGTGTTCAGGAGTTAGGCAAAGGCAAAAAGCCCTTTTCAAAAGAAGAGAAACAGGATTTAATGCATATAGGTATATGCAAAGTCTTAAGTCTTTCAGGCTTTTATGAGTTGGAAGGTTTAGATGAACAAGGTTGGCCACACTGGAAACTCGTAAAAAAATTGCCTCACTTTGATTTACTAGAGCAAGAAAAACTATTGAAAATGCATGTATTAGAGTATTTTGAGGTTGAAAACCCATTAGATTGAACTCCATAGGCTTTATTTTGTTTTGTTTCCATTCGGATGGCAAGTATCTTAGTTATTTGTGGTGAACTCTATCTTACACATCTTCGTATTAGTAGGTAGTTAAAAGCATCAATACATGCATGGGTAAAGACACTCAAGATATAAAAACGAGAATAAACGCATTTAAAAAGAAGTATTATGTCAGCTTAATACTCAAAGGCATAATCATTTCTTTAGGTGTATTAATTTCCGTTTTTCTTATCGTCAACACCTTAGAGTATTCTTTCCGCTTTGGTAGTATAGCCAGAGCTTCCCTTTTATTTTTATTTATAGGCACGGGAGTTTATTGTCTAACCATATATGTAATACTGCCATTTTATAAATTGTTACAACACGGCATGGATGATGAAGAGGCGGCTAGGAAAATTGGTAGCTTCTTTCCACAAGTTAGTGATCGATTGCTTAATGTCATACAGCTTCAAAAATCAGAGTATGCAAGCAATGATCTTAAAATGGCCAGTATTCAACAAAAAGCAGCTGCCGTGAGTAGTTTTGAATTTGCTCAGGCAATTAGGTTGTCTGAAAACAAGCGCTACCTTAAGTATCTATTTGTGCCATTATTGGTTGTTTTTGCAGCAATGCTGATAAGCCCTAATATGTTTAAAACAAGCACTGAGCGAATAGTTAAATTCAATGAAGAATTTGTGCCATTGGCCCCTTTTTCATTTGAGGTAAGTAACGAAACGTTACAGGCCTTTAAAAATGAAGATTTTACATTAAATCTATCATTAGAGGGGGAAGCAATACCTCAAAACGCATACATCATAGATGGTACTCGCAAAATTAAAATGGTTCCAGATCAGGCTGGTGCATTTAATTTTACATTCAAAAAAATACAGCAGTCAAAGCGAATTAAATTTCAGGCTGCAGGGTTTACATCTCCCAGCTATCAAATTGAGGTAGTTAATAGGCCAGATTTAAGAAACTTTAATATATATCTCAACTACCCCAATTACTTAGGTAAAAAAAATGAAACCCTAAGTAATGTTGGCAACCTGCAAATACCAGAAGGCACCCAGGTAAAATGGCAACTTAGTACACTTGATGTGAGTGAAGCTGCTATAAAATTTAGTAAAAATTCAAATAAAGAAAAACTACAATCAACTGACAATCAATTATTTGAGTATGAAAAAAGGTTGCTTGAGTCTGACTTTTACAGTATTCTGCTAAAGAATCAGTATAGTGAAAACAAAGAACAAATACGGTATAAAATAGATGTGCTCAAAGATGAGTTTCCTCAAATTAATGTCAATATTTATCAAGACACTTTACTCTACAGTTATATCGCATTAGGAGGAAATATCACTGATGATTACGGCCTTAGAAAGTTGATTCTCAATTATGAGGTGGTTACTAAAAACAATGAAAAATCAGCTGTTAAACAAATTCCAATTACTATCAATAAAGGTCAAGCCGCTCAACGATACTATTATCAATGGGTACTTGATTCTATTGGCATTGCAAATGGAAACAGTGTTAACTATTGGTTGCAAGTCTGGGATAATGACGCTGTAAATGGCAGCAAATCTTCTAAGACTGGTATTTATAAATTTAAAATTCCTTCTAAAGAGGAAGTAAAAGAAGACATAGAAAAGAAAACCGAGAAAACGGAAAGTAACATTGACAAAAGGTTGGAAGAAGCCCAGGAGCTCAAAGAAAAAATAGAAGAGGCCGAGAAAAAACTTAAGGGTAAAAAAGAACTCAACTGGCAGGATGAAAACCTTCTCAAAGACATCATAAAAAAGAAGCAGGAGTTGAATGAAGCAATCGAAGAACTGAAAAAGCAAAACGAACAACTCAACACAAAGCGCGAAAGATTTAATGAACAAGATGAGCAGATGAAAGAAAAAGTAAAGCAACTGCAAGAACTTATGGATGAGCTGCTCGATGAAGAAACTAAAAAGTTGTATGACGAATTAAAAAAACTTTTGGAAGAGCAGAAAGACTTAGATGAAATTCAGGACGTCCTCAATAAGATGAACAAGAAAGAAAATAATCTTGAGAAAGAATTGGAACGCACGCTCGAACTTTTCAAAAGAATGAAATTTGAACATGAACTGAGCGAAGCAATTGAAGAATTAAAGGATCAAACCAACGATCAGGAACGCCTTATGCGTGAAACAGAGCCGAGGGTAGGTGAGGAAAAAGAAAAATCTGACACGCAGCAGCAACAGGATGCTAAAATTCAACCAGAAAATAATGGTATTAAAAATAAATCTTCTGATAAACTGCAAGAAGAACAAGAAGATTTACAAGAACGTTTTGAAGAATTCGAAGAGAAATTAGAAGATCTAAAAAAGCAGAACCAAGACTTAAAGAATCCGAAATCTTTGCCTGATACAGACGAAAAACAAGAGGAAATTAAAAAAAGTCAGCAAGAGAGTAAGGAGCAGTTACAAAATAATCGCAGAAAGCAATCTCAACAATCTCAGCAAAAAGCAAAGCAAAAAATGAAAGAAATGGCTGAGCAGTTACAACAAATGCAAAGCAGTATGCAAATGCAGATGATGCAACAAAACCTCGACAACCTCAGAGACATAGTACATAACTTAATTAAACTTTCTTTTGATCAGGAAGACCTTATGAATGAGTTTGCTCAAGTAAAGCAGAGTGACCCAAGGTTTATTGAGCTGGCACAAAAGCAACTTAAGCTTAAAGACGATGCTAAGATTGTAGAAGATAGTTTGATGAGCTTGTCAAAGAAAGTATTTCAGATAGCTTCTTTTGTAACGCGTGAGGTAACCGCCATGAACGACCACATGGATAAAAGTGTGGAAGCCATCAGAGAAAGAAAGAAACCAAAGGCTGTATCCGAGCAACAGTTTGCAATGACATCAATGAATAATCTTGCGTTGCTACTTGACGATGTGCTTCAGCAGATGATGCAAGCCATGGGTGACGCTCAAGGTACAGGCCAAAAATCTGATATGCCGGGAGAAGATATGCAGCTAAGCGAGCTACAACAACAGCTCAACCAACAAATTGAAGGTTTGAAAAAAAGTGGAAAGGAAGGTCGGGAGCTATCAGAAGAATTAGCAAAACTTGCTGCCCAACAAGAACGTATAAGAAAAGCGCTCGAAGGAATGCAAGAGAAAATGGGCGAGGGGGAAAATGGTAAAATGCCAGGTCAAGGCATACCAGAAAAGATGGAAGAAACAGAGTCTGATTTGGTAAACAAACAAATCACTGAAGAGACAATACAACGACAGAAAGAGATACTCACTAGACTTTTGCAAGCTGAAGATGCTATGCGCGAAAGAGATATTGACGAAGAAAGAAAAGGAGAGACAGCAAAAGATTATCAAAAAGCTCTTCCTAAAGCTTTCGAAGAATATTTCAAATTAAAAGAAAAGGAAATAGAACTATTAAAAACAGTACCTCCTAAACTTTATCCTTATTACAAAAAGGAGGTAAATGATTATTTTAAAAGATTAGAAAACGCTCCGAACAATTAATCAGAATGAACAAAATTCAAATTCAAATCCCTTCGTTACCGGAAAACATCCGGATGATCGAGAGCTTCATTGATAACGCCAAGGAAAAATTCCAGCTCGAAGATGACATCTATGGCAATATTATGATTGCTGTAACCGAAGCGGTAAACAATGCAATAAAACATGGCAACAAAAACGACAAGTCAAAAAACGTGTCGTTGTGTCTGATGTTGGAGGAGACCCAGATCAAATTTGAAATCAGAGACTTTGGTAATGGTTTTGATTACCAAAACCTACCCGACCCAACCGCCCCTGAAAACCTAGAGAAGCCCGGGGGTCGTGGCATTTTTCTTATGAAGAACTTATCCGATGAGGTAAGCTTCAAAGAAGAAGGAAAAGTTGTAGAGCTAAATTTCTATATTAATTAATGTCCGAGATCAACTTTTTTCAGGAAGACATATCATACCACATAGAAGAGGAAGAAAAGCTCAAAAGTTGGATTACAAATGTGATAGTTTCTGAAAATCATCAACCAGGAGAAATAAACTACATACTCTGTTCTGATGAGTATCTACACAAAATCAATCAGGAGTATCTCGACCATGATACTTTCACTGATATTATTACTTTCGATATGTCCGAAGACAAGCAAGAAATAACAGCCGATATCTTCGTTAGTACAGAGCGCATAAAAGAAAATGCTGCTACTCTTGACACCAGCGAACGTGATGAGCTACACCGCGTGCTTATCCATGGCATCTTACATTTAATTGGTTTCAAAGACGGCACCCCTGATGAAAAATCAATCATGCGAAAAAAAGAAGAAGCTTGCTTATCTTTGCGGTAAATTACGGAACGTTTCGAAATTCACTAGTGTTCCACGTGGAACATTTTCTTTTTAAGAGCTAAGTAATTTTTAATTCAATAACATGTTCCACGTGGAACATCTTATAAATACAAGTGTATGTTTAATGAGTATGACGTAATAGTAGTAGGAGCAGGACACGCAGGTTGTGAAGCAGCCCATGCCGCAGCAACTATGGGTTCGAAGGTTTTAGTTGTAACCATGAACATGAACACCATCGCACAAATGTCTTGCAACCCTGCCATGGGTGGTGTGGCCAAAGGACAAATCGTAAGAGAGATTGATGCAATAGGAGGTATGTCTGGTATTGTGGCAGATAAATCTATGATACAATTTAGAATGCTCAACATGTCTAAAGGGCCAGCAATGTGGAGCCCACGTACTCAAAATGACAGGATGATGTTCGCAGATGAGTGGAGGCTTACGTTAGAAAGAAACCCGAATATAGACTTTTGGCAGGAAATGGTGACCGGTATTACTGTTTCCGATAATAAAGTCACTGGGGTAACAACAGGAATGGGTATCAAAATTAAAGCCAAATCTGTAGTACTGACCAATGGCACTTTTCTAAATGGTATTATTCATATCGGAGAAAAACAGTTTGGAGGAGGAAGAACAGGAGAGCGGGCCGCCAAAGGAATAACGGAACAGTTGGTAGATTTAGGCTTTGAGTCAGGCAGAATGAAAACCGGTACACCCCCACGAGTTGATGGAAGATCTCTCGACTACTCAAAAATGGAAGAGCAGAAGGGAGACGAAGTTCCTGGTAAGTTTTCCTTTACTGATACAAAACCGTTAACTGATCAGCGCAGCTGTCATATCACATATACCAATCCTCAAGTACATGAAGTGCTGGAGTCTGGCTTTGATAAATCTCCAATGTTTAATGGTAGAATCAGAGGCATTGGCCCTCGTTACTGTCCTTCGATTGAAGACAAAATAAACAGGTTTGCCGAGCGAGACAGGCATCAGATATTTGTAGAGCCTGAGGGTTGGAATACCGTTGAGATATATGTCAATGGCTTTTCTACTTCATTACCAGAAGATATTCAGCACAAAGCTTTGAGACTCATACCTGGTTTTGAGCACGCTAAAATGTTTAGACCCGGTTACGCTATTGAATATGACTACTTTCCTCCAACCCAGCTTAAGCTAACACTAGAAACAAAGCTTGTAGACAATCTCTACTTTGCGGGTCAGATAAACGGTACCACAGGGTACGAAGAGGCAGCTTGCCAAGGACTAATTGCCGGAATCAATGCACATAATAAAGTTTCTGCCAAAGAAGAGTTTACCCTTAAACGATCAGAAGCTTATATAGGTGTCCTTATTGATGATCTTATTAATAAAGGTACCGAAGAACCTTATCGTATGTTTACATCACGTGCAGAGTTCAGAATATTGCTTAGACAAGATAATGCAGATCTACGGCTTACACAGATTGGCCATTCTTTAGGTCTGGCCTCTGATGAAATGCTTGATAAAATGCTTGATAAGAAAAACGATGTAAGTCGTATTATCAATGATCTGCAGCAAAAAAGAGTAGAGCCCGATATTAATGACTCACTCAACAACCTAAATACTGCAACAATCAGTCAGAAGCTTCCTGTACTAGGTCTACTTAAAAGACCTGAATTAAGTATTTTTAACCTAAAGAACCTTAACTCAGAGTTGAATGAATACCTCAATAAGTACGATGAGCACATTCTCCAGCAGGCGGAAATACAGGTAAAATATGATAGTTACATAAAAAAAGAATATGAGTTAGCTGAAAAAATGGAGCAACTTGATAGTAAGAAAATTCGTGACCAGTTCAATTACGATGAAGTAAAGGCACTGTCGGCAGAAGCCAGAGAAAAGCTAAAAAAGATAAAGCCACAAACTATTGGTCAGGCATCAAGAATAAGCGGGGTCTCACCTGCAGATATTTCCATACTCATGGTTTACTTATCGAAATAACATGTTTGAAAAATTAGATAACTGCCCGCTTTGTAACAGCGGGCATTTTCATAACTATATTATTTGTAAAGATCACACCGTATCTCATGAAGACTTTGCCATAGTTAGATGTGACGACTGTGACTTTTTATTTACTAATCCCAGACCTTCATCCGAGACGATCGATTCATATTATGAGTCTGAAGATTACGTCTCGCATCAAAATAAAAGCAATAATCTAATAAACCTTGTTTACAGATTTGCTAGAAAATTTACCTTGACAAAAAAACTAAAGCTTATAAATAGTTTTAATTCAACGGGTAAGCAATTATTAGATATTGGCTGTGGCACCGGTCATTTTATATCATACTGTAAAACAAATGGGTGGCAAGTAGAAGGCGTAGAACCTAACGAAACCGCTAGAAATAATGCCAGCTCTAAAGGTATACGTGTTGCAGAACATCTTAGTGAATTACAATCTAACACTTATGATGTAATTACCATGTGGCATGTCTTGGAACATATACCAACTATTAACGAATATTTAAAAACAATAAATTCTCTGCTTAACAAAAACGGCAAGTTTATTGTAGCAGTACCCAATGTAGATTCATATGATGCCGACCATTACAAAAGTCATTGGGCGGCTTATGATGTACCCAGGCATTTATATCACTTCAGTCAAAAAACTATGTCGAAGATGATGAAAAAGCATGGTTTTAAGGTGATAAAAACAAAGCCGATGAAATTAGATGCATTCTATGTTTCTTTACTGAGTGAAAAATATAAAAAACCAGGAATAAAAAATTACATAAATTCTATTATAAACGGTTGTTTATCAAATAGTTACGCTAGTAAAAACAACAATAATTACTCGAGTCTAATCTATATAATTCGTAAGCAATAATGCGTAATACACTGATTATCTGTTACTTATTTATAATACTTATTGGTTTTAATCAATGTGCTAACCAAAGGCCACCAACAGGTGGCGAAAAAGACGAAGACGCACCAGAACTGATAGCTTCTTCTCCAGCAGACGGTACTTTAAATTTTAAGGGAAAAGAAATTGAGCTTGAATTTAATGAGGCTATTAAACTAAACAGCCCAAAGGAACAGATTATAGTTACGCCAAGATTAGCCCAAGAGTATGAAATCAAATACAGAAAAGAAAAGGTTATTATTTCTCTAGAAGCAGCATTGGCTGACAGTACTACATACACGTTTAATTTTAGAGAGGCCATTCAGGATTTAAATGAAGGAAACCCAGCAGACAACTTAAAGATTTCTTTCAGCACTGGAAACTACCTTGACTCATTACAAATTAGAGGTAGTACAATCAATGTGCTTACCAACCAAGTAGTTAAAGATGTAACTGTTTCTCTTTATCCTGTAGGTGACACTTTAAATCCCTTTGAGCATCCTCCCATCTATTTTACAAAAACCAATGCTCAGGGTGGCTTTCAATTTGACAACCTTAAAAATGGAAATTATTTTATTGTGGCCGTTAAAGACAAAAACAAAAACTTATATATAGACTCAAAAAACGAGATGTATGGATTTTTGTCTGATACATTATACCTCACTCAAAATGTTGATTCGCTAAGTATCCCTTTGAAACAGCTTGATATTAGACCTCTCGAAATTCAATCTACAAGACAGTCAGGTACTACTTATAATATTAAGTTAAACAAGTATGTTTCAGATTATAGTTTAAAGATTGAAGATTCAACGCAGCTCTTTCACAACTTCAGTAATTCTGAACATAATGAAATTCAGGTATTTAATAATCAATTAGAAGCCGATAGTTTATTTACAATTATTGAAGCATACGATACTACATACTCTTTATTGATCGATACTTTATATATCAAGTATGAGCCCACCAACAGGAGTCCTCAAAAGTTTCAATCACAACTAAATGTTAATCCCATAATACCTTCAGAAGGTATTGTAAGTGGAGAAATAATATTCAATAAACCCATAGAATTATATAACTACGATAGTATGTACATCTATCTAGATTCGCTCAATCAAATTTATTTAGACTCAAGTCATATCTATGCAAATAAGTTTAAAGACATTATAGATTTTAGTTACACACTTGATCCTTCTTTATTTGAAGAAAAAAAAGATACCACAAAAACCAATGAGCAATCACCAACTAGTAAGAAAAAAGCATCATTAACAACAAATAAAACTAAAAATACGGACCAGACAGATAGTACAACATCTAAAACAGACACTCAATCTAATTCACAAAAAGAAGTAAAACCCTTTATTGTTTTTACACCGAATTCTTTCATCAGTGCAGAACAAGACTCAAGTAAAAGATTAAAATCAGATCTATCATTTACAAAGCTTTCAACATATGCTATGTTGTTAGTTGAAGTTCAACCTTCAGCTGATCAAAAATTTATTGTTCAGCTCTTAAATAAAAACAACGAAGTAGTTAGAGAAGTACACAATGAGCGTCTTTTTAGTTTTAAGCAATTGACTCCTGGTGATTACAGAATAAGAACCATAGTAGATCTAAACGATAACGGTCGATGGGATCCGGGTTCTTTTGAAGATCGAACCATGCCCGAACCAATTGTATTTTTTACAAATAGTGAGAATCAGGAGACTATAACGCTTCGTGCAAACTGGGAAGTTGGGCCTAATATCATTCAATTTTGATGTGGACAAGGTGTTATTTAGTGTGGATACAACCATACCTTCTTGTTAACAACCTGTAGGTTTTAAAAAACGTATAAAAAGTCTGTTGATTAATTTTTCTAAGTCAACAATTGTCAACAAGTCATCAACGTCAAGAATTAATTAATTTTTTATCCACACTAATTACAGATATTGTTTATAAGCTAAATATCATATTGTCTTTCAATAGTTTAAGAAATAAATTTCAGTGGATAACATGTGAGATCATTCATTAATCATCAACAAATTATAAAAGCTAATTATTAACTAAAACTTTTTCCACATATCCACACGTTAATAGATAATAATAGTTTTTATATATATATAATATTTATATTAATAGGGTGTGTATAGTGTGAATATCTGTCTATGAAAAAAATCCTTTTCGCAGTTTTAATTTTTTCTACCACAACAATTGTTGCGCAACAAAATCAAGATGTTCAATTGGCCAACGAATATTATGGCCAAGGTGAATATGACAAAGCCAAAAACCTTTATGATGAACTTGCCAGTGATTTAGCAAATATTCCGCTGATTCATAATAACTACTTTTTTCTATTGATGGAACTTGATGAATTCGATCAGGCAGAAAAATATATTAAACGACTTATTAAAAAACAGCCAGCCAACCTTTATTACCATTTAGATCTCGGTCTGTTATTTTTAAATGAAGGCAATCGCGACAAATCAGATCAATATTTTAAAGATTTCATTAATGAGATAAAATCAGATAATTATCGTGCTCGTATTACGGCCGACTATTTTGTCAATAAGCAATTGACAAACTATGCAATTTTTACTTTTCAGCAAGCCAGGGAAGCCATGGGTAATCCGTATGTCTACTCTCTGGAGATGGCTAATATTTATCGCATAATGAATGAGAAGGATCTGATGGTTGAGGAGTATTTGAACTATGTAAGTCAAAATCCATCAAATCTCAATTATGTAAAAAACACCTTACAAAATTTGTTAGCTAAGCCCGAAGAGTTGGCTAGCCTAGAAGATTTGTTGCTTAATAAAATACAGGAAAATCCAAATAGTGAAATTTATGGTGAGCTTCTCATTTGGGTCAACTTGCAACAGAAAAACTTTTATGGTGCATTCATTCAGGCAAGGGCCATAGATAGGCGGCTACAGACCGAGGGTAGCAGAAGTATCAATATTGGATTGATCGCCCTCGACAATGAAGATTATAATATTGCTATTAAAATATTCACCTACGTAATTAAAGAATACCCGGGTACATATAATTACATACTTGCCAAAATGTATCTTATCAGGTCTTATGAGAAAAGAGTAAGAAACACCTATCCGGTAGATGAAAGAGAAATCAGAAACCTAATTAACGACTACAATATTTTTATTGAGGAATTGGGTATTACTAGAAATACGCTAGAAGCACTTAGGAACAAAGCCTTGCTGCATGCATTTTATTTGGATGAGAAAGACTCAGCAATAAATATTCTCACAAAAATTATCGAGACACCACGTGCCAATCCGGACATCAAAGCTAAGTCTAAATTAGACCTTGGTGATATCTATCTTCTGATAGAGCAGCCATGGGAATCTACGTTGTTATACTCACAGGTCGAAAAATCCCACAAAGAAGAATATTTGGGTTATGAGGCTAAACTAAAAAACGCAAAACTTTCATATTATAAGGGAGAGTTTCAATTGGCTCAAGAACACCTTGATATTTTGAAAGAAGCCACCACAAGAGAAATATCTAATGATGCGATGGCCTTGAGTATATTAATCAAAGACAATGTCGCCCTCGATAGTTCTGAAACAGCTATGAGAAATTATGCAAAAATTGAACTCATGCTATTTCAAAATAAGACAGAAGAAGCCTTGGACGAAATTCATAACATGAAATTAAAATTTGATGGTCATAGCCTTACTGATGAGTTGCTATGGTTGGAAGCCGATATACAAATGAAAAAAGGTAACTTCGAAGAGTCTGTGGCGCTCTTTCAGCAGATTGTCGATAGTTTTGATTACGACATTTGGAGCGATGACGCTTATTTCATGATGGGAGAACTGAATGAGCGATATCTAAATAATAATGAGAAGGCCATGGAGATTTACAGAGACTTTCTAACCAGATATCCTGGCAGTGTCTATGTAGCAGAAGCTCGTAAAAGATTTAGAAAACTGAGAGGTGATTTTGAAGAGCCTGAGTCTGAGATTCTGAATTAATTGCCGGTTGCTTCAAGAATTCTTATCTGTATAAATCGATAATATAAAATCTTTTTCATTAATTTGATTTCCAAGCCAAAACTGACCTATGGAAATCACCAGGATTTTTGATACTCTTCAAGTACAATTAGAAAACAACCCGCTGCAAGTTTGTCTTGCAGCCAAGGAAGATAGCAAGTGGAAAACTTACAGTACAGAAGATGTATTTGAAATTGTAAACCAGTTAAGTCTTGGCCTTCTAAAAATGGGGGTAAAGCCAGGAGATAAAGTGGGTTTGGTTTCGTTTAACAGACCGGAGTGGGTATTCGTAGATTTTGCAATCTCTCAAATTGGTGCGATAAACGTACCCATGTATCCTAACTCAACACCCGAAGATTATAATTTCATTATCAATGATGCTGAGATAAAGCTAGTGTTTACCGGTAATGTGGAGATTACGGAGAAAATAGAGGAAGCAACCAACTCATTTGATGAAAAGCCACAGATTTTTTGTTTAGACAATATTGAAGAGAAGTCTTATTGGAGAGATGTATTGCATCATGGAGATTACTCCGAAATCGATGCATATCGAAAAGAAATAAAGAACGATCAGCTGGCTACAATAATTTACACGTCAGGTACAACTGGCAATCCTAAAGGAGTTATGCTATCTCATGCCAACATTATCAGCAACTCTGCCGCGGTGAAAAATGCATTTCCTCATGTATCAGATAATAGTAGAACGCTAAGCTTTTTACCGCTTTGTCACATTTTTGAAAGAACGGCCCTTTATACTTATATGCAAATGGGTGTGTCTATCTATTATGCAGAAAGCCTCGATACTATCGCTGATAACTTAAAAGAAGTAAAGCCGCACTTTTTTGCCACGGTACCACGACTACTTGAGAAGGTGTATGAAAAAATAGTGACAAAAGGGTATGAGCTGAGTGGAGTAAAAAAACAGCTCTTTTTCTGGGCGCTTAATTTAGGGTTGAAATATGAGCTTAATAAAGATCAGGGCTTTTTATATAGATTTAAGTTAGGCATAGCCAACAAACTGATTTTCTCAAAATGGAGAGAAGCCCTCGGAGGAGAAATAGAATTTATTGTTTCTGGTGCAGCTGCCTTACAACCACGAATTGCGCAGGTATTTTGGGCGGCTCAAATTAAAGTTTTAGAGGCCTATGGCCTTACAGAAACTTCACCGGGAGTGAGCTTTACCAGAGAAGAACCTGAAAATGCCCGTATTGGTTGCGTTGGTCTATTACTGAATGATGTACAAGTAAAAATAGCCGATGATGGCGAAATTTTGGTAAAAGGACCCAACGTAATGATGGGTTATTATAATCGACCGGATGCGACAGCAGAAGTAATTGATGCCGATGGCTGGTTTCACACAGGAGATGTAGGCAAAATGGTTGACGGTAGATTTTTAAAAATCACAGATAGGAAAAAAGAAATATTTAAAACCTCCGGAGGTAAATACATTGCCCCGCAGATGATCGAAAACAAGTTTAAAGAATCATTGCTAATTGAGCAGTTGGCGGTCGTTGGAGAAAATCAAAAATACCCGGCAGCTATAATAGTTCCCTCCTTCGATGGCATACGAGAGTGGTGTAGTAAAAAGCAAATTCAATACACAAATGATGCTGAAATGGTCAAAAATGATCATGTGTTGAATAAAATGCAGAAAGAGGTCGACAGGCTCAATGAAAACTTCGCACAATACGAGAAAGTTAAAAAGTTTAGTTTGTTGCCAGAAGCATGGACGATAGATGGTGGAGAATTGACACCAACCTTAAAGCTTAAACGTAAGGCAATCTATCAGAAATACGAGAAAGAAATTAATAATCTATTTCTAGATAATTGATTATAGGCATTGGAGGTGCATCGCGATCTGGGAAAACAATAGTAGCTAAAAAGCTATCTTATCATTTAAAAAATTGCTCAATCTTACACCAAGACGACTTTGTTTTCCCTGAAAATCAACTACCACGAACTAATGGCGAAATTGATTGGGAGCACCCTCATTCAATAAATTTTAATAAGTTAATAACTGAAATAAAACAGGAAGCAATTAAGAACAAACATGTTATTGTTGAAGGCTTTCTTGTTTTTTATGATCAAAGCTTATTACCCCTTCTAGACTTTAAGATATTTCTACGAATAGATGAGTCAACTTTTTTTCTTAGAAAAAATAGGGATAAAAGATGGAAAGTAAGTAGTGAGTATAAAGCACATATTTGGAAGAGCTATCAAAAATTTGGCACTCAAAACAACGATAAAGCAGATGTGATAATTGATACCCGAGACTTAAATCAAGTAAATTATATTGACCTTATAGAAAAAATATCTAATTGCTAATGTTATGCTACGACATGCAACGATAGCACAATGATTTACGTCTTGTAGACATGAAACTCCTCACGCATGCGAGATGGTTGATAATTTCCTTTTTGGTATTTACATATGAGGCAAAGTCCTGCTTTATTTTATACCATAATGATGGTGAACGCACATTAGTAGCCAATCATGAAGATTGGTTTGCCAATGATGCTGCAATAAAAATTAACCCTCCTACTTCACAAAATTACGGATCGCTAACGTTTACATTTTTGTCTGAAGGCTGGGCACAAGGCGGGATGAATGAAAAGGGACTTTTTTTTGATGGAGCTTTTACGCCATTTCAAACCATTGATTTTGAAAATGATAAAGTTTCATTTTCGGGCCACATCTGGCAAGAGGTATTAGACAAATGTGCAACTGTAGACGAGGCACTCAACCTTCTGCAGAAGTATAAATTGCCAGATCTTGAAGAGTCGCATATTGTTTTGGCTGATCCCGAAAAGGCAGTACTGCTTGGAGTAAATAACGGAAAATTAGCAATTGCCCCTTGGAATGGATCTTTTCTACTCCAAACAAACTTTAATCCTTGGCATCCTGAACTCAGCGATAAGCCATCTTGTCAACGTTATGATCTGGGCCTTCAAGTTCTTAAAAGTCAGACTAACACTACCCAAGCCAATTTACTGTCAATACTGAAACAGACTCACCAAGATTCTCTTACAGTGTATTCAAACATATATGACCTGAGAAACAAATCTGTAATAACATATTATAACAGAAACTTTGAGCAACCCGTAGAAACGAAGCTAACGGACTTATTTAAATACGGGTCAAAAATGATTAGTCTGGCAGACTTGAAGGATCATAAGAATCTGGAGGAGGCTTTGGTAGAAGATGGCAAAGTTACGGTTTCCGGATTGTTATTGGATGCTGAAACAAAAACCCCCATACCCTATGCAAATATTGGTATCAAAGGAAAATCAGCAGGAACTCTTACCGACCCAGACGGTACATTCCAGATAAGGATTTCACGAGACCTCCAAGATGACACGCTCTTCTTTTCCTCCATTGGGTATAAGCAAATGGCATTTTCGGTAAAAGAAATACCCGACACCACATTATACTTACAAAAAAACGTACAACTATTGGATAATGTAACGATAAAAGCTAAGAAAAACACCAAGGTTGCGCGTCTAGGCTGGATGAAGGGTGATGATGGGATTTTACCTTTTGATACAGTTGCTGGCGGAGGTGCCGTTGCAATGCTTATGCAGGCTCCTGAGGCTCCATTTTTTGTGAGTCAGGTAATGATACGTCTGCTTTACAACTCAAAAGATACTACTAAGCTTAGATTGCACTTTTATGAAATTACTGTAGATAGTTTGCCTGGAAAGGAGATACTTTCTAAAGAAATTATTCTTGAAGAAAATAAGCGTTTTGGCTGGATGCGATTTGACATGAAACCCTATAATATCACTATCCCATACAAATCATTCTTCATGGCTTTTGAATGGATCGATGATCGAAAAACCAGAAGACTGATGAGGGAAGGCTTATTGAAATGGGACAGGTGGAAACAAAAGCAATATGAACAGGGAGAACGGAAAGTGGAATTGATAAAAACAAAGTCTGGCGTGCGATACAAATACCATGGTAATATGATGCACTGGCCTGGTTTTGAAAACCTGCCACCATGGACCGGACTGATGGTAGAGACTGGTAAACATAAGAAAACCAGTCACCTAAGAACATATCAAAGAAAAACAAGTTTCAGCCAATGGCAGGAAAAACAGGCCACGCTCAATGCGGTACTTGTTTTGCGCTATTAGCACCGGAAATTAACTGACCTCCGGTGCAAATTGGTATTATTCACTCCTAAGTGAGTCAACCGGATTGCTAATGGCAGCCTTCATAGCTTGATACCCCACAGTAATCCAGGCAATGGTGAAGGCTATTAAACCGGCCATTAAATAAATTTCAATTCCTATATTTATTTTATAAGAATAAGCCTCAAGCCATTGGTTTATACCCCACCATGCTAATGGTGTTGCGAGTAAAAATGCAATTACAATTAGCTTTGAAAACTCTTTAGATAGCATAAATACTATTCCCTTTACTGATGCTCCCATTACTTTTCTTATACCAATTTCTTTGGTACGTTGCTCAGCCATAAACGATGCCAGGGCAAACAAACCAAGACACCCAATGAAAATAGCCAGTCCTGCAAAAATTGTAAACACCTCTGCGAGGCGTTTCTCATCTTCATACATTTCATTAAAAGCCGTGTCCATAAATCTGTAGTTGAAAGGAAGCTCAGGCACAAATTTTTTCCATAATCCTTCAACGGCTGCGATAGATTCAGAAAAATCTGAGGTGTTGAGCCTGGCCGAAATTAACCCTGCGCTACGGTTAAGTCTAAAACCCAGGTTACCAATTGGAAGCTTCATTGATTCGTAATGGAAATCTTCTACTACACCAATCACACGATATTTTACCATTACATTGGGGTCAGCGCCACCATCAGGGCTTATGCCAAATGTTTGAATAATATTATTCTCTTCCAGGTTTAGCTTGTAAGCTTCAAAAGCTGTTTGGTTGAGAATCACAGCATTTGAGTCTGATACCAAATCTCGGTTAAAATCTCTACCGCTGATCAACTCGATATTCATGGTTTTCAGGTAGTCGTGGTCTACACTCCAAAACTGCATATTTACAAGATTATCCTCTGTTGGCTCTTTGCCATCTTCCCAAAATGTTTGGTCCGATCTATTGTATCCACTCACTGGTACAAAACCTGAGACAGTGGCAGATCGTACATCACTAAGTTTGAGTAATTCTTCTTTAAAAGGCTCAAGGTTATCTCTCAACATGTAGGCATCGTTGATGAGTAGTACCTGCTCTTTTTGATAGCCTAATTTTTTATTTTGAATATAAGAAAGCTGCTTATAAATGGTAGCCGTACCAATAAGCAGCACAATGCTGATGAAAAACTGAAACACAACTAAACCGCTCCGAACAAGGCCACTTTTACTACCTAAAGACAGTTTTCCCTTCAGCACGTTTACTGGCTTAAAGGAGCTAAGAAAAAATGCAGGATAGATACCAGCCATTAAGCCAACAATAAGAGCACACCCAAAGAGAATCATAAAAAACGTGGGACTGTCAAAAGGTATGGTCAGAGATTTATCTGCGAGTTGATTAAAAAACGGAAGACTCACAGCCAATAGAAAGACGCTTACAATAAAAGCGATGAAACTGAGTAAAATCGATTCTGTTAAAAACTGACGAATCAGATGAGATTTATATGAGCCAAGCACTTTTCTCACACCCACTTCTTTGGCCCTGTTGGCTGAGCGTGCAGTTGATAAATTCATAAAGTTGATACAAGCAATTACCAATATAAACCCCGCGATAATCAGAAATAAATAGACATAAGTAATGTCTCCAGAAGAGCCAATATCGAATGTAAAATTAGATTTTAGGTAGACGTCTGTTATTGGCTGAACAGTAAAATACATATAGTTGCCAGCCGCTTTAAAGTCATCAAAGGAGTGGCCTGTGAACTCTTGCACCTGAGGAGCCATGTGTGCATCGGCCATGTAATTAATTTTCTCTTCTACTTCCTCGGCAGATACACCCTCCCGCACTTTGAAGTATGTGTAGAAGTTGTTGCTTAACCATCCATTGCTTGTACTTCTTTGCATATCAAGCATAGTCATGATAAAGTCAAAGTCCAGGTGAGAGTTTGCGGGTATATCATTATAAACAGCAGTCACATGATATTCCTGATTGCCGTCTAGAATCAATAGCTCGCCAACGACATCGATTCTGCCAAAATATTTTTGCGCCATACTTTTGCTAATGGCTATTGTCATTGATTTTGTTAAAGCTTCCTCTGGGTCACCACTCAATACCTCTAACCCAAGCAGACCAAAAACACCCGGATCAGCAAAAATCAGAGTACTTTCCTTTGTTGACTCTAGCATATCTGCAGTCTTAACCAAATACGTTCCCCAAGTACGGAATCTAACAGCATTTTCAATTTCAGGTATTTCACTGAGTAGTGCTGGCCCAAGTGGAGCCGGTGCCGTAGCAAAGTGAAATTGATTGTCACCATACTTACCATGTCGATTGGTACGATATATTTGATCGCTGTCGTTCCAAAATTTATCATGGCCTAATTCGTCTACGACAAAAAATGCTATTACAAGACAGCATGTTACACTGACCGCCAGTCCAGTGATATTAATTAAAGAGTAGAATTTATGTTTCGAAAGGTTTCGAAAAGCTATTTTAAAATAGTTGCGTATCATGAGTTTCGTGTTGTAATTAGATGAATAAATGGTTTGAGTTTGTAGTTGTTGTAATTCGTTGTTTGATCCAAATGTTGCCCTCACCGCTTCATAAGCCTCAATAAACCGTTGACCATCGGCCATCTTGGCCTCAACCAAAGTGCATATATGATCAACTAGCTCATCTCCGAGCTCGTCATCAACAATGCCTCGATAGTTGAGATCATTTATGATATAGTTGATATGTTCTTCAGTGAGGGTCACCCAAATTGTGGTTTGATTTGCAGTACATTGAGCATTGTAGAAATAAAGGACTCGAAATCTTCAATTCTTTGAACCACCGAAGATTGACCTTGATTGGTAAGAGTATAATATTTTCTCACCCTTTTACCCATACTTATTTTTTCTGTTGTTAAAAGCCCGGCTGCTTCTAGCTTGTGTAAAGTGGGATATAACGCACCTTCCGTCAATACAAGTGATCCTTGAGAGAGGTCCTTTACTTTTTGAGTGATTTCATATCCATACATTCGCCCATTGTCAGACAGAAGCTTGAGTATAATAGTTTGTAAAGTGCCTTTTAATAATTCTGAGCTATGCATAATTCTTCAATACATTGGAGTCTTAGGTAATACGTGTAATGAATTAAAATAGTTACAGAAGAAAATAATTTTGTAAATTGAACATGATAGCCCAACCCAAACAGCACATTTAAATTTTCCAATATAGTATGCATGCATAACAAATTTTTGTATATTTGTTATTAAGCAGGACGTTATACCATAATATAAGTCCGGAAATACTATGAAAAGGGAAGAAACAATAGATCATCACATCAAATCTGCCTGGCACGCAATTTCGCGTATGTACAACCAACAGGCGGCAAAAGTTGACATTACCACTTCTATAGGTTTTGTACTTCTCAACATTAGCTCCAAAGACGGAACCCCTGCTACAAAGATTGCCCCCTTGATGGGTCTTGAATCAAGAAGCCTAACCCGTGTTTTAAAAAACATGGAAGAAAAAGGTTTGATCTGTAGAAAGCCAGATGAAAATGATGGAAGATCGGTAAGAATATTTCTAACAGACCTTGGAAAAGAGAAAAAAGAAGTATCAAGGATCACCGTCCTGGCATTTAACGAAATGGTGCGAAAAACCATTGACGCTGAAAAACTAAAAGTATTCTTCGAAGTAATTGAGGACGTCAATAAAATAATTGAAAGTAATAACATTTATAAATAGAAAATAACCAACTAAAATGACCAAACGAATTAACAAAGTAGCGGTATTAGGTTCTGGAATCATGGGCTCCAGGATTGCATGCCACTTCGCCAATATTGGTGTAAATGTGCTGTTGTTAGACATCGTTCCTCGTGAGTTGACAGACGATGAGAAGAAAAAAGAGTTAACTATGGAAGACAAGGCGGTGAGAAACCGAATTGTGAATCAGGCCTTTGACTCAGCGGTAAAGTCTAAACCGGCCCCATTATACAACAAGAAGTTTGCGAGCAGGGTATCCCTTGGAAACTTCGAAGATGACATGGCCAAGATCAAAGATTGCGACTGGACCATTGAGGTAGTCGTTGAAAATCTTGATATCAAGAAGAAGGTATTCGATCAGGTCGAACAACACAGAAAAGAAGGAACACTAATTACTTCCAACACATCAGGTATACCAATTCACTTGATGCTTGACGGTAGAAGTGAAGATTTTCAGAAAAACTTCTGTGGAACACACTTCTTCAACCCTCCAAGGTATCTGAAGCTTTTAGAGATTATACCAACACCTAAGACAGACCCTGAGATTGTTGATTTCTTAATGAACTACGGTGACCTATACTTAGGGAAAACAACCGTGCTTTGTAAAGACACACCTGCATTTATCGCCAACCGTGTAGGTATCTATGCGATCCTTAAAGTCATTGAGTCGATGCAAAAGTTTGGGCTCAACGTTGATGAGGTTGATAAACTAACTGGTCCGGTTATAGGAAGACCAAAGTCTGCAACATTCAGAACTTCTGATGTTGTTGGTCTAGATACTCTTATAAAGGTAGCTAACAATCTTTATGAAAGTCTTCCTGATGATGAAGGAAGAGACACATTTAAATTACCAGAGGTCGTTGGTAAGCTAGAAGAAAATAAATGGCTTGGAGACAAAACCGGTCAAGGTTTCTATAAGAAAACTAAAAATGAAAAAGGTAAGACAGAGATACTTACCCTTGATCTTGACTCTTTAGAGTATAAGCCGAAGTCCCGTCCAAAGTTTGGAACCCTTGAGGCAACCAAGCCAATCGAAAACCTTAAAGAAAGATTCAAACCATTATTTGCAGGCAAAGACAAAGCAGGCGAATTCTACAGAGACTCTTTCTACGCGCTTTTCAAGTATGTAACTAACCGTATCCCGGAGATTGCAGATGAGCTTTATAAAATCGATGATGCTGTATGTGCCGGCTTTGGTTGGGAAGTAGGACCCTTCGAAACCTGGGACGCTGTCGGCATTAAGAAGACAGTTGAGAAAATGGAAGAGATGGGCTACAAGCCCAATCAGTGGGTTTATGACATGCTCGATGCCGGTGTTGAATCTTTCTACACAGCAAAAGATGGCGTAAGACACTACTACGATATTGAGTCAAAGTCTTATAAAGCGGTACCAGGCGCTGAAGAATATATCATTCTTGACAACATTAGAGAAAACAAAGTGGTGTGGAGTAATTCAGGCGCTACCATTTTCGATATTGGTGATGGCGTGCTAAATGTAGAGTTCCATACTAAAATGAATACGCTCGGTGGTGAAGTAGTTGAAGGAATCAACAAAGCTATCGACATGGCTGAGAAAGATTACAAAGGCCTTGTAATCGGTAACCAAGGAGCTCAATTCTCTGCTGGGGCCAATCTCGGAATGGTATTTATGTATGCCATAGAGCAGGAGTATGATGAGATTGATTTCATGATCCGTCATTTCCAAAACACCATGATGCGCGTGCGCTATTCTAGCGTTCCGGTTGTTGTAGCACCTCATGGCCTGACCTTAGGTGGAGGTTGTGAGATGTCGATGCATGCAGATGTGATTCAAGCTGCAGCTGAAACCTATATTGGACTTGTAGAAGTTGGTGTTGGCCTGATCCCTGGGGGAGGAGGTACCAAAGAACTTACCAAGAGAATATCTGACCGATTTGAGAGCGGAGATGTAGAACTCAATGCATTGCAAAATGCGTTTATGAATATAGCGACTGCTAAAGTAGCTACATCGGCTCACGAGGCGATGGACATGAATATTATAAGGTCTGTAGATAGAATTTCTATTAACAAAGACAGACAAATTGCTGACGCAAAAGATACAGTACTTGAGTTGGCCGATGCAGGTTATACAAAGCCTATTCAAGCGACTAATATTCGAGTGCAAGGTAAGACAGGTATGGCACTTGTCATGGCAGGAGTAAATGGAATGAAAATGGGCAACTATGCTTCGGCACATGATGCGAAGATTGCAGAGAAAATTGGATATGTGATGTGTGGTGGAGATTTATCCTACCCACAGGAAGTTTCGGAGCAGTATTTACTTGACCTGGAAAGAGAAGCGTTCTTGTCACTAACGGGTGAGAAGAAGACACTTGAAAGAATACAGAGCATTTTGACTACTGGAAAACCTCTTAGGAATTAGATAATAGATGTTAGAGATTAGAATTAAGATAATCTCAATACCAATTACTCAATACTAACTACTAAAAAAATGAACGCATATATAGTAAAAGGATTTAGAACAGCAGTTGGTAAAGCCAACAAAGGCGGATTCAGATTTACCCGTCCTGATAATCTTGCAGCTGATGTAATCAAGCACCTTGTATCAGAGGTTAAAGGACTTGATCCAATGTTGGTCGATGACCTGATTGTTGGTAATGCTGTGCAAGAAGCTGAGCAAGGCATGCAGATGGGGAGAATGATTTCTCTACTTGCTTTACCCAAAGAAGTGCCAGGCATGGTAATTAACAGATACTGTGGATCTGGTTTAGAGGCCATTAATATTGCAGCAGCTAGAATTCATGCAGGCATGGCTGATTGTATCATTGCCGGAGGTACAGAGTCAATGTCCCTTGTACCAGTTATGGGATATAAAACAGCTTTGAATTACGAAATTGCCTCTAAGCACCCAGACTACTACACAAGCATGGGTCTTACAGCTGAGCAAGTTGCAAATAAATACAAAGTTTCACGAGAAGATCAGGATGAGTTCGCTTACGAATCTCACCAAAAAGCAGCTGCAGCCATCAAAGGAGGAAATTTCAAGGATGAAATCGTTCCGATTACTGTCAAAGAAACCTATATCGATGGTAACATGAAGAAAAAAACACGTGAGTTTGTAGTAGACACAGACGAAGGAGTAAGAGCTGATACAAGCAAAGAGGTGCTGGGCAAACTCAAGCCAGTTTTCGCGCAAGGCGGATCAGTAACAGCAGGAAACTCTTCACAAACTTCAGACGGAGCTGCCTTTGTAATGGTGATGTCCGAGAAAATGGTGAAAGAATTAAACCTTGAACCAGTGGCAAGAATGGTGAGCTACGCAGCCGCAGGTGTTGAACCAAGTATTATGGGAATTGGACCAGTGGCAGCAGTGCCAAAAGCACTTAAGTTGGCAGGGCTTAAACTGGACGATATTGATCAAATCGAACTTAACGAGGCATTTGCGGCACAATCACTTGCAGTAATTCGAGAGTTAGGTATCGATAAGTCAAAGCTTAACCCTAATGGAGGAGCCATTGCACTTGGCCACCCACTGGGATGCTCTGGAGCTAAGCTTTCAATACAGCTTTTCAACGAAATGAGAAGAAGAAATCAGAAATACGGTATGGTAACAGCTTGCGTTGGTGGAGGCCAGGGTGTAGCGGGTATCTATGAGCTTCTTAATTAGTAGTAAGTATTGAGATTTAAGATCTGAGAGATGCATAATTTGAAGGAATTGAAGATATGGAACAAAGCTATAAATCTGGCTACTCAGGTTTATAGGGCCACGGAAAATTTTCCTTCAGAAGAAAGGTATGCTTTAACATCTCAAATTAGAAGATCAGCTGTCTCCATAGCGTCAAATATTTCTGAGGGAGCCGGAAGAAACTCGACTAAAGAATTCATCTATT
Source organism: Fulvivirga sp. (assembly GCA_965227525.1). Taxonomy (GTDB): domain Bacteria; phylum Bacteroidota; class Bacteroidia; order Cytophagales; family Cyclobacteriaceae; genus Fulvivirga. The sequence continues at coordinate 818,947 of OZ245762.1, read as the reverse complement.
TTTTAGGTGTAGCCAATGGCTCCTCATACGAATTGCAAACACAATTGGTGATCTCATCACAACTTGGGCTGATAGACACAGATACAGTGGATGATCTGCTAAATCACTTGGTTGAGATACAAAAGATGAATTATACATTTCAAAAATCATTAAAAAATAAGAAACCGGAGAAGGTGACATCTCATGTCTAACATCTCCAATCTAAAATCTAATAACTATGTCAACAGCAACAGAACAATCGAAACAAGTCGCAGATGAGACTGCATCAGCGATTAAAGGAGGTGAGTTCCTTATAAAAGAAACCAATGCACAGGATGTATTTACCCCTGAGGAGTGGACCGAAGAGCAAAAAATGATTGCTCAAACATGTAAGGACTTTTTAGATCAAGAAATCTATCCAAGACTTGAGGAAATCGACTCAATGGAGCACCCTGAATTGATGCCTTCATTACTTGACAAAGCGGGAGAGCTGGGATTGTTAGGCACATCAGTACCCGAGCAATACGATGGATTCGGTATGAACTTCAATACTTCAATGCTAGTGGCTGAAGTGTTGGGTGCAGGCCATTCTTTTGCGGTGGCAATTTCAGCACATACAGGTATAGGTACACTACCAATCCTTTACTATGGTAATGACGAGCAAAAACAAAAGTACCTACCAAAACTAGCGACAGGCGAGTGGAAAGCGGCTTACTGTTTGACTGAACCAGATTCTGGATCGGATGCAAACTCAGGTAAGACAAAAGCAAAATTGACTGAAGATGGTAAGCACTACATCATCAACGGCCAAAAGATGTGGATAACCAATGGAGGCTTTGCAGATGTATATATTGTATTTGCTAAAATCGATGACGACAAAAACCTAAGTGCTTTTATCGTTGAGAAAGATTTTGGTGGTATCACTATGAACGAGGAGGAGAAGAAGATGGGAATCAAAGGATCTTCTACCCGTCAGGTTTTCTTCAATGACTGTAAAGTACCTGTTGAAAACATGCTTTCCGATAGAGAAAATGGATTCAAGATAGCGGTAAACATATTAAACATTGGCCGTATAAAACTGGGTGCTGCTGCTATCGGAGCATGTAAGGCGGTAACTTCTACAGCTGTAAATTACGCCAATGAGAGAAAGCAGTTTGGAACTTCTATTTCAAGCTTTGGCGCCATCAAACATAAAATTGCCGAAATGGCATCTAAGATTTATGCTTCTGAGTCGGCACATTACAGAGCTGGTCAGAACATCGATGACGCATATGATAGCCTGGTGGCTGAAGGTATGGATGCTGCAGAAGCCAGGCTAAAGTCTGTTGAAGAATTTGCCATTGAGTGCGCCATTTTAAAAGTGCACGGGTCAGAAGTTTTGGATTATGTTGTAGACGAAGGTGTGCAAATATATGGAGGTATGGGCTTCTCGGCTGATGGCCCTATGGACAGAGCCTACAGAGATGCACGTATCAACAGAATTTTTGAAGGAACAAATGAAATCAACAGAATGCTCTCCATCGACATGCTTATGAAGCGTGCGATGAAAGGCAAACTCGATTTGATGAGTCCTGCAATGGCAGTTCAAAAAGAGTTAATGTCTATTCCAGATTTTGGAGCTTCTGATGATGATGAGCTTTTTGCAAAAGAGAAAAAGGCATTGAAAAACCTTAAAAAAGCAGGCCTAATGGTAGCTGGTGCAGCTGTACAGAAGTACATGCAAAAGCTAGGAGACGAGCAGGAGATATTAATGAACCTTGCCGACATGCTTATCGAAGGATATGTAGCCGAGTCAGCATTGTTAAGAGTAGAAAAACATATTAAGGCTAAAGGAGAAGAAGCCTTGAAAATAGAAACAGACATGATGCGTATTTACTTATATGAGGCTGTGGAAAGAGCAGCATCTGCTGGTAAGCAAGCGATTTACGCTTTTGCTGAAGGTGATGAGCAGCGCATGATGTTGATGGGCCTTAAGAGATTCACGAAGTTGGAGCCAATGAATCTTAAAGATGCCCGTAGAAGAGTAGCGGACCACTTGATTGCAAAAAATCAATACCCGTTTTAGTTTGTAGTTAATTTATGGTTTGAAAGTGCCCCGAAAGGGGCATTTTTATTTTAAGGCTTTAAAATTTTTAGCTTATTGCTTGCCAGCGCAACAGATATTTTTCTATGCTTCCCAACGGTCTCACCATCTACCTGAAGATGCTCAGGCTTATCACCTTCAATGGTTATTGATTTTGTGCTGAAAATCTTGACAAAGGGAGAATAATTGAGTTTTCCTGTAAAAAATAAATATGTAAGCCTAAAAATCGCATACCACGGGTAGGGCTTAAATATGCATACCTCAAATAAGCCATCGTCAATTTTGCCAACTGGGTTTACGATAGCACCCGTGCCATACTTTTTTGCATTGGCAAAAACAACCATTTCTGCTCGCTCTTCAAAAGATTGGTCCTCAGTTTTGAAAGTAAACTTAATCGGCTTTTGCTTAAATAGCGTTTCGAAAAAATGGCGTGCATAGCCTAATTTTCCTCTACCGGACTTTCGCTCAAACCGCTTAACGAGTTTAGCATTTAGACCTACATCACTTAAGTGTAAACAGAGATGTTTTTCATTAACATATAAAGCATCAATTTCTGCCGCATTATTTCTCACAATAATGTCAAGCGCTACATCAAGATCTTCAAGTATACCGAGCTCTTCCGCTAAACCATTAGCTGAACCGAGAGGCACAATGCCCAGTTTAGCATTTCGCTCTAAAAGAACCTGTGCCACTAAATTTACAGTGCCATCACCCCCACATGCGATTACGTCAGTGGGTGACACTTCATCTATTTTATCTATAATGTGCCGCTTATCATTACGGCCAGTAGTTTTAAGAAATGAGCAGGTAATACCATCTCTTTCGCAGATATCAGAAATTTTAGACTTTAGTCCTTTTTTTTCGATACCACCGGAAATAGGATTTATTATAAAAAGCAGTTTTCTCATTTAATTAAATAAACATTAATTTACCTCTTTGAGTTAACTAACAAAAAGCTATTAAAAAACTCTTTAAAAAACCGATTAAAAAGCTATCGCTAAGGCTTAAAAAGACCTTTGGTCTACTCACCCCTCCTGTGATCATTCCATACCGCGGATATGGCACACCTACTAAAGTATTCTTACGTGGGCATGTCTTAGACGATCGTCTTCTTTATGAAAGCAGACATGATGACAAGCGAAAGAAAAATTTTCTTGCCATGCTTAGCAGGTATGTGAGTGAAGGCATACCGGATATAAGAGTGGAAATAAACTTTCAGGGTCAAGAACACATTGTAACAACGGATAAAAACGGTTTGTTTGAAGCTGAAATAAACTTAAATACTCCATCGAGACCAGGTTGGCAAAAAGTAACCTATCAGGTTTTAGATGAAATTGTAGAAAAGCAGGAGCCATTAACAAATGTAGGTGAAGTCTTGATAAATGATGAAAATAACCAATTTGCCATTATTTCAGATGTAGACGATACTATATTGATCTCACATGCTACACAAGCACTTAAAAAATTAAGGCTGATACTCACAAAAAATTCCAAAACACGTTTACCATTCCTTGGTGTGGCCTCCTTTTACAAAGCCTTGCAAACGGGCAATCCTGCCACAAGCAACAATCCCATATTTTATGTGAGCAGTAGCGAGTGGAATTTGTATGATTTCCTTGAAGACTTCTGTGATGTTAGAGCCATTCCAAAAGGGCCATTTATGTTACAGGAACTTAAAACCAGCCTTTGGAAATTAATCAAATCAGGTGGAGGTACCCATATGCATAAGAAAGACAAAGTGTTACACCTAATGGATGTCTACCCGAATCAAAAATTTATTTTGATAGGTGATAGCGGCCAAAGAGATGCGGAAATTTATCAAAGTATTGCTGAAAAACACCCTAACCGAATACTAAGCATTTACATTCGAGATGTGAGCAAAGCCAAACATTCCGAAAAGGTGAATGCTTTAGCAGACACGTTAAATGAAAAAATTGACATGCTGTTAGTTTCAGATTCTTATACAGCGGCCCAACATGCCTTTGACAAAGACTATATCACGGCAGAAGAATTGAGCAGCGTGCAGTCAGAGTTTGAAGCCCAGGAAATGAAGCCAAAAACACTGGTTGGACAAACAATAGGAACTGGCAAGGAAACTTAAGCCAACATCCCTCCTTTAAAAAACTTATCGGGCCTTTTCCAACGATCAGAATAAATACGTGAAAATTTGGTCTTTATAAGGGCAGGACAATCATTTATAGGTCTGCCTAATATATAGGTTGTGATCAATCCAGATGAAAAAACGGTGATGTTCTCGAAAACAGAACTGATACAATTATCCTCAGAAAAAACCCTCACTTCGAGTAAATGAGGCCCGGCATGCCCTTTGATTTTTACAAAACTTTTAGGCGTCTCATTTAGCACTTTACCGTCTAACACTACTTGTATCTTTTTAAAATCGATACTTTGAAAACTAGCCATCATTAGCCCAGCTTCAGCTGAGGTGTAAATAAGGCCTACACTAAAAAGTAAAATTAATATCCGCTTCATTTCCATCCGTATTTAAGTTCCAATAGATATAAAACAGATATGATGCCAAAATAATTACACATCCATTAGGGTCAGCAAAATAACTTAATCCACAAGTTGATTTTTAAGGTTGGTCACGTAGTTGTCGAGCGCATCCCACCAGGTAGGCGCTGCATCCCATTTGGTGCCTAAAAACACATTTTCTGAGTATATGTGCTTGATGTAAAACTTATAAACAGGAGTATTTACATTGATAGAAATTACTTTGGCTTTTGCATTGTCTCCTGCTGTAACTTCAGAGATGTAGGCAGTCTCTGTTTGAGTAGTAGGGTACTCCAATATCTCCTTCACATTTTTACCGATCGTATGTACATAATAAAGGATATATTGATAGCCATCACTTCGCAACTCTTTTTCACTTTTCGTTGGGTCAACGATTTCGTACTTGTAAGGATACTTGGCCATTATTTTATTTATTTGAGAAGTATCGGCAAATGCAGGTATTGCCAGAGTTTCTGAAGAAAAATTCACATCAAAATACTCACCTCTTCGAGCATTTATAGCATGGGCCATTTCTCCGTAAATGGGGACGTCAATTATTAATAAATTGTTTCTGTCTTGAGATGAATTAGCAGCTTTCAAATAAATGGTATTGGCCATTGTTTTCAAATCGTTGCCCTCAATCTTCCAGGCATCTTGCCCTGGCTTAATGAGGTTATCTTTGTCAGTGATTTCGGTAATTACAACCGTATATTTATTACTCTCTTGTAGGATGAAAATCACATTTTGAAGCTGACGATCGGCAAACTTATCCGCAAAAGCGCTGACTACTTCCGGGCCGCTAAATACATCATCGATATAATAGTAACTCACAGCATCTATTCCACCTTTTTTAAACCCTGCCTGTAATGCTTCTCCAGGAATTTGCCATTCACCACGCACATGAGGGTTTGTACTTTTAGGAGGCACCTTAACCAACACCAGACTTTTAGTAGATAGTAGCTCTTTTGGCAACTCATCAGTAAAATTAAGGCTATCAACGGTAGTAAGTATATTGATGCCTCGTTGGGCTATTGATGAATAGAAACTACAAAGTATGACAACAATAAGAAATGACCTCATAAAGATTTACTTAGCAAAAATTTGTGACTGATCTTTAAACGCTTTAAACTCAAGCGCATTGCCGCTGGGGTCTAGAAAAAACATGGTGGCTTGTTCACCCGGCTGGCCTTTGAATCGAACGTAAGGTTTTATAATGAAATCTACGCCATGTGATTTAAGTCTATTGGCAAAATCTTGCCACTGCTGCCACTCTAAAATTACCCCAAAATGCTTCACAGGAACCTGATGCCCATCGACATCGTTTGTGCTTCCTTTTCCCGCATCGTCAGGTGCAAGATGTGCCACTACCTGATGTCCAAATAGGTTGTAGTCGATCCAATGGTCGGAGCTGCGACCTTTGCTGCAGCCCAAAACGTTGCTGTAAAACTGATCTGTTTCTTTCAGGTCTTTTACAGGAAATGCAAGGTGAAATGGAGGTATCATAGCGTTAAAGATCAGCTTTCAATTTCAAAAAACAAAGTTTAGGAAGGTATCCCAATGTACAGACCGTCATCCTTAAGTTTTATAGGAAAGGTTTTTACTTCTGAAGTTCGTTCCTGGCATTCGACACCTCGCTTTAGATCATATCGATAATTGTGCCAGGGACATATAATTTCTCCCAGGTAATTAACGTGACCCTTGCTTAAAGATTCTCCATTATGCGGGCACTTATCTGCTGTAGCGAAAAACTCATTTTGATGACGGGCGAGAGCAATCCTTTTCTTACCAATAATTAATAATTTGGCTTTGCCCTCTTCCACAGTATCAAGGGCTTTTTCTTTAGACTCAAAAACCCGAAGCCACTTCATCTATTGGAATTGCTTTTTCTTAGCTTCTAGCTTACTTGGCCTGGTAAACACCATGGCATAAGCTTCTTTTATAGACTTTGACTTTTTTACATCCTTTACAATGTCTACCCATTCGTGAAAACATAAGTAAACCGGGTTATATGAGTTTACAGGTGTAGTAATGCCATAGTCGGCTTGCTCTTCTTCAGGTTGAAAAGTGCCGAATATTCTATCCCAGATGATAAAAGTCGATCCATAATTCTTATCGAGATATTTCTCATTTCTGGCATGATGCACACGGTGGTGTGAAGGTGTAGTAAAGATATATTCTATTGGTCTTGGTAGTTTTCTTATATACTCGGTGTGAATCCAAAACTGATACAGCACCTCGATTTGATGTGTAATAAAGAATACAACCGGGTGGAAGCCTGCCAATACTACTGGAATAAAGAAAATGATTTTTATGTGTTGTGTCCAACCTAGTCGGAATGATACAGACCAATTATATTTTGTTGAGTTATGATGAGTTACATGTGTAGCCCACCAAAATCGATTTTCATGAGCGATTCGATGCGCCCAATATCTCCAAAAATCAATCCACACTAAACACAAAACATATGACCACCAGGTGTGCGGAATAGACCATGGAATAAGGTTATAGAAGAAAAGAATTATGCCAAAGGTAATGACTTTGATAGCGGCACTGATACCGACATTTACAAGTCCTATTGTTGTGGCTGCAGCAGTATCTTTGGCATCATAGTATTCTTTTTTCTCCCGATAAGAAAAGTACCATTCCAATGCCACAAGTATAAACATAACAGGTGCCGCATATAAAATTATATTAGGCAGATCCATATTCAACACCTGTTCGACTGTCAGTTTTTCTTTTCCCATAAACCCAATTAAAAAATCGACTCGTGAAATTAGCTAATTAACTGCTCATTATATAGTGAAGAGTCTCAAATTCTTGTTTTCTAAGGTCTAGAGAACAACATTTAATCTGATTATTAGTTCATCCTGGACTACGAAAAAGTCAAATTAATGATTTCTTCATTATCCTGATTAATTTGTATCTTTCGATTGACATCAAAACCCCAATAATATCATGAAGAAGATACTTACACTCGTAACACTTTTTGCTGCTTTTAGCTCTGCGATTGCACAATCAGGTTTAAACACGAGAGCAAACGGCATGGCCGAGGATATGGAGGAACAAGTGATTGAGTGGAGAAGGCACTTTCACCAACACCCCGAGCTTTCTAATCGAGAATTTGAAACGGCAAAGAAAATAGCTGCACACCTCGAAGGACTTGGTATGGAAGTGCAAACAGGAGTGGCAAAGACTGGAGTCGTTGGTATTTTGAAAGGTGGAAAGCCGGGACCTGTTGTTGCATTACGCGCTGATATTGATGCACTTCCTGTGACCGAGCGCACGCCTGTACCTTTCGCTTCAAAAGTCGTATCAGAATACAACGGGGTAAAAACCGGAGTGATGCATGCCTGTGGGCACGACACCCATATTGCCATTTTGATGGGTGCCGCTGAAATTCTTTCAAAAATGAAAAAAGATCTTAATGGCACAGTGAAGTTCATCTTTCAACCAGCCGAAGAGGGAGCTCCTCCGGGAGAAGAAGGAGGAGCAGAACTTATGGTCAAAGAAGGCGTTTTGAAAAACCCGGATGTTGATGTGGCTTTTGGGCTTCATATTGCTGCAGGGTCACCAGTCGGGCAAATTAATTATAAGCCGGGAGGAATTATGGCAGCAGCAGATAGATTTGTAATAAAAGTTAAAGGAAAACAAGCGCATGGATCTACTCCCTGGGCGAGCGTAGACCCGATCGTTACGGCCGCTCAAATTATCAACGGGCTGCAAACTATAGTGAGTAGACAAACTGAGCTTACAAAAGAGGCAGCCGTGATATCTGTAGGAATGATTAAAGGTGGTGTACGAAACAACATCATTCCGGAAGAAGTGGAAATGATTGGTACTATCCGCACCTTGGATACCGATATGCAAAAGAAAATTCATGAGAAGATCAGGCTTACTGCAACAAAGATCGCTGAAAGTATGGGTGCTACTGCGGATGTTGATATTCAAATAGGTTATCCAGTGACATATAATGACCCTGAGCTTACGGCCAGGATGGCTCCAACATTGGAAAAAGTGGCTGGTAAAGAGCAAGTGAATGTAATAAATGCGATTACTGGCGCTGAAGATTTTTCCTTTTTTCAAAAGGAAGTACCTGGGTTATACTTTTTCCTTGGAGGAAAACCACTGGAGGCGGGTAATGACGGCCCGAAGCTGGGAGGACATCACACACCAGATTTTTATATTGATGAAAGCGGATTGGTATTGGGCGTCAAAGCAATGCTTAACCTTACGCTCGATTATATGGAAATGAATAAGTAGTGGTTAAAGAAAAGAAATAGGTGTGTTTGCAGAATGTATATCATTGGCTGGATCAATCTTTCAAAAGTAAACGCAATATATTCCACCCCTAACCCCCGCCGCCAGCGGGGGAAATGAAAAGAGCAATGGCACTATGTGCTTTGTAGTTCGTATGAATACCTCAATTCCTATGTCCCCTTGAGGGGACTACAGGGGTGAAAATTTTAAAATTAGATGTTAAAAATTCACAAGAAGCCCTTCATTCAGGAGATTAAAGAAGATTGGATACTGGATAAAGGGCTTCAACTTTTCATAAAGAGAGAAGATGTAATCCATCCATTTGTATCTGGCAACAAGTGGAGGAAGCTCAAATATAATTTAGAGGAGGCCAGAGGTCTTGGATTTACCAAACTACTTACTTTTGGGGGTGCTTATTCCAATCATATCTATGCCACTGCAGCTGCGGCCCATGAGGAAGGCTTTGAGGTAGTAGGAATTATCAGAGGTGAAGAATTGGCTAAAAAACCACTTAACAAAACGCTTCGGTTTGCTCAGGAACAAGGCATGCACCTACACTTTGTTACCCGCTCAGATTATCGAAGAAAAACTCACGAGGACTTTCTAAATCTACTGGTAGAGAAATTTGGAGAGTTTTACATGATTCCAGAGGGTGGTACCAATATGTTGGCAATCAAGGGCTCGGCTGAAATATTAGACGACTCAACCAAGGTTTTTGACTATATCACCTCTTCTGTTGGTACAGGTGGTACTTTGGCCGGGATAATTGCGGCCTCCAATGCCGAGCAGCAGGTGGTTGGGTTTTTCGCACTTAAAGGCGATTTTTTAACTGAGGAAATAAAGGAGTTGTTAAAGATTTACGGTAAACCAAAAAATAATTGGAAAGTAAATACAGACTATCATTGCGGAGGCTATGCCAAAACGCCCGATTATCTCATGGATTTTATTAATGGCTTTGAAAGAAGGCATCGGGTTTTACTAGACCCCATTTATACGGGTAAAATGATGTATGGATTGTATGACCTCATCGATAAAGGGGCTTTTAAATCAGGTTCAAAAATACTTGCTATACATACGGGAGGCTTGCAGGGTAGAAAGGATTAAACACTAAACTAACCTACTTCCTCTTCACACTACCCAACCACGAACCCAGTCCCCTACGGCTGGGTTTTTCTGTAACTAAGCCAGTCTCGCTGGCGCTTTTTACGGACTCAACAGTATAGAAGGCTGATGGCGTTTCTTCAGCAATTTTTACCTTCAAATCAGGTAAAGCTTCACGTTTGACAACAGTAAACAAGATTTTTTCCTGACCATGGTCACTTTCTCCTGAAATGATCGAGTACTTATATCCATTGTGTCTTAAATAGCCTACAATCGGATCAATCGCTTCTGATGAAATGATTCTCACCACTACTTTACCAAGGGCCAGCTTTTCTTCAATAAGCATACCGACATATATGCCTGCGGCAAATCCGGCCGGGTAGGCTATGTAGCTGTAGACGTTGTCCATATGCTTGAATATTTGGCCAATGGCTAACAACCAAATGAGAGACTCCAGGAAACCAAGAATTGTTGATATGCCCTTCTTTCCTGTCATCACGAAAATAATGCGTACTGTATTGATGGAGACATCAATAATACGGGCAAAAAATATCAAAAGAGGCAATATGACTACTGCGAAAATATCATGGCTAAACCCTAGTTCAGCGAAAAACAACTCCATGCGATCAACCTTAAGTAAAATAGAATTTATATAAATCTATAAGGTAGACGGCAGTAAAAAGGGAAAGTCACATTTAAGGGTAATTAATTTTGGATCGTAACTGGGTCGATATACCCACAATATTTTATCACCCCATTTCATATTAAACATGGCATGTTTGGCAAAGTGTAATTTAAGCCGTAGATTTGTAACCTATAGGTGACAAAATATAACCTAAAGGTAACTTTATATTATGAGTGAAATTTACATTAACATCGAAAAACTAGAAAGCAAGCGCACGAAGTATCTCAGACTTAACTTAATTGGTTTTGTAATATGGGCTGGCTTAAGAATAGTTGATAATTACATACTGTCTGGGTCTAACCCTGTTTTATTGGCAGCCTTAGCTGTGGGCTGTATAATATGGATTGTGAGTCTTCTTCAAATTCTACGATTAGGTAGTAAGGTTAAAAAGAATAAAGAGGCTCAAGCAATCTTTAATGATGAGCTAATAATTCAACATAGATTAAAAGCATGGAAGTTTGGCTTTATCTGTGTTATACTTACCCAGGTAGTTTTAATTCTATCGCATTTGCTATTTTCAAACTTTTCAGGACAAATGGCTGCAGAAATAACAGTATTTGTTGGTATTACGGCCGCAGTTGGAGCTTTTACATATTTTGACTCTAAGTAGTATGACCAAGTTCGATTTAAAAAATAATATCAAACTAGAAAGGGCCAAAAATAACTTTACTCAGGCAGACTTAGCGTTGAAAGTTGGAGTATCAAGAAAGACTATTAATACGATAGAAACTGGCAAGTTCGTACCATCGGCAATTACAGCGTTTAGAATAGCTGCAGCATTTAATTTAAAAGTTGAGGAGGTGTTTGAGTTAGATGAAAAAAATTAGCAAAGTGAACTAGTAATCACCACTAAAGCAATGAAACTTGATTTGACTGTTTGACAAACTCATTACAATCCAAAGGAATATCTAAAAGTTGGTTTGCATTTGTTTTATTACATAAAGTACCATTCCTTAAACCAGCATAATCTCTGTAAGAAGAGAATTCCCACTGCTGTTCTTTTGTTACTAAATTTGCTTTAATAGGATTTTGATGAATATAATGAAAGCATATAAATGGATCACCAATCTCACCAGTCGTGGCACCACTTTGAGTGGTGCTACGACTTTCTAACAACTTTATTTTTGTATTCTGTTGAAATAATGAACCCACACGCTGCTCTTGCTTATTTATTGCCCGGGAATATGAGCTAAGCATAATCCTTAAATCGTGACTAAACTCAAGTTGATTAAAGTCGCTATGAGTATTAATCAGAAAATGAAAATGGTTAGGCATGAGGCAATAGGCTATCACATCAACATTTTTAAGTAAATATGTTCGAGCCTTTTTAAGAAAGAATAGGTAGTTGTCTCTCTTGAAAAACAGTGGTTGACGATTGTTTCCTCGGTTATATACATGATAGAAACTATTTGCTTCCATACTTAAAATTACATCTACCCAAAAAGATCAGTAAACACCTCATTGATCTTTGCCAGGGCAGAGACTTTTATCTTGTGTTTGGATACATCCACTCCTTTCATGGCGTATTTAGAAACAAATATTTCCTGGAATCCAAGTTTTTCCGCTTCAGCAATACGGTTTTCAATTCTATTGACTGCCCGAAGCTCACCACCAAGACCCACTTCAGCCGCAAAACAAATCTTATCCGGGATAGCGATTTCTTCTAACGATGAAATGATTGAACAACAAACAGCAAGGTCAATGGCCGGGTCTTCCACTTTAATACCTCCCGCCATATTTACAAAAACGTCTTGCAAGCCAAGTCTAAAACCACATCTTTTTTCCAACACAGCCAAGAGCATATTAAGGCGCTTACCATCAAAACCTGTGGTGGTCCTTTGAGGCGTACCATAAGCTGCTGTGCTCACTAACGATTGTATTTCTATCAATAAAGGTCGATTTCCCTCCACGGTAGCCCCAATAGTTACGCCACTGATTGCAGTCTCTTTTTGAGAAATCAAAATTTCAGAAGGGTTGCTGACTTCTCTCAAACCAGTACTTATCATTTCGTAAATACCCAACTCTGAGGTAGAGCCAAAGCGGTTTTTAGTAGTACGTAAAATCCGATAGGTGTGATGCTGGTCACCCTCAAATTGTAAAACGGTGTCTACCATGTGCTCCAGTACTTTTGGGCCCGCAATGGTACCATCCTTCGTAATATGGCCTACCAGGAAAACAGGTGTGGAGGTTTCTTTGGCAAACTTGATCAGCTCTGCCGTGCATTGCTTCACTTGAGAAACGCTAGCTGCTGCAGACTCTATTTTATCTGAATGTAAAGTTTGTATAGAATCTACCACCAACACGTCTGGTTGGAGTGTTTCAATATGCTTGAAAATATGGCTCGTAGAGGTTTCTGGCAACACAAAGCAATGGTCTGGCATTTTGGTACTCATACGATCGGCTCGCATTTTTATTTGCTGATCACTTTCCTCCCCGGATACATATAGTACTTTTTGGCTAATGGAAAGCGCTACCTGCAACATCAATGTAGACTTACCAATACCCGGCTCACCTGCAATCAGCACAACAGAGCCTGGCACAATGCCGCCACCCAAAACGCGATTCAGCTCATTATCTTTAGCATTAAAACGCGCTTCTTTTTCAGCTTTGATTTCGCCTATGGGCTTTGGTTGAGATTTCGCACGACCTGTCCCGTTTGATCGCCACTCGTTCTTATTCTCAGCGCCTTTAGATTTTTGCGTGAGTTCTTCTACAAAACTATTCCACTCATTACATGACGGGCATTTGCCCAGCCACTTTGCAGATTCATAACCACAGCTTTGGCAGAAGTACGTTGTTTTTGTTTTAGCCATACTTTGTCAAATATAACCATAGTATTACTTTAGATTGATTAATTACCTATCGATGATCAAAAACTTAACAATTATAACAGCCTTATTATTGGCGATAAGCTGTTCCAGTTCGAAGATAAAAATGTTTCCTGATTCGAAAATTTCTTATGCCTCAGGAGATAAACTGGTAATCACTCGGCTGGAAGGCATTAAAACATTCTATGCCAATGACTTTTATGAAGATGCTTATTCACTTTTTGTGTCACACCCGGGACTGGATGTCATGGATGAAAGCGACATGATTTACGAGCTTAAAACTCAAGGGCTCGACCTACCTTCCTATCACAGCTATTCCAAAGAAAAATTGGCTCAAATTCAGCAAAAAACAAGTTTGGATTTTGTGCTTACAAGCACTGTTTTAGAAATGAAAGATGCCATTGGTGAACAGGCCACACGACAAGCTACCGTTGCTTTTAAACTTTACGACCTAAGAGCTAAAATACCGACCGTTGTACTCGAGATAAAAACTACCATGCCTCCTATGACTTATGTAGATAACCAAGGCGTGACATACCAGGCCAATGTAAATAACTCAACAAGCGCTGCACGGAAGGCATATAAAAAGGCCATAAAGAAGTTTTATAAAGCCTTCGAATGCTGTTAGATGAAAACCTTCATACCTACTTTTTGTTGATAAACCGTGAAATCAATCTTAACCTTAGTATTCTCTTGTGCCACCACCTTAGGTTTATCTCAAGGCGTTTTTGATACCTTTGGAGGCTGGAGAGACAGCCTGAACAACAAGGGAATATCACCAAATATTATCTATAGTGCCATGCCTGTGGCTAATTTAAGTGGAGGTGTAAAAACGGGTTTTCGATATATCGACAATGTAGACCTTACGTTAAACCTTGACTTCGAAAAACTTGCTCATGTCAACGGGCTATCAGTTTTTGTATATGGACTTGGTAATAACGGAGGTTTCGCCACAGAACTCGTAGGTGACATTCAAACGATTTCTAACATCGAAGCATATCCTACCTGGAAGCTGTATGAAGCGTGGGTACAAAAGAACCTTTTAAATAATGACCTCTCATTTTTGGGAGGGTTATATGATTTAAACTCTGAATTTGATGTAGTAAAACCTGGCCTTTTATTTTTACATAGTAGCTATGGGCTGGGTGCTGAACTTGCCCCAACTGGGCAAAATGGTCCATCGGTTTTTCCTGTCACTTCACTTGCCTTTAGAGCTGCAGCGACAATCAAACAAAAAGTAAGGGTTATGGGCGCAATTATGGATGCCGTGCCCGGAGATCCTAACGATCCAAGGGGCACACATATAGAGTTGAGTAAAGAAGAAGGTGCCTTAATTATTTTCCAGGCTAACATCAACCTCGGAAAAGAATTATACCTCTCAAAAAACGGAAATGTAAGAAAGGCTGGGTCAGTAAGGAGAAGAGCCATTGGCAGAGGCTATGAAACTCCCAACTTTAATCAATTAATTGTTGGTGCATGGCGCTATACAGCTGATTTTGAAACTTTTGCACAGACTCCACAAAGACAAAGAGGCAACCAGGGCGCATTCATCGCCTACCAAAGATATTTCTACCTGGATATGGATCAGACAAAGCACATCACAGCGTTTGTCAGGCTAGGTATAGCAGAAGATAAATTTAATCAATTTGGAGGTGCCATTTCCGGTGGAATTGTTTCTGCCATGCCCATATTAAAGCATAGCGATGAAATGGGCATAGCATTTTCTACAGCCCTTAATGGAGACGCCTACCTGGCCCAATCAGCGCGTGAGGGCATTAACTACGATCGGGCTGAAACTAACATTGAATTCACCTTTAACCATCGACTATTGCCTTATATGGCATTTCAACCAAGTATTCAATATGTAATCAACCCGGGTACAGACCCTAATTTAGATAATGCCTTTGTATTGATGTGTCTACTGCAAATCGAATTGTGATTACAAGCTTTGATTAACCTTATGAATTGGCGTTTTTTGTAATCCGATTGACTCAAAAGATATGAATAAGAAAGTATTGTTAATGATTTTGGATGGCTGGGGCCTGGGCACCAACCCAGATGTATCGGCTATTGCCAAAGCAAAAACGCCATTTGTAGATAGTCTTTATACAAATTATCCTCATAGCAAGTTAGAGGCTTCAGGTATGGCTGTGGGTCTCCCGGACGGACAAATGGGCAACTCGGAAGTGGGCCATATGAATATTGGTGCCGGCCGAGTAGTTTATCAGGACCTTGTGAAGATTAATAAGGCTTTCGAAGAAGGAACAATCAAAAACAATGAGGTTCTCAACAACGCTTTTGACTACGCTAAAAAGGAGAACAAGAATATACACTTTATTGGTCTAGTTTCTGATGGCGGTGTGCACTCACACATCAATCATCTAAAAGGACTATGTAGCTATGCAAACGAAAAGCAGATGGATAATGTCTTTATCCATGCATTTACTGACGGTAGAGATACAGACCCTAAAGGGGGTAGACAATACCTGAATGATATAAGACAGCACTGCGAGAAAACTACAGGACAAATAGCTTCAGTTGTGGGCAGGTATTATGCCATGGATAGAGACAACAGGTGGGAGCGAGTAAAATTGGCTTACGATCTCATGGTAAATGGTGTGGGTAAGGAGGCCAAAGAGTTGCTCTCTGCAGTCGAGCAATCTTATGCCGAAGGTGTTACCGATGAGTTTATTAAACCCATCTGTGTAGTTGATAGTCATGGTGAACCATTAGCCAAAATTGAAGAGGGAGATGTGGTTATTTGTTTCAACTTCAGAACAGACAGAGGAAGGCAAATCACTCAGGCACTTACTCAAAGAGATTTTCATGAGCATAACATGCATGCGCTTGACCTGCACTATGTCACCATGACAAATTATGATGATTCGTTTAAGAAAGTTGATGTCATATTTAGTAAAGACAACCTTAACAATACGTTGGGGGCGGTGCTAGAAAAAGCAGAGAGAAAACAAATAAGAATAGCAGAAACTGAAAAATACCCTCACGTTACTTTTTTCTTTTCTGGTGGAAGAGAGGGTGAGTTTAAAGGGGAAAAGCGTATACTATGCCCTTCACCAAAAGTTGCCACCTATGATTTACAACCTGAAATGAGTGCTTTTGATATCCGTGATGCAATTATTCCAGAATTGAAAAAAAAGAGTGCTGATTTTATATGCTTAAACTTTGCAAACCCTGATATGGTAGGCCACACCGGTGTTTTTGACGCTGCTGTAAAAGCCTGTGAAACGGTAGACACTTGTGCCAAAGAAGTAACGGAAGCTGCGCTGGAAAATGATTATCTAACAATAATTATTGCGGACCACGGCAACTCCGATATGATGATTAATCCTGACGGGACACCAAACACTGCACACACTACCAACTTAGTGCCTTGCATTTTCGTTGATAACAATTTTACTGATAAGGTTAAGGATGGCAAACTAGGTGATTTGGCACCAACCATACTTAAAATCATGGGAATAGATATTCCAAAAGAAATGACAGGGGACATATTAATATGATAAAAAGATTAAATACAATTCTAATTGCGATACTCTTAAGTAGCTGTTTGAAGCAACCAGAAAATGTAGCTATAAATTACTTTAACCTTGATAGCCTTTTGGTAGAACAAAAAGCCCACTTCATGTTAAATAACATGCAGCTGGAAAAATGGGCATTTGTTGATGAGGATACTTCACAAAACACTTACACTCCAGACAGTTTGGGTTGGAAAGACGAACTGGCTTTTTTTAATAAAATGAACATCAATAAGCCTGTACTTCAAGGTGTATATAAGGAAAGTGTTGAAAATGATGTAAACAGCAACCTTAAGGTAAAGTCTTTTATTCCACAACATGGAGCTGACGTTGAAGTGCAGTATTTGAAACTGTATTATTTAAATGAGTTGAGTAATCTTAAAAAAATCGAGGCCCTTTACCTTGAAAATAACCCCATTTATAAATCGGAAAGAAAGTTTACTCTCTTGTTTGAAGAAAAGTCAGGTAGTTCACTCATCGACAGGTTTTTCGTTGAGGGTAGTCAAAAAATGATTTTAAAAGACTCTGTAAAGTTTAAAATAGAGGGGCATATAATTAACCCTTAGATCTTCATAAGCGCTTCGAAGAAGCCCATGTTTTCTTTTTTATCTTTTACCACCATCAGAGGTATGCTGGCATCAATTTTTATCATTTTCTCAGCCACACTTCCCAGTAGCATATTAGCTAAACCAGATCGTCCTTTAGAGCTCATAATTATTAAGTCTGCTTTATTATTTGCAGCCTCTTCATAAGCGCATTCCGCTGGGTTGTCGTCTTCATCAAGGCACAGCGCTACTTCAAATTTGTCTGGGTCTAGTTTATTTTTTTCCAGGTATTTATTCGCATCCTCAACGGCATGCTCCTTCATTACATCGGCAAATTCTTCAAAAGACTTGCCTGTGGTATGATATCCCCAAGGCACACGGTAAGAATTTTGAAGTAAAATAGTAGCATCATTGGCTTTCTGAAGTGCCATCGCTGCATCCAATGACATTGATGAGTGCTTAGAAAAATCAACCGGGATTAATATTTTGTTAATTTGAGGCTTAATATTTTCTGGAACAAAGAGAATAGAACAATGTGCCACTCTGGCCAATTTGCCGCTAAGTACACCCTGGCCTTTAAATTCAATTTTCCTTCCCACTATAAGAAGGTCAATCGCTTTGATTTCTGACCAACGCAGTATCTGATCTGCCGCATTACCCTCTTTCAAAACAAACTCAAACTCACATGAAGCCTTAAACTTAGGCTCGATCTTGTTATTAAAATCATTTTTTAAAGATTCATCAACAGGTGCTAAAAGGTCGGGATATTTATCGCTGAGGCCTTCCGGGAGATCCAATGACTTTGCCACGTGAAAAAAGTATACCTTTTCCACTTTTAGGGTTGAGGCTAAATATGAAGCATAATCTATGAGTGTCTCATCTATTTCGGTGTTGTCGAGTGCGACTAATAATCGTTTGAGTGGATACATATATTTCTACGTTTGAGATAAATTTAACACTACTTTGATAAAAATCATGGTGATTTTCATCTTTAGTCATCAATAATATTCTCTTGTAATGCCTTAAAAAACAAAACATTGGTGTTAAGAGTTTATATCAATAAATTTGCACCTTGATTTCTCAAACAGAGATAAAATTTAATGGCAAAGAATAGAGGCAGGGCACCATTGAGCGATGAAGAAAAACGAAAGCTCAACAAATCAAATTTTAAGAAACTACTAGGCATTTTTAGATATACGCTTCCCTATAAAGGAGTGTTTATAATAGGAATGGTATGTCTGGTATTTAGCAGTACTACTTTATTGGCCTTTCCTTTTTTTGCAGGAAAGCTCTTAGATATTGCCACAGGTAAGGGTTGGCAATTACAACTGGCCGGCAATACTTATGATATCAACTCAATCAACACAGTAGCACTCATATTAATCGGGATACTGCTCGTTCAAAGCATATTTTCATTTTTTAGAGTTTATTTGTTTGCTCAGGTAAGTGAAAAATCGATGGCCGATGTACGTACCTCGGTGTATAGTAAAATGCTAACCCTTCCTATAAAATTCTTTGATAGCAGACGTGTGGGTGAGCTTATCAGTAGAATTACCTCTGACGTGTCGATGCTTCAAGATACTTTTTCAATTACTCTTGCCGAGCTTTTCAGGCAAACGGCAACATTAATAATAGGGACATTTGTCATATTTATAATTGCACCTAAGCTAACGGTCTTTATGCTGGGAACCTTCCCTATAATGGTCATCACAGCGCTTGTTTTTGGTAAGTTTATTAAAAAACTTTCAAAGACCACCCAAGATAAACTGGCCAATGCTAATGTGATTGTGGAAGAGACGCTGCAATCGATTCATGTTGTAAAAGCATTTACTAATGAGCTTAGAGAAGCAGCCAGATATAAAGGCACCCTTAAAGATGTAGTGACTACTGCACTTAAAGCTGCGACATATCGCGGAGCACTCATTTCGTTTATCATTTTCGTTTTATTCGGTGGCATTGTTGGTGTGATCTGGTATGGAGCATCATTAGTTCAAAGTGGAAACTTAACTATTGGTGAGCTAGTAGCATTTGTTATTTACACCTCCTTCATCGGAGGGTCAATTGCCGGCTTGGGTAATATTTATGGGCAGGTGCAAAGAGCAATAGGTGCTTCTGAAAGGGTATTGGAAATTGTTGACGAAACTCCAGAGGCTTCAAGCGCTCAGTCAGCGAGCATTGATTTAAATGGAGATATTGTCTTTAGTCAGGTAAACTTTGCTTACCCTACCCGCAAAGAAGTTGCAGTGCTCAATGAGTTGGACATAACTATTGGAGCCGGAGAAAAAGTAGCTTTGGTGGGTCCGAGTGGAGCTGGTAAGTCAACAATAATTCAACTTCTCAGTCGATTTTATGATGCCAATAGCGGCCTGATTACTGTAGATAATACCAATGTACTGGACTATGATTTGGCAGCGTACCGAGCCAATGTTGGGATTGTACCTCAGGAAGTAATTTTGTTTGGTGGTACCATTAAAGAAAATATTGCGTACGCAAAGCCAAATGCCTCTGATGAGGAAATTTCATTAGCAGCCAAAAAAGCCAATGCATTGCAGTTTATCGAGTCTTTTCCAGACAAAATGGAAACCGTGGTTGGAGAAAGAGGGATAAAGCTGTCGGGTGGCCAAAGGCAAAGAATAGCAATAGCCCGAGCTATATTGAAAGATCCGGCCATTCTTATCTTAGATGAGGCTACCAGTTCGCTAGATGCCGAATCTGAAATGCTCGTACAAGAGGCATTAGATGAGCTGATGAAAGGACGCACCACGCTTATTATCGCGCATAGGTTAGCCACCATCAGAAAGGTTGATAAAATATTTGTTATCAAAGATGGAGCCGTGATCGAATCAGGTTCTCATGATGAACTTTCTGAAGACGATGAAGGATTATACAGTCATCTATTGAAACTTCAGTTTCAATTGTCTTAATTTAGAATTAATGCAACTGTCCAATACGTTAAGAGATTTCAAACTCAAGTCAACCCCGTGTAGAGAGGAGGTATTAAATTTGTTTTTTCAGAATGACCACGCTTTGTCAAATGCATTCATTGAAAAACATATAGATGCTTCATACGATAGAGTAACTGTTTATCGCACACTCAAAAGTTTTGAAGATAAGGGGTTGATACATAAGGTGCTTGATGATAATAGTGTGACTAAATATGCACTGTGCCAGGATTGCTCAACTCATGAGCACCATCACGAACATGTTCATTTTAAATGTGAGCAATGTGGGCAAACCACATGTATCGATTCTATAAAAATTCCTGAAGTAAAAATGCCTAAGGGGTACCATGTATCGGAACGAAATCTACTCATACAGGGGGTTTGCGATCAGTGTTCTTAGTCCACATTTTATGATGTAAGAATTATTACATGAAATGAGGCTCAAGTCTAAAATTAAAATTTGTACTTTTACGACCATATAGTTGGTAATAATTTTGATATATTAGGAGATTATTGTCATTTAAATTAGTTGGCTGTTGGCCTAAACGAAAGCGCTAGGTAATCTCAAATGCTTCTTTTTAAATTATTTGAAAACCAGGGAGAAGGGTGGCTTTTCACCATTTTTGGAGCAATTATTCTTCTGTTTCTGGTAATTGATCTAGGCGTTTTTAACAAAAAGGCGCACAAAATATCCACTCGGTCTGCGTTTTACCAGTCAATATTTTGGGTGGCTATATCTGTAGCTTTTGGCTACCTCATCTATTTGTATGATGGTGGGACACAACCATCTCTTGAGTATTTTTCTGCATACCTTACTGAGTATGCCCTTTCTGTTGACAATATTTTTGTAATACTTTTAATTCTACGCTATTTCAAAGTTGAGGAGGAGTATTACCACAATATTCTTTTTTGGGGTATTATCGGAGCGTTGGTTTTCAGGGCTATATTCATCTTTGTTGGTGCGTATTTGATAAGTAAGTTTTATTGGATATTATACATTTTTGGGGTGTTCCTGGTTTACTCAGGAATCAAAATTTTCTTTGAGGACGAAGAGGATGAAATTGACCCGGGAAATAACCCATTGTTGAAATGGGCTCGCAAGCATTTACGTGTCACTAAAAGCACATTTGGTGGTAAGTTTATAGTGAGGCGCAATGCTCAATTGTTCTTCACACCGTTGTTTTTGGTAATACTTCTGGTAGAAACTACCGATTTGATATTTGCTGTTGATTCTATCCCTGCCGCCTTTGCGATCACAACAAACGAATTTCTAATATATACCTCCAATATTTTTGCTGTGTTGGGCCTACGCGCAAAGTTTTTCTTACTGGCTGGTATTATAGACAAGTTCTATTTATTGCAAAAAGGACTGTCAATCATACTCATTTTTATTGGTGCGAAAATGCTGCTTGAAATATTCGAGTTTCACGTGCCTATTACGTGGTCGTTTACAGTAATCATTCTTACTCTCACAGGGTCAATTGTTTTCTCTCTGATATTTCCTAAGAAAGCAGAAAAAGGAGAAGAGGAAAAGAAAGAAGAGACCACTGAGGTTGATTAACACTATTTGACCGACACCTCAGCAATCACTTCTTTTGGAAAGACTTTAAGTACATTTTTATAGTCTAGAAATCGCTCAGGCAGGGCAATAATATTGAGGGCTGGCACCTTTCTGAGAATTGTGAGTAGTTTGTTTTTTATGACTTTTTGTTCCTCAGGACTCAGCTCTTCAGCATTTCCTTTTTTTATAAGCCTAACCAGATCACCATCTTGAGACACTTCATTTTGAAGCCTGTTTTTGAATTTGTATGCTACCTGGCTTAGCCGCGCTATGTACTCTCGACTTACCTGATCGAAGTCTTTTTTATCTTGTAAAGATTCAAGGTGCTGCCAGTTTTCCAGAACGAAACCCTCCATTGCCATCATGCTTTTATCTAAATCTTCCTTACTAAAACCAAGTGACTCGTTAAAAGATGTGAGGAATTCCAACTCGGAATCTTCTACTTTTTTATCTGACCATACGGTAAGCAGAGCCAGCTCGAAGAAGAACTTTCTTATCATCCAAGGGTCGGTTTCCTCAATGGGTATGTCCTGTATGCCCAACCCATGCTCAAAATATTCTTTAGCAACACGTTGCTTTTCTGAGGTCATGCCGGTACTATCAATAAAATGATTGAAAAGCGAGCGTTCTTCTGCCTCTATGTTACTATTAGAGTGAGCGGCCGCTGACATTACCTTCACCGCATTGTAGCTAAGCTCCTCTTTTTCTGCCTTAAAAAATTCTTGCAAGACTTCATCTGGCTTAGTATGACTCCACTGACCAAATATATAAACATCAAGAAAAAGCTGACTCCGGTGAAAGAAGTCTAGCCAGAAATTAGCATTATCCTTCACTGTAATGTTTACCCTTTTTTCTATAATCTGCTCTGTCAGTTGCAGAGGCTCTCTTTTTTTGCCCAGCCAGTTAGTTGAACTTATAGAGCTTTCAGGATATACTTTTTCATAGAATGTGTTGATATTCAATAAGGTGTCCATCATAGAATCGTAGAATGTGTCAGCAGTTTCTACCTCCCTTTCAGCATACAATGTAGCAATATCAAAAAGGCTATTTATTAAAAGCACTTTTACCCTGTCTTTATCATTCCAGGTTTCTTTTTCCAAATCTCGTATGACTTGCACAGGGTAGCCGTACATAAGACCTGTTGGCTGTATGATACCATAGAATGAATGCTCGGGATCTTGACCGATTTTGGTTTTCTCAAACTCCAGTTCTTGCTCAAAATGCTCTCTGCGGTAATCTAAAAACTTTGATAACCAACCTTTTTTAGACGGATTCATAAAGAAAATTTAGTGTAATTACTTCAAATTTCCGAGTACTATTACAACTCCTTGGGAATAGTAACACCTTCTGTTGTAGCTTTTTTCTTGTAAAGACCGATATATTTTTCTGTTATGGGGCCAATTTTGCCATTGCCAATAACCCGGCCATCTACATTTAGCACAGGTGTTAGCTCTCCCATAGATCCGGTCACAAACATTTCATCAGCGCTATACATTTCGGCCAGCGAAAGACGTTTTTCACTAATAGACATATCGTTGGCTTGGGCTAACAGAAGGACATTTTTTCTTGTGATACCTGGCAGGCAGCTATCCGCAAATGGGGTAAGTGTCTCGTTATTTTTTACAAAGAAAATATTCGTGGCATTGGTTTCTGAAATAAAGCCATCTACATCTAGCATAACAGCATCATCTACACCTGCGACATTGGCTTCTATTTTAGCAAGTATATTATTTATAAGATTGTTATGATGAATCTTTGAGTCTATGCATTGAGGTGAGTTCCTTCGTATCGAGGAGGTGATCAGGCTGATGCCTTCAGTTTTATACACTGGCTTTTTCCATTCGGCAAGCACAATAAGTGTTGGGCCATATTGATTGAAATGTGGACTCATGCCAGAAGAAGTCTTTTTACCACGCGTCAACGTGAGACGAATATGTGCCTCATCGTACATTTGATTGGCATTTAATGTCTTGAACACCTCCGTGCGGATATGCTCTTTTGTGGGAATTTCGGAGAAAGCCATAGCTCTGGCAGAATCTACCATGCGCTGAAGGTGCTCTTCGAGCATGAAAATTTTACCATCATACACGCGAATGCCTTCCCATACAGCATCACCACCTTGCACGGCACTATCAAATACAGAGATTTTTGCCTCATCTCTTGGGTATAGCTCACCATTTATATTGATCAGAATATTTTCATTGCGTGCATCAGGGAGTTCTATTTTCTTACTCATAGTTTAAGGTTTTATGGCTCTTTCGTGTAAAAAATTATAGTAAGGCGCACATTCATTAAGCAAAGGTTCTAGCTTATCAGGAAATGGTGCCTTTTTTGGTTTGTATGTTTCAAATCCTGTGGACTTATGAACATTGTGATACCAATATTTGGCCCACGAACCATCTTCTTTACGTGGCCCCGCTGGCCAATGTAGCATGTTTTGATAAAAAGGAATATCAAGATGATGGCAAACCTTTTTTAAAACACCTTCAGGGTCTTGAAGCAAATATTTGGAATCGATTATAATTGGCTCTTCACCGAACTGGCTCACCAGCTTGTATAGTGTCATTTGTTTGTCTAAAGCTGTATCACGAAGGATGGGGTTTGGCAACTGCTTTGACAGTGAAGGAAGCATTTCTTCTGGGTTGCGTATGAGAAATATATTGCAAAATCTTTCTAAAAAGCCAGGATCAATGGATAAGAAATGATGCCCCATGTTTTTTAAAAACAAAAAAGGCTTTTTTGAGTGGTATGAAAGCAATGAGTTGATGACGGTGTCACCTTCATTTTCCATAGAGGTTAATACCTCATGCTTTCCCGGATGATCAGCACCTGATTGTACTAAATAATGTGCATACAGCGGTTCGTCAATTACTTCTGTATCGGGCCGTTGGGCAAAAGAATACATTAGCGCTGTAGACACATTGCGTGGGCCAGACCAAAGGGAAATAATTTTCATTACAGGAAGCTATGAAATCGCAAAGTCTTTTGCAATGCTTATTTTTTGACTGTCGAGCTGGGTGTTACTTCCAACCGTTAGATTCAACGTCTTTTACCGTGTCCATTACCTTGTTGGTCAATGATTTTTTATAATCAGTCAGAGCTTTAGCTACCCTTTCATCAAACGCGCCAATCATTTCAGCGGCAAGTATACCGGCATTTTTTGCGCCATCAAGGGCGACAGTAGCAACTGGTATACCGCCAGGCATTTGTAAAATGGAGAGTACTGAGTCCCAGCCATCGATAGAGTTGCTTGATTTTACTGGTACTCCGATAACAGGAAGCGTTGTAATTGATGCAACCATGCCTGGCAAGTGTGCAGCGCCTCCGGCCCCTGCAATAATTACTTTTATCCCCCTATCTCTGGCTCCTTCAGCGTATTCTATCATACGATGAGGTGTTCGGTGGGCCGAAACAATTGTAAGCTCAAAAGTCACATTTAATTCTTCCAAAATTTCGGCAGCAGCTTTCATTACCGGAAGGTCTGACTTGCTACCCATGATTATTCCTACTTGTGGTGTGCTCATCTACGTAATTACTTTTAAGGTTTCTTTTACAAAATTGGCCTTATCTTTAAGTTCATCAACACTTTCATTTACAATAGTGACATGGCCCATCTTTCTAAAAGGCTTGGTTTTCTTTTTGCCGTAAAGGTGTAGGTGCACGCCTTTAGTGGCCATACACTCCTCAATTCCGGCATATTTTGCATCGCCTGTATGGCCTTCTTCACCCAATAAGTTGACCATTGCCGATGGAATTATGATTGAAGTATCTCCCAAGGGTAAATTAAATATAGCCCTGAGATGCTGCTCATATTGTGAGGTAATGTTCCCTTCAATGGTTTGGTGCCCACTGTTGTGAGGTCGTGGAGCTACTTCGTTTACGAGTACTTCACTATCCTTGGTCACAAACATCTCCACAGCCAACAAACCTACCATGTCGAGCTTTTCGATCACCTCTTTGGCGATTTGTTGCGCCTTCGTTTCTATATTTTTACTTATTGCGGCAGGTGAAAATAAATATTCCACCAGATTGGCTTCAGGGTGAAAAACTAACTCTACAGCAGGAAATACTTTGATTTCACCTTGAGGGTTTCGAGCTACGATAACGGCTATTTCTTTGTCAAAATCAATGAGCTTTTCAAGAAGACCCGGTTTATCAAATGCCTTTTCCAGATCAGCTTCAGTACGTATGATTTGTACGCCACGTCCATCATACCCTTCTTTACCGAGCTTGTTTACAGCTGGGAGAAAGTCGGCATGTTGGGCTACATCCTGCTTGTTTTCGGTAAGTACAAACTCAGCTGTCGGAATGTTGTTGTCTTTATAAAACTGTTTTTGTATTCTTTTATCCTGAATGAGCTCGATTATTTCAGGTTGAGGATAAACAATGACGTTTTCCTCATCTCTTAAATCTTTTAGCGCTTTGGTATTTACAGCTTCTATTTCAATGGACACTAAGTCAAGGTCTTTGCCAAATTGATAAACCGTGTCATAATCTTTTAGGTCTCCAGCTGCAAACGATTTTGCGCATGCACTACATGGAGCCTCTGGGTTTGGATCAAGCACATGTACATCAATGTTAAAATCTATGGCAGATTGAATAAGCATTCGCCCGAGTTGTCCACCTCCTAATACTCCAAACTTTATAGCATGTATCGATTTTTGCATTACTCTGCTGATTACTTTAAAATTTCAATAGCCGTACCTTGGTCTGTGTCTTCACAGGCCTCCTATAAATAATTAAAGCCTATCCATATAATGGGTTAACAAACCAAACTCATCACTTCGTTTTTCATAAAACCTTGCCGATGACCATTTATAGTCTTCCGGATATTCGGCTAAGTTCCATTTTTCCTGTAATGGATTCAAGTGAATATAATCTAATTTTTGCTCAAACTTAACTTTGGAATCTATCAAAACAGCCAAAGGGTCTCTTTGCCAAAACCGATGTTTCCTATCGCTGCCATTTACCTTATAATCATGGGATAGGTTATCAGCTCTTAACATTTGTAGAAATCGATGAGAGGTAAACTTACTAAAGCTGGCATGTGGCGACTCTTTACCATTCAATTTATTTAATTCCCATAAAAGGTGAATATGGTTTGGCATGATTACAAAAGCATAAACTGTAATCTTTTTTCTTTTAACTAAGTATAGTAAAGAATCAATGATGGATTGTTTGAAACAGTCCCCTTTTAATAAATGATGCCAATCCTTTATTGTACTAGTCCAGAAGTAAACTTCATTGAGTTCTAATTGCGAGCTTCTTGTTTGCTTGAATATTGAATTGGTCATCTGCTAAATTGTAGTTAGACTGTGAGGACACAGTCCAAGGAGGTGGGTTGCCTTTACATGTTACTCATTATCTAAAATCTCTACAATATTTATCTTATCACCCACTTCAATGTTGTGAACGACATCAATACCTTCTTCAACTTGGGCAAAGATACTATATCTTCCATCTAAATGTGGTGTTGGGCTATGTGTGATAAACCATTGAGTTCCTTCAGTGTCCTTACCCGCTGAAGCCATGCCAACGGTACCTGTTGTATAACTTAAATTAGCCAGTTCACTACGAATGGAGTAGTTTTCACCGCCATATCCATCGCCTCGGTTGCAACCGCCTTGAACTACAAAATTTGGAACCACCCGATGAAAGTTTTTACCATTAAAATAACCTTCCGTAGCTAATGTATAAAAATTGCTGACAGATCCTGGGGCCTCATTGACCAACAGTCTTAAGATGACATCTCCTTTTGAAGTAGCAACCGTCACTTTTTGATCTGCCGGGATGGTTTTAATCAGCTCCCAATTGATAGGGTTGTTATATTCGTTTTTTGTTTCAGGTAGCTCTTCCTTGCCTTCAAACAAAGCTATGGTCTTATTAAGCACCTGTAAGGCTTCATTATCTTTGGGGAGGGTTAAGCTTTCTCGTGCCTGATAAAGAAAACGGATGCTATCGTAGGCAGATTTGAAATCATATTGTTCTTGATTCAGGAGCCCTGAAACTATTGCGACTATCGCAATGTCATTTGTTTCAATGAGCTGTTGCAAAATATCAGCAAACGCAGGTTTAAGCTCTTCTGGAAAATCGTCATTTTGTCGCATCCCCACTATGACGCCTGCTCCGCTCGTTGAAATGGTCTTATGCTCTGTTTTAAAAGTCTCTGTTATTATAAATTCATAATTTGGAAGGTGACCACCTAAAGCAGAAAGTAGCTGGGCTTTGTAATACGGATCTTCTGACTGTTGGTAGGAAAGTTTCACCTGATCACTCATACTTTGCTTATCATCTGCAGCCGCTATGGCTGCTCCATACAATAACGCCTTTACACGAGGGTGCTCATTTTTAGCAGCTAACTCACCAATGAATACCGCATTTTTACCATTGGCCTTTACCAATGAGGCAGCTGTAATGGCCACATTTACATTGTCATCTTCAAGCTTTTTATAGATATCGTCTTTTATTACTTCAAAATCAAAGACACCAAGACTTCTAATTGCATTAATTCTAACCCGATAATCACCGTCATTAAGACCATGGCTTAATAGTGCTTGAGCTGAAGAAGGAGTATTGATTTTACCTAAGGCACTCATTACAGCCATTCTCACATTGGCGGATGAATCTGTAGTAGCAGATTTGATAATCTGAGGGAGGAATTGGTTAATATCGATATTTCTGGTGCGTGACAAGTAATGTGCAGCACCAAGCCTTGTTTCATAGCTGTTCTCAACAGAAAGTAATACGATGGCAGTTCCTGTTGAAAGGTCATCAAAAACACCTCTAATTCCTGCACGATAAAGACCCCATGCCAGCCCTTCTTTTTCTTCATCTGACTCAGTGGCTAAGCGGTTTAGGATTGGAAGCTTTGGTTGAGTAATCACTTTTCCCAGCGACTCTATAAGCTCTCTTCTCACAAAAAGACTATCTTCCTGCTCTAGCGCCATAACCAATGGCTTTATGGCACTACTATCATAGGTTTGGCCCAATGCGTAGGCTGCAGACTTTCTTACTTTGCCGTGCTCGTCATTCAACAAGTTAGACAACATAGGTATGGCCAAAGAATCTTGCACCGAACCAAAAGCCTCTGCGGCAGCAGCTCGGTACTTAGCGCTTTCATGGTTGAAAAACTTAATGAGAGCCTTTGTATTTCTTTTATCCTGATGCTCATGAATTTCTATCATTAATGTATCTGAAAAAATATTTGGCCCCTTAGCTAAGGTTTTATCGGCCTCATTTTGACAGGCAGCTATAGCTAATAGCAAAAAAGGCAACCAGATATTTTCGAGGAGATTTTTGATATTAATCATGGGTCATTGGTTTGATAGAAATCAAATATAAAAACTTTTGTAGCTTAGCGGGTTTAAACAATACAAAACTATGATTAGAAAATCTTTTTTAACACTTTTATTTCTAGGCATGATAGTGTCTGTTAAAGCCCAAAACTTTGAAAACAAAGAGGTTGCATTGAGTGCACCTGGCTATGTAGTCAACCTCACATCACCATCTACAGATACTCAATTCAACCAGAATGAACTTAATTTTGTACTTGATCAGGCTAAATCACGTCATCCGCTAGAAAAAACAGGCAGAGTACTAACGTATGTAGGTGTACCACTAGCCATCCTTGGAGCTGTAATGGTCAGCAGTGCTGATGAACTATACTACAATTGTACAAATGGTGATTGTGAGGGTGATCCGCAGGGAGGTTTTGGAGTAGTGCTTTTAGGTGCCGGTGTAGGTATGGCGGGTACAGGAATAGTGCTTTGGACTATTGGGGCTAAGAAGTAAGTTTTATTAATTGTCATTCTGAACTTGATTCAGAATCCTTCAAATGAGTGTCAAATCAGTTCAGAATGACAATTTTTTTCTAATAACTACTCCTCTTTCAACGAATCTACTGGATTTGCCTTTGCGGCTTTTATTGTTCTAAAACTTAGCGTGAGCATAGCTATGAGTAGCGTTAGCACAAGTGCACCTATAAAGTGTGTTGGGGCCAGGCTTATTTTATAGGCAAAACCACTGAGCCATTCCGATAGAAAATACCAAGTGGCAGGAACTGCAAATACGGCAGATATAATAATAAGTATTACAAACTGCTTGCTCAATAGGGCCACCACGTTTGCGATGTTGGCGCCAAGTACTTTTCTCACACCGATTTCTTTCTTACGTGAGTCTATATTGTAGGCAATAATGCCGTACAGCCCCATACATGCCAGCAATATAGAGAGACCAGAAAATGTGTATACCAGAGTAGAAAAGCTCTTATCGGCCTGGTATAATTTATCGATATGGTCATCGAGTAGGGTATAATCGAATGGCAGTTCTGGAAACAATGTAGCCCACTCTTGTCTTAGCGAAGCTAAAATTTCTTGTAAATCACCACTTTCAGTCTTGAGGAAAATGCGATCTACAAAAGCACTCGGGATGTAAATAACCAGCGGAGTGATGTTTTCATGGAGGCTGGCAAAATGAAAATCTTTAACAACCCCAATTACATGGCCATCCCAAACATTTACTGTTAGGTTCTTGCCAATAGCGCTATCTTCCCAACCAAACATCTTTACCGCAGCTTCATTGAGAATAAATCCGCTACTATCGTTAGCAAATTCTTCTGAAAAGTCTCGTCCTTCTATGAGTTCTAAACCTGTAGTTTTTACAAAGTCATAGTTGCCAGCGAAAAGGCTTACGCGGAAGTCACCTTCTTCATTTTGCCTGTCTGTTACGGGAACGCTACCATTTTGACCATCAAATAAATTGCCCGAGGAGGTGACGTTTTTCACATACGGGTTTTGCAAAAAGCGCTGTCTGGCAAGTGGATATTTTTCAGCCAAAGCTTCGCCTTGTACTTGCAGGGCAATAACCTGTTCCCTATCAAAACCCAGGTCTTTGCTACGCATAAACTGCATTTGATCATTGATAACCACACTACCAGCAACCAAACCAATGGTTATAAAAAATTGAAGGCCAACAAGCAGTGTCTTAATATTAAAGTTGCTTGATTTCGTGGCCACCTTGCTTTTCAATGCTTTAACAGGTGAGTATCTCGATAAGAAAACGGCAGGGTAAGCGCCACCGGCAAGACCAACTACCAGCACCAGAAGAAGTACGAAATACCATTTACCGGAGATATACTCAAGTATATTTAGTGGTGCTCCGAAAAGGGCAGCCAGGTTACTGTTAAAAACCTCCAATAGCGTAATAGCTAAGACGAGACCTATGGTAGTGATGAATAGTGACTCCACCGTGTATTGCCAAAAGACGGTTTTGCGATAAGCTCCAAGTGTTTTTCTTACGCCTACTTCTTTCACTCTTCGTAATGACAAGATTGTGGAGAGGTTAGTGAAATTAAATACAGCCAACCCTAATATCAGGAAAGCGATGGCTGTGAGAATAGTAATATACTTGATGTCGCCTTTGGCAGGAATGCCATCACGCTCCGCTATATCTTTAGAGTACAAGTGAATTTTTGAAACTGGTTGAAGCTCCAATGAAAGTGCTTCAGCAGCATTTTCGCTCATGTGTGTTTTTATGAAATCATAATATCGCGCGTTCACTTTTTCCGGATCGGCTCCCTTATGTAGCTTCAGATAAGTAGGGAAGGATGTCCACCCCCAGCTCTCTAATGTTACCGGGTAACCATGAGGGACCTCGAAGGTTTGAAAAGATATCAGCATGTCAAACTCAAAATGGCTTGGTGTTTTTGGTTGATCAACTACACCGGTGACCTTTAATTCAAGCTGATCGTCAAGTGTAATAACCTGGCCTATTGGGTCTGTATCATTGAAGTATTTCTTGGCCAATGCTTCAGTAATAATTACTGCATTTTTTTCTGATAGAGCTGTTTTTCTTGATCCGCTTACTAATGGAAAAGTGAATACCTCAAGAAAGGTGGAGTCTACATAGAAGATGCTGTTTTCATAAAACTCTTCGTCATCAATACGCACTAATACATCATTGGCATGGCGAAAGCGAACGTAAGACTCCACTTCTGGAAACTCGGCTTTCATGGCTGGACCCATTGGCGGGCCAATAGCTGCAGCTTTAGCACCTGTGCTATTGCGCACAAGGTTAACTCTGTACACATCATCCAGATCCTTCATGTATTGATCATAGGATAATTCGTACTGCACAAAGTTGATGATCAGCAGGAAGCTGGCGAGACCAACGGTAAGTCCTGCTATGTTGATGATGGAGAATACCTTATTCTTTACCAGGTATCTAAAAGCGTATTTGATGTAGTTTGTAAGCATACTATTCAATTTTTCTAGTGTCATTACGGACTTGATCCGCAATCTTGACTTTAGTACTAATTGCCGGACCTGTTCCGGCATCTCGTTTAATTCATCTAGCCTCCGTGCTTGAGACCCCAGAATAAATCCGGGGATATTTAGTTCTTTTTTATTCCTCTTTCAATGTATTTACTGGGTTGGCCAGTGAAGCTTTTATGGTGTTATAAATTACAGTCACAACAGCGATAGAAAGTGCTACTATACCTGCCAGTAAAAATGGTTTATAATCTAGTTGTGTATGATAAGCAAAACCCGCAAGCCATTGATCTGCATAAGCCCAGGCAATTGGTACTGCAATTACAAAGGCGACTAATACGAGTTTAATAAAACCAGCAGAAAACAGATAAATAAGATTAAGTGTGCCTGCACCCATAACTTTCCTGATACCTGTTTCTTTTGCTTTTTGACGCATTACAAAAGCCGAAAGCCCAAATAGCCCCAGGCAAGAAATAAGAATTGCTACGATAGAGAAAGTAATACTTAGCCTACCCGCATCTGTGACACTACTATAGCGGCTTTGATATTGATCTTCTACAAAGGAGTAATCAAATGGGTATGACTCTTCAAATTTGGAGTAAACACCTCCTATGCGCTCGATAATTTTTGACTTGTCTGCTCCGCTAATACGGATGTAGGCATTAAAAGTCTCTTCTGGTTTACAAATAATAACTAAAGGCTCTATTTCCTCCATGAGAGATCGATGGTGATAATCCTTAACCACACCCACAACACGACCTTCATTTCCCCACACAGTCAAATTTTGGCCAACTATGTTGTCTACCATGATTTGGCGGGCAGCCGATTCATTAATTATGAACTGGACTTCTTCTTGGTTTACAGAATTTGAGAAGGGGCTTCCTTCTAGTACCTTGATTTCAAATGTTTCTGTAAAATCGGGGCTGGCTTGTATTATATTGAAATATACAGGTGTGTTTTCTGGTTTTCCTTGCCACCAGACGCCATTATTTTTATTAGAAGTGCCAATTGGATCTGACTCCGTAAATCCCACTGACTGCACGCCAGGTATATTTAATAACTCGCCTTTGTAGGTGTCAATGTTGTTTCTAATACCATAGAGTGGATGGCTTATTACATTTTTCGTTTCTAAGCCAAGTTCTTTGTTATTAATGTAATCAACCTGCTGAAATACAACAGTCGTGAAAACAATAAAAACGATAGAGCATGAAAATTGAAGCACTATCAGTGCTTTTTTGATAGTGGACAAACCACTGCCCCCATCGCTTTCTTTCTTGCCTAGTTCAAACTTAGAGAAGTATAGTGCAGGGTAGGTCCCAGCTAATAGGCCAATGAATATGCCCCCAAGAAGTAAAAGCACTAAAAAGCCACCAGAGCTAAAAGGCACAGTGATCAGTTTACCCGTCAAAACATTAAACATGGGCAAAAGCACTTCCACAGCGGTAACTGCGAAAAAAACTGAGGCCAGGGAAATAAGAATTGATTCTGTAATAAATTGAAAGGCAATTTGCCTTTTACTGGCTCCGACAACCTTTCGTAGCCCTGCTTCGAGCCTTCTTTTGCCCGCCATTACAGACGAAAGATTGATGAAATTAATACAGGCAATTAGCAATATAACCGCTGCCATTACAGTCATTAATTTCACATACTTTATTCTACCAGATGGCTGACGCCCTTCAGAAAAGTCACTATGCAAGTAAATTTTACTAAACGGGTAGGTAAACAGCGCGTCATCTTCGACTGTGCTGTATTGGTTGAGTACATTAGTTAATTTTTCGCTAACAATACCTGAGTTAGCACCGGGAACGGCCTCTATATAAGCTGCAACATTGAAGTTAGAGAAAGAGTATTCGTTATTACCCTTCCACCATGGGCGAAAAGTATCTTCAAACTCCTGATAAGACAATATAAAATCAAATTGAAGAGATGAGTTTGAAGGGATATTATTCAATACCCCGGTAATGACATATGGCTGCATTTCTTGCTGAACAATTTCAATTTGCTTACCTAAAGCTGATTGATTAGGGAAATATTTGTCCGCCAGCTCGGCAGTAATTACGATGCCATTTGGGTTATCGAACACGGAAGAAGCATTACCTTCTTTGAGAGGAAAGCTAAATATCTCCAATATAGAAGCATCGGCATAAATACCATTTTCTGTAAAGCGGTATGCCTCATTTTTAAACACCACTGCCGCAGGAAAAACACGCGTTATTTCGTTTACTTCTGGTACCTGGTCTGAGATATGTTCGACCAGTGATGATGGTATATAGGGAACCAC
Source organism: Fulvivirga sp. (assembly GCA_965227525.1). Lineage (GTDB taxonomy): Bacteria > Bacteroidota > Bacteroidia > Cytophagales > Cyclobacteriaceae > Fulvivirga. The sequence goes on along the minus strand of OZ245762.1, from coordinate 784,370 downwards.
ATGACTGTCACCCGTTACACTTCTCTCTGCAAAAACCTGGTAGATATTTTCTTTGCCCTTATGAAACTGATCATAACTTAGTTCATCCCACACCCACAGAGATATGAAGATGAAGCACGCTATGCCGAAGGATAGACCAAAGACATTGATCGAAGTGTATACTTTGTTTTTAGCCAGACTCCTAAAAGCGACTTTGAGATAATTTTTTATCATGAATTATATCTTTTACTAAGATGCTTCGCTTAGCATGATGTTTTATTTAACTTTTTCTACTGTCATTGCGGACTTGATCCGCAATCTTGACTTTACTACTAATTGCCGGACCTGTTCCGGCATCTCGTTAATTCAAGCCCCGCTTGAGACCCCGGAAATCCGGGGATATCAGTCTGTTTTTACTCTTCCTTCAACGACTCTACAGGGTTTGTAAATCCTGCTTTGAGCGCATGATAAGAAACCGTGATAAATGCGATAGTAATTGCTCCGAAAATCGCCATTAAAAATACTACAGGGCCGATATCAACTCTATAAGCAAAATCCTGCAACCAGTTTTTCATGCCGTACCATGATAGCCCAATAGCAGGTAGTGCCGCAATAAGTACCAACACGATGTATTTACGTGAAAATGAACCAATGATCTTGGCTATGGATGCACCAAGCACTTTTCTTATGGCGATTTCTTTTGTTTTAAGCATGACACTAAATGATGCTAGTGCATAAAGACCGAGACATGCAATAATAATGGCAAAACCCATGGCATAGGTAAGTACGCTGGCGATACTTTCCTCTGTTTCATACAAATCCTGAAATCTCTCAGTGGGGAAGTAGTACTCATAGGTCTGTCCGAAATCCATTTTATCCCAGGTATTGGCGATGGCAGCTAATGTGCTTTCTCTTGATTCGGGATTAAGCTTTACAGAAATAAATCGATAAGAACGTGCGCTATCGCCACCATAATAATGAACCAACGGTTGTACTGGTTCTCTAAGAGACTGCACATTAAAATCTTCAACCACGCCAATGATGTCAAGCTCCTGTCTCGATCTTGGAAATAGTAATTGCTTGCCTTCGCTCGACTCCCAGCCAATTTGCTTTAGTGCAGTCTCGTTTAAAATTACACCACGATCAAAGTCAGACTGTGAGCCTTGAATGTACGATCGGCCTTCCACCATTTTTACACCATAAGTTTCAAAAAAGTCATGATCTATCACGGCCACTTGCCAATCGAGAGGAGGCATATCTTCTTTTCCTTTGGGCAGAAAAAGCGTAAATGATCTGCGGTAATTTCCCGGCACCGAACTTGAGCCGGTCACTTTTTCAACACCAGCTATGTTTTTCAATTCATTTCTAAAAGAAACCACACGTGGTAAAGCGGCCTGTGGGTCTTCAAAGTCTCTTAATGAAAGCGGAATCACCATGACATTATCCTGATCGAAGTTGAGGTCATGTGATTTCATATAATCAATCTGCTGCATGATAATACCAACACTGCTCATGAGTGTGATAGCCAGTACAAATTGTAAACTCACTAACACATTGCGCAGACTCATTTTACCTGATAGCTTCTGGCTTTTCAGAATGTTATTGGCTTGCAGCTTTGAAATAAATAGTGCCGGATAACTGCCCGAAACAAAACCAACCATGAGCCCTATGCCAACAATTACGGCTAAGTTGATAGGAGAATAGATTATGTCTAGCTCCATCCCAATCAACTCATTGAACTTGGGCAAAAACAATTCTGCGATAAGCCCACCAAGTATCAGGGCCATGAGACTCATAATCATTGACTCACCCATAAACTGGCCGATCAATCGCTTTCTATTTGCACCCAACACTTTTCTCACGCCCACCTCTTTGGTGCGGAGTAAGCTTTGAGCTGTAGCAAGGTTGGTAAAGTTGATGATGGCAATAAGCAATATACCCAATGCTACAAGCAACATAATGTCTGCATACTTGGCCTGTCCGGTCATTTTATCATAAAAATCCTTGATAGGTAGAATAAGGAAGTTGCCCTGCTCTTGCTCGTTGACATACTTTTCCATGAGTACATTGAGCTGTGACTTAAGTGCATCTACATCAGCATCGGCCCTAAGTTTTATGAATGAATCACAGAAAGAACCACCCCACAGGTTATCGCCCAGCCAGCCGCTGACCATTTGGTTTGTCATGGGGGCAATGCATTCGAAAGTGTATGAAGAATTTGAAGGTATATCACCTAACACGGCTGTTACAGTTCTTTCTGTAGAAAAGCCAAAAGTCAATGTCTTACCGATTGGACTTTCCGTACCAAAGAATTTCTGTGCGATTTCCCTGCTTATAACCACACTGTTAGGGTCGTCTAGTGATGTTTTTGCATCACCTTCAATTACCGGGAAGGAGAAAACCTCAAAGAAATTGGAGTCTGCATAAGTAAGCTCCTGCTCAAACTTTTTATCGGCTTTTTCAACCCATGTGTTGCCGACAGTGAGCATTCTTGTTCCTTCTAAAATGGATGGAAACTCTTCTTTAGCCGCATCAACCAAAGGATACCAGGTGTCGAAAACATCCATGCGCCCATTTTCAGTAGCACGATCGCGATACATAAAATATATCTGATCGGAGTCTTCATGAAACTGGTCATAGGTCAGTACACTTTTGGCATAAAAAAGTATCAGAATGGTGATTGCAATACTACCGGCCAGCCCCAAAATATTGATAAAGGAGTAGGCCTTATGTTTTAGAATATTGCGAAATGCGATTTTGAGATAGTTTTTAAGCATAATTTCTTTTTTTAATTGCATAGCGCATGGCGCTATGCGCTGAGCCTTTTTATTCCTCCTTCAGCGTATCAGCCGGATTTGCCATCGAAGGTTTAAGTGTTTGTGCGAAAACAATTATTGCAGCAATCAAGAGCAAGACACCTACAGAAACTCCAAAATGCCAGGCTTGAATACTTATACTATATGTAAAATCCTTGAGCCAAGAACTCATTAGCCACCATGCGACAGGTATGGCTATTAATGCCGCTATCACAATCAGCTTTAGAAATTGACTCGAAATTAATTGCACAATCTGCATTGAGGTTGCTCCTAAAACTTTTCTAACTCCGATCCCTTTTGTTTTTCTGCCTACCGTATAGCCAATAAGGCCAAATAGTCCTAAGAATGCGATTAGTGCTGACAGCACAGCGAATGAGTTGAAGATCTTACCAAACCGATGATCGTTTTCATAGGAGCTGAAAAGCGCTTCATCCTGAAAGGTGTGATCGAAAATTGAAGCAGGAAAGTGTTCCTTCCAAGCCTTTTCTGTAGAGGCCAACAGCTTCTCAGCGTTGTTACCTTTCAATGTTATTCTTGAGAAATTTGAACCAGATATGAACATACATATAGGCCCGATTTCGTGGTGTAGTGAGTTAAAATGGAAGTCTTTAACAATACCTATAATTTTTCCTTCTCTCCCAATAAAGCTAAGCTCTTTACCAAGGGCTTCTTCTGCAGACCAACCAAAAGCTTTCGCAGCAGCTTCATTGAAAATGAAACTCTGTGTTGAATCACTATGTATTTCAGGGTTGAAATTTCGACCAGTTGAGAGTGTGATGCCATAAGTATCGAGATAGTCGTAGTCGACTGGTAGTCGATAGAGTTTTTGGAAATTTTTCTCACCGCTAGGTAGGGTGATGTTGGCATTTGAGTTACCAAGACCTCCTGTAATCATGGAGCCAGATCTTGCCGCAAACTTTACATGAGATGAGGATTTAAGCTCGTTTATAAATGGCTTATAGCCCTGCTTTACTTCCTCACTTCCATTTACTCTGAGTACAAGCAGGTTAGACTTGTCATAACCGAGATCTTTTGATTGCACATATTGCATTTGCTGATGCACAACCACCAGGCCTACTAAAATGACGAGTGTAACGGCAAACTGAAAGGTTACTAACCCTTTACGTAAAGTGCTTTTATCATTTGACTGTACCTTACCTTTTAAAGAGTTAGTTGTTTTTACATTGGCGAGTAGGTGAGCAGGGAAATAGCCAGAAATCAAGCCTAGCGGAATACAAACTACTAACAATTGAAACAAAAGTGTTGCTCTATCAAAAGTGATATGAGTTTTGCCTGTAAGCTCGTAGAAAAACGGCTTTAAAAGCTCTACAAAAAGTCCGGCACAAAGCATGGCAATAATGGTGAGCACCAATGTTTCTGTCAGGTGCTGTTTTATTAGTTGCCCCTTATAAGCGCCCAACACTTTTCTAACACCCACTTCTTTGGCCCGGTCTAAAGAAAATGAAGTAGAAAGATTTATGTAATTGATTCCGGCTAAAGTCAAAATGAAAAAACCGATGGCCGAAAACATCCAAATGTATTCTATATTTCCGTTGGCTTTAAACTCATATTGAGTATCCGAGTGTAGGTAGATGTCAGTGACAGACTGCAGGTAAAATCTATAATACAAGTCATATTCAGCTATCATTTCACTCATATGCTTATCGACCATGTCGGGAAGCTTGCTTTCCAGTAAGCTTGCGCTGGCTCCATCTTTAAGCACTACATAGCTGTGGTAGCTGTTATTACCCCAGTTGGCCATCGCTGTTTCGCTCACACTTTCTATTGTACTAATCGATGCAAGAAAGTTGAATGTGAAATGCGAAGTTTTTGGCGGGTCAGCGATTACACCAGTGACTTCATAATCGATACCATTGCCATCGGGGTCATATTGGAAGATTTTAAGCGGCTGACCAATCGGATCTGATTCACCGAAGTATTTTTTGGCCATAGACGCAGTCAATACAATTTGATATGGTTGAGAAAGAGCAGTTTCTTCATTTCCGGCAAGCAGGGGATAGTCAAAGACATCAAAAAATTCCGGGTCGGTAAGTATTATGAACTGCTCGATGTACTGCACATCACCATTTTGAACTAAGGCATTATTCTTATCAAGTCGTACTCGGGAGGCAACTTCGGGAAACATATTGACCATGGCATCACCAAGTGGTAAGCTTGTGACACTCTGGTGCCAGCGGTCTTCACCTGTGCCAGCCTCAGCAACTACTCTATAAATGTTTTCTTTATTAGGAAAATGTTGATCATAGCTTAACTCATCACTCACCCAATTGAGTATAAAGATGACACAAAGCAACCCCGAAGAAAGTCCGATTATGTTGATAACAGAATAAACAGATTTTCTCCGAAGAGTCCGAATGGCTATTTTAAAGTAGTTTTTAAGCATAATTTTTATTCTTTTGTCATTGCGGACCTGATCCGCAATCCTTGACTTTACCACTAATTGCCGGACCTGTTCCGGCATCTCGTTAATTCAAGCCCTCGCTTGAGGCCCCGGAATAAATCCGGGGACATTGTGTTGTTTTACTCCTCCTTCAATGTATCTACCGGATTAGTAACAGCCGTTTTGATCGTCAAATAAGAGACCGTGATCAATGCCACAGCGATCAACACCAGGCCAGCTATTAGAAAATTCTCTACAGAGAGATCAATGCGATAAGTGAAGTTTTGTAGCCAGTTATCCATAACAAACCAAGCCACAGGCACTGCAATTACAATTGAAATGATGATCAGTAGAGAAAAATCTTTGATTAACAATGTAAGTATTCGAAATACTGAAGCCCCCAATACCTTGCGAATGCCCACTTCTTTGGCCCTTTGGGAGTAGCTAATTGAAGCTATACCAAACAGGCCAAAACAGGCGATGAAAATTGCGATGATAGAAAATCCTGTAAAAACACTTGCCGTTTTTTGTTCGCCAGCATATTGCTGGCTCATATCTTCAGATAGCAGGGAATATTCAAACCCAAAACGATCTTCAAAACTTCTCCAGGTTTGCTCAACAGCAGCCATGGTGTTAGCAAAGTCATTGCTATTTACTTTTAACACAACATCGTTGAAAGCTGGCCTTAGGAAAAACAAAAGCGGTCTTACCGGTTGGTGTAAAGAGCTGTAATTAAAATCTTTAACAACACCGACAATTGTGCCTTTGAGTGGAGGCCTTCCATCATTATCCCAAGACCAAACGATCTCTTTACCGATGGGGTCAGTCAACTGTAGATTATTTGCAGCAGTTTGATTGATAATAAAAGCATTAGAATCTGTTGCATATGCTTTGGAAAAGGCTCGCCCTTCCGCAAACTCAATACCCAATGTTGAGAAGAAATCATAATCTACCAGTACTTCTGAAGAGCTCACATTGCTTTGAGGATCATCTGCTCTGGAGATCGAGTTTTGATTAAATTGCTTACCAGGGATATTTGAAGAAGCAGAGACCGAGGTTACACCAGGTATATTACCTAACTCAGTTTTTAAGGTTTCAAAACGACCTAATAAATCGTAGTTTTTTAAGGGCACCACTACAACCTTATCCTGATCGAAGCCCAGGTCTTTATTATGTATAAACTGAAGTTGGTTATAAATGACCAGGCTACCTGTGAGTAAAACCATAGATATTACAAACTGAAATACAATTAAGGCCTTTCTAAAATTGGCGCCTTTTGGTTTTATTTTATCGATACCTTTTAGGCTAACTACCGGATGAATGGAAGAAAGAAATAGCGAAGGGTAGAAGCCTGCCACCAAACCTGTAAACATGGTACAACCAACCAGTATAAGCGCAAGTTCTGGATGATTGAGATATTGAATGTCAAGTGATTTACCGGTAATACTGTTAAAAATGGGTAGGCTTATTTCTGCGAACAGACCGGCCAGAATCATAGAGATAAATGCTGTTAGCACAGACTCACTTAAAAACTGAAAGCTTACTTGCTTTTTATGTGCACCAAGAGATTTTCTAATACCTATTTCCTTTGACCGTTCGGTTGATCTGGCCGTGGTCAGGTTCATAAAGTTGACACAGGCAATTACAAGAATTAGCAATGCTGCGGCCGACATAATATAAACATAGTCTTTATTACCATTCGTACTGAGTTCCCACCTGATGCGAGAGTTTAGGTGGATATCAGTTAACCTTTGTAGTCTGAAATACATGCCCACATCAACGGCTCGTTGGAGATCTTCTTCGGACACCTCTACATACCCTTTTGCCCACTCCATCAATTGCTCTTGAAGAGCAAGTGGATCGCTTCCGGGCTTAAGCTTTATATAATTGAAATGGCCAAAGTCGGCCCATGTATAATAAGGGCTTTGCTCATCTTCAATAGCCTTTTGCGTAACGTACGATACCAACGCATCAAAATGAAAGTGAGAGTTGGTCGGGACATCTTCAAATACACCCTCTACCATTACAAGCGTTTCATCGTCATTGATGGCTAGTTGCTTACCGATTGGGTCTGTGTCTCCAAAGTATTTTTTGGCTGTGGATTCTGAAATTAATAAGCCTCCAAAATTTTTGAGCACTTTATCAGGGTCTCCATTGATCAGTTTAAATGAAAAAACATCAAAAAATGTGCTGTCTACACTAAGTATACCATCCTCATCAAATGTGATGTCATTTTGAGGGTTTCTCACCGAAAAGATTTGCTTGGTAAGCCCGGGGCCCCATAATGGGGAGAGAGAAACGGCAGACTCCACCTGCGGAAAGTCTCTTACCAAAGCTTGCGCCATAGGGTGTGGCGTACGTGTTTGTGGGTTGTCAGACCACCAGGCAATACGATAAATATCATCAGCATTTTCATGAAACTGGTCATAGCTTAACTCATCCTGTACGTACAAGCTTATGAGTACCACTGAGGCAAGACCAACAGCCAGGCCAAAAATATTGATGCCAGCGTGCAACTTGCTCTTGGCAAGGTTTCGAATGGCTATTTTGAGGTAGTTTTTAAACATGTTGCCTTTATTTTCCAATATTGGTTCTAAAACAATGCCATGGAAACAAAATAGCTATTAAATGATTTAAACACGGTTTAGAATATTTTAACGACACAATGTGTTTCACTATGAAACAACAATATGTTTCGATATGAAACAATTTATTATATTGGCATTCATGAAAAAAGAGGAGGCGCACATACTGGTAATAGATGATGATAAGGACGTTTTGCATACGGCCAGAATTGTTCTCAAGCCATTATTTTCTAAAATAACCACTGAAAGTAACCCTGAGCAGATTGGTTATTTAATCAATCATAACCATTATGATGTTATCCTGCTCGATATGAACTATACAGCCGGAGCCACAAGTGGTAAAGAAGGGCTTTTTTGGTTGAAAAGAATAGTTGAAACTCATCCTGATCGGCAGGTAATAATGATGACGGCTTATGGTGACTTAAAATTGGCGGTAGATGCAATGAAAGAGGGTGCTGCTGATTTTGTGGTTAAACCCTGGGAGAATGAAAAATTTCAAGCTACGATACAAGCAGCCTTTAATCACAGTCAGGCCAAAAGGGAAATTTCTACACTTAAGAAAAAGCAAAGTGGCATGCAGGAGATGCTGACAGTTCCTGATAGTGAGATTATTGGTTCCTCGGACGCCATGCAGCGCATTTATAATACCATAGAAAAGGTGGCTGAAACAGATGCCAACGTGCTAATCCTTGGTGAAAATGGTACAGGGAAAGAATTAATTGCAAAAGCATTACATCAAAATTCATCCAGGTCGTCAGAAGTTTTCGTCAAAGTTGATCTGGGAGCAGTACCGGAGGGCCTTTTTGAGTCCGAGTTGTTTGGCCATAAAAAAGGATCGTTTACGGATGCCAAGGAAGACCGAACCGGACGCTTTATTCTAGCGGATGGAGGTACTTTGTTTTTAGATGAAATTGGAAACTTATCACTATCAATGCAGGCCAAATTGTTGACGGCCATTCAGTCCAAAGTGGTTACTCCTGTCGGAAGCGATGTGGCGCACGCTACAGATTGTAGAATTATCGCTGCAACTAATGAAAATATCAACCAGCTGGTGTCCAACAAAAAGTTTAGAGAAGATCTCCTTTACAGAATTAATACTGTGGAGATTACAGTGCCCCCGTTAAGAGAACGACAAAACGATATTCCACTATTGGCAGCTCATTATCTAAAAAAATATAACCTTAAATACAGAAAAGAGCTAACGCTTTCTGAGAGTGCCATTAACTTACTTAAAAGTCATTTATGGCCGGGTAATGTGCGAGAGTTACAGCACTCTATAGAGCGTGCGGTGATTATGGCTGAAGACAGAGAATTACAGGCTACAGATTTTCTATTGAAGTCAGGGGACAATTCACCAAAATCAAAAAATGAAACACTGAAGTTGGAGGAAGTCGAGAAAGAAACCATAGAAGAAGCAATTAAAAGAAGTGCAGGCAACCTAAGTAAGGCGGCCAAAGAACTTGGCCTCGGCCGCACTACACTATATAGAAAAATGGATAAATATGGAATTAAGTGAGCAGAGAGCAAAGGGCATAATTTACCAGGAGATTCCACCCCCAAACCCCCGCCAGCGGGGGACATAGATAACGCAATTAATTTTAGTAACATTAAACTGAAAGGAAAAATTGCCAATTGTTGCTTTCCCCCTCATGGAGAGGGTCAGGGGGAGGTAAAGCATTAAACTATGATGGATAAAGCATCAAAACATAATAACTATCACTACAACAAGGACTTAAAGGATAAAGCTAACTACTTGCGTAACAACGCAACCAAAGCAGAAGCTTGTTTGTGGAAATATGTATTAAAAGCCAATCTCACAGGCTATCCTTTTAAAAGACAAAGACCTGTTTTAAACTATATTGCTGACTTTATGTCTACTGACCTAATGCTGATTATAGAGGTCGATGGGATTACGCATACTTTCGAAAATATCTCAGACCACGATAGTGTCAGACAAAAGGAGCTGGAAGCGGTGGGTTTTTCTGTTTTGAGATTTACTGATGATGAAGTGCTAACCTCAATAGACAGAGTTAGGAATAAAATAGTAGATTGGTTTAATGAGCAAGAAGCTCCACCCCCTAGCCCCCGCCAGCGGGGGAAACGGAGGGTTGATAAAAACCTAATCAATACTATGTCTCCCCCTCCTCGAGGGGGCCAGGGGGAGGAAATTTCATGAAACTGCTCAAAAACTTTCGCCTTAATATAACATTCAGAATATTGCTAATTGTTGTGTTCGCTGTGCTATTGGCCTGGGTGCTGGTAAACACCAGCTGGTTCTTTACTCCACTTGTTATAGGTGTTGTGTTTATATTGGTGGTTGTCAACCTTATTTTTTATGTAGAGCGTACCAATAAAAACCTGAGCCAATTTCTTCTGAGTATTAAGCAAGGTGGGTTTACAACTCTTTTTAAAGACTCAGCTCATGGAGGTACCCACGGTGGGCTCAATGAAGTTTTTAATGAAGTAATGGTTCAGTTCCAGCAGATTACATTGGAAAAAGAATCACACTACCAATACCTTAAAACACTTACCGAAAATCTAGGTGTGTCTTTATTAAGCTTTGACGATGATGGTCATATTGAGCTTATGAACCCTGCAGCTAAGTCAATGCTTAAGAAGCCTTACTTAAAAAACATTTCTGATGTTAAACATATAAATAATGCGCTTTATGAAACCATAACTCACCTTGAATCAGAAGAAAAACGGGTAATTAAAACCGTGCTTAATGGAGAGTTATTACAAGTATCAGTACAGGTAAAAGATTTTGTGACACAGGAGAAACATTTTAGGCTGGTATTAATACACAACATTAATAATGAGTTGGAAGCAAAGGAAGTTGAGGCATGGCAAAAACTAATAAGTGTTCTCACTCACGAAATAATGAACTCCGTAACTCCCATAGCTTCATTGAGCACTGCTATGAATCAACAGTTGCAACATCAGGGACTCGATATGAGCAACGATGATGCTGAAGATCTAAAATTGAGCCTTGCAACTATTGAAAACAGAAGTAAAGGCCTGATGCGTTTCGTAAATGCCTATAAAGATTTTACCAAAAAGCCAGACATTAATGTATCAGACATTGACTTAAAGCAACTTGTTGACAGGGTGGTACACTTGCTCTCACCAGATTTGCAAAATGCTAAAATTAAAACGACTATACATGTGACTGGGACACAGTTTTTAATGAAGGGCGATCAGGAGTTGATAGAACAGGTAATTATAAATCTACTAAAAAATGCGATTGAAGTGCTTGATGGGAAAGACAATGGCATTGTGGATCTGGTTATTGAAAAGAAGGGTAGGAAAAGTATACTTACAATAACCGATAATGGCCCTGGAATGGAAAGCGAGAGCCTGGAGAAAATATTTGTACCATTTTTTACAACAAAAAGAAAGGGTACGGGCATTGGCTTAAGCTTTGCGAGACAAATTATGCGTTTGCATGGAGGTAGTATTTCGGCCAAATCCAAACCCAATGTAGGAACAACTTTTGTTTTAGAATTTTAGATATTCAAATTACACTCAAGCACATGGAAGCACAAGAATGGCTATTGTATTTTACAGTTGGGCCTTTGATGGTGCTCCTTTCCGCAATCTTTAAAGCGTTTCCTCCTAAGAAAATAAACATGTGGTATGGCTACCGCACCGAGCGATCGATGAGAAATCAGACCACTTGGGATGAGGCGAATAGGTATGCAAACAACTTTATGGTCTGGTTATTTATCATTATTTCGCTTATAGATATTGCCTTATTTCTTACCATAAAATCTACCCACGCGGCACTCATAGGCTGTGGCCTGCTCACGGTTGGCCTTATATTGCTTGTACTCTTCACAGAAAAGCACCTTAAAGACAAGTTTGACTAAGAAGACTAATGCATTAAACCAGCTCCCCTTTGCATAAATGTTAATAACTCTGTGATTATCAGTAAAAAACGGTGGATAAACGCCTGCTTTTAGACTAAAATTTTTGTGGGAAAGTTGTGGGAAAGTACAACCTTAAAAAGTTTGCGCGCAAAGATATTATTACGACCTTCAACATACCAAGTGAGAGATATTCACGACAGACACAAAAGAGTGTCAGGTAAGTATTGCAACAATTCGCGCTGTTTAATTGAGTAAAAGGGGCTAAGGTTTTTTATTAAACTGATGGTCTGAAAAAGCTAAAGCTTCAGACACCGTAAACAGTATAGAATAGCCAAAACATATTCTGTTGACGCCTCTCGTAGGACATCAAAATAAGAAGTGTGCTTGGTTTCGCACATTCCTTCTAAAGGGTTAAGGCCTCGTGCTTATAACCTGAAATGACTAAAGTTACAATGGAGAATGTCGGAGTACTTGCACGAAAGTGTATTGTATTATTTGAGAAGGTTGTTGAGAACATCAGATTCTGAATCCACTGCCTTTGGCATGGGCCTGCAGATGAAGCCTGATAACTGTAGCTTGGCATGCTTATTAACTACGGTTTTTAAGACATGGAATGGGGGTTTTTCGTAAAAGAAAAGTCCCCATTTTTGTTTACATCGAGCATTACACATTAAGTAACCAATGCAGCTCGTTAAAAGCCGGGAGAATTATTCTTTCGGCTTTTTTAGTCCCCACACAATGTACTTAAACTCAATGCGGCTGTTGTGAACTACTTTCATAGCAGTTTGTTACATTTGAAAGAACAAAAAAAGCTACAGCCATTAAAAAGTTTGATATACCCGCGTATTACCGATCGTCTATCACAGGTAAGATTAAAGAAATTAGAAGAGCCCAAGATCCTCGTAAGAAAGATTTTAGCCCTGTTGAGCTAGACTTCGGCCCTGTTAAGTTTTACATAGCAAGGCACTTTGGTTTTTGTTACGGAGTAGAAAACGCCATTGAAATAAGCTACCGCGCACTAGAAGAAAACCCTGAAAAGCGTGTGTTCCTGCTGAGCCAAATGATACATAACCAGGAAGTAAATAACGATTTACAAAGTCGAGGCATACAGTTCATTATGGATACCGATGGCACACAGTTTATCCCATGGAGTGAATTAAAGCCGGAAGATATTGTGATCATACCTGCTTTTGGCACCACGTTAGAGATTCAAAAAATTTTAGAAGAAATTGGCATAGAAGTTCAGCAATACAATACCACCTGCCCGTTTGTTGAGAAAGTTTGGAAGCGCTCAAGTAAGCTAGGAGAAGACAATCACACCATCATCATTCATGGAAAACATAACCATGAAGAAACACGGGCGACATTTTCTCATAGCTCTAAGAGTGCACCATCAGTAATAGTGAAGAATATCGATGAAACACGCACCTTGGGTGAGGTCATAAAAGGCAATATTTCGAAGGCTGAATTTTATAAATTATTTGAAGGCCGCTACTCCGAGGGTTTTGACCCCGATATACATTTCGACAAAGTAGGAGTTGTGAACCAAACCACCATGTTAGCAACAGAAACACAAGAGATTGCTGATTATGTAAAGCAAATCATGGTAGAGTTGTACGGAGTTGATGACTATAAAAATCATTTTGCAGATACAAGAGATACCCTTTGCTATGCCACTAACGATAATCAGGATGCTACCTATGGGCTTTTAGAGAAAGATGCCGACCTGGCTGTTGTAGTCGGTGGGTATAATAGTTCTAATACCTCTCATATTGTAGAGCTTTGCGAACGAAAGTTTCCTACATATTTTATCAACTCACAAAAAGAAATTATCTCCAGGCATGAAATACATCATTTCGATTATGTGAGTAAAGAAAAAAAGAATACAAGCAAATGGCTTCCTGAAGGAGAGCCGATTAGTATTGTATTAACCAGTGGTGCTTCCTGCCCGGATACATTGGTTGATGCTGTTATGTTAAAAATTCTTGACTTTTTTGACGGCACTAAGGAGGTAGAAAAACTGGTTGAAGAGTTTGAAGCTGAAATTGGCTAAACCCTAATACCAATGATTAAAATATCATCTGTCTGTTGGTTTTCACCTTTCCAGGTAAAATAGTCATCCTGAATAACCATCAACTGATCTTCCATAGGTTGTTGATGCACCTTTTGTAGTATTGATCGTAATTTTGAGTACATAAACTTCTTATTCTTTGGTCCACCGAATTGGTCGACAATTCCGTCTGAAAACAAATAAAAGCAATCTTCCTTTTGTAATTCAACCTCATGCTGTTGGAAACACCGGTCTTTTGGGTAAGCATCTCCACCCACGGGATGACTATCTCCCTTAATAATCCTAAGCTGATTTTCACAAAAATAATAAAGTGGCCTTTTTGCTCCGGCAAACTGAAGTTTGAACGACTTGGTGTCTAAAAGGCAAAGACCGATATCCATTCCGTCTTCTGTATGTAAGTCTAGTTCATTGCCATGTAGACTCGTAAGCATTCTTTCGTTTAGTTTTTTTAATATATTACCAGGGGCCAGCTCATTTTGCTCAATGACAATACTATTTAGGTGGGAGTTTCCCAGTACATTTAAAAAGGCTGCTGGCACTCCATGACCGGTACAATCAACAGCTGCAATGATCACCTTGTCGCCCTTTTCGGCAAACCAGTAAAAATCACCATTTACTATGTCTCGCGCTTTCGAATAAACAAACGCATCTTTAAACAAGGCCTTTAACTTATCACCAGACGGCAATATCGCTTTTTGAATATTCTTGGCGTAAAGAATGCTATCCATGATATTCTTATTCTTATCCTGAATTTCCAGGTTTTGATTTCGCAGAATTCTGTTTGTTCTGGTTTTATATAGGTTTTTTCGATATTGAAGTATTACAATTGCGGCAACCATCAATATTGCGGCAACCAGAAAGTACATGGTGTAGGTATTATTCCGAAGCTGTAAATCTTTGATTTCTGACTCTTTTTTTAAAAGCTCTATTTCCTTTTGTCCTCGCTGTATTTGATAGTTGCGCTCAATTTCAGCCAGCTTGTTTGATTGCTCCTGGCTAAAGAGTAGCTTGTTGAGTGAGTCGTACTTTTCATAGCTGGCCAATGCCTCATCTAGCTTATCGGTCTGTTGGTAGACAAATGATAGCCCTTTATAATTATCTCGAATAATCGATTTCGCATCTATAGCCTGTGCAAGTCTTAAACTTGAATTATACTTTTCTATTGCGCGATCATATTGTCTTTGTTTGGCATTTAGGTCTGCATAGTCTTTCAACAACTCTGCCTTGTTGTAGCTATTGTTGATTTGATCTGTTAGCATAATCGCCTTGTTGTAATAAAAAGAGGTAGAGTCAAACTGATTTCTCAGGTAGTAATTTTTTCCCAGATTACTGTATATCGTATAAAGACCATAAGTGTTATTAAGTTCTTGATCTAATTTAAGAGCACTGTAAAAATAATCTAACGCTAAATCAAGGCTATCCATTTCCTGATAGGCCAGGCCGAGGTTGCTTAGAGAGTTGGCAATACCCTCATCATCACCAAGCGATTGCTTAATTCTTAACGAAAGCTTATGGTTTTTTATGGTTTCATCCAGGCGGCCTAAATCAGAAAGTATTAAACCTATATTATTATATCCGATAGCCATTCGCATGCTATCTTGCATCGATTCATTGGCACTTTGGGCCTGATAGAAATAATCTAATGTCTTTTCGTAATCGCCCAACCCATAGTACACTATTCCCAGGTTGGTGGCTATTTCTGCCGAAAGCTGTAGAAAATCATTTTCTTCGGCAATGCTTAATGCTTTAATACCATATTCAATTGCCAATACCGGGTCATCGTGAATTTGAGAAATGTTAAGAAGGGCACTTGCTTTTATGGAGTCATTGGTAGCGGACTCTGCAACCCTTTCTAGACTATCTATGGACGTTTGGGCAGCTACCCCGCTTGTTAAAGACAAAAAAAATAAAGCAGTAATGGCCTTTTTAAACATATAAGGGGCGGTTATTATATTTGGTATAGTGAAAATTAAGTAAGAATTATTAAATTGCATTGCATTAAATGAATTTTCCCCTAAACAATTGGGGGCCAACCACAAGAAATCATGAGCAGAATATCGGTAAAATAAGGTATTGTAGTAGTCAGGAAGATTGCCAATACCGCTCGCCCGGAGTTTACAATTTTTCCATCAATAACCGATATTTATAAATGCAACTTAATAGATTTTTCAGATCATTTTTAGCCGCTGTAAAGGGCGAAGAAAAAAACTTTACATCAGGGAGTATTAACAGGGCCATATTTATGCTTTCTATCCCCATGATTTTAGAGATGGTGATGGAGTCGCTATTTGCCGTTGTTGATATATACTTCGTGGGCAAGGTAAGTGTAAATGCGATAGCTACAGTTGCGCTTACCGAGTCAGTGATTATGATTGTTTATGCCATTTCCATTGGCTTAAGTATGGCCGCTACAGCCATGGTGGCCAGGCGTGTTGGCGAAAACAAAAAAGAAGAGGCTTCTGTAGCAGCAGTTCAGGCTATTATAATGACTGTTGTTATTTCTATGGTCTTTAGCCTGGTGGGTATATTCTTTCCCAGGCAGATACTTGAGCTTATGGGTGGGGAGGCAGACTTGGTAAATGAAGGCTATCGTTATACCATGATTATGTTGGCAGGTAACCTCACCATCATGATGATCTTTTTGATCAATGCCATATTTAGAGGCGCTGGTGATGCATCAATCGCCATGCGTGTTTTATGGCTTTCAAATGGTTTAAATATAATTTTAGATCCAATTTTGATTTTTGGACTGGGACCGATTCCGGCTTTTGGAGTAGAGGGTGCCGCTATTGCTACGACAATTGGACGAGGCACAGGTGTGATTTACCAACTTATTAAGCTTTCGGGGCCAAACTCTATCGTGCGAGTAGCCTGGAGACACCTTAAAGTAAATGCTGAAATTATTTGGCGACTAACTAAAATTGCAGCAGGTGGCATAGGCCAATATATGATAGGTACACTAAGCTGGTTATTTCTGGTGAGAATCAGTGCCATTTTTGGAGCTGAGGTGTTGGCTGGCTATGCTGTGGCCTTTAGAATTATCATGTTTACGATTTTACCATCCTGGGGCCTTAGTAATGCAGCGGCCACATTGGTGGGTCAGAATCTTGGAGCAGGCCAGCCCGATCGTGCAGAGAAATCTGTATGGAAATGTGCTTTTTATAATATGATTTTCCTCGGGGTAATCTCACTCATTTTTGGTATTTGGGCCGAGTGGTTTGTAGGTATTTTTTCCAGCGAACCAGAGGTAGTGAAATATGGCGCTTTGGCGCTACGGTATATTTGTTTTGGGTATATTTTCTTTGCTTATGGTATGGTGATAGGCCAGGCATTTAACGGTGCAGGGGATACACGCACGCCAACAATTATCAATTTCTTTTGCTTCTGGATGTTCGAAGTGCCTTTGGCATACTTCTTGGCAATAACACTTGGGTTTGGTCCGCAGGGGATTTTCTCAGCAATCGCTATAGCCGTAGTTTTATTGGCCGTAGTATGTATCGTGGTATTTAAGAAGGGGCGTTGGAAGACAATCAATGTGTAATAAAAAAGTCTGGTCACTAATTATGGTGGCCAGCTTTACTGCTCAATCCACTTTCTAAAGTTAGGAGCATTTTCCTTGCTTACCATTACAGGTTCAGGTGTTTTTGGATTTAGCGTAAGTGCAATTTTTCCATTGTCAGACTTAAACTTTTCTACAGCATCGATATGTATCACATACTTTCGGTTAGCTCTGAAAAAGTCATTGCCTAGCTCTTCTTCTATATCACTCATGCTTTTGTCTATGATGTATTTATAACCTTCCTTGTCTGTAAGAAAGGAGACTTTATGTTCAGTGAAAAAATAGCCAATTGATTCTATAGCGATGGGTACGATGTCAGTTCCCTTTTTAACTAAAAATCGTTTCTTAATACTGCCACTTCCATTAAATACTTCTGAAAACCGATGCTTAACAAAGTGATTTTCCAAAGTTTTTACTTTGGCATAAGCCTTTGCTAATCGCTCCTGTTCAACAGGTTTTAGCAAGTAGTCTATGGAGTTGTGTTCGAGCGCCTTGAGTATGTAGTTGTCATAGGCAGTAATAAAGATCACCGGAAAATTTATATCGACCTCATCAAAAATTCTGAAAGACATATCATCGGCCAGTTGTATGTCAACAAAAGCAAGGTGAGGAGGCCTGTTGTTTTGCAAATAGTCTATGGCCTCTTTTGTGCTTTGCATTACACCAAGGACTTGATCATTGGGAGCCACCTCCCTCAGCATGTTTATTAGTTTAAGTGCCGCGTTTGGCTCGTCTTCGATAATCAAAATATTCATTTTATCCATGGAGCGCTAGTAGTGGTAACTTGATATTAAAATACAAACTATCTGAGGAGGTTTCAATACCTCTGCCTACGATAATTTTAAACCTCTCGTCAAGGTTTTTCAATCCAATTTTAGAAGAGTGTGGTTTAGAGGACTTTTTTTGAAGGCTGTTCCTTATTGAGAGCAATTGTTGTCGTTGGCTGATGGCTACTTCCATGGGCATCTTTTTAGATATTTGATTGTGCTTTACAACATTTTCTATGGCCATAAATATAGAGATGGGAGGAATGAGAAACCGGGTCTCAGCTTCTTTCTCTAAATCAAATACAACTTGTAAGTGCTCTCCAAACCTTAGCTGCAGTAACTCAATGTACTTATTCAAAAAGAGCATTTCATCTTCCAGCATTACTAGCCTTTGGTCTTTGTTGGAAAGAATATAACGATATACTTCTGCCAGACTTGAAGTAAACGCTTTAGCTTTCTCTGGACTTTCATCAATCAGGTGAGAAAGACTATTGAGCGAATTGAACATAAAGTGAGGATCAATCTGGTTTTTTAGGGCCTCTAATTGAGCCTGAATACGAGCTTTGTCCATTTTCTCGCCTTTTACAATATCTGAGGCTCGCTGTTTTATCAAAATGGTAGTTTCATAAGCATGAGTGATAAATATGACACAGATTACACACACAATGGCTGTTACCTGCATAACTGACCAGTTGGGAGCAGCACCAGTAAAAGTGTACCACAGATATAGCATTCCAATTACAAGCGGGGCGGTATAAAAAACATTCCCGCCCAATATCATAATCACTTTTTGTGCTGGGTTGATAAACCAGTTGTATTTATTCTCCAGCTTAAATAAGATATACCGGTTGCCTTGCCAAATCAAAAATGAAATAAGCATGAAGTAAGCATAGGCAGCAAAAATGTACAGTACAGAACGGTCTGCATGGGTTACCAACCCTGTAGCGTTAGGTATAACGACACCAAAAAACTGGATTCCGATAATCCTTACCAATTTGTCATTGATGTCGATCTTGTCTGCCATGCTTCAGAGGTAAAGTTTTCTGGTTCGAGATCGAAATATTCCGCTTCGGTTAGAAAACCTCCTTTTGTGTATTTAAATGTACTAAATTCAGTCAGTTGATTAGTTCACGAAAGCAAAAAACTAACAAAAACCAAAACCTATGAAACAACTAAAGATCAATCATGCGGCAGTGTGGGTTTCTACCATAATTGCGCAATTCATTCCACCGCTGTGGTATGACTATGCCTTTTTTGGCATCCGATGGATGGAGCTAAATAATTTTAATGAGGAAGATTTTGCTACCTACAATATGGCAGTTGGTTTATCGCTGGCTTTTGTGGCCATGCTTGCAGCTGCTTATGTAATTGCCTGGCTTTTTACAAAAATCGATGTGCGCACGGGTGTAGAAGGAATGAAATATGCGCTGATTTTTTGGCTGGGCTTTCGCTTTATCGAAGTGGCCACTCAAAATATGTTTTCGCTCAGATCTTTTGAGCTTACGCTTATCGATGAATCTGTGGTTTTGATTCAGTATGAGATAATGGGGGTGCTCTTAGGCGTTTGGAAAAAGTATAAATAACAATTGCAACTAAAACTATAATAATATGGAAGCTTCAGTAAATTGGCTTGCGGTAATCGTGGCCACACTATCAACATTTGTATTAGGAGCCATTTGGTATGGCCCGCTATTTGGGAAAGCGTGGATGGCCGAACATGGCTATACGGAAGAGGATCTCAAAGATGCTAACACGGGCAAAATCTATGGAACGGCATTTGTCTTAGAATTCATTATGGTAGCCAATCTTGCCTTTTTCATTGCAGGAGTAGGCCTGGGAGAAAGCGTACTTTATGGATTTTTAACAGGTTTTGGCTGGGTAGCGATGGCTATTGGTGTCAACTATCTTTTTTCCAGAAACTCCATCAAGCTGTGGTTTATAGATGCTTTTTACTTTGTAATAAGCTTTACTATCATGGGGTTGATACTAGGGGCTTGGAAGTGAAAGAGATTTGAGAAATAAGATATGAGATTTTATTGTCTGGAATCTAAAATCTCATATCTAAAATCTAACCTCTCACATCTAACTTCTAAAATCCAATCATCCTCTCTCTATCAGAAAAGTGATATACCAGAAATAGGCTACCAGAAAGAAAAAGCCTTCCCACCGGCTGATCACAGGACGTTTACCTATAACAACGGCAAGAATCAGTGCGGTACTTGATGCAATAATCATAAAGATATCAGAGTTGCTGATTACATCATATGGAATTGGCTTAAGTGCAGAACTCAGCCCTAATATCCAAAGTAAGTTGAATATATTGGAGCCCACCACATTACCTACAGCTATGTCGGTGTCTTTTTTAAATGCAGCAACAGCGGAAGTCACAAGCTCTGGTAAAGATGTACCAATTGCTATTATTGTCAACCCAATAAACGTTTCACTCATGCCCATGGTACGGGCAATTTCAATTGCACCATCTACTACCCATTGCCCGCCAAAATATAAGCCGACCATACCAATAAGAATTAAAGTTACAGAGCGCGCATTGCTCATCTCCTTAAACTCTTCATTTGTAAACTCTGACTTTCTTTGTTTTGAGACTATATATACATAGCCCATAAACAGCACAAAAAAGAATAGTAAAATAAACCCATCATACCGGCTGATCACGAAATCGGTACCCTTATTACCTAAAAGTGAGGCATTGGCTAAAAAACCAACCAACAAAGTAGCAGTTAAAGAGAAAGGAACCTCTATAAAATAGGTGTTTTTGGTTATCGGTAGAGGGTTGATCAATGCTGAAATACCAAGAATAAGCAATATGTTGGCTACATTACTGCCCAGCACATTTCCAACCCCAATATCTGGACTATCGTTGTAGCTGGCAATAAGGTTTACCAACAGTTCTGGAAGTGAGGTGCCAAAAGAGACGATAGTAAGACCGATCACCAAACTGGAGATGTTCATTTTCTTACCAATGGAGGTAGCACCCTCCACGAGAAGATCTGCCCCTTTGATTAGAAAAACAAAGCCAACTACAAACAGTATATATACCAGCATATAAAAATTGTGTTCCTAATTTCTAAAATAGTACATTTTTTTGGGCCAATACTAAGTTTATTAGATATTTTTAACTCTCCCTACACAAGCAGAACTACAGGATTTGCATTAAAATATAATTTTAAATCAACATTAAACACTTGCTTAGAAAAGGTGTTATCACTACTACGACAAATCTAAATTATGGAGATATTCAACTCATATTCAATGATAATAGCCATCTCATTGGTTATTATTGTTTCATATTTTTTCAACATCATTTCTCAAAAGACCAATATACCTAGTGTATTACTACTCATCGTAACTGGTATTTTGATCAAGCTTGGGTTCAATTATTTTGAAGTAAATACTGGAGATCGGCTATTTAGTGTATTGGAAATATTAGGGATTGTTGGCCTGATAATGATTGTATTAGAAGCCTCTCTTGACTTAGAACTAACCAAGGAAAAATGGCCTGTGATTTGGAAAAGTTTTACTGTGGCGATTCTGTCATTAATAGGCTGCTCAATAAGTATAGCTTTTTTACTGCAGTTTCTTTTAATTGACGACTTTTTAGTCGCCCTTGTTTATGCAATTCCACTTTCAATAATGAGTAGTGCCATTGTTATACCTAGTGTAGGTGAGCTTGTGGAAGACAAGAAAGAGTTCATGGTATATGAAAGTACATTTTCTGATATTCTCGGCATCATGTACTTCTATTTCCTCATAGGAAACCTAAATAATAGTGTAAACACAGTGGTTTGGGATGTATTATCCAACATATTTATCACAGTTGTTTTGTCTGTTCTAATCAGCTATGCTTTAGTGTTGATTTTCCAACGTGTGCAGACTCAAGTAAAGTTATTTTTACTGATAGCGGTTCTGCTATTGCTATATTCACTGGGTAAGCAGTTTCACCTTTCTTCTCTATTGATTATTTTGGTTTTTGGCCTGGTAATAAATAATCACAAGCTATTTTTTAGAGGCTTCCTGAGAAAATGGATTCAAACGGCACCTCTCAATAGTATTTTGCGCAACTTTCACCTCATTACGATCGAGTCAGCATTTGTTGTGCGTACCTTCTTTTTTGTAATTTTTGGCATGACGGTCGATCTCAATTCGTTGCTCAACGGAAGAGACCTATTGATAAGTCTTGTAATAGTGGCTATTTTATTTGGCATAAGAGCTGGTTTTTTAAGGTTTTTTAGAGGGAAAGAGATTACCCCAGAGGTGTTGATTGCTCCTCGTGGTTTGATTACTATTTTACTATTTTTCGCTATACCAGCAACTATGCAAGTGGAGTTTAACTCAGGGATATTATTTTACACAATCATTATTACAAGTGTGGTGATGGCTATGGCCCTTATAGCAGGTGGCAAACACATTGAACCCGTAGATGCCGTGAAACAAGCCTACTGGAACGAAATTGATAAACAAATTGAATCAATACCCGAGTCGGATAAGAACAAAACGATTGAAGAGAAAATAGTAGGAGACGAAGAAGACGAAGACTAATAAATAAGCCCACCCGTATGGCAGGTGGGCTTCACTTAAACAACTTTCATCGCTTCGCTTTGGCCTTATCGATCTTCTCTTGCAGGCCGGACGTGTCGGCATAAAAGTCTTTTTCTTTAATTAGAAGCATACTTTTTACATAATGATCTATGGCTTTATTATAAAGCTTATTGAGCATATAATAATCGCCTGCCACCTCATTGGCTACCACACTTTCTTTAATTTTTAATGAAGTATCCAACCAACTTTTGGCTTCGGTAAGATTTACATTTTTCTTTACGCACAATGCAGCTGCTTTTGCATAAGATTCCCAGTCATCAGGAGCTGCTTTTTCGATCATCGCACGTGCTTTGGAAATTACTTTTTCAGACTTGTCGATACTAAAGCCTGGGGTGGTGAATAACAAAAATGCCATCGCCACCACAATCATGGATTTAATTGCTGTTTTCATAATGAGTTGAGTTTTTGATTTGTTGTATGTGGAAGTACATACCATAGCTGTGCCAAAAGCCTGTGTATACTTAAATATCAGAAAATCAGGGAGTTAAAATTGGGGGATTTGACGGGGTTAATGCAGTCTGGGTGATCTTAGATGCTACAATAAGTGTTCACAAACGTTCAAAATCCCCTACAATGCGATTTTTTTACTAATGTCTTTTATAATCTGATCAGCATGCACTCTGGAGTTTTCTATAAACCACTTGTTGGTTTTATAGCCTCCACAAACCACACCTGCCAGGTAGATTTTCTCAACATTACTTTCATTAGTTATTTCATCATAAAGCGGGGTTTTCATATCATCATCTCTAAACTTTACACCCATAGATTCCAGCAACTCAAAGTTTGGTTTATAGCCAGTCATAGCTAAAACAAAATCATTATCGATGGTTTTGTCTCCCGAAGGCGTTGTGATATCTACTTCAAACTTTCTAATCCCAGTAATTTCTGAATTAAAATATGCTTTTATTGAGCCTTCTTTAATTCTATTTTCAATATCAGGCTTTACCCAATACTTAACCGTATCAAGTAACTCTGGTTCCCTCACTACCATAGTGACTTCAGCCCCTTTTCTATAGGTCTCCAGCGCCACGTCAACTGCGGAGTTGGCAGCCCCCACTACAATTATTTTCTGTCCAAAATATGGATGAGGCTCATCGTAATAGTGCTTAACCTTAGGCATGTCTTCACCAGGTACACCCATCATATAGGGTATATCATAAAAACCGGTAGCAACTATAATGGACTTTGAGCTATAACTTCCTCGATCAGACTCAACAGTATATTGCTTACCAGATTTACTCACTGACGCCACCTTTTCATATAGCTTTAGATTTAGCTTCCAACTTGAGGCAACCCTTCGGTAGTATTCTAGCGCCTCAAAACGAGTGGGTTTGTTGCCATGAGAAATGAAAGGCACGTCTCCGATTTCTAACTTTTCTGAGGTAGAAAAAAAAGTCATATTTAGAGGATAGTTGTAAATAGAGTTGACCAAACAACCTTTATCAATAATAATATAATTGAGTCCAGCTTTATTTGCTTCTATACCACAGGCCATTCCAATGGGCCCGGCTCCAATAATCACTACATCGTATTGCATACCTCAATTTTAAGCATATTAGTTACTAAGCAATAAAAATGAAAAATGTTTGTAACCATTTTGAAATACTAAAGTATTCTATCTGACAACAACAGGTTTTAAACGCTCATAATAGATAGGTTAATAATTGCGTTTTAAAAGCGGCTTGAGGGCCGCTTTTTTGGTTTACACCCACCAATGACTGTTTTTTATTCTTAGAGAATGTTATATTGTAGAATGATTCAAGTCAGACCAGCAAAATTTAAAGAACTAGATACCATTGCTCACTTTCAGGTGCAAATGGCCAATGAAACCGAGCAGCTTGATTTAGATATCGAGGCCGTAAGAAAGGGGGTAGAGTCCATATTTGAGGATGCTCAAAAAGGCAACTACTATGTAGCAGTAGATGATAATGAAAATGTGCTTGCTTGTCTAATGACAACCTCAGAGTTTAGTGAGTGGCGCAACGGCACCGTTATTTGGATACAATCAGTGTATGTGAGAAAAGAAAACCGTAAGCAAGGTATCTATAAAAAGATGTATGAGTATCTGAAAAATATGGTTGAGAATGATGATGATCTAATGGGCATTAGACTCTATGTAGAGATGCATAATCAGGCTGCTCAAAGGGTCTATATCAATATGGGTATGAAAAGTGACCATTATAAAATGTTTGAATGGATGAAAGATTTTTAACATGAAAAAGTCGATAATCACGGCCTATCTTATATCACTTACATTACTTGCTTGGAGTCAGGAGTTTGTTGTAGATAAAATACCAACCCAAAATGGAGAAGTTGCGATATCCTTCATTGGTCACGGCTCATTGATGATGGAGTTTGATGGTAAAGTTTTGCACATTGACCCATCTTCCAGAGAAGCTGATTATAGCAAGATGCCAGATGCAGATCTCATATTAATCACACACCATCATGGCGATCATTGCGACCCAAAAGCCTATGGTGAAGTTGCCAATGAAGGCACGATGACGTTTCTTACCCAATTAGCCAAAGACAAGCTTGAGCAGGGAACTGTACTAAAAAACGGAGAAAGTGCTAGCTACGGTTGGATTGATATTGAAGCAATACCGGCATATAATTTAGTGCACAAAAGAGACAATGGAGAATTTTTCCATCCCAATGGTTGCTGTAATAGTTACGTGCTGACCATAGATGGCTTGCGTATTTTCATCGGAGGTGATACAGAAAATACGCCCGAGATGAAAGCTCTCAAAAATATTGATGTGGCATTCTTACCTATGAACCTGCCTTACACCATGACCCCTGAAATGGTGGCAGATGCCGCCAAAGCATTCAAACCTAAAGTGCTTTATCCATACCACTACGGCAGCACTAATGTTGATAATTTGCTCAAATTAATACAAGACGAGCCTGCTGTGGAGGTAAGGGTTAGGGAGATGTAAGTCAGCTTTATTTTATTAATATGTGATAAAAGTTTCTAACACTCCAAGAAATATTTTAAATTGCAATATTAATTTACCTGTAAATAATTGAACAAAATGAAAAAATCAGTTCTGGCATTAATTGTGATGCTTATCTCTTTGTCGGGTTATGGCCAAATGGTTTGGCATCATAACTTTCAGGTGGCGCAAGCATTGGCCATCGAAAAAGACCAACTTATATTATTGGATTTTTGGGCGAGTTGGTGTGGCCCATGTAAAACAATGGACCGACAGCTGTGGGGCAAGCCAGAAGTTGTTGAGCTTTCTAAAAATTTTGTAGCCTATAAGGTAGATGTGGACAGAAACCGTGATCTGGCAATGAAATATAATGCCACAACCATACCTAAAGTTGTTTTGGTTACAGCTACAGGAGAAAAGGTTTGGGAAGAAACTGGCTTCGGTAGCTCTACACCTTACATCAGAATGATGGAGTCACTTCCTTCCAATTTATCAGGACTGAATAAAGTGCTTTTTGATGAAAAGGACAAAGAAAGCGCTGAGAGCTATATGAGAATAGCACAGGCTTATCAGAAAATCGGATTTACATTGAAGAGTGATATGGCAGAAGATTTTCTATATCTAAGTGATGATTACTTTAAGAAAGTAACCAAAGTCAGCGAAAACGAAGAAGAAGTTCTCATGGCTGATTTAAATCAACTGTTCAATGATGCTTTAAAGGGTAAATACTCAAAAGCAATCAAAAAAGTTGACAAGCTTGAAATAGCAGCCGACAATGAAGAAGCTCAGGAATTCAGCAACTTTATTAAAGCCTTTTGTTTCAAGTGTGACGGAGATGAAAAGAATTATCTAGAAGCAAAGAAGACCGTAAAAAAGGAAGAATATCTATCCCAGTTAGAGGATGCAAAACAATAAATTAAGGGCTCCGTCAGGAGCCTTTTTTATTCCTCCACTTCCACCACCATTTCGATCTCCACTGCCAGATTGATAGGCAATGATACCATGCCTACTGCCGCACGGGCATGTTTACCTTTTGCTTCTCCGAAAATTTCAACTAAGAGATCAGAGCAGCCATTAATAACTTTAGACTGGTCATAAAAGTCTGGGACGGAATTTACCATACCAAAAACCCTTACAATCCTTTTTACTTTGTTGAGATCACCAATCTCAGCTTTTAAAGAGGAAAGCAAATTGATTGCTGTGAGTCTGGCTGCAGCCTTGCCTTCCTCAACAGTCAGGTCTTTACCTAAGGTACCCGTTGTGCAGTTGCCTGTGCCATCGCATGATCCATGGCCCGCTAAAAAGACTAAATTGCCTGTTCTCACGGCCTTGACAAAATTGGCTGTAGGAGCGGCAGGTGTAAAGAGTTCAATGCCTAATTCTTTGATTTTTTCTTCCGGTGTTTGTGCGCAAAGGGCAGTGCATATGAAGCAACAAAATATTAGCAGTAGGTTTTTCATGGTATTGGAGTTTATGATTATCTAAAATCCTAATTTTAATTATCTAAAACAACACCGAAGATATGAAAACACGCTGCGGTTGGGCCGAAGGTCAATTTGAAGACTATATAAAGTACCATGATGAAGAGTGGGGGGTGCCGGTACATGATGATAAAAAACATTTTGAATTTCTGATATTAGAAGGAGCCCAGGCGGGCTTAAGCTGGGCTACAATTTTAAAACGAAGAGAGGGCTACAGAAACGCATTTGCCAACTTTGATGTGAAAAAGGTGGCCGTATTTGATGAGGAGAAGATTCAGGAGCTTTTAAGGGATGAGGGCATTATAAGAAATAAACTCAAAGTAAGATCGGTGGTGAATAACGCACAAAGGTTTATTGAGGTACAGATGGAATTTGGATCTTTTGATAAATACATCTGGTCATTTGTAGGGGGTAAGCCAATTGTAAATCAATGGAAATCAATGGCTGAAGTGCCAGCAACAACTAAAGAATCAGATGCACTCTCCAAAGATCTTAAAAAACGAGGTTTTAAATTTGTAGGCAGTACAATCATCTACGCCCATATGCAAGCCTGTGGCCTGGTTAATGACCACACCACAGATTGCTTTAGATATAAGGAAGTGATATAATAAAGAAACCTCCCACCTTTATAGGTCAAGACAAAAAATGAATTAGGCCATATTTGTTTCTACTCATGTTTATGATACACTTTGGCTACAATTCTCCAGCCGCTATCAAACTTAGATAACGAAAGATAATCGGTGTACACATGCTTACCGTCTTTATGCAACTCCAACTTTACCTGAGCACTATTGCCGGTAACATCTACATAATTGAACTTGTGATCCCACACATTGTCTTCAGCCTTAAATTCATCACTGTTTTTTCGCTTCTCCACTCCAGCTACCCATTGGCCGATAGGATACTTGCTTATAGCTTCTCCCTTAGGTGAATATATGGCAAAATCCTCATGAAATGTCTTGGTCATGGCTTCAGGATTCAGTTCATTGAATGCGCCATGCACATAACCGGTTTCCACTACTTTTTTGATCGCATCAACATCACTTTGTGCGTTTACTACAAGACAAGGTATAAGTAAAAGACCTAAAATAATTGTATTAAGTTTTTTCATGTGTCGAAGGTTTTGGTTTAACACATTTTACGGAAAGAACATAATGTTGGTTGGATCGACCTATAAGTCCTGTACAATTGTTTTGCGAGGGATCCTGATTATATAGATGCCTTCAAACGTGTCATTTTCAATAAACGGCATAGTATAAACCATATCCTCACCATCACGCTGGACATTTTCTGAGGGTTGAGCGCCTTGTGTCATACTGTATTTATAGGCTTGCAAAAGCTCCCATTCTACCTTGCTGGCAGTAGAGTCATTTTTCTTTAGCCTGGAAACCTCAATGTTCATTTTACTTAAGAGGCTATCGGCACCGGCCTGGTAATGCTCAAGCAGCATCCTTCCCTTTTCAAAGGTTGCCTCTACGATAGCCTCTTCTGGAATTTTTTTAATTTCTCGTTGCTCCATTTCATCTTTCAGCGTTTTACGCTGATCATCAGACAAACCACCACCACAGGCCATAAATAGAATGGTAAAACAAATAAGCGCTAAATAACTTTTCATATGAGATTGATTTATAATCGTAAAAATACAAAGATTAAAAGATAGCATTTTATGCTAACAGGCATGTCGCCACGATTTGTTAATTTTGTTGAATAATCGAACAAGTATGATCGAAAAACTAGAAGAATTAAAGCACCGATTTGAAGAGGTAGGTCAGTTGATAGTACAGCCAGATGCCATGGCTGACATGAAGAAGTATTCTCAATTGAGTAAAGAATACAAAGACCTCGAAAAGGTGATGGGCAAATACGATGATTATCAAGAGGTATTATCAAATATTGATAATGCCAAGCAGGTGATTAAAACTGAAAAAGACGAGGAGTTTAGGGACATGGCCAAGATGGAACTCGATGATCTTGAGCCGCGCAAAGAAGAGCTGGAAGAGGAACTCAAGCAGATGCTGATACCCAAAGATCCAAATGATCATAAAGAAGCCATCTTAGAAATAAGAGCCGGTACAGGAGGTGATGAGGCTGCAATTTTTGCTGGTGATTTGTTTAGAATGTATCAGCGATTTTGTGAAAAAAATGGGCTGAAGCTTAATGTGCTTGATCTGACTGAAGGCACTAGTGGAGGCTATAAAGAAATCGTAAGTACCGTAACGGGGGATGAACCTTATGGTACGCTTAAGTTTGAATCTGGCGTGCATCGTGTACAACGTGTACCACAAACTGAAACCCAAGGTAGGGTGCATACATCTGCAGCAACAGTTGCGGTGCTACCAGAAATGGATGAAGTAGATGTACAGATCGATATGAACGATGTGCGTAAAGATACATTCTGTTCTTCAGGCCCGGGGGGTCAGTCAGTAAATACAACGTACTCTGCCGTCCGCTTGACTCACGAGCCTACAGGTATTGTGGTTTCTTGTCAGGATCAAAAGTCTCAGATCAAAAACTTTGAGAAAGCTCTTAAGGTTTTACGCTCAAGAATCTATGAGATTGAGTTAGCCAAGCACAATGCAGAAGTAGGCGCTCAGCGCAAATCTATGGTAGGTAGTGGAGACCGGTCTGACAAAATACGTACGTATAATTACCCACAAAGCCGAGTTACCGATCACAGAATCAACTACAGCCAGCACAATTTGCCAGATGTAATGGATGGTGAGATTGCTGAGTTTATAGAAAAATTAAGAATCGCTGAAAATGCAGAAAAAATGAGCGATGAAGCTTAAATAATATTATTTAGCAAGAAGTGACTTTTTAAAGTCATTGCGTCTAAGAAGCACGAACTCAAAATATTGTTCGTGCTTTTTTATTTAAAAGCCATTTATACAATAACTAAAAAAATGAAAATTAACGTATTAGGTATTCTCTTCACGGCATTGATTATCGCATCATGTGGAGAATCTAAGGAGCAAAAAGAAATAGCCGTACTGAAGGCTGAAATTGAGTCTTTAAAAAATGAAAACGACTCTTTAAGAAGTGGAGATGCAAAAATGCAGGTGTCGATTCAAAACTTCACTGCGTCTTTGAAGGAAATCGAACAAAATCTTGCCAGCATTGATGAAAACAAAACAATGCTCGCAAAATTGAGTGGTGAAATGAATGATGAGGAAAGCTTGAAAGAGAACATCAACAACAGAATTGCGAAGATTAAGGAATTGATGCAAAACAGTAAACTTAAAATTTTATCATTAGATAAAGCCCTGGTTAAGTTGAGACAAGAGTCTGGCGAGAAGAGTGCAGAAATTCTCGAGTTAGATCAGAAAATTAAGCTATTGATCAACAGTTTAGTTGAGAAAGACAGCCTAATCGCCAATATGGATGACGAGATGTTTGATATGGAGGCATTATATGCCTTAGAGAAAGAAGTAACTGCTGAATTGACAAATATTTTAAACAGAGCCTACTTTTTGATGGGTTCACCTAAAGACCTTTTGACTAAAGGTGTTGTAAGCAAAGAAGGCGGCTTTATTGGTCTGGGAAAAATAAAAGTTATAAATGCCAATGCATCTGATTCACTTTTTACAAGGATAAAAAAGGACCGGGTAGATGAAATCTACATCAATGCTAAGAAAGCAAAATTGATTTCTAACCATCCTGAGGGTTCTTACAGTTTTGTAAAAAATGATGGTGTCATTGAAGTTTTACAAATCACAGATAAAGAGCTTTTTTGGAAAGAAGGCAACTACCTTGTGGTAGAAGTTGAAAAATAAGACCTAGAGCTATTATCAAGACTACTCGTCATTGTGAACGGAGTAAAGAATACTCCTCGCGATGACGAGTTTTTTATTTATAACGCTCTTGGTGCCTGAAGCTCACATTAGCTTTTGATTTGATACCTTTGCACGTAATGAAAAGACTTACTTGTCGTTACTTACCAATGAGCCGTGCTATACTTACTGCTATTGTACTCACTATGCTGGGCATGGCCTGCACACCTGAAGAGGAGCAATTGACCTTTGATGGCTCTGCCTCTCTTAGGTTTTCTGCCGATTCAGTATTATTCGACACCTTATTTACTTCAAAACAGAGCATTACAAAACGCTTTAGGATTTATAATGACAATGAAAAAGCGGTAAATATCTCATCTATCGCATTGGCCAACGGTAATAACTCTCAATACAAGGTATTTGTAAATGGTAGAGCCGATACGGAGTTTAATGAAGTAAAACTACTTGGGCAGGATAGTTTATTGGTATTAGTCGAAGTCACTATCGACCCAATGGATCAAAACCTTCCCTTTTTAGTCACAGATCAATTAATATTTAATACCAATGACAATATTCAAGATATAGATCTTGTGGCCTGGGGGCAAGATGCTGTGTTTCTTAATGGAGAAATATTGGCATGCAATACCACCTGGACCAACGAAAGGCCTTACGTCATTTTCAATTCAGTGCTCGTTGATAGCCTATGCAACCTTACGGTAGAGGCTGGAGCTAAAATTTATTCCCATAAAGGCTCGTTTATATTTATTGAAGGTACCATAGACGTGCAGGGCACCGATGAAGAACGGGTGCTATTTAGCAACGACCGCTTCGATGAGGGCTTTGAAGATGCTCCGGGTCAGTGGGGAGGTCTGATATTCCTGCCGGGAAGTGATAACAATACCATTGATCGTGCCGACATAAGAAATGCAGAATTTGGTATTTATCTGGGCACACCTGATGATAATGACGACTACGACCTGGTTTTGAGCAATAGTCGGATAGAAAATATCGGGGGCAACGAAACGTTCGTGGGTAATATTATTAATGTAGCTCCAGGCTATGGTTTGTTGGCTATATCTTCTGATCTATACGCCTTTAATACGCTCGTTAATAATTGTGAGGTAAACGTGCTGGGAAATTATGCCGGAGGTAACTATAAATATGAGCATTGCACTTTTGGCAACTTTACATTCGACTTTTTTAGACAAGACCCTTCAGTAGTGTTTGCTGATAACATTGCCTTGGGCAACAACTCGTTGTTGGTGGAAGATTTATCTGTCGAAATGACTAATAGTATCATATGGGGTAGTTTGTCAGATGAGTTACAAACCAGCAATGCCGGAGGGGCACAATTCAATATTACGATAGACCATAGCTTATTGCGCACACAGGATAGCCAATGGAGCGGAAATAGTAATATTATAAATGAAGACCCGAGGTTTGCTGGGCCAAGAGAATATAATTATCAACTAGACACACTGTCCCCTGCTAAAGATGTGGGCGATGTCATTGGTATAATGAATGATCTTGAAGGTACTGTTAGAGACACTCAACCAGACCTGGGCGCATTTGAAAGGGTAGAAAACTGATATGCAGGCTTACCAAAAAGAAATATCGATACAAGCAAAGCCAAGAGGCTTTCATTTAATCACCCGAGAAATACTAGGTGCGATTCCTGAAATTGATAAAATAAGTATTGGGTTGCTACATGTATTTGTAAAACACACTTCTGCCAGCCTCACTATCAACGAAAATGCAGACCCAACCGTGCGTGAAGATTTTGAGTCTCACATTAATAAAATGGTACCGGAAAATGCCCCATATTATAAACATACCTTAGAAGGGAGTGATGATATGCCGGCTCATATAAAAGCCTCTATGATGGGCAGCAGTGTTTCAATACCCATTACCAACGGCAGTCTGAACCTCGGTACATGGCAAGGTATTTACCTCTGCGAGCACCGTAACGTTGGAGGAAGTCGAAAACTAGTAATTACAGCTACGGGTCAATAAACTATTTCTTTTTTCATTGGTTTTAAAACCATGAGTAAAGTGATAGTTTGGCTAAAAAATGATCTCAGATTGCAGGACAATGAGCTGCTTTTTCAAGCCTGTAAAAATGGAAATGAGATATTACCGATTTATATTTTCGATCCTCGTCTGTTTCAAACCTTGCCCGATTTAGGCTTTCGAAAAACAGGTGCATTTAAAACTAAATTTCTCAT
This sequence comes from Fulvivirga sp., assembly GCA_965227525.1. Taxonomy (GTDB): domain Bacteria; phylum Bacteroidota; class Bacteroidia; order Cytophagales; family Cyclobacteriaceae; genus Fulvivirga. The sequence continues at coordinate 751,294 of OZ245762.1, read as the reverse complement.
AGAATCGGTTGCGCACATGCGCGGGGAACTCAAAAAAATGGGGGCCAACCTCATTGTAAGAGTAGGGCACCCCGAAAAAGTATTACCAGAAGTAGCATCTAAGATAAATGCTGAGACCGTCAACCTCACAAAGGAAGTGACCTATGAAGAACAGCAAGTAATCGATCGACTTGAGTTGGCACTTTCGCAGAGTGGAGTTGCGTTTAATCAATATTGGCAAGGGTCGCTCTACCATGAAGAAGATGTGCCATGGCCAATTAAACAGGTGCCTCAGGTATTTACAACATTTAGAAAAGAGGCTCAAAAGGAATCCACTGTAAGAGAAGAGTTTGATAAACCAGATAGCATTAATTACATCGCAGGGATTGTAGAAGGAGAGCTTCCAACACTCGCTGATTTGGGTCTGGAGGAAGAGACAATTGACAAAAGGGCCGTCTTACAATTTGAAGGTGGAGAGAAAGCCGCTTGGGATAGACTAAACAGTTACTTTTGGGAAAACGACTTATTAAAAAAGTATAAGGCAACTCGCAATGGTTTGTTAGGAGCCGGCTATTCTTCAAAACTGTCGCCCTGCCTTTCGGTTGGAGCTATTTCGGCAAAGTCAATTTATCACGAGATAAAAAAGTACGAGAAAGAAAGGGTCAGCAACCAATCTACCTATTGGTTGTATTTCGAACTGGTTTGGAGAGATTTTTTCAAGTTCATGGCGAAGCAAAATGGCAGCGCCATTTTCAAGTATGACGGATTTAATGGCAGTCCCCCCAAGATTAGTAATGGTCTAGAAATTTTCGAAAAATGGAAAAATGGTGAAACAGGAGAGCCATTTGTCGATGCCAATATGAAGGAGTTGCTGCTAACGGGATATATTTCAAACCGAGGCAGACAAAACGCAGCGAGTTATTTGATGTATAACTTAAAAGTAAACTGGACCTGGGGAGCAGCCTGGTACGAAAACAGATTGATCGATTATGACCCATGTAGCAACTGGCTTAATTGGGCATATATTGCAGGAGTGGGAAATGATCCGCGCCAAGGCAGACAGTTTAATATTGAAAGTCAGCAGCAGCGCTACGACCCTAAAGGTGAGTATATCGATTATTGGCTAGGTTAGTAAATTCTAGTGAGACGATAATAGTCTGATACGGTTACTCGAAAAGCTTCTCTGTCAGAAGGGTTCTGCAAGATGGATTTTTGTTCACCATTTATGCTCACCTGAAATTGCTCATCCTTTAACAAGCGCTCATAGACTTGAGATGCAAACTCCAACATTCCTTCTTTGGAGAAGTCGCTTAAGACTATTTCAGAACCGCTTGCCGTTTCTACCCAAATCTCATCTAACTGTCGTAAGTCTTCTGATGGTTCAACGAGCAGGTATGCTTCATCTTGCAAGTAATTAATTACTATAGCAAGGTGTAATGATGGCTGCTTTTCTCTTAAGCGATCCTCATGACGGAAAACATTAAACTTAGCAGCCTTATTTTCTTCAAGGTCATAATCTGACTGGCGAACATTCTTAAAAAATAGCTCAGTATCGTCACCAGTTTTGAATGTAAATTTCTTACGATCTATAGCTTTATCACTGTCCATTTTACAAGACGTAATAACTATCAGGATAAGAGCAATATATCTCATTCGGTGTGGTAAATACGCTTCACGCGTTGGCTGACGCTTGTTAATATTTCATAAGGAATTGTGTCAATAAAACCAGCCATTTCGGAGATGGTTATATTTCGACCAAAAATTTCGACCTCATCTTCCTCGCTGGCTTCAGGTATGTGTGTAACATCTACCATAGTCATATCCATACAGACGCTACCTACCACCGCAGCTCTTTTACCATGTATAAATACCTGGCCTTTGCCATTGCTAAAAGCACGGCTGTATCCATCGGCATAGCCTATGGCTATAGTAGCAATTCGTTTATTTTTAATAATTTTTCCTTTTCTCCCATATCCTACCGTATCGCCAGCCTTCAGCTCATTGATTTGAGAAATGATTGTTTTCAAACTACTTATGGGGTGCAGCTTATCTTGTTCTTGCTGGTTGGTCTCTACCCCATATAAACCAATGCCTAACCTCACCATGTCAAAGTGAAATTGTGGAAAGCGTACAATGCCCGGAGAATTAACAAGGTGTCTGATTGGTGTAATGTTGAGCTTGAGTGATAACTGAGTGCTCATTTCATCAAACTGGTTGGCCTGTGTATGAGAAAACGCATTGTGCTCCTCACTATCTGCCCCTGCCAGATGGCTAAACATGGCTTTGACATTGATATTTTTGTTTGCTTTGAGAAGAGCCACAAGTCTTGTAAGTTGATCTGGAGCAAACCCAAGACGATGCATGCCAGTATCGAGTTTCAGGTGAATGCTCGCCTCTTTTTTGTCTAAAAAGGATATAAACTTATTGAGAATATTGAAGTTATATATTTCAGGCTCCAGGTTGTACTTCAAAATATTTTCAAAACTTTCCTGTGTGGGATTCATAACCATAATCGGCAATGTAATTCCATTCTTTCTAAGCTGTACACCTTCATCGGCATAAGCCACACCTAGATAATCTACGCGATGATGCTGCAGTAAATTGGCGATTTCAAGGCTGCCACTACCATAGGCAAATGCCTTTACCATTACCATGAGCTTGGTTTTAGATTGAAGCTTAGAGCGATAGTGGTTTAAATTACTTGTTAAGGCATCAAGGTTTATCTCTAGTTGTGTGCCATGTATTTTCTCCTCAAGCTGACGCACGATTTTTTCGAATTCAAAAACTCGCGCGCCCTTGACTAAAACAATGGCATTTTCAAATAAGGCAAGGTCTTGTTGCGCTATGAATGCTTCGGTAGTAGGATATGAAATAAATCCATTAAAGGAAAGGTGCTTTGAGGCGTTTTCACCGATAGCGATTACCGTGTTGGGTTGTGCAGCCTGAAGTTTTTTGTCAATTGCTCCGTAAAGTTCATCATTTGGCAAACCAGTTTGGTATAAGTCTGAGAGCACGATGATCTTCTTTGATCGCTGCTTTTGACTTACTAAAAAATCTATGGCAACCTCAAGCCCGGCCAGGTCATTGTTATAGGTATCATCTATAATCAGGCTGTTATTTACACCGCGCTTCATCTCCAATCGCATCTTAACAGTCCGTAAACCATTAAGGCCTCTTTGAATGTCTGCTGCTTTGTAGCCTTTCATAAGCATGTAGCTGATACAGTGCATCACATTTTCGATAGCCACTGGGGTTGTAAATGGAACAGTCAGCTCAAGCGAAGTGTCGTTTGTTGATAAACGTAATGTTGTTTTTGAAGCTTCAGCCAGCATACCGTTTATACGTACATCACTCTCTGTGCTTTTACCCCAGGTATATCCTTTATCGGATAGAAATTGATCAATCTCGTGATGGTCTTGGCAATATACCACACGAGCCGTGTCTTTAAATAGCAAGGCCTTTTCTTTGACTTTCTCATCTCTGGACTGAAAGCCTTCGTCATGAGCCGCACCGATGTTGGTGAAAATACCTTCTGTAGGTTGTATAATCTGTTGTAGATGGCCCATTTCGTTGGTTTGCGAAATGCCTGCTTCAAATATTCCGATCGTCTGGGTGCTGCTGAGCCTCCATACAGATAGCGGTACCCCAACTTGTGAATTGTAGCTCCCAGGATTTTTAGTTACGGCCTCAAAAGGCATTAGCATTTGAGCCAGCCATTCTTTTACAATAGTTTTACCGTTACTGCCAGTTATTGCCACGACAGGCCCGCCAAATTGCTCACGTTTGAAAGCAGCTAATTTTTGTAAAGCTTTGAGTGTGCTCTCCACTTTAATGACATTAATGCCTTCACTTGGTAAATCACAGTCACGCTCTACAACAAATTGCTTTACACCAGCCTCAATAAGTGAGTTGATGTACTCATGCCCATCGTGTCGATCTCCTTTTATAGCAAAAAAGAGGGTGCCGTCAGTGGGGGTAATTTTACGGCTATCTGTAAGCAATTGGCTGATACTGAGTGAGGGGTCTGCTTCACTTGTTATTGTGCCTCCGACAAGTGCCTTTAAATGTGAGAATTGGAGCATAAGTCAAAGTAAACAAATAATGTTATATAAATTATTACTTAAAAAGAAAGCACCATTTCATATTGGTCTAACTGGTTATCGAAGCCAATTTGACTGAAAAAACTGAGTGTATCTTTTGCCTCTTTGTCGATGTTGATGATGGTAAGCTCTTTTTGAAGACTTCGGTTATGCATATATGATATCATTGCTGATCCTATACCTTTGGTTCTAAAGTCGGTGTGCACGCCTATTTGACTGATTCTGCCAAATGAGGGTTGAAATATGGCATAGCCCACACATTTATTTTCGTGGTGAGCCTCTATGATCTCTTCATTTGCCAAATTGCTGGTGATCATTTGAGGTGAGTCAAGAAATGATGGACTGTAGTCTGAAAATTTTTCATAAACATGCCAATCGGGTCGATCAATGGAAAAGATATCGAGCGAAAGGTCGAGTGGTCGCTTCAACAGTTTGGTTGAAAGCTTAAAGCACTTAAAATATTTCGTTGGCACAAATCCGACTTGTTTATAAGCATTGATCGCCTTTTTATTTTCGGTTAACACCTCAAGTACGCATTGCTTTATTTTTCTTTCTTGTAGCAGTGGTATCAAATGGTTGTACATCTGAGTGGTAAGCTTATTTCCGCGATACGCTGGCCGTACGCCTGTACCACCATTGTAAGCAGTGAGCTTGCCGTTGTAATGATTTACTGAGGTAAATATAAAACCAGTAAGCGCATCATAATCATAAGCGCCAATTGAAAGCGCAAAATCAATTTTTAACTTTTCTACAAATTTTCTTACAAACTGCTCTTTAGTAAGTTTAAAAGCCACTGGATAGTCAGAAAATGCATCCAAGAATGCAATGTACATTTCTGTGAGGTCGAGAGGTTTTAAACTTCTTATATAAAAGGACTCCGCCATTTTAATGCAATTTAGCTCCGTTTGGAACAACACCATCTACTGATGCCAAAACTATATGGCCTTTTGAATTGGTAAAGCCCGTTACTAATACTTGTGACTTAATTGGGCCTATTTGTTTCTCAGGAAAGTTAGTAACACATATGACCTGTTTGCCTACCAGCTCTTTGGTAGTATACTGGTCAGTAATTTGTGCACTTGACTTTTTTATACCAAGCTTCTCACCCAAATCTACATGTAAAATATATGCTGGCTTTTTTGCCTCAGGGAAGTGCTCTGCTTCCACTATGGTACCCACTATTAAATCAACGTTTTCGAACTCTTTCCAACTAATCGTACTCATACCATCCAATTTATACAAAAATCTCTATTTCATTACATGAGGCAAGTCTATTGTTTTGCAACATTTTGTTATTTATTCCGTATATTAGACAACTTCATGAAAACCCGAGGCCACATAGCTGTTTTCGTAGCCATAAGCATTTTATGTTTATACGCCCCAACTTATGCACAAGAAGATGGGTTTTCTATGCCTAATGTAGACAGAGAGCCCTCCTCTAATACGTCTACCGCTGGTGAAGGATCTCGCAGTGGCTATACTATAGATCCTGTGAAAAAATCAGCAGAAAGAAATGGTGCTGATAAAAAATATGTGTCACCAAAGAAAGCTGAGGAGAAAAAGCCTGAAGAGAATAAGTCCGAAATTGGACCTCAGGCAAAACCACAGCAGGGAGACAAGACTTCTAACACAAACAATACATCCAAAAAACCCGAAGAAGATCCAGAGGATGTGTTGTCGTTTAACGTACTCTATTACATGATTCAGAAGTTTAAGTTTTCTGACGTAATAGACGAGTAAAAATTCCTTTCTATTTATTTGAAAATATTTATGCAACTTTGTTGCATATGCGTGCTATTGTATTCTTAATCATTTTGTTTCTCCCGTTATTAAGCAAAGCTCAAAATAAAAGCTGCGAGACGGACTGTAGTTGTTCAGTATCAGGAACCATTGTGGATGCTCAAACATTGGAGCCAATACCATTTGTAACTGTAAAGGTCAAGGACACAAACAAAGGAGAAATCACAGATGAAAACGGAGATTTTTCATTATCAAAACTATGCGAAAGTGAATTTGACATTGAGGTGGCTCATGTTGGATATAAACCTGTACTACACCATCATGATAGTTATCATAAAAACCCAACTATTCAGCTAGCTCCCGATCAGGTTATTTTAGAGAGTATTGTAGTAGAAGAAGAGAGAGATGCCTCGGGCATTGCTTCTTTAAGTGAAACTAAGCTGTCTGGAAAAGATTTTTCTGCCGTGCAGGATCAATCCTTAGGTGATGTGATGGCAAACATCGCGGGAGTATCAACATTGAAAACAGGGAGCAATGTGGTAAAGCCAATCATCCATGGGCTGCATAGCAATAGGATTTTGATCATCAACAGCGGAATCAGACATGAGAGTCAGGATTGGGGAGAGGCACACGCTCCTGAGGTTGACCCCTCTTTGGCTAATGACATCAGCCTGATCAAAGGTGCAGCGGCTGTGAAGTATGGGCCAAACGCTCTGGGAGGAGTGATTATCGTAAATCCGCCAAAGACGTTACTTGATGATCATTTTCATGGGGAGGTGTCATTAAAAGGAGAAAGCAACGGGAGAGCCCTTGATGGCAGCATTTTGCTTCAAAAAGGGAAGAAAAATTTTGCCTGGTTGCTGCAGGCAGCAGGCCGATACCAGGGAGACTTACACACACCAGACTATAACCTTTCAAATACCGGTATGCGCGAGATGTCAGTTGGTGGGGGCTTCTTATATCACTGGAAGACGCTTGATATAAAAGCGTACTACAGTCATGTAGAACAAGAGTTGGGCGTATTGCGAGGGTCGATTGTCGGAAATTTAGAAGATCTGGCAGATGCGCTTAGTGATACTGAGCCGGATTTTACTACAGATTTTACCTACAGTATTGGTACGCCCAGGCAAGAGGTTAGCCATGACCTGTTAAAGCTTGAGGGAAATGTAAACTGGCAAAACTCGCAACTCAATTTTCTTTATGGATTTCAGGTAAACAAAAGAAAAGAATTTGATGTGAGGCGCGGGTCTAACAATGACCGACCCTCAATAGACCTCGAGCTATTTACACACACTTTTCAAACCGAGTGGCTTCACCCTACTTTCAACAACTGGAACGGGAGCATTGGAGTGCAACTGTTGTATCAGGATAATAATAATCTTCCGGGTACCAACACCATACCTTTTGTACCCAACTATAATAATTCACAGGCAGGCATATATTTTACCGAGAGCAAGGAAATCGGACAGTCTACATTGGAGGTGGGGGCCAGGTATGATGTGCTCGCAGCTTCTGCAAGGGCCAGAGATACCGACAATGATGTAGTGAGGTTTGATCAAAATTATCAAAGCGTAAGTGGTATAATTGGTTGGAAGAAGGACTTATCATCAACAAGTGCAATACGTGTAAATATGGCTACTGCCTGGCGACCACCAAGTATAGCGGAGCTTTTTAGCTATGGTAAGCATCGATCTAACTTGCAATATGGATTTTATCGCTACTCAGATGTGGCATTTCCTACTGATGATATTGAGATTGATGATACACAGCAAAATGAGTTAGGTTATAAACTTACGGCCACCTATGAGTATGTGGGAGACGCGTTTCGTCTGGAAGCCACTCCATATGTTAACCTGATAAAAAATTATATCTACGCTGAGCCGCGCGATGTTCTTGCTACAGTAAGAGGCGCATTTCCTGCATATGCATATGTAAGAACTGATGCCTTATTTGCCGGAGTCGATGCAGTTGGGGTGCTCACACATGATCAACATTGGAAATCAAAACTGTCAGCTACCTATTTATATGCCCAAGATTTGGATAAATCTACCGTATTATTTGGAGTGCCAGCCAATAGGTTGGGCTATCTGTTAACATACAATACCGACCTGAAGAATAAACACCCATTTGAAATTGGCTTAAATACCACATATGTTTTTGAGCAACATCGGGCCCCCAGGGTTATAGCACCGGAAGCATTTATCCAAAATGATGATTTTGATCCTTTTGAAACTGACCGCTCACCATTTGATTTTAAAAAAGCCCCTGAGGGATACTTTCTACTCAGCCTACAGTCAGAAGTGAATGTAAGGCAATGGGTGATTGGCATACGTGCCAATAATATTTTAAACACTACATATAGAGAGTATACAGATCTCTTGCGTTACTTTGCCGACCAACCCGGTATAAATTTTCAACTTTCTTTAAAGTATCAGCTATAACTATTTGCAACATTGTTGCATTATATGTAATATTGCTTTGCAACATTGTTGCAGTTAGGAGAATTATAAAAATTAACTATCAATGAAACTATTTAAATTATCAATTCTGGGAAGTCTATTGGTCGGATTATTAACTTTTAGCGCATGTAGCGATGACGAAGCGCCACCTGCCGAAAATGAAGAAGAAGTAATCGATCAGGTGTCACTAATCTTTACGCCAACTGGCGGTGCCCCTTTGACTTTTACCGCTGAGGGAGCAGGTGGTGTCAACTTTACAATACCTACGATTGCTCTGGATGCCAACACTTCTTACACCATGGCTGTGGAGGTAAGAAATACTGCTGAGGGTGAAGATATTACCCAGGAAATTAATGCAGAGGCTGAAGAACATATGTTCTTTTATGGCTGGACAGACGGATTATTTTCCGACCCATCTGGTGATGGAAATATTGGAGCCAACAACAGAAGTGATGATGTAAATTATAATGACCAGGATGCCAATGGCCAACCGGTAGGTTTATCCACAACCTGGACAACCGGTGATGCAGCAACAGGCGAGTTTAGAATAATTTTAAAGCATCAACCGGATATTAAAACGGCTACTTCTTCATCAAATGATGGGGAGTCTGATATTGATCTGGTATGGGATATTGAAATTCAATAGTTAAATGGTTTAGGTTATTGATTTCATTTTAGAGGCCACTTAAGAGTGGCCTTTTTTATTATCTTCCTTTTTGATGTTTTGTAAACCCTGACATTACCTTTTGCATGATCAGAACTTTTGCCCATCTAGGTACAAGCCTAAGGTTGTAGACCAGCAGTTTAGTCAAAAGGCCAGGAAGAATTGTTGTACTCTTGCCTATTGATTTTAAAATAGGTCCAGCTATCGATTCAGGCGTTAATGTTATGCCCATTTTCATATTAGCTCTCTTTGCGAAACCACTCATTACAGGTCCTGGCGCAGCACATAATACATCTATTCCTTCAGACTTAAGCTCCCTTGCAATTGCTTCTCCAAATGATTGTACGTAAGCTTTAGTTGCGGCATAGTTAGCCGCATAAGGAACTCCCTGGAATGCAACCATAGAACTTAACAGTACTATAGCTCCATTTTTGGTTTGATCCCGCATTTTGTTTGCAAAATGATTGGACAAAAGCATCACGGCCTTGCAATTGAGGTCGATCATATTGAGTTCATTCTCAACATCAGCGTTGATGAATTTACCGGAAGTTCCAAAACCAGCATTTAGTATGACAACGCCTATAGGCAGATGGGCGGTTTTATTAATTAACTTTTTTACCGACTCCATATCAGATAAATCACCCTGAATAGGAATGGCTTCCACTTGATAATCCTCAAATAACTTTGAGCTTAGTGCTTGGAGTAAAGACTCTCTTCTACCAGTAATGATGAGATTAAACCCTGCTTTTCCCAGCTTTAATGCCAGTTCTTTTCCTATACCTGAAGTTGCTCCTGTAACTAATGCCCAGTTGCCATACCTGTCTTTGAGTCGCTTATTTGTTTTTGATTGTATGTTCATTTTCTGCTTTATTTTTTAATTCTTCCAGCCATATGTCATGCAGTGTTCTCAACTTATTGGGCATAAAGACTTTTTGCATGGTAGTTAAAAAACCAAATTGAACCTCACTTGTAACTACTTTGCAGTTATCACCATTAGGAATAATTAACCAGGCATGATAACCTCTGATATTATTTTTCCTAGCTTCCCAGCTCAGTCGATAAGGAGGCTGAAACTCTTTGACGGTCGTGGAGTCAAAGTTTTGACCCATGGTTTTCCATGAAAAAATGGCTCCTTCATTTAAATCGGCTGAATTATTGCTCAACACCGATACGTTGCTGGCACCTTCATACCAATCAGGCCACTCCTCAGCCCGTATCAAAACTTCCCAAACCGTTTGGGGCTTTGCTTTAATTTCGATTTCATTATGAACGAAAAACTGTGCGTCTTCAAGCTTGTAGTTTTCAGGCCAATTTATTTTTTCAGAGTTGGGCTTACTACGCTCTACCGATTTTTTAACCGAGTAGCAACTTGTGAGTATTATGAGCAGCCCAAAAGGCAAGTAAAATTTGATCATGATTTTTTGTTTTATAAATGGATTATTGAGTTTCCGCGAAGAGCCTGCACTAAGACGAATACGGCCAGCAAGCCATATAGTATTGAGCTTATCACTACTAGCTTAAAATCTTTAAGTATATACCATGCAAGTAGAGGTAGAATCTGTAATGCATGCATGCCAACGAAATGAGCAACCCTTAAATCACCGAATGAAAGACTCCAGTTTAAAAATGGAATGCCCCGACTACCATCAGCACCTCCGACCGTATGTGACATTCTGCCACCCATAACAAAACCTTCAAATGAAAATATAACGAACAGAATAAAGCCAAACCGAATTGCCCACATATAGTAATCAGGCAACCCAGGAAAAATTGTGATGAAAAACCTAGAGCCGATGTAGCCTATCGCAATGGTAGCAACAGCAGCAGCCATAGCCATGATAGAAAACATTATGCTATGTAAGTGTGTGGTTTGGTTGTAGTGGGAAGGCTCGCCTTTTGCCGCCTGAAGAGCAATATAAAAAACTTCAAAACCCAGGTTTAAAATAATAACCCAAATACAAATAGTCAGGTCACTTTTGATATTAATATATCCACAGTACCAAGCAATGGACCAACTAACAATAGCAGTTGATAATGCAAATTTAATGGGTTTGTACCAGGCATTGGTTTGTGCATATTCAACTGGCTTAACTACTGAGAGTATCAACAATAGTATTACAACCACCAGATTCAATAACCCAAACCAGAATAAGGTCGAGTTCCTTTCCTTTAAAGTTACTATTAGATCCATTTGTCAATTTATCTTTAGACAAATGTCCTAATCAGTTGGCCTTTAAAACGATAACATTTGTTAACGTTTCACCCAAATTGCCTTTTAATTCTACTTAAATGTATTGGTGTGATCCCGAGGTAGGAGGCAATCATGTGTTGTGGCACTCTATTGTGAATACCGGGAAAAATCTTACTCATTAATTCGAATCTTTCTATCGGTGAAAGCGTGTAGAGATGTTGAATTCTAGTGTCAAGATAAGTGAAATAATACTCTGCAATCAGTCGGCCTAATTTGTCGCCTTGTTTCAAATTTTCATAACCCCATTCAATCGCTTTTCTAGACATCACAATTGCCTCAGTATCTTCAAGAGCTTCCAGCTGGTAACGAGACTTTTGTTGTGTTAAAAAGGCATTATAATCAGCTATAAACTGATTTTCTAAGGCAAAGTGAGTAGTGTGTTCTTTGCCCTCTAAGTCTATGATTTTTACTCTAATGATGCCCTCTTCAATAAAGTAAACTTCATCGATAAACTCATCGTCATCGCTTAATATTGTTTTTCTTTTAAACTGCTTTTTGTAACAAAAAGAAATAAATTTAGAAGCCTCTTCTTCAGAGAGATCTATCATTTTATTTATTGCAATGAGAAGTGCATCCATCTTAAATTGAAAGTAGTGATTTCTTTGTTTGTTTTTAAAATACTTCAAAACTTTCAACTACTCAACAATAAATGAGTGGTTATGGATTATAGTTTAAAGCGTCTCAACGAGCTGTATATAGTTGCCACAGATATCGTTAAAACAGCAACTTTTACAGTGCTATAAGCTTATGATGTCAGTGCTTATCACCTCTGGCGCCATGACGGCCTTACTGGATAGGCTAACTAGTTTAGGCTATATAGAAAGGGTTGTTGATGAAAAAGACCGAAGAATTAAGAGAGCGCAGTTAACCCAAAAAGGAATAGACACTATAGATTTAGCGATTGAAAAAAGATTTGAGGAAGCTAAAAACTCAATAAAAGCCTTAAGTAAAGCAGAAAAAAATAGTCTTACTGTATTGCTAAAAAAGTTACTTGGCTCAATTAATCAGGCGCCTATAGATTGAGTACCGACAACACCCAGATATGGCACGTGCCTCTGGGCTTTCAAATACCGTTAATGTCTCTTTGTTGCATTTCACAGTCAGATAACTCAAGCGAGGTGCGGCCGGCTAGGCATGTGGTATATCGTCTGTTATACACTGTTCTTCAAGCCCTTTAAACAAGACACCTGCAAACATCTATTTAGAAGGCACGGCCAGGTGTCGGTCAAAGTATTCGATGAGCTTCCTAAATAGGTAGTGATCGTAATTCCGCTCACGGCTCCAGCCATGAGTAGCACCCGGTGCAAACGCAAAATCGAAGTCTTTGCCCTGTTTAATCAGTTCTTCTGCTAACGCAGCTGTAGTCTTGAATGGTACCACATGGTCCTGCATGCCGTGGATGAACAATAGTTTATCTTCCAGGTTTGCTGCATAGTTGAGCGCTTTTCTTTGGAAGACCTCAGGGTGTGTCTGTGGGGTACGAACAATAGCAACATCGTCCGTGCCAAAGAACATCGGGTCAACAGCCGCTGCTGCAGCAACACCTACCTGGAATAAGCCCGGCTTCATCAATAGCGAATAAATGGAGAGTGTGCCACCATAACTGCTGCCCCAGATGCCGATGCGATCGGGATCGACATAATCCAGTGACTCCATGTAGGCAACGGCACTGGCATAATCCTCAATGTCCTGGTCGGCAAAACCTAGCAGGAACTCTTCACGGAATGCTCGGCCATAACCGTTGCTACCTCGCGAATCCACCTGTACAATAATATATCCCTTCTTGACCAACAGTTGCTGTACCAGGCTGTAATTACCAGCCCAGCGGTTCCTCGCGGTATTTGAATAGACGGGCCCGAACAGCACGGGATACTTCTTGCCTGGCGGCATATTGGTAGGTTTCAGAATCCGTGCATGCAGCGTGTATTCATCTACAAGACTGGGGAAACTAACATATTCTGCAGGCGTCCAGGTTCGTTCTGTGAAGGCCGGCAATGGCGAGTAGGTTATTCGCGTAGCGTCACCACCCTCGCTGCTTACCACGTAAAGCTCAGGAGGTGATGTGTCGTTGCTGTGCATGAACACCAGGTATTGGCCATCCGGTGAGGGGTAACCAACATTCCGGCCAGGAAGACGTGTCACCTGCTCGGGAGCGCCTCCGGACATATTCAGGCGATACACGTGTTGTTCGTACGGATTAACACCGTTGCCTGCATAAAACAATACATCACCAGCAATGCTTGGGGCGGACAGCACATCGTAGGACGGATCTGTTAGGAGCTGCGGGCGACCATTAGACTCTGAGGCATCGAGTGTATAAAGACCGTAGCGATCACCCATATCGCTTAAGAAAACGACCTGCTGCCCATCTGGATGCCAAGTAGATCCAAACGATGTGTACATGCGGCTCTCTCGAACGCCTCGCCAAATCTCACGCAGTTGGCTTTCTCCAGGTGCAACGACAAATAACTTACGTTCAACTGCCGTGTCGGATGCGGTATCAACCAGCAGAGCACCGTCCGGTGACCAGTTGAAGTCGATGATCTGGTTGGCGTGTGGGTTTGGCAAATCGAGGTATGTAATGTTGCCGCTTTCTACATCGAGTAGGCCAACCCTGCGAATCTCGTTTGGATCGCCCGGATAACTTCTTCGTACTTCGTTGGGATTGGTTTCGGTAGCGAGGTAATCTGGGAATGATACCTTTCGCATCTCGCGTCTGTCAACTAGGTGAAACGCGATTGTCTTGCCATCCGAGGACCATTTGTACGTTGGTCCACTCCATATGCCTGGACCGATTTCACGTTCCGGTCGGCTGTAGCGCCCTTTCTGTAAGCTTGAGAGACTGGTGATACCAATCTCAGTGAGCTGGCGATTCTGTTTAGATGTGAAGTCAGCAAGCCACAAATCTCCGTTCTGTATATAAGCCACTTGATTACCACTTGGCGATATCGACAGGTTACTTGCACCTGCCTTTACGGGCATCATTTGGAGGTCCTCTCCTTGGTTCAGTGATGTCTGCCAGAGGCTGTTACCTCGCAGGCTGATGATTGTGTTCGCATCGGCCCAGACAATATCGCGCACTGACGCGGATGCTGTATCGGAAACGAGGCGCACTCCCTTCCCATCGCTTGTGGATACCCAAAGGCCACGCCCAGAATTTCCTGGTTCACTCCAGGAAAAGGCGAAGTACTTACTATCCGGTGCCCACACAAGCCGAGAAGGGGTTGTTCCCGTCAGCTTTGGCGTTGCGAATAGGTCATCAAGGGTAAGGTCACTTTCTTGTGCTGTGACTGTTGCAGACATCGCCATCAGTAAGCCTGCCACTACCCAAGTTTGCCAAAAAGAGATCTGTTGCATGTGTTTGATTTAGTAATTGTCTAGTAAAATAATCTTATACTGCTCAAATAGTGCTCTCGCCATTGGAGGGTGCGCTTTCTGAAGGTCTTCCAAGTCAGTATTTTGGTTTTCTCGTCACCTCTTCCTTGGCGTACAACGCCCCTGTATGGCGCGGACGCCCCCAGAAGCAAATAAAGATGAAAGCTAGTGATTTCTGTGTTTACAGCAAAGTTGCTGAAATTCAGACGCACCTGCTCCATTAAAAGTGAGTAAAGGCATGAATGCTAGTTCCCATGCTATAATCCTCAGATAGTAAATTGAATTACAACCAAAGGATTACAGGCATGAAAGAATTAGTTACACATAAGTTATACATTGGAATTGACGTTCACAAGCGTCAGTGGTCAGTAAGTATTTTTACAGCACACCTACATCATAAGACCTTCAGTCAGTCACCCCATCCTGCTGTTCTTAAAGCTTATATTGATAAGCATTTTTCTGAAAATTATCAGGTTTACTGTGCCTACGAAGCCTGCAAATTTGGTTATTGGATACAGAGAGAGCTAGAGAGCTACGGTTATGACTGCATTGTTATAAATCCGGCTGATGTACCGACCACCAACAAAGAGAACTCCGAAAAGACCGATCCTGTAGATAGTCGGAAAATAGCCAAAGCGCTAAAGGCCGGGATGTTACGAGGGATTTACATTCCCAGTCCTGAGCTGGAGGGTCACCGCCAATTATTCCGATACCGCAAGAAGCTATGGGGAGACCTAGTAAGAATAAAGAACCGGATTAAAGATAAGCTGATTAGCTCAGGAGAGGGCATACCTGCTAAGTTTGACAACCCGTATTGGACCAAAGCCTTTTTGTACTGGTTGACGGAAGTGGAACTACCGAGTGCAACCATGCGCACCACTCTGGATCTATTACTCAAGCAATACCATCAAATTCACCGCCACTTTCTGGATACTTCCATTGAGGTCAGAAAGCTTCAGCGGCTTAGTAGATATAAACGTGATGCAAAGTTACTACGTCAGATACCAGGTATCGGGCCGTTGACGACTGTGCAATTATTGGTTGAGCTAGGAGATATTAATCGGTTTTCAAATTTCAGGAAGTTTAATAGCTATATCGGCCTAAAGCCGATGACTCACTCCAGTGGAGACAATGATAGGAAGGGCTATATAACCTATCGCAGTCATCAAGGACTTCGCAGCTCAATCGTTGAGTGTGCGTGGACAGCCGTTCAGCGCGACCCTGCCTTATTACAGAAATATGAGCAATTGCTTAGTAATCATACAAAGAAGCGAGCCATAGTGATCATTGCTCGTAAGTTATTGTCAAGGATATATCATGTACTTAAAACCAAAGAGCCTTATGTAGTTGGATTAATAAAATAGCGTCAAATTGATTAGAGTTTAAAGAAAGCCGAATGACCAAAACACTTTACCTGACTCCTCAACACCGTGTGAGACTCTAAGATCTCTTGCTGCTAGTATGGTGCAGGTATTCACAAAAAATTAACGGGAAACTGTGGTCCCGATAGGTCGGGAACTACTAATGGAAGTATGGCTTATTTTAATTCTTATCAAGATAATTATTGAATCCTTATTCCGTCAAGGACATAGCAGGTGGACACCCCACCGCACCGGCACTACTATGTCCATCCTTGACCGAAAACGATTCAATAAATGTGGGACCACAAGAATTAAAAACATCCAAAACAAGAAAATAAAGAGGATTAATTATTAAATTGTATCACAAGGGATTATTCATGGAATATGGTGTTGGCCCCCGTTACCTTACTCTTAAATCAATATTTATCCGATCAGACGTTTCCCCCCAATAGCTGTAAATTACTTGACCTAGTATGTCATCTTGAGCAATTGTCCCAATGAACCTGCTATCCAAAGCATTGTCACGATTGTCACCCATCAAGAAGTATTCTTTTTCTGGAATCTGCATTTTTTCAAAAGTTCTGGTATCGTAATGAGGTGCCTGGTTATATCTTACAGTTGATATAGAAACATCCCTCAGGGTTTCTTGAAATATGGTTGCTTCAAAATCGTCAACTAGCACAGTATCAGATGGTGCTAACTCACAGATTTCATCGTTTATGTAAACTTTTCCCTCTTTCACTTCGATAAATTCTTGAGGTAATCCAACAACTCTGAATGTCCAGATACCTCCCTCAGGAGAATTGAAAGTGACTATTTCTCCACGTTTAGGAGTGTAGTCGCTATATCTATTGACGTCTGTTACTATTCTATCTCCAGGCTGAATAGTTGGGTACATTGATGGCGTAGGGATATGAAATGTTTGAATTCTAGTAGATACAGGTAAGTCTACGAATACTCTAAATACCACTAAAGCAAGAAAATATGTAAGGTATATAAACCATCTATTGTATCGTTTTAACTCATAACTTTCTTGTTGTTGGGCTGATTGATAGGCATCAATGATTCTATAAATAATGAAGGAGATAGAAAAGACAAATATTATAATCAATCCTTCAAAATTTTTGAGTAGTCCAAATATTCCCATTGCAATGGGCACGAGAATATCAATGGTTAGGTATATTCCAGCTTTGGTCGGATTTCCATTATATAGTTGCCCAAGTCCGGGAACAAGAGCTAATATTGATGCTAAAAGCGGTTTTCTTTTTTTTGTCATTGAAAGTCAAAATGGTGGTGTCCAACGTCCAGATATGGCGAGTGGCCACATCAGTCTTTAGAAAGCACTAATGTAGTGAAACTGCCCAACCACCACAACAGTATCCACGAAGAACTGCGTCCTGAAAGTCTAAGTCCAGAAAGGAAAAAATGGCTAGAAGCACAAAAGCCAGCAGAATGGGCAGATTCACGGGAAAGTATGCACTGAAGTATCAGATAGGCAGTTTGGCCATGCGCTATATCGTCTGTTAGGGCACGTTTACACAATCATTTTCACATGACGTGCGAGTTCCTCATTGTCTGTTATTGTTAGATTATCCGACATTCCCATAACCTCGTCATCCCCTTCGTTCAGAAAACCTGCTGCACTGATGAAAATTGTTTTGTTGTTCGAAAACTTGATTCGTATGCTTTGAGGATATGTTTTAAATTCTTCAGTTCCATCGCTGTATTGAATAGTTATTTTCTCCCAATCTATGTCCACTGAAATAATTTGATGGCCGATTAATCCTGTCCATAAATTTTCAGCAGTCACATCCCAAGACTGGTAGTTAGAAAATATAGATTTGGATTCTGTGTTTATTCCAATGCCGAATTGGAAGAACTCATCATCCCAGCAGATCTCAAACTTTCCGTTCGATGTAATTAGAACTACAGAAAAGTCAACTGAATGAATTCGCTCAAATTTGGTTTGGAAATATGGAGTTGGGTTAGATGGTTCATATGCAATTTCATAATACTTAACACTTTTGACTTCAGAGTTCAGAAGGTCCGAATACAGTTCTTCATAAGCTTTTTGTTCTGAAGTATGCATCATAATTATGTGCCCTACATGCGAGTATATGCAATGGCATATACTTACACTATGTATTTATGCCTTTACTAAAAAATCCTCAAGGTCTTTGAGGTTGAGGTTGCCCTCGTAGAAGGCCTTGCCAAAGATCACGGCAAACACGCCCATATCATTCAGGCGCTTGATGTCATCAATATTGCGCACCCCGCCACTGGCAAGTACGCAGATATCTTCAAACTTATGGATGATTTGTTGGTACAGGTCAAAGGCCGGTCCTTGCATCAGGCCGTCTTTTGCGATGTCTGTCGTTTTCACATACTTCAAACCACGATTGTAGAAGTATTCTATATGGTCAAAAATGTCGACATCCGTATTCTTTTGCCAGCCACGGATAGAGATTTTTCCATCCAAAGCATCGGCACCCAGTGTAATTTTTTCTCTTCCGTAAGAGATAATCCAGGATGCGAATAGTTCCTTTCGGCTTACCGCAACACTGGCAGCGGTAATATAACTGGCACCGTACTCATAAGCTTTACTTATGTCTCCATCGGTGTGGATACCACCTGTGAAGTCGACTTTTAAATTGGTATGTCCGGCTATAGCTTCTAGTATGTGATAATTCACCGGTTGGCCACGTCTTGCTCCGTCAAGATCTACCAGGTGCACCACCTCTATACCATGATTTTCAAAGCTTTTTGCTAAATCAATCGGTGTTTGCTCATACACCTTCTCTTTAGAAAAGTCTCCTTGTTCGAGTCTGATCACTTTGCCTTCGGCAATGGCAATAGAAGGTATAATCTGAATCATAGCACGTTGGTTTTAGAAGGTTTAAAAATACGTTTTCGGTATGTAGAAAACGTAAATAGGTCGTTAACAAATCTTAAAAAATCCCCTGCAAATGGTCTTTCCGCGGCCCTAGGCTTTACTTTTTGGGGGAACTTGTAAAGTAATAAAATTATGTCACATTTACAAGCTTAAATCCTTCACCATGAATGGTCATAATCTCCAGATCAGGCTGGGCCTTTAAGTACTTTCTAAGCTTGGTGATGTACACATCCATACTGCGTGAGTTGAAGTAGTTATCGTCACGCCAGATGCTGTAAAGGGCGTTTTTCCTCAAAAGGGTCTCATTTTTATGTTTAAAAAGCAGTCTCAATAATTCGCTTTCTTTATGGGTTAATTTTAACTCTTTGCTATCAATGCATAATAGCCGTTTATGACTATCAAAAGTGAGGTTTTTATGCGTAAATACCTCCTGATCAATAACCTTGGTTGGTGGTTTTCTTCTGAAAATAACATCAAGGCGTAGCAATAGCTCTTCCATGCTAAAAGGCTTTGTAATATAATCGTCAGCACCAATCTTCAGACCGTTGATGGCGTCATCGCGCATCGACTTTGCAGTGAGAAAAATAAATGGAATGTGAGGTTTAATTTGTTTAATCTCGCGTGCCAGCTCAAACCCGTCCTTTTTGGGCATCATTACATCCAAAATACAAAGGTCAAATGCGGTTTCTTTAAATGCCAGTAACCCTTCAGCACCATCTCTGCATAAAACTACTTCAAAGGCCTTAAGCTCGAGGTATTCAGCCAGGAGTTGCCCTAGATTATTATCGTCTTCAACAATGAGTAGTTTTTTCATACCACAGGTAGTTTTACGGTAAACGTACTTCCCTCTCCTGGCACCGAGGTCACTGCTACCTCACCGCCATGTTTTGTAACTACACTTTTCACATAGCTCAGGCCCAAACCAAACCCTTTTACATCGTGACGGTTGCCCGTAGGCACGCGATAAAACTTATCAAATATGTAGTCAATTTCTTTAGCTTTCATGCCAATGCCCATGTCGGTAATAGCCACCCACAATTCATCACCTGTTTTTTGAGTAGTTACATCAATGGCAGGGTTTTCTTTGCTGTATTTAATGGCATTGTCTATCAGGTTGTTAAAAACATTGCTCATATGCTCGTAATCAATCGGAAGTGTGATGTTGGAAGCCGCGAGATCAGAAGTCATGGTTCCTTTAGATTTTTCTATTCGTAATTTGTGATTATTAATCACCGATTGCAGTACATGCTGCAGGTTTTCTGGTCGAATGTCAAGCTTATGGTTTTTCTTATCAATTTGTGCGGCATTGAGTACCATTTCTACCTGACCAGTAAGGCGTACATTCTCTTCTTTGATAATACCAACATACCGCGCCATTTGACTGCTATTTTGACGCACCTCATTTTCTGAGAGTGCCTGGCATGCCAGAGAAACAGTCGCCAATGGAGTTTTAAGCTCATGGGTCATATTGTTGATGAAATCGTTTTTGATTTCAGATAGTCGCTTTTGCTTAAAAATAATATGTATCGCATAACTAAAGCAGCCAATGATGGTGAGAATAAATAGTATCGATGTAAGTAAGGTGAGCCATATTTCTTTAAACAAATAACTTTCCTGAGCAGGAAAATTAATCACCAGGTAATTCATGTTGTCCATAATGTCGTTTGGAAACAAACTGGCCTTGAGCTCGGTGCTTTCTATCTTCTTTTCATCAAATTTTGAGTTGCTAAAAACCACTTTGCCTTTGTCGGCATTCCAAATGGCAAATTGGTAGTTGATGTCGATGCCTTGCTGGTGAAGTGACCGCTGCAGCAAAGAATCTACAATATTTTTGCTTACCCGCTGCTCGATCGACTTTTTGTCTCTTATCAACTTTTCTACTACAATATCGACCGCCTCACGCTTTCTAAAAACCCTTACCGTATCGTCAGTGATTAACTCAAATTTGAAACCATCGTCACCGGTGGTATTCGAAGTGATGGTTTTACCATCTTGAATGATTACCGCCCTATCGGGAGCCTGGGGCGGCCGTCTTACCTGCACAGGAGCCTGGGTGCTATCATCTGAAAAAAAGTAAAAGTCATTTTTCGCGACATGTATCACCTCGCGATTTTCGAGATTATTAACTACATAATTGAGCGACTCAAATACATTTTCTTTAAAGCGCTGTTTGTTGAGCTTTATGGCATTGTTTACCCAGTATACCTGAAAGCTGGTGAGACCAACCAAAGCAATACTCATCAAGCTGATGATAACCCATGTTGTGCGCTTGTTCATATTGCTAAATTACCCTCAAAACGGCATTAAGGTTTCATTTTAACATTATTTAACATCAATTAACCCTTTTTTAACAGACACACAGAGCGATTGAGCGTAAATTCAACCAACAAACAAAAAAAGCAATAGCTATGAAGAAGAAATTATTAAACACACTGATTATCCTGTTGGCCTGCGTGCTGAGTGTGGCTGCACAGGATGAGACCAAAGACAAAAAATTTAAAATTAAGGTCATTGAGGAGGTTAATGGAGAAAGAAAGGTGACAGAAAAAGTATATGGAAGCAAGGAGGAGATGAAAAACGACCCTGACTTGCAACATATGAATATTGAATTTTTAGAGATGGAAGATGGCTTTTCATTCAATTCAAAAGATGGAGACCATGTAATTATCAGGCGTATGGCTGGTGAAGAAGGGCCGCATGAAAAAGAAATGCATGTATTTTTCAGTGACGATGAAGATGCGGATTTACATTTTGAAGGCGACAACACCTTTATGTTCAAATCGTCTGGCGATGATAAGGATGTGGAGTTTAAAGCGGGTGAGCATACTTTCGAGATCAAAAAAGATGATGAAGGCAATGTGATGGTCATTAAAGATGGCAAAGTGATTGAAGATTTTGAATTTGGTGAGAGTGGGGCGATAGAAGGCGATAACGTTTTTCTTTTTAAGTCAGATGATGGTGATGAGAAAAGAACCGTGATCAAACGTGTTAAGGTGAGGAAAATACACGTGAAAGAGATATCGAAAAAAGATACAGAGTTGGCAAAACTTGAGCTTAAAGGCTCAAAAGAGCTTAATGTAGATGGCTTAAACTACTACCCAAACCCGAGTGAGGGCGCGCTCAACCTGGCCTTTAAGGGTGAAGCCAAGGCAACAGAAATCAAAATAATGGACATTAATGGTAAAGTTGTACACCAGGATGTGATGCCTGATTTTGAAGGTGTATTTGATAAAACCATCGACCTATCGAGCCAACCTAGTGGCATCTATGTCTTACAAATTATACAAGGCAACAGAGCCCTTAATAAAAAACTAGTGATAGAGTAAGCGGATAGACTTTTCTCAAAATAAATAACAACTTAGAGTCCGTCTCAAAAGTATAATCTAGAACGTCACTCAGAGCGGAGCGTGGAGTCTTAATGTAGACTCTGTGCACTTTCCATGAGATTCTTCACTTCGTTCGGTATGACGATGAACTTTTGAGACAGACTCATTTTTACTATGCCCGACTTTACTTTCAAGATTTAGGCTACATAGCCTCACTCCCGCTCAGCAAATTGTAGTATCATTTTATTTTAATATGCTGTACATTTGAGTTTTTAGCAATCGTATGGAACTCAAGAACAATCATTATCAGCTACAAGGCTACAAACTGCTTGATGTCGTCAAGGAGTTTGACTCACCTGTGTATGTTTATGATGCTGACAAAATCATCAGCCAGCTGCAAACCCTTAAAAATGCATTTTCTGATCAGAAGATAAAGATTAAGTATGCCGCCAAATCATTGACGAACATCTCTGTGCTCAAACTTATGAAACAGCAAGGGGTAGGCGTTGATGTAGTTTCCATTCAAGAGGCCGAACTTGCCCTCAAAGCAGGATTTGAACCCAAAGAAATTTTATTTACTCCCAACTGTGTTTCGTTTGACGAAATCGTGGAGGGCGTGGATATGGGCCTGATGATCAACATCGATAACATTTCGATTTTGGAGCAATTTGGCCACAAATACCACAATAAAGTTCCTTGCTGTATTAGACTCAATCCGCACATTATGGCCGGGGGCAACACCAAAATCTCCACTGGCCATGTTGATTCTAAATTTGGCATTTCAATTTACCAGTTGCCACATTTGCTTCGTGTAATTAAAACCACAAACATCGAAGTCACCGGGCTGCATATGCACACCGGTTCAGATATCTTAGATGCTGATATTTTTCTGAAAATCGCAGAGATCCTTTTTGGAGTTGCTCGTGATTTTCCAAACTTGCAGTTTATCGATTTTGGCAGTGGGTTTAAAGTGGGTTACAAGCAAGGCGATATCACCACCAATGTCTATGACCTGGGGCTCAAGCTTGGCAAAGCATTCGATAAGTTTTGCGAAAGCTACGGCAGGAAACTGGAAATATGGTTTGAACCGGGCAAATACCTGGTGAGTGAGTCGGGATATTTCCTGGTACGCTCCAACGTAATCAAAACAACTCCGGCTACGGTTTTTGTGGGTGTAGACTCAGGTATGAATCATCTGCTAAGACCGATGATGTATGATGCCTATCACGAAATTGTGAATATCTCTAACCCAAAAGGAACACAGCGAGTGTATAGTATTGTCGGGTATATCTGTGAAACCGACTCATTTGGTTGGGATCGTAAACTCAATGAAGTGAGAGAAGGCGATATATTGGCTGTCAAAAATGCTGGTGCCTATGGCTTCAGCATGGCTTCAAATTACAATTCTCGATTCAGGCCGGCCGAAGTTATGATTTATAAAGGCAAGCCACACCTGATCAGAAAAAGAGAAACGATGAAAGACATCTTGAGAAATCAGGTGGAGATGGAGCTTTGATTTAAGTGTCACCCTGAACTTGATTCAGGGTCTATTCAACAAGCTTAAACAAGTCAGGGATTCCGGATCAAGTCCGGAATGACAATTCTAACCTTTTCGTAGCAGCGCTGAGAAATCTCATTGGCCTTTTAAACAAATCCACCGGATGGGCTCTAGCCAGATGCTGTATAAAAGTCGTCTTACCACTGGAAGTGGTCTAATGACTATCTTAACTCGTCATTTCGAACGTAGTGAAGCAATCTCTTCAAAATAAACTGAGCCCGTTTCCGTGATGAGGAGCCTCTATTTAACTGACAAATAGTTATTTGAACCTTGTCTCAGGTCGTTTCATCGAATTACAGGAAATATGGGGAACTAAAATCTCGTTGGTTGTGCGAATCAACCCATCCCCCTTCAGTGAAACACTACCTTATAGTTGGCCTCTTAATTATTGTTACCAGTAATGGGCATACTCAGTCAAAAAAGCGATTCCAGAATAGACTATTTCAAATCGGGCTTGCACCAGGCGTCAGCACCAATGGCATTCACAGTGGTTGGTTCGTTAATAAATACTCAATTAATATTTTCAGCGGTGTATCAGCTGCCAATCGCTATTTTGAATTAGCCGGTATATCAAATCTGAATACACAATATGCGACTGGCATACAGCTGGCCGGAATAGCCAATGTAATTGGGAGCAACACCTTCCTTAACCTTTCAATAGGAGAAGAACGAACGCAGATCAGAGAAGGATTTGAGTCTAATATGACGGGTATACAACTTGCTGGGCTGCTCAACCTTGTTAGAGACAATGTCAGCGGCATTCAGGCAACGGGAGGCATCAATTTTGTACATAAGGGCTCCAGGGGGCTGCAGCTGGCAGGAGTTAGCAACATGGTAGGCACCTATAATTTAGGTTTTCAAATAGCCACACTTTATAATGTAGCGCTGCGCTCGTCAAGTGGAGTACAACTGGCGCTACTTTCAAATCTTACCAATGGGCAAATGCAGGGCCTGCAAATAAGTTTATTGAACAAAGCATGGTTTATAAAAGGCAAAAATTCAGATCCCCCTTCTAAAATTACAGGCTGGCAAATAGGTTTAATAAATCTTTCGAGCAAAATGAATGGTTTCCAATTCGGGTTGGTCAATCGTGCGCGTAAAATGCGAGGCACTCAAATAGGGCTTATTAACTTTTATAGTACAGCACCCAACAAAACACATGGTAAAAATGGCACACCTATAGGTTTGCTAAATTTTGGAAGTGCAGGCGGGCACCAGCGGGCGTATACCACAGAGACGTTTTTTTATAATGTAGAATTTACAACGGGCAACTGTTACAACTGCACAAAGACTAAAAGTGGCATGCCACTCACAGGAAGCTATCAGGTCATGAATCAAAACGCACTAATATTTAGTTATAACCCAGCTACAATCAGATCTGACAGCGATCCTCAGTGGGCAATAGGCTATGGGTTTGAGAAAGTGAAATACAATAAAAACAGCATGGGTGCTGAAGACCCAAATAATGCAAAAAAATTCATCAGCTATGGCATATCATTTAAACATGTAAGTTTTGATGATGAGATAGCCGATCACCTCAATTTACTAACAAAGCTGGATCTTGAGTACGGGCAGAAAATCAAAAATAAGGTGTTTACATTTTACTTATACGGAGGTATTAGTGCCAATGCTTTTATCACTAACAAAAGTACAGCGATCGCTCCGGAGAAAATTTCTTACAATATCACTTCAGTAGGAGTTAATTATGACTTTTGGCCCGGGTATGAAGTGGGCATCCATTTAAGGTAGTGGTCTGACGACTATTGCTAGGTAGCTTCGCTCGTCACGAAGACGAATGTGACATTACTTATACTCATCCTTGAGCTTATCCTTAAACTCCTTCATAAACTTCTCCACTTTGGGCTTGGAAACTGAAACGATATACGGTTGGTTAGGATGGATCTCGTAATAGTCCTGGTGGTAGTCTTCAGCGGCATAAAATGCTGAAAATTTGGTGATTTCCGTCACAATACCGCCATTGTATTTTTTCTTGTTGAGTTCCTGCATCACACTTGACGCAACCGACTTTTCCTCATTATTTGTAAAAAATATCGCGGAGCGGTATTGTTTACCAACATCTGGCCCCTGACGGTTGAGCTGGGTAGGGTCGTGTGAACCAAAGAAGATATATACAAGGTCTTTGTACGATACTACTTCGGGATCATAAGCTACCCTCACGGCTTCAGCATGGTCAGTAAGTCCGGCACTTACTTGTCTGTAATTGGGGTTTTTGGAGGAACCACCGCTGTAGCCTGAGATTACATCTTTTACGCCTCTTACACGCTCAAATACTGCCTCTGTACACCAAAAGCACCCACTTGCAAAGAAGGCCGTGTCTAACCTCGCCTTTACTTCGCTGGTCAATTGAAGAGTAGCTTTTTGTTTATTGTTAGAAGTTTCTTTTGCTGAACAGGCACTGAAGCTTACAAGAAGCAACAGTAGGGCTGTATATTGTGTAATCGTTTTCATAGTCTAGTATTTACGTTATTAACTGACTAAGAAGTTTTATTGTTTCACCGATTATGTACTGTACTTGACAAAATGGCTATTTGCCTACCTCCGTGTCAAGCGTGGAGCTATTGATTTTGGGTCTTTTATATTCAATGGGAATGGTGTTGTTGGCTATCATTACTCCAAAAATAATTAACCCTGCACCTGCATATGCATGCCATGATAAACTTTCATTCAAAAATATGATGCCTAGCAAAACTCCATATACAGGCATGAGGTAGGTCACCAATGAAAGGTATGAAGCACTGGCCACTTCAATGATCTTATAATATATAACAAAGGCAACGGCTGTACCAAAAGTAGCCAAAGCCAATATTGACCAAAGTACAGCTGGTGATAAAACAAAGAGGTTTAATTCTGCTCCTCCATCAACAATAAACGATAATGGTATCAGGTAAACGGTCGCTACGAGCAACTGAGCCGTTGGTGCATGCAATGGCTGTGCTTTGGTTAGAAATTTTCTTGAATAGGCCATTGCTAAGCCATAACTAATAGCACCAATACTAACTGCCAAAATTCCGAGTACTGTTGCCTCCATGCTCATAGAAAGGCTCGGAGCGATAAGTACTAATAGTCCTCCAAACCCAATTATTGTTCCCACAACCTTTCTAAAGTTCATTTTATCGTCATCTAGCATAAAATGTGCAATCACAATGGTAAAAAGTGGAGTAAGGCCGTTGAGAATAGATGCCAGACCGCTGGCAATATATGTCTCTCCCCAGTTGATGAGGGCAAAGGGTAGCGCATGAGCAAAGAAGCCTGCTATGGTTACATGCCTCCAAAAGGTAGTTGATTTTGAAAGCCGACCACCACGTGCATATAGAAAGACAAATAATAACACTGCTGCGATACCAATACGTAAAGCAGCAAGAGTAATTGGAGGCACTTCTGCCACCGCTATTTTTATAAATAGAAATGACGGCCCCCAAAGCGAGGCAAGTATGAGCAGTAGAATAAGGTTTTTAGCTTTCATAATTGATAATTATTTATTGTAAAATGACAGACCAATGTTTTTTGATGTCAGCTTTAAATATTTTTGAATAAATGAAGGATCAGCTGATTCCATTGATAAAACTAAAAGACCAACTAAGGAAGCGCTACCGATAATTGAGCAGGTAATTTTGAGGTGTTGCAATGTTGTGAGTATCATGGCATGTAAATTTTTTGTTATATCGAATGTAACGCAACCTGATTTCTACCGTTCTATTAATTGGATGAATATATTTACTCATTTACATGAAATAAATTAATACATATGGAGGTCAGGCATTTACGATTAATTAAAGAAGTTGCGGCTAAGGGTAGTTTAACTAAGGCCATGGAAACATTGTATCTGTCTCAATCGGCTTTAAGCCATCAGCTAAAAGAACTCGAGACACAACTGGGAGCTCAGCTGTTTCATAGAGTTAATAAAAAATTGGTGCTTACCGGTGCCGGAAAAATTGTGTTGGAGTCTGCTGAAAAGGTTTTGATAGAAATAGAGCAGACTGAAAGGGCGGTGAAGCAATACGTTGGTGGTGATAAAGGAAGCTTGAGAGTAGCTACGGAGTGCTATACTTGTTATCATTGGCTGCCTTCATTGATGGTAAACTTTAACAAAGAGTTTCCTAATGTGGAGATAGAGATATCGCCAGAAACAGCTAATGAGCCTGTAAAAAATATTCTAGAAGGCAAGCTGGATCTGGCAATTGCAAGTGGAATTTTCGACAATCCAAACATACATGAGTCAGAGCTATTTACTGATGAGTTGCTCGCGGTGGTAGCAGCAGATCACCCATGGGCAGGTAAAAAATATGTGACTGCCCAAGATTTTGAAAATGAGCATGTGATTATACATTCGTTTCCTCTGGAGACTGTCACACTTTTCAGCAGAGTGCTCACTCCTGAAAACATCGCCCCTAAAAAAGTAACAGCCATTCAGATAACTGAAGCCTCTGTAGAGATGATAAAGGCAGGTATGGGTGTACAGGTAATAGCCAAATGGATTATCGAGCCATTTTTACAAGACAAACGACTGGCCGTAGTACCTGTCACAAAAAAAAGGCTTTTCAGAACCTGGTATGCGCTCATACTGGCACAGGAAAATACACCACAGTACCTTGAAAACTTTATAGATCATTTGAAATGTAACATAGGAGGAATTTGCAAACCAGCACTTACAGTTTAAACCATTAAAATAGCTGATAGTTGCCACCTCGCCTAAACTTGTCGGTACTCAACTTGGGCATTGACCGGTTTCCAAAGTATTTTTTCTTCATAGTTTGAAACAACTGATGGATGGAGTCTACAAGTTTTCCTTCACCTTTCATTCTTGTTCCAAAACGACTGTCGTTTACCTGACCGCCATGGGCTTCTGCGATTTGATTCCAGACCTTATCTGCGCGATCAGGCATTGTTTTTTGCAACCAGTCTTTAAAAATAGGCCCTATTGCGCCATTGAGCCTTACCATGGTATAATTGGCCGAAAGAGCCCCGTATTCTGAGGCTGCTTTTAAGATTGTTGGAATTTCTGATTGATTTAAACCTGGAATAATAGGAGCATTCATAATACCCACAGGGATGTTATGCAAACGGAGTGTTTCAATAGCTTTTAGCTTCTTCGTGGCACTAGCCGTTCTTGGCTCAAGTACTCCTCTTAGTTTTTCATCTAATGTAGTTATTGATAGAAGCACTGTAACCAATCCATCGGCAGCCAGCTCTTCGAGTATATCGATATCGCGCAAAAGCGTAGTATTTTTTGTGATGATTCCCACAGGGTGTTTGTATCGATTAAATACCCCCAGCAACTTTCGGGTCAGTTTAAATTTGCGCTCAAGCGGCTGATAACAATCTGTATTACCCGAAAGTACAATTGGTTTTGGCTTCCATGACTTGCTTAGCAGTTTGCGCTCAAGAAGTTCTGGTGCGTTTTTCTTTACAATAATTTTAGTTTCAAATCCGAGGCCAGCATCATGGCCCCAGTATTCGTGAGAGTTGCGCGCATAACAATAAATGCAGCCATGCTCACACCCCTGGTAAGGATTCATGGAATAGTCCATGCCGACATCAACACTGTCTACCTGATTTACAATGGTTTTAGGAGTCTCAAAGAAGATTTCAGTTTTTGGACTTTCCACACGGGTATCTTCATCCAGCATTTCCAATACATCACGCGTAACTCGCTGAGTGTGAAACTTGTTAGGAGTTGATAGCTGTGCTCCTCGTCCTTTATGATATACTTCATCATTCACACATCAAAAATACTAATAAATTTAGTAAATACTAATTAAAAAGGTATTACAATAATTTTTACAGAAAAAATGATTGTTAATTGGTTGTAATATTACATGCTAATTAACATCTTGCATTTTATAAAAAGGGCTTTAATAACTTTATCGGATGATATGTTGTTAACAACAGGTTGAAATATTACATACTAACAGGACTTATAATGGACAAAACTCGTCATCTCAAAAATTTAATCGCGCTTGCATATGCCGATGGTGTGTTGGAGGAAAGCGAACTTAAGATTTTAACACATGCCGCAGAGCATTTAGGTATACCTCAAGAAAAATTACAAGGTTGGCTCGACAAGGCCGATGAAATAGTAATAAAAGTGCCGGAAGACAATGCCGAAAGAGAGCAACACCTTATTGATATGATAAGCCTGGCTACGGCAGATGGCTATTTCAGTCAGGACGAATATGATCTGTGTAAACTCATGGCCGAAAAATTACACTATGATGGCTTGATGGAAGCACTCAACCGATGCATGAACCGTAGCAACCTAAAAAATCTTGTGGCATTGGCATGTGCCGATGGTCATGTCGATGAGTCGGAGAAAAAAGTACTTAAAGAGGCAGCTGAAGCAGCAGGCTTAACTAATGAGGAGTTAGAAGAATGGATAGCCAAGGGAAATGAGTTCATTCACGTGATACCTGAACGTGAAGAGGATCGTGAGACGCAGCTTATTCAAATGTTGAGTCTGGCAATTGCCGATGGAGAGTTTAGCGATGACGAATATGAGCTATGCAAAACTGTGGCAGGCCGCCTGGGGTTTTCTGAAAATGAGCTGAACTTAATTATAAGATTGTCTTTTAAGGGAAAATCTAATTTTCTTCCGGCCTCTTAATTTATTTGATAGGTTCTCTGGGAATAGCAGCAGGTAGTCTGCTGAGCATCTCGTTGTTGAGCAATTGGGTGAAGTTGGTAAAAGAGGCAATGTTTATTAATTGTTTGCCTTGTCTACCTACAAGTACGACTTCATCACCCACTTTCACACCGGGTATATGCGATATATCTACCATAAATAGGTTCATGTTGATGAGTCCTACGATGGGTGCCTTTTTACCTCCAATTAAAACCTGTCCGCGATTAGAAAGTGCCCTGGGATATCCATTAGAATACCCCAACGGCATCACTGCAACTTTCATATCCTGAGTGGCCTGGAAGGCAGTACCATAACCGATAAACTCACCAGCATCAACATGGCGTATGTCCATGATGTCTGTCTTCCAATTAAATATTCTTTTAAGCGAGTTGCCATCAGCTTTTTTGCCAATCTCTTGTAGGTGGAGGTAATAAATGTCTGGGCTTGGCCAAAAACCATATTGGGCCACACCTATTCGTACCATATCATACACTGTGTCCTTCATGGCCAATGCCGCGGCAGAGCTAGCGATGTGCCGGAAGTTTGGCATTATTTTCTTAGCCTTACATTCTTTGAGGTACTCTTTATATTTTTTGCGCTGTGCCTCAATTTTAAACTGATTAGAAAGACTTTCAGCCCCACCGAAGTGCGTGCACAACCCTTCAAAAGTAAGATGAGCTTTATGCTTCTTCAGGTAGGTCAAAGACTTTGAAAATTCCTTTCCGTTCATACCTGTTCGATTGGCTCCTGTCTCCACCTCGATGTGTACATGTGCTTTTTTACCTAACTTTTTAGCGGCATCAAGTGCTCTGGGTAATTTGTCGTAGTTGAAAACATAAAACTCGATGTCGTTTTCAACGGCCCATGGGATATCTTCTTCATACAAAATACCCATGATCATTATTTTTGACTCAGGAGAGCACACCTTAAGCACTTCTTCAGCCTCAAAAGCAGAAGCAGTAGAGAAGTGATTGATGCCGCACTTTTCTGCCATGGGTACAAAGGTTTCAATACCATGACCGTAGGCGTTGGCTTTTACTACTGACGAGATGCGTACACCATCACCTACTTTTTTTCTTAAAAAATTGAAGTTACTCTTAAGGGCACTTTGTTTGAGGTAAATTCTTGATGAGTGTTTTACCATGCTCGAGGTATTTCGTTCCAACTATACGACCGGCCCCAACTCTCTTTGGCCAGCATTTTTACTTTTGCGACTGTTTTTTTAGGCACCTCACTCAAGTGATCTTTTGCTTCCAGCGTATTGTAATGAAAAGCATAAACACGTGAGGCAAATTGATCAAAAGGTAGAGATGACTCTCCGTGCTTTTCACCATGACCCATTACAGCTGGCTTTATACCTTGGCCCCAGTCTTGTCGACCTTCATTGTTGGGGTTGAGAAAGTAAGCACGCATGGTTCCGGTATCATCTTTTCTGACTCTTAGCAAGGATATTGCATGAAATCCTACCATATCACCTCGTGAAGAAGTGATAAAAATACCTACCGGGTTAGGGTAAACTAGCCTGTGGTGTCCGTTATAGTCTGGATGGCAGGCCGCATATAATATTTTGATAAACCCATCATAATCCTGTATGGCATTTAAGGCATAGTTGTAAACCGAAGCAAATCCTATTTGAATCCATTGTCCGTACATCGCTGGGTTTACCCATTTGTGTGGATCGTCTGGCCGGCCTGTGGCCAACTTCATCATTTCATTGTAGATTTTGTCCAGCAATGGTACCAGTACTACCGATACCGCATCCAGGCTAAAATCCATTTGCTTTACGAGACCATGACCAAGTTTATCGGCTTCTATTTCTTTACCTTCAAAACGGAAACTTAGGTTGTTTAAAGTGGCTGCTGTAATCACCATGTTGATGAGTTTTGCAGGCGCATGCTGGCTCCACATGCTTATACCTCTTGCAGATTGGCATGTAGGATTATTGCCCTGACCTATGCCAAGCGGTTGGCCTAAAATGCGAATAAGGGCACCAATTAAATACTGCAACGCGCTCAGTTCGGCACTTCTGTGCGCGATTGATTTTATAATATTTCGCTCAACTTCTGTGTGTAATCTTATCCGTTTGATGTTATCCAGCCCGGCTCTTACAGCCTGCCGCGAAAACAAACCCTTTTCGAGCATTCGGCTCAAGCCATAAACACATTGCGCATTGTCTGGGTGCACAATATAGTTGATGAGCTTCTTAATTTCTTTTATATGCTTATTACACTCAGCAATGCCAGTTTCGTTTAAACCAAGGGCTGTGGGAATTATGCTGTCATGATTATGCTCACTTAAGTAATTGAGTAGACATGCATGGTAGTTGCTCACCAGCCCTGTGCGTTTCATACTCAATCCCATTTGTGTTGCTTCTTCGCTGAGTTGTGCAAATTCCTGCTGTTGCAAATAAGTGCGATATGCACCTATGCTCTTAAAGTCTCTTGAAGCTAACGAAGGCTCATAAACTGCCTCGATAAATGCCCTGAGCTTTTGATCTGTTTGAAGCGAATTGTCCAGGTTGACTTTATGCCTTACCAAACCAATGATTTCTCGTGCCTTTCTGGTAACAACGGGTCGTTGCTCACAGATGAGAGTTATTTCCTCAGCAAGTTTTTCTTTGATCCCCTGTAAATCAGATTTGGATAGTAAGAATCTAAACAGATTAAACACTTTTTTCTGTTCAAGATCCTGCATGGCCGATCGTGTTTCCTCTGAAAGAGTTTCGAAAACAAATTCTAGGTTATGCACAAGTACTTCTTCCAAATAGGCGCTTGCTTCTTTTGCAGTAATTGTTGGAATACTTAGCGTATTTAAAGCAATAGCAAGCATGCGTAACTCACTCAACACTTCGAAGCTGGAATGTGGAGGTCCAGCTTTTAAGGTACCATTGACGAGCTGTGGCACAAGCCTTTCCGACTCTTGCCAGGCCGTATTTTCAAAAACCCCGAGCCTGTAAAGCTCAGGGATTTTATTATATAAATATTCTATTCCTTCCTCACTTAGGGCTATTTGATCTATTTGGCTTACCAACTTATTAGACTTTTCTGCCTTAGTAAGGCTGGTGGCCTCTCTCAGCGCATCGATAGCTTCTTCGAAATGATCAAATGCTCTTTCGGTCAAACTCTCTGTCATTTATTAAAATACTCCTTATTTATATGTAGAAATCTACGTTTTCGTAGTGTTTCAACAGCTCTGTCATACGGTCTGGATTTTCACCTTTGAAGTTAATCGTTCCGAAATGATTACCAAACCCTTCACGCGTGTCGCTCAATTTTTGTGTAGTCATCGGTGGTACCAGTGTGTGATCTACAAAGTAAGGCTCTTCTGTCAACTCTTCGGGTATTTCGAGCTTAGAAAATTCTCTTTTATTTGGGTAGATCATCACATTGCCATAATAGTTTTCTGGCAATTGACTGTCGTCTGGTAGTATTTCTTTCAATTCTTCTTCTGTAAGGCTTGGATCGTGACATAGCACAAAAGCTGCCAAGGCATCATAACCCCATGCTTTACCAGAAAGTTCAAGAATGTGACCCCCTGGAATTCTGCATGCCACTTCGCCAAAGCTAAGCTCATCCTCATCTGTTAAAAACCACTCCGGGTGAATCATACCATACTCAATGCCGAAGATATCTACCAACTTCTGCATGTGCTTTTTAATCATCTCACGTTTGGTGTGCAGGTAGTTGCCTTCTGGTATAAAATTAGAGTACCCAAGTTTTACGTATTCTGTAATGTTTAAAAATCGAATTTTTCCGCCATGAACAAAAGCTTCACATGAGAATTCTCTACCTGACAAGTGACTCTCTGCTAAACAAGGAAAATCATCGTCTTGCACCTTTTCATCTATGTCTTGCATAGATCTGAGTAGTCGATGGCCTACTGTACCAGCAGAGGCAAATGGCTTGATGTGTACCCAACTATCTTCCTCTCCTGTTAACTGCAAGTTTGCTTCATTTAAACGCTTCATAAAGCTTTTCACCTGATCACGGCTGTGTACTTCTTCAAAAAGTCCGACACGCAGGCCTCCTATCAGTGCTTTACGCTTCATCATGGTTTTATTTCTGAATAAGAAAGCACGGTTGAGTACACGAGGATCATTACGATACATCGAGTTAAGCGCTCCGGCCCACTCTACAGTTTCTTCAAAAAGTGGCACAGCCACATCTACATCAAAAGGCTTTAGTTTTTCAGCCAGGTCGATGGCATTGGAGGTGTCACTCCATTCGTTAAACTGATAGGATACAAATGGTATATTATTATCTCTGGCGTAATCCTCAAAGTCGGGAAACGATACAACAACAAATGGTTTGTTGAGCTTTTGCATACTTTCTATTACGGGTAAGCTCCAACCCATAAGTGCGAAACATTTTGCCATAGTTTATTTTCTTATTTTTTTGGTTTAATAGAGTATATAGTATTAAGTGGTTAAAAACAAAATTGTTTAACCTTTTTCCGGATTTAAGGTCTTTTATCGGGTATTAGCAACATTGGAGTTAAACAAAAATAACACCTTCATCAGTTGACCCATATGTCTTTGCCACACCTTGCTGATGTCTTAGGCCAATGATAAAAGCAAGTATAGCATCTACCTGATGCCAATTCGTAATGTTTTTTGGAAAGCATATTTTATAGTGTTGATCAAGGGATTTCAGGAATTTTGAGATGTCACTCTTGTAGTATTCTTCCAATTTAAGCATGCTGACGAGCATTTTTGGGTATGCTTCAAAGCATAGAGGTTTGAGCTGGCTTTTGAGCTTTATAGCTCTGGCCGTGAGCCCTCCCAAAAACATGGGTGACATCGCCTGGGTTTCAATATCGGCTTGTCGGTAAAAGTAGTTGTCAGCTTTAGAGGCTTGAGAGTAAACAAGAGGAAGAGACAATGGTGCGTCTAAATAAATACAATCGGGTAGATGTTCTGAGCAAAAGGATTTGATGAACTGATCTGCATCTTTTTTCTTTTCACTCTGAAGTAGTTTAAGTGAATTATTTACTACATAGCAAATGACGGTAGTTCCTGCCAATTTGGAGCCGTAATCGATCCCAATGATATTTTTCATTTGTTTCTCCTGCATTTTTCACTGCAATACTTTACTTCTTCCCAGTTTTTTGACCACTTTTTGCGCCACGTGAAAGATAGGCCGCATACAGGGCAAATCTTGGTGGACAGGTGTGGTTTTTTGTGTGTCATTTGAATAAATAACATTTATTAAAGGTACAGGTTATTATGGCATGAAAAATCTGACGGAAAGAGAAGTAGATAGAATAATAGAAATGGCCTGGGAGGACAGAACTTCTTTCGATGCGATTGAGGAGCAGTTTGGAATTGCAGAAGATGAAGTAATCAAAATTATGCGCAGAGAGATGAAGCCCTCGAGTTTTCGCATGTGGAGAAAAAGAGTGCAAGGAAGGTCCACCAAGCACAGAGCCTATGGCAAAGAAGACCCCTCCAGGTTTAAAAGCTCTCGACAAAAGAATATCTCACTTAACAAAATTTCAAAACGCACTTAATAAAAAAGGCTGCCGATCGGCAGCCTCTTTAAAAACTATAAAATTGAAAATAGCTTAGAAGCTATACCTCAATCCAAATTGCATTTGCCATCTGGATAGTAAACCAGTTTCAGGTGCAAATGAATCGGTTAAGTTGGTGTCAAAAGAATAAGTTGGGTTTCCAGAGCCATCAGTTGTCACACCAATGGGTTGTGTATTTGTTGGAAACTGTCTTACACCCCAATCTGAGCTTATGAAGTTACCAACGTTAAGGATGTCCATGCTAAATTCAATTGAGTTACCATTGTTGAATTTATAATTCTGTAGCAACCTAAAGTCCCATCTTGAGTACCAAGGGCTCAATGCATCATATTTTTCAGCATAAGCACCTCTGTTTTCACTCAAATATTCATCCTGACTTATGAATGATTTTAATGCAGCGCGTTGTGCTGACTGTTCAGCAGCTGTACCGCTGAAGTTCATATTATCTATCTGACCATCGGTTGGTATATAAATCAAATCATTAAGGCCAGAGCCATCATTGTTTATATCACCAGAATATGTGTAACTAAAGCGACCGCCTTTGGCATATTCAAAGAAGATCGATAAAGTGGTAGACCAGTTGCCCGCATAGTTGAAGGTCTTATTGGTATTACCAACAAACCGATGTTTGTTTCCATAAAGTGAAGGCGTAAGTCTTGCATTATTTACATGACCTAACGCAGGGTTTCTATCATATGCATCACCTGAGATTTCGGCTTCAATCGAGCTGGCATCTTTGCTATCGAGGTAGTTATAGGCAAGGCTGGTGTACAAACCATTAGCCCAATTTCTCTTTATCTCGACAGTGGCATTGAAGCTTCTTCCTTCATCTGTATTGGTAAACACGTATGCATTTGTTTGGTCATTTAACAAGCCATCTCCATTATCATCAAATGGCAACACAACGCGATCACCGGTTCTTTCATATATCACACGGTTATCAACACCATTTAGTGTACCACTTGGCAATCTAAGGCCGTAGTTCCTTACCATCATGGCATTAATGTCTTTAGTATAGGAAAGATCAACTGTAGCTAACCAGCCTTGGCCGAAAGCTTTGTCAACTCCTAAACTAGTTCTCCAAACCTGAGGAAATTTAAAGTCTGTCGAGGTTATTGTATAGAAGAAATAGTCAGGGTTGGCTACCTGGTTTCCGATCCACACAAAAGGAAGTCTACCAGTGAAAAGGCCTGTACCTCCTCTTACCTGTAAGCTTTTGTCTCTATTTACATCCCAGTTAAAACCTAATCTTGGGGATACCAACGGAGTCTGCTCTGGTAGTTCTGTGTGATCAAAGACTATTGGGTTGCCGTTTTCATCAGAGTATTCAATTCCAGGCACTACAGTAAAGGGTTTACGATCTATATTTTCCTGTATTTTTTCAGGTGTATCAAAATAAAGCGGTACATCTACTCTTACACCAAGAGTTAATGTAAAGTTATCAGTCATATCCCATCTGTCTTGAGCATATACCGCAAACTGCCCTACGTTCGTTTCAGCCAGTGCCCATGAGTCATTCTGATTATTATCGTTAAAAGTTGTTATCGCGTGATCTCTAACAAAATTCAAAGAGTCTGCTGCTACATAGTCTAAAAAGGCCTGTACGTTACTAAAACCAGGGCCAAAAGTTCCACCAGGATAAGGGTAGCCAAATGGCTCATAAACACCTAAGTTAAATGAGTTGTCAAATTCAAACTTTTCAAAAGACGCACCAAAAGTAAGTGCATGGTCTCCTTTGTAAAGTTCAAAGTTGTTGGTGATCTGGAATACATCCTGATCCAACCTGTTATTAATTGAGAATGGTTCATGGCCCGCTACAATGTATCTAATACCATTTTCGTTGATGTTAAGTACAGGGAATGGACTACTGAAAGGGTCTCTACTATCTTCAAATTTTGTGTAGCCTACTTGAAATTTGTTGGCAGTTGAGTTTGAAAACCTCGATCTTAACTCAAGTAAACCAGAATGAATTTTATTGTTGATCTGATAGCCCGAGTTTCTAAATTGTAGGGTAGTAGCATCTGGACCTCTTCTACCTATGGCTGAAGGGTGAGCAGGTTTTTGTTTGCTTGCATCAAGGAAATTGTAGGTGGCTGTCAAAGTATGTTTGTCGTTGATATTCCAATCCAGC
The DNA here is from genome assembly GCA_965227525.1 of Fulvivirga sp. GTDB lineage: Bacteria > Bacteroidota > Bacteroidia > Cytophagales > Cyclobacteriaceae > Fulvivirga. The sequence goes on along the minus strand of OZ245762.1, from coordinate 713,288 downwards.
TTTACAATACCTTTCTCGTTTTCTGTATCATGCGTGTAGCCTTCATATGGACCCGGCTCGTATCCTATACTTCTTAGCGTAGTAGCCACACTTTCAAGATCTGTTGCTGTTACTCTTGACTCGTTTACCTGGCCTGTTCCTCTATTGGCAATAAAACTAGACCCAAGGTCCTCTCTTCTCTCTACCTCGAGGTTGGCAAAGAAGAAAAGTTTGTCCTTAACAATCGGACCGCCAATACTAAAACCAGACTGCAACTGAGTAAGCTCTGGAACAAATACTTCTTCTCCTTCAACCTTACTACCTGTAAGTGCATCTGATCTGTAAAAACCAAAGACAGTTCCTGTGATTTTGTTTGTACCACTTTTAGTTACTGCATTGATAGAAGCGCCTGTAAATCCTGCCTGTGTAACATCATATGGTGCGGTTGAAACCTGAATTTGAGCGATAGCATCAAGTGAGATTGGCTGGGCATCTGTTTGACCACCAGGAGTGGCAGCATCCAGGCCAAATGGATTATTAAAAATTGAACCATCAAGAGAAAAGTTGTTGAACTGATCGTTTCTACCAGCAAATGAGTTTCCATCAGATGATGGTGTTAATCTATAAATGTCACTAGCAGATCTTGTAATGGTAGGTAGCTTTCTTATTTCACTATTGTCAAAAGCTATGGCAGAACCTGTTCGGTCGCTATTGAAGGTTTCGTTATCACCTGCAATTACAATTTCACCAAGAGTTGTTATGTCTTCTGCCAGGTCAAATTTCAGGTCTAATACCTGCCCCAATAAAAGATTGATCTCCTCGTACATCTGCTCCTCAAAGCCAATGTAGGTAGCTTTCACTGTGTATGGCCCACCTATTCTTAAGTTAGGGAGGTTGTACTTACCATCGGCACGGGTAGATGTTCCGTAAACTGTACCTGTAGGCTCATGTCGAGCAATTACCGTGGCACCGGGAAGGCCATTACCTTCGCTGTCAACCACAGTACCTCGAATTGAAGCCGTAGTAACACCCTGTGCCAGTAGGCCCTGTGTGCCTATAGCCAGGAATGTGAACAAAATCAGTAATAATTTCTTCATAATGTTTTTGAGTTGGTTATAGAATTCTGAAAATACAAAATATAACTGGGTAATAAAATTGCACTAAGTTAAGAATTGTGCAAGTCACAGTTTAAACATCAACTATTAATTTTCAATGTGAAACCAACACCATGGATATTTTTAATGCTTATGTTTGGATCATCCTTTAAGTATTTTCTTAATCGGCTGATGAATACATCCATACTTCTACCCAGGAAGTAATCATCTGTACCCCAAACTGCCTGCAGGATTTCATTCCGCTTTACGACTTTACCCTGATTACTGCATAGGTATTTTAAGACGAGTGCTTCCTTTGGAGTAAGCTGAAATATATTATCAGCATTGGTTAATGTGAGGTTTTGATAGTCAAATTGAAAACTACCAATCTGATGTGATTTTTGAGCGTCTTGATTATTTGAGGAAGACCGTTTTAAAAATACCTCGATCCTTAAGGTTAGCTCTTTTATACTAAATGGCTTCGTGATATAATCGTCACCTCCAGATTGAAAACCGGCTATCTTGTCCTCTTCCATAGATTTGGCGGTGAGAAACAGAATAGGAACTTCCTGATTATGCTTTCTGATAGACTGAGCTACCTGGAATCCATCTATTTTGGGCAACATTACATCAAGCAGACAGATATCAAATGGCTTTGATTTGCATAGCTCAAGAGCGTGCTGTCCGTCTGTAGCCAGGTGCACATCATAGCCATGTTGCAATAAGTTGTCTTTGATTACAACACCCAGGGCAGGATCGTCTTCGGCCAATAGTATGCTAGGCATTTTTTAGAGTGAGTTTAAAGTGACTGCCAGCATCAGTTGAACTAATAAGTTGAATTGACCCTTTGTGGGCCTTCAATATTATATTTACATAGTTTAATCCCAGCCCAAAGCCTTTAACATCGTGTACGTTACCCGTGGGTACACGATAAAATTTATTAAATATTTTCTTTTGATGGTCGCTGGAGATGCCTATTCCATTATCAATCACATCTACACAAATGTTGCTATCAGCGTTATAAGTTTTTATAACTATTTGAGGCTGCTTTTGGCAATATTTCACGGCATTATCCAATAGGTTGTTTATTACATTTCTCATATGGAGCTGGTCCGCATTGAGGTGATCATTGCTTGCCTGTAAATCGGTAACTATTTCCAGTTCACTGACATTTACTTTGAAGCCATCGATGGCTTCTTTCAACAAATTATGTAGGGAAATCTCCTCTCTGTTAAGCGAAATCTCTTCTCTTTCGAGGCTCGCCATTTGCAAAACTCTTTCTACCTGATTTTTTAGGCGAAGGTTTTCATTCTCAATAATAGTAGCATAGCTATGCAGTCGATCGGGTTGATTTATAATATCACGATCTTTTAATACCTCAGCTGATAATGAGATTGTAGAAATAGGTGTTTTGAACTCATGTGTCATATTATTAATAAAGTCCTTCTGTATTTCTGTAAGACGCTTCTGTTTTAATATCACAAATAATGAATAGGCAAAAAATATCAGCACGATGGCCAATACAGCAGAGCTAAAAATCCATACTTCCATACGGCTGGTGATAAGGCGTGCCTTATGAGGAAACTGTACTCCGAAGTAATAATTTTGGTCTTCCCACTTTGGCAAAGTAGTACTTGAGGCGACTTGCTCTGAGCTGTTCATAGATACATAGCTGCCATATACCATTTTATCATTGGTACAGTCATAAATACCATACTCAAAGTCAGCTGAGATATTTCTTTTTTCAAACTCAGAAGTAAGTAAGAACTCTAGTAGGTTAGCATCAATCTCATTATTGATCATTACTACATAATAGTTGGTAGAAAGCTGCTTAATCGGGTTGTTGGAAGGTATGGCAGCCTTATTTATTTCGAAAAACTGAGAAGCCACATTGTATAAAGCGGTATTTACATCACGATTAAACTGCTGTGCCTCGGCATCGAAAGCACGCCTAAACCAGTACACCTGCGTAACGATAATACCACCAATACTCACCAGTGCCAGTATAACTAAAACACGTATCGTATTTCTCGACATAAGTTAAATTTAACCTGTTTGTCTCGAAAAGGACATGTTTTTAACAAGTCATTAACAAAAAATATGGGCTTATTTCTCTCTGTTAATCAGTTGGTCTGCAAAAGAGCGAAGTTTACCTCTTCTTATATATGGAGCATCTACTTTATTTAAAGCTCTAAAGCCTTTTTCAAAGTACTCATTCATTTTTTGCTCGGTAAGTTCCTTTATGCCCAACTCATCATAGATAGCTGTTACAGCTTTCACTTTTTCTGCAGGCTTGGCATTCTCATTGTTAAGCCACTCATTTAAAGCGGCTTTTTGTTTGCCTTTAGCCGTATTGAGTGCTGTGATCAGCAAGAAGGTTTTTTTGTTTGAGATTATGTCACCACCCACCTGCTTGCCAAATTTAGCCTGGTCGGCATATACGTCAAGGAGATCATCTTTAAGCTGGAAGCCAATACCAATATTCTCGCCAAAAGCTTTTAATGCCTTTTTGTTTTTTTCAGTGGTCTCGGCCAAAATACCTCCTAATTCGAGGCAAAACCCTAAGAGCACTGCTGTTTTTAGCCGGATCATATTGATGTACTCTTCTACGACTACATTTTTTTTGGTTTCAAAAACCATATCCAGTTGCTGTCCTTCACACACCTCTGTGGCACATGTGCTGAATTTTGTAAAAATTTCGCTGTCACACGCATGTGGTTGCATTAGCATTTCGTAAGCCTTCACCATCATTACATCGCCAGAAAGTATGGCTGTGTTGGCATTGTACTTTTCATGCACGGTTGGTTTACCTCTGCGCAAAGGTGCCTCATCCATAATATCATCATGCATTAGTGTGAAGTTGTGAAAAACTTCAACGGCCAGCGCCTGTTTGATAATGCGCTCAACATCTTCTTTAAATAGCGAATAAGACATTAACGTAAGTAATGGTCTCAGCCTTTTGCCTCCAAGAGACATAATGTACTTTATCGGTTGGTACAACTCCTTCGGAGTCATACCATAATCTAATTTCTTAGCCTCTTTCTCAACTAATTTTAAAAGCTTTTTGTCAGTGATTAGCATTCTTATTCCTTAGCAAATTCTAAATCTATTGTGCGTCTATCGATGTCGGTATCTTTAACGGTAACTTTTACTTTATCACCTAAAGTAAACATGCGTTTGTTGCTTCGCCCGACAACCCTATAGTTTTTTTCATCAAACTCGTAATAATCGTCACGCATATCTACCATACGCACCATTCCTTCACATTTGGTCTCTGTGATTTCTACAAAAATACCCCACTCCGTGACACCAGAAATAATACCTTCAAATACTTTGTCTTCAACACTCTGCATAAACTCTACTTGCTTGTATTTGATGGAGGCTCGCTCAGCTTCAGCGGCTCGCTTTTCTCTTTCTGAGGAGTGCAAACATTTCTCTTCAAAATCTTCTTTGCTAGCTGGCTTACCTCCATCCAGATAGTGCTGCAGTAGACGGTGCACCATCATATCAGGGTACCTTCTGATGGGAGAGGTAAAGTGTGAGTAATGATCAAATGCCAACCCAAAGTGGCCCATTGCCTCTGTGGTATATTTGGCCTTGGCCATTGCTCTTATCGCCAATTGTTGCAGCACATTTTCTTCAGGTTTTCCGACAATATTATCCATCAGCTTGTTGAGTGATTTGGAAATAGCCCCTCGATCAGCGTTTAGCTCATGGCCAAAACGCTTGGCAAATAGAGAAAAGGAGTCGATTTTTTCTGGGTCAGGGAAGTCGTGCGTTCGATAGACGAATGTATTTCTATCTTTTTTATTTTTAGCCTCTTTTAAATTGTAGACATAAGTGGCCACCTGTTTATTGGCCAGCAACATAAACTCCTCAACCAATTTGTGTGCATCACGCCTCACTTTAGGTATTACACCCAGCGGTTTGCCTTTTTCATCAAGCTTAAATTTCACTTCTGTGGTTTCGAAGTTTACAGCTCCATGGTTGAAGCGTTTGGCTTTAAACTTTTTGGCCATCTCGTTGATGGTTTGGAGCTCTTTGGCGTAATCGCCTATACCAGTTTCAATACCCGCCTGGGCCTCTTCGTAAGTAAATCTTCTATCTGAGTGGATAATGGTGCGCCCAAACCATTCCTTTTTGATTTTTGCATTTTCATCAATTTCAAATACGGCAGCAAACGTGAGTTTGTCTTCTCGAGGTCTTAGAGAACACAACCCATTTGAGAGGCGCTCCGGAAGCATAGGTACGGTTCTGTCGACCAAATAAACAGATGTGGCACGGTCAAGTGCTTCTTTTTCTAAAACAGTGTCTGGCTTTACGTAATGCGTAACATCTGCAATGTGTACACCAATCTCGTAATTTCCATTGTCTAAAACGCGGTAAGATATTGCATCATCAAAATCCTTAGCATCTTCCGGATCGATGGTAAAGGTCAGGGTATCTCTGAAGTCCCTTCTTTTCTTAATCTCAGTGTCTGTAATGCCTTCACTTATTTTTTCAGCCGCTTCGAGCACATGTTTTGGAAACTCAAATGGCAAGTCAAATTCAGCCATTATGGAGTGTATTTCAGCTTCATTATCACCCGCCTGACCAAGCACATTGATAACCGTTCCCTCAGGATTCTTGTCATTATCTGGCCATTGGGTGACCTTAACAATCACCTTATCATTATGCCTTGCCTTGTTTACGTCATCTAGTTTTACAAATATATCCTGATGAAGTTTTCTGTTGTCTGGAATAACAAATGCAAAGCGTGGGGAGAACTCTATGCGTCCGACTATTTCATCACGGCCTCGAGCGACAACCTCCATCACTTTACCTTCTGGTTTTTTACCACTTTTGGTAGAAAGTAAAACTACACGTACGGTATCTCCATCAAGCGCCCCTTTAAGGTCGCTGCTTTTAACGTAGATATCTTCTTCTCCCTCGGGTGTAAGAATGTATGCAACTCTTTGATTTACATGATCTACTTTGCCTGTAACAAACTCAGGGTCTCGTGTGGTTTTGTAACCACCATTTTTTAGCAAGGCTATTTTACCTTGTTTTTCTAACTGACTAAGTACAGAGGGGATCTCTCGATTATAGTCTTTGCGCTTAAAGCCTAATTTTTTTGTAATCTGCTTTGCAGTATAAGCTCTATCGATGTGGGCATTAAGGAGGGATAATATTCTTGCTTTTAATTTTTCGGTAATGCCGGCTGATTTGCCTGTTTTTTTCTTCTTTCGTTTTTTACTCATATAATTTTTTTATCATAACAAAGATGCAACTATTCTGTGCAGAAAGTAAATACGCCTTCATTAATTAATGATTAACACTTGTAAGCCCTTCTTGTTAAAACCGGACTAATTGACTCGTGTTATTTTAAATTTTGTTGGGATGGACTTAAGCTTACAATAAAGGTTTGCAGTTACAATTACGTCATCTGTACAGTATTCTGCAATTTTTTCGAGGTTTTCATCTTTATAATACACCTTATTTACCATGCTGCCGTCCATATCGGTTTTGCTCGATTCGATACCAAAGAGAGCTGCCAGTAGTTCTAAAGATGTATAGTGCTTCCAGTCGCCAAACTTCCACATATCCATAGTGTCGAGGTGGTTTATTTCCCATGGCTTTTTGCCAGATAGATCTAAAGCTGACGGCAATTTGATACCATTGATAAGCATTCTTCTGCTCAGGTAGGGAAAATCAAACTCTCGCCCATTATGAGCACATAGCCTGATGTCTTCATCCATTTTTTCAAGGATGCTCTTAAATTTTTCCAACAGGGCTACTTCATTGTGATCGTAAAGGCTGGTAACTCTAAAGTGAAGCTCCTCATCATCTTCATGAAAAAAGCCCAGACTGATAACGACTATCTTGCCAAATTCGGCATAGATACCCGCCCTATCGTGATAAAGCATTTCATCGGTAATACCTTCTTCTCTCTTGAGAAAAGAGGCTTTTCTTACCCATTGGCTTTTTAGACGCTCATCAATCTTGTCGTAGTCATTGTTGCCCGCTACGGTTTCTACATCCAGGAAAAGAATATTTTTTGGGTAATCCGTTGTCATGAATGCAGGATGCCTTTAGAGTCGAGGGCTTTTATGTAGGTAAGATTTTCAGTTTTAATGCTTTCTGGTAAAAATGTAAATCTTTTATCAAACATTTGGCCGTCTACGTAATAGCTGACCCAATATTCATTATTTAAGTGAAAAACCTCAGGGTTGATGATTTCTATTCTGCTCGTGCTGTTGGCCTCAACAGTGTCTAAAAAATGCCTAAGCGTTGATGTTTTTTGTTCTTTACCATTCTTTTTTCCATATCCTTTCGATGCTACCAACGTGTTTTCCAGTGGAAAGTCATTTTCATTAATTAGATGAACTCTCCATTCATCGGCTCCTTCTTCTATTACTGACTTTTCGATGGCTACAGTCACTTTTTTTACAGCAGGTATGTCAATGTCTTTTCTCATAATTTCAAAACAATTCCATTTCAAATAGCTGGGCAATATGTGTCTTTACTTTGTTTGTTACCTCTTCTAGGTCTTGTTTTTTACCAAGCTCTTTTTCAAGGGAAGTAACCGCCTTATCGTCTATGCCACAGGGCACAATATTGCCAAAATAATCGAGTTGCGTATTTACATTAAATGCAAAGCCATGCATGGTAACCCATCTGCTGGACTTAACCCCTAACGCACAAATTTTGCGAGGGTTTTTCTGCTCTACATGATCTAGCCATACGCCAGTGAGACCATCTATTCGTCCACTCGCAATGCCATACTCTTTCAGCGTAAGGATAATTGCCTCTTCCAGTAGTCTTAGGTACTTGTGAATATCTGTAAAAAAATTGTCAAGGTCTAAAATGGGGTATCCTACAATTTGACCCGGGCCATGATATGTTATGTCTCCTCCTCGATTTATTTTGTAATATGTGGCCTGCTTGGCCTGTAGTCCATTATCGTCTATCAATAGGTTTTCTTCAGAGCCACTTTTACCTAAAGTATACACATGAGGGTGCTCACAAAAGATGAGGAAGTTATCTGTAATAGTCTGATCTGCAGTTGGTAGCTTTCGGTTTGCAATTTTTGATTGAACGATGGCTTCAAATAGCTTGGTCTGATAGTCCCAGGCTTCTTTGTAGTCAATGTCTCCGAGGTTTATAAACTTTACTTTTTTATTAATTACTGCGTTCACTAACACTGCCCATTTATGGTGCAAATGTAGGAAATTAACAGTAAAGTTAGGCCGAGAGTACTTGTCTGACTTTCTCTTGCTGATCTGGTATAATTATGTCGAAACGGCAACCTTTACCGGGCACGCTTTTCATGCTCACAGATCCATTAAGTTTTTCAACGCTCGATTTTACTACATATAAACCGAGACCGGAACCGGTTGAGTTCTCGCTGGCCCGGTAAAACATATCGAAAACTTTATTTTGCTGATCTACAGGTATACCGATGCCATTGTCAATCACTGCAAGATAGAGACAATTGCTGTGCCTTACCGTTTCAATCAACAGGCTAGGCTTGTCTTTTATTCGGTATTTAATGCTGTTTTCTATTAAATTTTGAAGGATGGTCTCCAATAAGCTTCTGTCTGAAATAACAAAATGCTTAGGGTCAACATCTACAACTGCCTGAATGAAGTTGTATCCGGCAGTATATTTCAAACGGCTCATGACATTGTCTATCACTGATTTAAAAGTGATGCGCTCCACGGTAAGTTTGTCTTTTTTAATTTCTGATATGTTCATAAGTGCTTTTAATGTTTTGTTGAGCTCAGAAGCGGCATCTTCTTGCTTTTGTAGGAGCTCAACTATTTTTTTATCCTTACATTCTATTTTGCCAATATTAATAAGGCCCATGATAGACGACATTGGGCCCTGTATATCATGGGATAATCGATATATAAGGGTTTCTAATTCTTTATTTATTTTGTTTAGCGAGGCCTCAGCTTTACGCTTGTCGGTTACTTTTTTTAGAATAACGCTCGTTCCGTTACCTGACGGGTAAATGCTACCATCGAAGTAATCGACTGAATCAACACCATGTATTTTTTTAGAGTAACTGAAAGATGTGTACCGTGCCCGTTTCAGTGTTAGTCCTTTAACGAACTCGTCATTTACTTTTGAGTTTTCAAGTTGTGGGAATACTTCATAAATACGCTTACCTAATACTTCCTCCTTTGCCAGGTTAAACTCAAGTTGAGAGGCTTCGTTCCAATAAGTGATATGAAAGTCATCATCGACAGCAAAGAATACATCGGTAATGCTTTGAGCCAATGCCTGATAGGATTCTTCTGATTGTAAAAGCCTAGATTCGACCTGAGACTTTTCCGATCGATTGCGCGCTTCCTTTACTTCTCTCAACACGGTGGGTGTGAGCTTTGATAGATTGTCTTTAAGTAAAAAATCATTAACCCCCTGATACATTGCCTCAATGGCTTTTTTTTCAGGGATTGTGCCGGAAACAATAATAAACGGCACGTTTAGGTCTATTGATCGCACCACCTTCAGTGCACGTTGGGCATTAAAGTTTGGCAACATATTGTCACTCAAAACAATGTCAAAAGTCTGCGACTGCAATGCTTTGATCAAGTCGGTTTCTCCCTCAACACGTATGCAGTTTGCCAAGAGGTTTTCCCCTTTCATCTTTCTAACTAAAAGCTGAAAATCATCTTCGCTGTCCTCGATTATCAATATTTGTAATACCTCTGTCATAAAGGAGGTGGTTCGTTTAACACAAGCCAATAGAGGCCTAGTTGACCTACGTTTTTAGCAAACTGATCAAAGTCTACAGGCTTTCTTATAAAGCTATTGGCGCCCAGGTTATAGCTTTTCACTACATCTTCTTCTTCACTAGATGTCGTGAGTACCACCACTGGGATATTCGCTGTAGACTCATTTTCTTTCATGATCTTGAGTACATCAAGACCATTTAGTTTTGGCATTTGTAGATCGAGCAGCACTATGATTGGCTTTATTGGCTCAAAACCATTTTTACCCAACAAAAACTCTATCGCCACTGCCCCGTCTTTTGCGTGCACTACCTGATTCAAAATACCCTGCTTTTTAAATGCGCGCATGGTGAGCATTACATCGTCTTCATTATCTTCTACTAATAGTATAGTTCCTTCTTTCATTTTGTTGGTTAATTCAAAGTAAAATAAAATGTGGCACCCTCATTGAGCTTAGACTCGGCCCATATTTTGCCACCATGTTTAAGTATTATGCGATTGACTGTAGCCAGACCAATGCCATTGCCAGAAAATTCTTTTCGGTCATGTAATCGTTGAAATGGAGAAAATAGCTTTTGACTGTATTGCATATCGAAGCCTGAGCCATTGTCGTTTATGAAATAGATTGGAGTACCATTTTCTTGCTTTACGCCAAACTCTATTCTGGCGTTTGCAATTTTGGAACTGTACTTAATACTGTTTTCCAGTAAGTTTTGCAAAACCGTTTTAATAAGTGGCAAATCTCCTGTTGCCTTAACTCCGCCTTCAATTTTAATTGATGAGTTGCCCGTATCAAGGTTTTCATACACCTCTTTGACAAGGCCAGACATGTCAATTTCCTCATTAGATACTTCTGCACGTGATACTCTAGAGAGCTTGAGCATATCTTCAATGAGCTCACCCATACGCACTGTGCCTGCCAATATACGATTCAAGTAATCCTTACCCGTATCATCAAAGACATTGTAGTAATCTTCTTTGAGGGCATTGGTAAATCCGTGTATACCTCTTAATGGTGAGCGTAGGTCATGAGAAACAGAATAGCTAAAGGACTCAAGCTCCTTATTTACTGCTAGCAGTTTTATATTATTTTGTTCTAGTTCTTCGGTTCGCTTGTTTACTTTTTCTTCTAGTGAGTTATTTACCTCAACCAATGCTTCTTCCTGCCTTTTATTTTGTGTAATGTCTCTTGATAGCCCTGAGATTCCTGAAATTTCTCCTCCTTCACCGATTATTGGGTTAAGAGAGATTTCTGAAAACTCGTTGGTCTTTTTATTTACCTCTTCCCAAACCAATTGTTTACCAGTTTCAAAGACTTTATCGTATCGTGATTTCCAATATTTATTGAGTTTGTCCGGAAATTTTGAGTTTAGTGTGTACTCTCCAACCTCAGGCTGGATGCCATATACGTTTTGAATAGCTTGAGAAAAGGCCCTGTTAAAGACAATTAATTTGTAGTTAACATCAATTGACCAGATAATATTTTTGCTGTTTTCAATGATGGCTGTAACATTTTGCTCGTTTTCCTTAATCTTAGATTCGGATTTTACAGCAAGATCTATATCCTGAAAAAGGCCTCGTAATTTGATGGTCTTACCATTTTCTACCAGAGGAATTCCAATAGCATGTACCCAGACTTCGTTTTGTTTGGCTGTGATGAGTTTTAGTTTAAGATCCCAACCAATGCCGTCTTCAATGCCTTTTCCTACAGCAGTTTCAATAGTACTTTTGTAATCATCATGGTAGAAGTTAATGCCTTCTTCAAGCTTCACTTTCGTGCCGCGAGGGAGCTCATGTATATCATAAACTACGTCAGACCAATACAAGGAGCCATTCTCCAGGTTGACTTCCCAAACTCCAATTTTAGCAGCTTCTTGTACTGATTCAAATAAGCTATTGATATGCATTAGATTACCATTGACTTCTTCCAGACTTGAAGTCCTTAATGCTACTTTTTGCTCCAGGTTATTGTTAAGTTCTCTTAATTTTTCCTGTGTAGCATTCTTCTCGTCAATTTCTTGTTGTAGCTTTTCATTTAAGTACTTCAGTTCTTTGGTTTTTTCCTCAACGGCCTTCTCCAAAACAGCAGGGCTTTTAAAGTCAAGTAATTTTGGGGTAACTTTTATCAGTGCGAAAACGGTGCCCCATGAGATAATGGCAGTACCAAATCTGATAACCGCACTTAATTTATAAGCGGGCCACCAAAATATAGCAGCATCTACGAGGTGTGTGATACCACAGGCAAGAATAAAGCCGATAAATAAAAAGAGTATTTTAGGAAAAGGAACGTCCTTTCTACGTTGGTAAAGGAAGTAACCTAATATGAGTGGTATAATGAAATACGCGGCCCAAATCATTAGGTCGGAAGATATATACAACCAGCCGTGGAAGTCTGTCCAAACACCACAATACCACCTTGCAGGCCAAAGGCTGGTGTCGAGTATGTTGGTAAAAAATGCTGTGCGCGTCTCGGCAGGTAGTGTTGTATTAAGAGTGATGCATGTAGTCACTGAATGACCCTCTAATGGCATTGGCCGAATAGGCCTTGAGTCTTTGTCAAGAGCCGGGCTCATTGTAATAGAGCTCAATAAAAGTAAAATAAATAGCGGCCTTTTCATTTGAGGGTTTTTATCAAGATTAATTTTAATGATATCTTTAGCCGGACAGAAAAATATTCGGTGAATGGCTAACATTACTCGATGAATGAACCCTTGTTAAGTCACTGTAAATAACTAATAATGAGCACTTCTGTAGGTCGGCAAGGTGAAGAGAGAGCAGCGCAATATCTGCAATCAAATGGCTATAAATTGCTTGAAAGCAATTATCGCTTTAAGCGCAATGAAATAGATCTCATCATGTTAAAAGAGAATGTGCTCGTTTTTGTAGAGGTAAAATCTAAAGGGAATGCTCTATATGGTTTTCCTGAAGAAGCTGTCGATAGTAAAAAAGCAGCGCGAATAATCGAAGCTGCTGAACATTATGTGTTTGAAGAAAATTGGAATGGCCTAATCAGGTTTGATATTGTTGCCATCATCAACAACAAAGACCAAGTGGAAATAAAGCATTTTGAAGATGCTTTCCATTAGGTTAGATTTTGTGATTAGGGATGTTGATGATAAAGTTGCTTCCTGCACCCTTGGAAGAAACAAATTTAATTGCACCAGAAATTTTCTCTACTGCTTCTTTGGCTAAAAATAGCCCCATGCCAGACCCTTGAGAAGCCGCTGATGCTCTAAAAAACATGTTATAAACCTGGTCATAATTTTCTCGGCATATACCTTCTCCATTGTCACAGATCTCGATATTCGCAGTGTCATTGTTTACATTGATTTCTATATCAATAAACTTATCTGCTTTCTTTTGATCTTGAAAATGGATAGCGTTTTCGATAACGTTACTTAATATAAGCGCAATGCGCACATCGTCTGACCTGAAGTCTACCGGTTGCCTTAGCCTTAGGTTTAATTTAATACCCTTCTCAACAATTGTTTTTCTATTTCTTTCAATAATATCATTGACTATCTGATTAAAATCAACTGAATTTCGAAGCACAGGGCTTCTGGCATTGCCCACATACGACTCAAGTGATTTGAGAAAGTTGTCCATTCTTGTGACACTCTCATTGATGAGAGACATACATTCTCTTTTAGCCTCCTTTTGAGTTGATTTTTCGGCAAGCTTTACTAGCCCCAGTATAGAAGCTAAGGGGCCCTTCAGGTCATGTGAGCAACTGTAAACAAAATTGTCCAGTATTTCATTTAACTGATTGAGTTGATTTTTTTCCTGACTTAATGTGCTTTGCTCAATAATCATGTGCTTAAGGTTTAATATTTATACAAATATGATCCTCATTGGGAAGCATTTTGTCAGGGATATTTCTGAATAATAAATATCAGGAAATAGGGTATTGGAATAGCCTAAAATGAGCGACCAGGCAACTTGATGTGGACTTTAAAAGTTTTATTCTAGGATGACTTAGTTAAGAAAAATATGGAGTGAGGGTTTACCCTTACACGACATAGTTGAAATCCTTTAAGTATTGACAGCTATAATTCGATTATTTCATTTTTAATAGCATACTTTACTAACTCAGCGGTGTTTTTAAGGCCAAGCTTATCTAATATGTGAGATTTGTGTGTCTCAACAGTTTTGATACTTATAAAAAGCGTGTCTGCCACCTCCTGATTTGATTTACCCATGGCTACCTCCTTCAAAACCTCAACTTCTCTTTTTGTTAAGTCTTTATTTTTGGCGGGCTCTTTTTTCTCGCCAGATTCCTGCTTGTAGTAGGAGTCAAAAATGATTTTAGTTATTGAATCTGAAAAGAATTTTTCGCCTGCGTTTACCTTATTTATGGCTTTAACGAGAGTTGCTTTATCGACATCTTTTGGCAAGTAACCTTCAATACCAGATTTAATACCGTCTCCGATAAGCCCCTGGTTTACCTCCATCGAAACAATGATCACTTTAATAGCGGGGTTCTGCTCTTTTATCCATCGAGTGGCCTCAATCCCGCTCATACCTGACATCATGATGTCCATAAGAATTATATCAGGAATTTTATCTTGAGCAATATTAATGGCTTCTTCACCGCTTGAAGCAGTGCCCACTACCTGTATGTGCTCAATATCTTTGAGCATGGCCGCAAGACCATCTCTCAAAAGTTGGTGATCATCTACAATTAAGACTCTAATCTTACTCATTTGTCGTTATCTCTTCGATCGCATTTACTAGGTCAGATGCAGCACAGGGTTTGGTCAAATATTTATCTGCATGAAGTGTGTAGGCCTTTTCCTTATCTTCTTTTGCAGCCTGCGCTGACAATACAATTATCGGCACATTTTTAAATTTATCAATACTTTTTATTTTTTCAATGAGCTGATAGCCATTCATTTCTGGCATTATTAGGTCTGTAATGATTATATCTGGGTTCGCTTTATCTATTTTTTGCAGCCCATCATAACCATCAGTTGCAGTGGTTACATCATAGCCCTCCATAGATAGTATGTCCTTTATCTCCTCTAACAACGACAATGTGTCGTCAATCAATAGCACCTTCATAATTCAATGGCATTTTTATAGTGAATGTTGTTCCTTTACCCAGTTCGCTGTCTAATTCAATACTGCCATGGTGTAAGTCTACTGCTTTTTTTACAATAGCCAGACCTAAACCCGTACCTTGTATTGTACCTACTGTATTGGTTCTGTGAAATGCCTCGAATATTTTTTCTTTATCTTCCTGTGGTACGCCCATACCGTAATCTCTTACAATAATGGTAAGGTGCTTGTTACTATAAACTACATCTAATAACACCTGATCTTTCTCAGGAGAAAACTTAATAGCATTGGTCAATAAATTAATCAGTATGTTTCTCAACAACTTTTCATCTACATAAATATCCTCTCTTTCTGATGCAACGGATGTGTTGATTGTGTGTGTTTTCTTTGTGCTATGTTCAACTTCTTCGACAAGCTTTTCACAAAATTCAGAAATGTTGGTTAATACTGGGTGGAGGTTAATTTTTCCAGCATCACTTTTGCCCATAATAAGCACATCGTCAAGCAGTGAGGTCATATGACGTACTTGCTCATCAATTTTACTTAGCTTTTTATCTCGTTCGTCTGCACCTATTCTATCAAAGTATCGTTTGAGAAAGTCGCTGGCAAATGAGATAGTAGCAAGCGGTGTGCGGAATTCATGAGAAGCCATACTCACAAACTTTGTTTTAATGGCTACCAATTCTTTTTCTTTTTGAAGGGCTTCATTCAGTTTATCCGTTCGTTCGGCTACTCGTTGCTCCAGTTTATCTCTGTATTCAATAAGTTCAGTAATGTCCTGGCCAACGCCCAAAACACCAATAATATTTCCTTCTGCATTTCGCCTGGCCGTGGCATTAAATAATATTGTTACGACCTGACCTGTGCGGGTGTATATCGGTAGCTCATAGTTGGTTACAAGCTTACCGCGCAAAGCACTTTTAAGCAGGTCTGTTACGGCTACTTTGTACCCATCCAAAATAAATTCATTGATGAGCCCTTTGCCAATAACCTCACCCTTGTCGAAACCAGTTATTTGAGCACAGACCTGGTTCCATTCGTTGATTTTACCTTCCCAGTCGATACCAAATATTGGGGCATTGGCAGTGTCTATCAATGTTCTTAATTCTTCAGCTGCAGCTGTAATCTTTTCCTCTCCAATCTTTTGCTTTGTTATGTTTGAGAAAGAAACTACAACTCCATTTTTGCCACTGGGTTCTTTGAAGAGTTGAGAGTTAACAGAAAGCCAAATAATATCACCGTTTCCGATAGGTTGTAGGCCCATAATAACGTCTGTACAGGGCTTACCCGTTTTCAGGGTAATTTGGGACGGGTGCTCTTCCGGCAAAAATGCTGTATGATCGGCCTTTACAATATTGTATTTGTTGGACAACGAATTTCTAAGACTACTAAATGTTGACCCTGGTCCGTCAATTATTTTACCTGCACTCTGATTATATGTTATGATGTTGCTTTCATGATTGAAGAGAATCACGCCTTCTGCAATCGAGTCAATTACGCTATAATACCGCTCCTCACTTTCGGCAAGCAGGTCATAGGCTAGTTTTTGTTCAGTAACATCACGGGTCGTACTTACTATTTGATGAAGCTCATTATTTTCATAAACCGGCTGTAATACCGTTTCTACATGAATATAAGTTGAGTCTTTACGTCTTAGTCTGTAATTAAATCTGAGGATAGATGTTCTTTGCTTTCCCTCAAAGGGATTAGCAAACTCCTTCTCATCAAAATCGTCTGGATGTATGTAATCAAAATGTATCTTACCAATAAGTTCAGAAGGTTTATAGCCTAATATCCTTTCTACAGAGGGGCTCACCCATATGTAGCTGGAGTCTGGTTTGTGAAGCACAACTAAATCCTGAATGTTATTGGCGAGAAATTGATAGCGTGTTTGGCTTTCTCTTAATTTCTGCTCAGTGAACAGTTGTTTTTTACGCCTGGAATATTCTTTTAGTTCACGTTGCATGGCTGGTAGTAGCCTGCCATAATCACTTTTGAGGATATAATCGTTGGCTCCATATCGCATGGCTTCAACAGCTTGCTTTTCTCCTATGGTACCTGAAACTATAATAAACGGGATGTTATCATCTTTTTCCCGGAGTTGTTGAAGTGCAGATATTGCGCTAAACCTAGGTAAAGTGTTGTCGCTTAAGATGGCATCCCAATCTTGCTCTAGAGCTTTTTCAAATTCTTCAGGTGTTTCTATTCTAATGGCATTAACTTCATTCCACCCGCTTTTTATTTGCCGTAAAAGCAGTTGATAATCGTCCTCTGAGTCTTCTATTACAAGTAGATCTAGCTTTTGTTTCATGACCATAGCATTAATATGTCTAATGCTCTCTTCAAATTAAAAATTATTCGTTGAATGGTTATATTTACTCGATAAGATGCGATGTTATTCAAGGCTTTTAGGGTTTGGTTCATTTAAAACCAGCCAATAAAGGCCTAGTTGTCCTACTGCCTCGGTAAATTGAGAGAAATCCACTGGTTTACGAATAAAGCTTTTAGCTCCCATTGAATAGCTTTTTACAATGTCATCCTCTTCATTGGATGTGGTAAGCACAACCACGGGATACCTTTTTGTCTGTTCGTTTTGATGGATCTCCGTGAGTACCTCCAAACCACTTACCTTTGGGAGTTTAAGGTCTAACAATATGAGCGAAGGTTTAAGTTTATTGCTCCCGTTTCTGCCAAATAGCAGGTCGAGGGCCTCTACGCCATCTTTAGCAATTACTACCTCGTTGAGGATTTTTTTTTGCTTCAATGCGCGCAATGTCAGTACCACATCATCATCATTGTCTTCTACCAGTAATATTTTTCCACTCATAATAGTAGGTTAATTGTTGAATGCCAACGGCTTACCATAATAATACGAATAATTAATCCAATTAATTATTTGTATTAGTCAGTTAAACACGTGTTGAATACATAAAATTTAATAAAAAAGTTGAAGAGTTCTCAGATTTATAGTTTGATGAGATGTAAGGTAAACACGAAAAATGTTCAATTGTCACTTATAAATGTGAATTATTTATTCAGCTAGAGCATTACGAGCAAATTGTGCCATGGTTTTAGTAGGTAACTAAATTTTACTTTGAGAAAGTTTTAGGTAGCTCTACTATAAATGTGCTTCCGGTTAGCTTGTCTGATTTTATAGAAATGGAACCGCCAATAGTCTCAACTGCACTCTTTACAATATACAGCCCAAGTCCACTTCCTGACTTAGTCTCATTGGCTCTATAGAACATTTCAAATATTTTAGCTCTAAAATTTCTATGTATACCCGGACCATTGTCTGAAACATAGAAAGAGATGTTTTCGCCTTTATCTTCCCAACCGATGCCAATGTGAGGCCTTTCATTGGCATTGCCACCATATTTCACGGCATTTTCGATAAGGTTTTGGAGTATGCTGCTAATAAAGGTTCTGTCTGATTTTAGAGTAAGGTCATCAGTGGGCAAGGATACTTTTGCATTAGTACGCGAAATACGATAATCTAACCTACTAATTACAGCCTTTGAGACTTCCAATAAACTAACTTCACTAATTTTTACGTCACCAGTTTTAATCTTTGTTACGTCAAGCAGATTTTCCAATACCTCTTTAAGATTTTTGGAGCTTTTTTCCAGCATGTCACAATACTGCATGGCCAATTTACCTGTCAAATCTTTTTTTGCCAGAGTAACTAAGCCTACCATAGAGGCAACTGGTCCTTTGAGATCGTGTGACAATCTATACATAAATGTTTCTAACTCCTTATTAACCCGTTTAAGGTTAAAAGCATTTTTCTTTGCCTCAGTAGTGTCTTTAATGATTATCGAAACTCCACCAGAATATGGGTAACAAATCATTTCCAGGTATGATGTGTGAGTTGAGCCTTTGACCTGAATAGTTGTACTGGTTGGTTTGTTATATTTAAGTGAGTTATCTAAAGTCTGCTCAGCTTGCTCTGGTAACTCGGGAAACAATTTTCTAAACGAGCATCTGGCAGCCTTTTGTTTAGATATCCCGGTCTTCTTTGAGGCGATGGTATTCCAATAGGTACAGTACTTTTTACTATCTAGAGCAAAAAATATGTCTCCAATGCTATCAGCAAGCGATTTAAACTGCTCTTCACTTTTGAGTAACGCTTTTTTGGCAGCCGCTATTTTATATCTGTTTTCAGAGTCCTTAAGCTCCCGCTTCAAAGCTGGTAAGAGTCTACTAAGGTTTCCCTTAAATATATAATCACTTGCACCCATACGCATGGCATTGACTGCCGCTTCTTCACTGATGGTGCCAGAGACTATAATAAATGGAGCGCTTGTTTTTTGACGAGTAATCTCTAGTGCTTTAGGAGCATTTAAATTTGGCAGGTTGTTGTCGCTGATAATAAGATCCCAGCTTTTGTTATTTAAAGCGCTTGTTAACGATTTAGAAGTTTCGACTCTACTACCGCTCACCTCATAGCCACCTTTGCTCAGCTCTCGCATAAGCAATAAATAATCGTCTTCAGAATCTTCAACTACTAATACATTTATGTCTTTATTCATAACAAATTCATTTTAGTAGCCAACATAGACATTACGATTAGGGGTTGAGTGTAAAATAGAAGGTTGACCCATTGTCAACTTTGCTTTCAGCCCAAATCTTACCATTATGTCTGTTTACAATACGGTTTACAGTTGCCAAGCCTATTCCAGTGCCTTCAAACTCTTTATCTGAATGTAGACGTTGAAATGCGCTGAAAAGCTTATCTGCATATTGCATGTCAAAGCCAACTCCGTTGTCTTTGACAAATATTACCATGCCATTACCATTTTCATTTTTCATTCCAATATCTATGGTAAGTGGCACATCTTTACGGGCATATTTTACTGCATTGCCAATAAGATTTTCAAAAACAATCCGCAGCAAACCCAGATCCCCTTCACTTTTCATACCAGGTTGTATGTTAAATGTAACCTCACGATTACTTTGATCGGCAATATCATGTCCGACCTCATCTGCCAATGAAGAAATATCAATTGCTCCCAGCACAAACTCTTTTCTTGTGATACGCGATAATGCTAATATATCATCTATCAGCTGCCCCATTCTAATACTGGCAGCAGTTACTCGATCAAGATAGTTTTTTGCCTGATCTGGCAACTCAGCTGAATAATCTTCCTCAAGTGCCTGACAAAAGCCATGTATCGTTCGCAGTGGTGAGCGTAAGTCGTGCGAAACGGAATAACTGAAAGATTCAAGCTCCTGATTAACCATATCCAGGTTTTCAATTCGTTTTTCAAGCTCCTTATTAAGCTTGCTTACCTGCTTTTCTATTTTTTTTCTTTCGGAGATATCTTGCCAGCAAGAGCGACTCTCAATGATCTTACCTTGCTCATCGCGTAGTGCGGTAACGTTTAACAATACATGTATTTTATCACCAGATTTGTGCCTAAGCGCTAGCTCAGCATTTTTTACATTGCCATGAGTAAGAAATGTATCAAGGGCTTCTTTTCGCTTATTGGTACTGTCTGGGTGATAGATTTTGTAATACTCTTGTCCAATAATTTCTTCTCTTTCGTACCCAATTGTTTTTAGGAATGTCTCATTACATTCCACCACATGTTTTGTTTTTGTGCTTACCGAAGCATACATGTCGGGAGAATTATGGTACAGATCTTTGTATAGCTTACTAGCCTTTTCTGCAGCTTTTGTGCGTTGTTTTACTTCTTTCTCAAGCTTCTTGTTAAAACTAATTACCGTTTTTTCGCTTTCTAAAAGTTTTTCTGACTGTGCTTCCAGTTCAGCGATAGCCTCATTAAGTGATCTTGTTTGTGCGGCTACTTGTTGGTCAAGGGTTTCTTTATTTTGCTCTAGTAACAATTGTTTTTTAATGTTAAGTCTCGCCAATATGGCTGTTGACCATATAACACCCAACGCCATTACTCTATTGATAAATACAATGCGGTCAGCAGAACTGCCATCTTCTGAAAAATGATATCCGACAACAGTGAGTACAGAGCTTAAGACTGCTACAAGGATTATTACACTACTGTTTTTTATACGCGAAGCTATTAAAACAGCCAACACATAGGGCACACCACCTGCAACACCCAATGGCAGGGATAAATCAAACCATAATGTTATTAACATTACTATGAGAACGGCTATACCATTAGAAGCAGCATTTTTAGATGTGGGGATGGCCGCAATGCTTTGTGTCAAATTCATTTTGATTGCTTTGTTTAAGAAAACGGAAGAAGATTAGATCGAGTATTTCAACTAAATCGAATACAGGAATTTAATTAAAAAGCGAGAACTTTTAAAATTTAGAGATGTTGATTATTCAATCAAAAAGTTAATAAATAGTACGTGTGTACTATATAATGCATTTAAACAAATAAAATATTGTATTAATTTTATATTCGGTAGTCTATCATTTGCCCTCATAGACGAGCTGGCCTCGTGGAGTCCATTCTTTCCAAATGTAAGGTCTGTAATTGTCAGCAAATGGATCTTTTGAATAACGGATGATTTTTTTTCTTCTGCCTGAAGAGTAGTACTCGATCCAGTCACCCACTCTTTGGTCCCATTTAAACTCACCCTTAACGGCCACCCTACCATTTTTATGGAAATAGTAGTAATTGCCTTCTTTCTCACCATATTCGATCGGAACAATTTCCTTCATCTTGTCTCTCTCGGTGCCATAGTAGCTTACCATTGACTCTTTTGGCCAGCCTTTAAAGTATTTCTCTTTGTCGATGAGAATGTTGTCCTTGTCGTAAGATACCCATCGGCCGTGCTTCATACCTTTATAAAAGATACCTTCTTCCAGAATCTGTTCACCTTTCTTTTTAATGTATGGCCCATGTAAAATCGCCCCAAATTCTTTATCTACCTCTCCTGTTTTTCTAATCGCATTTCTACGGTAGTCATACCAATAGATATCACGTACATATGGGTCAGGTTTTTCATAATCTTTTAAAACGTGAAACAACTCATATGTAATGTTGTCTCCATATCCTTCCTTAGAGAAGCGTTTTTTAGTTTTTAAACCATAGAATACATTCTTCTTTTTCTTCTTTTTTTTGGGCTTTAAGTACTCCTCTTCCTCTTCCTCTTTGTCATCTAACTCTATAGTTAAAGGGGTATCTATAGTAAACATTTCATCACTGCTTTCAGGGTCTACTACTTGAGCTATTAGAGTGCCTGGAGCGATTAAAAAGAGAAAAGCGATAAGTAAATTAAGTGCTTTCATATGCAGAGCAAACGAAATAACGTTTTTTTTATTTGAAATGAAAGAGTCCTAAAAAAAGTTCCTATTATACGACCTCCTTGAAATGCAAAAAGGCTACCACATTGGTAGCCTTTTTTATCTAGATGATATACTAAACTACTCAGCAGCTAACTGTACACTTCTTTTTATGAAGTTTGTAAGATCAGCACCTGACAGCATATTTTGTGATAGCATGGCAAGGTCATAAGACTGCTTAGCCAATTGCTTTTTCTTATCATCTTTTTTGGCTCTCAAGATTTTACCAATCACAGCATGGTTAGCGTTGATAGTTAGGTCAAATTGGTCTGGCATATTGCCCATCATCGCATAACCACCACCTCCGGTTTTGGCCATGTCTTTCATTCTTCTCATAAATTCAGACATCGTGATAGTTACAGGCATTTCATCCGGTGAAAGAGACTCTACCTTCACTGTCATGCTTTTATTTGCAATTGCTTCTTCAAAAATCTTCTGCACCTTCTCTTCTTCATCTTTGCTTAGTACACTTTCGATCTTCTCGTCTTTATCGATAAGTTTATCAACCGTATCTGCATCCACTCTCTTGAGTTGCGTCTTCTCCAATTTTTGCTCGAGGAAGTTCAACACATGGCTGTCAATAACACCATCCATGAGGAGTACGTCATAGCCTTTGTTTTTGGCACTTTGAATATAGGTGTCTTGTTTACCGGCATCGGTTGTGTATAGGTAAATAGCATTACCGTCCTTATCGGTCTGATTTGCACTTACAGCTTCTTTGTATTCATCAAAAGTAAAATAATTTCCATCAGTGTTTTTCAGTAAGGCAAAGTCTTTGGCTTTGTCATAAAACTTGTCTTCACTGATCATACCGTATTTTACAAAAATGCCAACATCGTCCCACTTAGATTCAAAGTTCTCGCGGTCTTTCTTGAACAGTTCTCCAAGTTTATCAGCCACCTTCTTGGTGATGTGCGCATTAATTTTCTT
The DNA here is from genome assembly GCA_965227525.1 of Fulvivirga sp. Classification (GTDB taxonomy): domain Bacteria; phylum Bacteroidota; class Bacteroidia; order Cytophagales; family Cyclobacteriaceae; genus Fulvivirga. The sequence goes on along the minus strand of OZ245762.1, from coordinate 690,228 downwards.
TACGTTGCTATCAGACTGTAAATAGCTTCTTGAAACGTTTAGCGGAATATCCGGAGAGTCAATAACACCATGAAGAAGCATTAAGAACTCAGGTACTACATCTTTTACCTCATCGGTAATAAATACCTGTCTTGAATAAAGCTGTATTTTGTTTTTTTGTACCTCAAAATCATTCTTCACTCTTGGAAAGTACAAAACACCGGTTAGGTTAAACGGATAGTCTACGTTTAGGTGAATCCAGAACAAAGGGTCTTCAGACATAGGATAAAGCTCTTTGTAGAACTTCAGGTAATCCTCTTCTTTTAAATCTGTTGGTGTCTTTGTCCATAGCGGATCTGTATCATTGATGATTCGATCTTTTTCTACAGACTTGTATTTTGGCTTACCCTCCTTGTCTTTGCCATCTTCAACCTGCTCTGTTTCTTTTCCAAAGCGAATAGGTACGGGTAAAAACTTGCAATACTTATCCAGGATCCCTTTAAGTCTCCACTCATCCAAAAACTCTTCAGAGTCATCAGCGATATGTAGTATCACATCTGTACCGCGACTTTCTTTTGTTGTTTCAGAAATTTCAAATTCTGTAGAGCCATCGCATACCCAGCGGGCAGCTTTACTACCTTTTTCTCTTGACAAACTGACAATCTCCACTTGCTTAGCCACCATAAAGGCAGAATAGAAACCAAGGCCGAATTTTCCTATGATATCCTTTGCATCTCCTTTGTCTTTAAACTTCTCAACAAACTCAGTCGCTCCCGAAAATGCGATTTGATTGATGTATTTTTTAATCTCCTCAGCAGTCATACCAAGACCTCGGTCACTCACCGTGATAGTCTTCTTGTCTTTGTCAAAGCTAACATCAATTGTCAAGTCACCCATTTCTTCCTTGTATTCACCAAGGCTGGACATACGCTTGAGTTTTTGTGTTGCATCTACCGCATTGGAAACAAGTTCTCTTAAGAAAATCTCATGATCTGAATAGAGAAACTTCTTAATAATCGGAAAGATATTTTCCGTATGAATCGAAATTGTACCCTTTTCCATTACTTTATTTTTGGTTTAAATAGATAAAAATTTAGAACACTCATTTGTTTTCAAACACTATTCCAGTTTGATAAAAATGACAGATTGGCAGTTTTCCCTGATAAAAACATAGGGGTTTACCCCGAGAGTACACTCAGTGGTCGTACTGATCGCCTTTTCGATGAATGGTAAAAATCTGCAAAATCGGTTAATAAACGATGTTATTTTGCTGTAAACACACTTTATTAAAATCAGATTTTCCCTGACAAAAAGCGCGGTGGTGTATGTGATATTTGAATCATACAAAAACACAAACGCCATGAAATCATTAGTAACTCTCTTAATCGTACTCGGAAGCATGACTCTTTCACTACAGGCTCAGACCACATATACTTGGGACGGATCTGTCAATAACGATTACACCATGCCTGGCAACTGGACACCAGCAAGGTTGCTTTCTGCTATAAGCTCAAATGATATGCTTGTATTTGACAATGGTGGTTTGGTAGAGGTTTCTAACGTACCAACTCAATCTATAGGGAGACTCACAGTTTCCAACAATACTCAGGTTGAGCTTAGCGCAACTTCAGTAAACAAAATATTGACTGTGACAGGCGTGTCAGGAGTTGATATGCTTGTTGAGCAGGGTTCGGCTTTAACTTTTAAAAATAATGGTGGTGTAAGAATAGACGTTGAAATTGATAATAATGCATCAATAGAAATAGGAGGTAACATCACAATGGAAAGAGGAACTTTCGATGTTAACAATGCGACATTGACATTACATTCAAACGCCAACCCGCTAAGCATTGGAACAGGTGCTTTTTCTTTAGGTTCGGGTAGTGTTTTGGAACTCGGCAAAGTAGGCACATCTTCTCCCTCAGCAATTACGCTTCCAGATAATGTTTTTGTTGGCTCACCATCAATCGGAGATATTACAATGAATAACTCAACTGGGGCTGTTTTAGGTAACCAATCTTTAACAGTTACCGGAAACGCCAACTTTGTGAATGGTGATCTGACTACAAATAACCTTGGGAGACTTATCTTTTCAACAAGCGCTAACGCACCTTTGGAGACTAGTGTAAGTAAGATCGTAGGTTACGCACAAATGACCCAAAGAAATGTAGCTTTTAACTCCCTTTCATTTTTCGGATATACTGTTTCTGCAGGAATCGATGATATTGGTAATGTTTCTATCGTAAGAAAGACGGGTAATGCAGGAGTTAACTTTTATAATGACAATGAAAGTATTGCCGTGACCTGGGATGTAACTGTTCAAAACCAACCAACAAATGGAAGAAATGTTACTATGCAATGGTTCTCGGATTTTGATAACAGTAACGATATAAATATCCCAATGCAGATGTACAGATATGCTAACGGCACGTCATGGGAAGTAGTGGGAGGAGCTACTAATATAGCTTCGGATGTTAATAACCTTAGAACAAGCGCTTCAGTGCTTACAACAGAATTTTCTGAATGGACTATCAGCAGCACGGACAATGCACTTCCTGTATCATTGATTAGCTTTATTGGTGAATCTGCTGGAACGGACATTACATTATCATGGACTACAGCTTCTGAGCTAAACAATGATATTTTTATAGTAGAGAGAATGTTTGATAATGAATTTCTATATGTTGGCGATGTAAAAGGTAAAGGGACTACCTCAGAAGTTAACAACTATCAGTTTGTTGACGAGTTGCCTTCTCATGGTGTGAATTATTATAGATTAGTGCAGCAGGATTTAGACGGAACGAAAACTATACATGAAACAATTGCTGTAAATCATGAAGTAAACACAGAGTTTGAAGTATTCCCAAATCCTTCTGCAGGCAAACAATTAATGGTAAACTTAGATGGTGAACCAGGTCAGGATGCAAAAGTTAGACTTTTTGATGCTCACGGGACATTGATTTTAGAAAGACTTGTAGCAGGAGCTATGAGAGTAGATGTTTTAGAAGGAAAAGAGCTTTCGGAAGGTCTTTATTACCTGGAATTAACTCACAGCGGGGCAAGTAAAAAAAGAAGAGTAGTAGTAAACTAGTTTTCTGAAATAGCTAGTACTGTCATATGACGATCGGCATGGTCAGAGGCCTCATCATTGTAGCGATAAAGCTGAGTGGTGAGGTCTTTTTCCTTCCATTCAAAAGATGCCAATACCCCTTTATCAAGTGCTGTAAACATTACAGGTTCACCATAATCGGAAGTGAGTTGCTCCAATAAGTAGTCAAAAGCATTGTCGTCTAATCGCTTTAAATAGAGATCAACATAGATGAGTCGATCTTCGTGGAAGCCCAGGTTTATATCATGCACTTTCAGGCCCCTATATTTTCTTAGCAGTTTACCCGCGTACTTGTAGTACTTGGTGCCATAAGATATCGTAAGATCAAGTTGAAGATCGCCTTTATAATTTTCTGTTTGGCTACCAATTGTAAAGCCATTAAACTCACGAAAGCTGGATGTTTTTTGCGCATACCCATATTGCCAGCCTATAACTAATAATATGAAAATGAATAGACGCATTACATTATCGGATTCGGTCTACAGACCTGACAAGGCGCTCGTCTTTTCTGATAAATCTATTGGCGATTACATTACAAATCATAGCAGCAGCTGGCAAAAATAGTCCAGTACCATAAGTCCCTGCAACTTGCTTCGCTTCCATAAGGTCAGTTGCAAAATAAACTCCTAAGCCCATGGTTGCTGCCATTAGTAGAGAGTTTAGCGCACCAAGTTTCATTTGCAATAGCCTGTTTTCAAACTTAGTGATCTCGATAATCGTTACAACCATCGAAGCAATGGCTAAAGTTGCTACTAAAGAGAAAGGAAAGTACACTCTTTCCTCTGTACCTTGAGAAGGGTCGACATCCGTGAAGTATAACGATTTTAAACCAAAGAAAACTTCAGAATCTTCTGGGCTGTAAACCCAAAGAGGAAAAAACATTGATGCACCCATAAGGAGCACTACTAAAAGGAGAAATACGGTTTGAATCCTTTGTAACATATGGCTATTGACTTAAATTGCGAGTGCAAAATTACGCTAATTGAATTTTGAATACAAAAAAAGATTGACCGATGAAAACGGCTTATATAATAGATATTGTAAGAACACCTGTAGGTAAATTTGGAGGCACTTTGGCGTCCGTTAGACCTGATGATTTGGCAGCACATGTCATTAAAGAAATAATGGCAAGAAACCCTGAAATTGATCCTAAATTAATTGAGGATGTAATCTTTGGCGCAGCTAATCAGGCCGGGGAAGACAATAGAAACGTGGCTCGTATGGCTTTGCTCATGGCAGGCCTACCCATAGAGGCAGGTGGAGTGACTGTTAACAGGCTTTGTGCCTCAGGTTTACAATCAATAATGGATGCTTCCAGGGCAATAATGCTTAATGAAGGACAGGCATACCTGGCAGGAGGTGTTGAAAGTATGAGCAGAGCTCCATTTGTAATGGCAAAAGCAGAGTCGGCTTACAGCAGAAAAATAGAAAGCTATGATACCACAATAGGCTGGCGTTTTGTCAACCCTAAACTGGCTGACGTGTATTACCCTTATTCGATGGGTGAAACAGCCGAAAACGTAGCCAATCAGTGGAAAGTCTCCAGAAAGGAACAAGACGAATTTGCCCACCAAACACAATTAAAATATAAAGCGGCTTTTGAAGCTGGTAAATTTAAAGACGAGATAGTGCCAGTTGCTATCCCTCAGCGCAAGACTGATCCGATTATTTTTGATACAGATGAGCATCCGAGACTTTCGTCAGAGGAAAAATTAAACTCACTCAAACCAGCGTTTAAAAAGGATGGATCAGTTACTGCAGGCAATGCTTCAGGTGTAAATGATGGAGCAGCAGTTTCGCTTATAGTGAATGAAGATGTAGTGAAAAAATACAACCTAAAGCCTAAAGTAAGAGTAGTGTCTATGGCTATTGCAGGAGTTACACCCGATTGCATGGGTGTTGGGCCAGTTCCAGCTACAAGAAAAGCATTAAAAAGAGCAGGGCTTGAAGTTAAAGATTTGGATCTAATAGAACTTAACGAGGCCTTTGCCTCTCAATCGATAGCCTGCATGCGAGATCTTGAACTGGATCCTGATAAAGTAAATGTAAATGGCGGATCAATTGCCATAGGGCATCCACTAGGAGCAAGTGGCACACGAATTAGCGCAACGCTTATTCATGAAATGCAAAAGAGGGACAATGTAAAATATGGTCTGGCTACTATGTGCATTGGTGTGGGGCAGGGAGCCGCTGTGATTTACGAAAAAGTATAAAGTATCATGAGCCTAAAAGTAATAGGCTTCGATGCCGATGATACCCTCTGGGTAAACGAAAACTATTTCAGAGAAGCTGAAAAAGAGTTTTGTCAATTGCTGTCAGGGTTTCTTCCCGAAAAGGAAACTATGAAACGACTTTTTGATATTGAAATGAAGAACCTTCCTGTCTATGGCTTCGGGATTAAAGGCTTTATGCTAGGTATGACAGAAACTATTGTGGAGGTTGCAGGCAAAGAGGCCACTCCAGAGATGTTTTCAAAAGCATTAGAGTTAGGCAAGGAAATGCTTAATAAGCCGGTAGTATTGCTAGGTAACGTTGAGAAAGTCTTGTCTGAACTACAAAATAAGTATAGAGTAATCTTGGTAACCAAGGGCGACTTACTTGATCAACAGAGAAAGCTGGAAAAATCCGGTCTCGAAAAATACTTTCATCACATCGAAATCATGAGTGATAAAAAGGAAAAAGACTATGAAAAGCTAATTAGCCACTTAGATATTAGCCCCGAAGAGTTTCTAATGGTAGGCAACTCTTTGAAGTCTGACATTTTGCCTGTGACAGCTTGTGGCGGCCATGCAATCTATGTACCCTATGAGATTACATGGCAACATGAAACAGTTGAAGAGACTGACACGAATGATTACGTTAAAGTAAAATCAATTTCTGAAGTTTTAAATCACATTTGAAGTTGACAAAAAGACGCATCGACATCGACAGTTGGGATAGGAAAAATCATTATGAATTTTTTAAGGGATTTAAAGAGCCCTTTTTTGGTGTAACTGTTGAAGTCGATTGTACGGTGGCTATGGCTCAAGCCAAAAAATTAGAAGTGTCGTTTTTTCTTTACTATCTCTATCATTCACTCAAGGCAGCTAATGAAATTGAAGCTTTCAAACTGCGCATGGAAGATGGAGAAGTAACACGCTACGAAAAAATTAATCCTGGCCCAACTGTGGGCAGAGAAAATGGAACGTTCGGTTTTTGTGAGTTTGAATATCAGGAGAACTTTCATGAGTTCATAAGAGAGGCTTCTATTGCCATGCAAGCTACAAAAAGTAAAAATGATTTAACTCCGAGTCCGAGATTAGACCTTATCTACTATTCCGCTATCCCATGGGTTAACTTTACATCACTATCGCATGCGCGGGACTTGGATAGATTTGACTGTGTTCCCAAAATTAGCTTTGGAAAAGTATTTGAGAAAGGTGAAAGACAAATGATGGCCATGTCGGTCCATGTACATCATGCTTTAGCCGATGGGCTGCATGTAGGGCAGTATGTCGACCTATTTCAAAAATATATGAACAAGCCACTATGAGATACCTTTTTGAGATAGCATATAATGGGACTAATTATCACGGATGGCAAAGACAGGATAATGCCATAACTGTACAAGAAGTGGTGGAGGAGGCTTTAACAAGGATATCAAGGTGTAAAACATCAATCATGGGTAGTGGCAGAACAGATACTGGTGTGCACTGCAGGCAACAATTTTTTCATGCTGACTTTGAAAAAAAGATTGACCCAGAAAAGTTGCGCTATAAACTAAATAGTTATCTGCCACCCGATATCAGTATTCAAAGTATTAAGGCAATTAATGGTGAGGTCCATGCAAGATTTGAGGCAATACAAAGAGCATATGAATATAAAATCACAACAATAAAAGATCCCTTTCAAAAAGGGTTCAGCTATTATTATTCAAAACCGCTCGATATTAAAACTATGAATGAGGCCGCTACGTTATTAATCGGTGAAAAAGATTTTGAGGCTTTTAGTAGGGTGAAGACGGAAGTAAATAATTTTATTTGCAACATAACAGAGGCTGAGTGGCGGATTCAGGACAATAACTTGATTTTTTCTATTAAGGCAAACAGATTTCTTAGAGGAATGGTAAGAGCCATTGTGGGCACATTGTTACTCGTTGGATCAGAGAAAATTTCACCCAAAGAGTTTAAACAAATAATAGAAAGTAAAGACAGAAAAATGGCTGGTTCTGCAGCCCCGGCAGAAGGCTTATTTTTAAAATCAGTAAAATACCCAAAAGACATATACATTTAGACCTTGGAAAAAGAAAAGATAAACAGTGGGAGTATAGTTGATTTCAAGGTTTTACGAAGACTTTTTGAGTTTGTAAAACCCTATATTGGTAAGTTCTATTTACTCATATTTCTTACCGTATCGTTGGGAGTATTGGCACCGCTGCAGCCGCTACTTATTCAGCAAACATTGGACAGATATGTAGCTTTTGGCGACTACAACGGCATGGTTATGATGATCATGATCCTTGTAGGTCTACTTGTGTTGCGTGCCATTGTGCAATATCTACATACTTACCTCTCGGGCTGGCTAGGTCAATACATCATTCGAGATATTAGAATAAAGTTGTACAAACATCTAATCAAACTCAGGTTAAAGTTTTTTGACAATACACCAATAGGTAGATTAGTCACCCGTACCATTTCGGATATAGAAACGCTGGCCGATGTGTTTTCTCAAGGCTTGGCGGCCATGGTCGGTGACCTGCTGCAATTAGTATTCATTCTTATTGTCATGTTTGTGAGTGATTGGCGACTGGCACTTATCAGTTTGTCAACGTTGCCTATTTTACTCGTGAGCACATATGTTTTCAAAGAGAAAATTAAGGTAGCATTCAATGATGTGAGAAACGCAGTGTCCAATCTTAACTCTTTCGTACAAGAGCATATCACTGGTATGAGCATCGTGCAAATATTTGGCAGCGAAGCACGTGAGGAAGAGAAATTTAAGGAGATAAACCGTGAGCACCGTAGGGCAAACTTAAAGTCAGTGCTCTACTATTCTATTTACTTTCCTGTAGCTGAAATCATCAGTGCCGCTGGTATTGGACTGTTGGTTTGGTATGGTGCTAAAGGAGTTATAAATGAGGCCGTTAGTGGCATTACCATGGGTAAGCTCATAGCCTTTATCATGTACATTCAGATGTTTTTCAGACCTATTAGAATGATAGCAGATAGGTTTAACACCCTACAATTGGGTATTGTAAGCTCCTCTAGAATAATGAAACTGCTCGACAATGATGACCACATTGTAAACGATGGAACACACATACCGGAGCATGTGGAGGGTGATGTAGAGTTTAAAAATGTTTGGTTTGCCTACAATGAAGCAGAGTATGTTTTAAAAGACATATCTTTCAAAGTTAAGCCTGGGGAGACAGTGGCTCTGGTTGGTGCAACAGGTGCAGGCAAGTCTTCTGTTATCAACCTACTAAATAGGTTTTATGATATCAATCGAGGCTCAATAATGGTCGATGGTCGAGACGTAAAAGAGTACGATTTAGAGAGTCTGCGGGCTAAAATCGGGCTGGTATTGCAAGACGTTTTTCTATTTTCTGATACCATTGGTCAAAACATCAACCTTGGCAATGATGACATCGATGAGGAACAAATGCTAAATGCTGCCGAAATAGTAGGTGCAAGAAAATTCATTGAGAGGTTGCCGGGCGGCCTCAATTATAATGTTCAAGAACGTGGCGCAACTTTATCAGTTGGTCAGCGTCAGTTGATATCATTTGTAAGAGCCATGGTGTATGACCCCAAAATATTAGTATTAGATGAGGCGACTTCGTCAGTAGATACCGAAACTGAGGAGCTCATACAACAGGCTATAGATAAAATGATGGCGGGCCGTACCTCCATAGTAATAGCACACAGACTGTCAACCATTCAGAAAGCAGATAAAATAATTGTACTAGATAAAGGCGAAATTAAAGAAGTAGGGACACATGATGAGCTTATTTCACAGGAGGGATACTACGCTCAACTACACAAAATGCAATACAAAGAAATAATTTGATTATTTTGGTGATTAATTGACAGATTTGTAAGAATGCGCCTAAACATAATCTACATACTTTTAGCCTCTTCAGTCTTGCTGTGCTGTTTTGCTTCAAACGAGGCTGTAGCACAAAGAGGAAAAAAATCAGGATCTTTTTATAAAGGGCGTTATAAGCAAATCAAAATTTCCAGAACCAAAGCAGCGGTTGTTTGCCCCATTTTTGAAGATAGTGCTTATCCATATCAGGGAATAGGAGTAAAACTTGGCGATCCGTTTGCACTGACTTATAAGCTTTATCCTAATAAACATTGGGCGTTTGCCATAGATGCAGGCAAGGCTGCTAGTGGTTTATATAGTGAGCATCATAGAGAAAATTTTGGAGGCAACACACAGATTGATACGCTCAATCAACAACAAAACATAAGCTATATCAGTCACACTGTAAATAGCGAATGGGTGGTCGAAGCCAAACTTTTATTACAGAAAGACGCTGATAACCTTACAAAAGGCCTACAGCTTTATGCTGGCCTGGGCTTTCAATATAGAATGTTAGACATAGACTATGAGTATTTGCTGGAGATTAATTTCACCGATAATGAAATCGGTAAAATCAATGTAACAGATGAGACCATGGGACCAACAGCAGTCGTAGGTTTTGAGTACGCTTATTTTGATCTGCCTATATCTGCCTTTTTGGAGGTTGAAGGTTATTATGACATAGCATCAAATCCTGGATGGCTTAGATTGCAAGGTGGCGTGGGACTGCGATACGTTTTTTAGTTAATTGAAGTCATGATAAAAAAAATTATAATACCATTAATGGTAATCGTCATTGCAGTGGTTTGGTTTTACCAATACCTGGGAGGATTTGATAAGGTTACTTTCAACGAAACTGCAATAAGCCTATATTTTCAAGGCAATGAATATCACGGTTTGTACAATAATCCCGAGACAGAAAAACTTTTTCTTTCAGCAAGAGAAGCCTCTAACAATGCAACATTCGCTGAGTTAGCAATTATAAGCTACCCATCAGGTAAAGATAGCTTGCATCAGATTATTGGCATTGTTTCTGAAAAGCCTCTTGAACCAAATGACATGAAATATGCTGAAGAGCTTAGGGGAAGATACTTAGAAACAATCATTACCGCCCACAATATAGTTATGCCTAAACCAAACGAGGTAATAGAAAAAGCTAAAGAATTTGCACTAGAAAATAACTTGAGCCTGGACGATCGAAGATCTATAGACATTTATCATGGTGACAGGTCGCTTCGCGTATTATTCCCGTTAGTCGATTAAACCATTATTTTCCATGGTCTCTTCTGCAAGCATTTGCTTATCATAAAGCTCCTTAAAAGCACCATCTTTAGCCAATAATGACTCATTGGTTCCTTTTTCAATGATTTGGCCATCATCCAGCACAATGATTTTATCGGCCAACTTTGCCGAAGAAACTCTGTGAGAGATTATCACACTCGTGCGACCTTTCATAATACGCTTCATACTATTGAGGATAGTATTTTCTGTTTTTGTATCTACAGCAGAAAGCGCATCGTCAAGCATAAGAATTTTAGGATTTCTCGAAATGGCTCTGGCAATAGAGACACGTTGCTTCTGACCCCCCGAAAGTGTAATGCCTCGCTCTCCGAGCTTAGTATTAAATCCATTCGGAAAATCCATTATATTATCATAGACATCAGCTTCTTTGGCTGCATTAATTATACTTTCTTCAGAGGCTTGGTCTGACCCAAAACCAATATTATTATAGATAGTATCAGAAAACAAAAATACATCTTGGGGCACATAACCAATCTGACTTCGCAAGCTGGTAAGATCATAGTCTTTGATATTTCTGTCATCAACTATTACTTCACCATTGGTTGTATCATACATCCTCGAAATCATATTTGCAATGGTGCTCTTACCAGAGCCAGTAGTACCAATAATGGCTAGCGACTCACCCGGTTCCACTTTGAAAGAAATATTTTTCAGCGCCTCAATACCTGAGTCCGGGTAAGTAAAGCTCACATCTTTAAATTCAATTGATCCCTCAAGTTGAGCGCTGATGTTCTTTTTACTTACTATATCATTATCAGTTTTTAAGAATTCGTTGAGCCGTTTTTGAGAGGCAGCGGCTCTTTGAATAATACTACTGATCCAACCGAGGGCTGTTACCGGCCACGTAAGTAAGTTTACATAAATGATAAACTCAGCAATGTTACCAAAAGTCAATGATCCTTTTATTACCTCTGCACTACCAGCATACACAGTAAGAATTGTACTTAGGCCAATTAAGCCCATAACCAATGGAAAAAAAAGTGATTGCACACGAGTAAGTGCAAGTGACTTATCCTTGTAGTCATTGCTTTCATTCGAAAATTTTCTGGCAGACTCTTTTTCCCTGGTAAAAGACTTCAAAACTCTAATGCCCGAAAATGCTTCCTGAGCAAATGTAGACAACCCAGATTGGCTGATTTGGATCTCTTCTGATCGTTTGTTGATGATGTTATTTACATAATATATACTCACCGATAAAATCGGTAGTGGTATTAGCGCATACAATGTCAGCGTCACGTTGATCGACAACATGTACGGAATAAGAATTGCGAAGAGCGTAATGAGATTGAGCCCGTACATGATTGATGGGCCTAGATACATTCTTACCTTGCTTACATCTTCAGAGATTCGGTTCATCAAATCCCCGGTATTATTTCTTCGATAAAAACTTAGGGGTAAAGATTGGTAGTGACTGTATACTTCATTTTTTAAATCATACTCTATGAGCCGAGACATTACAATTAATGTCTGTCTTACCATGAAGAGAAAGATTCCTCGCAGCAGAGCCATGAGTAGAATGAGTAAAGCGTATATAAGGATGCTGCCTGCAAAAATGGTATACATATCATTTTGCAAATCCAGTCCTTCAAAAGATTTGTAGATATTTATATTATCACTTACCAGGTTGAGGGCGTACCTCACCATTTGTGCCGGTATAATCTGAAATATGTTGGATATAATAGTAAATAACAGCCCCAATATGAGGTGATACTTATATTTATAGAGGTATTTATTAAGGTAACTTAGCTCCTTCATTCAACGTTTATCAAAGGTGTAAAAAGCCATTTCGATTGTGGCCTTACTGTAAAACGACTACGAGGGGATTAGGTTTTTTGCAATCGATTCCGACATTGCTAAAATGACAAAAAAAGTCTAGTTTTGCGCCACTTATTTTCAAGAGCATCCCTCAAGAATCGCTCAAAACTACTACAAAATTTTTAAGATATGATGGAAATAAATGAATTGGAGAGAGTGGAAGAAAGCTCTGTTTTTATGGGCGCTTCTAAACTTGGTCATGAGCAGGTAGTTTTTTGCCATGATCAGGCCACCGGCTTGAAAGCTATAATAGGAATTCACAACACTGTACTTGGCCCGGCATTGGGTGGTACACGGATGTGGAACTATGCTTCTGAAGCAGATGCTTTGAAGGACGTTTTGAGACTTTCTAGAGGAATGACGTATAAGGCCGCGATAACAGGCCTAAACTTAGGTGGTGGTAAAGCTGTAATTATCGGTGATGCAAGCAAAATGAAGACCGAAGCATTTTTAAGAAGGTTTGGAAAGTTTGTCGAGAGCCTAAACGGTAAATATATTACAGCTGAAGATGTAAACATGAAAACACGTGACATGGAATACATCGGAATGGAAACCAAACATGTTACTGGTCTGCCGGAAAGCATGGGCGGTGGTGGAGATCCTTCTCCTGTGACTGCTTTTGGTACTTATATGGGCATGAAGGCAACAGCCAAAAAAGTATATGGAAACGATAGCCTTACTGGCAAAAAAATCGGTGTGCAAGGTGTTGGCCAGGTGGGTATGTATCTGGTAGAGCATTTGGTGAAAGAGAATGCTGAAGTGTTTATTACTGATATCGCAGAAGATAAGCTAAAGCACGTATCAAATGAGTATGGTGCCAAAGTAGTAGGCATGGATGAAATCTATGACCTGGACATGGATATTTACGCACCATGTGCTTTAGGTGCAACACTGAACGATGATACCATTAAAAGATTGAAGTGCCAGATCGTGGCGGGAGCTGCAAACAACCAGCTGGAAGACGAGATTAGGCATGGTAATATGCTTATAGAACAAAGCATCACTTATGCCCCGGATTTCCTTATCAATGCTGGTGGGCTTATCAATGTTTATGAAGAGCACTTAGGGTCTTACAACAGAGACAGAGCTTATAATACAGCTGAGAAAATTTACGATACATGTCTGGATATTTTGGATGTTTCATCCAAAGAAGGCATCTCGTCTCAAGAGGCAGCAATAAAATTAGCTGAGAAAAGGATAGAAGATATTGGTAAGGTTAAATTGCCGAGATAATCATTTTACCTACCTTTGCAGGTACATATAAAGAAGTGGTAGTACTCATTGGGTACTACCACTTTTGTTCAAAATACATTTAAAGTTCTTTATTTCTATCGATGCTCAATAGAAGGACACTTAGAATCAAGGCAATGCAGACGGTATTTGCCTATCGACAATCAAAAGAGGCCAATGCTGGTCTCGCACAGGAGTTTATAAAAGAAAGCTTTGCTCCTGACCTCAACTCAATGGAAGTGCAGGATAAAGATGCGCTCAAAGAGCAAAAGAAAGAAGCCCTCTCACTCTTCAAAACCAATTATAAAACTGAAGCGGCCGTTAAGCATAGTGAAGATAAAATAGCCGAAGTAACAACAGAGGCTATAGAAGACTATCATAAGCAGAATGCCAAAGACCTAAAGTTCTTCAAAAAGAATATGTTGGTTGAGGCAGAGAAAATTTTCGATCGCTATTTATCAATATTAAACTTACTAGTTGAGTTTGCTGAAATAGCTGAAGAAGACACAAAAACTGATCATTCCAATTTTGTTAAAAATTTGTTAATCCATTCGTTAAAGTTTAACGAAAACCTGGAAAATACTACCTTAAGGAGAAATATCAAGTGGGAAGATAAAGCAGAGATAAGAAATTGGTTTAAGGAGTTGGTAAGAAAAGACAAAGACTACCAACAGTATTTAAAACTTGACAAGCCAGGGTTTGAAGAGGACAAAAAGATTGTTTCTCACATTGTAAAAAACATCATTTTCAAAAATGAAGTTATAGACAAATACCTGGAGGAAGAAGATCTAAATTGGCAGGAAGACAGAGCCATAATAAAAAGCCTCACTGTAAAGACGCTTAAAAGTATCTCTGAGGGAGGTGAAGATTTAGAAATTCAAGAGTTGTCTTACAACTGGGAAGACGACAAATCGTTCTTTGTAAAGCTGTTTGAAGAAACCATTGAAGTGGAGCAGGAGTATGAGGAGACAATCGCTAAAAACACCAAAAACTGGGATGTGGAGCGTATTGCTACAACAGACAAAATCATACTGGAAATGGCCATCAGTGAGATGATTAATTTCCCGAGCATCCCTGTAAAAGTGACAATTAATGAATATATTGAGGTCGCAAAACGTTATAGTACTCCAAAGAGTAAAATGTTTATAAATGGAGTACTCGATGTGATCGCAGATGACCTGCAAAATGCAGGAAAGATCAAGAAAAGTGGTCGAGGATTAATTGACAATAAATAATTAGTTATGAGTAAAAATTCAGGAAGTTCTTTTTTGGCATTTCTTCTAGGTGCAGCGACAGGCGCAGCTTTAGGTATTCTATACGCTCCTGATAAAGGGTCTAACACCAGGGATAAACTTACCTACAGGTTAGATAAGTATAAGAAAATGCTTGAAGACTTAGTTGACGATCTTATCTCTCAAAAAGAGAATGGTTTCAGTGAAGCTAAAACTCATGGAGAGCAGGTGGTTAATGATGCCAAAGAAAAGGCCGAAAGGTTATTAGAAGATGTTGACGAGCTTATTTCTCACATTAAGAGTGGAGAGAAAAAGTAAGGGAACGATTTAGAGAAAATTTTGTTTAAACAATTTGAATACAAAATAAATAGAAAATAGAAATGAATAGAGTGATTAAATTATCGTTTTTGTTTAGTGTGTTGGCACTTGTTTTCGCAGCATGCGGAGACAGCAAAGAATCAGAAAAAAGAATTGCAGAACTTGAAAGCAGACTAGCTGAACTTGAAGGTGGTACTGCACAACCTGCAGCAGCTACAGCTCAGCCAGAAGAAAAACCAGAAGGACCGCTTCCGGCTTTCGAATTCGAAATGGAAGAGCACGACTTTGGTACTATCGATGAAGGTGATGTTGTATCTCACACTTTCAAATTTACCAACACAGGTGAGGCTCCTTTGATTATTCAAAGTGCTAAAGGATCTTGTGGATGTACAGTGCCTACATGGCCTAAGGAGCCTATTCCGGTAGGTGGAACAGGTGAAATCGTAGCTGAGTTTAACAGTAAGGGAAAACCTAATGTGCAAAACAAAACGGTTACTATTACAGCCAATACATGGCCTAAGCAAACAAGACTAAGAATTAAAGCTATGGTAACTCCAGGTGCACAGGAAACTGTAGTGCCTGCAGGACCTGTTAAAAAATAATCAGTAGTTTATTTTTACTTAAATCCCAGCCTTTGAAAAGAGGTTGGGATTTTTTTATTACGATTTACTATAAATAACTCCACAGATCAGATATCGCATTTAAAATGTATTATCTAAATCTAATCACTTATTTTAGCATAAATTTTAAATCAATATGATAAGAACACTATTATTACAGGCAGATGGCGGAGGAGGTTACTCCTCTTTAATACTTTTTGGAGGTGTGGCACTGGTCTTTTATTTTTTCATGATCAGACCACAACAAAAAAAGCAAAAGGAGCAAAAGAAATTTATTGAAGAGATAAAGCGAGGCGACATGGTAGTAACCATTGGTGGTGTGCACGGAAAGGTGCTTTCTGCTGACGATGCCATCGTAGTGCTGGAGGTAGATAAAGGAGTGAAGATGACGTTCCAAAAATCTGCAATTTCTCTAAAGCCCGAAAAGAAAGAAGAAAAGAAATAAATGAGCAGACTCGCAGACATATTAAAAGCAGTAAGACCCGATAAAACAAGTAATATCAGGGTCATACTGCTGTGTTTGTGTGCCGCTACAATATTTTGGTTCTTCAATGCATTAAATGAAAACTACTCTACAACTCTTGACTACCCTCTACAATTTATTTACAATCAGGAAGAGTATATAGCGGTTGATCCTTTGCCGGAAAATGTGCAAATCAATGTTTCGGGTCTGGGTTGGAATTTATTGAGAAACAGCCTCGGTATTAAAGTGAGCCCATTGGAAATTCCGTTGGAAAGCCCCGCAGAGGTAAGACGCATTGTAGCTGCTTCAGTTCCCGGACTAATTACAGACCAATTAGATGAATTTCAGCTCAACTATGTACTTACAGATACCCTATTTGTAAATATTGATCGCAGAGTTTCGAAAAATTTTATTCTCAAAATTGATAGTGCCAATATATCGTTGGAAGAAAACTATCGCATCATTAATCCTATTCGTTTTACTCCAGATTCTGTGGAGCTGCGAGGCCCAAGCGGCATCATAAATGATCTTCCAGACACTATTTTAGTTAGTTTACCGCAAGAAGCCATTGATGAAAATTACAATGAAGATGTAGCAATCAATTTACCCAATGGCAGGTTGATAAGGAGAAACCCGCCAACGGTGAATGTCGTTTTTGCCACAGAAGAGTTTGTAAGTCGCGAGACAATGGCCCAAATTAAAATCGAAAACATTACTGATAAAGCTTATATAGAAACAGAGGTTGTAAAAGTATCATATAAGGTGAGAAGTAGTTTGATTGATCAAATCGAGGAAGATCAAATTGAAGTAATTGCGGACTTTAATAACATGAATCCTGAAGACTCCACGATCTTGCCACAACTCAAAAGCTTCCCTGATAGAATTACAGATGTAAAAGTTGACACAACACGCATCAAAGTAAACTTCAATGAATAAGCCACTGCAAATTGGCATAACCGGAGGTATTGGCTCCGGGAAAAGTTTTGTTTGCAACATATTCAGGCATCTCGGTGTGCCTGTTTATGATGCCGATACCCGGGCCAAACAATTGATGAACACTGACACAGAATTGAAGCATTCACTCATCGCAGTTTTTGGAGAAGAGACTTACAACGAAGCTGGACTAAATAGGGCATACCTGGCAGATAAAGTGTTCAATGACAGTGATAAAGTAAAAGAACTAAATGCCATCGTGCACCCGGCTGTTGGCAACGATTATAAGGATTGGGTTGAGCAAAATCATCAGGCACAGTATGTGATTAAAGAAGCGGCATTAATGTTTGAATCAGGCTCCGCTAAGCTTCTTGATAAAGTTATCTATATTCATGCTCCTGAAGATTTGAGAATTTCAAGAGTAAGAAAGAGAGATCCTCAAAGATCGACAGAGTCTATACGTGCAATTATAAGTAAGCAATTGTCTGCCGAGGAGATGAGGTCTAAAGCAGACTTCGTTATTGAAAATGATGAAGACCAAATGCTACTTCCTCAAATCATCGCGTTTCATAAGCAATTTATTTAGCCTTTATTCAGGTTTAGCTGTCTTTTTGAAAAATACCTTGCGAATCCAGCGAGGTAGTATAATAGCTCCAACCAAAAGGTAGGGATAATAACTCACCACTCTCCAGAGCATAGCCGCACCAATGGTGTATTGGCCTAAGTAGCCTGTAAAGGATTGCATGAAGAAATGCTCTGCGGTACCAGTGCTTCCAGGCGTGGGTGATAGTAGCATCACAATCCATAAGATAAGATGTTTACCAAAAATAACAATATGTTCTGCAAAAGAGATACCATCGGTATAGGCTACGATTAAGAAATTTAATATTGTATATCTTGCGATCCATGCTACGATTGTTGCAGCTATTATTCTTACCCAATAGCCTAACCTTTTACCTTTGATAAGTGAGGAGGCCCACATTACTTCATTACCGTGCTGGTAGGCCGCATATCGCCATTTCCTTAAAAATTTAATTCCCGTGACTTTGATCAGGAACCATTTAAACAACCGGGGTCTGTAAAAGAGTGCCAGACACATGACCAATGTATAAATTGCTATAAGTGAATAGCTTGTAATAAAAACGCCCTGCATGGTTTGCCCAAAATCTGGGAAAATGTCAAAGCCAATTACCAGCAAAGCGATAGGTGCTACAACTACAAAGAAAAGGTTATCAAGTATGGCAGTAAGCATTACATAGGCCAAAGACTTACCCAGGTTAATCTTTTCTTTTAGCAAAATAAATACAGCCACAGCAGTACCTCCTACTACTGAGGGAGTTACAGCCGATGCAAATTCCCAAAGTATGATCACATACACACTGCTCGACCAGCTCAAGTCTTTATTAGTTAGCGACCTGATACGATAGATGTAGGCAAGCTCTTTGATCAATAGCATACAAAAAGCAAGTACAACGGGTAGATAATCTGCCTGAAATATTAGGTTGAGCCTTTGGGGAGTGATTTCGTCATCTGTTAAAATAAGAAACACCACAAACCCGATACTAATGGCTGCGGGAAGCCAAACTTTATTGGGGTTTAAAGTCTTTAGTATTTTCTTTTTATCTAGATTCATCTACCCGGCCGGCACTTCTTCCAATCGCTCTATCCAAAAGTTGTTAAAGCCAATCCCTAAATGTAATGTGATGTGGCCTATCTGTAATAATTCTAAAATGGCCAAAAAGTTAAAAATCACCGCAATTTTATTTGGCTCAGTTTCTATAAGCTTTGAGAAAGCAAGTTTAGGAGAGTCAGATAATATATTTAAGATAAAGCTTTTCTGACCAGAGATGGTATAAGGGTATTGCACTACCTGGTGAGTAGGCTTATTTTTCTCCAATTCGTACCGCTCCATTACACGCTGAAATACTTTCAGCATTTTATATAAATCTACATCCTGAAGCTCAGACTCGACATTTACACTTTCAGATAGCAATCTTATCTCACGCTGTAGGTTGCCTCTTTTTTCTTTGTCGATCTCACCCTCTTCCATGGTTTTGAGCTGCTCAAGCACAGATTTGTACTTTTTGTACTCAAGTAAGTGCTTCACCAACTCTTCTCTTGGGTCAATTTCGTTTCCTTCCTCATCTAACTGAGGTCTTGGAAGCAGCATTTTAGATTTTATTCTCATAAGTGTAGCAGCAACCAATATAAACTCACTGGCCACTTCTACGTTCATCTCTTCGAGGCGGTGCAAATAGTCTAAAAAATCAGTAGTAATTTTCGAGATAGGAATATCATAAATATCGAGTTCATCTCTTTCTATAAAGAAGAGTAGAAGATCAAAAGGGCCTTCAAATAGCGGAAGTTTAATTTCGAAACTCAAGATACCTGCGTTCTAATGCTTTAGAGAATCTCAAAGATATTATTTTACGACATCAATTAATACCGTTGTATTATTAAAATGCTAAATTTGCTTATTAAATCACGTTTTAAACAGTTTGCAATAGGCAGATAAAACACTTACATTGATTTATTGTTTATCACGTATTATCAGATTTTGAACATATCATGTTAATCGAACCGGGAAAACTTTTAGCCAAAATCGACTCGCCTGACGATTTAAAAAAACTGGATCAAAATGAATTGGTACAGTTGTCGGATGAGCTCAGGCAGTTTATAGTAGACAATGTCTCCGTTTATGGAGGGCATTTTGGCGCCAGCCTTGGTGTGGTGGAACTCACGGTAGCCTTACACTATGTATTCAATGCACCATACGATCAATTGGTATGGGACGTAGGCCATCAAGCTTATGGCCATAAAATTCTTACCGGTAGAAAAGAAAAATTTCATACAAACAGACAATATAAAGGCCTATCTGGATTCCCTAAAAGAAAGGAGAGTGATTACGACACGTTTGGTGTAGGGCACTCATCAACTTCTATTTCAGGGGCGCTGGGCATGGCGGTGGCTTCTAAATATAAAGGCCTTGAAGATAAGCAACACATTGCAGTGATTGGCGATGGGGCCATGACAGGTGGTCTTGCTTTTGAAGGGATGAACCATGCGGGTGTTTCCAACAGCAACATACTGATTATTCTCAACGACAATTGCATGTCGATAGACCCGAATGTGGGTGCATTGAAAGACTATTTAACGGATATCACCACCTCACACACTTACAACAAGGTGAAAGATGAGGTTTGGAATGTGTTGGGGAAAGTAAGCAAGTTTGGTCCCAATGCCCGTGAGATAATTTCTAAGGTAGAAAATAGCATCAAGTCATTCTTACTCAGCCAGAGTAACATGTTTGAGTCGCTTAACCTAAGATACTTTGGCCCTGTTGATGGACATGATGTCAACCATTTGGTAAGTGTACTCGATGATTTGAAAGATATAAAAGGGCCTAAAATTTTACATTGTGTTACCAGAAAAGGAAAGGGGTATGGACCTGCCGAAAATGGTAACCAAACCACTTGGCACGCCCCAGGTACTTTCGATAAAGTTACAGGGGAAATTTATAAAAAAGTAAATGACAAACCTCAACCGCCAAAATATCAAAATGTATTTGGTGAAACTATCGTAGAGCTGGCAGAGCAAAACGATAAAATCATGGGCATCACCCCGGCTATGCCGTCTGGCTCATCGATGAACATCATGATGAAAGCCATGCCTGATCGTGCGTTTGATGTGGGTATTGCCGAACAACATGCAGTTACATTTTCTGCGGGTTTAGCCACTCAGGGCTTAATTCCTTTTTGCAATATTTATAGCACGTTCATGCAGAGAGCCTTCGATCAGGTAATACATGATGTGTGTATTCAGGATTTGCCTGTAGTATTCTGCCTCGATAGAGCTGGCTTCGCAGGTGCCGATGGCCCTACGCATCATGGGGCGTATGACATCGCCTACATGCGAGCCATACCAAACATGATTGTTTCAGCTCCTATGAATGAGGCCGAATTGAGAAACCTCATGTATACATCCCAGCTACCTCGTAAGGGGCAGGCATTTACTATCAGGTATCCAAGAGGACAGGGTGTAATGCCAGAATGGAGGACACCATTTGAAGCCATTGAAATTGGTACTGGTAGAAAAATAAAAGAGGGTGAAGAGCTTGCCATCTTAACCATTGGCCATGTAGGTAACTATGCTGTTGAAGTATGCGAAAACCTGGAGAAACAGGGCATCAATATCTCACACTATGACATGCGCTTTGTAAAACCTCTCGATGAAAAACTCCTGCATGAAGTCTTCAAAAATCATGATAAGATCGTAACAGTTGAAGACGGCTGCTTAATGGGAGGCTTTGGTAGCGCGATACTTGAGTTCATGGCCGATAATAATTATACAGCTCAAATTCAACGTTTGGGTATTCCTGATGCTATTATTGAGCATGGCTCACAGCTAGAGTTACAAGGAGAGTGTGGTTTTGACCCTAAAGGAATCGAAAGCACTGTGGTAAAAATGTTGGAGCCTTCATTAGCCAACAACTAAGCTTCAAAATCCATGAACGATAAATTACACTTTACCGATGAAGGTAAGGGCTTCCCTGTTGTATTTATCCATGGGTTTTGCGAGACTCATGAAATGTGGAGCGAATTTAAAGCGCCCTTCTTAAGTGAGTATCGGGTAATTACCGTTGATCTTCCTGGTTTTGGCAAAAGTAAGTTATCTCAAGCGTCTTTTAGCCTTACCGATATTGCGTCAGCAATCACTTCACTTTTAGAAAGGCTTAATGTAAAAGCATGCGTAGTGGTAGCGCACTCATTGGGTGGCTATGTGACACTCGAAATGATGAAGGCAAACCCTTCATTGTTCAAAGGTATAGTATTATTTCACTCAACAGCTTTTGCCGATGACGAGGAGAAGAAAGACTCAAGAAATAAAACGATTGAGTTTGTAGTAAAGCGAGGCGTAGAAGTCTTTGCAACCTCCTTTGTACCGTCATTATTTTATATCAAAAACAGAAAGAACCTGACTGCTGAAATTGAACAGGCAGTAAAAATTGCATCAAAAACACCATTAAAAACACTGGTGGAATATACTAAGGCCATGCGTGACAGGCAAGATAATACAGGTGTGTTAAAATCTTATGAAAACCCAGTAATGTTTATTGCAGGAGATAAAGATACTTCGGTGCCATTAGAAAAAACAATGCAACAGGTGGATTTACCTCAGAAACCGATTCTACATATTCTTCATAAAACCGGTCACATGGGTATGTTTGAGCGCAAACAAGAAACTCAGGAAATTCTGATTGATTTCTTGGATAAGCTTTAGCCGCAACCTAAATTCTTTTTTAAGTCACGTTCTGGCAACCCGCCAAAGCCTTCTTCCTCCTCATCAAAGCCTTCATCAGGTACTTCCTCTTCTTTTGCTTTAGCTTGTTTTGCTTCTTCTTTCTCCTTTTTTGCCATTTTATTTCCTTTTATACCTGTTTAAAGCTCTCTATCACTTCCAACATTTTTTTGTACAAAACAATTTCGTTCATTGTCAGAGAAAAACCCTCTTAATTTATGAGAAATATAACCCTACCCTTATTTGGCCTGTTGCTTTGCAGTATGTTTGCAAGTTGTAATAAAAAAGATGAATCTGTGATGAACAAACCTTTACCTCCAAAGGCAGAAAAAATAGAAAAACAGCTCACTGCTCACGGGCAAACCAGAATAGACAACTATTATTGGATGAATGACCGCAATGACCCTAAGGTGATAGCACACCTAGAAGCTGAAAATGCCTATACAGACACGGTGATGAAACACACAGAGAACTTCCAGGCGAAGTTGTACGAGGAGATTGTGGGTAGAATTAAGCAGACAGATGAAACTGTTCCATATAAAAAGAATGGGTATTGGTACTACACCAGGTACGAAGAGGGACAAGAATACCCAATCCACTGTCGTAAAAAAGAAACGCTGGAAGCCGAGGAGGAAGTGATGCTAAACGTAAATGTAATGGCGGAGGGCCATGAATACTTTAGTGTAGGAGGCCTGAATGTAAGCACAAACAATGATTTGTTGGCCTATGGAGTGGATACTGTAGGTAGAAGGAAATACACGCTTTATGTTAAGAATTTGAAGACAGGGCAGGTATTAGACATGTCAATACCATTTACAACAGGAAGTAGCACCTGGGCTAATGATAATAAGACACTTTTTTATACCAAAAAGGATGAGCAAACGCTGCGCTCCAATCAAATCTTTAAACACCGTCTGGGATCAAAGACCGATGATGTCTTAATCTACCAGGAAGATGATGACACATTTTATACGGGCATTTATAAGACCAAATCAGAAAAATTCCTGATCATTTGGTCGGGTAGTACGCTTACAAATGATTACAGAATATTAGAAGCCGATAATCCTGATGGAGAGTTCAGGCAATTTACGACAAGAGAAGAGGGCTTAGAGTACTCCATTCAGCATTTTGAAGATAGGTTTTATGTGATCACCAACTGGGACGCTACCAACTTCAAACTGATGGAAACCCCCGACACCAAAACTGATAAAAACAACTGGACGGAAGTAATTGCGCATAGAAATGATGTATTTATAGAAGGGGTTGAAGTTTTTAAGAAATACATGGTGATTGAGGAAAGAGAGAAAGGCAATAACAATCTGAGAGTAATAAACCATGAGACAAACACAGAGCATTATATAGATTTTGGTGAAGAAGCCTATACGGCTTACACATCTGTAAATATGGATTTTGACTCTGAATTACTCAGATATGGTTATACCTCTCTTACCACCCCAAGCTCGGTGTATGATTATAACATGCGTACTCGTGAGAAAACATTGCTTAAGCAACAGGAAGTAGTAGGTGGCTATAACCCTGATGAGTATGAAACCAAAAGGCTATATGCACCAGCCAGAGATGGTGTTGAAGTGCCAATATCATTGGTATATAAAAAGTCTTTGAAGAAGCCTGAGGGTAACCCTACACTACTTTACGGCTACGGATCATATGGAGCTACTATAGATCCGGGCTTTAGTTCTGTTAGGCTGAGTTTACTGGATAGAGGCTTTGTTTTTGCCATTGCACACATCCGTGGAGGTCAGTTACTTGGGCGAGAGTGGTATGAGGATGGTAAGATGTTTAAGAAGAAAAACACATTCAATGACTTTATCGATTGTGGCGAGTACCTCATCCAATCTAAGTACGCATTGAAAGATGAATTGTATGCTCGTGGCGGAAGTGCCGGGGGTCTTTTAATGGGGGCAATAATTAATCAGCGACCGGATTTGTTTAAAGGAATCGTAGCTGCTGTACCTTTTGTTGATGTGATGACTACCATGCTTGATGAAAGCATCCCATTAACTACAGGAGAGTACGATGAGTGGGGCAACCCTAACGAGTTGGAGTCTTACGAATACATGCTATCATACTCACCTTATGATCAGGTATCTGCTCAGGAGTATCCCAACATGCTGGTAACTACTGGCTTACATGACTCTCAAGTGCAGTACTGGGAACCGGCAAAATGGGTAGCAAAAATCCGAGAAATGAAGACCGGTGATAATACTATTCTTTTAGAAACCAACATGGATGCCGGGCATGGTGGAGCCTCTGGGCGATTTAAGCGTTTTAAAGAAACAGCGCTTGAGTATGCGTTTATGTTGGATTTGGCAGGGGTGAAGGAGTAGGAATATTTAACTACATAGATTGATAAAGACCCTGGCTTCTCTATATAAATTGGCAGGGTTTCTTTTTAATTTGCGAGTTTGTTAAACTGCCAAAAATTCAATGGTCTTTAGCTCTACCATATTTTTATTTTGCTTTCTGCCGCTGGCGTTACTCTTGGTTTACGCATTACCCCAAAGATATAAAAACGGAGGGCTGCTATTTATGAGCCTTTTATTCTATTCATGGGGTGAGCCTAAGTATATCCTAGTGATGCTAGCCTCAATTCTGATAAATTTTTATTTAGGTAAGAAAGTTTCAAAAGGAAATAAAAAAACCTATTTGGCGATAGCCATTGTAGCCAATTTGGCTATCCTGATATTTTTCAAATATGCGGTATTTTTTGCTGATAACATCAACCTAATACTTGATCAACCTGTGATATATGTGGGTGATGTTTATCTTCCAATAGGCATATCTTTTTTCACTTTTCAAGCGATGTCTTATATCATAGACGTTTACCGCGGTGAAACATCTCCACAAAATAACCTCATCGATCTTGCATTATACATATCGCTGTTCCCACAGTTGATAGCAGGCCCCATAGTAAGGTATCACGACATAAATGAGCAACTAAAAGATCGGGAAATCAATATTGGTAAGTTTTCCAGCGGTGTTGAACGCTTTCTCATTGGGTTGGTCAAGAAAGTATTGCTGGCCAATAACTTTGCATTTATAGCAGACACTGTTTTTGGTTACGATACGCCAAGGCTCGATACTCCTTTGGCTTGGGTGGGCATTTTAGCCTATACGCTTCAGATTTACTTTGATTTTTCTGCCTACTCTGATATGGCCATAGGCTTAGGGCGGATGCTTGGGTTTAACATACTTGAAAACTTCAATTACCCCTATATATCAAAGTCTATTAGAGAGTTTTGGCGTAGGTGGCACATTTCTTTGTCTTCGTGGTTTCGAGATTATCTGTATATACCATTGGGGGGGAACCGAGTGACTAAAGGTAGGGTGTATTTCAATTTACTTATCGTGTTCCTTCTGACAGGTCTTTGGCATGGGGCGAGCTGGAACTTCATTATTTGGGGATTATTTCATGGATTTTTTCTGGTCATTGAACGCGCCCTGCCTAAATGGAAAGCACCGGCTTTATTAGGGCATTTATATGCGTTGTTAGTGGTTGTAGTGGGCTGGGTATTTTTTAGAGCCAATACACTCCCACAGGCGGTTGATTATCTGCAGACCATGTTTTTCTTAGAAGTTGGCTCAGATTTTCCCAATAACATAAGGTTTCTGGTAAGCAAAGAAGTGATGTGGGTGACCATCGTTGCACTTCTTTTTGCTGTGCCTACGCGTAGCGTTCTATTAATGAAAATAGAAAAACTAAAAAGTGATAAGTTTATAATGTTTGCAAAAACTTCATACCGGGCAGCGTTACTCATGGCTTTTTTGATAAGCCTTTCTTATTTGGCTGCCGACACATACAACCCCTTTATTTACTTTAGATTCTAGCTATGAAGCGATCAGGGCATATCATTTTTATTCTGTTGTTTCTTACCACAATCACAATACCATTTATTGGGCTGTTAATGCCTACATCAGTTGAAGACAAAGTGGAAGAAAATAGAAATTTAGCATCAGTACCTGATCTTCCAACTGATTTCAATGAAATTCAACAATTTCCCGATAGCCTTCAACGCTATGTAAATGATCACTTCGGAGGGCGGACAAGTCTATTTGACCTAAACATGACTATTAAGTCTAAGTTGAGTTCAAAACCTTTTAAAGACAATAAATTACTCGTAGGTAAAGACGGCTGGTACTTTAGCAACTTTCAAAAAGTAATTGATGATTACAGAGCTGTGATCCCTTTCACTTCAGGTGAAATGAGTTCAATTAATGATTTGTTAATGGACGCTAATTCATACTTTACTAATAATGGAGCCAGGTATTATCTGCTTATCGTGCCTAACAAACATACAGTGTATACAGACAAGTTACCTTACTACATCAACAAGTTAGGTGAGAAGTCGAGGCTTGAACAGCTGCTTCCTATTCTTAAACAGAGCGGGATAAATGTGATTGATATTCGTAAAGAGATGAACCAGCAGAAAGCAGAAAGACAACTTTATTTTAAAACAGACTCGCATTGGAATCTGCATGGTTCATTTATCGGATATCAGGCTTTACTGCAGCGCATCTCTGAAGATTTTCCTTCAGTAAAACCGCATAGTGTAGATGATTTTGAGATAACTTCTCGTAAAATACCTGGGGGTGATATTGTAAAGATGATGGGTAAAGAAGAAGAAATATCAGATACATTTATTGACTACAAGCCCGCAACGTTTACGCCAAGACTTAAAAAAGGTAAGAGAGGAAATTATAGTTTCCCTCAACCAAAAATATTTTCGCCAGAGCAAACGGTATCTGCATTTGAGGGTGGACAAACTAACTTAAAAGCTGTTGTTTTTAAGGACTCATATGGTGGGTATATGCAGCAGTTCTTAAACAATCATTTTAGTCGAACAGTATATGTTTGGGGACATGACTATAGGTTGAATAAGGACATTATTCAAGAAGAGAAACCAGACATTGTTATACAAGTAATTGTGGAAAGATATCTTTATTCATTGCTGGAAGCTAGCGATGTTAGCGATAAATAGTTATTATCATAAATTATTATCAAACCCCTATTCTTCGTCCCTGCAATAACATTTGTTTGATAATTCATCGAGTGCTTCTCTGGATAGGTGATTGAAAGAGACCCACCTCCTCTCATCAAAATACAACAATGTGCGACAAGTAGCTTCAGGGTCTTCACAGAAAGCCTTATCAATAAAATCTAGTATGGTAGCTTCTGGTTGCAAAAGCCTATCATAGCTCAAAGCAGCTTGTATATATACACCATAAGTTATTGCATTGCGTTTGTTAGTTTTTTCTAAAACCGAAACAGCACCATCGTAGTCCTCCTGACTTAGTTGAGGATGTTTTTCAGGGATATTTATGATTTGGCGAGCCATTGAAAAAATGGAAAATAAAAGTAATGGTAAGATCAATAGTTTCTTCATGGTATTTTGTTTTATACTCATAGGGCAATAAGTATGCCGATTGGCTAACAAAGCATACACTGAAGGTCAACTAATACCACAGATATGTATAATTTAGGCATTCCAGTTCGATGGCAAAAGAGAGTGCTTTTTGAACCAATTTTTTGCTAATGATGGATTTACGGCATATCTTCGCGTTAGTTTATAATTAATCTAAATAAAAGGTGAAAATTCGAAGTGTTGTAGACCTTAATCCGGGAGAAAGTGGCGTAATCAATGGTTTTATGGATGAGGCACTTTCACTTAAGTTGTTAGAAATGGGCTGCCTCCCTGGCACCGAAATTAAGTACAACTTTGCTGCACCTTTGGGCGACCCGATATGTGTAAGTGTTGCAGGTTACAATCTTTCACTTAGGTTGGACGAGGCAATTACCATTTCAATTCAGTAAATGGCTTCAGGGAAAATTCAAAAAATTGCTCTTGTAGGAAATCCTAACTCAGGTAAATCTTCCCTGTTTAATCACCTCACTGGGCTCAATCAAAAAATTGGAAATTTTCCTGGGGTAACGGTAGACAAAAAAACGGGTTATTGCCAGCTCAATAAAAATACGCGAGCTGAAATCATAGACCTGCCAGGTACTTATAGTATCTATCCCAACTCCACTGACGAAAAAATAGTATTTGACATTTTGGGCAATCGCTCAAACCCACTACACCCAGATGCAGTAGTGGTTATCGTAGATGCATCGAACTTTAAAAGAAACCTACTCTTATTCACTCAAATAAGAGATCTGAATATCCCAGTGGTATTGGCGCTCAACATGATGGATATCGTGGAGAAAACTGGCCTTTCTATTGATGCAAATGTTTTAGCTGAGAGGTTACACGTACCGGTGATTCCGATGAGGGCAAGGAAAGGAGTTGGTATTGAAAAGCTCAAAGAAGTACTTGCCCAAATTAAGCCTAATGGAGAGGTTAAGCCGATATTTGATGCCCGTTTGCACTGTGGCGAAGCTATTGATGATGTAAAGTCTAATTTTAATATTGAAGAAGACTATGTGGCATATCAAATGCTACAGCAGTATAGTATCAACGACTCCATTAGCGATAGAGATAAACTGGTCTTGGGAGAGATAGCCATCAAACATGATTTTAAAAGAGATGAGATCAGGCGTAAAGAAACGTTGGAGCGCTATGCGGCTATTAATTATGTGATTGACAGTGCCGTTAAGGAAGATGCTTCTTATTTGCCTAAGGAGTGGACCAGCAAGCTGGATAGCATCTTTACCCACAAGATTTGGGGCTACGCTATATTCTTATTTATACTATTCCTGATATTTCAATCAATTTTTGCCTGGGCCACTGTGCCGATGGATTTTATTGACCTTACCTTTTCTGAATTAAGCGTTGCACTTAAAAGCATGCTACCGGAGGGTGCCTTAACCAACCTGATTACAGAAGGGGTGATACCAGGTATAGGTGGAATTGTGATATTCATACCTCAGATTGCTATTTTATTTGCCTTCATATCTATTTTAGAAGAGACAGGTTATATGTCGCGTGTGGTCTTTTTAATGGATAAGATCATGAGAAAGTTTGGACTTAATGGTAAGAGTGTTGTTCCGTTAATCTCTGGAGTGGCTTGTGCTATACCAGCTATTATGGCCACACGAACTATTGAGAACTGGAAGGAGCGTTTGATAACGATCTTTGTTACACCCTTCATGAGCTGCTCTGCGAGATTGCCAGTTTATACAATATTAATAGCATTGATAATACCTGATGAGCCTGTGCTTGGAATCCTCAACCTGCAAGGTCTCGCACTTATGGGTATGTATCTCCTTGGTTTTTTGGCCGCAATTCTTTCTGCTGCTTTAATGAAACTCATTCTAAAAACTAAAGAACGAAGCTTTTTAGTCATGGAGCTGCCTACCTACAAGGTACCACGTTGGAAAAATGTCGGAATGACAATGTTTGAGAAGTCTAAGACCTTTGTCTTAGAGGCGGGGAAGGTAATACTTGCCATATCTATTGTACTGTGGGTGCTAGCCTCATACGGGCCAGGGGAAGAAATAGAAATGGCTGAGCAACGAATCACTGAGCAATATGATTTAAGTCAGTTGTCTGATGTGGAGTTTGAAAACAAAGTAAATGCATATAGGCTCGAGCACTCCTATGCAGGGATTTTTGGTAAAGCCATTGAGCCTGCTATTGAGCCATTGGGCTATGACTGGAAAATAGGTATAGCCATCATCACATCTTTTGCAGCCAGGGAGGTTTTTGTGGGAACAATGGCTACAATCTACAGTATCGGTGGGGTAGAAGATGAAAGTACTATAAAAAGTCGAATGAAGAATGAAATCAACCCCGTCACAGGAGGCCGCGCTATACATTTGCCGCTGGGTTTTCATTATTGGTATTTTATGCTTTTGCCATGCAATGTATGAGTACCTTGGCTATAGTCTATCGCGAAACCAAAGGTTGGAAATGGCCCATCCTTCAGTTTGTTTACATGACAGCCGTGGCTTATCTGTCTGCACTGTTTGTCTTTCAGGTATTTAAGTAATGCTATATAAATTAAGATTTGTGAAGACACAGACCTTGGGTTAGAATAATATGAGGTCATTTTTGAGGATAGATTCTCTACTTCACTTCATAGGCTCAGTCAATATAGCCAAAATAGTAATGATTCCTTCATAGAAATTACCCAGCCTTAAATTTTCATTAGGGCTATGTTGGTTGTTATCTCTGTTTACTGTGGGTACCGTTACAGCAGGTATACCCAGTGTAGTTACAAAAGGTGATATTGGTATAGATCCTCCTGAAGTTCTATGCTTAATCGGTGGCACAACAAAAGCTCTTGTCAGCGCTTTATCAAGAAAAATTCCGATATCAGAGTCCAGGTCAGTTCTGAAAGCAGCGTAGGAGTGCTCGGTTGCAAAAGAGATAAGTTTAGGATATTTTTCTCTTTCTAAGTCTGTTGGGGTTCCATCTACAAAATGATAGCCTTGATTTGCAATGTGTGCTTTGATAAGACCAACAAGCTGAGGCCCATCAGTTTCTTTTACAAGCCTTACATCCATCTCTGCTATGGCTTCACTTGGTACGATCGTACGGGATTCATCGCCCACCCAGCCTGCACTTAAGCCTCTTATATTTAAAGAAGGATATTGCAATGCTTCCTGTAAGGTATTGGCTACGCTATCTGGCTGTGCGATACCAATCTGCTGTCTTATTTTTTCTTCGTCATCAGGAACACTTGTTAAAATTTGCTTGGCTTCGTCACTAATTTCAATGCCATCATAGTATCCAGGAATAGTGACTCGGCCATATTCGTCTTTCATTGAAGCTAACAACTGACTCATTCTTAGTGCAGGATTTGGCACATAATTGCCATAATGACCACTATGTTGAGGAAATTTCGGACCAAATATTTTTAGAGTAATTGTAGAAATACCTCTCGCACCAAATGTAAGAGTGGGCTTATTGTTGGGGTGTCTTGGCCCATCATAAATTACGAGCATATCGGCTGCCAGCAATTCACGGTTTGCTTCCACTGCGGCAGGTAAATTTGGAGATCCCAACTCTTCCTCAAAATCCATTATTACTTTAATGTTGTAATCAGGCTCCCAGGTTTGGTTGTTCATTACATCCATGGCGGCCAAAAACATGGCCACGGGTCCTTTTGCATCGGAGGCTGAACGGGCAAAGATTCTCCAGTCAGGATTAAAATCTTTTTTCAAACGACCCATGCTAATAGAATCCCATTCGTTGTCTACTTGCTCTTTTAACACAGGTATGTATGGGCTGTGCTGAAACCATTTACTGCTATCAACAGGCTGGCCATCAATTTGTAAGTAAACCAGCATTGTAGGCTTTTTAGTATTAACTTGTAACTGGGCAAGCAACAAGGGCGCTTTTGCAGTTTCAATTCGCTGAGTCGTAAATCCCCTTTGTTGAAAAGCATCTTCGCACCAAACCATATTGGCTTCGACATGCGCCTCAAGAAGTCCGTTGTTAGGTATAGAAAGCAGCTCTACATACTCTTGCAATGCTGGTTGTAGCACCTGCGTGCTTAATGTTTGTAATTCTTCGCGATTTGGCTGGCTGTGTGCGATATTTACCAATAGAAAGAATAATGTAATGAAGCTGTAAGTTTTCATAAGGACTGTTTACTAATGTGTAATAGTAGATAGATAGCAATCAAGATATAAATACTTTGGATAGAGATAAAATATTTGAACAAAGAAAAAAGGACTTTGGAGCTCAGGCGGCTTCATTGAACAAGTCATATAACCTTTTAAGTACAGTGAGAATAGTGCTCTTCCTAGTGACATTGATTCTCTTTATCTATTACGCCAATGCCCGATCAGGAGTGGGTGTTGCTATTATAGGATTTTCTTTCCCTTTTATATTTGGAGCACTTGTAAATAGGCATAATCGGATTGGCAGAAAACGTGAACTTGCAAGAAATCTTGAAAAGATAAATGAAGATGAGTCAAAGCGAATCAGCGGTGATTTAAAATCATTTGATGAGGGAGTTTCTTACTTAAAACCAAAACATCCTTATGCAAAGGACATTGATGTTTTCGGTCGCAACTCTTTGTTTCAATTGGTGAATCGGGCCTCCACACCCAATGGAAAGGCTACTGTTGCTCAATGGCTGACAGTAGCAACCACACTTTCCGAAATAAACCAAAGACAGCTTGCAGTTAAAGAACTTGTAGATCAGATTGCCTGGAGACAAGAGTTTGAAGCTTTTGGAAGAATCAATACTACATCTGAAGTCAACGTACAAAATCTACTCCAATGGATCAATGAGCCTAATAAATTGAAATATGATAAGCTAGCCAGGGTATTTGCCTATGCGCTTCCAGCAGCAATTTTGGTGCTTGTGACATTAAATATTTTCGCAGGCTTAAGTATATACTACACGATAGCAATGGCTTTTGTAAATGGCATTGTATTAAAAAAGTATGCCTTCCAGGTAATAGATATAACTGAAAATACGTCCAAGGGATACAAGACATTGAAAGCGTATGGTGGTCTTATACGCGCTATCGAGTCTTCTAAGTTTACCTCTGAGTTTTTGATCAAACACCAGTCAGTGTTCAATAATGATAATTTCAGTGCCTCAAAATCCATACTACAGCTTCAGCGAATTCTTGAATTTTTGAATGGAAGAAGTAATATGTTTTATGTCATCCTCAACATATTATTTCTATTTGATATTCATTTGTTATTAATGGCAGAGCGTTGGAAAAGAAATCAGCATGATAACGTAAATAAATGGTTTACTAACATCGGAGTTTTCGAAGCTATTAACAGCCTTTCAGGATTAGCATATGCCGAAAGTAATTTTGTGTTTCCAATGATTACAGAAAAACCGTTTGAATTGAAGGCAACTCACATTGGACATCCCCTCATTTCAAAAAAAGAAAGAATAGACAACGATTTTCAAATGCAGGGAACTGGTCAGATTGCCCTGGTTACAGGATCAAATATGTCGGGGAAAAGCACATTTTTGAGAACAATAGGGGTTAACATGGCATTGGCTTATGCGGGAGCTCCTGTCTGTGCCACATCGATGGAGCTTTCTATTATGCAGTTATTTACAAGTATGCGCACAGAAGATAATCTTGAAGAGCATATCAGCTCATTTTATGCAGAACTAAAGCGCATCAAACAATTGCTTACTACCATTGAGGAAGGAAAGCCTGTACTGTTTATGCTTGACGAGATACTCAAAGGAACCAACTCCAACGATCGTCATGCCGGAGCTGAGGCATTGATCAGGCAACTGTCAAAAAAGAAGGCCATGGGTTTTGTTTCAACGCATGATCTCGCATTGGGTAAACTGTCAGATGAATTAGAAAAAGTGAGAAACTACAGTTTTAATAGCGAAATTATAGATGACAAAATCATATTCAACTATAAACTTGAAGCTGGCCTTTGTCACAGCTTTAATGCCAGTATACTCATGGAACAAATAGGAATAGAAATAAAAGTTAAAGAGCAGAATTAAAACATCATACGACACAGATCGTTATAACTGTAACAATAAATGTTCTATTTAGATGAGGGCAAGTACTAAATACGCCACGGCCGTACAAATCTGTATATTCTTAAAACACATGCCAGATCAGGTGTTGTCTTCTACAACGATAGCCAAAAGTGTAAAAACCAACCCGGTAGTAATCAGACGGTTGATTCATGAGCTCCGAGCTCACGGCATAATTGATAGTACCAGTGGTATTAAAGGCGGCTTTTATCTAGCCAAAGAAGCATCAGAGATTAGTCTATGGGATATTTATGTTGCTACGCGTGATGAAGAGTTTTTCAAAAGGCCCAAAGTTAACCCTGACTGTGTGGTTAGTTCCAATTTGAAAGTATTGGTGCATGATGCCTTCAATGGTGCTGAGCAAGCTATGAAAAGTCAATTGGAATACACATCAATTGCAGATCTCAGTTCAAAACTTGTAGATATTATAGGCCAAAATGAGGCCGGAGAAGCTATTAAACAAGGCAGGTGATCCACAATTGTCAGGCTTCCGACATACAATAACAAACATTTAGATTTTTCTAAACATATCTCATAACCTCGCGTTATAACAGTAACATTAAAAGTTACAATTATTAAATAAATAAAAAGCGATATGAAAAATTTAGAAAAACTAACCAAAGATCAAGCAAGTACGGATTCGAAAGAGATATTTGAATCACTAGAGAGTAAAATGGGAATGATTCCTAATATTTACGCCACAATCGGTAACTCAGCACCTGCACTGAAAGCAACTTTAGGCATTGGTGAGGCATTGGGTAAAGGTGAGTTCTCAGGTAAAGAAACAGAGGCGATTGCTCTGGCAGTATCTCAGACTAATGAGTGTGGCTATTGCCTTGCCGCACATACAGCCATTGGTGGTAACCATGGATTTAGTAAAGATGAAATGGTAGCCATAAGAAATGGCGAAGTGGAGGATACTAAACTTAAAGCATTGACTGAATTAGCTAAGGCAATTACAGAAACTAGAGGTTATCCTGATCAAACAAAGATTGATACCTTCTTCGATGCGGGTTATTCAAAAGCTGCATTGGCAGAGTTGATAGTTCTAGTAGGTCTAAACACCATTACAAACTATACAAACCATATTGCAAAAACGGAAATTGACTTCCCTGCTGCACCTGAGTTGGCTACGGCCTAATAATTTAAAGTAAGAAGATTAACCCCGGTCGCATTGCGGCTGGGGTTATTTTTATTTCAATGTTGTAACATTGAATACTATTATTGCGTTATCAAAGCATCAATAAAAAACTAAAAATACAATGTCACAAACAATATTAATTACAGGTACAAGTAGTGGTTTTGGTAAATTAATGACCAAAACGCTTTTAGAAAAAGGGCACAAAGTAGTAGCAAGTATGCGTGATCCTCGAGAAAAAAATAAAGCATCTGCAGACGAATTAAAACAATTCGGAACTGACGAAAATTTACTGATTGTAGACCTTGATGTCACTAATGATCAGTCAGTAAATAGTGCTGTGAATGCCGGCTTAGAAAAATTTGGAAAAATCGATGCTTTGGTAAATAATGCAGGAATAGGTACCGGTGGTATTACGGAAGGCTTCACACCCGATCAGTTTACACAATTGATGAATGTAAATGTAAGCGGACTGCACAGAGTAACAAGGGCTGTATTGCCATCAATGAGAGAGCATGGAAATGGACTTATTATAAATATTTCTAGTGTAATGGGTCGAATTGTCATTCCATTTGCTACAGTATATACAGCTAGTAAATTTGCCGTTGAAGGCTATACCGAATCACTGAGGTATGAATTAGGAAAGCTTGGTATCGATGTAGTAAGCATTGAGCCCGGTGGTTTCATGACTGGATTTTTCGGCAATATGCTCGAGCCAGCTGATAAAAACAGAGTTGAGAGTTATGGAGAGTATGCAAAGGTTCCAGACCAGATGTGGGAAGGCGTAGGAGACCAACTCACGGGCGATGAAGCTCCGAATCCTCAAGAAGTAGCAGATGCCGTTTTTGATTTGGTTGAGCTGCCACGTGGTAAAAGGCCATTGCGAGTTGTTGTTGACCCTATGAGTGGTGGAGAAGGTCCGAAAACAATCAACGAAACAACAGAACAAGTCCAAAAGCAGCTTTTAGAAGCATTTGGGTTGAATTAATTATCAATAAATTAGTCAATTTAAAAACCAGGTATTTGTCAAATGCCTGGTTTTTTTGTTTTTATTTAACTGATGATCAACTGTCTTAAAATCAAAACATAAATTTCTTGGCTATTGTGATTATACTATTAATTTAGAAGTTTGTACGTTACGTGCGACTTCTATGACTTATAGCAGATTGCTTGCTTTATTATTTGTTCTCCTTACCCAAACCACGTTTGGGAGGCAAAGCAACATTGACAAATATTTATTACAAGCCGACTCTGCTATTAGTATAGCGTCTTATGAAGCAGCTGAAGAGTTTCTTCTTGCGGCTTTGTCCTATGACAACATCACCACTGAGCAACGACTCAGTATATTGCTTCAATTGGCGGATCTCAAATATCAAGTGGGAGACTTTGGCAGTGCCTACGAGCAATATACAGAGGTACTACAACTCGCAAGGGCTAATAATTTGAGTAACAAATCTGCTCAAGCGCTAACCGGTCTCGCTCACATTCTTTGGAGAACTGGTGATAATATAAAATCGATCACTTCCATTATTGAAAGCATAGAGATTTACAAAGTACTCAATGATACGACAGGCTACATTGAAGCTTCTGATATTTTGGCGGGCATTTACATGAGTATCGGGAAACTAGATGAAGCAGAGCACATCTATGATGAAATGCTTCAGACTGCCATACACAGTGAAGACTCAACATATATAGCTAGAAACTACGGCTATAAAGGGGTGCTGGCATTTTTTAGAGATGATTTCAAACTGGCCATTGCCTATTACAATAAAGCGTTGAAAATTAATTTACAGATAAATGATAGGCTTGAGGTGGCCATAGTCTATGGAAATATGGGAGAGTCATATGGCAGGCTAGGTGAATTCGATAAGGCAATAGAATACTTTAATAAAGCACTGACAATCCAGCAACGTCTCAATTTTCTTTCCGGACAAATATTTATCTATTACAGTCTTGGCGAAATTTATATGCAGAAAGGAGATCATATTAAGGCACAGGAGCTTTTCAATGAAAGCCTAGATTTGATGAATATATCAGGTGAAAGCAGAGAGAAACATTATGTGTATAATCTTATTGCCAAGAATTACGCTCAACAGGGAAATTTTGAAAAAGCCTACCAATTTCACCAACTCTTTACAAATAGTAAAGACTCAATATTTAACACTGATAAAAATCAAAAGCTTGAGGAAATAAGAGCGAAATATGATTTTGAGCAACAAGAGCGTGAAAATTATTTTTTAGCACAACAAAATGACAGTAAGGCCAGAGAACTACAGCAAAAACAAGAAGTAATTACAAGACAGTATATCCTGGGCGGGCTAATACTCGTGCTTCTACTTATATCGATTTACCTATCTGTAAAACTATTTAGAAATAAAAAGTTACTAACCAAAGCAAATACCTCCAAAGACAAGTTGTTTGGATTTATTGCACATGATTTGAAGGCCCCAATTGGTAATATTAAATCTCTTACCGATATACTCAGCCCTCACAGCGAGTCGCTTGTTGATGGTGTTGAAAAACAAAAGATGTGGCTGCACCTTCATAATGCATCCAATACCGTGCTGGCCTTGCTAAACGATATGTTGTCTTGGTCGCTCACACAGCAACAAGGATTTAACTTTAAACCCACTCATGTAAACCTGAGAGATGTTGTGCACTACAACCTTGAACTCTTCAATTACCAGTTGAGTATTAAAAATATCTTGCTTAATAATACTGTTCCCGGAGATCTGGCTGTATTTGTAGACGCAGATGCACTTTCTACAATTGTGAGAAATCTATTGTCTAATGCCGTAAAGTTTACACCCCAAAATGGTACCATAGCCATAGACGCATGTCGAGACGGTCGTCAGGTAAGGCTTATGGTTAAAGACAACGGCATTGGCATGAAAGCCGAACAAATTGAGTCCTTATTGGCTAATGACAAATATGAGAGCACCTCAGGTACTGACAATGAGAAAGGTACGGGACTTGGTTTCAATTTAATTAAAGACTTTGTTGATCAGTCAGGAGGGCGGGTGGAAGTTCAAAGTCAGCCAAAGCGAGGCACTTCATTTTATGTCTTTCTGCCGGCAATTGATTAGGGCTATCCTTTAAATTTATCTTCCCAATAATTGGCCTCTCTTAATCGTTCGATACGATCCTTTTCATCTTCCAATATAGGATTTACCGACCCCTTAGATGTGAAATGATAGCAACCACACAAGTCACACGCATACACATTGATAGGTCCTTGGCCAGGAGCGTAGTTGTTTTTAGCATGATTTTGCAGTAGAGCTTCCTCTGCAATGCCTTGAGAGTCGTAACATACTTTCTGTGTGCTACAACGGCTCATTTTTAACTATCGAAATGGTACAAAAATACGATCAGTGCAGTAAAAGCAGGTTTAGGGTTGTCTTTAATTTCTAATGTGACTTGTAAGTGTGCTTTACTCACCCCTCTTAGGTCAACCAATGAGTGCAACTTCGCTCGTAGCCGAACCTCACTACCTACGGTCACAGGCTGATTAAACTTTAGCTTTTCAATGCCATAGTTAATCATCATTTTTAAATTGTGAATCTCCGCGATTTGTCGCCACAGATAGGGAGCGACAGACACTGTAAGGTAGCCATGTGCTATAGTATTACCAAAAGGACTTTCTTTTGCTCTTTCCGGGTCAATATGAATCCACTGATGATCAAGTGTGGCATCGGCAAATTTGTTAATCTGATCCTGGGTAATTTTAAGGTATTCAGAAACTCCAATTTCTTCCCCCAAAAATTTCTCAAACTCTGCGTGACTGCCAATTATTATTTTACTCATAGCCTTTAGTGAATTGATCGGTGAAGAAAAAGAATATTATACATACAACCAAGTTTGGTATGCAAGCCGAGTATTGTGTTTACCGTGTTAGGGTACGTATAATGGTCTCATGTTGAGGAAACTCTTTGACAAGCCCTACACGATCGGCCAGTTCAAAATCCTGAAAATCAAAACCAGGAGCAACTGTGCATCCTGCCAAAGCATAGTCGCCATGATTGGCAATGCGTGATGCAAACCAGCAGCCGGCAGGCACCATAGCTTGAGGAAGTTGACCACTATCAATATCCAGACCGAGTTGATGTGTACAGAGGTTACCTTCAGGTGAAATCACGATAATTTCTATAGGCGATCCATCATAAAAATGCCACATTTCGTCAGATTTGATTCTATGAAAGGCTGAGAAGTTGCCTTTGGTAATCATGAAATAGATGCCCGTGGAAATATTTCTTGAGCCCATGAAGCCATCAAATTTTTCCAACTCTTCCGATCTGTAGGTTTCTTTAAAATAACCACCTTCAGGGTGCGGCTCCATCTGTAGTTTTTCTATCCAATCTTTCGCTGCATTCATTGAAACAAAGCTAGGGATTAACGTCAAATGGCGCTAAAGTTTAAAACATAAAAACCACATAACCGTCTTGTTGGAAAGTACTCACCGTTGTGAGCATAGATGTGGCTATTTCTACATGCTCAAGCAGTTGGTCAGAGTTTACAGCTCTCGACTTCATCGATTGGCCACATACAATGACCCTAACTCCTGCCTCATGTAAGGCATTGTATAAAGGTATATGTGGGTTTTTAACTTGAAATCTAGATTGATAGGCATTCTCATTTAACAGACTCGTAGTCATGCCACCATGTACTGCTAGTACTACATCGATATTTTTTGGAGGCACACCACCGATGGCATGGAGATTAATCATTCTGGCGACATTATTCAGAGACCAAGACAGTTTTGCTGGATCGTCATCAGCCGATACAAGATCAACAATGA
Source organism: Fulvivirga sp. (assembly GCA_965227525.1). Lineage (GTDB taxonomy): Bacteria > Bacteroidota > Bacteroidia > Cytophagales > Cyclobacteriaceae > Fulvivirga. Next base: position 650,482 of record OZ245762.1, on the reverse strand, counting down.
TTTTATACTCACGGGTAGAGTCAGGCTTTACGGAGGCGTCAGGAATATCATAAATGCCACCAAAGTTTTTGATGACAGGAAACTCCTGTGCAAAAAGACCTATCTGAAGCGAAAGCAGAAAAGTAATAAGGACTAGTTTTTTCATGAGTGTGGAAGGTTTTTCTTTTAAAATACTTCAAATGTTGTCAATGTCAAACGTATTCTGCCTATCTACGTATGAAATTCTAACCCAATTGCTGTTTCATTATTTGAAATCCTAAAAAAGCGTTATTTTACCAAAGTGAGAAAAACCAGAAAACTAGCCGCAATCATGTTTACCGATATGGTCGGGTTCACCGCTCTGGTGCAAGATGATGAAGCCAGAGCAAAAGAAAATCGTGACCGACATCGGCAGGTGCTCACAAAATCTATTGAAGAGCATCATGGCAATATCATACAATACTATGGAGATGGTACACTCAGTATTTTTGATAGTGCGTTTGATGCCACTCAATGTGCTGTGCAGATTCAGGAAGCACTTACAAAGGAGCCAAAAATCCCATTACGTATAGGTATCCACACTGGAGATATTGTGCACGATGAGGATGGAATATTTGGTGATGGTGTGAATGTGGCCTCAAGAATCGAATCGTTGGCGGTGCCGGGTAGTGTGATAATTTCTGATAAGGTATTTGATGAGATAAAAAATCATCGAACTATTAAGTCTCATGCTTTGGGTGCCTTTGAACTAAAGAATGTAAAACGACCCATTGAGGTGTTCGCCATTGCCAATGGCTCATTGGTGGTGCCTAAACGAGATCAGATGGAGGGTAAGGTGAAAGAACGGATAAGAAGTGTTGCAGTAATACCTTTCGTTAATATGAGTACTGATCCTGAAAATGAATACTTCAGTGATGGTATTACCGAAGAATTGATCAATGCGCTTACAAAGGTTGAAGGACTACTGGTAACTTCTCGTACGTCAAGCTTTTCATTCAAAGGACAAAATACAGATATCAGAGAAATAGCGAAAAAGCTAGATGTTCAATCGGTGCTAGAAGGGAGTGTAAGAAAGGCAGGGAATAAAGTTAGAGTAACAGCACAGCTGATCAATGCAAATGATGGTTATCACTTATGGTCAGAAACATATGATCGCTCCTTAGAAGATATTTTTGAAGTACAGGATGAAATCTCCAGAGTTATCGCCAATAAATTGAGAAAAAAACTCTCTGCAGAGGAGCGGTCTGAAACTATCGTGACGCCTACAACGGATAACCTCAAGGCCTATAACTACTATTTAAGAGGTCTTTATGAAAGCAACAAATGGACCCCATCGGATGCGCTTGCTGCAGTAACATACTATAAAAAGGCCATTGCTGAAGAACCTAAGTTTTCTTTGCCTTATGGTAAGTTAGCCGCAGACTATGCATTTCTAGGCATTACTGGGTTTGTCCCTATTAAAGAAGCAAAAAAACAAGCGCTTGACTTTGGGGTAAAAGCACTGCACATCAACCCTGAAGAGACAGAAGCCTTACTGGCACTTGCCACCATCAAATTTTTTGTGGATTGGGATTGGGAAGGTGCTCTGGATAATGTGATGAAGGCCAAAGAAATTAATGAAAATACACCCAATGCACGCATTCTTCATGCACTTTATCATATACTATACTCTCAATACGATCCGGCTTTGAGAGAAATGGAAGAAGCCTTGAAAATTGACCCCCTCTCAACCAATACCAACCGTACCCTGGCAGACTTTTATTATTTCATGGAGGAGTATGATAAAGCCATCAGCTTGTACGATAAGATTTTATCTATCGATCCTGGCTTCAAAGCAGCAACTGAGTTTAAAGCCTGGACTTTTCTCATGCAAGGGAAATATGACGATGCAATTGACTTATTCAATGGCTTAGGCAAGGATACTGTCCATGCCATAAAACATGACACCCAACTTGGATATGCGTATGCCTTAAAAGGTGAACTTGAAAAAACCAGGGGTTTTATAAAGGATCTGGATGTAAAAGCATCTGGAGAGCAGGAGGTATCTTATAGCATAGATTTTGCAACATTGTATACTGCCATTGGCGATAAAGAAAATGCTTTCAAATATTTAAACCGGTGTGTTGACGAACGTATTGGGGCAATGATTTTCCTTTGTCAAAGCCCGGTGTGGAAGCCTTTAAGAAACGATCAACGTTTTAAACAGCTGGTAGAGAAGATGGGTTTGCCTGGCTAGAGTATCTTCATAACTGAGTATAACGAAAAAAGCCCCGAATTGCTTCGGGGCTTTTTCATCTTAACTAGCTTTTAAAAGTTTATTTTGTTTAATTCTGAATGTCCTAATTTCTTTCTTCTCTAAATCAAACCAGGCACATTCTACTAAATACGAGCTTTTGTCTTTAATGTACTTTAAGACTTCCATAACACGTCCATCTCTGCTATTTCTCACCCGCTCTCCTTTCTTAAAGAGTCTTTTCATAGGCATTTAAAATAATTGTTTTGTCAAAGATCTTGTTACTTTAATTATACGAAGAAAATTATTTATTGGATGCAATTTTTGTATAAAATCTTCGCTACTAAATAGTTAATCCAACCCAAGGCCATAATAGTAACTGCCCGGGGCATTTTCATATACTCCTTCGATAAGAATTCCTCCTTTTTTATTTTCAAGAATCCTGTTCACGTCCTTTACACTATTGACTTCCTTACCATCGATCTTTGTGATGATAAAACCTTCACGCATTTGGGTGGTTTTCTTCACCTCGCCAGTATTTAGAGACTTCACTCTAACCCCATTCTTTAGTCCTAGTTTTTTCAGCGTTTTTTCATCAACCGGTTCAAGATCCAATCCCAGGATGTCCAAAGCATCTTTCGCTTCTCGTTTTACAATTTCGGTATTTCCGTCACGGTTTTTGAGTACGACATCAAAGCTTTTTTCATTGCCATTACGATTAACCTTAATATTTACTCTATCGCCAGGTCTTTTGCTTCCGACATAACCAATGAGGTTAGCTGTATTTTTAATTACTACATTATCAATGCCAACAATGACATCTCCCGGCTTAATTCCGGCTTCCATTGCACCACTATTTGCGCTGATGCTGTCTATTAGGGCGCCACTCATTACTTCTAACTCTAACTCCCTAACTATGTCATCATTTACACTTCTAATTGTAACTCCTAACCACCCACGCTGTACTACACCGTAGGTCATTAAGTCTTCTACAACCTTAGCTACTATGTTGGATGGCACGGCAAAAGAATAACCTGAGTATGCCCCTGTTGGACTGGCAATAGCCGTGTTGATGCCAATTAAATCACCATTGAGATTGGTTAACGCTCCACCACTATTACCGGGATTTACGGCAGCATCTGTTTGAATAAAAGACTCAATGGATGTGTTTTGCCTGTTGCTTTGCGTGGCATTATTTAAAATACCAATATTTCTGCCTTTAGCACTTACAATACCCGCAGTGACGGTAGAGTTTAAGTTAAAAGGATTACCCACGGCAAGTACCCACTCGCCAACTTTCACATCGTTGGAGTTTACAATTGGCAAGTACGGCAGATCTTCAGATTTTATTTTAATTAATCCTAAGTCTGTGCTTGGGTCTGTGCCTATTACTTCAGCTACAAAAGTTCTGTTGTCATGCAGTGTTACCTCAATTTCGTCTGCATTATCAATTACGTGGTTGTTGGTTACAATATACCCATCACGATTGATAATGACACCACTTCCCGAACCTTGTCTCGGGCCTTGCTGACCTCGTTGTTGAGGGCCAAAGAAGTCTCTAAATGGCTCAGGTATTTGCTGCATTTGTCTGTTGGCAGCATATTTTTGGGTAGATGTGATATGTACTACCGCAGGCATCACTTTTTCGGCAGCTTTTGTAAAATCTAATGGCACAACCTCACCATTTTCACCAGTGGTATAAGCTGTATGAAAAGCTGGCACTTTTTCAATGGCTGTCTGACTATGATTTGTTTGATCTTCTTTAATCAGCTGGAAGGACCCAACTGTAATTGCACTGCCCAAAATGGCAGCTGCAAACAATGCACTAAACTGTTTCATCTGTTTTGAATTTTTTGGTTTTAACCGTTAATAAAAATGTCTGGTTGACAACGGGTTAAACTTATAATGACCTCTGTATTATTACGCCCAAATGGGCTGATTGTTGTATTACATTGATAAAAGAGGATAAGCGGCTTATGCGCTTACCCTCTGGTGATTATTTACTATAAATTATGAGATCGCTATAAGTCTGGACGGTTTCTGCTTGGCTTCTTCTTTCTTAGGAATAGTCAGAGTCAATAAACCATCCTTATAGTTTGCTTGGATTTTATCCGCTTCTACTGTATTTGGTAGTGTAAACGATCTGCGAAATGATTGGTAGTTAAACTCGCGTTTGGTATATCTACCCTCATCATTTTTGCCTTCCGTGCTTTCTTCTTTTTCGTATGAGATTGTCAAAGTATCATTATCTAACTCTACTTTGAAATCTTTTTTATCCATTCCGGGAGCTGCCATTTCTACAGCATACTTATCCTCGTTTTCTTTAATGTTTACTGAAGGAAGTGTGCTTCCTTGTTGGTCATTATTGAAAAACCAATCTCTTCCGAAAAAGTCGTCAAAGAAAGTAGGAAACATGTCATTTGATCTTTTAATAAGTGTCATAATTACCTCCTGATTTTATTGGTTTAACATTTAATTTTTGTTTCACCCAATTAAAAACAAGCGACATGCCAATTCGCTCAACCGAAGGCTTCACTGCAATTATGACATAAATAGTCCTTTATATTCTTAGAAAAATGACAATAAGGCAGTTATTGATTGACTAATTGACCGTTTTCGTACTCGTAACGGATGGTCTCGTTACCGTCCTGATCGTACCATACTGCTTCTCCGTGGCGTTTTCCATCCACATAGGGGCTTTTTTCCATGATGTTACCATTGTCGTAGTAAATACTTATTGTGCCGCTAAGTTGACCATTTACATAAGTACGTTCTTCTTTTATTCTATTGCGATTAAATTTCACCCACGTACCATGTAATTGGTCATTGTGATAGTAGGCCTTTGATTCTAACTGCCCTCTATCACTTAGCGCTACATAAGTACCTTGCTTTAGTCCACTTACATAGCTCGTTACATTTTTGACTAACCCATCACTATAAAATGTGGTCCAGGATCCTTCTCTTTTGCCGTTGAGATAGTCTCCCACTGCGGATGTACCATCAGTGTAATTAACGGTGACTTTTATTAAATCAGGGTTGTTGTCATAGGGTTCTTTTATGGCACCCTCCGGTAAGTCAGACATGCCAGCCACGGTGGCTTCACTGAAGTCTGTCGAGTTGTTGCATGATGCTACAATTAGTACCAACAAAATAAAAATAGAATTTTTCATGGCTTTGATTATTTTGATTTAGTTAAAACCTCATCAATATTAATCATTGAAAGCTTATTTCTAAAATTGTACATTGGCAAATCACTATTCCGAATGATGAAAATTTAGAGTAACTTGACTAGACAATGAGTGATATATCAAAGCACATATTGTCTATTAAAGTTGTAGTATTGGTGTATATGACTGCTTGCAATAGCCCGGTGTCGGTTTCAGACTATGAGTGGCTCAATGGTCAATGGCAAAGAGTTGATATTGAGGAAGGGCAGAAAGCCTATGAGACCTGGGAGCTAGAAAATGATCAACTTAAAGGCATAGGATGTACAATTGAAGGCAACGATACCGTTTTTGTTGAATACTTGAGTATCTATAAAAAGGGAGGCAAGTATTATTACTCCGCAGATGTAGCTCACAATCCTGAAGCAGTGGCGTTTGAAATTACACCAACACCCAATGGTTTTATTTGTGTCAATGAAGGTCACGATTTTCCAAATAAAATCAACTATGAACAGCGTAGAGATAGCCTGATTGTTTTTATATCAGATATGTCTGAGTCGAAAAAAAGGTACTTCAGATTTGTGCGTCTCAATTGATTTTGGTTGATTGGAGCTTCAACCAAATCCAATTAGATATGAAAAAAGTATTAATATCGTTACTTCTGATAGGCTCAGTAAGTACCGCATTTGCTCAGCAAACTCCAGAAGAACTCAAAGATAAATTTCTTGCAGCTTGTGAAGCTGGAGATAAGGAGGCCATGATGGCATTGTACTATCCGAAAGAGCAGCATAAAGAGATAGCTGAACTTCTGGTAAGTGCTTACCTAAACCCAGATAAGTATTATGATTTTTTTGTAAACGCAAAAGATTTCTACGGTGAAGACCCTTATAAGAAAAATGTGAGTATTGGTGGTTTTGCATTGGGTATGCTCATGTTTACACCTTGCGGTGACGATGTAGAGATAAAATTTGAAAAGAAAAGTGATGTTGAAGCGATGCTTTATTATTCACCAAACAAAATACCGAATATGCGAGGAAGGGTGAGATTTGAAAATATTGACGGCAAATGGTGGGTACATCAAAGCCCTCAAGAAGATTATAACCAGTTGATGGGATTACTTCAAGGAGCTGATAAAACTGTAGAACTCGGTAATAAATTACTAGCCGAAAAGGCACCCATTGAAAAGTTTGGTGCTGAAATGGCCAAATTGACACAGGAGATTGAGGCAAGTATGAAGAAATAGTGTTAATGAAGTCGTCCGATCACTCAAAGTGGTCGGACGACTATTTCTATTTTTAATCCAGCTTAAAATATATCGGTACAACCTGCCAGACTTTTACAGGTTTACCTCTTTGCTTACCGGGATTCCATTTGGGGGCATTTTTCATCACACGCAAAACCTCCTCATCACAACCAGCGCCTATACCTTTCATAATATGTATTTGACCTAATTCCCCGTTTTCTAACACCACAAATTTTACATAGACCTTACCCTCAATTTGCATGTTGCGAGCCTGGCGTGGGTATTTAAGATTTTTGTTGATGTAAGTGTAAAATGATTCAAATCCATTTGATGGTGATGGCATCTCTTCAACTCTAATAAATGGCTCATCACTAATCCTTTCAGTTGGAGGCTCAACTTCAGGGATTTCTATGTCTTGCAATTCATCAGGGTCGAAAACCACCTCTACTTTCAAGTCTTCTATTGGCTCTTCGTCATCAATAGGTACAATTTTGGGTACTACCTTTGGTTTCGGAGGCCTTGGAGGAGGATCCACAGTAATTGGAGGAGACCAGTCATCTTCTGGCTCACCCATGGTAATGTCAACGGGTTTATACTCTTTCTTTGCGGTGTACTCAAAGGCACTTACACAAAGCATCATAGCGATTAGCAAGCCAATCTGAAAAAATAGGCCGGATTGTCTGCGTAAATCTTTGTTCAAATTTTTACGATGTTCCATAATTCATATTTGTTTAGGTAATACATTCCACCGATGGCTCAGAGCCACCTGATGGTTTTACTTAATTACCCGGCCGGGGTGTGAAATGAGCACTTTAAATCCGTTGCTCAGTATTTATCTCTACACGGTAAGAAGTGTTTTCTTCTTTTGATTTATCAGCTTCACTCACTTTTGTAAGTAAGGAGTACGAAAAGAAGATCAACGCCAGGAAAAAGATGAGTAAAATCAACAGCTTAAATACTTTTTTGAGCCTACTCGTTTTCTGGTGCCTACGCATAACCTCATAGTAGTTCTTATGGCTTTCAATTCGTCTTGAAGTCATGCGTTTTCTTCTCAATCTGATTTCATGTCTTCCCATTTATTCGTCCCAGTTGACTTTAAAGTGTTTCTTCAATTTCTCCAATGCCCTATACAAGCGCATTTTTGCTCCACTCTCACCAATATTTAATATAAAACTAATTTCCTTAAAGCTCCGATCTTCAAAAAACCGCAGCTCCAACACCTCCATCACATCAGTCGGTAGGTCCTTTAATGTTTTTATTAAAAGTGTAATCTGTTCTTCGCTAAAATCATGGTCATCATTGCTTTCAATAATTTGAAAAACACGTTCCTCCTCCAGACTATATACCCGCTTTTTCTTTTTCTTGTTGTAGTGCTTGTTCACCTCATTGCTGGCTATTCTAAAAAGCCAGGCAGAAAACGGCAGCCCCCGGTATTCATACTTCTTTAAGTTTTGTAATGCCTTCAAAAAAGTTTGAGAGCACAGGTCTGCCGTTAGTATTTCGTCATCGGTACGTCTTAATATAAAATTAAAAATACCCTCGAAATAGCGATCATATAGCTTACCAAAGGCCTTCGGACTACGTTTCGCCTCATTGACCAGGCGGTTTTCGTAGTCGATTTCTTGTTCGGTCATATGTCTGGCCGTATTCAAATGCGTCAGGTCTATGGTTTTACTCTTATAAGCGGTATTGTGTGTTTTAGTCACAATAGAATTTTCAATTAATTTACTATCTAATGTTCGTTTTCTCTCGAAATGTCCGCTATTCTCCTCGAGGAGGAGATGAAGAGGAGGTTATACAACTGTATTTTGAGAGAAAAAGAACATAATCTCTAACCTTATAGAAACCTTTATCTATAAATCCTTCCCCTAACCCCTTCCAAAAGGGGACACAATGAGTTTCTATTAAGGTTAAATGTAGAATTCATTTTAAAATACGTTTAAAACTTCAAAAGCCATTCATGATTATCGACAGACTCCGGCTATCACATTTAAGATTGCTTCTCGGCCGATTAATTAATACATTAGAATGCTTTAATAAATCAATCCCTATGAACAGATTATACATCTTTATGGCCATCATACTAGTAGGATGCGCGGCCACTTCAAATTCCACAAAAACATCAGATAATTCTCGACAATCTAGCTCAGGAATTGCTGGCAAAACCGCTGGCATGACTAAGTACGAAGGCTTCTTTGAGTATTATTACGATGGTAAATCAGACAAAATTTATTTAGTGATCGATAAGCTAGATCAGGAGTTTATTTATGTGAACTCACTAGCTGCCGGTGTTGGGTCTAACGATATAGGCCTAGACAGAAATCAGCTGGGCAACACCAGAGTGGTGAAGTTTGAACGTAGAGGCCCGAAAGTCCTTATGGTTGAACCAAACTATAGCTACCGTGCCATTAGTGACAACCCGGCTGAACAAAAAGCGGTGAGAGATGCTTTTGCGCAATCTGTATTGTACGGCTTTGAAATGGTGACTGAGGAAGAAGGTAAAGTTTTAGTTGATGCTTCAGACTTTTTGATGCAAGATGCTCACAATGTTTCGGGCAGGTTGAAAAGATCTAACCAGGGCAGTTACTCACTGAATAAAAGCATGTCTGCATTCTATCTGGATCGTACAAAAAACTTCCCTAAAAATTCTGAGTTTGAAGTCACACTCACATTTACAGGTACACCTTCAGGTGGGTACATAAGAAGCGTGACACCTACTCCGACTAATGTAACAGTGCGCATGCATCACTCATTTGTTGAGTTACCAGATGATGGCTATACACCAAGAAAATTTGATCCTCGCGCAGGGTACTTTGGTATTTCTTATTACGACTACGCCACACCTATTAGTGAGGATATAGAGAAGCGATTTATAGCACGACATAGATTAGAAAAGAAGGACCCAACTGCTGAGACGAGCGAAGCTGTAGACCCAATTATTTATTACCTGGATCCTGGTACACCTGAGCCTATTCGTTCTGCTTTGCTGGATGGTGCCCGTTGGTGGAACCAGGCCTTCGAAGCGGCAGGCTATAAAGATGCCTTTCAGGTAAAAATACTACCCGAAGATGCCGATCCTTTAGATGTAAGATATAACGTGATCAACTGGGTGCACCGCTCGACCAGAGGCTGGTCATACGGCTCAACCGTAACGGATCCTCGTACAGGGGAAATAATTAAAGGACATGTGCTTTTAGGCTCGCTAAGAGTGCGTCAGGATTTTTTAATAGCAGAGGGCCTTTTATCTCCTTATGAAGATGGTAAAACTGTGCCACCGGAAATGGAAGAAATGGCGCTGGCCAGACTACGACAATTATCTGCTCATGAGGTAGGTCACACCATTGGTTTGGCGCACAGCTATGCGAGTAGCGCAGAAGGCAGAGCCTCTGTGATGGATTACCCACACCCATTAGCAGAGCTAAAGAATGGTAAAATTGATTTGTCTAACGCTTATGATGATAAAATCGGAGCCTGGGATAAGGTTTCTGTAGAATATGGCTATCAGGATTTTCCTGAAAGAGTCGATGAAGAAAAGGCTTTGAATAATATTATCCAGTACGGCTTTGATCAAGGCCTTAGCTTTTTGTCTGATCAGGATGCACGACCTCAAGGTGGAGCACACCCATATGCGCACCTTTGGGACAATGGTAAAAATGCGCCTGAAGAATTGACCAGGGTACTGAGTGTAAGACAAGTGGCATTGAAAAATTTCGGTGAGAAAAGTATTAAAAGTGGAGAGCCATATGCCAATATTGAAGAGGTGCTAGTACCAATATATTTCTTTCACAGATACCAAACAGAGGCAGCAGTAAAACTTATTGGTGGTTTGAATTATCGATATGCACTACGTGGCGATGGACAACTGATCACAGAAGTTGTAAGTAAGGCTGAGCAAGAAAATGCATTGCAAGCATTGCTTATGACCTTGTCTTCAGATCAATTGATACTGCCTGAAGAGTTATTACAATTGATACCCCCGAGGCCATTGTATTCATCAAGAACCAGGGAGTTAGTCAATATTAGAACAGGCCTGACTTTCGATCCTCTGAGTGCTGCAGAAAGTGCCGCAAACATGACTTTGGAGTTGCTGTTTCATCCGGCAAGAGCTCAAAGACTCCTGGAATATAAAGCCAGAGATAATAACCAACTGGGACTAGAAGGAGTGATAGATCAACTTATAAATGCTACCTGGAAAAAAGCACATAGCGCACAGTTGAGTGGAGAGATTGGCAGAGTGGTAGATGATCTTGCCTTAGACCATCTATTTAGACTCGCAATGCAAAAAGAAGTTTCTGATCAGGTGAGAGCCATCGCCTTTATGAAAATTGATGCCTTGAATAATTGGCTAAAAACAGCCAGGGGATCAAATAGTGCACAACAGGCTCATTACAAATTAGCAGTGCATAAGATCAAACAGTTTATGGAGAGCCCGGAAGAATATGAAATTATAAAACCACTCGATCCTCCAGCAGGGAGCCCTATTGGGTGTGGCGAGTGACGGTGTAAATATCTTGAAAAGAAGGTACCGATGGCATCCCTCAAAGGGATGCCATCGGTAATCACGGATTACCTTGGTATAATGGTAACTATGTTTTTTGGCTAAAAGCCACCGATGGGTTAAATAAGAATATTAGTGCTACTTTTGTAGCACTTTTTTTATTACCAGTATTATGAGCGAGAGCAACTACGATCAGGAAGAGGAAGAATTATATGAGCACCACAAAATAGTGGCTGATCCTAAGCAGGCTTTGTTGCGGATCGATAAGTTTTTAATGGATCGCTTGCCCAATGCTACGCGTAGTAAACTGCAAGCAGGTATCAAAGACGGCTTTGTGAAAGTCAATGACGAAGATGTAAAGCCTAACTACAAAGTGCGGCCTGGAGACGTGATTACAGTTGAATTACCAGAGCCACCGCGCGATACGGAGGTAGTGCCTGAAGATATCCCACTAAACATTGTTTATGAAGATGAGCATCTACTCGTAGTAAATAAAGAAGCCGGTATGGTGGTACACCCCGCTTATCAAAACTGGTCCGGCACTTTGGTAAATGCACTGGCTCATCATTTTCAAAACTTACCAGAAATGGAAGGCAATGAAGGCAGGCCCGGTTTGGTACACAGAATTGATAAAGATACCAGTGGCCTTTTAGTAATTGCAAAGTCTGAAAAGGCCATGAATGGTTTGGCAAAACAGTTTTTTGATCACTCCATAGAGCGAACTTATCTGGCATTGGTTTGGGGCGAGCCTGCAGAAGAAAGAGGGACAATAGACATCAATTTAGGGAGAAGTCTCAAAGATCGTAGAATAACAGTTCCTTATGAAGATGAGACCATTGGCAGACATGCCATAACTCATTATAAGGTGTTGGAAAATCTACGTTACGTTTCTTTAGTGAAGTGTAATTTGGAAACAGGTCGAACGCATCAAATCAGAGCCCATATGAAGCATTTGGGTCATACACTTTTTAATGATGCCACCTATGGAGGAGATAAAATACTGAAAGGTACGCCATTTTCTAAGTATAAACAGTTTGTAGAAAATTGCTTTAAAATATTACCGCGTCAGGCGCTACACGCCAAATCATTAGGGTTTATTCACCCAATAACCAAAAAGCAAATGCAATTTGATTCAGAACTACCTGAAGATTTCGAGGCAGTGCTTGAGAAATGGAGGCACTATGTGCAGTATACTTAGGCCTGCGCTAAGTTATCCTTGTTTAGTGCGTCCTGAATTTCCTTCAATGCCTGACTTTTAAAGTTCTGATAGCTTAAGTCATTGTGCTCATTGTACAGCATGTTTTTTACATACGTTAAAACCTGCTCCATTTCCTGAGCATTCATACCCTCAAGTGACTGCATGATGGCCTGTTTTTTTGTAATAGATTTCATTGTAGTAGTGGTTTATACCAAAATAACGTTTTACACAATGCAAAGTTTCTTTGTGAACCATACTTAATGATTTAGAAATATACATTTAACGTTGATTGTCAATGAGTTGAGCTCAAATATTAGGCCAGTGCCAATTCCGGCTTTCCAGCAAACATTATTGGAGAAACGTGGGGAATTTTTACCTCAAAATTCTACAATGAGAAGGCCAATTCGGTAATGGCGAACTTGGCATAAGGGCCAATAGATTCCGGGTCATCAGGGTCTTTTGCTTTGTGACTCACCTCTACTACCCATATGAGATATGTTTTATTGTTTACTTGCTCAATGATGTAAGACCTTCTGTAAATCTGATTTTGAAGATCAACTTCATCTGTCGTACTGTTGATAAGCTGAAAATGGGAAAAGTCGTTGGCAAACCCAATGGTCTTAATTTTGAAAGGTAGTGGGGTAAGATTATTTTCTTCAGCCAAAGTAAGTCGGTCGGTTACTACAAAGTTTTCAGTTTTAGTAAGGTTGTCGAAGAAGCCCACCTCATTGAGTTGAGTAATTTCCATATTACCATAAACAAAGGTGGAGTCAGCTTCAGTTGCTATTAAAAGACGGTCGCCATTTTTCATTACTTGAAGTCGGTTGTCTTTAAATACTGTTTTGCTTGCCAGCGGTAGTTCATTTCCGGTTTCATTGATTTTTACTTGCAGCGGTAGGCCAGTGGCCTTATCAATAGCCACCCAGTTTGATCGGTGAGGATCAAAGCTTACAGTTGTGGGACCGCTTCTTTCTTGGTCATCAGAGCTTGTGGTTTGCTTTACCAACTCACCATTTATGAAATAGGCGCTGCCTAAAAGCACAGCAATGGAACCGGATAATTTTAAGGTACCCATGACCATACTGGCACCGGCAGTACCTCCTAAAAATCGGTATACTAATGCCGCAATTCCTGTGGCCAAAAAAATGGATACTACAATGGCGGGAAGTTTTAGGAAATATATCAGTACCCCACCAATAAACCCTGTGAGAATGGTTGTAAGAATTACTTTATTTTCAAAAGTGGGATTTTCGGGTGTTTCTTCTGGCATTGAAATAATGTTAGCATCTCAAATTAGCAATTTTTCAAAGCATTAGTCAATTCACAGAATTATCTTTTCTGTTTCGAATATTTTTATACCCCTCCCAATCAAACCCTTCCAAAAATTCTACGGCTTTTTGTGCTCCAAGCTCAAACATGGCAATTTGTTGGTCCTCAGGAAGATTAAAATCAAGCCAGTTAAATTGCTCATCTGCATCAATACGGCAAATGAGTTTTCTGTAGTCAGGGTTTTTCAAAAGAAAATCATAATCATGAATTTGCCTCATGGTGCTAATCATGGCACCACTCATGCCTAACACGGAAGACGTCTTGCTGAAATCTTCACGATATGTACTCAACCTTGCTCCAAAGGTTGGCATTCTTGGTACGCCACCGTCCTCTCTATGAAAAACATTGATTGGGAAATTGGACAGCATTCCACCATCAACGAATCGTACGGTGGCCGGTACTTCTCCATAATACCTGGCATAGTCATCCCATGCTTTGTTGTTTTTACTGCCGGCATTTGGAATATCATTGAGTGTGAAAGGCTCAAAAAAGAATGGGATCGACATAGAGGCACGTACTAAAAGTGCTGGGTTTAACGAGTCAGGGTTTTGCCAGTAAAGGGAAGCCATTTTAGGAAACTCGACTTTGGTGTGGGTAGTGATGTCTGAAGTGATTATTGCCAGGCTTGGTTTCATATCTTGTATCGGCTGGCCATTAAATAACAATTCCGGTACTTGTTTTCTCAATGTAAGTAAATCATCGAGGTCAATAATTCCGGCCTTCTTGAGCTCGCCTGATATCCATTGGGTAAAGTTGTCACCGGGGTTTAGGCCAAGCGTTTTGGTGAGGGTTTTATAAATTCTTAAGGCATTCCAGGCCAAAGACCATCCGAGGCCACTTTCTTTCTTAATCGCTTTTTGAATAAGTTTTTTTATTGCGCTATGGCCATCAACTAGATCAAAAAGATTCTTCTTACTCAGTATATCAAGAATTTTCTCTGACTTCGGTTCATTTACTGGGCCCAAAGCCGCGATCATCATGGTATTGATGGCGCCTGCAGAGGTGCCTGCCAGACTAAAGAAACAGATGCCCGCTTTTTCTAAGATATAAGTGTAACCCACGAGAGCTATGCCTAACACACCTCCACCTTCCTGCACGAGATCGACATACTGATTACCTGCAGCATCTGTGATGTCAGAGTATTGCTTGCCTTTGAGTTTTTCAACTCTGGCAAGTGATTCTTGTATAGCTGAGGAGGAGGTGAAGTTTTGCATTATTCAGACTTAGTATAGAAATTAGTGAGTGGGATGTCAACTGCTAAAAAGATTGACCAGCGGTATCCATTGGCAGTGGTGTTAGTAAAAGTACCGGGGTTAGCAGAATCTTCAACATTTACTTCTCTTAGGTGGGGGCCCTGCTGCCAGCCGTAACCTAGTGAAACAGGAATATCTTTAAATCCCAAAACTCCATAAACCCCTGGGGCAAAGATATTTTCCAGCTTAATTTCAGGAAGGCTTTCAGTATCATCATCTTTAAATCGATACGATGCAACAGCACCTAAGTCAACCAATGATCCATATAAAGAAAAAGAAGAAAAGATATGAAGCTTTTTACATGGTAACCTGACAGGCCATGATGCCGCAATTCCGATTGGCGCACTGACCCCATAAATATCAGCCCAGCCTTGATTTGGGTCTTCCAGGTATTCATTGCCGTAAAAAATGCCGGTGTAAGCATTGAGAGACAAATTAAATTTAGCGTGTTTTTTAATCGAGGCGCTACCTACAGGTAAGGCAATTGCTTCAATGGCTGACTGAACTTCATCAGGACTTTCGGCTTGGGCCACGTTTGCTATAAATGTACCATACTTGATAAAGCTATCCTTCCATGTAAAGTCATTTAACAATTCAGATAGAAGCAGGGAAACATCAAGTATTAGTGCGCTATATTGCTTTTCATTGATATCTAGGTAAACATCATTTAAGAGCTGAATAACCTTTACCAGTTTTGGGTTAAGGCTAAAGCTAATACCTGCGTCAATGTCGGATAGTTTATTAAGATTGACGAGTAGCTGTGTTGATGAGATGAATATATCATTATAGGAGTTTATTTTCTCACCAGCCTTTTTCTTCTCTTTGATACTTTGAATTGACAATTCTACTTTTTCTGATTCCTGAATGAACGACTTCAGATAATTTTGGTAATCTTCAATTTTTGAAGTTCCCTGGCTTACTTTATCTAAATAGCTTTTCAGGTCATTGCCAAAAAACATTTCGTCTCTGTGTTTTTCATATATAAGTCCCAGGTAAATATTGAATGTTACTGGGTCCATAAGTAGCTTTAGTGAGTCTGAGGAAATCCAGTAACGATCGGATTGATTTGACTTTAATGAGTTTGAAAACACCGTAAACAGTCTTGTGGCTTCTTGCAGTTCAAGTAACACAGTATTGCTGTTATCAAAACGTTTATTGTTAAGAGCCGCAATAGCTTCTGCCGGGTGATTGCCCAGTCTGATATTATTTACTAAAACAAGGGCAGCCTGAAAATACTCCAGTTTTTGGGCCGAAGGCTCATTTTCTACATACAGGGCTGTTTTCTTTTCATCAATATAGCTATCCAAAGTAACAAGTATATTGTCCAGATCTTTTTTGAAGGCTTCTCTGAGTGTATTTAAATAGTTAGAGAACTTGTAAATGTCTTGATCAATGACATTAAGCACTGCTAAGGTTTTTGGAAATAGCTTTTTTAATTCTTCACTGTCATCTATGGTTTTTTTAAATTTTTTAAAAAATGCTAGACTCAGTTCTTCCTTGGTCCTGGCGACTAGAAATTGTGCAACACCGTCTGCGATATTGGTAACATTTAGACCACCAATGGAAGCAGGGGCTTGCAGCAAATTCTTGAACACCAATGGATCACTTCCCAGACCATCTTGCTGGACAGATGTTCCTGTTATGATAAAAGGGTTGCCAGAAAGAATACTTCTAATACTATCGGCAGCAGCAGCTTCGGAGGCGCCCTCGGGAATTTCACCGTACCTTCTAAATATCCTAGTTATTTCACTAATGTTATTTGAGTCCAGATTAATTAGCAACTTTCCAGTTCCTCTATCTTTTTTGATATTGCCTAACGTTTTGAGAGATAAGGCATCATGATAAGCCGTTTGTGATTTGGCAGCGATTATAGTAAGTCCAAAAATGATTATCAAGAACAGTTTTTTCATGTTATATAGGGTTTAAAAATTTGGGGCGAATTTTCTTTGCGTATAGAAGTGCTTATTCCTTTTAAATACTTCAAGCCTTCGGAGACGCGTTGATTTTTATTAGGCAATGTTTGAGAAAACTCTCTTGCTATAAGAGAGGAAACCAATGCACAGTAAGCACTATCTTCAGCAATTGTTGTGTCTATTTCAGTTCCATTCAAATCATACGATGGAATTGGTTCATTTAAAAAGGCCAGATCATATTGTTTTGGAAGCCCTTGGCTTTTAAATGTGTTGCTATATGCTTTATCAAAAACACCAACTTTTATAACTCCATTTAAAGATGCTATATTATTTATACTCTTATTTTCACCAGCAGCGACCACAACAGCGATTCCTTTAGTGGCCAGGGAGTCAACAATGGGCTGTAGTCTGGTAATATAGTCTGGGATAATATCTAGACTCAAATTGATGACTTGGATTTTTGAAAATAGCTGTTTGTTGTTATCAATGTGCTCCAAAGCTAACTCTACCGCATAACTATCAATGGTGTTAGACTTATCAGCCACTCTAAAGCAGTAAATTTCAGATTTGTTTCTGTTGAGATTAGGGTCATCAGATGCAATTATTCCAGCAACCTTGGTTCCGTGGCTGGAGATGCTTTTTATTGATTTACCTTCAAGAAAACTGTCATATTTTTGAATCCTGCCTTTGAGAAAAGGCTGGTTCACGTCTACCCCTGAGTCTAGAATAGCTACCCCAACACCAGTTCCATTACCAGCATAATTTTGAAAGAATTTACTGAACCCTCCTGCAATTGGTTCTTGTTTTTGGATTTGGTTAAGTTCTACCCCACCGCTCCAATAATAGTTACCCGCAGCATCTTTGTACCATTGGTCATTGCCATCGTACTTATCACCGCTATATAATTTGCCATCAACTTCCAGCTCACTGCCCGGGGCTAGATACTGGTAGCAGGGTGCATTAAGGCTGGGTTTGCCTACGCGTACATTTATGTTTTTGATTACGGTTACTTTCACTTAGCCTACTCTTTTGTCGATGTTATCGCTCGTGGTTGATTTAGACTTTGCAGCCGACTGCTGGTTCCCTCCACCAGACTGTACAGCTCCGCGCAGTTTCATTAGCTTGTTGAGCAAATCGAACCAAAACGGTGCACCCAGTGAAATAGCCAGTGCCGTTAATAACCACCCGGCTATTCTTAGGGGCCAGGGGTTTTCTCCATTCGGCTCAAGCCCACAATTAAGTTTGCAACGCTCTTCTTTTTTCTTGCCCTCACAAGGGTCACTCCAGCCAAGGCCCATTACGTCCGAGACGCTGGCTATTTCATTTTCAATAAGAGACTGTGCCCTATCTATGAGCTCATCCCTTCTAGCAGTTCGCTTCTCATACTCTTCTTTATTATTTTTTATTTGCTCAGCGCGTCTGGTGCTGTCTAAAGTAGTATCCTGCTCTATTTCTTTCTTATCCAATTTATATTCTTCAAGCAAGTTGGGGTGGTCTGTCCTAAACTGATCAGCTTGCTGGATGATTTGTGCTCTGAGTTTAGGGTCTTTGGACAGCTTTCTTGTTATTAATATGGTGTCAACATTGAAGCAAATAGCAATAGCAAGTCCGATTATGAGCAAAAATACCTGATTGTATTGCTTATACCAGCTCGAAGCATGCTCCATCATATTATCAAACCAGTCTTCCAGCGATTTTTTGAAAACCTCAATATCGCCCTGTGCATCTAACCATAGTGATCGTAAGTACTTCTTGGTGCTTCCCATTTTAGTCAGGTCAACCTGATCATTGTCAAACTCCAACCATTTTTCAATGTGCGATCTCATTTCATCACCCGGCTTTATGTTATCACCCCGTAAAATGTCGATCAATACTTTAGAAAAGTTTTTGGCCGTGATATAAGCTGGCTGATTATTCCATTTGTCCTCACCCAGGTATTTGATTAATGGATGATCATAAAAATCTTTAGATAAGTCTTTACCCCACATTTTAGTGGGAAACAGCAATCGTAACCATGTGTTAAGTCTGTCTGAAAAAGCCGAGCGATCTTTCTCATCTTCGAGCATTCTCAAAATGGCTTTTTCGAGGATTTTTGCCCTAAAGGAAAAATTGGTGGCAATAATCTCCTGAACTACTGACGCCAGTAAACTGTAGAGCAAGTAAATAAATACGAGCCCAATGACTACATCAAGTGCTACACTTCCTGTCATAATTTATTCATTTAAAATACTCAGTAAATAGTCTTTCGATTCTACCCCATAGATACCATCGATTTGTAAAAATCCACTGGCTGACTGGCAACTTTTTAATGCATCTTCGGTCTTAAGACCAAAATCACCGTCAGAGGTGCCACAATTAAAACTCAATGCTTTGAGAGCGTTTTGCAAAGATTTTACGGCACCCCCTTTATCTCCACGTTGAAGGGGAGGATCTGGCAGCGCAATCATATTACTAGACTTAAGCCTCCTAAAGCCAAGTATGGTATCTATAGGATATGCTGAGATAGATACCTGATTACCTTGGTTGCCACCCAGGCAGTACACTCTATCACCTTTTTTTGAGAAACCAAAGAAAAAACCTACATGCCCTTTCCAGGAGGTAGGGTTGTCACGCCAAAATACTACTACGTCCCCGGGTTCTGGCTCGCTGTCTACCGGCTGCCCTATCAAAAGCCAAGATCGGGCATTAGCTTTATTACTTGCTTGAAGTTTATGCTTTTTGGCAACCCAATTGACGAATATGCTGCACCATGGGGTTTCATCATCATCCACCCATTTAAAGCCCGCCTCCTGGGCGTAGTTTACAATAGTTTGGTTGTGAGCATTGGGCCCACTCACTTCTTTTTCGCCAAGTTCTGCAACAGCAGTTTTTAAAATAGAATCCATAGGTAGTGAACATGTTAATCGTTCTCAACCCTTCTAAGCCAACAAAAGTAATTTAGTGTAAAAGTTACTCAGTGTTAATAAAGAATAAACAAAAAAGGTACACAGGAGAGGTTAGTGCCTTTTTTATGCGTAGTGATATCTATAACCTGTTAAAACCTGACTCTTGCAAGCCTCGTAACTGGCTGGAGCTTTGTTTAAATTCACTTCGAGCTGCTCCTCATCAAGTGCTCGCTTAATAGCATAGATCAGTGAGTTATCAATATAAGGTTTTATCAAAAACGCTTTAGCATCAAGTAGTTTGGCCTTATTTATGATTGAAAGATCCAGTTCGTCATGTAGCAAAATCAGAGGCACATTTTTAAGCAGTGGGTTTTTGTGAAAAGTAGCTCCTACTTCAAGTCCATTAACAACGGCAATATTTACCTGGCAAATGATTAAATCCGGCTTTTTGTATTTGGCAGTTTCCAAACCCTGAAGGCCATCGTCTGCATAGGTGATGTCAAAGTTGAATCGGGATAGAATGTTATGAATTTCTCTTCTTGCCGTGTTGTCCCTGTGAATGATTAAAATGTGTGTTCTGCGCTCCATACCGATTCGTTCTTGATTTAACTAGAATCGAAAGGTATTAAATGAAGTGGTCAACAATTTTTAGAACAGATGCATTATAAGGTGTGCTGGCCGCAAAAAAGTTTGTAACTCACATATAATCAGACAATTATAAATTTGCCTTCGGAGAACTGTGTAGGTAAAAAAACCCATCATATTAGGTAAAAATACCCAATGGTATTTTTCAGCTTATCAGACCACTTTCGTAAGCATATTTCACTAAACCTACCGTGTTGCGCACACCTAGCTTGTCCATCATACGGGCACGGTGGTTCTGTATTGTTTTTTCAGAAAGGGATAATTTCTCACCAATTTCTTTCATGGTGAGTTCTCTGCAGATAAGCAATAAAATTTCTCGTTCGCGGTCGGAGAGTGCCACATTATGATCAAACATAGGTCGCCCTTGATTCTTTTTTCTGTTGATGGCTCCTTTTCTTAAGGCTTCAACTACCAGATCATTTTGGTAGAAATCATTTTCAATGACCAGCCTAATGGCTTTTTCAACTTCTTCCGGCTCTGCATTTTTTAGAAGAAACGCATGGGCTCCAAGCTCCATAAGATAGAATACATGCTGATGCGTATCGTGCATGGATAATACTATTATCTTGGTATCCGGATATTTATTCAGCACTTTTTCAGTGGCTTCAACACCATCCATTACAGGCATATCAAGGTCCATGAGTATAACATCAGGTTGTTCAATTTTGACCAAATCCAACAACTCTTGACCATTACCAGCCTCTTTTACCAACACCACATTTTTAAATGTATTAACCAGCTGACTCATACCTTTTCGAAATAAGGTCTGATCATCAGCTATGTATACCTTTAATTCTTTCATAAATAACCTGTAACCCTCATTTGTACTTGTATACCAACTTGAAAGATAAGCCTTTAACTCACTGTTTCAAAGTAAAATCATATTCATCAAAAGAGTTTATTTTAAGTCGCATCTTTCACTGATAGATTTTAACAATTATTATTTAATTTAGATTCTAAATACTTTAGAACATGACGCTCATTCAATTTGAATATATTGTTGCCGTAGATAATTATCGCCATTTTGGCCGTGCTGCCGCTGCTTGCTTTGTTACCCAACCTACACTCAGTATGCAGATTCATAAGCTGGAAGATCAACTGGGTGTAGTTATATTTGATCGTAGCAAACAGCCTGTTGTGCCAACAGATATTGGTAAACGTATTATCGGACAGGCGAGAACAGTTATCAATGAGTCCAAGAAAGTAAAAGAACTGGTCGATGATGAAAAAGGTGAAGTATCAGGAGAGTTAACAATAGGAATTATACCCACGCTTTCGCCTTATTTATTACCGCTTTTCATCAATTCATTTATTGAAAAATACCCACATGTAAATGTTAAAGTAGAGGAACTCATTACTGAGCAGGTGGTACACAAACTCAAAAATGAGATGTTGGATATTGGTATCATTGTAACTCCATATGATGATCCCGGGCTAATTACAAAGCCACTATTTTACGAAGAGTTTTTTGGCTACGTTTCTAGCAGAAGTGAGCTTTACAATAAGAGAGAACTAACCTCTGACGGAATACCCTCTGAAGAAGTTTGGCTTTTGAATGAAGGTCACTGCTTTAGAGATCAGGTGTTAAATGTATGTCAATCATACAAAGAAAGAGATAGCCAGTTTAAGTACGAGAGTGGTTCTTTAGAAGCACTGAAACGTATAGTCGACAAACATGGTGGTATGACACTCTTGCCTGAGTTGGCAACACTTGACTTTGAGAAAGAAACCAAATTAAAACTAAGACCTTTTACCAATCCTAAGCCTGTAAGGGAGGTAAGCCTTGTAATGCACCGCAGTTATCTGAAACGAAAACTTGTGGAGGCATTGCACAAAGAAATACTAGATGCAATACCAGGATATATCAATATTCAAAAACATGGTGAAGTTATTAAATGGAAATAAAACGACTATAAATGAAATATAATAAATCAACACAGTGTGTACATACAGGAGGCATCGTAGACCAGGCCACACGTGGCACCGTCACACCCATATATACGTCAAGTGCGTACGATTATCTGGATGTCCCTTCGCATGCCTACCCCAGATACTTTAATACGCCCAATCAAAAGGTCGTAAGTGAGAAAATTGCGGCTCTTGAAAATGCAGAAGCAGGCATGATTTTCAGCTCTGGAATGGCGGCTATTTCTACAGTGCTTTTTGCTTTACTCAAACAAGGCGATCATGCGATCTTTCAAAACGATTTGTATGGAGGTACACACCATGCAATTGCCAATGAGATGGAACGCTATGGCATATCATATGATTTTGTGGAATCAATTGCAACGGATGATTTTGCTGCCAAGGTAAAACCTAATACAAAGGTGATATATATAGAAACGCCTTCTAATCCGCTATTAAAACTTATTGATATCGAAAGCATTGCTGAACTGGCAAAGGCTAATGGCATTACAACGGTGATTGACAATACATTTGCAAGCCCGATTAATCAAAATCCGATTGATTTAGGAATTGATGTAGTAACGCACAGCGGAACAAAATATCTTGGGGGCCATAGTGATATTTGTTGTGGCGCAGTAGCGACCACTCAAGCACTGGCAGATCAGATTTGGAACTCAGCCATTCATTTTGGAGGCAGCCTCAATGCACAGATGTGTGCGTTATTAGAAAGAAGTCTTAAAACATTGGCATTGCGTGTAAAGCAGCAAAATGCCAATGCACAAGCCATTGCTTCTTTTTTAGAAAAGCATGATAAAGTAGATGCTGTATATTATCCTGGCCTTACCAGCCACCCACAATATGAGTTAGCCAAAAAGCAGATGCACGGCTTTGGAGGAATGCTTTCTTTTGAGGTAAAAGCTGACCCGGACGTGTTTGTGAAAAAGCTTAAAATTATACCATCGGCAATGAGTCTTGGTGGCGTTGAATCCACAATTACTTCACCAGTGCAAACATCGCACTCCAAAGTGAGCAAAGAGGGCAGGGCTAAGGCTGGTATTAAAGACAATTTGTTGCGGATATCAGTAGGAATTGAGGATGCCAACGACCTGATTGCTGATCTTGATCAAGCGCTCAAAACCACATGATTTCTACCATTCCTGATGAAATATTAAACTATTGCAAGAATGAATTTGGAGAAGTCTATTCTTTCAGGCATGCCTCGGGAGGGTGTATCAACAATGGTGGAATGCTTGAAACTCAAACGGGTAGATATTTTTTAAAATGGAACAGCGCTGATCTTTACCCAGAGATGTTTACCAAAGAGGCGCAGGGGCTTAACCTTCTTAGGGAATCTGATACGATAAAAATTCCTGAAGTGGTTTCAGTTTTCGAAGGCGAAGAGCAGGCCTGCTTAGTACTTGAACACATCAATTCTACCGCACCAGGAGAGGATTTTTGGTCTAAATTTGGGAATCAACTTGGCCTGTTGCATAAGTCTGACGCGCAACGATACGGGTTGGATCATGACAATTTTATGGGTTCGTTGCGACAAATAAATGATCAAAAACAAAAACTGAATTCGTTTTTTATTGATTGCCGATTGACACCTCAAATTTCATTAGCCAAAAAGGATAATAAAATTGATGTTAAAGGGCTCACGCTATTCGATCAACTATTTAATAAGCTTTCTGAGTTATTGATAGATGATAGTCCTTCTCTGGTACACGGAGATTTGTGGAGTGGTAACTTTATGGTTGGTAGCAACGGTGAGGCGGTTTTGATAGACCCCGCGGTGGCTTACGGCCATAGAGAGATGGATATTGCTATGACAAGACTGTTTGGAGGGTTTAATCAAGCCTTTTATAATGCCTATCACGAGACCTGTCCACTGGAGGCTGGCTTTGAAGAGCGCCTCGACATCTACAACCTCTATCCACTGATGATACATGTTAATCTATTTGGTGGAAGTTGTTATGGCCAGGTACTTCGTATCTTGAAGAAGTACACTTAAGCACTGTCTTTATGTAAGCGGGCATGAGTTTTTACTCCCTGTTTTTTATCTTAGTCGAAAATAAATGAACTAATGAAACATATATTAATCCTATTATGTGCTGTATTGGCATTTCCTGCCATTGCACAAGAAAAAATTACAGTTGCTGATATTTATGAGAAGGGAACATTCAGGCAAAACTCTGTATATGGAATCAACTGGATGAATGACGGGCAGTATTATAGTGCTCAAGAAGGCAACGACATTCTTAAATATGACATTACAACAGGAGAGTCTGTTGAAACCATCCTTGATGGGGATGCATTAGAGCCAAAAATAAGATTTAGCAGCTACTCTTTCAGCAAAGATGAGTCTAAATTATTGTTGATGACTGATCGTGAAAGTATTTATCGCAGGTCGTACACTGCTGAATTTTATATTTATGATTTAGAAAGCAACGAGCTGACTAAACTATCAGACGGAGGTAAGCAGGCCTATGCAACCTTCTCTCCTGACAACTCTAAAGTGGCCTTTGTTAGAGATAACAACCTCTACTATGTAAATCTTGCCGATATGTCGGAAACACAGATTACTTCAGATGGTAAGTTTAACAAACTGATCCATGGTAGTACAGACTGGGTGTACGAGGAAGAACTATCTATGACCAGGGCTTTTGAGTGGTCAGGTGATGGGCAGCAGATATTCTATCTCAGCTTTGATGAAAGCGGTGTGAGAGAGTACAACATGCAAAAGTGGAACAAAGGACAGTTGTATCCGGAAGACTATAAGTTTAAATATCCAAAAGCAGGCGAGGACAATTCAAAAGTTACCGCAACACTTTACACGCTAAATGGCGGTACAAAAACTGCTGTAGACCTTGGCACAGATCAGGAATATTATGTAGCCAGAATCTACCAAACACCGAACCCAAAGACACTTTCTCTCATGAGGCTGAACAGGCTGCAAAATCAGCTAGACATATTACATGTAAATACAGCAACTGCAAAGACCACTACAGTACTCACAGAAAAGTATGACACTTATGTGGATCTCGATTTTATCGATGACCTCACTTATTTAAAAGATGGTAAGCACTTCGTACATGCCAGCGAAAAGAGTGGTTACAAGCACCTATACCTTTATGGCATTGATGGTAGCTTAAAAAATCAAATTACATCTGGCGAGTGGGAGGTAAGTTCGTTTGAAGGTGTGGACGAGTCTTCACGTAGAGCTAAGGTATACTTTACTTCAACTGAGAAGTCTGCGTTAGACAGAACTTTTTACTCCATAGACATAAATGGTAAAAACAAAAAAGCATTGCGTGATGAAGCAGGGGTGCATAGCATCAATATGAGTAGCGATTTTAAATATTATATCGATTACCACAGCAGTGCTACTCAAACACTTAAAGTAAGTTTATATAAGACGAGCAACAATAGTCTGGTAAAAGTACTGGAGGAGAATAAAGACCTTACCGCTACGATCGAAGAGTATGGAGTTTCGAAAAAGGAGTTTTTTACATTCGAGACAGTAGATGGTACAACACTCAATGGTTATATGATCAAACCACAGGATTTTGATGCAAATAAGGAGTATCCTGTACTTGTTTATCAGTATAGCGGCCCTGGCTCACAACAGGTAATGAATAACTGGTCAGGTGGAAATTATTACTGGCACATGATGCTGGCGCAAGATGGTTACATCGTGGCTGTGATTGACACACGTGGCACTGGCGGTAGAGGGGCAGAGTTTAAGAAAATGACTTACGAACAGTTGGGTAAATATGAAGCAGAAGATCATATTGCAGGGGCTAAATATTTAGGTGGACTGTCTTATGTCGATGAGTCCAGAATTGGTATCTGGGGCTGGAGCTATGGTGGCTACATGTCATCACTGGCCATGTTTAAAGGAGAAGGAGTTTTCAAAGCGGCTATAGCTGTTGCCCCTGTTACTAACTGGAGATACTATGACACCATTTATACAGAGCGCTACATGGGCTTACCGCAAGACAATGCTTCTGGCTATGATGATAATTCACCAACCAGCCATGTAGAGAAATTACAAGGAAATTATCTGTTGGTCCATGGAACGGGAGATGACAATGTGCATTTTCAAAACGCAGTAGCCATCCAGGATGCTTTGATAGCTGCAGGTAAGCAGTTTGATTCCTTCTACTATCCTGATAGAGCACATGGTATCTATAGAAACAGTGCCAGACCGCACTTATTTACTATGCTTACTGATTGGGTGAAGGAGAATTTGTAATAAAAACTAGTGATGGCATCCCTTGGAGGGATGCCATCACTAATTGTTCATAAAGCTCCCTACCAATTTATCAAGGCGGGGATACCTTCAAATACAACATCACCCGGTGACTTCGAGTCACCGGGTGATTTTTTTTAGAAGTCTACCATTTTTTTGTTCATTTATGTCATGAAAGATCCGCTTAACATGTACTTTATAGCTCTTGTGCCACCGGAACCAATCTATGGGCAGGTGATGGATTATAAACACATGTTTGCCGATAGGTATAACAGCAAAGCTGCACTCAAATCTCCCCCACATGTTACGCTTCATATGCCGTTTAAAATTAAGCTGAAGCATGAGGATAAACTTATCAGTGTTTTGCAAGAAGTGGCATCAAATCATGAGGCCTTTAAAGTTGACTTAAGTGATTTTGGGCAATTTAAAGAAAGAACAATCTATGTAGATGTAGTTGAAAATGACCAACTGCACAGTCTGTTTAAAGCTATAATGAAGACAATGAAAGTCAACTTCAATATATTTAATGCAGACTATAAAAGTAGAGGCTTTAACCCGCATATGACATTGGCTTTCCGTGATTTAAAGAAGGAGGCATTTAAAGAAGCATGGCCGGAGTTTAAGCAAAAAGACTATAATACTACTTTTACAACAAGCTCATTTAGTCTATTGAAGCATAACGGTAAGCATTGGGAAGTATTTCACGAGATGGGTTTACAGCACTAATCTGCTATTGAGAAATCTGAACAAAGTGTCCTCCCAGTTTGATCCCGAGCTGATATTGAGTGAATGACCGAAAAACAAGCTGGCATAAAAAAGGGCCACTCTTTCGAGCAGCCCAAAACCAGCTAAACTATATGAAGCTGACAAATATAACCTAAACTTAGATTTTTAGTCTATTAGAACCGTTCCTAAGACATTACCAGAATAAGTAGTGTTTGTCTCATTAAACTGCGCTCCTCCATTTTGGTCTACAGCCACACCATATCCATCAGAGTCAGTTATAGTGCAGTTGGCGATCGTAAGAATAGCATTTTGCTCTACCCCTATATTACATTGGTAATCTGCACTGCTACCAAACGGCATAACACTGAAACCACCTCTGCTTACAATAACATATTCGAGACTGTTGTTTGAATTAGAGGAAGAAATAAATATACCGTCCCACTTTATCCCACTCGTGGAGGTGAAAGTAATTTCGTTTCCTGAAGTACCATTGGCATCTATTGAGCCATCAACTCTAAACAGTATGTCTTCTTCTGCTTCAAAGTATGCGCCTGCTTCAATAGTCAAATCACCTTCAATTGATATATTTCCAGTCATTCTGTAATTAGCGGTTCCGTTTAAGGCAACCCAGGTCGAAGTTTTGGTTGAGGCTAGCTTAGAGCCAAAAATTTCTACTTCGGTTTGACTGTTTCCAGAAAATGTTGTGGCTCCATCCAGAGATTCCACATGATTGGCCAGAAGCCCAACACCTGTCTGATTATTATCAATACTATTAGTACTAAAGTCACCTAATTCAGACTCATTGTCGTGTACTAAGATTCCATAACCATCGCCATCTGATATTATACTGTTAGTGATACTTACATAGCCACCATTATCTAAACCAACATTTACCTTATAGTCTGTACCACTTCCAAATGGGTATACAGAGTTTCCTGCATGTGATACCTCCACAAAATTCAACAGATTGTTGATGTTAGAAGACCTGAAAGCAAGTGCTTGCCATTTTGTGCCTCCTGCAATATTGTTACTGGTAAAAACGATCTCATTTCCACTGCTTCCAGAAGCTACAAACTGGGCATTTTCTGCTACATAGAGCTGTACATTTTCTGCCATTTCAAATTTTGCACCTTCACTAATTGTTAGATTACCTTCAAAACTAATATTACCAGAAACATAATATGCTCCACCAGCATCCAGGGCAGGCCATGTAACCGTTTCTGTGCTTGCCAGTGTTGAAACTAATATTTCTACCTTTTCATTGGTGTTATTGTTAAAGGATGTATTTGCATCCAGCTTACTTACATGAAGCGCATTTAGTCCAATGGCAGTAATATTGTCGGAAAATGAGTTATTGGCAAAGTCGCCAAGATCACTTTCATCGTCATGTATAAATAATCCATAGCCCAGGCTATTGGAAATAACACTGTTTTGAATATTCATATAGCCTCCGGCATCAAGGCCGATGTTGGTTTGGTAGTCTGTGCCACTGGCAAATGCCATTACACTATTACCAGCATAAGAAACTACAGTGAACTCAAGGCTATTCCTTGTATCTGAAGACTGTACCAATATACCTTTCCAGTATTGGCCGCCAGCCACATTTGATGATGTAAACATAACTCCGTTGGTGGCTGTACCATTGGCATCGATCACACCACCGCTGGTTACATTAATCTGAAGGTCTTCTTCGACATGTACAACTACACCAGCCTCTACAGTCATTATAGCCGAAAGGTTAATGTCACCGACAGCAATATAATCAGGGGTGTTAGGGTCTGTAAATATGTCTTGCAGAGTCATATCTGTATCTATTGAGCCACTAAGTTCGATAGCCTGCGTTACAGGCTCAACAGTTACAACCACCTCATCTGAGTCAAAGCTGTTTTGGTTGGCGATTGTGAGAGTAATTGTGTAAACACCGGCTTCGTCAGGTGTAAAAGAAGCATTGACATTAGTAGCATTATTGATGATAACAGTGCTGCCTGCAGGAGCACTTGAAATGGCCCATGCATATTCAAAGGAGCTACCATCTGAAGAAGAGGAGGCGCCTCCATTGAGGTTAACTTCTTCTCCCAGGTCTACAGTCTGGTCTACACCAGCATCTGCAGTAAGCGTCACCTGTGGCGTAGGTGTGGTGGTGTCATCATCGCTACAGCCTGCCATTACAAAAAGGCCGACCAGCGCGAACACATTTAAAGCCACTATTAAATTTGAAAATTTCATTGTCATAGTATTTTTGGTTTTAAATTTTATTGAAGTGGCCTTTATACATTGAGAATATTAATTGTAAACATTACTCAATAAGAAATTGTAAATGTTATAAACTAGGAGCATCTTAGTTAATATAGAGGGTTATGTTTACAACCCTGAATATTGGAGTATTAATAAAGGAACCAAGCCTTTGAGCAAGGATACTAAAGATTGGATTTTACGTATAAAACAAGGAGCTGAGAAAGAGCTCAAAAGCTTGTATACCTTGTATGAAGAGGAGTTTAGGGCTTGGTCTGGTGCTATGTATGGTTTAAGTGAAGCTGAGGCGGCAGATATTTTTCAGGATGCTGTCATTACGTTTTACTGGAATATAAAGAAGGAGAAACTCACAACACTAACCAGTACTGTGAAAACCTATCTTTTTGCGATAGGTAAAAATCTGGCACTCAAGAAAATCAGAAAAGATAATCGTATGGTTATCGACAATGAGGTGATGGAGTTTAACGCCAATGTAGAATACGAGGAATTAAGTGTTGAATGCACGGAACGTCAGCAGTTGATTGCAGGCTGTTTGCAACAATTGGGTGATCCTTGTTATTCAATCCTGAGGATGTTTTACTTCGACCGATTTTCCATGGACTCGATTGCCCAACGGCTGGGCTATAAAAACGAGCATGTGGTTAAATCACAAAAATTAAGATGCCTTCAAAGACTTAAGGGTATTCTGGAAAAGAAAGCAATAAATAATGATGATGTGTAGATGGCTTTAGATGAGCAACATATTACCTGGGCGGAGAAATATATCAGGGAAGAAATGACCGCTGAGGAACGGACGTCATTTGAGGCGCAGTTATCAACTGATGAAGCGCTCAGGGCTGCGTATGATTTCGTAAAGGACACAGAAAAGGCGTTGGAAATAACGGAGTACAAACGTCTGAAATCAATATTGGGAGAAAATTCAAAAAGTTCAGGGTTTCGTTTCAAACGATGGTTAGGTATTGCCGCTTCCATAGCGTTAGTCGCTACTTTAGGCTATATAATATTTGTAGGAGGCCAAACCTCCACTGAAGACCTCTACAATCAATATTATGAGCCATATCCGAATATCATTGACCCGGTGAATCGATCTTCTACGGGTAGCAGTAGCCCTTATCAGCTTTATGAACAGGGGAATTTAAATGAGGCGCTTGATTACCTTTCTGTAATGTCGACAAGTGACACTACTTTCTTTTATAAAGGACAAGTACACATGTCTTTAGGCAATTATGAAAAGGCAGTTACGGCTTTTAATAGGCTCGATAAAAACTCAACCTTTTATGCATCCGGCCAATGGTATTTGGCCCTAACGCACATCAAAATGAGTCAGGAAAAGAGGGCAGAAGAACTTTTAAAAGTAATCGCTGACTCGGGCAATAGCTATGCAGATAGGGCCAGGGAAATTCTAGATTCACTTTAAGCCTTTTGCGATCTTCTTTTTTGCCTTATGCCTATAACGATTGCTGAAACAATAAATGCTGCTACTATGCCTATCCACAGGTTTGAATTACCTTTATCCGATTCAGGGTTGCCAATGTACACGAAACCAGCCCAATAATAAGGGTTAGAGGTGTTTTCATCTGCCTTTGCCAGGTAGTCAAGCTTTGCCTGGCGCAGTGCTTCGGGTTTGCTAAGGCCGTTTTTTAGGTGTGAATAAAAGCTCTGCATTATTTCTGAAGTACTCTTGTCTGGCACCGACCACAAGCTCATCATTACATTGGGCACTCCGGCATACATAAATCCTCTGGCCAGACTCATCACACCTTCACCACTGTAGTACTTACCAACACCGGTGTTACAGGCGCTCAGAGCCACCAGATCGGCATTGAGTTGCATGTTATACAACTCATAAGTGTGAAGTAAGCCGTCATTGAGGGAGTCGTTGTTGAGCAATAATTTTGAAAATTCAGGTGATTGTTCGTCAATGACTGCATGAGTAGCCAAATGAAGTATCGCGGATTTTTTTGTAGATGTTTTAAAGTGAGTTTCTGTTGCTGCTTTACCTGTGAGTGCATTTGAATCAAAAAGTTGGGCTATTGAATTGGCTTCTTCTTCGGCATAAGGAAGGGGCGCTAAAGAATCTAAATTGGAGCCTCTGGTAAAGGATACCAGACCTTCAGTTGTTTGCACAAACGAAGGAGCATAAATACTGGCCAGGCTATTTGAGTTGGTTTGCCTTTGAAAATGCAAAAAGTTCACTGAGGGTGAGTAGGTTATTGTGGTATACTCTAAAAGGTGTTTTCCTTCATGAGTGATGACTTCAAATGGCAGATAGCTTAAAATGTCATCCGGAATTATCAAAAGTTGCTTGTAGTTTGTTTTCAGTGAAGGCTGCAGCATTTCAAAAACCTGATTAAGCTGTTCCTTAGAGCTTAAAGCACCAGCTTTTAGATTTTTAATCAAACTGTTAATCTCATTTTTAAGATTTGAGGCAGATCCAATGGTTCCAAAGTTTATACTGCTCTTGTCTATGGTCACAAAGTAAGCCTGATCTGTTCCAACAAAATAACTGACTAAAACCGTCTCTTTATTGAGCTGCTTTTGTAAGTCATCAATTGAAGGTTGTTTTACATTATATTTTATATCATAAAACTGCGGGTATTTTTTTTCAATTGAGACTACAACATTTCTCAAATCATTTTCAAAAGCATACAATCTGGATTGTAGCGTTGCTTTTTGGGCAGAATCAGAAATTGACGTTAACCTTTTTTCGAGATAAGAAATTTTTGACTTCACCTCGCTTTCATATCGGAAAATAGAGTCTTGCGAAGTCTCCTTTAGTTGTGACATATTAAGAGCAATAAAGAGCTCATTGGCTTTGTTTTTTTCCATCCAGCGCAATGCGATTTCAATGTATTTCTTATCCCTGCTCGACTGATATAGTTTGTGCGTCACATCTATTGCCTGGCTATATATATCTTTAAAATTAGATGAAAACAACAATCTTGATTCTACATCAGTTAACTGAGCTTTGAAGCCATCTATGTAGCTAAAAAGCACTGTATATACATTCACAGCTTGCTCTAAAAGCTGAAGACTGTCACTAAGCGCATACCATTTTTTATAGGTCGTGCCCATTTTACTTAATGACTCTATGGCATCTCTGGGGTTAGTCGCCCTATTTTCTGGTGAAGGGAGGTCAGCTAAATCCGACCAATTATAATCAGGAACTGTAGCAGCAATTGATTCCTGATAATATGTCATTGCGCGCTCAAAGTTTTTATTTTCACTTTCAATATCTCCCAGATGCATCAGGGCAATTGCACTATAGCTATTATGATTGCTTCTGAACTGATTGTTAAGTTCAATAGATTCTGTAAGCGTTTTAACAGCACTTTCGATATTGCCGTTTTCTTTTTGAACAAGACCAAGGTTGAGTAAAAACTCTCCATGATAGGCATGTTTATCAGTATAAATTCTGTTAATGCCTTCCATAGTTTTTGTAGCATATAACATGGCACTATCCAGTTGTCCTAGCTGTGTATAGACTTTTGACAAATCATTTAATAAAATGACCGTTGACAGTTGGTCGTATACTTCACCAGTGGCAGGCCCTGAACCTTGTCTTGATAGCTCAAGAGCCTCCAGAAATGCGATTTTAGCCTTTTTTGGCTGTTCGCTCGAAAGATAGGCAGCTCCAATATTGGTTTTTACTGCTTGTTCGAACAATGGGTTTTTACCTTTGATCAATACATGTGCCTGGTTGAAGTATGAGATGGCTGAAGAATATTCCCCTTTATATTGAAAGGCATTGCCGCCATTCATTAGAAAGCGGAACATCATCATAGGGTCTTTTATTTCTTTAGCCAAAATTAACCCCTCTTCATTCACTTTAATAGCCTTCATTATTTGGTCTGTACTGGCATATAAATGACTTAAAATGATTTTCCTTTTCATTAGTTTAATGGTGTCCTCAGTAAAGCATTTTTTGGTGAGTTGTTCAGATATTTCACAATACGGTAAGGCTGATATATATGACCCCTCATTAGTGTGTGCAAGGCCAACATAGTAGTTTATATCCGCGAAAGATGGTTTATAAGCTTTGAGTTGACTGTTGTATTCATTTAGCAAAG
This sequence comes from Fulvivirga sp., assembly GCA_965227525.1. GTDB lineage: Bacteria > Bacteroidota > Bacteroidia > Cytophagales > Cyclobacteriaceae > Fulvivirga. The sequence goes on along the minus strand of OZ245762.1, from coordinate 616,936 downwards.
GCTCAACGTGGTCTAATACGGCCTTGTTCTTTTGGGATGCAATGGCGGTAGCAGTGATTTTATTGAGTTGCCTGGAAAAAGATTTCCAGTCATCCTCAGTATCATTTGAGCTCACTGTGGTGACCATTGCCTTTAAAGCTACTTCAATTGAATCTGGTTGGCTTTGGCTGGTAACGGAAATTGAAAGGAGTAAGCATAAAGTAAGTTGAAGCTTGAGGGATTTCATCTTAGTGTGGTTTTTCAAATGAGTTGTTTACAAGTCTAATTTTCAGGGTATTGAGCCTAGTTATAACCTAAAAATTAGATGAAAACCATGAGAAATAAAATTTTAATACTAATCGGAATTGCTATTATCGCTTCTTGCTCACAGTCATTTGCACAAACAAAGCTGGGTGGAGGCCTCGCCTATGGATCTGAAATTGAAAATGTAGGAATCAACGTACATGGCGAATACTTCTTTAATGAGCAGTGGTCTGGCGAAGTAGGTTTCGTTTATTTTTTACCAAAAAATATAGTGGGCGACTTAAATCTCAAGTGGTTTGAAATAAATACCAATGCCCATTACTATTTCGATGTTGACAATGTAGAGCCTTATGCCATTGGAGGCCTCAATATAGCGATTGTAAGTAGCGATTTTGTTAATCCATTCACAGGTGAGCAAAGCTCAGTATCCAATACTGAAGTTGGCTTAAACATAGGCGGAGGCGTCAGCTTTGATATTGGAAGTGCTGTTAAACCCTTTGGAGAACTCCGTTATGTATTAGGTGATGCAGACCAGCTGGTGATAGGCGGGGGAGTGAGATTCAATCTTAATTGATTTAAAAATACCCACTACCACAAAGAATCACAGAGAAGGATAAAATTACACTTAGCACCTTTGAGAGGCTTTGGGTCTACTTTGAGCTTCTCTGTGATACTAGCAATATTAATACTCCAAAACATCCTCTTCATTTCCCTCTTCTAGCTTGAGGCTGCGGATTTTACCATCTACTTTTACATGCACCAGATTCACCTGATCATCGTATAGGGCAAGTAACGTTTCGTTTCTAACGGAGAGGGATTTAAGCTTTTTTACTTTTTCAACTTCTATGTAAACATAGATAGCCCCAGCCTCTCTTTCAAAGCCGAGGTAGTTATAATCCACAGACTTGCTATTTACTTTCAGAGCAAAACGGTCGGCCAGGTAGCTCTCAATCAAACCATTTGTAGTATACTTATCTCCCGGCTTTAGGATATCGAGATAGGCCTCTTTCTTAAGGATTCTGATATGCTTCTCGATGTCATCTAGAAAAATATGTGAAGTTATTTCTAACGCCTTGCGCTCTTCATCAAACTCTATATCGGTAACACTTACATGTATGGGGTGAACAAAACTAGCTAGCACCCAGACCGTTGATAAAATATACTGAAGCATTTAAATAATATCTTTAAAAGGTTTGACAAATAAGCCATATACTTGGCGTTCGAAAAAAATTAATTCAAATGTCCGAATTTCTACTGTATTTAGAACTTGGTTTTGATCATATTTTGGACCTTAACGGTTACGATCACATCTTGTTTGTAGTGGCACTATGCGCAACTTACATGATCCGCGATTGGAAGAAACTTTTAATTTTGGTTACAGCTTTCACCATAGGTCACTCCATTACATTGGCCCTTGCCACACTTCAGGTAGTCAACTTTCGTGCCGAGCTTATTGAGTTTCTTATACCCGTTACCATTTTTATCACAGCCTTATTCAACTTATTTAAAAAAGAACGAGGTTTTGAAACTCCTAAAGTAAGATCAAACTATTGGCTTGCTCTTTTGTTTGGTCTAATACATGGGTTGGGCTTTTCTAACTATTTACGAGCGCTTTTAGGGAAAGACACAAGTATTGTATCACAATTATTGGCCTTTAATATAGGCTTAGAGCTAGGCCAGATAATAATCGTTGCCATTTTCCTTATTATTAGTTTTATATTGGTGGATATTTTCGGGGTGAAAAGAAGGGATTGGAAGATGATAATATCATCAGCAGTAGCGGGGATTGCCCTGATGCTTATGTTTGAAACAAAATTTTGGTAATTACTAACTTTAAAAATGATGAAGAAATTATTAATCGCATTTGTGGCCGTTTTTACATTTGGCTTTACTTATGCGCAGGAAGACCAGCAGTGGGAGCAGAAATTTGAACAGCTAGGTGCAGAACTTCCTACACCTAACGAGTACAGAACGGGCTCCGGTGCTCCTGGTGAAGAGTACTGGCAACAAAAAGCTGATTATGTTATTGATGTGACTATTGATGACGAAAAGCAGGTGCTTACAGGTAAGGAAACCATCACTTACTACAATAACTCACCGCATCCGCTGAACTACCTTTGGGTACAGCTTGACCAGAACGTGAGAGAGCCGGGTACCAACACGCTTAAAGTATCACAAACTGCCATAAGAGATTCGTTGCCTGCAAAATTTGCTGCGCAGGGATTCGGCATCAATGATTACGATGGAGGTTTTAAAATACAGTCTGTAACAGGTGCTAACGGTAACAAACTGCCTTATACCATCAACAAAACAATGATGCGCATCGATTTGGCGCAACCACTTAAAACTGGCGAAAATTTCGTGATGAACATTGAGTGGTATTACAACATCAATGATAGAATGCAGCTCGGAGGTAGAGGAGGTTATGAATACTTCCCTGAAGATGACAACTTTGTTTACACCATTGCACAATGGTTTCCACGCATGGCCGTGTATGATGACTTCGAAGGATGGCAAAACAAGCAGTTCTTAGGGAGAGGGGAGTTTGCCCTTACTTTCGGAGACTACAAAGTAAGAATTACCGTACCTGAAGATCACATTGTAGCTTCTACAGGGGCATTACAAAATGCTAAAGATGTGCTATCTAAAACACATTTAGAGCGTTTTGAGCAAGCCAAAAAATCATTTGATAAGCCAGTGATCATTGTGACTGAAGAAGAAGCGATTGAAAACGAAAAGGAAAAGGCTAAGAAAACTAAAACATGGGAATACCATGCTGAGAATGTCAGAGACTTTGCTTTTGCCACCTCACGTAAATTCATTTGGGATGCGCAAGCCGTAAAGCTTGATAATTACACACCATTAGCGATGTCTTACTACCCTAAAGAAGGTAATCCACTTTGGGAAGAAGAGTCGACAAAAGCTGTAAAGAATACACTCGAGACTTACTCTAAGTATACGATTGAGTACCCTTACCCTGTAGCGATATCGGTGCATGGTGCATCTATCGGTATGGAGTACCCAATGATATGCTTCAACTTCGGAAGGCCAAACCCTGACGGCACTTATTCTGACAGAACTAAGTACAGAATGATTGGTGTAATTATCCACGAAGTGGGTCATAACTTCTTTCCGATGATCATCAACTCTGACGAGCGTCAGTGGACCTGGATGGACGAAGGGTTGAATACTTTCGTACAGTACAGAACAGAGCAGGAGCAGTATGAAGCCTTCCCATCTCGAAGAGGGCCTGCAGCAGGTATCACGGGTTATATGAAAGGTGATAAGAAGTTTATCAGACCGATTATGACTAACTCTGAGCAGATCATGCAGTTTGGTGCCAACGCTTACGCTAAACCAGCTACTGCATTGAATATTCTAAGAGAAACTGTAATGGGTCCTGAGCTTTTTGATAAGGCTTTCAAAACTTACTCTGAGCGTTGGGCATTTAAACACCCTAAACCTGCAGATTTCTTCCGTTCTATGGAAGATGCATCGGCTGTTGATCTGGATTGGTTCTGGAGAGGTTGGTTCTACTCAGTAGATCACGTTGATATTGCCATTGACGAAGTGAAGTGGTTTAGAATGAGATCAGAAGAGACTGACGTAGAAAATAAAGCCAAGAAAGTGAAAAAAGGTGACCTTAATGCGGGAGCTGGCGATGGTGAGATGATGGATTTTGGCGATGAGCCGGAGCCATTTTCTTTAACAGAAACTGACGATAGATACTATGGTGAGTTTATGAACCGTGTTGACGACAAAGCCATTATGGCCCAGTTTGCCGATAAGAACTTCTACCAAATGAAGTTTAAAAATGAAGGTGGCTTAGTAATGCCGGTCATCGTTGAGTTTACCTTCGAAGATGGCTCCAAGACTATCGAAAAGATACCAGCGGAAATCTGGAGATATAATGAGAGTGAGATCACCAAGACGTTTGCTTTCGAGAAGAAGGTGACCAACATTGTGTTGGATCCTAACTTAGAAACAGCAGATACTGATGTGGAAGACAATGTATTCCCACGTAAGAAGTCAACGTCTAAGTTTGATGAGTATAAAGAAAATGCTGGAGAGTAAAATCAGCGTTCATAATTGATGAAAAAGGCTCCCAATGGAGCCTTTTTTTATTATATGGCGATCAGTCCAAACTGCTTTCAAGTAATTCGATTAGCTCATGATTATTCTGCTGTACCCGACTCAAGCCAGATAAGTAAAAACCAATACTCATCCTAAGTTGTGATATTATCGGAATAAAAAGAGAGTGTTTTGATACTTCTCGTAGCAAGGTAGTATCAACTGTTGAGACACCAATTGATGGCGGAAAAGCTTTGTTTGAATAATTAAAAACAGCTTCATTATCTAAAATACTCTGTTCTTTCAAGAAATAAGGGCGACTTTCTTCAGCTATTAAGGTGTTAAACTCATCTGTTGCCTGTTTCACCTGACTTAGATTGCCAAAGTAATTATTGATTTGTTCTCTTATTTGGTTATTTCTAAGTTTTTCTATGGTGGACTGGTGATTGTTCTGAGTTACAGGGTTAAATTGTACATTACTTACTATGAAATCTGAAATGATATTATCAAATGAATGTCCGTCATTTGCTATTTTATTGAGGGCAAAATAGGTATTTAGATACTCTGTGAAAACAGCTTGATATTTGCTGAATAAAATTGAGTCTCTTTTCAAATCTGAAACAATCAACTGATAGCTTTCCAGTTCTTCTTGCTGCAACTTTTCCTCTCGCGTGATTTTATCAATTTGGATAGCGATGAGAATCCCTGCTACAACAAGTAAAATTTCTCCAATAGCATAGGCAAAGTAAGTAGCATACTTGTTTTTAGTGATGGAGTTTCTTCGAATTTTTCGCATGAGAAAAGGCATAAGGAGTACTTATTTGGAATTGTTTTTTATCGTAACAAGCATATTAGTAATAATTAAAATGCCAATCAACTTAAAGTGCTTTAAGAAGAGTCTTTTAGTCTTACCACTAACTCATTGCAGCTTAGAGAAATGACTGTAAAACAAGTTGTAATTTTTGAACTTCAACAATAATTTGAAGGACTGTTGAAAGCTGTTTCTTAATATTGCAGCTATAATTTTATACCACAGGTTAAACTTGTCATTTATAATTTACAATGAAGAAATATATTCTACTCTTAGTATTAGTGCCAGCGTTCTTTAGTTCAACTGCCCAGGAAATTGATGAGAGCCAGCCAGGCGCATGGTACATGTACTTTTTTAATAAAAAAATCGGTGATAGTAACTTTGGAGTGCAAGGAGACTATCAGTTCAGGTTTTGGAATGCGGGCAGCGACCTGGAACAAATATTACTGAGAACCGGAGTGACCTACAGCCCGGAAAATGCCAATGTGTTATTTACCTTGGGTTATGGTAACATCACAACCGGGGCTTTTGGTGATAGCGATGCAACAGTCAATGAAAGTAGAATTTATCAGGAAGCGTTGCTACCTCACAAAATCGGTTCTCGATTTTTGTTGACTCATAGGTTTCGTTTTGAGCAACGATGGGTCGAAAACCAGGATTTTAGAACACGTTACCGTTACAACATTTTCTTAAATGTGCCTTTCAATGATACAAAGCTGGCCAAAGGGGTAGTGTATCTGGCACTATACAACGAGATATTTATCAACGGACAGCGGGATATTGGGGAAGGACGTACGGTAGAATATTTTGATCGCAACCGAACATATACAGGCCTGGGCTTTGGCTTGCTTGACAATCTAAGGGTACAATTGGGTTGGATGAAACAAACAACGGTAAACTGGGCCAAAGGTCAGGCACAGGTGAGTTTGCATCATAGTTTTTAAAATCTGAGATGTGAAGTAATGCCTCTTACTTTTAGTGGTTTCACAATTGACCAGGTAAGATTAAAATCTTACGGTTATTTCAGCTGTAGACGTTATCTCAAATAAACCATGTGACCTGGCAGGAATCCAGGGCGGTCCATCTAAAAGTAATTTTTTGGCGTAGTTATCATACTTGGGTTTAAAGCTTTTAAGTACCCTTATATCGAAAATTTTACTAGTTTCATGTACACTAAACCTTATAGTTACTTCGCCATCAACACTTTCTGAAGAGAGCCCATTTTCTTTACTCAAATAATTGTAGAAAGCATCGTAACCGCCAGATGGATATGGAAAGTAAACACTTGCGTCATAGATATTTTCACTATTATCAAAGTAAGAGATGCCTTTTATCAGTTTTCCATTTTCATAATATTCCTTATATCGAAGCGAACCGTCTTCGTAGTAGGATTCAATAAACCCATGATTTAACCCTTCAACAATTGTTCGTTTAAACTTAACGCTCCCATTGGGATAGGTATAGACCTCTTCTCCCATTCCATCGGTTACCATTTGATGACCCGATGAATCCCAAAGGTTTTGAATGCGGGAAAATCCGTCAATGTGCCTTATCTCCGTGTGGAGCTGTCGGTTTGCATGATAAGTTTCCCATTTGCCTACAGGATTATCCTGGCTGTACCTACCAGCCGACTCGTAAGTGCTGTCTTGGGTGTAATAAATAAAAATTCCATCTCTTAGGCCGCGGGTGTAAGCGCCTTTCATCTGAATGGTACCGTCCTTGTAATAATCTTCTACTCTACCATGCCAGTTGCCTAACGTATCTACCTGACCATACCTAAAATATTTGAAATTATAGGAGTCAGTTTCAAACCAATTAGAATCATAGTATTGACGCTTTATAGCCGGTTGATCAAGCGAGTCTTTATTATTTGTGTCGGCTACATTAAAGTTTAAGTTATATTTTACCTCAGGTAGGGCTCTTATGCTATTTTGAATAAGTCCGATACTGTCTAAGTATATAAAAGATTCTTTTGAGAGTCCGGTTAAGAAATATTCGATTTGCTTTGATTGTAAATCTAGGTATCGAAAAATTAAAGTGGTGTCTTTCGTAAGTCTATTGGGTAAATATTCTATAGAAAGAAAGTGGCTTTTTACATTATCAGGCAAGTCACTAACACGCGATAAAGAGTCGTAAAAGTCTTTGTCATTGAGACTTTCATTAAAAATACCATTGAGGCGGCTGTCTGCATCAATATGTTTTTGGTATGCATTGAAATACGCTACTTGATACCTTGGGCTTACCAGGTATATTATAATGGTGATGCCAAAAACAAATGAAAATAAATATGCTGGGCTGACCTTTTTATAGAGTAACCCTATCAAAATTCCACTCAAAGCACCTCCCAGATGCGCTGCATTGTCAAAATTTAATTTTGAACCTATAATGGTCATAAACAGCAAATAGAATATAAAATTGGTGATTATAGAGGCTTTATTGGTTGGATTTTTTCTAATGGTATCAACGATCAGAAACCCATATATTCCGAAAATGGCTCCGCTTGCCCCAACACTGACAATGAATAAGTTAAAATTGATACTGGCTATGCCAGCCAATAGGCCAGTCAGCAGATATAGGACTAGCAAGTTTATTGGGCCTATATTTTTTTCCAATTGTGTGCCCACATAAAAAAGCCCGTACATATTGGCAATCAGATGAATTACACCCCCATGAAGAAACATTGAAGATACCAATCTGCCTGGTTCATCAGACAATGCATAAGGGGCAAAGTTGCCGCCTAGCTGAAGAAGTTCTAATGTATTGGTAGCAAATAGGCCATAGTAGAAAAATATGATCAGATTTAGAAGGATGAGTAGGCATGTGACCCAGTAATTTTGACCCAGCTTGATCAATTGTAGAGGCATGTTTACAAACAATAAACTGTTAAACCGAAGAGGTGTTGCATCAGACTATATACTGTTGTCATTCTACTTCTTTTCTTTCTTAACTTATCAAGATAATTCTCGCGATCATAGGCTTGTTTTAAGTGGGTTGTATATCTGCAGTTGTACGATGTTGACTGAAGCAGAATTTTATTCATTTTTCAAAAAGTCAGTCACAAGCATGTTTTTTTCTGACTCCATTTCACAAGTCCAACTATCTATCCACCAGCGACCATTTTCGTAATGCAGTTGAATGCTATTGAGTCCTCTGATTTGGGATTCAACATTGGGGTCATTGCGAATCTCAAACGCGCTCCACACTTGTGCAATGTTTCCATATTGGCTCACTTTTCTTTTTAGCTCCTTTTCGTAAAAGTCTTCCTTGGGTAATAGACCGATAGGAATGTACTCCGCTTCTATTGAATGCGTTTCTGCGCTTCCTTTTTCATCAAATCGAGTGATGAAGGCATTTTTTGAGTGAATAAATTTATCTCTTTCAAATTCCCATGGGTCACTGGCTGAGCCTGAAGCTACATCGTAATATGCCGTGATGATTGCGTCTATTGACTTTACATCTTCAGCGTATTTGTCATTTGTCGACTGTCCGAAAACTGAAGTAGTAATCAATAATGCAAGAATACATATTTTGCCTTTCATTGTGTTTCCCTCCTGATTTGAGATGCAATATAATGAAATCGTCTAATAGCCGAATCACCAAGAGTTGTTCTGCTTGCGCATGATATGTTAAGAGCTGTTTTGCTTTCTAAGTATTTTCGCGATCCTACTATTTATGATTTCTGATAAGTTCCAATTGTAAAGATCAGGATCGGTGGTATTGTAAAACGCCACCACCACGGCATCAAGTTCTTTATGATATGTTGCAAAACTTTGATATCCTGGTACCCAACCCGAATGCTCAAACTCATAAACAGAAGCATATATTTCCATTTCTCCAGGTCCAAATAGTGACCCATCGTTTAAAGCTCTTAGGAAAGTGCCCACATCTTCTGCCGTGGCATGCATGCCATAATCGTTTGTCTTCAAATCATGCGGATATCCTACATGATAACCACTCATTACTTGGTCTATATTCAATTCACTGACCGAACTGAAAGTATGGTTAAGACGTAGCGGATTTAGAATTTCTTCTCGAATGAATTGAAAGTTGCCATAACCCAGTGCATCATCCATTATCTTATTGATTAACAGATAATTCGTATTGCAATACTCGTAGTCTTCACCGGGTTTAAAGTTGGCCGGTTTGTCCATTATCAAGGCAAGACTTTCTTCATAGGTTGCGGTTGGAGCAGCCCAAAAATCAGGAGCGTCTGTAAAGTTGGGAATACCACTTCTATGCTGAATCATTAGTCTCAAGGAAATTTTATCAGCATTTTCTATTCTACCCACAAGTTCGGGTAAATAGTCAGCGATTGTCTTATCCAGAGAAAGCCGTCCATCACTTACCAATTTGGTGACAGCTACCGCATCATAGAGCTTACTGATGCTGGCAATCTTAAAAAGGGCATGAGGATCGGCAGGTTGCTTATTTTCACGGTTGTGCCAACCCGAAGCAAAATATTGCGGTGGTTTGCCAGCCTGGTCTATATAAACAATCATTCCATCAAAGCCATGACTGATTGCCTCATCTGCCTGCTCCTGAATAGTATCCGGTAGCGGTAGTATCCATGCCTTAACCAAAAGCCAGGGCACAAAAAATAAGGAGATTGCCGTGCCTAGTAATAACACAACTCTAAATATCTGTTTGTTTTGTTTCTTTCTCATTTTACCTGAGGACGGATCTTAATTGAATGCCTTACAATCTCTTGCTTAGATGAGCATGTGTTTCAGTCGCTGGAAGCACCGAAATCTCCTGTTTGCAATGACGAATCAGTGCTCAGATCACATAGTCATTTTAGTTTTGTTTAAGATTATTAATTTTTAGTAAGCAGTTCCTTTTGTTCAAATACAGTTCCAGATTTTATAATCGTTGATATGTCTCGAGTATTCCTGATGTCTTCTAATGGATTACTATTTAGGATAATTAAATCTGCTACCATTTTAGGGAATAGCGATCCTGTAAATTCATTGATTTTCAGTGCGTAAGCGCCTCCGGTAGTTGCAGACCATAGAATTTCCTGATCCGGTAGACCAACAAGTTCCTTTAGTATTTCCATCTCGAGATGAGTACCTAAACCGATAGGGCAGTCAGAACCGATTGCAATTGGAATTTTATATTGCCTGGCGAGTTTCGTATTTGAAGATATTACATTTCTAAACCTATCTGTCTCGGTTGCCATTTTAGTTAAGCTAGTCTTCACCTCAGATTTTTCCATTTGCAATCTCCTTTCATAATATTTCATCTCTGTTTCAGAGAGTACCCTGCTGAGTCTTTCGTCATTTAGAATCCTGTCGGCATATTGAAATGGTTCAGCGACTCTATCAATTACTGCCAAGGTAGTTACCCACGCCATTTGATTTTCCTTCATTTTAAGCCATGTCAATTCTGAAAGGTTAGTGTCAACAGGTGCATGAATAATTAAGTCCGTTCCTGCATCTACTAATTCAGAATATGACTTAACATCCCAAGCATGACCGTAAACTCTCATTTTTAGTTCATGAGCCCTTTTGATTATTGATGAAAGCACTTCATGGTCTAAATCCTTTGAAAACCTGGTGGAATCCTCAAACCAAATAGACCCATCATCAAGGAAAACTTTCACTGATTGAAAACCTATCTTTTTAACGTGTTCAACCTGTTCTACAGCCTCAGTAACAGTTTCAGGTTTGAGCACATGCCAGACATTTGGTGCAATATTATCTGGAAAACTACCAGAAAACATCCACGGATTTTGAACAAGTTTTGGAGAAGGAGAGGTACTTTTTGAAGCCCAAATTTGAAAATCTAAAGTGGTGTCTGCTTTACTGGTTAGGGTATGCGCGGTAGTTACACCCAAAGCCAATCCACGTTGAAAATCTTTCTTATTGCTTGAGTGTGAATGCACCTCAATTAAGCCAGGTATGATCCACTTGTTGGTTCCATCTATAATTCTTGAGTTGTTTGGAATAGCTATTGAATCATTCTTTCCTATTTGTAATATGTAGCCATCCCTGATCAGTATGGTCCCATTTTCGAGAGGTTGTTGCCTGGCTTCTTGAATTATTGTAGCATTTGTAATGGCTAAATATTCTTGAGCTGATACCGCTGGAGTAAGCAGTAGACAAACAGCTATTTGGGAAATGATTTTTTTCATCGACTACAAATTACGATAACGTCCAACTATCATCCGTAAGCTGAACTTTTTAAATATATCTAAAAGTATCTCATCTCACTAGCCTTTGCAAATAGCTCAGCTAGCTTATGGATGATAGTGTTTGTTAGCCACATAACCTATCTCAATTAACCAAAGTGAAAGAATGAGTACCATTATTAGAGATTCTATGACCAGATGAAACCGAAATTAACTTTACTGTTACCTCTAAGTTTTGATGACCGGGAACAAGAAGTCTATAAAATTTTAGAGGTGCATTGATTATTGGATTTTCAGCACATTCAACTGAACCAATAATTTTAATATCGGTATAACTATCAGCCTGAACCCCATAGGATTGATTATTGTAAGTTACATTAATGGGAAAATTTTTTGCTTCTACACGAATGATTGGCTGATTCTGCTTTATATTTTGATCAATACCAACTTCCTTAATTTTATAATTTATTGATTGTCCTACAGTTACAGTTCCTGAAGGGATGTTTACAAGACTCCAATCTGAAAGTTTGCAGCAATTAGGATCATTTGAAACATCCACCAGGTTAGATAAATTTTGAAAGGTATTTATCATCCTTCTCATTCGGTCTATCTGTCCGTAAGTAAAAGGAGTGAATGACAGGGCACATTGACCATAGCTTGAAGTCATAATATTTGATAGAACTCCGTGATACGAATCTCCGTTATTGTCGAGAGGGCCTTCAATAAACTCGCAAGTCAAAGGATCTATGTATGCTTTAAATCCCTCATTCCCTGGAGATGCAGGAGTGTCAGACACGCAATCACCACAGTTTTCTCGGTTGAATTCGTTACCATTTACCAACTCATGGCAAAATTTTCCACCAAGACAATCAAAGTCGCTAGGATCTGTGAGGGTGGTTCTAGCCTGATCAGAGCCTTCATATGTATGAGCTAGACCCAATATATGTCCTATTTCATGAGACATTACTGCTGTTGGAACGAGGTTTTGACCATCTCTCGTTCCTCCATAAGCTACAGAATGGCCATTTGAACCTGCGAGTCCAGCTCCTTCCCAACCTGTAATATTTGGAACGATAAAAATATCAAGTCGTTCGGATGAATAATATGGTTGTCCATTCGAACCAAGCAGACCACCTAGAATTAAGTTTTTATTTTGTTGCTGAGCACTTGATAAATTAGAAATCGTAATGTTTTCAATACCTAATAGATTAAAATTAATTCCAGCATTTTGAAAATCACTTTCTAATAGATAATAAGCTGTCATAATATCAGATGTAGTGTTTTGATGAGTGGAAACTTGGGGTAAATATGTATTCCATATTTTGGCATCAAACGTATATATCTCACATTCATTTGACTCAAGTTTTGAGCCGTTATTGCTTGCAATTCTTTCCCATTTACTCACAAGCGACATATCAACACTACAGAATTTGTTTTCTTCAAATTGTTTTTCAAACCTATGCTCGATAGGGTCTTCTTGGCAAGAAGTTACTATTAATATGAGAAAGAGGACTTTTAATTGGTGTTTCATAATAAACTTATTCTTTAGTGATATCATAATTGTGGCTAACAACCGTATATAACAATGTGTGATATATACTTATGTGAAACAATATAGTACTTATTTCGTATAAATTAGACTTTTTCTGTCAGAAACAGTGCGTCATATAAACGATACAAACGTTTACAAATAAGTGTATCATGCATTACCAACCTTATTTATGTTACTAAGTCGCCTGCCTCGCCACCTATATTTACCGCTTAGTGCTACATCGTAGGGGCATTAAATAATTGTAATCGATAGTACGTTTATTTTATTTAGATTTGTTGTCCCGAAAAACTATAAAACCGATTAATGGAAGTATTGGGCCGGCTCAGAGCCGCTTGCTTAGGTCAGTCCGAACACAAAACAAACAACACTTATGAGAAAGATTAAATTTTTAGCACTACTGTGCTTCTTAAGTACCAGCTTATTTGCACAGGAAGAGTGGGGTCAAAAATTTGAGCAGCTAGGCAGCATGTTGCCTACACCTAACTCTTACCGTGCGGGCTCTGGAGCTCCGGGCGAAAACTACTGGCAGCAGAGAGCAGATTATAAAATTGATGTAGCTATAGATGATGAGACCCAGGTGCTCACAGGTAGCGAAACCATCACTTACTACAATAACTCGCCCAACCCACTTACATACTTATGGGTACAGCTCGATCAAAATGTAAGAGCCAAAGGCAATTTGTCAGACATCACGAGCAACTCTACTATGCGTGATTCTTTACCAGCTAAGTTTTTCGAAGGCCGTGTTGAAGGTCACGATTATGACGGAGGCTATAAAATCAAAGCCGTGAAAGGTGCAGATGGTAAAGCATTGCCACACACCATTAACCGTACAATGATGCGTATCGATTTAGCACAGCCACTAAAAACAGGTGAGACATTCACTTTTTCTATCGATTGGTCATACAATATTTATGACAGAATGGTAATCGGTGGCCGAGGTGGTTATGAGTTTTTCCCGGAAGATGGCAACTATGCTTACACTTGCGCACAGTGGTTTCCGCGTATGGCCGTATATGACGACTACGAAGGCTGGCAAAACAAGCAGTTTATCGGAAGAGGGGAGTTTGCCCTAACTTTCGGTAACTATGAGGTAAACATCACCGTGCCTGAAGATCACATTGTGGCGTCAACAGGTGTGTTGCAAAATGCTAAAAAAGTATTGGACAAAACGCAGTATGAGCGTTATGAGAAAGCTAAAACAACTTTTGATGAGCCGGTATTTATCGTAACCGAAGAAGAGGCCATTGCCAATGAAAAGTCAAACGCTAAGAAAACAGCTACATGGACTTACAAAGCTGAAAACGTAAGAGATTTTGCTTTTGCATCTTCAAGAAAATACATCTGGGATGCGCAGGCTGTAAAGTTAGAAAATGGAGCCACTCCACTGGCCATGTCTTACTACCCTAAAGAAGGACTTCCGCTTTGGGCAGACGAATCTACCGAAGCAGTAAAAAATACTTTAGAAGTTTACTCAGAAAGAACATTTGACTACCCTTATCCGGTAGCTATTTCGGTTCATGCGGCCAATCAGGGTATGGAGTACCCAATGATTTGCTTCAACTATGGCCGTCCGGCTCCTGACGGGTCTGTTTCAGAAAGACTAAGAGACGGTATGATTAGTGTGATCGTGCACGAAGTGGGACACAATTACTTCCCTATGATTGTAAACTCAGACGAGCGTCAGTGGACATGGATGGACGAAGGCCTTAACTCTTTCTTAGAGAGAGAAACAAAAAGAGTAAGGTATAATGACCTTGATCTAAATTGGGGGTCTCCACAAGGCATCACGGCTTATATGAAAATGGAGAAAAGTCAGATCCGTCCGATCATGACAAACTCTGAGCAGGTAAAGCAATTTGGTTATAACGCTTATGGTAAGCCATCTGCAGCACTTACTGTGTTGAGAGAAACAGTGATGGGCCCAGAGCTGTTTGACACTGCTTTCAAAGCTTATGCCAACAGATGGAAATTTAAGCATCCTAAGCCAGCTGACTTTTTCAGAACAATGGAGGATGCTTCTGCCGTTGACCTTGACTGGTTTTGGAGAGGTTGGTTCTATAGTGTAGATCATGTTGACATTTCGCTTGACGAAGTGAAATGGTTTAGAATGAGATCTGAAGAAACTGATGTAGAAAATAAAGCCAAAACTGTAAAGAAAGGCGATCTTTCTGCCAGCAACAGTAGCGATATGATGACTTTTGGTGATGAGCCTGAGATGTTTTCTTTGACAGAAACAGATGACCGCTACTACGGTGAATTTATGAACCGTGTAGATGACAAGGCGATTATGGCCAAGTTTGCTGAGAAGAATTTCTACCAAATGAAGTTTAGCAATAAAGGCGGGCTGGTTATGCCTTTAATCATCGAGTTTACATTTGCTGATGGCACAAAAACTACTGAACACATACCTGCAGAAATCTGGAGATACAACGAGCAGGAGATTACAAAAACGTTTGCTTTTGAGAAAGAGGTAACAAATATTGTGGTTGACCCTAATAACGACACGGCTGATACGGATACTGAAAACAATGCCTTCCCAAGAGTGGATAAGGCTTCGAGGTTTGAAAGATTTTCGAAAAAAGCTGATGCAAAAGTAGACCCTGTAGGTACGTGGACGTATTCTGCTAAATCGCCTCAGGGTGAGCAGACTGGTTCTATCACCATCAACAAAAAGAAAAACAAACTGGAAGGAACACTTACAGGCAGCAATGGTGAATACGAACTGCAAGACATAAGCGTAAATGGTAACGAGCTTACTTTCTATTTTATGATTGAGCAGGGAGGCGGAATTAAAATTGATACAAGTGTAATTATTCTGGAAGACGAGTTTCTCGGCAAAATGAATATTGGCACTATGGGCTCTTATGATTTAAGTGGTCAGCGTAAGTAAAGATTTTTAAATTAAATACACGAATATCAATAAAGCATGGTCAAATGGCCGTGCTTTTTTTATTTAAACTTACTTACCCTTCTCAAAGAGATGTTTTTTTATCATTTTGGTCTGATTGTTGATTAATGAAAGAAAAAAGGAAGAGAGATATGAAAAAATTAGTACTAGTATTTGCGGCAGTTTTTACCATGCAACTTGCCATGGGTCAGGGATTCTCTGGCGATAGTTGGGTAAAGGCTAAGCAAAGCAAGCAGGCAACCATCGTAGTGACTTACACAGATGCACCTAAATTTTCTGAAAAAGTAAATGGGAAGTACAGCGGAGTTTGTTTCGATATTATGAACAGCTTCACAAAATTTGTTAAAGATCGATATGGCGTGACATTAAATGTAAGCTACAGAGACCTGGCCAGAACAGGTGACTTTGACTTGTTTCTTAACACAGTGAAAGGTAGCAGTGGCGGAGTATTTGGCCTTGGTGACGTGACGATTACCGATGCAAGAAAAAGAGTTTACAACTTTAGCCCATCTTATTTTTCTAACGTGGCGATAATGGCCACACACCCAAGTGCTCCCAAATTATCTAGCATGAGCAATATTGCGCAGGAGTTTGCTGGAATGACAGCAGTTGTACAGAAGGGTACAACCCATGAAAAACGTATGCAGGAAATTAAGTCAAAGTACTTTCCTTCTTTACAGATAGAAACTACTACAACTTTTGACCAGGCCAACCAGAAAGTAGCGTCTAATCCAAAGTACTTTACATATGTGGACTTTTCTACTTACATGCAGGTATTGGAACAAAAGTTGAAAATTGAGCGACAAACTGCCGGAGATCAGAAAGGTGAGAGCTTTGGATTCATTATGCCAAATAGTAGCGATTGGACAGTGCCGATGAATGAGTTTTTTGCTCAAAATGGAGGCTATACCAACTCAACAGAGTATAGAAAAATTTTGGCTACCAACCTTGGCAACTATGTACTGAGGCTATTAGATGCGATGAATAAGTAATCTGTCATTAGCATTAAAGAATAAGGCCCGTGGAGACACGGGCCTTTTTTGATATTTAAATATCAAAAAAGGCATACGTATACCGATTTTATTTTTTCCCAAGGCCTGTGTCTCTTTATCCAAGATCGCGTCTTCCAAGGTCGTGTTTTATATCCAAGGTCTGTGTCTCACAGACCTTTACTTCCTTCACCGGATGAATCAAAGTCACCCGATGAATACTTTACCGAATGTCATGCTGAACTTGAAAATAGATATTAGTTTAAGTTGAAATTAATAATAAATAGTACATTCAAAATAAATAGTTATAGTTCAATTAAATATAATGAAATAGATGTAAGTTATATAATAACACAAAAAAGTAATATAATATTACATGCCGTGTGAGATAGTAAATAGGATTGGTAAATTCGCGGTTTATTTTAATTTAAAAATTATAATTATGAAGAAATTCTTATGGGTATTCGCAGCTGTAGTTTTGTTCACAGCTTGCGGAGATGATGAAGATCCAACCCCTCAACCAGAGGAGGAAAAAAGTAGCGAAAAGAATATAATTTCTTTTGTATTTGAAGACTTGAACCCTGAGGTTACGGCTTCTATTGATCAGACATCTAATGTTATCGAGGCCGAAGTGAGTCATGATACCGATATTACGGCATTAAGACCTACCATCGATATCTCAGAAAAGGCAACAGTAAGTCCGGCTTCTGGAGAAACTGTAGACTTTAGCGAGGATGTGGTGTACACTGTGACGGCAGAAGATGAGTCGACTGTTGAATACACAGTGAAAATTACAAAAGCACAACCACCATTGGTACTTGATGCAATTATTGGAGGAACAGTACGAGAGCGAGGAAGCAGTGTACAGCTGACTGGAGAAAATTTCATCGAAGGAGAAATGCAGGTATTTCTTCTACTTAATGATGATGAATTTGAAATGAATGTAGTTGCACAAACAGAGGCAGTAATTACATTTTTAATTTCAAGTGAAATCGAACTAGGTGATTATGAAATAAAAGTTACTGATGGCGACAGGTCAATTACAAGTGATGAAATACTTACAGTAGAAGTTGAGTCACCAGTTGTTGAAGCGGTAAGCGAAACTGAAATAATTCAGGGAGAAGGATTTGTAATCGAAGGAAAATTCTTCAGTGAGACCAATACGCAGGTCTTTTTAGGTGATAATGAACTCGAACTGACATCAGCCACTTCTACAAGGCTAGAGGTTATTGTACCAGAAACAGTAGAAGCAGCAGAGTATACTTTAAGTGTCATTGCTAATGGTAAGGAGAGTTTTTATAATGCTGAATCTATCTCTGTAATTGTAGATCCATCAAATCCGGTTATTACTTCAATTAATGAATTTTCTTTTAACAGAGGTGACACAATGATTATTACAGGAGAAAATTTGAAAAAAGATGGAGTCGTCACCAATATAAACTTTATACCATTTACTGGCGGAGGAGCCACGGTAGTAAGGTCTGCAACACCAAATGCTGATGGAACAGAAGTTTCTTATACTCTACCTGGAGATTTCCCAACAGGCAACTATGTTATTGTTGTTGAAGTAGATTTCAACTACAGCAATGAATATGATGAAGTAATTGATATTAATCCATAGTAAGGCAACAAAACTTATTTTCCCATTCACCGGGTGACTCAAAGTCACTCGGTGAATACTTTACACTTCCAAGGTCTGTGTCTCACAGACCTTTACTTTATGCATCAAAAAGGCAACTTACTCAAATCTACGTTGCCACCGCTGATGATAATGCCAACTTGCTGGCCTTTAAACCGCTCCTTATTTCTAATTAAAGCTGCCAACGGCACGGCTCCCGAAGGTTCGGTTACAATTTTCATACGCTCCCACATCAGCTTCATGGCGGCAATAATTTCTTGTTCGTTTACAACTAATACATCATCCACCTCGCGCCTGATAATTTCAAAGGTCTTTTCTCCCAAAGTAGTAAGTAAACCATCAGCGATGGTTTTAGGTGGTGTATCATGAGGCAGAATAGTACCAGTTTTAAACGAGCGATAGGCGTCATCAGCTTCCTCTGGTTCTGATCCAATTACTTTGGTGTTTGGAGACAAATATTTTGCTACTAAGGCACTGCCAGATACCAAGCCTCCACCTCCGATGGGAGTGAATATATAATGAAGCTCTGGTTGTGATGCTAAAAGTTCAATGGCAGCAGTGCCTTGACCGGCAATAATGTTGTAGTCATTAAATGGATGCACAAGCACTGCTCCTTTCTCTTCAATGATTTTTTCGACAGTACTTTCTCTGGCTTCAAGTGTTGGTTCACACTCAATTACTTCAGCCCCATAGCCTTTTACTGCATTCTTTTTTACGGTGGGGGCTGTGGAGGGCATCACAATATAAGCATTAATGCCCAGCGTCTTGGCAGCTAGGGCTACTGCCTGTGCATGATTTCCTGAAGAGTGGGCCGTTACACCTTGCTTTCTTTTGTCTTCTGATAAAGAAAGCAATGCATTGAAACCACCTCTTGCTTTAAAGGCGCCTACCTTTTGTAGGTTCTCACATTTAAAAAACACATTACACCCTGTCATTTCATTTATTTGGGTTGATGACAATACTGGTGTGTTGTGTATGTAGGGTTTTATTCTTTCGTGTGCAGCCCTGAAGTCTTCTAAAGTGAGTTTCATAAACTATTATTTAATTTGTATTCTAAAATACAAATATGTGCACAAACAAATAACACTTGATTTACACTCAAAATATTTATATGTTTAATTCATAATGCATGTCGCTTACGTAAAATACTACAATTCTTACCCAGACCCTCCAAAGTGCAAATCTCTTGGTTTAATGGGTCTACAGCCAATCTTTGATTGTTAGTGGTTTCCAAGCACTGACTTTAATCAAATCAATTATTTAATTAACCAATAGAATCATGATTAATCGCATGTCAATTCTCATGCTATTGTGTACATCGTGTACAATTTTTATCGGCTGCGCTCAGGACGAGGAGAACACCTCACAGCCGACCTTCGAAATCTTTCTAACGGGAAGTGAAACAGATATAAACACACCCACCAATAACGGCATTGCACTTTTAGGGGGAGCTGATGCCTTTACTTTGGCAGAAACTAGTGCATTTCGGTTTTTAGTAGAAAATTCAGGAGGAGGAGACTTTATAGTACTGCGAGCCTCCGGGTCTGACGGGTACAATGATTTTATTTATTCTGATATTGGCAATGTCAATTCAGTACGAACGATAATCATAAACTCACGTGAAATAGCAGATGATCCGCTATTGGAAAAATTGGTAATGCAGGCAGAGGCAATATTTATTGCCGGAGGTGATCAGAGCAAGTATGTAAATTATTGGAAAGGCACTCGGTTGGAAGAAGCCCTAAATCATGTAGTAAATGAAAAGCAAGCGCCAATTGGTGGCTCAAGTGCTGGTTTAGCTATTCTTGGAGAGTATTATTATGCAGCCAGTGAAGGTTCTGTAATAGTGAGCGAGGCTTTGTCTAATCCTTACCATATAAATATGGAGGGAATTGGTGGCGATTTTATAAAAACACCATTTCTCGAAAATGTAATTACGGATTCGCATTATAATGAAAGGGACAGGCAAGGTAGACATTTTGCGTTTATGGCCAGAGTGGTAACTGACTTCAATGTAAGTTCAGAAATCTTAAAAGGGGTGGGTATTGATGAAGCAACCGCTGTATTAATAGATGCAAAGGGTATTGGTCAAGTTTTTGGTTCAGGCAATGCTTACTTTTTAAACGGAAATGGGAGCAGCCCAGAACGCTGTGAAGAAAATTTTGCGCTTGAATGGAACCAAGGTGGCAAAGCGGTACAGGCCTATATTATGCCAGGTACCAGCGATGGCAGTCATAGTTTTAATTTTAATACCTGGTCTGGCACTGGCGGAACGCAAGAATATTGGTCAGCCACCGATGGTAATTTTACAAGACAATAGCCTGCGGTTTACAGGTTGCAAAAAGTCGCTTAGCATTCATTTGCTGGCGGCTTTTTCATTTAAAGCTACCGTTGAGAGAAAACCAATTAGAGAAGAGAATGTTATTGGCGATATTAGGCAAAAGATAATTATCAGAACTATGAAATCTATACACTACCTGTTCACAGCTTTACTTTTACTTGTTACGTCTGTGCCTCTTTTGGCTCAAAAAGAAACAGATTCCAGGCATTACGATATTATTGAAGCTGTTTCACCAGACAGAATAGAAGCAGATATTAAAAAGCTAGTATCATTTGGTACGAGGCACACGTTATCAGATACAGTTTCTCAAACAAGAGGTATAGGTGCAGCCAGAAGATGGATAAAAAGTGAGTTTGAATCGATCTCAAAGGACTGCAATAACTGTCTGGAAGTGCAATACATGCGCAATATGGTAGAAGGAGATCCTGACACGCGTATCAAAGAAGATGTAGAAATTGTAAATGTACTGGCCATACAACGTGGCACAAAGTACCCTAATCGCTACGTGATCATGTCTGGGGACATCGACAGTCGTGTGAGCGATCCGTTAAATGCCACAGATGATTCTCCGGGCGCCAACGACAATGCCTCGGGTATGGCTGGAGCTATCGAGGCGTCAAGAGTGTTGTCAAAATATAAATTTGCAGCCAGTATCATTTATGTTGGCTTATCAGGAGAGGAGCAAGGCCTTTTCGGAGGAAAACACATGGCGCAGTATGCTAAAGAGCAAGGCTGGGATATCATTGGTGTGCTAAATAATGACATGATTGGAAATATTGAAGGTGTAAACCAGGTGATTGATAATAGAAGCTTTAGAATATTTTCAGAACCAACACCGGTTACTGAGACAGACCGAGAGCGAAGGCAAAGAAGGTTTTATGGTGGTGAGGTTGATGGTATTTCCAGGCAACTAGCTAGATATATACACAATATGACGGAGACTTACATGCCTGAAATGAACCCTACCATGATTTACAGGTTAGACAGATTTGGTCGCGGGGGTCATCATAGGCCTTTTAATGATGAGGGTTTTGCAGGCGTGAGAATTATGGAGACCAATGAAAATTATACGAGACAGCATCAGGACCTTAGAACTGAGGATGGCATCAAGTATGGAGATGTAATAGAAGGAGTAGACTTTGACTATGCGGCCAAACTCACGGCTGTAAATGCGATCAATCTTGCAGGGCTTGCCTGGGCACCAAAGGCACCGACCAATGTTGAGATTGCCGGGGCCGTGCAGCCATCAACGTCTCTACGTTGGGAGCAAGTCGAAGATGATAATCTTGCCGGGTATAAAATTTACTGGAGAGAGACGACAGCCCCACAGTGGCAGCACTCAAAATTTGTAGGTGATGTCAGTGAGTATCTTTTGGAGAACGTAGTCATTGACAACTATTTATTTGGAGTGGCGGCTGTAGGTAAAGATGGAAATGAAAGTGTGGTTGTATTTCCTTCAGGAGTTTATCGCAGGGATTAATTACTGAATTCTGTAAAAATGTGATTTAGAGTGGTTATTATACTTATTGATCACTTCAATCTCAACAGCTTCGTATCGGCTGAATTTATTTTTATAGAATACGAGTTGCGCATGCCTTTTTGGATCGTACTTGATTTCTAATGTCCTTACTATTCTTCCTGTCCTTACATCCTTGATATTGATATTGAGACTTGCTCCTCTTCGATAATCTAAAGGCAGAATGATTAAAGATTCTTTCTTACTGCTATATCTGCTGGAAGAGTTAAAGTCGTAGTCTCCGGCAAAGAGACATCTGCCATCTTGTAAGGTCAGAGCCAACCGGTATTGGTAATTACCCGGAAATAGTAACGTATCGCTAAAGGTATAATTAAATCGCATGTCACCATAGGCGTTATATTGCACAGGTACTGCGCTGATGGAGTCAAACTTAAATGCGGTGACTTTCTTTCTTAAAACTTGAGTAGCCATTACTTCATGAGAAAGGCTGTCGGGCAAAGACCACGAGATATTAAAAATATTCTCCTTGGATTTGATAGCTATAGAATCTAACGGATACTCTTTTTGAGATATCCCTTTTGGCATATAGCTGACTTCGATAAAAAACTTACAGAAGTCGTGCAGGTAGCCATCTACGTTGAGCCAGTATTTCTGGTTAGGTGCTAGATCAAGCGCTACATAAATATCGTCCTGAGTTGCTGTAGAAATACAATCATAGATTTTATAAGTCTCAGGTTTGCACAACTCACCTGATAACACTACCAATTGCACCCCACGCATATCGCGACAATCTTGTCCTGAAAGATTGATGTACACCTGAGGCTTGTCGCCAAGCTCAAAAGTGTACCATTGGTCGTTGTGATAGTCAATGCATTTTCCAGTAAGAGATTCATCCACACAGCTATGTTCTACTGTGTTGCCATTGGTGAGCGAGTAAACAAACTGATCAACAACTAGCTCCTCGGCATTGTCCATGTTATCATTTGCAGTCTGCCCGGTCACCTGGGTGGTGAGCAATAGTAAAGCTGCAATATGGAAGAGTCTTACTTGCCTCAAGAAATAATCTTTGTGTCTAAAGCTGCTTTAAACTCTGATGGCGTATCTACATGTAAGGCCAGGCCTTCACAAGTTTTCTTAAAACCATAGAGGGTACTGAAAGTAGACCGTTCGTTGAAATGAATGATGATATTATGTGCCTCCAGATTTCCTAAGATAGATAGCTTTTTCACGGTTGTATTTTCATCCAGGTCTTTCGAGGAAATCTCTACCGTTTTTATTGTCTCAAAGGGTACATTCATTGTGGCCATTAAACCATACCTGAGTGTTAATTGTTCGTCAGTAATTTCAATAGGCAGCTTACTCATAGAGCGCATAAACCCAAATAATTGCAGTCCGGTATAAATGCTGATACCTGATAATATCCAGGCCGCTAAAGAACTCCATCTTGTAAGTAATAAATGAATGATTCCGGTTTCTATGATAACCAGGCCAATAATCACTATAAAAAGTGCAATGGCCCCATTGTCCTTATGATATGAAAATTCATTGGCTTTCAACTTGTGCTTTCTCCAGTGAAAAAAGCCATAGTAAAAAGTGGCTATTTCAGTAGCAAAGAAAACATCGACCGGTTTAGGTAATATTTCAGCTACTGCTTGCTTAAGTGAATCATAGAAGTTGGTTTGTCCGGCTTTTTGCTTCTTAAACTCAAGGTTTATTTGTCTGATTTTATAAATGATAAAAGTCAGGACACCCAATTCTACAACTGGAATAATCCACGTCTTAATCTGATTTAAATAAAATTGCTGATCAGGAGGGATTACGTAGGAAGCAACGATGGTGCCGATAATAAAAACCGGTACAACCGTGATATTCGGGATGTTTGTTTTGCGGACGATCAGAAAATATACAATGGGGATGGTTAATGTAAAATCAAATACCAATCCGATGGCGAGCGCTTCCGGCTGAGCGATAAACCAGCTCGTTTTTGCAAGCAATACCATCGCAACAAATAATATTGCAGGTATGATAAGTGCCAGCGTGTGTCTTCTAATCGTCATGCTACATATTTTAGTGTGCTTTTAACCAATTGTCACCAACCCCGGCTTCCACTTCCATGGGTACTTCAAGCTCCACGGCATTTTTCATCAACTCGATGATTTTTGGTTTAACTTTTTCGAGTTCATTTTCCGGTACTTCAAACACCAATTCATCATGTACCTGCATGATCATGGTGGTTTTGAGGTTTTCTTTTTGGAGCCAATCCTGCACCTGTACCATAGCTACTTTTATAATATCTGCCGCGCTGCCTTGTATCGGAGCATTAATTGCATTTCTCTCCGCATAACCTCTCATGGTTGCATTTCTGGAGTTGATATCCCTTAGATACCTTCGCCTGCCCATGATCGTTTCTACATATTCATCCTTCTTGGCTTTTTCTATACAGGCATCCATATAGGCCTTTATAGATGAGAACTCTTTGAAATAGGCATTGATGATATCATTTGCTTCTGAGCGTGGTATGTTGAGATTTTGTGAAAGTCCGAATGCTGAAATGCCATATATAATACCGAAATTCACTTCTTTGGCTTTTCGCCTCATATTTGGATCTACCTCATCTACTGGTACCCCAAACACTTTTGAAGCTGTGGTGGCATGTATATCACGCCCATTTTTAAAGGCTTCCATCATGTCATCATCCTTGGCAAAAGCAGCAGCAATACGCAGTTCTATCTGAGAGTAATCTGCCGCCAATAACACATGACCATCCTTCGGTACGAAAGCTTTGCGTATTTCACGGCCTTTTTTAGTACGAATGGGTATATTTTGCAGATTAGGGTTGTTGGAACTCAATCGACCCGTTGCAGCTATCGCCTGGCCGTAGTCGGTATGTATTCTGCCATCTCGTGGGCTTATCAGTTTTGGTAGCGCATCTACGTAAGTAGACTTTAGTTTCTGATATTCTCTAAACTCTAAAATTTTGCCTGCGATCTCGTGCTCATTGGCCAGTCGGCTCAATATCTCTTCACCTGTTGCATACTGACCAGACTTCGTTTTTTTAGGCTTTTCTACCAACTTGAGCTTGTCAAACAAGACCTCACCCAGTTGTTTAGGTGAAGCAATGTTAAATTCCTGACCTGCGATTTCAAAAATCTTCGTTTGCACCTCCAGGCTGATTTCCTGCAATTCTTTAGACATGTTTTCCAGCGCACCCTGATCGATTTTCACCCCTTCAAACTCCATTTGAGCCAGTACATAAACCAGTGGGTGCTCAACGTCATGGAGTAGCTTAAGCAGTCTTTCGTCCAACTCTTTTGATAGCGCTTCTTTAAGTTGCAGCGTGATATCAGCATCTTCGCAAGCATAATTTACTACCTCTTCTGGGTCGAGGTCACGCATATTTTTTTGTTTTTTCCCTTTTGGCCCTAAAATGTCTGTAATAGGTATGGTGGTATAGTTCAGATACTGATCTGCAATTACATCCATACTGTGCTTAGTTTCCGGCTCTATAATGTAATGCGCAAGCATGGTATCAAACAAAGCACCTTTCACACGTATGTCGTATTTTTTCAGCGTGAGAATGTCATATTTAATATTCTGACCAACTTTTTGAATCTTCTCATTTTCCAATGCCTCTTTCAAAGGTGCCAACACTTGCTTTACAGTATCAGCGTTTTCGGAAACGGGCACATAGTAAGCTTCACCCTTTTTATAAGAGAATGACATACCTACAAGGTCGGCCTCAAAAGCATCAATACCCGTTGTTTCGGTATCAAAGCAAAATTCCTTTTGCTTATTGAGCTCGTCTGCCAACGCTTTGATGTCTTCAGCTTTGGTAAGTAATTTATACTTTACTTTAGCCGTATCAAGATTTGTTTTTTCGGCTGATGGAGTTTCGGCAACCTCTATGGCCTCTTTACTTGCTGCACTAAACATATCCAACTGACCGTCTGATGAGGCTGCACTGCCTCCCTGCTTCATTTCTTCGCCAAAAACTCTTCTTATAATCGTGCGGAATTCCAGCTCTTCAAAAATAGGTTTAAGCAATTCTTCATTTGGCTCATCATATGTCAGGTCTTTCTCATTGAATTCGATAGGCACTTCAATGTTGATGGTTGCCAGTTCTTTTGACATAATCCCTTGCTGCCCAAAATTGACCACATTTTCTTTTTGCTTGCCTTTCAGTTTATCAGCATTGGCTACCAGCTCTTCTACGGAGCCAAATTGTTGTATGAGCTTTGATGCTGTTTTTGGCCCGATACCAGGGATTCCAGGTATATTGTCTGATGCATCTCCCTGCAGACCCAGCATATCAGTAACCTGATCGATACGCTCAATATCCCACTTGGCCAATACCTCGGGTACGCCCATTACATCCACTGCATTGCCCATGTATGATGGCTTGTAAAGGTAAATATGGTCTTCAACTAATTGTCCAAAATCTTTGTCGGGTGTCATCATAAACACCTCAAAACCATTTTTTGAAGCTTTTTTAGCGATTGTACCTATGATGTCATCGGCCTCGTATCCATCGATTTCTAAAATCGGAATGTTAAATGCCCTCACGATATCTTTTACTACCGGAATACCAACTTTTATATCTTCCGGGGTTTCCTGCCTGTTGGCCTTGTACTCTTCATACTGTTCGTGTCTGAAAGTAGGCGCAGAGGTGTCAAAAGCTACGGCTATATGGGTAGGCTTTTCTTTTTGAAGGATCTCCAGCAATGTGTTTGTAAAGCCAAACATCACGCCTGTATTTACTCCTTTAGAACTTATTCTTGGGTTGCGACTAAATGCAAAATGTGCTCTATAGATTAAGGCATATGCATCAAGTAAAAACAGCTTTTTATCAGGTTTACTCATAGCATAAAGGTATGAGCTATTTGTAAAACTTACTTATAAGCGCTACGCTTTTTTACTAGGTGCGAAGTCTTTTTCCCCTGATTTCAAGTTTGGATTTTTTATCAGTCTCCGATTGTTCAGCCTTTATGTAAGCGCCCACAAAGCGACTGGCAAGTACCAGTGAGTTAAGGAAAAAGACAGTTAAATAGCCAAAGTTTAGAAATACGTAATTAACCTTTAGCACCCATACATAAGAAATAATCTCATAGCCTAATACACCAATACCAAGAAGCATGCTGATTGCTGAGAACCATGCATCTTTTCTTTTATCGAAAACTGCTTTGGTAATGAGATACACAGCATATAATAGGTTTACAACAATAAACACCTGATAAGCGGGCAGCAACATGGTAAATAAAACAGGGGGCAACATTAACGTTAATAAGATAAAAACCCCATTAATGATATTTATAGCGTATTTAATGAGTTTGCTTTCTTTTGGATCAAAGACTCTGGCTAAAAATAAAACTCCAAAAAGCACACTGAGGTAAAGAGAAATGTATTCTATTCTCAGAGCCAAAATCCAATTGAAATAATCGAAAAAGGTAGATACCAGATAAATGTTAGAAAACACAGACCTGATGGCCCATAGCAGACAAAACAAGCCAAAATAAACCGTTGATTTTTGTTTGGCTCTGAATAAATAAAATGCAATAAAAAAGCACCCCAAAGCAAAAAGACCACCAGTTAACAACATGTTGGCTATCACTTTACCCTCTCTGATGGTAGCTACACTATCGAAATTGCCAATAACAAATGGCTTGTGTATACCACCTCTGTTGTGGGCAAAATTGGCCACCTGAACGATTATCTCAAGCGTATCAGTAGCATTGAAGACCTTTAAAGTTGGCTTCCACTCTGGTTTGTATTCCGTTTGGTTTGTACCAACAATTCCATTTGAAGAAATGTGCTCACTATTAATAAATAGCTTATAACTGGAATATACATTTGGGACTTCTATGGCCAGCAATTTTGGTGCGTTGGAGGTAATAATTGTCAATCGGTATGTGGCATAGCCCTGACCTTCCAACTCTTCACCTTTATGAAACTGGTCATTCCATACGGAAGGAACTTTGATGTAACCCGGTCTTAGATCTCGGTTTGAAAAGTTTTCAGAAGTGAGCAGTTTGCTCCAGTAAAACTCCCACTCTCCGGTGAGTGTTAATGTTTGGTTTTCTTTAAAGTTTACATGTGAGGCATCAATTACGCCCTTGATTGCACTATTTTTACTTTGAGCAGCTGCATAAAAACATATACAGCTTAGCAAAAAGAGCGTTAACCATCTTTTTTTCATAACAGTTTACAGGTTGAAAACTATTTGGTAAGAGCTCCATGAATTGCATTAATTCATGATCACCTACCAAATAGCAACCTGTAAACTATTAAGAATTCATTAAAAATCCTAAAAGTTTAATCGAGTTTAGGTTTTATAAAAGCCATCACCGTCTTATAAGCATCTTCTGTAGCTTCTTTATCATATTGCGGGTTGCTTGGGTTGGCAAAAGCATGCTTGGCGTCATACATTTTTACTGTCAGTTGCTCGTCAGCCTGAGCCATGTTTGCTTTGAAGTTATCAACTACTTCAGGTGTAATCCAGCCATCTTGCTTAGCAAATATTCCTAATACAGGTGCATTGAGCATTTTAAGCCTATTAATGTCTTTTTCTGGCATACCATAATACATTACACATCCTTTGAGGGCATCACCTGCCATTATTGCCATTTGTAGTGACCAGCCGCCACCAAAGCACCAGCCTATGGTCATTACTTCTGCTCCGCTGCCACCAAAGTCAAGAGCGCCCTTGATGATGGTTTTAGCTCGTTCTGATTTTACACTGCTCATAAGCTCACTGGCTTTTTCTCTGGTTGTAGCAATCTTACCGTCATACAAGTCGAGTGCAATTACATTTACAAGACCGCCAAGGTCGTCATAGAGTTTATTAGCTTCTCTTTTGATATGGTCGTTGAGTCCCCACCATTCGTGTATTACAAAAAGATAGCTGTCAGTGGTCACTTTTGATTCCAACATATAGGCATTTGCATCTTCACCACTAGTAGGATAGGTGATCATTTTGCCTACTTCGCTCTGGTGCACATAGGCTTCTGGTGTTGGATGATCAGCATTGAAATCTTGATTTGAAGCAAATAATGCAAAACTTTCAGTGGCTGGGGTATGGCAAACAGTAATGTTGTCTTGCGCTATGGCAGACATTGTAATTAGGGATAAAAATAATAGGGCTATAGTTTTCATAATCTTATTCTTTTTATTTGCCAACAAGAGATATTTACCAATTGTTTATTCTCTGGCAAAGACAATATAATCTGTTGAGGGTGGTTGAATGCCCTTTTCCTTGAGCCGTATGGCCAGTTGCCCACGATGATAAGTGCTGTGATTCACAACATGAGCTATGATCTGACGCAGCGTGTTTTCATATTTCTTTCCCTCAGTGCTTTGGTAGTTTATCATTTCTTCAAAAGTCTGATTAGGGTGGGCTTGCACAAAGCTCATCCAGTTTCTGGAGCTTTCTTCGGTCATACTTCTGAGCTCTCGTAAATTGTATGTTTCCCATACCGGAAAAGGAGAAACCGGAATGTCTTTGATTCTATTAAGCCAGATAATTTGTGCACTTAAGGTGTGGCTGTAAAGCTGAAGAATGTCCGAATCATTAACTTCACTTTCCTCTAGTGTAATAAGTATTCGAGAGTTAGCCCAATCATTGTATCTTAAGAGATCAATAAAATACTTTTTCATTTATTTCAGCGGTTAAAGTGATTTAAAAGTACCTCAATTTAAAAAATATGATTAAGAATATCTTGAAAGCTACAGCCTTATTTATCGTTATACAAGGCTGTCAGTCATCTTCAAATAATGAAAACGCGGGTGTAGATACTCTCGCTTTTGTAGAACCTATATTGGGTATAGAGCTCACACAGGCAGAACGTGATTCTTTAAAAGATGGTCTTAAAAGAAATCTCAATAGTGTAAAGTCTATCCATGGTTTTGAAATTGACAATAGTGTAGCACCTGCACTGGTTTTTGATCCGCGACCACAGCGGTATGAGATGCCCTCAGGGCCTGATAAGATCAATTGGAATCTACCATCAAATGTGACGATGCCAGCCAACGGAGAAGATTTGGCATTCTATACAGTAGAGCAGCTGTCGGTCTTGATCAAATCAAGGCAAATCACTTCTGAGGATTTGACCAGGTTCTTTATAGAAAGACTACGAAAACATGGTGATACACTGCAGAGTGTAATCACCATTACAGCAGAACGCGCATTGGAACAAGCGCGTAGAGCTGATCGTGAAATAGCCTCTGGTAAATATCGCGGGCCATTACATGGTATACCGTATGGTGCTAAAGATTTACTGGCGGTTGAAGGGTACAAAACTACCTGGGGCGCCATGCCATACAAAGATCAGGAGGTGAATGGCACAGCAACAGTAATAAAAAAGCTAGATGAAGCAGGAGCGGTACTTGTAGCAAAGCTTACACTTGGAGCCCTTGCCATGGGAGATATATGGTATGGTGGCACGACCAAAAATCCGTGGAATATGGAGCAGGGGTCGAGTGGTTCATCTGCAGGATCAGCTTCAGCCACTGCAGCTGGCCTGGTACCATTTGCTATTGGTACAGAAACATGGGGTTCGATTGTTTCGCCATCTACAAGATGTGGTGTGACAGGCCTGCGTCCAACATTTGGTCGGGTGAGCAAACATGGAGCCATGGCATTGAGTTGGTCAATGGACAAAATCGGGCCAATAGCCAGGTCTGCCCGAGATTGTGCCATAGTCTTTGAATCAATAAATGGAACGGATGGCAAGGATTTATCTGTAGTTGATGCACCCTTTATGTATAATGCCGCCCGAGATGTGAAGACCATGAAAATTGGTTATGTCAAAGGCTTATTTGAAAGAGACTACAGCAACAAAACCAATGACAGCTTAACGCTAGTACAGTTTGAGTCTATGGGAATTAAGCTACAGGAAGTTACGCTTCCGGAAGACATTCCAACTTCAGCGTTGTCAATAATTTTAGCTTCAGAGGCATCTGCTGCTTTTGACTTGCTTACACGATCAAATAGAGATAGTCTGATGGTAAACCAGAAAAAGAGTGCCTGGCCAAATTATTTCAGGACTTCCAGGTTTATTTCTGCTGTTGACTATATCAATGCGAATCGTATAAGATCACTTTTGATTGAAGAGCTAAATAGCACCTTGAAAAATTACGATGCCGTTTTAGTTCCAAGCTTTGGAGGCAACCAATTGTTGATGACTAACCTTACCGGCAATCCATGTGTGGTTTTTCCAAACGGATTTAACGATGAAGGAAGCCCAACAAGCTTCTCCATAATTGGCAATTTGTATGAAGAGGGTAAGTTGCTGGAATTGGCAGCGGCTTATCAGCAAGTCACCAAACATGACAATACGCACCCTGAATATTTCAATAAATAGCGGGCTAGTCATTTAAGTTATTAAGGAAGTCCTCCGCGGTGTCAAGGTGGGCTTCCATCTTTTCTTTATCCATTCTGCCTAACATGCTTACCATCATGCTCATGCGTTGGTTTTTGCTAAATTCCTCATCATGCACCTTCATAAACCTCCAGTACAATGCATCCCATATTTCACACCAGTCGGCCTTGCCATAGTTGCTCATTTTTTTGATATAGTTTGAGCTGGAGATATATGGTTTGGTGGTGATCAACCCTCCATCTGCGTATTGGGTCATGCCATAGACATTGGGCACCATTACCCAATCGTATGCATCAATATACATTTCCATAAACCATTGATAGATTTGATCAGGGTCAAAATCACACAATAACATGAAGTTGCCCATTACCATGAGCCTTTCGATGTGATGATTGTATGCATTTTTTAACACCTTTTTTATAGTGTCGTCCACAGGCTGTATGCCTGTATTCCCTGTCCAAAATGATTCGGGGATATCTCTGCTGTGGTTCCAGTGGTTAGTGGTGCGCTCAAAGACCCCTTCTAACTCATAAATGCCGCGCATAAATTCTCGCCAGCCAATGATTTGCCTTATAAACCCTTCAAGGCAGTTGATCGGATAGTTTTTCTTTTGGTGCATTTCCATCGTTCGTTCGATCACCAACTCTGGTGTGAGCAGACCAATGTTTAAAGCAGGGGTTAGTAGACTATGGTAAATAAATGATTCATCGGTATGAATGGCATCTTCATAATCACCAAAGTTTTCCATCCGGTTTTCTAAAAAATCGTCCAACCATTTTTCTGCCTGATAATGCGTGACTGGATAGATAAAATCTGTTGTCTCTCCATAATTATTGCTAAAGTGCTCTTCAACATAATCAATAGCTTCTTTTACATAATCATTGATTTGTGGCTTGTATATCTCAGGCGTTTGATGTCCTTTAGGAAGCTTTTTGCGGTTTTCATCATCAAAGCTCCACTGACCTCCTTGAGGCTCATCACCATCCATGAGAAGGTTAAGACGCTTACGTTGCTTTTTGTAAAATGATGCCATGAAGTACCCGGACTTATTTTTTGTAATCAGCGCTTCTAACTCATCTTTTTTGGTCAGAAAGTTGGGTGTTTCTTTTTCCTCAAGAGCAACATTAAATTCCTTAGCAGCGGCTTTTAACCTTTTAGCAAGCAGAAAGTCAGTAGGATCGGTGTATATTATTGACTCGGCACCATGGCTTTTCAGACCCTTAATCAAAAGCCTTAGATTCTTATAGTGATGGTGCTCTATGTAGTCGACTTCGTGACCGTTTTGTTCTAATCGATTTTGATAGTATTTCATAGAAGCTCGATGTAGCACAAGCTTCTTTTTATGGAATTTATACTGAGTGAAGAACAGAGGGCCTTCTATCAGGTATACTTTATCAGTATAGCCAACAGCTGGGTTGTTTTTATAGATTTGGTGGGGGAATACAAGGGTGCATTTCATGAGAAACTAACACCTTTATTTTTCTTTTGTTTTACTCAACTATACGATAAACCGGGTACTGCAAATGAGCACTTTCGTAGTAAGGGGAGTTTTTGTAGATGTAATCTAATTGTGCATACCAACTATTGGCAAACTCTTTATCTTCGGCTTTCTTTTTTTCAAAAGCTGTGCGTAATGCATCATTGGATTCAAGTAGTTCTTTCGCTACATCTTCAAAGACATAGGGTGAGAAATACTCTTTTTGTTGCAAGATGGTATCGAAGAAATTCCAATTAAAGAATGAATCCGGAGCTTCTGGCTCCAAAGTCTCTACAAGGTACCTTCCAGTTGCCTGATCTACAAAAAAGATATAGTCTCCAGCGCGTAAGTCGATAGTTTTCTTTTTTTTACTTACCTCTACTCGATTGTGTGGGTAATGGCCTTCATAGGGTGACGATGAGGTATTAAATTTTTCAATCCGGTAGGCTTCTACATTAATGGCACTATCCGAGGTCAATTTCTTAAAAGGCACTTGATTTAACTTTAATCTTTCTATCACTTGATGCCATCCCTGGGGTATCGCATAGCCCAAAGGGATTTGCACTTCTGCAGCGGATACAAAAGTATTATAGTAAGGTATGGTTTTAGTAAATGGCTGATTTACATCGTAGAAAAGTCTCGTTTGACCAGTTACTTCACTTTCCTTTTGTTCGCCAACATACCCTTTAAAATCAATTTGCTTAGGCTCAGACCTGTCAAGTTTCCATGCTATAGAGTGTAAATTACCTGGAATAAAAAATTTAGCTCTCTCCTTTCTGAGCGCTTGTATATTTTCGCCTTGTTCTTTGGCAAGTTCGATCATTGATTCGATAAACCTGTAGGTGGCTTTTACCCTCATGTCAAATGGTTTGAGCATATGGGTCTCTATCATAAAGCCGAGCGTGTGAAACAAGGTGGTGTAGCCTGTCGAGTATCGGGCGCCATCTAAAAACTGCGTAAATCCGGCTTCATCTGGCGTTGTGTTAAACACATTAACATAAGGGGTGATTTCACTTCCTTTTGCTTTCATTTTGGCTTCGAGATCAGGAGTAAACTTGTTTTCAATATATACGCCAAGATCACCTCCGATTTTGTTGTGCTGGGTAGCCAGGTGTGTAATGCCGTATTGATAATCCGCCCCATTGCTCACATGTGTATCTATGAACATATCGGGTTTTACTTCATGAAAGATTTCATAAAAGGAAAGCGCATTTCTGGTGTCTGACTTGATAAAGTCACGATTTAAATCAAAATTTCTGGCATTACCTCTAAATCCATATTCAACCGGACCGTTTTGATTGGCTCGTGAATGACTATTTCGATTTTGGGCGCCACCAATATTATAAACTGGAATTACTCCAATTACAATATTTTCCAGAAGTGACTGTTTTGAAGGATCTGCTACATAATCTCTGAGTAGCATTTTGCATGCTTCGATACCATCGGGCTCTCCCGGGTGTATGCCGTTATTAATGAGTAATATAAATTTGCCTTTGTCTCTTGATTCTTTGAAATCAAAATCCTGATCAATGTCTAAGATTACCAGGTGCAATGGTTTTCCACTGTCTGTTAAACCTTTTTCAACCACTTTCACGTAAGGAGAAGAAGTGTCTAATGAATGGTAATAAGTTGTGGTTTCATCATATGTGGCCGTTTCTTTGCCACTTGATTTTTCAAATACTGTTTCGAGATTTTTCTGACAATAAGAAAAGTGAGCTATAGTTAGAAATGTAAGGAGAAAAACGGCCTTATTCATTAGCTTTAAATTTTATGATTAAGCTTAAAAATAGTAAATAATAACATTACATGGACTTAAAAATAGCTGCCGATAAACTGATAGCTCATAGAAGAGCTATCTATACAGGAATGTTTGGTGATGGTGAGGTAGATAATGAAATCATCAAAAAAATGTTGGCGAACGCCAATTGGGCACCTACACACAGACATACTGAGCCTTGGAGGTTTGTTGTGTTTAAAGGAGAGGGCTTAAAGAAGCTGGCAGACTTTCAGGCCACGCTGTATAAATTAAAGAATACAGACAATTTTAATGAGGCACAATTTGAAAAACTAAAGAAGAAACCTCTGGAGTGCTCACACGTGATCGCTATTGGAATGCACAGAGATGATAAGGAAAGTGTGCCAGAGGTTGAAGAAGTAAGTGCCACTGCTGCTGCCGTACAAAACGCCTGGCTTACAGCTTCTGCACATAACATTGGCTGCTATTGGAGCACGGGTGGCATTACATTTTATGAAGAAGCGAAACCATTTTTCGGCCTGGATGAACACGATAAGTTGATGGGATTTTTATTTATTGGCCCATTAAAATCTGACAAATGGCCACAAGGAAAAAGAACACCAATAGAAGAAAAGGTTACTTGGGTTGAGTAGTTTGGCAGTTTTCTAACCGAACTTCCAAAGATTCTATTTGTGTCCTTAGCTTATCATTTTGTGTTTGCTGTTGTAAAGCGTAGGTAAAAAATCCTATTGAGATTAATGCTGATGCAGCTAATATTACTGCGATTAAGGGTTTGTGTTTGTTAAAGTCTTTTTTCATTACGAATTCTTATTTAGTTACAACCACCTGCCACCTAAAGGCCCATTTCCATTTTATTTGATACTTAGGAACTTCTGCTGCTTCTAAACACTGAGTTAAGTCTTGTTTCTTAAAAGCTCTAAGTACCGAAACAGCGGCATCATTTCTTACCATTGGTGATTTGGAAAATAATCCGGTAAGCCACTTAATGGAATAGTAGGCAAACCAGTGCCTGTGGATGTCGTTTATTACAATACCCATCGAGGCTTGCTTTCGCAGTTGCTTTAAAAATATTGAAAGCTGTGAACTGTCAAAATGATGCATAAATAAGGTGGCTATGAAAATATCGCCTTCGATTTTCGTAAACTCTTCAGAGAAGACATTAACACACTTAAACTCAATTTCCGGATAGTGTGCTGCTTGTTTTTCAGCGAATGCAACCACATGTGGGTTGGCATCAATGCCAATCAGTTTAATATCAATGTTGGCAGACCTTGCCCACCGTGCCATTATTTTTAGAATGTCCCCACTTCCGCAGCCGAGGTCAACAATTGTTAGCGCACCATTGTGATCACCTACAAGCTTTTTTACACCATTTATAGTTACATGATTGCCTCCGAGCCATTTGTTTATCACGTCAAGCTCTTTAAGCGTTTGGTCCATCACAGGGCCACCACTTTCGAGGTCATCCATGATTTCGACCTCTTGCGAGCGTTGGGTGAACTTATTCGGCATAGGTTACGGTAAGTATCATGCTTTCCAGCGTTAGACCTGGCCCAAAGGCAAAGCTTAAAATTTTATCATTACTGTCGTCAGAGGACAAATTATTTAGAATTTCCTTTAAGACAAAGAGAATGGTAGGCGAAGACATATTTCCATAATGCTTCAACACTTGGTGTGCATGTTTATTTTCCTCCTTACTTATTGCCAAGGCGCTTTCTAAAACCCCTAGGATCTTTTTCCCTCCAGGGTGTATGGCATAATGCTCTGGTTTTATATCATTGAGAGTATGCTTTAGCTTGTCAATGAGCTTGCCAACACCACTCTGAATTACGTCAGGTACGTAAGAAGAAAGCTTCATTTCGAAACCGTGATCACCAACCTCCCAGGCCATCTCATCACTTCCATTTGGCAAGAGATCACAAAAGAACTGGTCAAGGGATAAATTGATTCCTTTTTTCTTTTCACCGGCTATTAATAATGCGGCAGACCCATCTCCAAAAAGCGCATTGGCCAGCAGATTGTTGTCATTATTTTCTTTTTGAAAATGCAGGCTGCATATTTCCGTGCAGACAACCAGTACTTTTGAATTAGCCTGGGCCTTGCAAATGCTTTTGGCAACTTTAATCGCATTAAAAGCAGCATAGCATCCCATATAGTTGATGGCTGTTCGCTCGATTGTAGAGTTAAGCCCCAGTTTTTTTACAAGGGCAATATCAAGCCCCGGAGCAAATAATCCAGTACAACTTACTGTGATGAGGTGAGTAACCTGACTAAAGTCAAAATCGTTGCCAACAGCATTAAAAATAGCTTCCGCACTCAGGCCAACTACATGTTCCTTGTAGAGTTGATTTCGAGAAGAGGTTGGAGGAAATGGGCTCAGAGATTCATTATTTGGGAAAAATGAAAAGTCGGAGTTTCTTTTATAGTCTTCAATAATAGAATACCTAGTTTGTATACCTGTTGCACGGTACAGCACTTCCAGTTTTCGGGCTTCATTTTCATTTAAACCATGAGCTTTTTGCATGAAACGAAGCACCTCATGCTGGGTGATTTTGTGTTTAGGTGTGGCAGTGCCAATGTCAGTAATGAATACGCTCATGTAACTCAATAATACTTAAAAATTGATATCTTGGCTTTAAACAATCAGGCATATGTTCAAAAAATCTACCTGGCTTCATTTAAGGATTCCATTTTCCTACTTTCTACTACCAGTGTTTTTATTTGCACTAGCTGTTTCAGTTAACATCAACCCTACGAGCATAGTTATTGTTTTGGTTGCGTTGCACATTTTCTTATACCCTGCAAGTAATGGCTTCAACAGCTATTTTGATAAGGATACTGAGAGTATTGGTGGGCTAAAAAATCCGCCACCTGTAAGCAAAGCCCTCTACTATGTTTCGCTAGCTTTCGATGTTATCGCAGTGGCACTTGGCCTCATGATTAATTATGATTTTGCCATTATGCTGGTAGTATATGGGTTTGTCTCCAAAGCGTATAGCCACCCCTCGATACGATTAAAGAAATATCCGATTCTAAGTTGGTTGGTGGCTGGTTTCTTTCAAGGCTGTTTCACATTCCTAATGGTTTATGTTGGGCTCAATGATTTTAGCTTTACTACCGTATTAAATGCAACTGTACTTGTGCCCGGTATACTTTCTTCTATGATTTTATGGGGTTCTTACCCGATGACTCAAATTTATCAACACAAGGCAGATAAAGAGCGCGGAGATATAACATTAAGCTATAAGCTTGGTATTAAAGGCACTTTTTATTTTACAGCCACTATATTTTCTATTAGCACATTAGGGTTCCTTTATTTTTTTCAAACATATTACAATTTTGACTACTGGCTAGACTTTTTAATTGCTATGGCACCTGTATTGGTCTATTTTTTCTTTTGGTTTTTTCAGGTCAGACAAGATGCTAAGAAGGCTAACTATACCCGCACCATGTGGCTAAATTTCATATCGGCTACCAGTCTTAATGCTTTTTTTGTGTACTTTTTTTTAGACTCAAGTCAATTGATACAGGCAATTCAAGGGGGTTTTTAGAAAGGTTTACCGTGTGTTTTTTCCATTAGAAAATGTGCTATTGGCTTTGATGTTTTCATTAAACCAACAGCTAACCCTGATAGGGTACCGGTACCGAAAAGCTTTTGAAGCTTTCTGCCTACTGAAAGTCTTTTAGCAAAGTGCTTATGCCATTGTGATGAATAATCATGCTCCAGAGCGCTACGATCAAAAGCTTTGTCGAAATGAGAAATAATACAATCGGATAACAACTTAGCGGTGTGAATAGCCATGGCCATGCCATTGCCACAAAGAGGGGCAATCATACCAGCTGCATCGCCACTCATAAAAATATGATTCTCTACTGGCTGCTTGGTTTCAAATGAAATTTCATTGATTACTTCAGGCTTATCAAATAAAAACTCTGCCTGATTAAAAATTTCATTCAAAAATGGGTTGTGAGCGAGCACCTCTTTTTCCATTGTAGGTATATCGCCATATTTAAGTAAGTTCGATCGGGTGCTCAGATAGCATAGGTTTGATATTCCCTTTTCTACAGCATTTATGCCGCAATATCCGCCATGAAAATTGTGTAAGGCCACCT
Organism: Fulvivirga sp.; assembly: GCA_965227525.1. Taxonomy (GTDB): domain Bacteria; phylum Bacteroidota; class Bacteroidia; order Cytophagales; family Cyclobacteriaceae; genus Fulvivirga. Next base: position 578,052 of record OZ245762.1, on the reverse strand, counting down.
CGTCTTTGCGATGATCATATCTAATGTGATATTTTACGCCTATGTACGGAGACCTTCTTTCAATGAAATCACGCTTGAGGTATTTGTCAAGCTTGGAACGTTTGCCGTAGGCGCCAATAACAATTTTAGATGTTATTTGAATACCATCTGAAAGAGTAATTCTATGAGAGTCTTCACTATCGATGTAGTCGATGTTAGCCACAGACTTCCCTATCAGGCAATTTACATCCTCTGCTTTGGCCAACTCAAAAAGTTGATTATCCAGAGTGTACCGACTGATCCCAAACCCTCCTAAATCCAATTTTAGTTGGGCGTATTTACCATTGATAGCACTTAGCTTAAAGGAGTTAATCTTTGCATATTCTGCTCTGGGCAGAAGGTTTTCCCGCTGCAGAAAAGGCATCACTTCGTTGGAGATATACTCTCCGCAAACTTTATGAAACGGATAATGATTCTTTTCTATGAGAGCAACATCAAATCCAGCTCTGCGCAACAAAATGGCAGAAATAAGCCCAGCCAAGCCACCACCAACAATTACAATCTCTTTCAAACCGCTTTATTAAAATTTGTGGATAATTTGTGAATAAATAAATGGCAGTTTCCTAACAAATGGTTACTATTTAACGTTAATCTTACATATACCCCAAACATCGTGATAGCTGGCAATAATAATATCGAACCGATTAATGTATTTCTCATAGGTAACAACCCTATTGAACTTAGCAACATTTATGAGAAGCTGAAAGAAATTAGAAGTAAAACCTACCAAACTGAGATAGGTTTTGAGCTTCGAGGTCTTTTTAAAAAAATAATGAAATTTAACCCGGCCTGTATCTTAATTGATGACAATGTGGAGCGTAGTTATATGAAAAAACTTACGTTAAAACTGGCTTCTAATAAGCATACTAAGGACATTCCGATCACAATTTTGAAAAATTCGAACCGTGATAGCTATATCACCAATGCAGAAGAGTTCCTGTTAAAAGATAGCGTTACAGGTGAGTTGCTTTCAAGGTCAATCGTAAACTCTATTAGACTAAAAAAAATGCGAACACGTATTGCTTTGATGTATAGAAAGAAAAAATCTCAGGTAAAAAATTGGATATCCTAATTTTAGATTTGGCTTTTTAGCCTAATAATCTTTTTAATCTTTTCACCATTTCTGTCAACCTCAATTTTAAGACGTTTATTTTCTTTTGCATTGAGGAAGTTTGTAACATGGCCAAGAGACATATTTTTTGAGCCTATATTATTTATGGAGAGAATAATGTCACCGGGTTTGAAGCCAGCATCTTTCCCCACCGACTGATCTCGTACATCGACTATTTCATATGTATTTAGTCTACTGCCTTTTGCTTTTACCACAAGGCCACTAAGATTGTAATCAAAATCGTGGTTGTAACTCTTACCCTTTTTTATGTAGATCTTTTCACCAGGAAAATCAAAAATAACTTTCATTCTACTCAATATTTCACCCCCTATAGACCCATTTCTATACACATTGCCATACTTAAGACTATCTAAAAAGCTGTTTGTTGTTGGGAATGTTGCGATGGGTTGTTTCCAACAATACTCACCTATGTGGAAATAGTTTATCCTTGCAATCTTACCTTCCAGCTTACCTCCAATGCCTCTACCCAGTTCGCTATCCACGTGTTTTTCTGGTACATAAAGTCCTACATGTGAATCCGACTCAATCAGTATTCCATGACTTGCCCCAGTATCTATAAGCATTTTGACAGGTATAAAAGAACCGTCTTCATATGAAACTTTAGCATGCACATAGGGTTTAGTATCTTCTACTGTAATTGGCATGGCCTGGTATGATCTTTTAGGTTTAAAGTACTCAGGAGTAGTTAGTGTAAGCAATTTCGTGTCGTAGTTAATAGATACTATGAAGCGACTAAATAATTCATAGCCCAATATGCCGTGTACTTCTGTACCCAGGTAGTTTCTAAGTTCGAGATAGTCTTCATTAAGTACAAGCATGGCATGGCCACGCCCCTTTATACCCGGTAAAGTCAATGAGACATTGTTGGTGATAAAAGCTTCTACACTCGACTCTTCGCCAATACCGGAAATAAGAAATCTTTTGGAATACTCTAACCCCAGTATATCGCTAAAGGCTTTTTCAGTGAGTATTGCAGTACGTACGCCTGTATCAATAATAAATTTTAAAGGAATCTGATTGTTGAGAATTACGGGGACAACAATAAGGTTATTATATGTTTCAAAAGGGATGGAAACTCTTTTTACATCACTATTTATTTGAAACCCAAGAGTTTGTGGTAATACATCTGTGTTGAAAGAAAAGATGAAAAAAATACAGAGTATAAGTCTCTTCATATAGGTACCAAACAATGACGCTAGCTAAAAATTAATAAATTTTAGGAGAGTATTTTATAATCCGGAAACTTATTTCAAATGCTAGATAATTCCCTAACGCAAATTGGGGGAAATGGAAATTATTTTGAAATAGACATTTCCGTGAGTTGAAACCTTAGATAGTAGAAGAATGATAAAACTCCACTAAGTATAATTGTGCAAAGAGGTGCTACCCATATTTTTTCACTGAACATCACAACGTTTAGCATAAAGTCTGATGGCAACCCATCTACGAGTGCAATGGCCACAAGCGATGCAATAACTGATAATATTGTGGACTGGATAGTGACAAAAGGTAGAATATGCTTTCTTCGAGCCCCCCATATTTTGTATAACTCCATATCTTTTTTGTCAATGATAGGCTGACCGCCTAAGCTCATCGCGGCTATTATAATAATCACACCAGCTAGTTTAAACCAGGTAGCATAGAATATACCCGAGTAAAGCAATAAGAAGCAAATAGACATTACACCAAGGAAGAGACCTGATGCTACCCATTGGGATCTCAGCTTTCTAAAAGTCAGTATAATGCCATTTTTCAACATGCTTATTAAAAATTCAATAAGCATACCAAAAAAATAATATAGGTTATTTCAGTTTAATTGATGATTTAATTGATATGAGTGTTCAAACATCTACAAAATTTTGTACATAACTGAACACTAGGTCCTTTTGAGATCGGGGCTTTTATCACTATCTGGGTCGCTGTCAATCAATATTAAGTCAAGTAGTGCATCTGGTGTGTGCGCAGATTTTAGTATCGTCCTATGCTTTTTGGAAGTAAAGCCGTTGTTTGCCATCACGTCTAATTGAGCCAATAGGTGGTCGAAATAACCTTCCACATTGAGTAATGCTACAGGCTTATGTATTATTTCCAGTTGCACCCATGTAACAATTTCTGCTACTTCTTCCAGTGTGCCGAACCCACCTGGCATGGCAATAAATGCATCTGCAAGGCTTGCCATTTTTTGTTTACGCTCGTGCATCGACTTTACTACAATAAGTTCCGTAAGGCCTAGATGCCCCACTTCTCGTTTTAGTAGAAAATCAGGAATTACTCCTATCACACTACCACCTTCTTGCATTACGGTATCTGCCACTATGCCCATAAGGCCTATATTACCACCTCCATATATGAGGGTTTTGCCTTGTCTGGCAATAAGCTTTCCCAACCGCTTGGCAGCAGTTTCAAATTCTGGGCTATTTCCGGTACTCGACCCACAGAAGACACAAATATTATTCATAATTTAGGTAGCTGATACAATTAGTAAAGCTAGCAAAAATAAAAGCATTTTATGACCAGAAAGAATTTTTCAACAGGAGCGAAATGGGAAGATAAAGTGGGTTATTCTCGAGCAGTGCGAATAGGAAACACTATAGAGGTGTCAGGTACTGTTGCTTTAGTAGATGGAGAACTGATTGGCTTAAATGACCCATATGCACAGACTAAATGTATTCTTCAAATTATAGAAGAGACACTTCAAAAGGCTGGGGCCAAACTAGAAGATGTAATCAGGACTCGAATATTTGTTACAGATATTTCTCAATGGGAGGAAATAGGACGAGCCCATGGCGAGGTTTTTGCTACAATAAAGCCGGCAACCTCCATGGTGGAGGTGAGTGCTTTAATTAGCTCTGAGTTCTTATTGGAAATTGAGGCTACGGCTATTCTTCAGTAGAACCATTAACGTCATGTTCGTTATCACTCACCATTTTATTTGGGAAAATCCAAGGAGCTAAAATTGCCAACACGAACAATACTAAAACTAAATATAAAGCTGCCATTTTTGTTTTATTTTTAAATATGTGTGAACAAAGATAGCAAGCCACCAATACTTTGTAAACAAAACCGAAATCTAATTTATGAAGCGATACTTATTTTTCTCATTGGCGGTAATTATTGCCATCGATTGCTATAGCCAACAAAACACAACTATTTACTCCAAAGACAGCACAATTCGTGCAACAGGTATCATGGCCGATGGGAAAAAACAGGGTGCATGGACTTATTTTAATCAGCTAAATAAAATAATTGAGGAAGGACCCTTCACAGATAATAGTCGTGATGGTGTATGGCGGACATATTACAGTAACGGTGTTGTAGAATCTAAAATAACATATGAGATGGGAATAGCCGTTGACTATGTTGGTTATAACATAGATGGGCAAAAAGCTTTAGCTGGTGAGTTTAAAGACGGAAAGAAACATGGAGAGTGGATTACTTTTTATCCATCCGGAGCAAGAAAAATGGTGGTAACACTGGAAAATGATAAAAAGAACGGCTTACAAAGAAAATATAGAGAATACGGTGTTTTGGAAGAAGAAGCCTACTATAAGAATGATACCCTTCATGGCGATTTTGAAACCTTCGATGTGGTTGGCAAAACTATTTTTAAAGGACACTACGATATGGGAGTAAAAACCGGAACATGGAAGGAATTTTATGAAACCGGTAAGCTATATGAAATAAGCCATTACCATAAAGATCAATCAGATAGTGTTTGGGTAGCCTTTTTTCAAGATGGAGATACCATTTCAGTGCGTAGTTATGACGAAGGTACCCCAGTGGGTGTCTGGAGGTTTTACCACGAAAATGGAAGGCTATTTGAAAAATACAGTTATGAAAAGGGCTGGTTAGAAGGGGATTATGAAAAAAAATTTTCCAATGGCAAACCAGAGGTGCAAGGTTTTTATAAAAACGGCTTAAAAGTTGGTAATTGGAGATATTACAATAGCAATGGCTACATTATAGAAGAAGGCAAATACAAAGATGGAGAGCAGCACGGGCAGTGGTATAATTATTATAAAGAAGGAGAACTCAAATCAGTGGGTAGTTTTGTAAATGGCCTCGAAGACGGCATGTGGGGCCTTTTTCACTTTACAGGGTTGCTCATGCAGGAAGAGGAGTGGAAAATGGGGAAATTATGGAATGTGAGTTCTTATGTGACTGTCTATGGAGACACCCTATCTGCAGGAACTTTTAAAAATGGTAGCGGAGAAAAAATAAACTATTATCGATCCGGTAAAATCGAAGTAAGATGTGAATTTAATAACGGTGTGCCACATGGCAGCTGGGTGTATTATTACGATGATGGCGAGGTGGCTGAAAGAGGGAATTTTACTAACGGTATCAAAGATGGCCAATGGATATATTATCATAGCAATGGAGAAGCAGCCTCAATTGGAGATTATAAAAATGGGGAGAAAGCTGGCACATGGGTGTTTTACAACAGAAATGGTTCTGTGCGTGAGCGAGTTAATCATTCAAAAGAGTAACTTTGAAGGCCATTTTTCAGTTTAAGTCATAATATGAAAAAATTAATCATAATTGCAGGTATTGTCATAGCTGTTATTGCTTTGGCATTCGTTGGATTGAGGATTTATACTAAACAGTTTAGCCCACAAGATACAGTCAGTTATACAAACGAAAACGTGGAGATTGATGTGAGCTACAGTCGCCCCTACAAAAAGGAAAGGGATATATTTGGAGGTCTGGTTCCATATGGTGAAACCTGGAGAACTGGAGCCAATGAGGCAACTACATTTACTTCCAATGCCGAATTGAATGTAAAAGGCAAGCTATTACCAGCAGGATCTTACTCAATTTTTACGGTACCAGGTAAAGACTCCTGGAAAGTCATTTTCAATGAGCAAACAGGTCAGTGGGGGGTCAACTTTTCGGGAGAAGCCAATAAAACCGATGAGCAAGATGTGCTCGCAGTGGAGGTTGCGACAGTAGATTCTCCCGATGTTTTCGAACAATTTACGATCTCCTTTGAGCAGATGGGTGAAGAAATTGAAATGATCATGATGTGGGATCAGACACTTGTGGTGATTCCCATTACAGTTGTAGAATAATCAAATAGACTTTATTCTGAGAGTCACTTTAATCGAAGGCTCTTCTGTTTCAGAAGGGCTTTCTTTTTTTGTCCTTTTGGTACGCGTACTAATTTGTTCAGGTTTTACCCCTCGATCTAGTAAAAAATCACTTATAGACTGTGATTGGGCTTCGGTTCGGTCGTTGTGATATACAGTAACAACTTTATATTTAATCAAAGGGTAACTCGACCGTAATGTGCCAGCTGGCATTGGAGGTGCCATTGAAACCGCCAAACTATCCGTTGCTAAACTGTCAGATACTGAGGTGTTCGGTGCAACTATTTCAATTGATTTTATTATCAGTGAGTCTGGTGTTAACTGAGAAGTGTAGATGACACTGTCAATGGTTATTTCATAATGCTGTGGCCAATCAGCCTCAATCATACGCATGAGCGAATCGTAGCCTTCATCTACAAGTGTCATGTCAATAACCGGCTCATCATACCAAATAGTATCAACGCGAATTTCTGTCAGATCCGGACTGCTTTGTACAGTGTCCTCCACATAAGCAGATTGCTCAATGAGTAACTCAGCTTGCATGGAAGGCGTTTTTCTTATAAAGTCACCCAGTCTTCTCAACTCATAGGTTGAAATGTCTTTAACTTCACTGCTTCCCGGTTCAAATAATATATCTAAGGGAAATTCTCCACCTACTTGTAACGGTTGCAACTTTATGTTGAGCCGCTCTTTGTCGCGTGGACCGATTTCTTCTAAGTCATAAAGCTTAGAATAGTACATATACCCAGGCTCTGTATGAAACACAGACAAGTCGTAGGCTGAGCCTTCTTTTAAAACGATAGCAAACTCACCCGCTTTGCCAACTTTTTCATTCCAAAGCCTGTCTCTTTCATCAATGTTAAAAATTGTCAATTGAGCGTTTATGGGCTCTCCATCTGTGTCACTTATTTTACCCTGTATTCTCATTACACTTTTAGGCTGAAGCTCTTGTGGAATGAGTACCTCTACCAGTTCATTGTCGCGCGCGCCTTTCATGTCTTTATACATATACCTTCCTTTTGCAGGAATACTTACAAAAGCATCATCTTCGGAAGTATTGGCAAAATCAAGTGGCACTGGATCAGAATAACTGTTTTCACCCATTTTTTTCGACATAAAGAGGTCTAATCCCCCTTTTCCTCCCATTTTGTCCGAAGCAAAAACCAGGGTTTCTCCATCAGCTAGTAAGCGAGGAGTTTGTGAATTGCCGGTATTAATATTGTCTGGTAATGCGACTGGTTCGCCCCATCCATTGTAGTTCATTTTACTAACGTAAAGCTTACATCCAGAGGCGCCACCATATGTTTTCATCTGTTCACAACGCATAAAATAGAGGTATTCACCATCAGGCGAAAGCATAGGTGAGCCCTCATTTTCTCTTGAATTTATCGGTAAACCCATGTTTTTGGGCGATTCCCAATCATTACCTCTTCTGTTGCTACTCCATAAGTCAAACCCGCCCAGGCCAGATTTTTGAGAACTAAAAAACAGCTGATCACCATCAAAACTAAGGCTATAGCCACCTCTGAAATTAAGCGTTGGGCGATTTATCAGTTTATTGATTTCTTTACCGTCATTCCAGGTAGAAACTGTCCTTTTAGTGGCCCAATGCATAGAATGATGCCCATCATCGGTATAATCTGATAAGTATATAATGGTTTGCCCATCACCACTTATAAATGGTGCATAAAGATTAATGCTAGGCCGATTGATATTACTTGGTAGTGACTTGAGCTGTGTTTGGGCGTAGCCATTTCCTATTAGTAAGCCAATAAAACAGAAAAGTAAATATATTTTCGACATAGCTGTACAGGTTGGGTTATTTCTCAATATAATCATTAGTGCAAAAACTTTTCCAAAACAAATTCATAAATTCAAGTAAGAATAAAGGGAAAATGAAGATTCGACTGGTAATACCACTTTTATTGATAGGCTTTTTGGCTCAAAGTCAGCAGTTAGAAACTGTCGTGCAACGTGGGCACAATGCAGCGATTAAAGCTGTGACGTACTCTAAAGATGGTAAATATCTTTTTACTGGTAGTAGAGACAAAACCATCAAGCTCTGGGAGATAGCCACGGGGCGTGAATTAAGGTCATTTTATGGACATGGATCTACAATAAATGATTTAGCTGTTAGTCCTGATGGGAGGCACATTTTATCTAGTAGTGCCGATAAAACAGCAAAACTTTGGGATATTAAAACAGGTGATCTTCTTCAGACATTTGTAGGCCACAAAGAACTATTGACAAGTGTTTCTTTCCACCCGGATGGGAAATCAATTATTACGGCAGGCTACGACAATGAAGCCATTTTATGGGATGTATCCTCTGGTGAGCAACTCAAAATATTTAAAGTTAACCCAGATAAAGGCTTGGGCTATGGAATAAATACAACATTCAGCCCTGATGGAAAATATATTGTAATAGGTAACGACAATCGCACGGCCAGTATTTATGATTTTGAATCAGGTGAACAGAAATTTGAAATTAAACCTGAAGAAGGCTGGTGTGGAGGTTGTGCGACTTTTGTTTCAGTAGACAAAGCAAGTAATAAAATGCTTAAAGCAACTAAAGGCCCCGGTATGCAACTGTTTGATATTAATTCAGGGGATAAACTGATAGACTATATGACATTTGATGATGATATTTCTTCGGTAGATATCAATAAGGATGGTCATGCACTAATGAGCAGTGAAGATTCTATATATGTATTTGATCAAAGAGGGATGCTGATTTTTAAAAATGTGAAAGATCATAGCTTGCCGATCACAGATGCGTCCTTTAGTCCCGATGGCAAATATATTGTAACAAGTAGTGATGACATGTCTGTGGCCATTTTGGACGCAAAAAATGGTAGTACAATTAAAAGAATTGAAGGGTACTTAAAACAGGTCGATAAGGGGGGATTAGATTATGATCCAAATTCGAGATGGGATTACTACATAAAGCGATATACAGATCTTAAAAATGATTTTGCCATAAGTCCTGATGGTAATTACCTGGTAAAAGGTAAAATAGGGTCAATTGCCAGGATGTGGGAGATGAGAACAGGTATGATCACCCAGGAATTTAGAGGCCATGAAAAGGCGGTGCTATGCATGGCTTTCTCAAAAGACGGTAGCAAATTATTGACAGGCAGTGCTGATAATACCATTAAAGTGTGGGATACATCTACCGGGCAGGAGCTTGCTACTCTGGAAAGTCATAGAGAATTAGTGTTTTCAGTACGTTTTAATGAAAGCCAGGATAAAATTATTTCAGGGAGCTGGGATGGTACAGTTAGGGTTTGGGATGCAAATGATTATTCACAGCTACAGTTTCTTACACTTGAAAAAGGCTCATCATACGATACCCATTTCTTCAATGATGATATTTATGCGTTAAGTGCCGGGTTAGACAAATCGCTTAGACTTTGGGAGCTGGATAGCAAACAAGCAGTAAGAGAGTTTACAGGACATACAGACATTATACATAGTGTGGCCAAACATCCTTACACATCTGAAGTGGCATCAGTTAGTTGGGATGGATGGCTCAAAATATGGGATGTAGCTAGCGGACTTCAGTTAAAAAAATATCATCGGCACGAGGGCGCGGTTTATGGTGTTGCATATAATGCCACAGGTACAGAAATTGCCACAGGAGGTGCTGATCGAAATATCGTAATTGCAGACCTGGCTACAGGAAAGACTAAAGCTATACTCGAAGGCCATACAGGAGCTGTTACTACGGTGAAATATGTGCCTGCTCAAAATTTGTTGGTTTCCGCAAGTGATAATGGTGAAGTAATAATCTGGAATTTGGAAACAAATCAAGAAATGGTCTCTTACCTGGTTTTAAATGAGCAAGATTGGATGGCAATCAATAAGGAAGGTTACTTTAATGCAACTGATGGGGCCACAAGATCCATCGCTTTTGTAAAAGGTATGGAGAGCTATGCGGCCGAGCAGTTCTTTGACCAATATTACCAGCCCGATTTGCTTAACAAAACATTCCTCAATCAGGATGACAAACTAAACATAAATCAAAAAATAGAGCAATTCCCACCACCTGAAATTGAAATATTGGCTCCTCATAAGGCAGAAAAAGTGAGATCAAATAAGGTGGATGTGCTTGCATCTGTTCAGGATGCTGGAGGGGGAATCAATATGCTTAAGGTGGTGCATAACGGTAAAACAGTTTTGCTAGAGCAAGCTGAAGTAAATAATAAAAGAGCCACTATTAACCATCCGGTGGACTTAGTGCCCGGTAATAATACGATCGAAGTTAGTGCATTTAGTACAGGAGGTATTGAGTCGCAGAAGCATTCGGTCGATTTACAATTAGAAGGTAAAGTTAACTCAACGCTGTATGTATTTGCAGTTGGTATAAATAAATACAAGAACGAAGCCCTAAATCTTAATTATGCAGCTGCTGATGCGCAGAGCGTAGTAAAAACAATAAGTGAACGATCTAAAAAACTATTTGACCGGGTAGAAACCATTAGCCTTTTTGACACAGAAGCTTCTCGAGAAAATATTCTGAGCAAGCTCAATGCACTTTCAAAGATTATTAAGCCACAAGATGTAATGGTGTTTTATTATGCTGGTCATGGTAGTATGGTCGATGGTAAATTTTATTTCATACCTACAGAAAATGTCAGGCTTTATAATGCTGATAAACTTGAAAAAAATGCCATTTATGCTGGTGAACTGCAAGAAAAATTAAAAAGTATTGCTGCCCTCAAACAGTTACTCATTATTGACGCCTGCCAGTCGGGGGGTAGTGTAGAGCTGCTGGCGACACGCGGAGCCCGAGAAGAGAAGGCTTTAGCTCAGCTCTCAAGAAGTACCGGTATTCATGTGCTGGCAGCTGCTGGCAGCGAGCAATTTGCGGTTGAGTTTGAAGACCTGGGTCACGGTTTATTTACTTACGTATTATTAGAAGCCCTCAACGGAGCAGCGGATGGAGCGCCAAAAGATGGTAAAGTAACAATATATGAGCTAAAGTCTTTTATAGACGATCAGGTGCCTGAGTATTCACGAAAGTATAAAGGTAAAATGCAGTTTCCATATACATTTTCACGAGGCCATGATTTTCCCGTTGTGATTGATTAGTCTAACTAATGTGCCATTTGCCTGTTCTAAAAACAAAGACAACTTTACATTTGTAATATGGAATTAAACTATAAAACAATAGGAGAAGGAAAGCCACTTATCATACTTCACGGCCTTTTCGGATCATTAGATAACTGGTTGAGTATTGCTAAAGAATTGGGAGATACTTATAAGATTTATCTGGTTGATCAGCGAAATCATGGGCAGTCTCCACATAGTAAGGAATTTAATTATGCGGCTATGGCCGAAGATTTAAATGAGTTTATTGAAGAACATGATATAGACCGCCCTTATATTCTTGGCCATTCTATGGGAGGTAAGACCGCTATGAAGTTTGCTTTAAATCACGGTGAGAAGTGGGAAAAGTTAATTGTTGTTGATATATCTCCAAAGGCTTACCCGGTACATCACGATGTAATATTAGAAGGGCTGTCGGCCATAAAGATAGATGAGTTAAAATCACGCGGTGATGCAGACAAACAACTAGCTGAGTATGTCTCAGATTTTGGCACGCGACAGTTTTTACTTAAAAATTTAAACAGGAAGAAATCGGGAGGCTATGAATGGAAAATAAACCTACCTGTAATAAAGGAAAATATTGAAATAATTGGAGAGGGTATGGATGAGCAACTGGCTATTGAAAAAGATGTTTTGTTTATAAGAGGAGAAAAATCTGATTATATTAAGAACGATGACATCATTTTGATCACCCAGCATTTTCCGAATGCTAAAGTTGAAACTATTAAAGGTGCTGGTCATTGGGTGCATGCAGAGCAACCAGAGGAGTTGTTAAAGGTAGTAGGCAAATTTTTAAGAGGTTAATGGCTTCGAAACTAAATCAATCAGCATGAGTACAGGTAAACTTTACCTCATACCTACGGTAATATCAGAAAAGCAGAATGATGTAATACCTGATCAAGTCAGAGCAGTGATTAAGGAAGTCGATTTCTATTTGGTAGAGAATCTTCGCACCGCCCGCAGGTATATAAGTAGCCTTAAATTGGGGTTGACCATTGAGGATATAAAATTTGAGCAATTAGATAAGAAAACATCTGTGGCACTCGTGCAAAAAATCTTGCAGCCACTACTGGAAGGAAAGAACATTGGTCTTATGTCTGAGTCAGGCTGTCCCGGCATTGCAGACCCAGGATCGCAGGCAGTAAGTTACGCTCACCAAATTGGTGCTACTGTGGTGCCTTTAGTTGGCCCATCTTCCATATTTCTGACACTGATGGCATCAGGATTTAGCGGCCAGCAATTTGCTTTTCATGGTTATTTGCCAATTGACAAAAAGCACCTTGACCAAAAAATAAAGGCCATAGAAGAAGAGAGTAGGAGAAAAAATCAAACGCAACTTTTCATTGAGACTCCTTATAGAAATAATCAGTTGCTTGAGCAATTAAAAAAGCAATGTTACCCACAGACTCAGCTCTGTGTGGCTCGAGATGTCAGTGGCAAAGATGAGTACATCAAAACTGCTACCATAAAAGACTGGCGTCAAATTAAAATTGAACTGCATAAGATACCCACAGTTTTTGCACTTTTTGCGGGGGATGTCGGCCGTTAGTCAAATAGCCAACCAAATATTATTTGGGTGATTTTATTTTAAAACCGTTTGGCCTAAATTTGTGGGCTTCAAATCATTGAATCAAAATATTTTAAACTATATAATATGCCATATTTATTTACCTCCGAGTCCGTTTCTGAGGGACACCCAGATAAAGTTGCAGATCAAATATCTGACGCTCTCATAGATAATTTTCTAGCCTTTGATAAAGACTCTAAGGTGGCTTGCGAAACATTAGTAACTACTGGTTTAACCGTGCTTAGTGGCGAAGTGAAGTCAGAGGCCTATCTTGATGTACAGCAAATAGCCAGAGACGTAATCAATAAAATTGGCTATACCAAAGGCGAATATATGTTTGATGGCAATTCATGTGGTGTTATTAGCGCTATTCATGAACAATCACCCGATATCAATCAGGGTGTAGATAGAGGCAACCCCGAAGAGCAAGGAGCAGGAGACCAGGGAATGATGTTTGGTTATGCAACTAACGAGACAGATGATTATATGCCACTGGCGCTTAATATTTCGCATAAGCTTTTAAAAGAACTTGCTGAATTGAGACGAGAAAATAATGAAATTCAGTACTTAAGACCGGATGCTAAGTCACAAGTAACTATCGAGTACTCTGATGATAATGTGCCTCAGAGAATAGATTCAATCGTTGTGTCAACACAACACGATGATTTTGATGAGGAAGGCAAAATGTTAGCTAAGATTAAGAGTGACATTATCAATATTCTGATCCCTCGCGTGAAGCAACAACTAAAGCCTGAGATTCAGAAGTTGTTTAACGATCAAATAAAATACCACATTAACCCAACAGGTAAATTCGTTATAGGCGGACCACATGGCGATACTGGTCTTACAGGTCGTAAGATTATCGTTGATACATATGGAGGTAAAGGTGCACATGGAGGAGGGGCATTCTCTGGAAAAGATCCTTCTAAAGTGGATAGATCAGCGGCATATGCTACAAGACATATTGCCAAAAATATGGTAGCAGCGGGTGTCGCAGATGAGATTTTAATTCAGGTTTCTTATGCTATCGGTGTGGTTGAGCCTATGGGTATCTTTGTAAACACCTATGGCAAATCTAATGTAGATTTGAGCGATGGAGAAATTGCAAAAAAGGTCTCTGAAGTATTTGATATGCGACCATTTGCTATAGAAAACAGACTTAAATTAAGAAACCCAATTTATTCTGAAACAGCCGCCTATGGCCACATGGGAAGAAAAAATGAGGTTGTAAAAAAAGAATTTAAATCTGTTGATGGCAAGACCATTGAGACCGAAGTGGAGCTTTTTCCTTGGGAAAAATTAGATTATGTAGACAAGGTGAAAGAGGCCTTTGGCTTGTGATACTCAAAAAAATACATCAAAAAAAAGGGGCTAATATAGCCCCTTTTTTAATTAGTATACACCAACTAGTGCGAAGCCAGTTTTACTTTATACTTTCTAATTTGTCTTCTTAAAGCTTCTGTAGCCTGGTCGGTGGCTTCTTCAAAAGAAGTAGCCTGTTCTTTAGCAAATAGTTGCTGACCGGGTACATTTAATTTAATTTCCACGGTTTTATTTTCTATACCTGAATTATTAATTCTTAAGAACACTTCACCATCGACCATACGGTCATAAAAGGTTTCTAATTTGTCTACTTTTCTCTGAATGAAATCAAGCAACTTTTTGTCGGCATCGAAGTGGATTGAGTGCATTTGTAATTTCATATTCTTACAATTTTAAAAGGTTAGAAAATAGTTATTAAGCTTTTGGGTGCGCCTGGTCAAAGACCGTTTTCAATTTTTCGAGCGAGTTGTGGGTGTAAACCTGTGTTGCAGCCAAACTAGAATGACCCAATAAGTCTTTGACTGCGTTTAACTCAGCTCCTTTATTTAGAAGATGCGTAGCGAAAGTATGGCGCAATACATGTGGGCTACGCTTTTCTATAGTCGTAAATAAGTTTAAATATTTTTTTACAGTTCTATAAATCAACATCGGATAACATTGCTCTCCATTATCTGTAACGAGTAAATAATCTCCTTCGTTTGATGAAACCGTATTATTTTTTTGTGTTTGATATGAAGCAATTAAAAGACCCAGACTTTTTGAAAATGGGATTACACGCTCCTTGTTTCTCTTACCCAATACTTTGATAGTTTGAGAGCGAAAATTCACATCTGATGCTTTAAGTCCAATCAGTTCTGAAAGACGAATGCCGGTACCATAGAGTAATTCAAGTATCAACTGATCACGTTTGCCTATAAAGTCATCAGCAAACTCACACTGATCTAAAAGACGAGTAATGTCAGGTTCGTTTACAAATTGCGGTAGTGCCTTGTTAGTTTTTAAGGATTGTATTTTCCAAGTAGGGTCTTTTTTTATTGCTTCTCTTTTAAGTAAGAACTTGTAAAAAGTTCTTAGTGAGGCCATTTTACGATTAACTGTCTTAGGTGAAGTGCCAGCTTCCATTAGCGTCACAACCCAATGCCTGATTGCGTTATGATTTGCCTCTTCTAACGAGATGTCATAATTATCACATAGAAAATTCTGAAATTGATTGAGGTCATTTTCATACGATGTGATCGTATGAGGGCTAAATCGCCTTTCGAATTGTATGTATTTAAGGAAGGACTCCCGCATAAAAAAATAGTACTACAAGCCGAAGCTCTGTAGTACTAAATCTAATAAATATTAGCGGGAAATTACAGACAATTAATAGTTTTCTTCTGCGTACTTTTTCTGTCTGTATTTCGCTTTGATTATCTCTGTTCTTCTTTGAACAGAAGGTTTCTCGTAGAAATTTCTAGCTCTTAATTCTTTTAAAACACCAGTTTTTTCAAACTTTTTCTTAAATCTTTTTAGAGCTTTCTCTATTGATTCGTTCTCTTTTACGTTTACTACGATCATTTTTTATACACCTCCTTTCAAATGGATTGCAAAGATAGATATTATTTTTAACTATTACCATTTAGTTAATAAAAAAAGGGATCAATATTGATCCCTCTTAGTTGTAAGCAGTTAAGCTTACTTTAATATAGCTCTGGCGATCACCAGTTTTTGTATTTCAGATGTTCCTTCGCCAATGGTACATAGCTTCACATCTCTGTAAAACTTCTCAACTGGATAGTCCTTTGTAAATCCATATCCACCAAATATCTGAACAGCTTCATTGGCAACTTCTACAGCGATTTCGGACGCGTAGAGTTTAGCCATTGCAGATTCTTTGTTTACCGACTTACCTTTATTTTTAAGATCAGCAGATTGGTGTATCAATAGTTTAGCAGCTTCAATTTTAGTTGCCATGTCAGATAACTTAAATGAGATGCCCTGAAATTTAGAAATTGACTGATTGAATTGCTTTCTTTCCTGAGCGTATTGCAAAGAAGCTTCAAAAGCTCCCTGGGCAATTCCTAAACTAAGTGCTGCAATGGAAATTCTTCCACCATCAAGCACCTTCATAGCTTGAATAAAGCCTTCGCCTTCTTCACCTAGCATCTGATCTTTATGAACTCTGCAGTTATCAAATATGAGTTCTGCAGTTTCCGATGCCCTCATTCCAAGTTTATTTTCTTTTCTGCCAGCAGAAAAACCTTCTGTTCCTCTTTCAATAACAAAGGCAGTCATACCGTGTGAGTCACCAGTTTCTCCGGTGCGTACAATTACAACAGCCACATCACCGGATACACCATGTGTAATGAAGTTTTTTGCACCGTTAATCACATAATAGTCACCATCTTTTTCTGCAACCGTACGCATATTACCGGCATCAGAGCCAGTATTGGGCTCTGTAAGGCCCCAGGCGCCTATATATTCTGCAGTAGCTAGTTTTGGTAAGTATTTTTGCTTTTGCTCTTCGTTGCCAAATTGCATGATGTGCCCGGTACAAAGAGAGTTGTGGGCGGCCATCGAAAGACCAATCGAACCATCTATTTTAGATAACTCGGCAATGGCAGTTACATATTCATGGTACCCAAAACCTGACCCACCATATTCTTGAGGCACTAAAACGCCCATTAAACCAAGTTCACCAAGTTTTTTGAATAGCGGCACAGGAAATTCCTGTGACTCGTCCCATTCCATCATTTTTGGCTTGATCTCTTTTTCACCAAAGTCTCTCACCATCTGTGCGATCATCTTTTGATTTTCATTTTCCTCAAAAGAGATACCTTGTTTTTCTGCTACTGCTTGCATTTTATATTCTTATTTTTTTACAAAATTACTCATTAAAATAACATACCCAAACGAATGTTAGTTTGGGTAATTAAATATCATTTCCTTAATCCTTTCATCGATCAATTTTTTAAAATAATAATCCTTATTTTTGCGGCCATATTTAACTGAAACGTCAAAGAATTATGAAAATAGCAGTTGTAGGAACGGGTTATGTAGGTCTTGTCACAGGTACTTGCTTTGCTGAAACTGGTAACACAGTAACATGTGTAGATATAGACCAGAAAAAAGTAGATAGTCTAAATAATGGTAAGATTACTATCTATGAACCTGGACTAGAAGCACTTTTTGAAAGAAATATACAACAAGAACGCTTACACTTCACAACTGACCTGAAGGAGGGTATTGAAGGAGCCAAAATAATCTTTTTGGCGTTACCGACACCGCCAGGTGAAGATGGCTCGGCCGATTTACAATACGTATTAAAAGTTGCTGAAGACTTAGGACCTCTTTTAAAGGATTATGCTGTAATTGTTGATAAGAGTACCGTACCTGTTGGTACAGCAGATAAGGTGCATGAGAAAATCGCTGCTAATGCTAAAGTAGACTTTGATGTTGTTTCTAACCCTGAATTCCTAAGAGAAGGTGTGGCTGTTGAAGATTTTATGAAGCCAGATCGAGTAGTAGTCGGTACTGAGTCTGATAAAGCAAAAAAACTAATGGAAACACTTTATGCTCCATTAGTTAGACAAGGTAACCCAGTAATTTTTATGGATGAAAAGTCAGCTGAACTTACTAAGTATGCTGCCAACTCATTTCTGGCAACCAAAATCACATTTATGAATGAGATTGCCAACATGTGTGAGTTGCTTGGTGCAGATGTAGATGCTGTAAGGAAGGGAGTGGGTACAGATACTCGTATTGGAAAGAGGTTTCTCTTTGCAGGAATAGGTTATGGTGGAAGTTGTTTCCCTAAAGATGTACAAGCATTGGCAAAATCGGCTCAGCAAGTTAATTATGACTTCGATATTTTGAAGTCTGTTATGAAAGTAAATGACGGTCAGAAAACAAAGCTTGTGCCTCATATAAAGAAATACTTTGGAGGAGACTTAAAAGGAAAAAAAATAGCCCTTTGGGGACTTTCGTTTAAGCCATATACAGATGACATCAGAGAAGCACCCGCTTTGTATAATATTGATGCCCTGTTAGAAGCAGGTGCCGAGGTGGTTGCCTATGATCCTGAAGCGATGGAAAATGTGCAAGATTTAATAGGTGATAAAATAACCTATGCGGAAGATGCTTACAAGGCTCTTGAAGGAGCTGATGCACTGCTTATCGCAACGGAATGGCCAGTTTTTAGAACTCCAGACTTTGATAAAGTATCAAGCTTATTGAAAAATAATGTAATTTTTGATGGCCGTAATCTTTATAGCTTGGAAGATATGGAAGATTTAGGTTACACATATTTTAGTATCGGAAGAAAAACAGTTAATGGATAAGCAAAGAGTCTTAATTACAGGAGCAGCTGGATTTTTAGGGTCACACTTGTGTGATAGGTTCATAAAAGAAGGATTTCATGTAATAGGCATGGACAACCTCATTACCGGGAATATTAAAAACCTTGAACACTTGTTTGAAAATAAGGATTTTGAATTCTTTCATCATGATGTTTCGAAGTTTGTACATGTCCCTGGAGAATTAGATTACATTCTGCATTTTGCATCCCCAGCATCCCCAATTGATTATTTGAAGATTCCTATCCAAACCCTTAAAGTGGGTTCTTTAGGCACTCATAACTTATTAGGACTTGCTAAAGCAAAAAATGCAAGGATGCTTATTGCATCAACTTCTGAGGTTTATGGTGACCCCACTGTGCACCCTCAAACTGAGGCTTACTATGGTAATGTTAACCCTGTAGGGCCAAGGGGGGTTTATGATGAAGCTAAGCGCTTTCAGGAGGCAATGACCATGGCTTATCATACCTACCATGGTGTTGAAACACGTATTGTAAGAATATTTAACACATATGGGCCAAGAATGCGATTGAATGATGGTCGCGTGCTTCCAGCATTTATTGGTCAGGCATTAAGAGGGGAAGACTTAACTGTGTTTGGTGACGGATCTCAAACAAGGTCATTTTGCTATGTTGATGATTTGGTAGAAGGTATCTATCGTCTTTTGCACAGCGACCATGAGCAACCTGTTAATATTGGAAACCCAGATGAAATCACCATTAAAGATTTTGCTGAAGAGATAATTAAGCTTACAGGCACTGATCAAAAAATTATTTATAAACCGCTACCTAAGGATGATCCAATGCAACGACAGCCTGACATTACCAAGGCTAAAGAAATTTTAAATTGGGAGCCAAAGGTAAGTAGAGCAGAAGGGCTCAAGATCACTTACGAATATTTCAAAGGGCTTTCTGAAGAGGAACTGAATGCCTCTGAACACTATGACTTTGAAGGATATATAAGAAAATAAAAAAAGGCCAGTTAACACTGGCCTTTGTATTTTAACAATCTACGTCCTGAAAATCTGTACCCCAACAACGGAAATTATCATCTCCATAGAATCTTGGATTTTTTATTCGTCCATTTCCATTATCATGATGCCAATCGATGTCTACCATATTGTCATCTGAATCTATGTAGATATCATAAGTTCTGTTGAATTCAGTACCATTAGTCTGTGCGTATTCAATAAAGCTATCTTCTAAAGCAGCTCCTGTTTCAACACTAGTATATCTGATAGTACCTACCTGATCACCAGACTTTTCCCAATCTACTCTTAAATAAGTCACAGGATTGTCACCATCTTTATTTAAAAGCCAGTATCCACTACTTCCATCAAGCTGCATTTCACCGGTATACCACAACACATTTTGGAATCCGTTTTCTTCACTTGCGTACATATTCCATTCCACTGTGTTTGAAATTACTTTACCTGTTAACTCAAATGAATAAGTACGTCCAAATACGGTATGATCAAATCGCCAAACCCATAACTCTCGACTAGCATCATAACTAGGGCTTTGAGCTATAGCTACTTTAAATGATGCCACAGGCACCGCTATATTTAAAGCAAGTATGGCATTCCAGACTCCAACATGTATTACAGCCCTGGACCAATTTTGGTCAGACTCTACTCGTCCTCCAGAATTATCATCGTTGAAGTTGGAAAAATTCATTTCCATGGATTCTATAGGCGGAAGCTCTGGGGCAGGAAATGCCGGAGTAACTTCATCATCAGTATTACAAGAAGCCAAAATGACAACTAATGATAGCATGATTGCTGTTAATGATTTAATCTGTTTCATAATTACTAATTTTTAAAAATATTTAATTGATTGGCCAACTACTCGATTTCATCCAAATCTATCACAATTGTGATGCCATCTGCTTGTATTGTTAAAATATTATCACAGGTACCATCTCCGAAGTCAACCGCGGCCGAATCTCCATTAAAATTGTAGACTTCTGTACCCTTTGTGTAAATATAAGTGTCGGTACATCTGAAATCATAGATTAAAGGATCCACGGTAACACCGCTGTAAATGTCACCTTCTGTGTTAGTTCCTTGAAAGTTGTGTTTGGTAACTGCGATACCAAAGTCGTTAGCGAAAAATTGGCCCTCTGCGGCAAAATTCTCCTGGTCACCATTTTCATAATTCAGCTCAAATGCTTCTGAAAAGCCCTCAACATAGTTAAATTCATCTGAGGGGTTGGCAGCCCACTCTCCCTGATACCAGCCTGAAAGTGTAAAGGTTAGGTCGCTTCGATTCTCATCAGGTTGAAATTCAGCAAAATTTTCAAAACCTATGGTAAAGGCTCCTGAGGAGTCGGTTTCATGCCCAGTAAAAGCTACCACACCCTGTAAAAAGCGTCCATCGGCCTCTTCGCACCCATCACCAAAGTCGAGGATTAATGTATAAGTGCCATCTTCATTTTCCTTAAGTGTAATAAGCGCACAAGTATCCCACTCTTCAGCCACTCTTTGTGCCTCTTTTCTGTCTTTAAAGAGATGGCTAAACCTATGTACACCAGCTCTTCTACCACCTTGATCAGAATTCTTCAAGCCATTGCTAAACCTGTTAAAAGTGATATTGTCAATTTCTGTTTTAAATTTTACGAGATCACCTGTGTTTTCGGTGGCAACTACTTCTTCCTTTGGCTCAAGTTGTTCATCATCACAGGCCATAAATACGACCGCAATCATGATTGTCATTAGATATTTTACATAATTCGTTTTCATCGTTTTTTAAATTTAGTTAAAGATTTTATTAGTTGATATGATTATCTTCTTTGAAGATTTTGTATCGTATTGAAGCCCCAATGGAATACAGACCATTTTTAAGGCTACGTCTATGTCGTTATTTTTGAAGAACCCGGTGTAGTACCTTTCTCTATTCACTTTAAGCTCAATGTCAATATTGTATTGTCTTTCTAGCTCAGCCACTACATCGGAAAGCTTAGTGTTATTAAAGTAAAATTCACCGATTTGCCATGCGGTAATATTCTTATCAAAAGATACCGGAGGGCTTAGAAGAGAATTTTTAATAGCTGTTGTATTTCCTGGCGTGAGAATAACACTGTTGTTGGGGTTGTATACCTTTACCTTGCCTGTAAGGCAGGCAACCTTAAACTGACCCGACCTGTTGTATACATTAAAACTTGTACCTAGCACTTCTACATTCCCTCTGGATGTAGACACTGTAAATCGGCTTCCTTTAGTTACTTCAAAAAACCCTTCTCCTGCAAACACAACATTTCTGTCAAAAAGCCATAGTAGCTTATTATAGCTCACTGATGATTCGGCATTTAATGTTATTTGTGATTCATCGGGTAGCGTCACAGTTTTGTGCTCACCTCTGGCCGACAGCACTTCTACTTGTGTGATGCTGTATGTTGAGAGAAGTGTTACAATAACAAGTACTACTGACGCGGCTAATTTTAAGTAAGGGAGTAAGAAAACCTGTTTTGATGGGCGTAGATTAAGCCTTTTCCAGGCAGTGGTTTTATCCTCAACTGAGGCTACATTAAAACGGCCTGCTACACCCATAATTTTGGTGTATTGTTCTTGTTGCGATATGTCTGAATGCTTACCCATTGAAAATGTGCTTCAATGAGTACTACAAGTGAGTTGGGGAATACCCTACCCTGAGTTTAAAAAAAAATTAGAATGTGAAGTTTATAAAAAGACTAGGTGTGAATCCGATTAATACAAGATCGCGATATACAGGTTGTGGTTGGTTTTGTGTTCCAATGGCCTTTTGTAACTCGGAAATATTCACTTTTCTCGTTTTTATATTTTGTCTACCATATGTATTGAAAATAGAAAGCCCAATCTGACCATCGCCTTTTTTAAGTCTGAGGTCGTAGGCGCAGGAAATATCTAAGCGGTGATAAGCTGGAAGTCTTTCTGTATTCTTTCTGTCTTTTACTACGATGAAGTCTTCGACTGTACCATTGTCATTGGTAAAGTACAAAACATCAAACTCAGGATATGGGACACCGGAACCATAAACCCAGGCAGCCGACAGGTCCCACCTGCCTAGCTTCATCATATTCACAAAATTGAATTCATGAGATTGGTCTTGAAGTGAAGGATAATATGTGCCAAGATCTACTTGAGGGAAGGCCTGCAAGCTTCTTGCTAATGAATAACTCACCCACCCCTTATATTTGCCTACTTGCTTTTGTACCAAAAGATCAATACCACGCATTCTACCTTGTCCATTTACAAGAAAGCCAAAATCAAGAGACTGTTCCCGTACGAAAAATGGTACAAGATTAAATTCTACAACACCTTCTAAATCTTTGTAATACGCTTCTAAATCTATAAGTAAGCCATTATTCTGATAAGAAACACCAGCTACATAGTGCTTTGATTTTACTACCGGGATACCTTCATCGTTAGAAAAAGCCCAGAAATTTTGAGACCCATTGTAGGGGTGGTCATACAATACCTGATTGATGAATTGATGGTATACACCGTAGGCCGCCTTAATATTTATCTTATCATTGATTTTGTAGCTGGTCGAAACTCTTGGTTCAAAGTAGGAAGTGTCATTCAGCTCATGCCTGTTAGTTCGGAAACCAACAGAAGTTCTTAATCTTTCGGTAATGTCGTAATTCCCAGTCGCATAGAAGCTGCTGATGTTCCCTTCGTTGTCTTGCTCATCTGCTACCTCTCCATTTGATGTAGTTTTATAAACAATGCGATAACCATTGGCGTGCAAGCCAAAATCAAGTGAAAATTTATTATTGAATGTGTACACATTGTCAATTAGCAAATTGGCATCCTCTATTCTATTTTCCTGAAAAAATGTGAAGTTAGCATTTCGTGTGTCCTGGGCAGAGTCGAGTTGATACATGTAGTCAAAATTGTAATTACGCTCGAATGCTGAAAAGGTAAATTGTAAATTTGAGTAATATTTATCATTCCATTGTCTACCCCACCTTAGACCTGCGCCACCATTTCCCCAATCACTATTTTCAGTTAAAGTTTCTTCATAAAAAACATCAAATTGAGGGAATGAAGTTGTGTTTGAAGTTTCTCCAAAGAGATTATCGCGACCACCGTAAGCCGTGAATGAAATGATGTCTTTGTTTGATGGTCTATAGGTGGTCTTAAAGTTTACATCTGTGAAATAAAAGTCTGGCTCAATAGTTTCAAATTTGGGATCATCAACAGGCCGGTTGATTTGCTCATCGTTTTCCCGTGCTGCATCAAATAGCTTTTTGTACAAATCACTTTGCACTGCATCTGTAAAAGAGCGCCTGAATGAAGCCAACACTGAAACCTTCTTACCAATGGGAATTTGCGCTGTTGCTCTTAGGCTAATGAGGTTAGCACCAATACTATACTTGGCTTTGTTGGTCCCCCCACTTTTTCCTGTGATATCTACTACACCAGAAACACGGCCACCATACTTAGATTGATAACCACTTTTAAATATTTGCACATCCTTTATTACATCAGAATTAAGCGCACTAAATACACCGAAGAAATGATCTAGATGATACAATGTGAAGCCATCAAGTCGTACCAGGTTTTGGCTTGGCAGCGACCCTCTTATAGCTAAACCGGAGGAGGATTCATTGGTGCCGCTCACACCAGGCATATACTGAAGTGTTCGAAAAAGATCATGCTCACCTAGCGTGGGTAATGCATCTAATTCGTTGGGGTTAAACGCCATGCGACTTACTTCTCTGTTTACTTCTATGGGCTGATCATAAGCATCAGATATAGTGATATCATCTAAAATTTCGATATCACTCTGGAGAGAAATATCTATTTTACTTAGTGGTACATCTGGCGAAAGCTTGATTTCTTTTGACATATACCCCAGGTAGTCGATGATGATCGTACTTGTATCAGTTGGTACTTTAAATAAGGTAAAATGTCCATCGATATTACTAACGGTACCCTTGTTTGTACCTTTTATTTTAATGAGGGCATTAGGTAAATTTTCCCCCGAAGCACCATCTGTAATTTTGCCTGAGAGTGCAAAGTCAAACTTCTGTGGGCCTTCTGATGAGAGAGGTTTAGGGTAGATGAGTATTTTCCCATTGATGATGCTATAACTCAGTGTGCTTCCTTCAAGTATGACTCCCAAACATTCCGAGAGAGGTTGCTGATTTAAAGAAACGGTAATTACTTGTTGTGCTATGGCTTCATTGTCATAAGCTATCTTTAGGTTATGGGTTTTGTGAAACCAATCTAGTACTTCTGATAAGGGTTCCTCAACAAATTGCTTAGTGATAAGCAAAGAGTCTAAAGTATCTTGTGCTTGACAGACTACACCTGTGAGTAACAGTATGGTTAAGATAAGACCTCTCACTTAATGATGATTTTATCTTCATTTTTTTCGTAAGAAAGACC
This sequence comes from Fulvivirga sp., assembly GCA_965227525.1. Classification (GTDB taxonomy): domain Bacteria; phylum Bacteroidota; class Bacteroidia; order Cytophagales; family Cyclobacteriaceae; genus Fulvivirga. The sequence continues at coordinate 553,080 of OZ245762.1, read as the reverse complement.
CATTGGCACAAGCACAAGTTGCAGGGCTTCATCAAGGTCTTTATCATTAAAATAACCTGTGTACATTCTTCCAGATAGGTCTGGATGCTGGATAGTGATGGCATATTGTCTTTCCAATTCATCTATGACAAGTTCCAGTGGTTCATTTTGATAATTGAATTCACCCAAGAGCCAGGAGGCTGCACTATTTTCTGTTGTAAAAGATCTTTTTTCCACAGCATCTATTGTTTGCTCACCTTGCTCAAGTATCACCTGATTATTTTTTGAAGCTACTTTTACGCTTCCTTCATAGCACTTAACCTCAGCCATTTCTCTGAAATAAGCATTAAATCGTGTACCCAATACTGTTATTGTGGCCCGATTCCCTTCGACTTTAAATGACTGCCCTTTTTTTACATCAAAAAATGCCTCACCGTCTAGTCCTACTTCTCGATTGTCCTCCCAATTGAATGCTGTATATGATAACTGGGAGGAGGCATTTAAAGTAACATTAGAGCCGTCAGGCAATGTGTGGACTAGTCGCTCGCCTGGAGTTGTAGTGATTGTTGTTGTGCTAAACACAAATACATAGGCAACCACAGCAAGGGCTAATGCGGCTGCGATGGCAATCGGGAAGACTGGGTTTAGCTTTCTTACTTTAGCCGCTGGCTGTTCTTCTATTTTAGCAACAAAGTCATCCCAGGCCTTCTCTTTTGACTTACCTTTTGGCACAGACAGCTTAGAAGACTTGTTTATTATCCCCTCAAACGCCTGTAGGTCCATATCCTCTCTTTTTGCTCTTTCAAGCTCCTCGGAGGATAGGTTACCTTCCAACCAATCTTTTATTTGATCATCATTTTTCATAGTTATAATTTATGATCAATCATTTGTCGCAACGCTTCTAAGGCGTTATGCATTCTTTTTTCTACGGCCTTGACACTTAAATCAAGGCGTTTGGCAATCTCTTTATATGTGAGATCATCGATTCGATTCATTAAAAAAACTACCCTTTGGTTTTCAGTCAGCGAACCAATGGCGATTTCCAATTTCCTTGCAAACTCATCCTTCTCCATAGAGTAGTCAGGCTGCTCTGTGCTACTTGGAGTCGAATTTTCGGGCTTTAATTCAAACTCATAATTGCTTTTAGCACTTTTAAAATGGTTGATAGCCAGGTTGCCAGCAATTTTATATAAATAGCTCTTAACAGTCTCAACAACAATTTTATCTTTTTTCTCCCAGGCTTTCATAAAAACTTCTTGCGTGATGTCTTCCGCCAAAGACACATCGCCCAACTTATAATATAAGAAGTTCTTTATCGGATGATAGTATTCATCAAATATGGACTTAAACTGTGCGAGCTCCATAAGGTGAATTTAGTTATTTTCCGTCTTCGTCCCAGTCAAAATAATCATCTTCCTCTAACTCTACTGTTTTATTTTTATCGAGACCTTTGTTTTTAAATGCGTTTTTAAGCTCCTGCACTTCTTTTTTCAGGTCACTAACAATTTTTTGTTTCACACTTTCCTTGTCATATATAATTTTATAATCATCAGTGGTTCCCATAATTTTCAAGAAGAGCATCGATCTACCCTCATTGTCTTGTTCAATAGCTCCAAAAGCCTCATCACTGTCTATTTTTTGCCTACTTCTGAGTGGAGCCACCACTCGATATGCTATTTTCTGATCAAAAGTATGCGTACCGCTGATTCTAATATCGGTCACATTGCTACTAACTTCCATTTCGGGTAAATAAATGGTTTGATTTTCGACAAAAATCTCATTGCGCAACTCAGAAAAAGTTAAATGATCAAGCTTTTCTTCATCTACATACCTCGCTAACTTTTGCATGGGCTCAAATTTGTTAAGCTGCCCACCTAAAATGCTTGTATTGATATTGGCAGTGAGTGTGGCTGGCTTTAGTCTAAGTTGTTTAGTGAGTTGCATATTTGTCTGCACATCAGCGATTATCTGACCTTCGAGATGTCGGTCTTCTAAGAAGGTTTGATTGAAGTTTTCAAACACATAAAAAATACTATCAATATACACCTTGTTTACGGTGAAACTACTATTGACTTCAATATCATTGGTAGTGGCATCAACTAAACCAGATAAGCCAATGTCACCACCCATGGCTCTAAATTGTAGACGATCTGTATAAGCTACCTGGTTTTTGATTTTTAGATCACCCTTAATCTCTTTTGGCTTAAATCGTCTAAACTGGAGGCGGTCTATGTCACAGTTAAATTTCAAAATCAGTTTTGGCGCAATGTTAAATATGTAATCTTCACTACTGGCTGAATTATTTTTTTGAACGAGCAGTTCATCAAGATTTATAAATGAAGATTTAAGATCAGCTTCTATACCCACAGGTTCATTCTCAAAAAGTAGGTAGGCAATGATGTTTTTGAAAAAACCATTGAGTAAATAGTCTGAAGAGCCATAATAGCCAGAAACATCGCTTATAGCGAGATCATTATTGTTGAAGAGCAGGTTGCCGTTTACGTTGCTCAGCGGGTATTGAAAGCTCTTATGCTCAATGTTTAGATTTTTAATATCAATCTCACCAGAGGTACGCATGTTGGCTGATGTGGCACGAGACTTCAAATCGTTAATTTTTCCTGCCAAACTGAGATTTACCTGCAAAAGACCATCTGCTTCTACAATTTCTTTTGAGTCAAGAAATTTGAACAAGGACCCAACAGCAATTTCTCCATCGAAATCCATCCTCAAAAAGATGTCCTTTAAATTATCAAGCAACAGATTGCCAGTAAACTTTTTGTTTTCTAACTCACCACTGATATTTCTAAGGTCAAGACTTCCCGCCTCAAGGTTTGTTATTTTTGCCGCTGTGAAAGTACCTTCAGCGTTCGCCTCTGTGATTTTTACGTCCTTTTCAGGGTAAAGCACTTGTGCTTTGTGTAATCCAAAATTGACTTCTAATGAAGGTGAAAGGTTTTTTCCAAATTCGCCAATTAATGATAAGTCAAAGTATACATCGCCACTGCTTTTATATTTAGCCAATCGTTTAGTGTATTTTTCGGGAAGTATGGCTACTAGTGATTTTAGCTCAGAGTCTTTGGCTTCAACATAAAACTCCACTTTTGGGGTGTTCAGAAATTCGTAATTGCCATAAGTTTGAAATATTGCTCCTTCAAGTGTTAATGACGATTGCTTAAAATTGACATATTTAGTTTCGTCATTATATACAAAGTCAGATACGGCACTTACTGACTTATTTTCAATTAATAAATTGTTTTGTGCAACCAGTTTAGTCAGGTAATATTCACCTTCTGTTTTAAAATCAAAAATCCGGCCTTCAATACCTACATTGGCTGTGGCACGGTTTGCGTTAGCTTCAATGTAGACATCATTTTTATAGTTTGAATACTTAAAATCAATTTCGGTTAACGTGACTTTTGATAAGTCGAGTCTCACTTTTTGGGCATTGGTTGTGTCATTCTTTTTGAAGATGCGATAGTTAGTATCACCCGATTCATTGACCTTGAAATGACAAGAGGCGTTAGAAATATGGATTTGTTCTATGGCGTAATCGCCTTTGTAAATTTCAAGCGGATTAAATGTGAATTCGATTTTTTCTGAAGTGAGCAATGGATAGCTACTTTTATTAAAACTCTCCTGGATATAAACGTCTTCAAATTTTAGCGTCATCTGAGGGAAGTTATCCAATGCGGACACCGATATCTTTCCAATATTTATAGGTGTGTTAAGCTGTTTATTTGCCTCCCTTATGAAATGGTCGATGAGCTGGTCTTTAAATAAATATGCGCTCGTAATGCTGGCTATCACTAATACAATAAAAGCCGATATAATGACAAAGAATGTCTTTTTTATGGCTCTTTTAATGTTCAAGTCAGGTTGGGATTAAGGCTTCAGTTTAATAATCGAAAGCTACAGCAATATTCGATAATCTTCAAACGTCAATTAAGCGAATAAATTTTATTCTTTTAATGTGAAAAATATTTGCATTAAAAAAAATCTATATTACATTTGCATTCCCTTTCGCAAACGCGCGGAGGTTAAACAAAAAAGGGCGCTTAGCTCAGTTGGTTCAGAGCACCTCGTTTACACCGAGGGGGTCGGGAGTTCGAATCTCTCAGCGCCCACGATCAAGCGCAGCTAGCCTGCGATAAAAAAAATAGAAAGTCCACCAAGTTTTTTACTTGAGTGGACTTTTTTATTTTAATTGATATTCTACACTTACAACATTAAACAGTTGCTTGTTGCTTCTGTTGCGCTAGATTCTTAAGCACATTTGTTTTTTTCAAAGGAAGCTGAAGGCAAAATGAGGTCATGCCTAGTTCATGTTCTTTAAACTGTATTATACCCCCTAACTTCTTTGCTGCAATATCAACGATATACAAGCCCAAACCAGGGTTGTCATAAATATCAGCTGCTTTTGAAAACATCTTAAATAAATATTGTTGATGGTCCGTTTTGATACCAATACCATTATCTGCAATCTCCAGATTGAGTTTATCACCAGACATTGAGGCTACAATAACCAGTTGATTAACGGGCTTAGATTTGTCAACAAACTGAATGGCATTATCGACCAACTCTTTAAATATTGTCTTAATTAAATTTTGATCCGTATCAATGAAAAGTGTTGGTATATTAGTTTTTACCTCAAAAGACGTTAAGTGTTTCTGATATTCAAACATTTGTGATTTGAGTAACTGCTCAATATTTACTTCTGCAAACACTACTTCTTGTACATTAATTTCATGTGCCGAACTTAGTCTCTTAACAATTTTGTGAAGGCTATTGGCATCTCGGTTGAAGCGCTCAAAATAACTCCTTGTTTGAGGATCTTTAACATCGTGGAGGCCAACATTGCTAATACCCAACAAGCGGGCGATCGGCCCTCGAATGTAATGAGCTGTTTTGTAAATAAAAGTGTCCAACTCTTGATAAGATTGTGTTAATGCCCTGTTTTTCTCTTCAATTAGTGCTCTTCGTTCAATACTTCTTTTTTTCTCGAGATTGGCATTTTCTACTACCTTTTCAGAAAGTTCCTTTCTCATCACATTGATACTGTCTGCCAGTCCTAGAGAAAATAATGCTACCTCTAAGGCTATCGCAACCTGAGTAATGTGTTGGGTCAATGGGTTTTGAACCACTACCGCTATTCTGGTGAGTGCATATATTATTCCTCCAACAATAAATAAAGCGTTAGCCGCTAAAAAGTAGCGAGCTGGCGTAAAACCTTTCTTTATTTCCTTAATGGCAACAAAAAAAATGGCAACAAAACTGACAATGGCTGTAAGAATAATAACTGTTCGACCAGTTTTCCACATACCAAATACCATAAGCAGAGCGGTAATTCCAATAATTATACATAAAGCATTTATGAGCTTATTTATAATTTTACTATCCGGACTTAGGAATTGCCTGCTGAAAATTAAGTAACAAAATACCACTAACGCTGGTGACAAAAACCTTATGTACAGATCAATTCGAGGTGCATTGGGAATTAAAACCTCAACTAAATAGCCACTATTGGATGATAAGAAGATAATGAGCGCAGAAAGGAACAGTAGATAATAAAGATAGCTTCTTCTGTTAAGTGTGATATAAATAAAGAAGTTGTAAAAGAGCATGATAAAAAGAGCACCGTAAAAAAGGGCTTGATATACCTTTTCAGACGTAAAACGCTGTTTATAAATCTGTTCAGGATAAAAGTTGATCGATCGAATCGCGATATCCTTAAATTGTCGGGATATATTGGAGCTACTTACAAGTCTTAAATATAGGGTAGCTGTTTTGTTATTTTGTATCTCAAGGTTAGTAAAAATCATCATACCAGATTTTACTTCTCTCTTACCGACAGGGTACAGGTCTCCAGTCTGCACTGATTTGATGAGCTTACCGTCTTCATTTAATTGAAAGACATAAAGGCTGTCTGTAAAAGTGATGTTAATTTTTCCCTTTATTTCTTCCCCTGTTAAATTTTTAACTACAATTTTTGACCATAATGCATCATTAGGAGAGTCTGGAGGATTTTTAGAAAATTTGGAAGCCCTTATTTCCGTAAAGGACAGATCACCATTATTATTAAAGAGAAGCTGTTGCTCCAGGTTTATGACACGATTATATTCTTGAAGAAAAAGTGTATCCTGACTGTATGACAAAAAAGGCAGCAATAGTAAGGCGTAGATCATAGGTGATCTAATGCCCAAGAAGTGAATAATTAAGTGACTGCAAGCCAACATATATTGTTATTACAACCTGATTATGAGAATGTTTAATATACGAATTAAACTTAGTAAGCCGATTTCACTCTATTTGCTTTGCCAGGCTAAGTTGACAGTGAGCCAAAAAAGTTTGTATATTATGGTTATATCAAATGGAAACAGGTTATGAAATCGTCTTATAGAAATATAATTGCGTGCTTTTTGGTGTTGGTTTGTGCTGGTTGCGAAGCGCAAATACCAGATCAGGAAGGTCAAATAGCAGCTGCCGTTATGGCTGCTCCTGAAGATAAAAGAGAAGGGGCGAGCGTAATGGGTTTTAATGAAAACGGAGAATTGGTTAAGATAAAAGAAGGAAACAACGAACTTATTTGCCTGGCTGATGATCCCAACAAAGAGGGTTTCAGTGTAGCCTGTTACCACTCTGACCTGGAACCATTCATGGCGAGAGGCCGTCAGTTGCGTGCAGAAGGTAAATCAAGATCAGAAATATTTGAAATAAGAGAAAAAGAGGCGAAAGCCGGTACTTTAAAAATGCCTCAAAATCCAACTACCTTGCATGTACTATCGGGCCCTAACGGAAAATATAACAAAGATTCTATGCGTGTAGAAGATGCAAATTATCGATATGTAGTCTACATTCCTTTTGCCACCCCGGAGTCTACGGGTCTGCCGATTAGACCATTAGTCCCTGGTGGCCCGTGGATAATGGACCCTGGAACTCACAAAGCGCATATCATGATCACCCCACCACCTAATAATTAAATAGTTTTTATTAATATTGCTGCTTTGAAGGTTTTCATTGGAGTGTTAGCTCAGTTGGTTTAGAGCACCGCCTTGACAGGGCGGGGGTCGTTGGTTCGAATCCAATACACTCCACTTTCTTTCCTGACCTACCTCATTCATCTTTTTTCTTAATTCACAGGTAACATTATAATTGGTACTTTTGTCAATCAAATTTGCATCGACTATATGAGAAAAATACTTCTGTTCGTTTTAATACTAATTATGAGCAGCCCGGTTATGAGCCAAAAAGCAATAGATATTCAGGGGCATCGAGGTGCCCGCGGTATGATGCCCGAAAACACGATACCTGCATTTATCTATGCGCTTGATCAAGGTGTTACAACTTTAGAGCTTGATGTTGTGATATCAAAAGATGGAAAGGTGGTGGTGAGTCATGAGCCTTGGATGTCACACGACATATGTTTATCTCCCGATAGCACAGAAATTTCTAAAAGTCAGGAGAAGGATTTCAATATTTATCAAATGGCCTATGATCAAATTAAGAAATTTGATTGTGGCTCTTTGGGGAATAAAAGGTTTGAAGAACAACGAAAAATGATAGTGGCTAAGCCGTTACTCTCTGATGTTATTAAAGCGGTAGAGTGGCATATAAAGAGCTACACTCAATATGAAGTAGATTATAACATTGAGCTTAAAAGTAGCCCACAGGGTGATAACGAGTTTCATCCCTCGCCAGAGGAGTTTTCAGACATCGTTTATAACTTAATCAACCAGTACCTTTCTTTTGAGCGTGTTGTAATACAATCATTTGATTTCAGAGTTTTACGTTACTGGAATAAAAACCACCCTGATGTGCGTCTGGCTGCTCTGATTGAAAATTTAAGATCTGTAAAATCTAACCTGGCAAGCCTGGGCTTCAAGCCTACGATTTATAGCCCCTATTATAAATTGCTTTCAGAGAAAAAAATCGATGAGTTACACGATCAAGAGATCAAAGTAATCCCATGGACAGTCAATAACCCACTTGAAATGCAACAATTGGTAGCGTGGGGTGTTGATGGCATTATTACAGATTACCCAAACAAGGCCAAAGAAATAGGCTTAACACGTCAAAAAACCGATGATCGGCCTTAGATTTTATAAATGAACTAAGAGTTTTAACTTAGCAAGCCAAAATTAAATTTTATGAGTAAAAAATATGATGTATATGGCATTGGTAATGCCTTGGTTGACATTGTAACAGAAGTTGGAGACGACTTTTTAGAAAAGCACAATGTAGAGAAAGGTCTCATGACTTTAGTTGATGCCGAAAGACAGTTTGAGTTATCTGAGGCTATCGACCTGTCAAGAAGTGACAAAGCTTGTGGTGGGTCTGCAGCTAACTCTATCATTGCAGCCAGCCAGTTTGGTGGTAAATGCTACTATTCATGTAAAGTAGCCAATGATGATATGGGTAGATTCTACCTGGCTGACTTAAAGGACAATGGAGTTGAAACAAACCTAACTCCAGAGACGGCAGGAGAAGGAATTACAGGAAAGTGTCTTGTTATGACTACTCCCGATGCAAATAGAACCATGAATACTTTTCTTGGTATTACAGCAACCTACTCTATAGACGAAATAAATGAAGCAGCCTTAAAAGACTCTTCATATGTCTATATCGAAGGTTACCTTGTAACCTCAGAGAATGGTCTTGAAGCAATGAAAAGAGCTAAAGATCTTGCTGAAGAGGCTGGTGTCAAAGTGGCTTTGACTTTTTCTGATCCGAGTATGGTAAAATACTTTAAAAGCCAGATGGAAGAAGTTGTAGGTGCAAGTGTCGATCTGTTATTCTGTAACGAGGAAGAAGCGATGCTATTCACCGGTAAAGAAAATATACAAGATGCCAGAGAAGAGTTAAAAAAAGTAGCAAAGAAATTTGCCATAACGCAAGGTGCTAACGGAGCCATCATTTATGATGGCGATACTTTCATAGACATTGAGCCGTATAAAGTAAATGCTGTGGATACCAATGGTGCTGGAGACATGTTTGCAGGCGCATTCTTGTATGGTATTACACACGGGCATAGTTATGCCGAAGCTGGAAAAATTGCCAGCCTGGCATCTTCAAAAGTAGTTTCAAAATTTGGTCCCAGATTGTCATGGACTGATGCCAGAGATATATTGAATCACCTATTTAAATAATTAGTTAAACCTTAAACCACGAATAATGAAAAAACCAATTTTATCATTAATTCTACTCTTAGGCATTTTTGCGTTTGTCAGAGCGCAGGATAATGAGATAGAATTTACCGAGTATGACCTTGAAAATGATATGCATGTCATTTTGCATAAGGATAATAGCACACCTATTGTGGCTGTAACCATTATGTATCACGTAGGCTCAAAAAATGAAGATCCTGAAAGAACCGGATTCGCACACTTTTTTGAACATTTGCTTTTTGAAGGGTCTAAAAACATTGAAAGAGGGCAATTTGATAAATACATTACCAATGCTGGTGGCGTAAACAATGCCAACACTTCAAATGATAGAACCTTTTACTATGAAATACTACCTTCAAACCAATTGGAGCTAGGGCTTTGGCTGGAGTCTGAAAGACTGATGCATGCAAAAATTGACAAAGTTGGCGTTGAAACACAAAGAGAGGTTGTAAAGGAAGAAAAAAGACAGCGTGTTGATAACAGACCTTACGGATCTATACTTGAGGAGATAAGCAAAAGGGCTTACACAAAACACCCATACCGATGGACAACCATTGGCTCGATGGACCACCTTAATGCTGCGACTCTCGATGAGTTTATGGATTTCTATAAAACATTTTATGTGCCTGAAAACGCTACGCTTTCTGTAGCAGGTGATATTGATATTGAGGAAACCAAGAAAATGATCGATAAGTACTTTGCGGGAATTCCAAAAGGAGGCAAAGAAATACCACGTCCAAATGTTGTTGAGCCCAAGCAAACGGAAGAGATCAGAGATGTTGTCTATGACAAAATTCAATTGCCGGCTGTAATTCAGGCATACCATATGCCAGCACAAGGTACTGACGATTACTATGCATTGAATATGTTGAGCACATTACTTTCAGGTGGTCAAAGTTCAAGAATGTACAAGTCATTGGTTGACGAACAACAGAAAGCACTTCAAGTTGTTGCCATTCCTTTCGGCTCAGAAGATCCGGGTTTATATCTTACTTTCGGCTTGGCTAATATGGGAGTAGGGCTTGAAGATTTGGAAGCAGGAATGGATGAAGAAATCAACAAAGTGAAGAATGAGCTGATTTCTGAAAAGGAGTTTCAAAAAATCAGAAATCAGGTAGAAAACAATATAGTTTCTCAAAACAGCACAGTATCGGGTATAGCTGAAAACCTTGCTAATTATCATGTGTACTTCGGTGATGCTAATCTGGTCAATACAGAAATTGAAAAGTATATGAATGTGACCCGTGAAGACGTCATGGAAGTGGCAAAAAAATACCTCAATAAAGAAAACCGAGTAGTGCTTTATTACCTGCCAGAGTCTGCAAAGAACAAGCCGGAAGATGTTGAACTAAAAACTGATAACTAAGATGAAAAGCTATATATCTACATTAATCATATTATTGAGCTTTGCAGTTTCAGCATTTGCTCAAGTAGACCGTACAAAGGCTCCTGAGCCAGGCCCGGCACCAAAAATTCAAATAGGCGATTATCAGTCATTTGAATTAAAAAATGGCCTTAAAGTGTTTGTCGTAGAAAACCATAAGCTTCCTAGAGTGGCTTTTTCTCTTATTTTAGATAACGAACCTATTATTGAAGGAGAGAAAGCTGGTTATGTAAGTATTACCGGTCAGTTATTAAGAAACGGTACTACTAACAGAACTAAAGCACAACTAGATGAGGAAATTGATTTTATTGGAGCTTCTATAAGCACATCATCGAGTGGAGTTTTTGCATCTTCTTTAACCAAGCACAAAGACAAACTGCTTGAATTGATGACTGATGTTTTATTTAATCCGGCTTTCCCAGAAGATGAGCTTGAGAAAATTAGAAAGCAAACATTGTCAGGATTGGCAGCTAATAAAGAAGACCCTAGTGCCATAGCCAATAATGTGAGCAGTGTACTTGTTTACGGTAAAGATCACCCATATGGTGAGCTTACACAAGAGGAGACTGTTGAAAATATAACTTTAGAAGACTGTAAAAACTACTACCAAAAGTATTTCAAGCCAAATGTGGGTTATCTTGCAGTAGTAGGTGATATTGAGCTGAAAGAAGCTAAAAAATTAGTTAATCAATATTTCAGCAAATGGGAGAAAGGTGAAATTGCTCAGGCAACTTATGATACGCCAAAGGCTCCAGAGAAAACATTTGTTGCAATGGTAGACAGACCATCGTCAGTGCAGTCAGTGATTGACGTAACTTACCCTATTAGTCTTGAGCCAGGTAACCCTGATGTTATTAAGTCGAGGGTACTTAACCAAATATTAGGAGGAGGTTTTTCTTCTCGTTTGATGCAAAATTTAAGAGAGGATAAAGCTTTTACTTACGGAGCTAGATCTTCACTTTCTAGTGACGATTTGGTTGGTTCATTCTCTGCAGGTGCAAGTGTAAGAAATGAAGTGACTGATAGTGCGGTCACTGAGTTTATTTATGAGCTTGAGAAAATTCGTAAGGAGCAGGTTGCTGAAGATGAATTATCAGCGGCCAAGGCTTCGATCATAGGTAGTTTTGCACGCTCTTTAGAGCGTCCGCAAACAATTGCCAACTTTGCTATCAATACGGCCAGGTATGATTTAGATGAAGATTACTATGCTAATTATTTAAAGAATGTTTCTGCTACATCTTTAGCTGATGTACAAGCCATGGCTCAGAAGTATATAAAGCCTGGTCAATCGAATATACTAGTTGTTGGAAAGGCAGGCGAAGTAGCAGAAAGCCTTAAGCAATTTGGAGAAATTAAATACTTCGACATCTATGGGAATGAGTATGAGCCGTCAGCAGCGACTGCTCTACCTGCTGGCCTTACAGCAGATAAGGTAATTGCAAACTATATCGATGCGTTAGGAGGTAGAGAGAAGCTGGAGTCAATTGAATCGCTAAAAACCAACATGAGTGCAGACATGATGGGTAATTCGGTGACTGCAGTGATGCAACAAAAGTCTCCAAATAAGATGGCCATGGAAATGACTATGGGTGGTAATGTAGTTGTAAAACAAGTTTATGACGGTGAGACTGGCTCAGTAGTTCAAATGGGAAGACCAGTTCCACTTGATGAGAACAAGTTAAAAGAAATGGCAATAGAGGCCCACATGTTCCCACATTTGGTATACACTGATTTAGGTGTTGAAACTAAGCTTATAGGGGTAGAAAAAATAGACGGAGCAGACGCTTATGCTGTTGAAGTTACTCTACCGACAGGCACCAAGTATACACAGTACTTTGACGCAAAATCTGGCTTGTATATTAGAAAGAATCAAGTGGCCCAGACACCACAAGGCGAGATGGTTATGGCTACGGAATATGGCGACTACCAAGAAGTTGAAGGGGTTAAATTTCCTTTCGAAGTTAAACTTCCTTTGGGTGGCGGTATGAAAATGGTACAAAAGGTACAAAATGTTGAGGTTAACCCTGACATAAGTGAGGATGCCTTCAAAAAGTAAAACTCATTTTTAATTAATTCAAAAGCGATCCTGTATGTTATGTACAGGATCGTTTTTTTTATATAATGATTACACTAGACGCTAAAAAATTCAAGGTTATAGAGAATTCTAATGGGTTATCTGGTAAAGATACAATTTTTGAATATTGCCAGCAGCAGGATGCATTAACCGGCATGTATGCCGGGGAGACTGTTTTAAATGGACAGGTTGTCGGTAAGTTTATTAAGAAAGATTATATAAAGCTTTTGTTTCAATGTATTACTACACATGGAGAACTAAAAGCCGGGATTTCACAAGGGCAGATTACGCAACTTGATGATGGTAAATTGAAAATTGATTTTGAATGGAGATGGTCTGATGAAGCCATTTGGCATAAATCAGAACACCTGGAGTTGTGACATACAAAAAAGGCCTTACGAATCGTAAGGCCTTTACTATTTCATTTAATTGGGAATTAAGCTGTTGCAGTAGAAGAAGTTTCTTCTTCTGCAGCATTAACATCTCTCAGCATAGCAATTTTGAATGTCTTCTTCGCTTTGTGTCCACAATAGCCGCATTCAAAATGCTTAAGTAATTCTCCTTCTTCTGAAGTAGTTGGAGACTTAATGATGTCTTCTTTATTAACTCTAAAGGTTTGGTAATTACACTCAGGACACTGTAATGCGTGTAGGTGACCAGAGTATTTTTCGATTTTTGTATAACCAGTTTCTTCATCAACCCATACATCGTAGTCGATAGAAAAGATATCTTCCTCAGCCTGCATACCTTCATCCAGGTAAACGTCTTCTTCTTCTTCACTAAGAAGTTTCATTGGTTTACCAGTCTTAGGAGAAATACGTGGCTTGTAACGAAGCTTCTTAAGTCTTTTCTCAATATAAAACGGGTAGTAAAATTTTAAAAGGTTTTGAACGATTACACCAATGATTAATCCCATTGAAACCGTTACAAATAATCTAACAAACAACCAAAGCATGCCTAACTCCTGTATGAACGAGTTGGCATAAAAAGCGCCAGCAATAATTAAAATTACGCTGCAAGACATTAACACATTTATCTCCGTACGATTGATGTAATCATATTTTGTTTTAGAGTCGCTAGTCGCGGCTAACTTCAAAATATGGCCTATTAAAATCAATACAGATAAGCCTGCTAATCCAAATGCAATGTACTGAGCCCACATATTCCATGCTTCAAAGGATTGTGTAGAGGTTTCTTCCATGGCCAAATAATTTAAATGGTATCGTAAGTTTGGTTAAACAAATATAATTCTAAATCGACCTTCAATTTAGAAATAACTGCGGATTTTTCTTATTCTTTTTTATAAAAAAGAAGAAAATAATATACAATAGCAAGTATTAATCTTACAACTTTCTTACACGAGATTACTGATATTCTTTAGAAAAATTTAATATTTTATAAAAAAAATTTTACTCGCTAGTCTATTGACAACAAAAAAAGGGCACAAAGGCCCTTTCTTTTAATGATTTATATTTGCGATTACAAGGTTCTTTTCACTTCTCTCTCTTCATAACTTTCAATCACATCACCTTCTTTTATGTCATTGAAGTTTTTGATACTGATACCACATTCGTATCCGTTTTTAACTTCATTTACATCATCCTTAAATCGCTTAAGTTGTCCCATTTCTCCAGAGTAAACCACGATACCATCGCGTATTAATCTGATAGGGTTGTTTCGCTTGATGTAACCATCTATTACCATACACCCTGCTACTGTTCCAACTTTAGAGATTTTGAAGACATCCCTTACTTCAACGTTTCCTACGATTACTTCTTCAACATCAGGGTCAAGCATACCTTCCATGGCGTCTTTCACATCGTTGATGGCATCATAGATTACTGAGTAAAGTCTGATTTCAATCTCTTCACTTTCAGCAATTCTCTTAGCCGAGCCAGATGGTCTCACCTGGAATCCAACAATTACTGCGTCAGAAGTTGATGCCAGGAGTACATCAGATTCAGAAATCTGACCTACACCTTTGTGTATGATATTTACCTGAATTTCTTCAGTACTTAACTTAAGTAAAGAATCTGATAATGCTTCAACTGAACCATCCACATCACCTTTTACAATTACGTTAAGTTCTTTAAACGAACCGATAGCTAGTCTACGGCCAATCTCATCAAGTGTGATGTGCTTCTTGGTACGTATGCTTTGCTCACGCAATATCTGCTCACGTTTAGTAGCAATCTCTCTTGCTTCACGGTCGCTTTCCATTACGTTGAATTTGTCTCCTGCTTGTGGAGCACCATCGAGTCCGAGCATTAGGACAGGAGTGGAAGGTCCTGCCTCATTGAGCTTAGTACCTTTATGATCAAACATGGCTTTTACACGTCCATGATATGCACCGGCAAGTATTACATCACCCACCTTCATCGTACCGCTTTGTACAAGTAGGGTAGCTACATAGCCTCTACCTTTATCGAGTGAAGCTTCGATTACAGCACCTACTGCCGGTTTGTCGTGCACAGCTTTTAGTTCGAGTAACTCTGCTTCTAATAATACTTTTTCTAATAAATCATCAACTCCTTGACCTGTTTTGGCTGAAATTTCCTGACACTGGTATTTACCACCCCAGTCTTCAATAAGGATATTTATACCTGATAAACCTTCTTTAATCTTATCAGGGTTGGCATTTGGCTTATCAATTTTGTTAATAGCGATAACTATTGGTACGCCAGCAACCTGAGCGTGATTAATTGCTTCCTTAGTTTGAGGCATAATGTCGTCATCAGCAGCGACAACAATTATCACAATATCAGTCACTTTAGCACCACGCGCACGCATTGCTGTAAAGGCTTCGTGACCCGGTGTATCAAGAAATGCAATTTTTTGGCCGCTCTCAGTCATTACGTCATAAGCTCCAATGTGCTGTGTAATACCTCCGGCCTCACCAGCAGTAACTTTTGCACTTCTAATGTAGTCAAGCAATGAGGTTTTACCGTGATCAACATGACCCATGATAGTAACGATAGGTGCTCTATCTGCTAAATCCTCTACTGCATCTTCCTCGACCTCTACTTCCATTTCATCATCAGCTGATGTGAAATCAACACTGTAGCCAAACTCATCCGCAATTACTGTGATAGATTCAGCGTCTAGTCTTTGGTTGATTGAAACGAACATACCCAAACTCATGCAAGCACTAATTACGTCTTGTACGGGCACATCCATAAGAGAAGCTAAATCATTGGCAGAAACAAATTCTGTCACTTTTAATGTTTTAGACTCTTCCTGCTCTTTAAGCATTTGCTCTTCCTGTGCCTCAGCAGCAGCAGAGCGCTTCTCTCTTCTGTATTTTGAACCTGAGCTCTTTTTCTTATTACCGCTAAGCTTGGCCAGTGTAGCCTTAATTTTATCCTGAATCTCCTTATCTGAAGGCTCTTCTTTTTCCGTTCTTCGACCACCTTTTCCTCGGTTGTCCTGTCGAGCGATACGTTTTCTAGGGCGTTTCTTTTTCTTTTGTTCCTTTTGGTCATCAGAAGAAGCAACGGGCTGGTCTTTCTTCTTCTCTTTTGCCTTAGGGAGGTCAATTTTACCTACTACTTTAAGACCTTTTAGTTTATCGGCTCTTGCCTCGATAACTTTGTCTTCTTCTTTCTTATCTTCTTTTGGGGCTTCTTCTTTCTTAGCTTCGGCAGGTTTCTCCTCTTTTTTAGGCTCTTCTTTTGCTTTTACCTCTTCTTTCTTAGCCGGCTCCTCTTTTTTAGGTTCTTCCTTCTTAGGCTCCTCCTTCTTAGGTTCTTCTTTTTGGGCTTCTGCTTTTTCCTCTGCTTCCTTAGCCTTTTTCTTTTCGAGATCTATCTTCCCGACAACATTAAGGCCTTTAAGTTTTGGCTTTTCAGACTCGACCTTGTCAGATTTTGGCTCCTCTTTTTTAGGTTCTTCCTTCTTAGGCTCCTCCTTTTGAGGCTCTTCCTTGTTGGCAGCAGAAAGATTTTTAATAAGCACACTCTCTTCGTCATCTCCTTTTTTGCTTGTAGCATCGCTATCGCTATCAATTACTACATGCTCGTTGTGCTTAGTGCCAATCGTCAGTCCAGAGGCTTCTTCCTTTTCAGACGCAGACGCAGCAAACTCTTTTGACAACATGCCGAATTGCTCCGCTGTCACTTTGGAGTTGGGGCTACTATCTACCTCAAAGCCTTTATCGGCCAGAAAATCAATGATGGTCGTGCGACCTACATTTAGCTTTCTGGCAACCTGACTAAGCCTCATGCTTTTTTCTTCTGCCATACTCAAATATCCCGTTTTTTTTTGTTATAATAAAAATTATTCGAACTCCTGCTTGAGGACTCTCAATACATTATTGATCGTTTCTTCCTCTAAGTCAGTCCTTCTTTCCAGGTCTTCTTTTGATAAAGTCAATACGCTTTTTGCCGTATCAAGACCGATACTTTTTAAGGCATCAATCACCCAATCTTCAATCTCATCTGTGAACTCATCAAGATCCACATCCTCCTCCTCAGTTGCTCCAAGTTCTCTAAACACATCTATCTCAAGGCCTACTAGTTTACTTGCAAGCTTAATGTTCTGGCCGCCTTTTCCAATCGCTAAAGAAACTTGATCAGGTTTGAGATAAACAGAAACTCTGCCATCTTCCTCATCAATTTTCATGCTTGTAATCTTAGCAGGGCTAAGCGCACGTGTAATATATAAATCCATGTTATCTGTAAAGTTGATAACATCGATATTTTCATTTTGAAGTTCTCTTACGATACTGTGAATTCTAGAACCCTTCATACCCACACAGGCACCTACTGGGTCAATTCTATCATCATAAGACTCAACAGCCACTTTTGCTCTTTCGCCTGGCTCTCGTACGACTTTCTTAATGGTGATAAGGCCATCATAAACTTCAGGTACTTCACTCTCAAAAAGTCTTTCCAGGAAAACTGGGCTTGTTCTTGAAAGGATAATTTTAGGGTTACCATTGATCATTTCAACACGATCTACGATAGCTCTTACCTGATCTCCTTTTCTAAACCTATCTTTCTGTATTTGCTCACTTTTAGGAATAGATATCTCGTTACCTTCAGCATCTATAAGCAATACTTCCCGGCTCAAAATCTGGTATACTTCTCCACTTATGATCTCACCAACTAACTCTTTGTATTTTTCAAAAAGAATATCTTTTTCAAGGTCTTTCACCTTTTGAATGAGTGTTTGGCGAGCAGTCATAACAGCTCTTCTTCCAAAATCAATAAGCGTGATCTCTTCGGCTACTTCTTCACCAATTTCAAAATCGGGCTCAATCTTACGAGCTTCGCTCAAGCTGATTTTATCGTGATCCCAGATATCTTCAGAGTTGTCGTCAACGATTTCTCTAAACCTCCAAATCTCAAGGTCACCCTTATCTGCATTTATAATGATGTCGAAATTTTCGTCAGTCTCAAACTTCTTTCTGATCATTGTTCTGAAAACATCTTCCAGAATTCTGATCATTGTTGGTCTGTCAATGTTCTTTTGTTTAGCAAAATCTGCAAATGATTCAATTAATACTGCAGCATCCATCTTTGTTTCTATTTAAATGAAATCTGAACTATTGTTTTTTTAATATCCTGAAGAGGTATTTCTAACTCTTCAATTTCTTTTTTCTTACCCTTTCCTTTTTCCTTACCAAGGGTTATCGATTTATCGCTGTAAGCCTTAAGCTCACCTTTAATATCTTTTCCGTCTTCCCGTGTTACTTTCACCTGTCTACCAATATTTTTTTGAAATTGGCGACCCAATGTAAGCGGATAATCTACACCGGGAGATGATACTTCCAATGTGTAGGCCGACTCCATAATATCTTGTTCTTCCAACTCATTGCTTATCGCACGACTTAAATCTGCACAATGATCAATATTAACTCCCTCGTCACCATCTAAAAGTACAAGTACCTTACTAGGCCCTTTTCTTGTAGAGATATTTACATCTACAACAAAGTGGCTATCGTCAGCCAGATGCTTGTTTGCAATCTCTTTTATTTTGTCTTCTAGATTCATCGTATTACGGAATATGAAAAGAGGGGGCTAAGGCCCCCTCTGAAACTATTTCATATATTTCGATGCAAATTTAAGCCAATTTTGTTTGCTTTACAAACAATAGTATAAAACATAATTAATTGGTAAAATCACACGTTTTACTTAAAGTAAGATATAAAATCCATTCTATGCAGTTTAAAAATCGCTTATTCTATTTAAGCTTAGCAGGGCTTACACTTTTTATTGCTTGTGAAAGTAACAAAAAGAAAGCCGAACAAGTGTCTGAGGAATCTGAGAAAGTGGTAAATGTACCCAATTTTAATGCAGATTCTGCCTATACCTATGTGCAACAGCAAGTAGAATTTGGACCAAGAGTACCAGGAACTGAAGCACATAAACGAGCAGCTTCTTATTTTATTGATCAGTTTGAAAGCTTTGGCGCCAAAGTGCAAGTGCAGGAGTTTGAAGCCACAACTTTTGATAACCAAACGATTACGCTCAAGAATATAATTGCCAGCATAAACCCAGATGTGAAAAAAAGGATATTACTTGCGGCTCATTGGGATTCCAGACCCTTTGCAGATAAAGATGAAAATGATCAATACAAGGCCATCGATGGTGCCAATGATGGCGCTAGCGGTGTGGGCGTACTACTTGAAATAGCGCGATCAATCGCAGCCAACAACTTGCCAGATGTAGGTGTCGATTTTATTTTATTTGATGGGGAAGACTGGGGCAATGATACTGCCTTTCATGGCGATGTGCCGCTGCGGGATGGTTGGTCAAGTTGGTGGTGCCTTGGGTCGCAGTATTGGTCTAAAAACAAACATGAGCCAGGCTACTCTGCTTACTATGGAATATTGCTGGATATGGTAGGAGCCAAAGGAGCTGAGTTTCATAAAGAAGGAGGCTCTATCCGTTACGCACCTGGTATCGTAGATAAAGTATGGAGTAGAGCCTCAAGCCTTGGCTATACCCAGTATTTTAAAAGTGGTAAGCAAGATGAAATATTGGATGATCATATTTTCATCAATGAATTTGCAAAAATACCTACGGTAGATATAGTACACTATGATCCAGCTCATGGCTATTTTGGTGACTATCATCATACCCACAAAGACAATATTGATATAATCAGTAAGGAAACGCTTGAGGCGGTTGGTGAGACTGTGATGCATGTGTTGTATTATGAATAGCTCTTCAGGTGGAAGAGACAGGTCGCACCGATTGTGCTTTTTTGTTGAAATGGATAAGTTATTATAGAATCAAGCCTTCGCTGACATAAAAAAAGGGCTATCGCACGATAGCCCTTTTTGATTTTTGCATTTTTTGATCAGCTTTTACTGCTTCACAATTTTCTTAATTACGGTGTTCTCTCCATCAGTTGCTTTAATGAAGTAGAAGCCTGCTTTAAGATCGTTTACGTCTATTCTTCCCTGGTTGCTACTAAGGTTACCAGTTTTCCAAACTTTACCTCCAGCATTGATGATAGTGTATGAAACAGCTCCCATTTTACCAGTGAAAATATTCAACTCACCTTTGGTTGGATTAGGGTAAACTCTGAATCCTCCAGGTCTTACACTTTCTGTTGTAGTATTTAAAGCATTTGTAGTTGTATAGCTTGATGTAGCACCTCCAACGCAGAAGTTGGTGGTTTCACTAGAACCAAATGCTCCACCTGAAGCAAGTATTGTGCTTCCGGCAGTAAGCTCATATGAGCCATTTCCATAAGAACAGCAAATACCATCTCCATAAGTATCATTGATTATGAAGTCGTAGCATCCGTCATTAAGAGTTACGTTTTCTATCACTGTAGAACCATCTGGTTGTGAGCCATAAGTGCCGCCAGATGCAATTACTGTGCTGCCATCTCTGATTTCCCAACTTGTTTCCTCAGGGTAATTGTCCAAAGTAAGTGTCAGTGTTACATCAGTTGTTCCAGTGCTTCCTGCACTTACAGACAGATCGTCAATGGCAATATCACTAGACCATCCGTTTCCAGTAGTTCCGACCATTCGAAGTTTTACATCACTACCCAGATAAGAAGCCAAGTCGATACTAGCTGACCCCCAAGAGTTACCCTGGTTTCCAGACAGGGACCAAAGGTTTGTCCAGTTATTTCCATCAGAAGAAGCTTGTGCAACCAATGATCCTACATTGTTTCCGTACATATGGTACTGGAATGAGAATGTGGCTGCACTTTCACCAGACAGATCGAAACAAGGACTTTCCAAAATCGCGGTTGCATTGTTTCCAATTTGTCCTGTACTACCATTTGTAGAAGCCTCCAGGAACATGTAAAACGACCCTTCCGCTGCTGAGCTTGGCCCTGTATTTGAAGATGGAGTTCCGTTTGCATCGCGTACCCAGTTTCCGTCATCCCCGGTCACCTGTGTCCACCCATCGTTACTTTCAAATCCTTCTGAGTAAGGAAGTGTTGCTGTAGATGAGCAGCTCATACCTGCGCTCTGGGTAGTAACATTTGTTGTTGCTTCAGCAGACTCATTTCCAGCTGCATCTTTGGCTTTTACCGACATAGCATATGTTGTTCCGGCTGTAAGACCAGTTACATTGTATGTCGTGTTAGCAGTAGAGCCATCTAGTGATCCGTCAACATATATATCATAGCCAGTTACACCAACATTATCTGTTGAAGCTGTCCATGAGAGGTCAGCAGAAGTTTGTGTAACATTAGATGAAGTTAAGTTGGTTGGTGTAGAAGGTGCTTCTGTATCCCCTCCGGTGTTTCCAATATTTACGGTATAATCTTCTACTTCCCCATAATTGAATGACTCACAAGAAGTAGGCACCCCATTGTATTTCATCGATACTCTCATTCTTGTTGCACCATCTGAAGCTCCAGAAGGAACGGTAAAACTTCCACTCACTGGAGTATTTTGAGTAGCTGACTGCGTCCATACTTGCTCTCCAGCATCGGTGAAGTCGCCATCCTGGTTGTAATCTACCCAGACACTGTAGCCTTCACTGTAAACCGTGCCAGTCCATGTTGGTGTAACTGTTACCGTGTAGGCTGATCCTTTGGCCAGGTCTGTTGATACTGAAGTAAAATCTTGATAGCCACCAGAACCAGCTCCGGAGGCATTATTGATAGAGCCAACACTTACATTGCTGATATATTCATCAGCAACGCTGTTTCCATTAGATGCACAATAGCTTACTGCAGTTGTACTAAAGGTCACAGAGCTACTGTAACTTGAAGTTGAGCCGTCATCACACTTACTTCTCACTTGAGCCTCATATGATGTTGAAGCGGTAAGACCAGAAAGCGAAGTTGATGTGCCAGCAACGTCATTTACGTTCGTCCATGTGGAAGCGCCTGAAACTCTATAACGAGCGTCATATGTGGCTCCGGCAACAGCATTCCAGCTAAGAGTAGCTGTAGTGGCACCAAGATTTGAAGCCCCAAGTCCTGTAGGAGTCGTTGCATTACAAACTACAGGTGTACCAGTAAGACCGGTTACAATCAAGGTATAATCCTGACTTCCGCTTGATAAAGAGCCCTTATGTGTTACTGTGATCGTATAAGAACCTGTGGCTCCAGAAACGTCAACTCTTTCATATGGATCAACAGAGTTATCACCAGTAGTATTAGAATTTACCCCTGTAAGTTTATATGGCGAAAAAGTAGATCCTCCTTTTGTTACTTGTATGTCAAGGTCATTCACCAATACAGGTGTTGTTTGGTTAGCCGTACCTGTGTTAGCCGTACCGGCTGGATCAGTCCATGAAATAGAAGCCATTAATGGGTTAACTCCATCAGAGTCCACAGTAATCTGGTAAGATTGACCCTGACTTAATGTAAGTTGTTCTATTTTAGACTCACTTCCATTTTGAGAAATAGTTTGTGCGGCTACTTTTGTGTTCATTAGTCCCCACCCATAAATGGCATCGGGGCCAGCCGTGCCGGCATCATCGGCTGTATGCAGTGCAACACCTTTCAGTGTGGCAGCTCTCATAAATGAAGCATTCAAATTGTTGTAGTGTTGCTGAAGCAGAAGGAGTGAACCAGCCACATTTGGTGAAGCCATTGAAGTACCACTGATAGAATTATAGGCCTGATCACTATTGTCGTAAGTAGAGTAGACTCCTGTACCATTACCGGTTATGTCCGGTTTAATTCTTAAGTCATCTGTTGGTCCTTCGCTACTACTGCTATTAATAGTCACGCTATTAAAAGTACCATCATTATTTACATTGGCATCCTGTCCGTTGGCTACAACTACATTGTTTTTAGATGTAGAATGGCCACTTAATTTGTCATACGAAGAGTTGCCATTTAATGGAGCACCATTTGAAGAGTTGTCATTTCCATCATTACCAGCGGCAACTACCATTAAGTAAAATGGTGAGTTGTACATTAGGTCGTCCCAGTCTCTTGACTCATCTATGTAGGCACCAAAATACCAATCTGGTATTAGGCTGGCTCTATATCCGTACGAGTGGTTGGAAACTAACATTCCATTCGCGGCTTCAGTGGTAGCTTCACTTAAATCATTATTCCAATCATGAGTAAGCGCCTGGGCATGAGGAGCCATACCTTTTGCTGCCGCCTGTACACCAGAGGCTACGATTGTACCTGTCACATGTTGTGCGTGAAAACTGTTGCCATTAAGCGCTGTGACACCATCATTGATGGTTACTCGATTGTTACCGCCAGCACCGTCAAATTCCTGATGTGTCGTTCGGGTTGGTCCACCATCCCAAACATGTGCAGTCATACTCTGACCGTTTAAGTTGAGGCCCAAAGACCCACCTGTATGCAGGTGGTCTGCTCTTGTAGAGCGTGCAGCATCTTCATTGTAAACGGTGTAGTAAATGGGTTGTCCATCTTGAGAAACCGCAATTAGTTGATCAAATGTGCCATCATTGTTGGCCTTTAATACATCCCAGCCTTTTTGAGCGGCCATGCGTAGAGCTTCTTGCTTTTGCACATCAGCCTTTTGGGCAAACTCACTTTTCAGTTGTGAAAGTTTTGACTGGTCGTATCGGCTACTGATCTGTTGTTTTTGCTGCTTGGACTGTGCCAAGACGGTTGTTGCCGATAATAAGAAAATTGAGAGCACTGTATACCAGTGCCTGGTAAAGGTTTGCATAGGTTTTTGGTTTAGGTTGAAAATATTTACCTCTCGAAAGATCACGTCTATCGAGATTAATACAAATATGGCAAAATTATATACGGATTAAAAGCCAAAAAACCGAATGAACCTTACATGTATGCCTAAAATACACATCTAATATTCTTTAAAATATTAAGATTGCAGATGTCAGGCACTTAACATGAAGCAACAAAAAAGCCCAAACAATGAATGCCTGGGCTTATAAAATTTAATGAGTAGTAATTACACTTCTACGGATTCATCTTCATATTCATCTAAAGGAAGACAGCTACACATCAGGTTTCTGTCGCCATAAGCATTGTCAACCCTTCCAACTGCTGGCCAGAATTTATTGTCTCTAACAAATGACAACGGGTATACAGCTTTTTCACGACTATAAGGCTTGTCCCAGTCAGAACTTAATGCTAAAGTGGCTGTGTGAGGTGCATTCTTAAGCACATTGTTGGTTCGGTCTGCTGTGCCTTCTTCAACTTCAGCTATTTCTTTACGGATCTCAATCAGGGCTTCACAGAAACGGTCAAGTTCCTCCAAAGTTTCACTTTCTGTTGGTTCTATCATCATTGTGCCAGCGACAGGGAATGATACTGTAGGTGCATGAAAGCCATAATCCATTAACCTTTTGGCAATATCTTCTACTTCAATACCGGCTTTTTTAAACTCTCTACAGTCAATGATCATTTCATGAGCCGCTCTTCCGTTTATTCCAGTGTAAAGTACATCGTAGTGGCCAGTCAACTGCTCTTTAATATAGTTGGCGTTGAGTATAGCTAGTTGAGTAGCTTTGATCAATCCGTTTCTTCCCATCATAGCAATATATGCATAAGATATAGCAAGAATACTCGCACTGCCATATGGAGCAGCTGATACTGCGGAGATCGCCTGTTCACCTCCTGTTTTTGAAATTGGATTACCTGGCAAAAAAGGAGCAAGTTGCTTGGCAACACCAATAGGTCCCATTCCCGGGCCGCCACCTCCATGAGGTATACAGAAAGTTTTGTGTAAGTTGAGGTGACATACATCAGCCCCGATGTTTGCAGGGCTTGTTAACCCCACCTGGGCATTCATATTGGCTCCATCCATATACACCTGCCCACCGAATTTGTGAATGGTGTCGCAGATTTCAACAATGTTTTCTTCAAATACACCGTGAGTTGACGGGTAAGTAACCATTAAAGCAGCCAGATTTTCTTTATGCTTCTCGGCTTTTTCTTTAAGGTCATTTAAGTCAATATTTCCTTTATCATCACATCGAACAATTACTACATTCATGCCTGCCATGACTGCGCTGGCAGGGTTGGTGCCATGCGCAGAAGAAGGGATTAATGTAATATTTCTATTTGACTCACCCCGACTTTCATGATAGGCTCTGATCACCATAAGTCCTGCATATTCACCTTGCGCACCACTATTAGGCTGCAATGAAACCGCCTCGAATCCAGTAATTGCACACAACCAAGACTCAAGCTCTTCAAACATTTGGTTATAACCTTCAGTCTGATTTTTAGGTGCAAAAGGGTGTATTTGGCCAAGTTCTGGCCAGGTTACAGGGATCATTTCGGTTGTGGCATTGAGCTTCATAGTACATGACCCCAGGGAAATCATGGAGTGAACCAACGAGAGGTCTTTGTTTTCAAGCCTTTTGAGGTACCTCAACATCTCATGCTCGCTGTGGTGCATGTTAAATGTCGGATGTGTAAAAAAGTCTGAAGACCTTACTAATTCCTTAGGCCAGTTGATTGATAGTTTATCAGCTTCTATACTTAAGTCGATGTCGTGCGATTTACCAGTAAACTCTTCGAATACAGAAAGTATTTCAGCTATATCGTCTAAGCGTGTGCTTTCGTCAAGTGAAATACCCACGTGATTTTCATCAAAGTATCTGAAGTTTAACTCCTGGTCTTCTGCCAGACTAATAAGTTTTTTAGCATCGTCTACTTTAATTTTCAAGGTATCGAAATAGTGTTGATTGAGCTGAGTTAACCCTAAAGCTTTGATGCCTGTATCTAATAATTGAGCAAGGCCATGAATTCTACCAGCGATTTTTCTCAGGCCATCGGGGCCATGGTAAACAGCATATGCTCCTGCCATTACGGCTAATAGTACCTGTGCTGTACAAATGTTTGAAGTAGCTTTTTCCCTACGAATGTGTTGTTCTCTAGTTTGTAATGCCATTCGATAACCATGGTTACCTTGAGCATCTACAGAGGCACCGATGATTCTACCAGGAATTTGTCTTTTGAAGTCTTCTTTAGTTGCAAAATAAGCAGCATGTGGCCCACCATTGCCCATAGGTACACCAAAACGCTGACTTGATCCTACGACTACATCTGCACCCATTTCACCAGGGGCTGTAAGCATCACCAGTGACATAAGGTCGGCAGCAACTGACACAAACACGTTGTTTTCTTTGGCGCTGGCAAACATATCTTCGTAAGAAATGACCGCACCATCATTATTGGGGTACTGTACCAATATGCCGTATAAATCAGGGTCGGTTAAATCAAGGCTGGACAGATCGTCAATCACTAAGTCGATGCCTATTGGTAGGGCTCTTGTCTTAAGTACATCTAAAGTTTGAGGGAATGTATTTTTGTCTACAAAAAACTTAGATGCGTTTTTCTTTTCTTTCTTTCTTAAGCCGGCCAACATACTCATGGCCTCAGCAGCGGCAGTTCCTTCGTCTAATAAAGAGGCATTGGCCAACTCCATTCCGGTAAGGTCAATTACCATTGTTTGATAATTGATAAGCGCCTCTAGTCTTCCCTGAGCAATTTCTGCCTGATAGGGAGTATAGGCAGTATACCACCCCGGGTTTTCCAAAATGTTACGTAAAATAACTGGTGGAGTGATACAGTTATAATAACCTGTCCCTATGTAAGATTTAAATATTTTGTTGCGTTGAGCTGTTTTCTTAAAATCTTTTATAAACTGGTATTCGCTTTTTGCGAGGGGTAAATCAAATTGCTTTTTGAGTTGTATGCTTTTTGGTATTGTTTGATCAATGAGATCTTCAAGTGAATCGGCTTTTATTGCCTTAAGCATAGTTGCAACTTGCTCCTCGTCCGGCCCATTGTGTCGTACATCAAATCGCTCAGAATCTTTAACATTTAACTTCATTGGGATGATCAAAATTAGTGATAAACATGGCCCCTCAAATGGGACTACAAATGTATAATATTATTAGGATAAAAAATGTTCAGTTTGGCAATTAAAGCATTGGAAATAATTGTTTAAAATAACTTGTTTACCGTTTGTCATTTTTGAGTTGAGAGCAACCTATTACTTAATGAAAATAGGTAGATTTGATGGTTACACAAATTATTGAGAATTATGAGGAAAATTTTAATAGGTAGTTTATGCCTTTTGTTTGCGTCTACATTGGCTGTGGCTCAAGATGCTGATCCTTCCAAGGATTTTGCTGCAACAATAACAAAAGACGACTTGCATGATTATCTTTCAATCTTAGCTTCTGATGCGCTTGAAGGCCGAGAAACGGGGGAACGCGGTCAGAAGATGGCGGCTTCTTTTATTGCCAGTCATTTTCAGGAACTAGGTTTACAGGGCCCAGTGAAGGGTGGAGATCATCAAGGACACTTTCAAAAAGTGACTTTATATACTTCTAAGCCGGGTAAAATTTATATGAAAACGAAGAAAGCTACTCATAGCAACTTTGAAGATGTGGTTTATTATGGCCAGGCAGAAACCAACGGAGAAGTAACTACGGACGTTGTTTTTGTTGGCTCCGGAACCGCAGAAGACTTTAAAAATGTTGATGTGAAAGGGAAAGCAGCTCTCGCTGTGGTAGATGGTACAAGAGCATGGCGCGGCCCTTCTCAAATCGCCTCTGAACATGGTGCTTCAATTCTATTTGTAGTTAATACTAAATCTGATGAAGAGTTTGATGGGTTAGCTGGTCAGCTTAAGCATTACTTATCTGGTGGCAGGTTGTCAGTAAATAAGCCTGAAGCCTCTGGCTCGGGCGGAATGTTCTTTGTAAAGCCTTCTACAGCTGCAAGCATTTTTAAGAAAGATACAGAGGAGCTCATGGAAGCCATATCGAAGCCTTCAAGTATTAAGAAGGCAGAGTTGACTTATAATGTGAATATGGCTGTAGAAGAGCTATATACTGAAAATGTACTCGGTTATTTAGAAGGAGGAGACTTAAAAGAAGAGTTGGTTGTACTGACAGCACATTATGATCATGTTGGTGTAGATGGAGAAGAGGTGTATAATGGAGCAGACGATGATGGCTCAGGCACATCGGCTGTTATGGAAATTGCTGAAGCTTTTGTAGAAGCTAAAAAAGCAGGAAAAGGCCCTCGTAGAAGTATGTTATTTATGTTAGTAACTGGGGAGGAGAAGGGTTTATTAGGATCTGAATATTATGCAGCAAACCCGATCTTTCCTTTAGAGAACACTATCGTTGACCTTAACATAGATATGATTGGCAGAATAGATCCAGAGCACAAAGAGAACCCTAACTATGTATATCTCGTTGGGTCTGACCGATTATCTACAGAACTTCATGAGATTAGCGAAAAGGTAAACGAGACATATACTCAATTTGATCTTGACTATACTTATAATGATGAAAATCATCCTGATAGAATCTATTACAGGTCAGATCACTGGAATTTTGCCAAGAATAATGTTCCGATCATTTTCTATTTCAATGGTGTGCACGAAGATTATCACCAGCCATCTGATACAATAGATAAAATTGAGTTTGATTTACTGACAAAAAGAACAAAGCTGGTTTATCATACCGCATGGGTATTGGCTAATAGAGACCAAAGACCAACGGTTGATAAATTGCAGGATCAAAAGCTCAATAATAACTAAGTATTATAATCAGACATAAAAAAAGAGCGATAAGATTTCTTATCGCTCTTTTTTTGTTGTTGGCTTAAAATTAAATAGGCACGTTTACATGTCTCTCAGCATGGTAAGAAGATCTTACCAAAGGGCCGGATTCAACATATTTTAGACCTCTTTTAAGTCCTTCTTCTTTGTAGGCTTCAAATTGATCTGGGTGAATGAATTCTGCCACCTCAAGATGCATTTTTGTAGGCTGTAAATACTGACCCAGCGTTAAAATATCTAGTCCATTGGCGACCAAATCATCCATGGCCCGGTGTACCTGATTGGGAGTTTCACCAACTCCTAACATAATGCCCGACTTGGTTCTTTTACCAGCTTCTTTCGTTAGTTTAATCTGTTCTAAACTCCTGTGATATTTAGCCTGAGGCCTTACTCTACGGTACAGCTCTTCTACGGTTTCTACATTGTGAGAAACGACTTCCTGCCCAGGCTCAATCATTCTATAAAGTGCTTCCCAATTTCCTTTTACATCTGGGATTAATGTTTCTATTGTGGTTTCGGGGCTTAATTCTTTTGTTTTTACAACAGTCTGATACCAGATTTCTGCACCACGGTCTTTCAATTCATCACGGTTTACAGAAGTAATAACGGCATGCTTTACACCCATTAATTTAATCGCTTCAGCTACACGTTGTGGCTCTTCTTCATCGTACTCTGGTGGTCTGCCAGTTGCTACCGCGCAAAATGTACAGCTTCTGGTACAAACATTTCCTAAAATCATAAAAGTAGCGGTTCCTGCACCCCAACATTCTCCCATGTTTGGACAGTTACCACTTTCACAAATGGTATGAAGCTTATATTCGTCTACCAGTTTACGGACTTTAGCGTACTCCTTACCAACAGGAAGTTTCACTCTCAACCAGTCTGGTTTCTTTCTTTTCTTCTTTTCTGCTTCAGAAACTACGGGTAATTCAATCATCTAACGACTTGTTTTTTGATGCAACAAAATTAGGGATTAAAGGATTCAAAAGGATAATGAAAAACTATTATCTTCTGTTTCCATAAAATAGTGTAATAAATGCCGTAGGAAATACGCTCTTGTTTTCAGGAGCAGTAGGCATGAGTTCTATATCTCCGGCATAGGCATCAAGTAAAAATCCGGCCTCAAACCCAGTTACATTACTTTTGGACGTGCCTAATTCAAAGCTAAGTGAAGCTTTTGCATTAGCCCCTATTTTAAAATCAGACTCTTGTATACCTTGAAAAATATAGCCAGTGCCGATTATACGATCACATTGATTACAATTAATTCTATGTTTGCTTGGGTCATATTGCTCTCTTTCAGAATTGAGAGCACCCCCATCTCTTACAAACTCAATATAATATGGTGCCTGCAACCCAATAGACGGACCAATGGCAGCGTTAAGTTTAATTTCAACACCCTGTTGAGGAGCTTTTCTAAAAAGGACTAATTCACGGCCATATTGAAGGCGAATAGCATATAAGTAGTTGGTTTTACCATAAATAACAGTATTTCCTGTCACAGTGCGGACTTGTGATTCAAGAGGATGCTTCACATTCATGAGCTCGAGGCCGTAGCTTTCATAAAGCCTATCATTTAGTCTTTTTGATTTTCTCAACACAAAGCCACCAATAAGCCCACCAGCTGTATTTTTATTTACACCCCAAATGAACTCCGAACTGTAATTGTCAGCACTTAGCTCCTGACCATGACCAGGGATTGCTACAACCAAAAAGGCTGCTGCCAGAAATATTCTAAAATGATTTGCCACTTGAAATATATACACTGATAAAAGTTATCTAATTTAGTTAATATAAGCTGTAACGCAAATAACGAAGATTAAGTTTAAACCGAATCTATACTAATGAAATCAATGCAATCTGAATATTTAGGAGAGTTAAGAGTAAAAAATAGACATCTTAAATCGAGCCAGGAAGTGATCACTGATGCGCCAACAGATAATAAAGGGAAGGGTGAAGCTTTTTCTCCTACTGATTTAGTTTGTGCGGCCTTGAGCAGTTGTATGATTACAATAATGGGTATAAAAGCCAGAAGTGAAGGCTTGAATATTGAAGGGTTGCAATCTGAGATAACAAAAGAAATGGCTTCTAACCCAAGGAAAATATCCAGAATTGCCATTGAGTTTAGCCTAGATGGACTAATAGCAACTGATCACCAAAAAGAAATGCTGAAAAAAGCAGCGCTTACCTGTCCGGTAGCATTAAGCCTTGACCCTGAAATCGCTCAGGAAGTAACCTTTAATTTTTAGCCAGCTCCTTTAAGTCTTCATAGTTTATGCCCATATGTGAGTTGTCATAAACTGCTTGACCGTCTTTGATCACAATTACTTGTGGAGACTGATGTGGAATGTTAAAATCCTCTGCAATTTGATTTGATAATTCTCTGTATGAAATCAAATCAAGATAATATGGTGTGATACCATTCATATCGTTTTCATCCCATGAGCGCTCAAGTCTGCTAAGCGCCATACTGCTGATAGAACACCTTGTACTGTGTTTAAAAATCATTATAGGCTTGCTATTAGATTCTTCCTTGATTTTGAGAAGTATGTCGGTTTGATTCAGTTGATTCCAATTCATTGTCTTATTCATTCCATAAACCCTCTTCCCCTTTGTCATACCTCGGTTTGCGAGGCTTCTCTTTTAAGAAGTCAGGTTGATTTTCACTTTTCTTAAATAACTTAGACCACAACAACTTCAAACTAAATTTAGTTTTCTCAACTGAGCCGTTTGGTTTGTCATTGAATTTAAAACTAGGGTGTTTGTCGCCAAAGCGTCCTTTTTTCATTTTAAGGTTGCCCTGATAGTTACTTGCAGATATTGCCGCTTTGGAAGGCCCAATACCTCTCATGGCACCATCTGCGGCATTGGGTTTTTTCTTATAAGAGGCTGTCATTTTAAACCTGCCTTGAAATCGCATGGCTTTTGTAGTGGCACTCAGTGGAGGTTTGCCAGGCATGGCTTCTTTGCTAGAGTTAGGGTTCCTCTTATAATTTGTACTTAACTTAAATCTACCTTGAAATTTTGATGCCTTTTCATCAGTTGATGATTTGGATACTTTAGAAAGTAGTGCCTCTTTATTTGAATTTGGATTGCGCTTGTATTTTGAAGTAAGCTTAAACCGCCCTTCATACTTCATTTCATCTAATGGCCCGGTTTTATATTTCCATTGTTTTACGTTTCCGGTAAAATCAGCCATCTTTTTATCTACATTGCCAACACCTTTTCCCTTGAGGGCACCGCGCGCTGAGTTTGGATTTTGAACGGGTTTATACTGCCGCTTAAACCTACCAGTATACTTATGCTCAGGAAGAGGTCCGGTATTATATTTCCACTTTTTAATATTGCCAGTGAAGCCTGCAACTTTTTTGTCCTGATCTGTCACGTCACTCTTAGGGCGTTGCTTTAAGTTGCCTTGAAACTTGGCAATTCTTTCATCCTGATCGCGGTAGCCGCGACCCTGTATAGGATTTCCTTTGTTGTTCCATTGATTTCGAGCTACACTTCCCCCGCCTTTGAGCGGCTTACTCGCTTTGATGTTGCCCTGAAACTTTGCCACTCGCTCATCCTGGTCGCGATAACCTCTGCCTTGTACAGGCTTACCTTTATTGTTCCATTGATCTCTGGCCAGACTACCACCACCTTTAATAGGTTTACCCGCCTTTATATTTCCTTGAAACTTTGCTGTGCGCTGGTCTTGATCTTTAAGACCACGCCCTTGTACGGGTTTGCCATTATTATTCCAGGTTTTTCCGCTTATACTGCCACCCCCTTTGAGTGGTTTACCAGCCTTTATATTACCCTGAAATTTTGCTGTACGTTGGTCTTGATCTTTCAGGCCACGCCCTTGAATGGCTTTACCATTGTTGTTCCATCTGCCGCTTACACTTCCACCACCTTTCAAAGGCTTTTGTGCTTTAATGTTACCTTGAAACCTAATGGCACGTTCAGCCCCTGCCGCTGGAGGTCTTTGAGGTAAAGACTTGCTTGTTCGCTCTATCTTTCTGCCAGCTGATTTATAGCCACCTCCGGATAGTTTGCCTTTATAGGCCTGGTCTCCCTTTCGCTTGCGTTTAGGATAGATCTTAAAGTGTGCATCATTAAACTTAGGTTGCTGACTTGTTCTGATACGAAGCTTATTGCCTGAAATATCCTTATTCCACGCCTTTTCTTTATAGCTGCTTACAGATTTATAACCACCTGTAATTTTGCCCTTGTATGCTCTGTCGCCTCTTCGCCCACTTCCTTTGAACGAAGAGTTGATTAATGGAGGATTTTGAATACCTGGACGGTCAGTAGTTCTTTTGGTTTGAAATTTACGGCCTGTGATATCGCCTTTGTAAGCACTTTCCCACTTCGATCTTTCTCTGATGGCATAAGGTTTCTCTCTTTTTCTAACCCGATAAGCTCCTGAGGCTGATCTTGGCACGACTCTTCTTGATTTTAACGCATTGCGGGATCGTCCGGATATCGATCTTATTCCTTTAAATCCCTGGCCACTAAACCTGGCCCCATCCCTTTCTCCAATCCTCCTCCTTGAGGAAGGCGTGGTTTGAGGTTGTAGACGACTTCGCTCAGAGCGAAATCCCTTATTCCGCAATTTATTGCCTGAGATATTGCCTTTCCAGGCACGCTCCCTTGGCTTTTGAGAATATCGAATAGTTTTATTAAATGCTTTGGCACGACTTGCCTCGGATTGTCTACTTCTGCCGGCATAAGGATTGGGTTGCGGGTGCACTGCCCGTGATCTTCTGGAGGGTGAAATCCTTGACCTAACCTTTCTCCCTGCAATATCACCTTTATAAGCTCGATCCCCCTGTCGACTTTTCTGTTTAAACTTGGTAAAACTTTTTCGTGCTTTTCTGGACTTATCACCCCTACGCTTCAGCCTTCGATTAGCCTTATTTTTACGCTCTTGTATTTTTTCATACCTACTTTTCTTATCCTGAGCCTGCACCTCTGGCGTGCTAGTTAAGTTAAGCAACAATAGCATGATCATCCCAAAGAATAATTTGAGGAACGTGTTTTTACAATATTTGAAATTGCTAAAAGTCAAAGCATTTTTAGTTGGTGTGTGAGCCAACAATTGGGACTATCTAAACGTCCTAATTTAATTAAAATTCCAGCAAATCCTTAATTTTTTCTTCCAGGCGATTTGGCGGAAGAAAATTTTGCTCCAAAGGAGGAGAGAATGGCACAGCTGTATCGAGGCTTCCTTCACGCATAACAGGTGCATCAAGGGAGGTAAAACAGTGCTCGCTTATCCATGCTGCAATTTCACCCCCAATACCTCCTGTAAGACAATCTTCATGAAGCACCATTACCCGGTTGGTCTTTTCAACAGTTGCCTTCACAGCCTCCTTATCCCAAGGTAAGAGTGATCTTAGGTCCAATATATCTACAGAGAGGCTCATTTTCTTAGCTACTTCTTTAGCCCAGTGTACCCCCATTCCGTAGGTGATTACAGAAAGATCATTGCCCTCAGTTACAAGATTTGCTTTACCAATTTCAATGGTGTAATAGTCATCGGGGACTTCTGCCGTTAATGATCTGTAAAGTGCTTTGTGCTCAAAGTATATCACTGGATTTGGATCTTCGATGGCAGCTGCAAGGAGACCTTTCGCTTCATAAGGATTAGAAGGGTAGACAACTTTTAGACCAGGTGTATGAAAAAACCATGCTTCGTTGCTTTGGCTATGAAAAGGCCCTGCTGCCACACCCGCACCTGTAGGCATTCTTACTACCACATCGGCATTTTGCTTCCACCTGTAGTGTGATTTGGCCAGGTTGTTTACAATCTGATTGAAGCCACAAGTAACAAAGTCGGCAAACTGCATTTCTATTACTGACTTTTGTTTCTTTATCGACATTCCCAGACCAATGCCAATAATTGCAGACTCACACAAAGGTGTGTTTCTTATTCTTTCTTTGCCAAACTCATTAATAAACCCTTCGGTGATCTTAAATACACCGCCATAATCGGCAACATCCTGACCCATAATTACAAGCTCAGGATACTTTTGGAGGCTTTGCTTTAAGCCATCTGAAATGGCATCAACATATCTTTTTTTACTAGATTTTGAAGTTGATGGGGCGATTACTTTTTGATCGAACTGAGCGTACATGTCGCTAAGCTCTTTGGTTGTTTCTGCAACTGGTAAAGTTTCATTGTAGGCTGTCTCTAGCCCAACCTCTATATCTTCTTTTATTCTGGCGCGTAGCGATGAGATGAATTTGTCATCGATTATTTTTTCTTTTAGCAGGTAAGATTCGAAGTTTTCCAGCGGGTCTTTTTTGGCCCAGTGATCCATAAGTTCTTTCGGCACATATTTCGTACCGGAGGCTTCTTCATGGCCACGCATTCTAAAAGTCATAGCTTCAACTAAGACAGGTCTTGGATTCTTTCTAACACTTTTTACCAGCTTATCCAGTTCGTTATAGACTTCAATTACGTTGTTTCCATCAATTTGTACTGCTTCAATTCCATAACCAGGCCCTTTATCGATGAAGTTTTTGAATTTGAATTGCTCGTTGCTCGGAGTCGACAAACCATAGCCATTATTTTCAATAATAAAGATTACCGGCAGGTCCCAAACAGCGGCTACATTGAGTGCTTCATGAAAGTCTCCTTCGGATGCGCCACCATCACCTGAAAATACCACGGTGGCTTTCTTTTCTTTCGTCAGCAAATTAGCAAGAGCGATACCATCGGCAACGGCTAACTGTGGCCCTAAGTGGGATATCATACCTACAATATGATGCTCATTGGCACCAAAATGAAAAGACCTGTCTCGTCCATTTGTAAAACCACCTAATTTACCCTGAAATTGAGCAAACAACTTATGGTAAGGCACATCGCGTGAAGTGAATACACCCAAATTTCTATGCATAGGAAGAATGTACTCGTTTCCGTTAAGGGCTTGTGTAGCACCTACAGAAATAGCTTCTTGTCCAATACCGGAAAACCACTTGCTGATTTTACCCTGACGAAGTAAAATCAGCATTTTTTCTTCAATCATACGAGGTCTCAAAAGCCCTTCGTATAGTTCTTTGAGCTTCTTGTCACTTAACTTCTTCCGGTCAAACTGCATAATTATTGAATTTAGAGGGGCAAAATTAAAGTATTGAATGCATCCTCAAAGTGATGGCTAATTTTTATTTTTGGATTGATACTGAATAATTTACCATGAAGATAAGAACAGGATTAGGCTATGATGTGCATCAGTTAAAGGAGGGGGCAGATTTTTGGCTTGGAGGAATAAAGATTCCTCATAGTAAGGGAGCTGTAGGGCACTCTGATGCCGATGTATTGATTCATGTGATATGCGATGCGCTTTTGGGCGCTGCCAACATGCGCGATATAGGCTATCATTTTGCTGATACAGATGCTAAGTATAAGGGCATCGATAGTAAAATTTTATTGAAAGATGTGATGAAACTCTTGCGTGATAAAGGTTGGGAAATCGGCAATATTGATAGTACGATTTGTTTACAACAACCTAAAGTAAACCCTCACATACCCGACATGAAATCTTGTTTGGCGGAAGTGATGGCCATTGATGAAGAGGATATCTCTATAAAAGCTACAACTACCGAAAAATTGGGCTTTGTTGGTAAGGAAGAAGGCGTGGCGGCATTTGCTACCGTATTAATAACTAAATAAATGTCTCGCAAATTAGAACTTATTAAGACTGAGGACGGTAGCCATAGTCTATATGTTCCCGATTTAAAAGAAACCTATCACTCTTTTCATGGTGCGGTACAGGAGTCTAGACATGTATTCATTAAGCATGGACTTGACTACTATCAGCATAATAATCAATCAAAGGTTGTAAATGTGTTGGAAGTAGGCTTGGGTACAGGTCTCAATGCCCTGTTGGCTGCAGAATGGTCTGCGCAAAATGCAAGTATAAAAATGACTTCCTTAGAAGCCTTTCCGGTAGAGTCTGCTTTAGCAAACCAGTTAAACTATCATAGCTATATTGAAGGCAAGGAAGGGAAGGAATGGTTTAATCTTATACATGCGTGTGAATGGGAAAAGACATATGCAATTCATAAGGGCTTCGATTTGATAAAAAACAAAATCAAGGTTGAAGACGCGGAACTAAAGACCGACTTTCATGTTCTCTTTTTTGATGCTTTCGCCCCAAATAAGCAGGCAGAGTTATGGGAAACTAAGGTGCTCGAAAAAATGTACCATGCATTGATAAGCTCAGGTGTGTTTGTTACATATTGTGCCAAAGGTCAATTGAAGAGAGATCTGGCGAGCCTGGGCTTTGAGGTTGAAACACTTGCAGGGCCTCCTGGCAAAAAAGAGATGGTGAGAGGTATTAAAAAATAATTCGTAACTTTTATAGGTTACATCAAATTGTTAAATACAATGGCAAAAGAGTCTATAAAAAAAGAGCTACATGAAGCGTGTCTCGCGTTTGTGAGAAACAGAATAAAAAATGCCGAGGAAGCAATTGTTTCTGCACAGGAGTCAGCCAATGAAGAAACTAAGAGTTCTTCTGGTGATAAATATGAAACCGGCAGAGCTATGATGCAACGTGAGGTAGAAAACCTCTCAGTACAGCTCACAGAAGCTCGAAAACTCGAGGAAATTTTGATTAATACTAACCCTACTATTAATCACAATGAGGTGAGCAAAGGAGCAGTGGTAAAGACCTCACTGGGTAACTATTATATATCTGTAAGCGCTGGTAAAATATCTGCTGGAGGAGAAGATTATTTTGCTATTACACCTGCGTCACCTATTGGGAGTGTTATGGCAGGCTTAAAAAAAGGAGACTCATTTGACTGGAACAACAAAAAGGTAACTATTAAAGAAATTCAATAAACAGCCGAGTCATGCTGTTTTTCATTGACCTTACCTTATTTGCATTGCACATAAGTATTATCGGGTTCAATCTGTTCGGTTGGATAATACCTAAATGGAGGAAAGCCCACCTTTGGGTAGTAGGAGCTACGCTTTTTTCCTGGATCGTGCTAGGGTTCTGGTTTGGATTCGGCTATTGTATATTGACCGACTTCGAGTGGGAAATTAAAAGATAACTTGGAGAGACTAACCTACCAAACTCATTTGTAACGTATTTGGCCAATAACGTATTTGGCCTTGATATGAGAAGCAGACTTATCGACATTATAACCATTGCAGCTTTTGTACCAGCCATAATAGCATCACTGTATTTAAATTTTAGAAAGGAAAAAGATTAAAAGTCGTATACTCGAAACGGTGTAATGCATTGATCCAGCTTTACGTCTAGTTCATCACTAAAAGGAATCAAATCTAACGAGGGAGCCAGGCTTAGACCCACTTTGCGCGCATTTGGGATTGTTTTTAAAAACCTGTCATAATATCCTTTCCCATAGCCAATGCGGTGTCCCAGTCGATCAAATGTAATTAACGGTACCAAAACAAGATCGACTTCTGATGGCGAAATGGGTTGAGCATCTGACGGCTCAGGAATACCCCAGTTGTTTACAACAATCTTGGTGTATTTATTATATAGAAAGTGCGCTAGTTGGTTATCCGGAAGTGTTTTGCTAACGAGCACTTTTATTTTTGGATTTTTAGCTAAGGCCAGATCGATAATAGGTTGGGTAAGCACCTCTTTCTTCCTTGCGATTGATAAGAACGTGTGCAGGTATCGGTATTTTCTGAAATCTATTTGATCGGCAATATTTGATTGTAGTAGCATGTTTCTATGGAGGTACTCCTCTTCACTTAGAAACATTCTTTTTTCCAGAAAGACTTCTCTCAGTACTTTCTTACTTGCCATACATCAACACATTAAATTTAAAATCAAATGGGTCGAACGAATCGATCAAGTTTTTAATAAATTGATTGTCTTGCAAATAGAAGTTGAGAAAGTTATCAGTACGCTCTTGAAGCACTCCGTTTGGGAATAAAAAGTCCAAAATATCTTCAGTCTGGCGCATGCGGTCTGCCTGCTTTTTCTTTTCTGCTCTGATAAACTTCTTCTGAATGGTATCGAGTTTATTGGCTGTTTTGGTCTGCTGAGCCTCAACATGTGGTGCTAATGTGGGGTCGATTGCAGCTGCTTTAGTTTTAATCTTCTCAAAAAGGCTGAGGATATCACTCTTCTGACCGTTTAGTTGAATCTCATCGCTAGCATTTTTTAAGGCCAACCGTTTAAGGAGCTCATGTTTTGCCGTGAATAGATCCATTAACCCGACTCCAGCTTTTTTCATTTTGCGTTTAATATGTTCTGGAATAACTAACGCAAAATTACGCGGCATTAAAATTGGAAAAGGTGTTTTGTAGTGGTCGAATACAGACTTTAGCTGAAACCAATAGGCTAACTCTCCTGGGCCTCCAAAGTAGGCCAAGTTTGGTAGTATTACCTCCTGATAGAGCGGCCTCATAATCACATTGGGACTAAACCTTTCAGGGTGATTTTCTAATTCTACGAGTATTTCCTCTTTAGTAAAGATGATGTCGGTTTCCAATACATGATATTCACCGTCTTCTTCAACAATTCGCTCACGAAGCCCATCTTTGAGGTAAAAAAAGTTAATCTCTCTTGGAAAAACCTGGCATTTATATCCAGCCGCATCAAGTTTTTCACTTTGTTTATTTACTAACTCGTTAGCCTGATGGTTTTCGAGATCGTCAGCAATTACATCAGAAAAGAGCCCTTTTAATTTAGCATTGTCGGCATCCAATACCACAAGACCCTCATCTTCAAATAAATGATTGACATAATGGCGCACAGCATCTGCAAGCGATTTACTTTTTAAGTAAGCAGTTTTGAAAAAGTCAGGAATACCAGGGGTTGAGCTAATCAGATCTTT
The DNA here is from genome assembly GCA_965227525.1 of Fulvivirga sp. GTDB lineage: Bacteria > Bacteroidota > Bacteroidia > Cytophagales > Cyclobacteriaceae > Fulvivirga. The sequence continues at coordinate 513,691 of OZ245762.1, read as the reverse complement.
CAGTTCCTTAGGGTCAAACCTACCTACTGCTCCTTGTTGGTCGGTTTGCCATTGTAATTTTTTTCCATTGAGTCTGAAGTAGCTTATCTCATCAAAATCATGGTCCTCTGATGCCATCCAGTAAATAGGTACAAAGTTGTAGTCAGGGTAATTTTTTTTTAATGCTTTACAGGTGTTGATTACAGAAACAATTTTGTAGATGAAATAAAGCGGTCCTGTAAATATATTGAGTTGGTGACCTGTAGTAACGGTAAATGTATTTGAATCTTTAAGTGCCCCTATGTTATCTAGGACTAGCTGAGCAGGGGTGAGGGAGTCGTATTGTTCTGTTAAAACCTGACAGAGTATCTTTCTGTGCTCACTCGAAAATTTTTTGTTCTTCAGCTGATCTTTATAAGCGTTTAATTCAGGAGAATTGTCATAAAATGGTCTTAGCTGACTGGCACCACCAATGTAGTCTGTGAATATCTTCGAAAACTGGTTGGTTCTTGCAAAGTCAACTTTTTCTAACTTCATTTTTAATTTTTTAGCACTTAATCAGTCACTTCTCCATACAAATCAAACTCAGTCGCATCGACTATTTTGGCATTTACAAAATCTCCAATTCTCAGGTGTTTTTCCTTAGACTCAATGATTACTTCGTTGTCAACTTCCGGTGAGTCAAACTCTGTTCTGCCAATATAGTTGCCAGACTCATGTCTGTCTATTAAAACTTTTAATGTTTTGCCTATGCGCTCCTGATTGATTTCGTATGAAATATTTTCTTGTAACTCCATAACGGCATTGGCCCGCTCTTGTTTCACTTCTTCAGGCACATTATCATCAAAATTATGTGCATGGGTGTTTTCCTCATGTGAATAGGTAAAGATTCCCAGTCGCTCAAACCTGGAGCGCTCTATGAAGTCATACATTTCCTGAAAGTCTGCCTCGGTTTCTGTTGGGTAGCCTGCAATGAGTGTTGTTCTTAAAGCAATTTCAGGTACTTTTTCTCGTATTGTTTCTATTAAAGCTTCTTGTTTTTCTCTTGTTGTGCCCCGTCTCATGTGTTTGAGAATTCGGGTTGATCCGTGCTGCAATGGCATATCAAGATAATTGCAGATATTATCTCGCTCAGCCATTACATCCAAAATATCTGTAGGGAATCCTGTAGGAAATGCATAGTGCAGTCGAATCCAATCGATGCCTTCTACATCAGATAAATGCTTGAGAAGTTCAGCTAAATTTCTTTTGCCATAAATATCCAACCCATAATAGGTAGAATCTTGCGCGATCAATAGCAGTTCTTTAGTACCATTTTTTGCCAGATTTTTAGCTTCCAATACCAGCTGTTCAATAGGCTTAGATACGTGCTTGCCACGCATTAGTGGTATAGCACAAAATGAACAGGGGCGGTCACAGCCTTCTGCAATTTTCATATAGGCATAATGGTTATTGGTAGTGAGAATTCTCTCACCTACCAACTCCTGCTTATAATCAGCTTTGAATTTTTTTAATAAGAGGGGGAGCTCCATTGTGCCAAAGAAGCTGTCTACCTGAGGAATTTCTTTTTCCAAATCATCTTTATAGCGCTGAGATAGGCAACCAGTAACATAGAGCTTATCAATCATGCCCTCTTCTTTTGCATCGGCATAGCGCAATATCGTATCAATAGACTCCTGCTTTGCGTTGTCGATAAAGCCACAGGTGTTTACAATTATTACGTTGGCATCGTCCTTTTTAGATTCGTGAATGGCATCAATTTTATTGCCTCGAAGTTGTGTAAGCATTACTTCAGAATCAACCAGGTTTTTTGAGCAACCTAACGTTACAATATTGACTTTATCTTTTTTTCTTCCCTTTGTTTTCACTACAATTCCTCCTTCTTAAATAGTCTGCAAAATTAAGAAAAATAAATTTGCTTCTTGGTTGGGACATCAATAGTTATATTTGTGGCTTGCAATTCGACATGCGCCATATTGTACCCACTTTACTAGCTGCATTACTCCTATATGGATGTGAAGAGCCTGATTGTGTAAGTGAAACATCATCGACAATAAATCTGAGTTTTTATCAATTGGATTTAAATCAACCTGACACAGTTTTTGTAAACAAGATATCAGCAATCGGTTCGGATAGCGTTTTGGTTGCCAATACTGATAATGTGAGTAAAGTATCTTTGCCAGCTAACCCACAAACCGATAGTGCCACGTTTGTATTTGACATTCGTGAGTATGGGGTAGATACGCTCACCATTACCTATCAAAACGGCTCGCGATTGATTGCTGAAGACTGCCCGTTTGAGTTGATTTTTTCTGAACTCAACTACTCGAGAAATGATTTTGATTCGATAAGAATTGTAAATAAAGTTTTACTAGAAGCCATCAATGAAGACATACGGGTTTATAATAATTAGCATACTTGCTTCATCGATAGCCTACGGTCAGGCCAATCTTGAACCTGATACGGTTAAGGGAAAGTTTATACCTACCGGAATTAGAATTGGTTTTGATTTAATTAGTAGCGGAGAGGCTGTAATTGATAAAGGACTTCAGGTATTTACTCAAGGAGAATACAATGAACTTCAATTTTCTGCAGATATTGATTTTTACAGATATTTCCTGAATGTGGAGTATGGTATCTATGACCGCCAATGGACTAGAGATGATGGTTTCTACATTAATAAAGGAAGTCATTTTAAGGTAGGTCCAGATATTAACTTTCTTCATAAAGATCCGGATGGTAGTGCATTGTTTTTTGGCCTAAGATATAGCTTCAGCAATTTTTCGGATGAGATCGTATATGACTATACCAATCAGTTTTGGGGGAATGGAGCCAATCGAATTGAAAATGGCAACCTTAAGGCCAATTGGTTTGAACTTACTACCGGATTAAAGGTGCGGCTTACAAAAATTATTTGGTTGGGATATACCGCCCGATTTAAGTTTGGATTTAGCACGGACACCTTTTCAGACAAAGCACTTATTCCACATTGGGTGCCTGGCTACGGCCGTGCATCAGAAACTTCCGCCTGGGGTCTGGATTATTGGTTGATAGTGAAGATTCCGTTTAGAGCAAAGGAGGATTAGACATACCAATCTTTAGTGTCTATTTACTTGATAATCAGCGATAATTTTGCTTTATTATGAGATTATTTGAGCTTTTAAGTTTAAAAAATGAAGAAAGTTATTTGCTCCCTTTTACTAATGTCATTCATTTCTGGCATTTCTTTAGCACAGACAACTTATTATAGTAGAAATGGTGCAACAGCTCCCCGCAACTGGGACGAGGCTGATTCGTGGACCTTAAAATCTGATGGATCAGGAGCAGCGGCTTCCATTCCAGGAAGAAACGATAATGTTGTTATACTTAATGGTCATACTATTATTGTAAATAATGTGGCTGATAATGGGTCTGCGGGTGTAAGTGCAGATGATTTGGCATTGGGTAATGTTGGGACCTTTAATGGCTCCGGGAGCAATAATTTCTACCAAATTGGCAATGTGACTGTTGAAAGTGGCGGTACTTTTTCTGCGTCTCAAAGGTTGATGTTTGCAGGTTCGGTTTTAGTGCACGGAACTTTAGAGACCACGACAGGAGGAGATGATGTAATCATTTTAGGAAGACTTGAGGTAAGTTCAAACGCTACACTTGATGTAAATGATGATTTTGTATTGACTGGTAATAGCGAAACACTATTGTTTAATACGACTCAATCAGCTGATGATATTTATATAGACCATACAGATGCCCAGCTTTGTGGCTCTGGTGCAGTAAATATAGGTGATGATATTCAATATTTTAATGGTGCTACAAGTGATCAAATCTGTACAGGTATAACGATCACTGGTTGCGCTACATGCCCAACTTCAGGTACAGGATCCAGTGGTATATCTACTGACCAAACATTGATTCAGGCAGGGGCTGTCTGGCGCTATTTAGATGATGGGTCAAATCAAGGGACAGCTTGGAGAGGAACTGGGTTTGATGATTCGTCTTGGGCATCAGGACAAGCGCAACTAGGGTATGGTGACGGTGATGAAACTACTACGGTGAGTTTTGGGCCAGATGCTAACGATAAGCATGAGACCACATATTTTAGAAAGTCATTTTACGTAGCAGACCCTAATGACTACAGTTCGGTATTATTAAGATTGCTCAGAGATGATGGCGCGGTAGTTTATATAAATGGCACTGAGGTTGATAGACAAAATATGCCAGGTGGTACTATTTCCTTCAATACATTTGCCAGCTCTGCCATTGGCGGTTCAGCTGAAGATACTTTTTTTGAAATTACCCTGGCTAATACAGTACTGACTACAGGAACAAATTATATAGCTGTAGAAGTACATCAGGCCAACCTGACAAGTTCGGACTTAAGCTTTGATTTAGAGTTAATAGGGCAGTTTGGAAATACGCTTGTTAGTAAACTTTCTACATGGAGTTATTTGGATGATGGTTCCAATCAGGGAACTGCATGGCGAGCCTCCGCATTTGATGATTCAGGATGGGCAACTGGTGCAGGAGTTTTAGGCTATGGAGATAGCCAGGCAACAGTAGTAAGCTTCGGTGCTGATGCAAACGATAAACATGAAACTACCTACTTTAGACATAGTTTTAGTGTGCCAGATGCAAGCATTTATCAGTCGTTGACTTTAAATCTGTTGCGCGATGATGGTGCTGTTGTGTACCTCAACGGAACAGAAATTTTAAGAAATAATATGCCAACTGGAGCTATCACTTTCACCACATTGGCTTCATCAACTATTGGAGGGGAAGATGAAGATAATTATTCGGCATTTAATGTGAGCAGTGCCTCTTTAGTAAATGGAACGAATGTGATTGCTGTAGAGATACATCAGGTTGATGTAACAAGTTCTGATATTAGTTTTGATTTAGAGCTGGTTGGGGTCGAAAACAACCCTTTACCTGTTACGTGGCTTACTTTTAACGCAAGGACTCAACAGGACAACACTGTTAAGCTAAACTGGTCTACGGCTTCTGAGATGAATAATGATTATTTTGATGTCGAACGATCTGCCGATGGTACTAATTTTAGAAGAATAGCCACTGTTAAAGGTCAAGGTGACGCCTCTGCTGTCAGCAGGTATAATTTTACCGATAGCAGACCCAATGCTGGAGTTAATTATTATCGTTTACGCCAAGTTGACTATGATGGTAAGTTTGATTTTTCAGCGGTAAGACAAGTTGCTTTAGTAAATGATATTTATTTATTTCCCAACCCAACAAGTAACTTCTTAAACATAGCAGGAGTTAATGGCAATGAAATCGAAATTGAGCTACTCGACATACATGGCAAGTCAAAAAAGGTAGATATAAGAAAAGGTGATTCATCCATCGTTTTGACTATCTCTGAATTAGATAATGGGTATTATTTTATCAAAATTTCTGGTCCTGGGTTCAGTAAAATCCAACGCGTGTTGGTGATGCATTAACTCACATTCTTAAAAAACGAATCAACAAATTCCATTTTGTTGAATACCTGTAAATCGTCTACTTTTTCACCAACACCTATATATTTTACAGGTATTTTAAATTCATCGGATATCCCAATGACCACACCACCTTTGGCAGTACCATCGAGTTTGGTGATTGCCAATGAGGTGACATCTGTAGCTTTGGTGAATTCCCGAGCTTGTAGTACAGCATTTTGACCAGTACTTCCGTCAAGCACCAACATAACATCATGAGGAGCTTCTTCAACAAACTTTTGCATCACCCGTTTGATTTTTGTGAGCTCATTCATCAAGTTCACTTTGTTGTGCAACCTACCGGCCGTATCTATAATTACTACATCGGCATCATTTTCAACGCCATACTTCACAGCGTCAAAGGCCACGGCTGATGGATCAGTATTCATACCTCTTGCAATTACAGGCACATCAACTCTTTCACCCCAAAGCTTTATTTGATCAACAGCTGCTGCTCTGAAGGTATCTGCTGCTCCTAAAACTACTTTATAACCATTTTTCTTATACTGTGCTGCAAGTTTGCCAATAGTGGTTGTTTTACCCACTCCATTTACACCTACTACCATGAGCACATAAGGTTTTTTTACTTCCGGCAATGAGAAGTCCTTTAGATCTTCAGTATTATTTTCTTCAAGCAGACCGGCTATTTCTTCTTTAAGTATCTGGTCAAGCTCCTCTACACCCATATACTTATCTCTGGCGACACGTTCTTCGATGCGCTCAATGATTTTGATGGTCGTATTCACCCCAACATCAGAAGTGATGAGTACTTCTTCCAACTCATCAAGTACCTGATCATCGACCTTACTTTTGCCAACAACGGCTTTGCCAAGCTTAGAGAAGAAGCTCTCCTTAGTCTTTTCGAGTCCTTTATCTAAAGACTCTTTCTTTTCTTTTGAAAATAGACCGCCAAATAGTGCCATAGTCTTGGTGGGGTTTGATGCTAAATGCTAACTGGAAATATAAGAAAAAAGTCCCTTCCGATTATTATCCGAAAGGGACTTCTATTCCTTTTCAAAAAGGGGCTAAAAAATTAGCCGTTTAAAACTTCTTTTACCTTATCTACAGGTACAATTTCTTCTCTGAAAGTGTAAGCGCCTGTTTTGTCAGATCTAACGGCCTTAATTACCTTGGCCATGTTCTTACTTTCTTTCTTCTGGAGGGATGCAACTACTTTCTTAGCCATAATTACTTAATTTCTTTGTGTACAGTATATTTCTTAAGTATTGGGTTATACTTTTTAAGCTCCAATCTGTCTGGAGTGTTTTTTCTGTTTTTTGTAGTGATGTGTCTTGAAGTGCCCGGCTGACCACTGTTTTTGTGTTCAGTACACTCCAAAATTACCTGCACTCTATTACCTTTCTTTGCCATGATAAAATATCTTTATGCCTTATTACTCTAAACTAATGTATTACCGTTTGCTCTGGCCTTTTTCAAAACCGCAGAGATCCCGTTTTTGTTAATTGTTCTTAAGGCCGAAGTTGAAACCTTCAACGTTACCCACTTATCTTCTTCAGGGATATAAAATCTTTTCTTCTGAAGGTTAGGGTAAAATTTTCTCTTCACTTTATTGTTTGCGTGAGAAACGTTGTTACCTACCTGAGGCCTTTTTCCTGAAATCTGGCAAACTCTTGACATCTTTATATAAACTTAAATATTCGTACCTTTTTTAATTTGGGTCTGCAAATATCGCAAAAAGAATATTATTAACAAAAGTAGTTCTTAATATTTTTTATTGACTTTCTGCCTGATCTAGTGAACGATGTAACCACTTTTTTACTTAAAAATAAAGGCAAATGATTACATTTGCCAACCGGGATGATTTCTCTCCAGCGATAATGAGGAAAGCCCCGTCCCGATAGCTATCGGGACGGGGCGTGATGAGACAAGCTAATAACTTTATAATTTACTATCATGGAAACTACACAAAAACTAACTTCAAAAGAGGCAATACAACTGGAAGATAAGCATGGAGCGCATAATTATCATCCACTTCCGGTAGTCTTGGCCAAAGGTGAAGGTGTGCATGTTTGGGATGTTGAAGGCAAGAAGTATTATGATTTTCTTTCAGCGTACAGCGCAGTCAATCAAGGTCATTGTCACCCAAAAATCATCGGAACACTGAAAGAGCAGGCAGAAACTTTAACACTAACGTCAAGGGCATTTTATAATGATATATTAGGCGTTTATGAAAAATTTGTGACAGAGTACTTCGGTTTCGACAAGGTGCTGCCTATGAATACCGGAGCAGAGGGAGTAGAGACTGCCATAAAGATCTGTAGAAAGTATGCTTACGAGAAAAAAGGAATACCTGAAAATAGAGCCAAAATAATCGTTTGTGACGGTAATTTCCATGGTAGAACCACTACGGTAATTTCATTTTCTAATGACGAAGATGCAAGAAATAACTTTGGGCCTTACACACCGGGTTTCATCAACATACCTTACAATGATCTAGAAGCGCTAGAGATCGCACTTGAAGATAAAGACGTTGCAGGCTTTTTAGTAGAACCAATACAAGGTGAAGCTGGAGTATTTGTGCCAGACGAAGGCTATATGGCAGGAGCCGCAGAACTTTGTAAGAAGAAAGGAGCGTTGCTTATTGCAGATGAAGTGCAAACTGGTATTGCCAGAACAGGATCATTATTAAGAGTTTGTGGTGATTGCAGCTGTAGCAATAAATGTGAAAGGCAACCAGCAACTTATACGCGACCTGATATGGTTATTCTTGGCAAAGCAATCTCAGGAGGTGCCTATCCTGTTTCGGCAGTTTTGGCTGATAATGAAGTAATGAATGTAATTAAGCCTGGGCAGCATGGTAGTACGTTTGGTGGCAACCCGCTGGGTTGTAAAGTAGCTATGGCAGCACTAGAGGTAATTTATGATGAGGATTTGATGCAAAATGCCAGGAGGCTTGGCGATATATTTAGAGAAAGGATGAACAAGTTCATTGAAAAGACAGATTTGGTGACTTTAGTAAGAGGTAAGGGGTTATTAAACGCGATTGTAATTAACGATTCACCAGATAGCTCTACTGCCTGGGATATATGTATGGCATTAAAAGAAAATGGTTTGTTGGCAAAACCAACCCATGGTAATATCATTCGCTTTGCACCTCCTTTGGTGATGACTGAAGAGCAACTGCATGAGTGCTGCGATATTATAGAAAAAACAATCAGAGAATTCTAATAGTAAAGACACATAAAAACTATAAAGGGGCCGTGAGCCCCTTTTTTTGTGTCTGATTTTGAATTGTGATAATTATTTATCATAATTGTAATTATTGAAAAACAATAATAAATAATTAATAAACAATTATTAAATGCCTTTTTTAAATAATAATCGGTTGATTTCTAAAGTTTCTATTTGGGTGGTAAACCTTATAATTTTATCTATTCTTTGTGTGTTGATTATTCAAACTTCAGTTGTATACAAGATGCTGACACCAATAGAACCCATAGAAGATCTATCAGGTGTTAAAACATGGAGTTCATCAGTAGTCTTAAATTCCTATGGTTATAAACTGGAAAAAGAATTGCACTACTCTTCAGAACAGGATACACCATTTGAGACAAGTGTCTATCTGACAGTGCCAGGTCCTATGGTGAGACGTATGATAAGTAATCTGGAAAATGATGACTTTAAAATTAGAAATAGATCAGATACTAAATCGAAGGCGTTTATTTCTGACAAACCCAGCCCAGTTAAATACAAATTCATAGGTCAAAAGAAAGATACTATTACAGGCCTTTACTTAGTGGCTTATATACTGTCAATTGCGTTGACTGCTATGTGGTTCTGGTATTTAAGAACCATTGTAAAAAATATTTCTCAAGGTAAATTTTTTGTTAAAGACAACATAAAAAATTTTATGGTGTTGAGTATTCCTCTGTTATTATTACCATTTATACAGTTTTTAATTGAAAGTATTTCGTATTCCCGTTTTGTTAAAAACTATCAAGTAATGAATGGAGGTTTATTTAGAGTGGTTGACTTTAATATTATGCCTTTAGTGATGGGTTTGATATTCCTGATAATGGCAGGCGTGATTAAAGAGGGTATGAAAATCAAGGAAGAACAGGAATTAACAATTTAAGAGTATGAGCTGGAAGAAAATATCTATATGGCTAATTAATATATTGATGCTCGTATCTATCCTGGGTATGGTTTTTAGCGGCATCATTCTATTTAGATTACAAGGAGAAAATGCTAAAGGCTTCTCAAGAGTAACCTCACACGAGTTGCGCTTAACGGATCAAAACAAATACCAAATTGACGAGTCTGTTCAAGTGAAAATTATAAATGACGAATTAAAGCATTCTAAAATAAAAATAAGTCATGCGCAGTTACTCATTGCTAACGAAGACTTAAACGTAAATTGGGGATTTTTATACGTAGGCCTAAGGCTTATATTTTTCTTATTCGCGTTATATCTGGTCAGGGAAATCATTAGTTCTGCTGATAACCCATTTATAAAGCCAAACGTAAAAAGACTCAAAATTTTGGGGCTATTGCTTATTTCCTCTGGTTTTATTGAGAAATTAGAATCTTTAATAGGTATGTGGTATTTAAAAACAAATTTCGAATTCGTAGGTCTGGAATTAGAAAGCTCAGCAAGTATAAATTGGACAATTATTATTGCGGGCCTGTTCATTATGGTTATTGCACAAGTTTTCAATCATGGTATCGAACTTAAACAAGAACAGGAACTAACCATCTAATCATGCCCATAATTGTAAATCTTGATGTAATGCTCGCCAAGCGCAAAATGCAATCTAAAGATTTGGCTGAAAAAGTAGGCATTACGGTGGCAAACCTGTCAATTCTCAAGACTGGTAAAGCTAAGGCTGTCCGTTTTTCTACCCTTGAGGCCATTTGCAAAGAACTAGACTGCCAGCCCGGTGATATCTTAGAGTATAAAAACGAACATTAGTACCCTGAATACTAATTAACTACCGCTTATAAAAATAAAGTCACGTATACGCTTTTTAAAAACAAATCTTACTATATTACCATTTAGTTGGCTATGGAATATAATTTTAAGATCACCGAAAGCGGTTCAGAGCGTAGTATCATTCTGAAAAACGACATGCTGCATTATGTAGTGGATAATGCGATATATGAAGTACCATACAATATAATAAATGCTGTATGGCTAAATAAGCCTGGAGGTATATGTACCCCTAATCATTATTCATGTACGCTGAATATTGAGGATGATAAACCCATATTTATTTCCAGCCGTAATTGGGACGAGAATAAACGGGAGATGCATCAACAAAATCACTACAACTCCTTTGTTAGAGTGCTTCATGTCCATCTCAAAGAAAAAAGCAAAGCCAAATACGGATTTGGTGTAAAACCAAAGTATTATGCACTGCGTGTAATAGCCATAATTACTATCATAGCTATTGCTTCATACGTAGCGCTCACATTTAAAGATAGCTGGTATATACTAGTGGCTCCTGTGGCTGTAAGTATATTTGTTTTAACCTGTGGGCTTAACTTTTGTGTAAAAAACTTTCCCTCTAAATATAAGCCAGATCAGATACCTATGCGTTTATTACCTGTACAGAGTTAGTCTAAATGTTTTAGATTTGCAGGTATGTACATCAGACCCAGAAGAAATCGTAAGAGCGAGGCAGTTAGAAATCTTGTAAGAGAAACGCAGGTAACAACCAACGACTTTATATATCCACTGTTTTTGTTGGAAGATCAAAAGGCACAGGTACCGGTTGCCTCTATGCCTGGTATCAATCGCCTCGGCCTAAATCCTATGCTCAAGGAAATCGAGGAGTGTATGAAACTAGGGGTTAAGGCTTTTGATATTTTCCCAGTGGTGGATGAAAAACACAAAGACAAGATGGCTACTAAAAGCTACCAAGCTGACTTCTTCTATCTTAAAGCATTAAAAGAAATCAAGCAAAAGTTTCCGGAGGCATGCATTATGACTGATGTAGCCATGGACCCCTACAGTAGCGATGGCCACGATGGTATTGTAAATGAAAAAGGGGAAATTCTTAACGATGAGACCCTTGAAGTATTGGGTGAGATGGCCTTGGCTCAAGCCGAAACGGGTATCGATATCATTGGTCCTTCTGATATGATGGATGGCCGGGTTGGCTACATTAGAGAGATGTTGGATGACAATGGCTTTGAGAATGTATCTATCATGTCATACACGGCTAAATATGCAAGCGCCTTTTATGGTCCGTTTAGGGATGCGCTAGATTCTGCACCAAAAAGTGGCGACAAAAAGACTTACCAAATGGACCCTGCTAACCAAACGGAAGCATTGATTGAAGCTGACCTTGATGTAGATGAGGGGGCAGATTTTTTAATGGTAAAACCAGCCTTGGCTTATCTTGATGTTATAAAATTGCTAAAGGAAAACTATACCCAACCAATTGCAGCCTACAATGTAAGTGGCGAGTACGCCATGGTAGCAGCGGCAGCCGAAAAAGGTTGGCTTGATAAGGAAGCTGCTATGAGTGAAATGTTGCTGAGTATTAAAAGAGCCGGTGCTGATATCATACTTACCTATTTTGCTAAAGAGTGGGCGAAGTATAATGCATAAATCTCATCTATCTCAAAATCTTTACCTTTTCCAAAGGCAATAAACTCAGACAGCTTGTAGGTTTCAAGCGTATTCAAATCTTTAAGAACGAATTCCTCTTCAGAAAGCCTTTTGATTACTTCAAATTCAAAAGTCTCCCCGTAGTTGGTGAGTGAGTATTTTTGACCAACACGCATAGCGTTGAAGTGTACACCTGCCATTACTCCGACCTGTCTATAAGTTTTTGGTCGAGCGATTTGCTGGTTTTAGCCCCGAGCTCTTTCAGGCGTTCTGTTTTTCTCACTAAGTTGTCTTTACCTTCCGATAGTTTTTTCATGGCATCTTGGTAGGTAGATTGTGTCTGACCAAGCTGTCGACCCACTTTGATGAGGTCTTCGGTAAAGTTGGTGAACTTGTCGTACAAACTACCTGCTTGTGTGGCAATTTCTATGGCATTTTTATTTTGTAAATCCTGCTTCCAGATGTATGAGATCGTACGCATGGTGGCCATCAGCGTAGAGGTAGAAACAAGGACTATGTTTTTATTCAAAGCGCTTTCGAAAAGATCGGGTTTTTGCTGAAAAGCAATATTTAGTGCTGGTTCGTTGGCTACAAACATGAGTATGTAGTCCGGCTGATTAATCTCGTAGAGGTTTTGATAGTTTTTGTCATTGAGTGTCTTAATGTGAGTCAATATACTATCAAGGTGCTGCTTTAAGTATCGCTGTTTTTCGTTTTCGTCAGTTGCTTCGAAGTAATTGCTGTAAGCTGTAAGCGACACTTTGGAGTCCAACACCAGGTATTTATCATCTGGCAGGTTGATGATATAATCTAAACGCTGGTTAGCGCCTTCCTCATTTTTATAATTCTTTTCTTTCTCGTAATGGATGCCTTTTTGTAGACCAACATTTTCGAGAATAGCCTCCAGCTGCATTTCACCCCAATTACCTTGTGCTTTAGAGTCACCTTTAAGCGCTTTGGTAAGACTTTCGGCCTCTTTTGTCATTTGCTGATTGAGTTCTTTTAGATTGTTGAGCTGCTCCTTTAGTGCAGTGCTTTGTGCCAGGCTTTCTTTGCTGTTGATTTCAACCTTTTTCTCAAACTCAGTAATTCTTTCTTTTAGCGGATTGAGCAATTCGCTAAGATTAGATTTATTCTGGTCGGTGAATTTTTTACTCTTTTCTTCAAAGATTTCGTTAGCAAGGTTTTTAAACTCGATACTAAATTTTTGTTGGAGCTGACCCAGCTCTTCTTTCTGCTCTTTGAGTTTTTCCTGAAGGTTGCGATAATCAGCCTCGGTCGCTGATAGGCTATTATTGAGTTGAAGTACTTTTGATCTTTCCTTTTCGAGTTCGGCCTTAAGAGAAGAGGTCTCGGTTTGCAGGTTTGCTACACGTTCCTTCTCTATTTGAAGCCCTGCCGAATCTACTGCTTCACTTGCAAACTTATACTTGGCAATAAACCATGCACTAACGCCACCAATCAGAAGCCCTGCTAATAACCAAACCAATTCAATCATGCTTCAAATATCTGTTATCAAATGGCAATTAGCAATTAAAAAAGCTTCAAGGTTGTCGTCAGTTCCTGTCAGCTGCCCAACGCATTAAGATTCTCTGGTTTGTAAGTGGCCTTGGCATTATCTATTAGCTTTTGAAGTTCATATACCTGATCATCAACTTTATTGTAGTTGAATGGATACCAGAGGGATGATTTAAAGAGAATCTCTTTACCAAGACCTAAATCGGAGTACAAGTAAATATTATGTACACCTGTTAAACTGGTAAGTTTAATTTTTTTTATTTCTGTAAATGGAATGATGAGCTCCTGGTTTTTTTGCTGCACATATAAGTTTTCTTTATCATAAGCGATACTCTGAAGCTTTGAAGTACGCAGATAAAAAAATATAAATAGAAAGATGCCCTCCAAAGAATAAAATACTGCTCCAAAATATTCTGCCTTTGAGTACCTATGGTAGGAAAAATAAAAGAACGCGAAAGCGACTAGTATTGATAAAAGATAAACAACTGCTTTGTAAAGCCTCAGTCGCCTTGTTGAAATAATGTGTTGTTTCAAAGCTTATTTTTTTGAAATAGCTTTTTCTAAATACTTGATGTAAGCGCTTTGAATTAAAATGCCCGAGAGTAAACCAACTGTAAAAATAACCCTACTACCATCAATATGAGCTATATTCATACCTGCACCTATGATTACAAACGATAGAGAGACAGAAGCCAGGATTTTATAAGTCTTTTTATTAATCATAAATGATTCTAATTGTGTTTAGTTGCTTATGGCTTGAAGCTAATAGCTCAAAGCTAAAAATCATTCACTCCAACTCATCGGATAATCTTTGTCCACATACTCCAACGCATCTTTGGTAAGGAAGAGCGGCTTGAAGGTATCTACCATTACAGCAATTTCATGCGTTTCTTTAGCCCCGATGCTTTTCTCAACCGTACCTGGGTGTGGGCCATGAGGCAGGCCGCCCGGGTGTAGGGTAAAGGAACCTCGATCAATGCCTTTTCTACTCATAAACTCGCCCTCGGCATAATAAAGGACTTCGTCTGAGTCGATATTAGAGTGATTGTACGGTGCAGGGATTGACTTCGGGTGATAGTCAAATAATCTTGGTACAAACGAGCAAATCACAAAACCCCAGGCCTGGAAGGTTTGATGTACTGGTGGTGGTTGATGAATACGGCCAGTGATGGGCTCAAAATCATGGATTGAAAAAGCATAAGGCCATAAAAAACCATCCCAACCGACAAGATCAAACGGGCTATGTTCGTATCTGTAGGTATGTAGCTGATTGTGTTTTTTAATTTTCACTACATACTCACCTTTCTTCTCTTCTGTAACCAACTTTTCCGGTGGTCTTATATCTCTTTCACAATAAGGAGAATGCTCAAGCAATTGACCCAATTCGTTACGATACCTCTTCGGGGTTTCGATTGGATTGGCCGATTCTACCACCAAGAGTTTCAAAGGGCCTTCATCCCATTCAAATTTGTATATCACTGTACGTGGAATCACTACATAGTCGCCTTGCTTTACTTTGATGCTACCAAGTTGAGAATGCAAATACCCACTACCGTCATGCACATATATAACTTCATCTCCCTCGGCATTTTTATAGTAGTAATCCATCTGATGGCTTTCTGGCCTACAAAGCGAAATGGTCACCTCATTATTTTTTAGTAACTCTTTACGTCCATCCAGATAGTCTTTGCCTGTAATGCCAATCTTTGAGGTATCCAGGTGAGTTTGTTTTAAACCATAATCTTTGGCGATTTCACTACCAAATGCCACTGGCTTATCCATGCCCGAAATCCGGGTAGGCATGTATATGTGATACAGATTGGAATATATGCCGGAAAAGCCTCGTGAGCTTACAAGCTCTTCTTTGTACAAACTGTCATCAGGTTGCTTAAATTGCGTGTGTCTTTTGGGAGGTATATTTCCAAGCTTGTGGTAATACATATGCTAGTATCTTGTTCTGTCTAAATTATCTGCTTTGTCAAACATTTTCACTGCCTGCTGCAGTACTTCATTTGTCTGATTGAAGATAGGGTAAAAACCATTGTTATTCCAAATCTGTCTGGCAATTTGGGCCTTCATATGTAGCGCAAATAAGTCTTTATGTTGGTCTAACTCTTTTCTGTTTTTCTTCACTCCATTGCTTTCACCAAATTTCACCAAACTGTTAAACATGTCATTTGTAACATTGAAATTATTATAGAAGTCTACATACTTCATGCTTTCTAAAGTTGCTTTGTTTTTAGCTACATAGTTGAAGGTAAACTCCTGCATAGCATTGCTTGTAAAAAGCTGGTTGAGATAAGCTGATGTTTGAGTAGTGTCGAGTGGTACGAAATAGTCAGGCATAATACCTCCACCACCATACACAGCTCTGCCGCTTTTCGTCTGATATTTCAATGAGTCATTAAATTTGATGCTATCTGCACTGAAGAACTCGCCATGGTTAAAGCGCTCCATCAAATCTCTACCATATTCACTTTCGTCATCATAAGGCTTCTGTATTGATCTGCCGCTTGGTGTATAGTATCTCGAAATGGTGAGTCTTAACTCAGACCCATCGCTTAAGTCTAACGGGGCTTGCACAAGCCCTTTTCCAAAAGTTCTTCTTCCAACCACAAGCGCGCGGTCATTGTCTTGTAAAGCACCCGTGACAATTTCGGAAGCTGAAGCACTTCCTTCATTGACTAATACAATCAAATCACCTTTTTCAAATAGGCCTTTTCTATCGGCAAGTGCCTGTGTGTTGTATCGAGCTTGCTTACCTAGTGTATACACGATCTTCTCTTTGCCAGCGATAAATTCATCTACAATATTGATGGCCTGATTCATATACCCGCCAGGGTTACCTTGAAGGTCTAGGATAAGCTTTTTCATACCTTGAGACTCCAGATCTTCCATTGCTGACTTAAACTCCTCATATGTGGTGGCAGAAAAGCGACTTATTTTAATATATCCCTTTTCATCATCAATCATGTAATGGGCATCAACAGAGAACTGAGGAATCTTATCTCTTATGATTTCAAAATCAATAGGTTGCTTTCGGCCTTTTCGCTTAACAGTGATTTTTACCTTGGTGCCTTTTGGTCCTTTCAAAGTGCTTTGTACGTCTCTGTTGGTAAAGCCAACGCCAGCTACTGTTTCACCATCAACTTTTATGATCTTGTCACCAGATTGTAAACCAACGGCTTCACTTGGACCACCGCTAAGTGGCGATACTACAACAATTGTATCTTTGAAAATATTAAATTCAATGCCTATTCCCTCAAAATTTCCTTGCAGGTCTTCATTTGCACGTGTTCGTTCCGCAGCAGTGATGTAGCTACTATGCGGATCAAGTTCAGAGAGCATGTGCTCAATGGCACCATCGACAAGCTTATCTGTATCGACCTCATCCACATAATTGCGATCGATGAGAGTTAATACTTCTTTCAACTTCTGCACGTTGCTGTTCAGATCACCTTTGACAGGTGAAGTATCGGCAAATGTAGCCCCGATAAGAATACCGGCAGCAATACCCATAGATATAAATAATGGTAGTCTTATCTGGTACTTTGTGTTTTTATGCTCTTTCACGATGATATATTTTGACCTTTAAATAACTTTAAATTTATCAATATTATAAAAGTATAACGAAAGGCTATTGATATTTGTTAGCAACACCTTCATCTGGGAAACAAATTTCATATATTTACATAGGTCAAAATGACAAGAAGTTGAGTTTCAACAAGAAGAAAATATCGGATATTGTAGATAACAATTACGTAAATGCGAGCGTACTCTACTACTTTGGTATCTCTTTTTATGACTATTCTGAGGCAACGCTCGAACAAGCCTGTTTTGATATGGGGCTTGATGTTAGCACAGTGGTGAGAAAACTCGAGTCAGATCCCGGACAAGATGCAAGCGATGTATTATCGCTCAATGAGTACCCGATTGATCTGATCGTTGAATATCTCAAACACACTCATTTCTTATTTATCAAGCAAAAGCTTCCTTACCTGGCTCAATTAATTGAGGGGATGAAGGTTCCCAAAGACCAACTCGGACTTATTGCCAGCGACTTACAATTTATATTTCCAATTTTTGTAGAGGACTTCATTCATCATATTTATGAAGAAGAAGACACGCTATTCAGCTACATTTTAGGGCTTAATGATTATCTCAAAAACCAGAGAAATCAATCTTCCATTTATTGGCAAATGGAGGAAAGCTCACTTCAAAAATTTGCAATGGAGCACGACCAACATGATGATGAGATGAGGGGAATAAGAAATATTACAAATAACTATGAAGTTGGTCACAGCACACCACTGCACATAAAAGTTATTTACTCTGAACTTCAGTCTTTAGAGAAAGACTTAAAGACTCATGCGCGGATAGAAAATGACATTCTGTTTCCAAAAGCCATGATGCTCGAAAAAGACGCTATACTCAAGTTACAAAGTAAGATTAAACTCAACTAGTGGGTAGAATTGTCGCTTTAGATTATGGCCTTAAGCGCACTGGGATAGCCGCCACCGACCCATTGCAGATTATAGCCTCTCCTGTTACAACTGTAGCTACAAAAGAGCTTTTTACTTATTTAAAGGAGTATATTGAGCGTGAAGATGTGGATACGCTTGTAATCGGCATGCCTAAAAGACTTGATGATACTGACACGCATTCAACCCGAGAGGTTGTAAAATTTATTACTGAGTTTAAGTCAAAGTTCCCTCAAATAGAATTGGTTGAAGAAGATGAACGGTTTACCAGCAAAATGGCAGTACAGGCTATGGTAGCTGGTGGAATGAAGAAAAAAGACAGAAGGAAAAAGGAAAATGTTGACAAAATAAGTGCAGTACTTATTCTACAATCGTATTTAGACAGCCATTCTTAATAGAAATTATTAATTTTGCGTTTTCAAGCAGTAAATAGAAAAGGTTGTATGATCTATCCCATAGTAGTATACGGAGATCCGGTTTTAAAAAAGAAAGCACAGGACATAAATAAAGGCGAAATTGATGTTAAAGCATTGAGCCAGGATATGTTCGAAACGATGGAAAGTGCCAGTGGAATAGGGTTAGCTGCACCGCAAATAGGGAAAAGTATCAGAATGTTTGTTGTTGATGGCACCCCCATTGAAGATGAGGAGATGGAAGGCTTTCGTAAAGTTTTTATCAACCCACAAATGATCGAAGAGACAGGCGAGCCTTGGGCATTTGAAGAAGGATGCTTGAGCATACCTAATATCCGTGAGGATGTATCTCGTAAAGAAAGCATCAAAATTAAATACTACGATGAAGACTGGAACCTTCATGAAGAAGAATATGATGGTATGAAGGCACGTATCATCCAGCATGAATATGACCACATCGAAGGCATTTTGTTTACAGACTACCTCACCCCACTTAAAAAACGTATGCTTAAAGGTAAGCTCACCAATATTACCAAAGGCAAAATGAAGGTTGATTATCGCGTGGCAGTGCCTGCCAAAAAATAAAATTTACTCGACTTCTCACCAGGTTCTATTTGAAGTGATGGCTTCAATCTGTCGTTATCATACATGTCAATTTATGTAAATTTTATAATATATTTTTATCCTTTTTTGTAAGGATTGCTTACCTTTTTTTATTAACTCCCATTAATATTTATTCGAAGTTAATGGCTTTGTAATTTCATTTCTTTTTTAAGAATGTATTATATTGCCTAAATGTTGTCTTGTGTCACTTGCTGATTATCAGTGTGATGTAAATAGTTGATTTTAATAAATTACTTGCTTGCAAAGTATAGAATAACCCCAAACCTCACCATTATGAAAGGATCTTGCATGTCATCCCCATGTATCCGCGCGCTTTTTTTTCTTTTGTTCATTGCGGTATCGTCAATTTCACAAACAGTCGAAGCTCAGGATAATTCAGTCACAATAGGTGGAACCGAGATAAAATCAGATGCAGTTTTATATTTAATTGCTAATGGTGATCAAGGTCTTATTTTGCCAGCGGTTGACAATGTGAATGCATTCACTCCATCTGAACCAGGTATGGTGGCTTTTAACCGAGCAGACAATCGGGTGTATTATTTTGATGGCAGCGCTTGGGTTGGCGTTGGTGGAGGATCTTCTGGAGGTGGAGATGCATATTCACTCAGGTTACAAGGAGCTAATTTAGAATTATTAATAAACGGTGGAGTTCAAGATCAAATATCTTTAGTAGACTTTACGGTTGGTGGTGATTTAACCGGAAATATACAGGCAGCAAGTGTTGTAGCGCTAAATGGTGAATCCCTTCCAGGAGGGAGTCCATCCACCAATCAGATATTAGTATACGATGGAGCCAACTGGACGTATCAGGCATTACCCACAGGTACTTTTACAGGAGTTGTAAGTGATGCTACTTTAACAGGCACAGGAGTTTCGGGTGATCCTTTGAGTGTTGCTTCGGTTGATGATGCGGATGCTGACCCAAACAATGAGTTGCTAACAGGGGCAACGTTAAATGGTAGTGATTTAGAGCTTACTGATGCCGGGGGTACCACTGTTGTGGACCTGAGCACCCTATCAAGTGGTACATTGACAGCAGGAGCCGGAATTAATATCACAGGAGGAGTAATATCAAATACTGGAGACCTGGATGATTCTGATGATGTTGTAGTTTTGACTGATCTGACTGATGTTAATGCTACAAGCCCATCAAGCGGACAGGTATTACAATATAATGGTAGCCAATGGCAACCAACGACATTAGCAGCTTCTACTGGTGACATAACAGATGTAATAGCCGGAACCGGGTTAACAGGTGGAGGAACAACAGGATCAGTTACATTAAATTTGAGTACTACAGGTGTTACAGCGGGTACGTATCCTAAAGTAACTGTTAATGCTCAAGGGCGTGTAACAGGTGGAGCAAACCTTATAGCAGCAGATATCCCGAATCTGACACTATCTAAAATTACAGACGCTGGAGCTCTGGCATCATTGGCTGCTGTGTCAGGTGGAGCCGGAGGTACAATTACAGATGTTTCTATTACCAATGATGACATTAGTAATACAGCCAATATCAATGTTCAAAAACTTGATTTTTCTGGTACCACAGATGGAGATGTGCTACAGATAGCTGGTGGCGTACCTGTTTGGAGTGCTGCAGGTGGCTCAAATGATGCGCAAAGTTTACAGGGGACTGCCATTGATCCGGGCTTAGCAACTCCAGCTGATGGCGAAGTGCTGAAATGGAATAACGCCAACAGTCGTTGGGAAGCAGCTCCCGATGATGTTGGAGGAGGAGGTGCCCCGACTTTAAGTGATGGTCAAATTATAGTTGGGAACGGTGCTAGTAATTCTGCAGCTGGAGTAAATGGAGATTTGACAATGAGCGGTTCTGCAAACTATCAGATTGTAGCTGATGCTGTAACAACAACCGAAATAGGAACTGCTGGAATTTCTGATGCGGATAAGGTGCTTACTACAGATATTTCTGGAAATCCTCAATGGGAATTAAAATCGAGTTTTGTATCAGGTTTAGATACAGATCCCTCCAACGAGTTTAACACAGATTTTAGGGTTAATGCCGGTAATCTTGAAGTTGTAGATGGAGGTGGTGTACTGCAAGTACCATTGACAAGTATTGATACGGACGATCAAACGGCTGCAGAAGTTTCTGTAACAGCAAGTGGTAACCTGACCAGTACAGATGTACAAAGTGCACTTGTTGAGCTCCAAGGTGATATTGACGGAGCGGTGGATACCGATGATCAACAAATTGATCAACTTTCATTGTCAGGTACAACTCTGGAAGTGTCTTTGCAAGACGATGGGGTAGCCCCAGTTACATTAGACCTTTCAAGTATCAATACCGATGCGCAAACGGCTGCAGGTGTGCCGGTGACCGCCAGCGGAAATTTAACAAGTACGGATGTGCAAAGTGCACTGGTAGAACTTCAGGGAGATATTGATGGCGCATTAGATACTGATGATCAACAAATTGATCAGCTATCACTTTCGGGAACAACTTTAGAAGTCTCTCTGCAAGATGATGGGATAGCCCCTGTTACCTTGGATCTCTCAAGTATTAATACAGATGCTCAAACGGCTACAGATGTACCATATGATGGCTCTTCTTCGGGATTAGTCGGTGGTGCAATAGGTACCACGCAAGCTGCCATTGATGAATTGGCGGCTTTGCCGTCAGGAGCTTCGAATCTTTCTGGTCTTACTGATGCCAATGTAGCCTCTCCTGCTGATGGCCAAATACTAGTCTATGACGGCACCACTGACAATCAATTCGAAAACGTAGCAATATCAGGTGATATATCGATGGCAGCCGATGGCTCTTCAACTATTCAATCTAGTGCAGGGGATAATATCATAGCTGCTATCAACAATGCAACAACAACGCAAGCTGTTAATATCAATAGAATCAATCCTCCCGGTGGTACAGATAAAGGGTTTTTGACTACAGATGGAACAACCAACACTTGGTTGACTACAGCGGCCCCAAATAGAGTGTTCGGTACAGATCAGGCTAATGCATTGACAGCTCGTACAGTAGCTTTAAGTACAAGTGCAGCGGTAGATAATATTGGTGTAAGAGCAGCTGGTACAGCATCTGATGCTAATTTGGTTTCTGAAGCTGCTGTAAGAGAAGCCATCGATGCAGTTGCAGGAGGTTGGGGTCTTACAGGAAATGCCGGAACTGTTGATGGTACAAATTTTATTGGGACAACTGATAATATACCTTTAACCTTTCGTGTAGGTAATGTTCAGTCGGGTAGAATTGAGTTTAATAACTTGAACGCCAATACATTTTTTGGGTATTCATCGGGAAGTTCGAACAGTGGTGATTTTAATACAGGAATAGGCTGGAGTGCATTACAAGCTAATACTGGCCACAGCAATACTGCAGTAGGTAGTTACAGTCTCTTGAATAATGGTACTGGTTTTGCCAATACAGTTGTAGGTAGAGATGCCATGCGTTTTAATACTGGTGGTTCAGCAAATACCGCCATTGGTGTAACAAGTTTATACCAAAACACAAGTGGTAATAGCAATACTGCTGTTGGGGGTAGTGCTATGAATTCGAATACTACAGGTTTTGAGAATGTTGCTGTTGGTAATCAGGCACTACAGAATAATACTGTAGGGAATAATAACACTGCAACCGGATTTTATGCCTTAATCAATAACATTGCAAATAATAATACCGCCACTGGCCATAGAGCGCTATCTGAAAACACGACCGGTACTGGTAATACAGCGCTAGGATATTATGCTGGCTATACTACCACATTTGCTAATGCAAACACCACCGGGTCTAATAATACATATATTGGCTACAATTCCGGTCCCGGAACGACAACTCAATATAGTAATGCCACTGCAATAGGCGCAAATGCCAGAGTCAATGCAAGTAATGCTATGGTTTTAGGTGGCACAGGTGCTAGCGCTGTTAGTGTTGGTATTGGAACAGCCGCTCCGGGTGCAACCTTAGACATTATTGGTGACATAAAAATAACTGACGGTACCGAAGCTGCTGGCAGGGTATTGACATCAGATGCCAATGGTTTAGCTACATGGCAAGTGGCACCTGGCGGTGGGTCGTTACAAAGTGCCTATGATGGTGGAAATAATATAAATATGACCACCAGCAATAATATTGAAATTAGAACCTCATCACCTGAAACTGCTTTATTTATTGAGGAAAATACAGGTAATGTGGGTATTGGTACCAATACTCCTTCAGGAGGGTTTGAAGCCTACGGAGATAGCGGATTTCCAGGGCTGAGAGTTGATGCAACAGATGTATATGTGGGTGATTACGGTGGAAACCAATTTGGTAACTATTTGTATGTGGATTCAGAAGGAGCTGGAAACTTTCAATTTTTAGGGGGAGATGTAGGAATTGGTACAGCCTCCGCTGAACATTTGTTGCATTTATCCTCAACAGTTACAGCTTCAAGCAATGATGGTGTTTTTATTGATATCGAAAACCGATTTGGGTTGAACACATCAAGCGCTATGACTGGTTTAAGATTTAAAAATGGAAATTCCGGAGCGGGTCAAAATTTTAAAGGGGGTATTTTTTATAGAAGAAATACAACCAATGGACGGGGAGATATTGTGTTTCTCAATAACAATGTAGATGATGGATCAAGTGTAGATTTCACCACAGATACACGAATGGTCATAAGTAATGCTGGCCAGGTCGGAATTGGAACCTCAACCCCTACTGCGTTATTAACTGTAGGCAACGGGAATGAATTTCAAGTAGATGATGTCGGTAATCTTGTAAGAATAAATAACGTTGCATATGACTGGCCTCTTGCCAATGGAACTGGAGTTTTAACGAATGATGGTGCTGGAACACTTAGCTGGAGCCCGGGAGCAGGTAGTCTATGGACAGATGCTTCTCCAGATATATCATATACTACAGGAAATGTAGGTATCGGAATCAATTCACCTAATAGCAGGCTTGACGTTCTAGCTAGCTCTCCTTCTGGTACAGCTGCAACCCTCACCAATTCCGTTTCAGGAGTGAGTGGTTCTGCATTAGAGGTTGTAAACCAAGGTAATAGAACTATTGGTCATAATGGTGTTAACATTAGAAATTTAACAACAAAGTCTGGAGGAAGTAATAGTACGAAGGTCGGTTTGAATGTTGAGTCTACAGGCTCCTGGGGTCCAGGGACAACAAACCAACCGAATATTGGTATAAATGTACAGGTATCTGGTGCAGATGATAATTACCCGGCTATATTCAATGGAGGAAATGTAGGCATTGGTACAAGCAGTCCTGAGCAGAGTCTTGATCTAATAGGTTATGCAAGGATCGGAGCTGGAGCGGGAGCTGCTAACGAAGGTTTACTATTATATACTCCTTCACCTGGTTTGTCAATAATACGAGCTGGAGGAAGAGCAACTTCTGAATTTAGACTGGATCAAAGTAATAACGCACCGATGACATTTCGTGCAAACGGAAGTGAGAGAATGCGTATTGATGAAGATGGTGATGTTGGTATAGGTACAACAAACCCAACAAGAACACTACAGGTAAATTCTAATACAGCAGGAGCTTATGCTACCTATGTGCAGCAAGGGAGTGGCACTGGAAATGGACTTCAAATATATGCCAATACAGCATCCAATGTCCAAACTGTATTAAATGCTTCTAGTAATACAACAGGGCTTATCGTAGGTGGTGGAGGCTATGTTGGAATGGGTACAACCAATTTAAATAGTGCATTAAACGTGAAGGATGTGGTTACCAACTCAACTGGTGAAGAGGGTGCTTTTATAAATATTCAAAATGATCTTGGTACAAGTGGGTCTTTATCAGGGGTTAGGTTTAAGGTAAATACGATCGATACGGATCAGAGGCATAATGCAGGTATATTTTACGAATTTAATAGCTCTTCAGGGTTGGCAGGTTTAAGGTTCGCTTTAAAGACCAACTCTACTTCGAGTAATGTAAATGTGAGTAACACAGTAATGTCTGTCAATGAAAGTGGTAATGTCGGAATAGGTGAGACAAATCCAATCGCCAAACTACAGGTGGAGGAAACTGGGACAAGTTACGTAGCCAGGTTTCATGGTGGTATTGGTTCCGGAGCAGATGGAATTACCGTACGCGCTGGACCTACAACTCCTACTACAGGTACTTTTTTCATGCTATTTCAAGGGGGTGCTTCATTTATCTCACAAGGATCTATAAGGGCGACTGGTGCCGGTGGTGTTCAATATAACACAACATCTGATAGAAGGTTGAAGCAGAATATAGAGGACCTAAATAATGCTTTGGAAAAAGTAATGCAAATAAGACCAAGAACTTATGAGTTTAAAGCCGCACCTGGTAATAAAGAGGATGGCTTTATTGCTCAGGAGTTAAAAATGATTTATCCAACAGTTGTGAGTGGTGAGGAAGATGGTAATGTAAATGATGAGCCTATGATGGTCGATTATTCAAAACTCACGCCACTTTTAACTAAAGCCATACAAGAACAACAAGAAATTATAGAGAAGCAAAATCAAGAAATTGAAGAATTAAAAGCTCTGATATCTAAAATGGAGACAAGTGATTCAGCTACACAGGCTCAACTCGATGTAATGAAAGCTCAAATTGATAAACTCACTCAGATTTTAACCGCTGAGGCAAATAAAGGTAATGAGTAGGCATCTATTGACAATATCGCTTTTGCTAATGACAGGGCTGACTTCTGCTCAGCTGATTGTACCTCAGGGCACGACTTTTAGAACGGGCACCAATACATTGATTACGACTAACAACTCTGTAGCTAACCGCAGTGCATCATTCAATATCAATCAATCAGGTAGCGGTATAGTGCTGGCAGGCGCTAATCAGACGTTGAGTACTACTGAAGATATAGCCATTCCAAACCTTGCCATTACCGGAGGTGGAGTTAAGACAATTGATGGTGTAATAGCCCTAACTGAAAACCTAATTCTGGATAATGGACTAGTGAACACAGGTAACCAGTTAAACCTTGATCTTTTTGTCCTGGGGCCAAATGTGAACATTGATGAAAATGGTGCTAACTCTTATATCGTTGGGCCGTTGGTGCACCTTGGTGGCGGTGATAAGTTTTTCCCAATAGGAACCGTTAGTCAATATGCTCCTGTGTTATTGTATGAAGTAACCGGATCAAACGATGTGGCCACAGCACTTTTGGCGGCTCCCCAAACTGGAGCTTTTCTTCCAACAACACTTGAAACGCCAGTTGACTCTGCTTCACAAAATTGGTTCTGGGGGTTTTTATCTCAGGGCTTAAGCAACGCTACCGTTGAGCTACCTGTATTGCCTGGAGATGGAGGCTTAACAACAGGAGACAATAGAGCGGGAGTCGTACTTGAAGTGGATACAACAACAAGATTAGCTACTAACTTGGGAGGGGTGCTATCAGGCAATACCATTAGAAGTACTTCCAGTTTAACAAAGGAAGTAGCATACCTAATGCTCGGCTCATCTTTAGTCATTACTCCTCTCATAAGAAATCTGATTACGCTAAACAGAGACGGTCAAAACGACTTTCTGGTAATTGAGGATATTGATATATATGAAAATAACGAAGTAATTCTGCTGGATAGGTGGGGCACTGAAGTGTTTAATAAGTCAGGATTTAAAAATTTTAATGACTTTGAAAACCCATATGATGGTAGTCTCGATTTTCTTGAGCCGGGCAATTACATATGTATTGTAAAGTATGCGGGTAGAAGTACTAAACAGGTGATTACAGTTTTAAAATGATGATTTGAAAAAAAGAATCTACTATAGTGGCTTAATATGTTTAATCAGCTTGCTGAGTTTTAAAATGGGTTTTTCCCAAGATATACCATTATTCAGCCAAAAGCTTACCAATTCATTTATTTACAACCCTGCAATGGCTGGGCATACCTTTGGTTCCTTTACATATGCTCATAGAAAAAATTTCAATGCTATTAATGGGGCCGCACAAAACAACTTTTTAAGCTTTCACACGCCATTACTCAACCATCGTATAGGTATTGGTGCCAACTTATTTACAGAAAAAGTAAACATTGTAAATAATACTTTTGCTTCGGTGGCTTTTGCTTACCATTTAAATTTTGGAAGCTACAATACGCTTTCGATGGGTGTAAGCGGAGAGTTTAATAGTATTGGTTTCGACCCTGGTAAAGTTAATTTCGAGGAGGGTCAGAATGACCCTTTATTACTGGCTGACAACCAGTCTAACATGGATTTTTCTTTTGGGATTAACTATCAGCAGAGATATTTTAAGATAGGTATAGCTGCAAATAGGCTGTCTACCGCATTTTTGGTTGATGAGAATGAAAATAGCACAGACCCGGAAGGAGCTAGATTTTTGTCTGAATTTTACTCTGGGTATGCAGCAGGACTCATACCGCTGCGCGGGGGTCTTGACATATTGGAGCCCACATTTACGTACAGGAATTTCTCGGAAAGTAGTGACCCTATTTGGGATGTGGGATTATTTTATACCTACAATAATTTGGTGCTTGCAGGGGCTTCTTGGCGGGCAGGAGATATACTTAGCTTAACAGCCGGATTGCGTATTGCAAATAAGGTGCTGTTGGGCTACAGCTATGAGATGGTTAATAATAACCTTGGTAGTGATCTTGGAGGCACCAGTGAGATTACCTTGCGTTTCGACTTTAACGATAAGTCATATCAAGAGCGTTTTAGTGCAGATTACAAAAGCTCACTGGCATTTAGAAGAAAAACGCTGAGTTCTGCAGCCAAGCGCAGTAGAATTGGCGCAAAGTCGCCCAAGGCATTTCAAAAGCGACAGAAAAAGCGACTTAAGAATATAAAGTCGCCAAACAGAAGGTATAACAACGTTAAAAAGCTTCCGAAATCAGAAAGAAGGAAGTTTAATAATAAAAAGAAACGCAAAAAGAATTATAAAAAGCGCAAACAGAAGCGATATAAAAAGAAAAGGTTTAAGTAGTTATCGTAACTCAAAAATTGAATTAATCAAATTATTTCTTGGAGTAAGTGATCATTATAATCATATTGCTTACCGGAACATTACCTGTAAAAAAATGAAGAATTTATACTACTTTTTAATGCTAATCTTTGTCATATCAGCATGTGTTCAGGACGAAGACCAACCAGATGGTTTTGGTAGTTTATCTATAAACATAGGAATTGATATAAAGTCAAATCCAATAGGTGGCAAAACAACCGAAATTGTTCCTATAGAAGACTTTGTTGTAATTATTTTAAATGAAGATGGCTCAACATTTATGCAATATGATCGGGCATCAGATGTTCCGAGTGAAATAGAGCTTCCAACTGGTAGTTATAAGGTGATTTCTCATTCAAATAATGACAGACCGGCTGAGTTTGAAAATCCTTACTATTATGGAGAATCTGAGACTTTTAGTATCGATAAAGAAGAATTTAAAGTGGTTGATGTGACTTGTGAAATAGCGAATATGATGGTCACTGTTACATATAGTGATAATGTAGTTTCCACATTTGACTCTTATAATACTTCTGTTATAAATTCAACAACCACTGATGTATTAGTATTTAATGAAACAGAAACTCGATCAGGTTATTTTTCGGTCGACCCTTTGTTAATCTCAGCTGAGCTCACATATGAAAAAGCAGATGGTTCATTTTTAACTAAAGAGTTTACAGGTTCAGTTTCTAACCCACAACCTAAGACCCATTATGAAATTCGTATTGATGCTTCTGTTCAGGATGGGCAAATTGCTATTAACCTTACATTGGATGAAACCTTAAACAAAGTAACTATAGAGTTAACTGAAGCCATACCAGATCCAATATTATTAGGTAACGGTGACTTAATAATTACTGAAGTGATGAATGACCCTTTTACTTTAACAGATTCTCAAGGGGAGTATTTTGAGTTATTTAACACAACACCAAATGATTTAAATTTGAAGGGTATAGTAATACAAGATAATGGTGTTGATCAAATTGAAATACAGTCAGATGTTGTCATCTCATCTAATGACTATCTTGTGATGGCTAGATCGGAAAATGCTACTATGGTGGTCAATAAATATGTTTATGGCGAAGGGTTCATATTAACTAATTCAACTGATGATGAAATAATAATCTTAAATAGTGACCTGACTGAAGTATCTAGATTAGAATATGACTTTTCCTTTCCGAATGAGTCAGGCGCTTCAATGAATTTAGATATTAATAGGTATTCTGATTTATCCTCTCACAGTGACCCTACAAGTTGGTGTACAAGTACTAATGCTTTTGAAACAGGAGATTTTGGGACACCTGGTGCCATGAATGAGGTATGTATAAATGTAGATGCAGACGGTGATGGATATAATGATGTACAATCCGGTGGTTATGATTGTGACGATAGTAATTACTTAATAAATCCATCTCAAGTTGAGACTTGTAATGGCATAGATGATAATTGCGATGGTATTGTTGACGAGGGTTGTGTATATGACATATGTGATGGTGTTGATAATGACAATGATGGTACTATTGACAATATAACTTGGTACCTAGACGCAGATGGGGATGGGTATGGAAGTACTTCAGTTGTTGCTATAACTTGTAATCAACCTACTGGAGGGGTTTTAAATTCTATGGATTGTGATGATTCTGACCCTGCTGTTCACCCTGGTTCACCAGAGATTTGTAACAACATGCTAGATGAGGACTGTAATGGAGTTATTGATGACGGCTGTTAATAAACAATAAAAAGGACAGCTAAGCTGTCCTTTTTAACGCATAATTATTTTTCACCTTAGCGTCTTTCACCTTCATCGTTTTCCTCTTCCCCCAAAGGATCGTAAATCAAACTGATTGGAAAATCATTACCATGTACGAAGCCTGTTGGGTATTGCGCCTGGCCGCCATACTGATCACTTAGCTCAGGCACTCGCTCATCCATGTAAATTTTAAGCTCATTTACAGTTACTTTCTTATCACCATTGTCTGCTTTACCGTCAAGTGCCTCTAACAAGGCATAAGTAAATACTCCATGTTTAAGCACTTCAAATTCTGAGGCAAACTGTTGCGTACCGCTTGAGGCCAGCATCACCACACCTGAAGCTCTTGCAAGTTGCACAATCGCTTTTTCTTCGGATGCAGCTGCTCTTACATTAATAGATTTTATGGCACCACCTGAATGGCATGCGTCCATTAATATCAGTTGCTTTTGAGAGCGTATTTTAGCCAAATGCTGCTTCAATTCACTGGCCGAAAGACCTCTTGCTTGCAATTGCTCCGGATCGCCATATAACTTGGTAATATCAGTAGGTACCAGGTAATATTCGTTGTCTTGCTCAGGATCCAACGTACCATGTCCGGCATAGTAAAATACAAACACATCTTCGGGTTTGGCTTGAGCAACTATAGACTCAAATCCTTTGATAATATTTTCTTTAGTGGCTTCAGTATCATAGATTTCCATCTTTCTCACGGACTTAAACATCTTGCTGCCATTGTCGATCAATTTTTTAGTAAATGACTTGGCATCTGGCTGGGCATAGTTAAGATTGTAGGCAGCATTTTTATACTTATTGATGCCCACTGAGAATATAAATAGATTTGAAGTGGCAATAATTTCTCCATCATACATCACTTTGAGGTAATCAGGCCGTGACTCTATCTTTTGATAGTTCTTAACAACCACCCTGAAGTCGTTTCTTCCGTTTACTAAATCGACATCATAAGTTTTGGTGATCATTTGCCCATCATCAATACTTTTCACTTCATCATCTATGATAATGAGCTTTTCGTTTTGGTAGATGTTTACCTCTTTTACACCGCCACCGCCATCATAAACATCTACAATCAGGTCAAGCGCTTTACTTTGTGTGTAGTATTTACCTTTTTCAAAATCAAGCTTTTTTTCAGCACCAAATGTGAGTGCATTGGTATTAAAAAATGCCGCTGACGGTCTGCTGAGTTTTGTTAGGTCAAATATTCTTTCTCCTTCTTCAATGAGAATTTCCCTAACTCTTCTGCCTTGTACGATGCTTTTAGAAAGTACTTCTGGCCGGTATAAAATATCAAAATACTGATCTGCAGAGTAGAAGTCGGCCAATTGAAAGATGCCTCGATTTACATGCCATCCAAAGTAGTCCGCACCTTTGCTGCTACAGGTAAAATACCCTTCGGGTGTCCAGCAGACCCACTCTCCATCTTCAGAAATAAATAGATTCAAAAACGGTTTAACAGTTTCTCCCAATGAGCCATAGACGTCTTCAATATCCTTCCAGGTTTTATCTCCTATGTCTTGCAAA
Organism: Fulvivirga sp.; assembly: GCA_965227525.1. Lineage (GTDB taxonomy): Bacteria > Bacteroidota > Bacteroidia > Cytophagales > Cyclobacteriaceae > Fulvivirga. Next base: position 482,388 of record OZ245762.1, on the reverse strand, counting down.
TAGCTGATAACATCTTGCCAAGCTTTGGTGCTTTGTTTATATGTGAGTGAGTCCACATCCAACGATTCAAAGTACTCACCCCAGATTGGTTCTGTAAACACATCACGCATGCTTGGGGCCTCCCCCTTTTCGTCTAGCTTCCAAAGTCTTATAGACTGGTCTTCGCTACCAGAGGAAAGGTAACGGCCGTCTCTACTCACGGCTACAGACCTAACACCTCCTGTATGGCCTAAAAACTCTTTAAGCATTTGCCCTCGACTATTATACATTTTCAATGAAAAATCACTGGCTACCACAACGTTGCCCTTTGGGGTGGTGGTAAAGTCTAGAATTCGGCCATCTTCAAACTCATCATTTTGTATCTCACCGCCTCGATCAACACGTAAGGAGTAAATGCCTGTTTGTACTACTTCCTGAGTCGATTTTAAAAAAGACTTCGCAGGTTTTCCCGGACTGTTTTTGATAGAAAATGTATTGAAATCAAAGCTTTGTTGATACTGCACATTGTCATTGATTTTGGGTTGCTTCCTTGAAATAAACATCTCAAAACCCTCACCAAATTGTAAATCCCAAATGGTGTTACCTTTTCCTTTAATTGTTTGCTTTGACCGGCCATTGATAGGATTCCAGATCTGAATTTCGTTATCATTACCACCTGCTGATGCCACCAGATAATTGCCACTAGCTGAGGTCGGGGAGAAATCTGCACTAAAAACAGTATTATCATGCCCATTGAATTTTGAAAATTCGCTACCACTTGGTATAGAGTAACTAATGCCATTTCCTGCAGCATCCATGGCTACTAGTACTTTAGAGTCATATGAAAAAGTCAATGCATTAATTACATTACTCACGTTGTTCATTTCCTTTACGAAAGAACCATCTGCTTTCCACAAAAAGAGTTCATTGTTAAAGCTACTTGTGGCGAGGTATATACCATCGGCTGAGAAGGCCAACTTATTAACAAGGTCTTTGTGCTTTTTAAGCTCTTTTGGTGCAAAGTTATTTACTCCTGCAGCTAGCTTCGATAAATCATAAAGAAACACTTTCTCACTATCAGCAGCTGCCGCTAATTGCTGGGTTTTTTTATTAAATGAAAGATCAGTAACCCTGCCGTTTAGACTCATGTCTGCAGCTTGTCTCAATCGATCGATTCCATCCACTTTCCATATAATGATTTTACCATCATCGCTACCGCTGGCCAGATACTTGCCATTTCCGCTAAACTCCAATGCATTAATTACATTTTCATGACCAATGGCGGTGGCGACTTGTTTGCCTTTTTCAAGGTCTATAATTACTATGTAATTTTTACTTTCTGTAACTACTGGGTATCCACTTACGGCAAGCAACTTACCATCTGGTGATATGCTTGAGGCATAAAGCATGCCTTGATAACCGTTGCCAATTTCAGATTCAAATTTTTGAACCAATTCTCCATTACGCGCATCCCAGATTCTTATGGTTTTATCTTCTGAAACAGAAACGATTTGTTCACTATTAGGCGTGAAGAGTATGTTATAAATTTTACCTGAATGGCCATCAGGGTTGATCACTATTCTTGGTACGCCTTGCTGTGCTAATGTTGTAAATCCCAAAAACAGAAGAAGGCTTGAAATGAAGACTGCACGTAATCTTGCCATAATTGTACTTGAGTTAATAAGTAAAAATACTCAATTATTTATTAGTGTCAGCCTAAGAAGGTCACCAACTTCCTCACATTCAGTACACAAGACTATTTTGCTAAGGCATTGACCTTTATATTTTCAAGCTCAATTCTTGATAATTCTTCCAAATTTCCATCAATAAAGGCCTGGTCAATATCATCGAACTTCATAGCTGATGAGGGTTTATAATTGATGTAATCAACAAACCTAATGCCTCCTACATATCGCTCATTGTATGCCTCTCTAAATCGCATGCCTCCACCATCGGTGTGGTATTCATAGGCGAGGTAGTCTACCTCATCTGTTTTCTTATTGATCCAATAAATGAAAATATCTTCATAATCTGTACCGCCACCTTCTTCATTAAAAGTGACCTTAATTTTGTAATAGTCCTGACTGCCAATGGTCTTGCTTCCCATGTACGCTTTTATTACTGCAGCATCATTTAGCCCAATAGGCAAAAGGGCAAAATATATTACCGAGTTTATAGAATTAGAATACTTGGTGGCCATGGAGTCAGGCACCGACACGGCCTCTCCATTTACCTCTCTTATAAAATTATCGTTTGTATATACATCTCGAATGAGGTCGGTAGAGTCTTTGAAAAGCCTCACATATTCGAAGCTACCATCGTTATGCATTGCTCCATATTCTTTATCTCTAAAGATAAATTCAATTTCAGTATTGTTGAGTTTATCACCACCTGCAGTAGCAATGGCAACACCTACAATGTCCTGTGCATTTTCTTGATCTGCTGTACATGCAGCAATAAGAAAAATGGAAAAAATTGGGATTAGCTTTTTCATAGTTTATTGGTTTAAATAAGTTTTGCGTGTGTTGTAATGTATCGCTCAGGCAGGTCACCACCTGTTGCTTTTTGATAATCTGAATAGCTGCATGGTATAATACAATTTCTTGCATATCGCTCTTTACCCTGAGGGAAAGGCACCTCCATCCACCATTTTTCACTGAGTTTACTTTTATAGAAACTCAAAGTTTCTGACTCTGATGGCATAGAAACAACAAATTTCAGGTAGTCGTTCGTTTTAAAATTTTGTTCGTTCTTTCTGTGATAATAGCCCTCTATAAAATACCATATCATAGTAGCCACTACCGAGGCAGTTTTCTTATTGTCATCGTCTGAGTCTGGGTTGTACTCATAAAATCCTGCTGAACTTAATTTTTCGTTTAACCCTGCATACCAACAAATTTGACAGGCTTCCTCACCAGTCAGGCCAAACGGTTGGCTTTTAGCGTTTCCAGGGGCATCACTCGATTTTATTGAAGTGATATCGAAGCTCAACATGTCGGCATTTCTGATAATAGGCTCCATCTCTTGAATGTTGGACCTTAAGTGTCCTATACGGTATGCTTCAAAATAGAGTTTTTCGAGAATGTTTATAGCCGACTGATCGATGAGATAGCTCTGATAGGCTAAGTGACTATAATTAAAGAGATAGTTAGGTTCATGAAGTAATATTTTATGTATGTGCTGCTGATGAGCGGGTTGGCTAACGCCTTCTTCCATATCAAGAAAAGCATCTACATTGAGTAGTGTTATGAGCTTTTCCATGTTCTCATAAGCCATGTATTGACCATAACTTAAGTCATGCGAACCACCTATGACCAACGGCAATACATTGTTTTCAATAAGTGTATGACAAACTTCACTTAGCCTGCCATAAGTTTCGTCAAGATCAACACCATTTCGGAGGGTTCCTAAGTCAACAATCTTATAGGCACCATAACCTTTTTTTAACTCAAATAGTTTTTTCCTTATTTCAAAAGCCGCTTTATTGGTTCCTTTATTTACAACAGTGCCTCTTTCTTCTTCTACTCCTATGATAGCAATGTCAGCCGATTTGTATTCTGGCATTGCTTCAGTATTGGTCTTTATGTTTTTATAAAAACTATTTACATCTTTTATATGTGAGAATACTTCTCCATCAATTGGAGAGAAGAATATTTTTAAATCCATCGTGCAGTTTTGTTTGATCTAAAATACGGCTTTAGAAAATAAGCCACAAGAAATAAAAAACCCTGACTGTAATACAATCAGGGTTTAATAATGAGTTTTATAAATTATCCTCCAAAATCATCAAATCTGATGTTTTCTGGCGGTATGCCCATTTCATCGAGCATTTTAAGTACCGCAGCGTTCATCAAAGGAGGTCCGCATAAGTAGTATTCTAGTTCTTCAGGCTCCTCGACATCTTTAAGATAATTATCGTAAAGTGCCTGGTGGATAAAGCCAGTGTATCCATCACCTTCTTTATCATCTAAGCTTTTCTTAAGCTTCCAGTTATCTTCTTCCAATGGCTCAGAAAGCGCTATGTGAAATTGGAAATTAGGAAACTCATCTTCTATTTTTCTGAAGTGGTTGGTGTAAAACAATTCTTTTTTCGAACGTCCACCATACCAGTAAGATACTTTTCTATTGGTCTTTTCAGTATGGAAAAGGTGGAATATTTGCGCTCTCAATGGCGCCATACCAGCTCCACCACCTATATAAACCATTTCTCTTTCTGTAGGGTTAATGGCGAACTCACCGTAAGGACCTGAGATAGTAACTTTATCTCCCGGCTTTCTTGAGAATACATAGGAAGAACATATGCCTGGGTTTACCTGCATAAACTTGCCTGCGTCTCTATCCCAAGGTGGAGTTGCAATACGAATGTTAAGCATTACGATGTTACCTTCAGCAGGGTGGTTGGCCATAGAGTAAGCTCTATAGATCGGCTCATCATTTTTCATCACCAAATCCCACATGCCGAAATTGTCCCAATCCTCTTGGTATTTATCGTCTGGGTGTCCAAGTTCTGGCTTAGGAGTGATATCCATTTCTGAAAATTTCACCTCACATACCGGCACATCAATCTGCACGTAACCGCCAGCTTCGAAATCTAATGTTTCGCCCTCAGGCAGCTTCATTACAAATTCTTTAATAAATGTAGATACATTGTAGTTTGAAACCACTTCGCATTCCCACTTCTTAATTCCGAAGATTTCTTCAGGAATTCTGATGTGCATGTCTTCTTTTACTTTTACCTGGCAAGAGAGCCTAACGTTTTCTTTTTGCTCAGTACGGCTTAAGTGACCAACTTCTGTCGGTAAAACTTCCCCTCCTCCTTCTTCAACAACACATTTGCACATGGCACATGTACCGCCACCACCACAAGCTGATGGCAAGAAAACTTTTTGTGAAGAAAGAGTAGATAGTAAGGTAGAACCTGCCGTTGTTACGATCGGATCTTCTTTATCACCATTCACATATATTTTAACTGGTCCTGAATGCACTAGTTTAGATTGTGCAAACAGAAGTATAAAAACGAGTAGCAATATTACTAACGTAAAGGCTACTATCGAGGTAAGAACAACTGACGTCATTGAAATATCTGTTTTAGAACTAAAATTTAGCCCATTTTTCTGGGGCTACAAATATATTTAGTAATTGTATAAATTGATAATCAATAGGATAAAATTTAACAATTGTAAAGTAGCAACACTTTCTTATTTTCATTATTTAACTACTTTTGACTTAAAACAAAGTTTTAAGAAAGAGGTTCATGAGATTTGTAATATTATTACTAGGCCTGGGATTATTGGGTTGTGTTAGCTTATCTGACCATAAAGAAGCCCCGGATACATTTATTGAAATAGGTGAAGTTAATATTGAAGGGGGAGAATTGGCAGCAGAAATATCTGCATTTGATGTAAAAACAAACCGTCTTTTTGTTTCTAATAATGCCTTAGGCAACAGAATAGACATTGTAGATTTAAAATCTCCGAAATCCCCAGCGGTACTCGATCACATTCTCTTGAAGCCATGGCCTGATGAACGACTAACTGTTAATAGCCTTGGCATTTCTAACCAATTAGTTGCTGTTTCTGTTTCTGCTACCAATCCTCAGGATGATGGCTATGTATTTGTTTTCGATACTGAAAGCTTCGCTCGGAAGGCTGAAATAAAGGTCGGTGCTATGCCAGACATGGTTGGGTTTTCTCCTGACGGGAAGTATATCATTACGGCAAATGAAGGAGAACCTGATGCATCATATACCAACGATCCTGAAGGGTCAATTTCTATTATTGATGTCTCAAATGATTTTAAAGTAAAGACGATCAATTTTGATGCCCTCGAATATAAAAAAGATGAGTTGCTGGCTCAAGGATTTAGGATATTTGGGCCTAAGGCATCTTTTTCTCAAGATATTGAGCCGGAATATATTACCTTCTCTCAGGATTCTAAGTATGCCTATGTAACACTTCAGGAGAATAACGGTATAGCAAAATTTGATTTGGAAGGACAACAATTTGTAGCCATTTATCCCCTTGGTTTTAAAAATTTTATGCTCGAAGGCAACGAAATAGATGTTTGTGATAATGACCAAATCACCCCTAATAAGTGGCCAATTTTTGGCATGTATCAGCCCGATGCAATAACCTTTTTCGAAAGTGAGTCGGCCAATTATATCATTACAGCAAATGAAGGCGATTCAAGGTATTATAATGGTTATTCAGAAACCTCCAGAGTAAACCAGCTGCAACTTGACCCACAGTCGTTTCCAGAATCTGACAAAGCGCTTACTTGTGATAGTCTGGGGAGATTAATAGTGACCACCACTATGGGAGATACCGATGGAGACGGAGACTTTGATCAGTTGTATACATTTGGAACACGCTCCTTCAGTATTTGGAATGCCGAAGATGGTAAGCTTGTTTTCGATAGTCAGAATATGGTAGAGAAAGATATTATCGAAAATACCTCACTTTATGACGACAAAAGAAGTGATGACAAAGGTACCGAGCCAGAAAGCATTATTATAGGCAGGGTAAATGACGTACCAATTTTATTTGTTGCCCTGGAGAGGGCCAATGCTGTGGTTTCTTATGATCTCACTGATCCATTGCACCCTAAATTTTTACAGGTACTTGAAACGGGCATTGGGCCAGAGGGTATACTTTTTGTCAACAAAAATGAAAGCCCAAATGGTAAAAGTTTATTGATCGTTAGCTCCGAAGTTGATGGCAAAATTAAATTGTATCAACCTCGATAAGTATTCGTAAGTTTTTTGAAGCGGTTATGAAATACATGCCTGTTAGTAAATAGAACTTTAATGGGACTTGTAAATTATGAAAAATAAGAAATATTAGGTAAATCACTCATGGTTCTAAGGCCCGGTTTCGCCTTTAAAATCGATCTGGCGCAGTTTACTGTGATAGCACACGTGGCCACATCACCATTTACGCCACCCTCAATTTTTGAATGGATATCTGGCGTGCCTTTAATAACAATTTCATCATAGGAGGAAGGTTCGCCAACTGCAGCTTTAAACACCAGCTTGATTTTAACCTCGCCATCTACATAGCCATTACCTACTTGCATCACGCCCCGCGCCAGACCTTTTTTGATCGTTACACCATTGGTGTTGATATCGTTTTCGGCCATTACCGGGCTGATGATATCTTCAGTTTTATCCAACGTCCATCCGAGATTTGATGCAATATACTGCAATGACTCCGTGAGGCCCACGTGCCTTAGTGAGCCATCAGCTTTTCGCTTTTCAAATTCTTCCATGGAAGCACCAGCGCCAATCTTTTTCTGAAAAGGAATTCTTCGATAAGCGGCATCTTGAAATCTATTGACTTCAATGCTTTCCACCTGTTGACACACGCTAGTAAGAAAGGTGGGCAGCGAATCCATAAGAAAACCCGGGTTTACGCCCGTACCAACTACGGCCACGTTATTTTTCTCTGCGATACTATCAATTTGGCTCGCCAGGCTAGGTGCCGTGATCCACGGATAACTGAGTTCTTCGCAGGTCGAAACTACCGAAATACCCATGGAGATGATTTCTATAATCTGCGGGGTGATACGCTGCATATCAGAGACCGTAGTGAGTACCGCCACATCAGGTTTTTGATTTATACAGCTGGCAAAGTTTTCCTCAATCACAATATCAGGTAGCTTTTCACCCAAAGATGATAAAGATTTGCCCACCAAATCTCGATTTTTATCAATGGCGGCAACGGTTTCAAGTCCGGCTCTTTCGGCAATAAACTGCCCAATTTTAACTCCAAGTGGGCCGAGGCCTACCTGAACAATCCTGATGTTTTTCATATGGTTATTTGTTTAGGACACTGTCTATTTGAGGGGTGAAAGTATCTATTAGCTCGTTAGGGATAGGTATTGTGAGGTTGTAATGGGCTATTTTCCATCCGTTTTCGGTAGCCACTAAAACGCCCGTTCCTCGGCTCGGACCCAGGTTGGGAGTATCTAAGGTTTCGTCAAACCAGGCCGTTTTGCCATTATCCGAGAAGTACACATAACGATCAACGGGGGTAAAGCTCCATGCCCTGCCACGATCAAAATAGGGTTTACTCCAGGGTTTGAACTCAGCGACTGTCCAACGCTCGGTGGCATCAGTACCCATAAAAATGGAGCTGTCATTTTCGAAATAGCCAAAATACTTTTGGAAATCAGCTGAAGCTGCGGCCGCATGCCAACCGTCTAATACTTTATCGATATCGGCTTTGGAGGGCTCAATAGCCTGCTCATTATTTACACCGGCTGTACAAGCACTCAATAGCAGCAAGGATAGGGCGAGGTATTTCATGATTCAATATATTTTATTCCTTTGATAGTTCATAGCTTTTTTTGGTTGTCCGTAGTTTCTAACTACGGACTTTACTTTTTATACTTCGTAGTTACAAACTACGAAGAGTTGTCCTAAATGAAGGGATTGCTTCGTCATACTTCCTCGCAATATTCAGATTCTTCTACAGTCGCTCGGCTTTGCCGAGTGACTTCTATTACTTGTATGGTTTTGCTCGGCTCAGCCGAGTACTTTCCTTCTATTTATCTTGTCTAATTTATACTTTACACTAACCTATGTTCCTTTTTATACCCGTCACTCGGTGCAACCGAGCGACAGCTAGAGATAACACCCTAATTAATAAGATCCATAATAAGAAAATAAAGAAATAGCAGTCCCAAAAGTATAACCCCTATTATACTTGTATATAGATTTAAAATATTTGCATTACTTCCAGATGAGCCATTTGTTCGATCCTTTAGAGATTTCAAGTCTTTATAAATAAAACTTGCTGTTATTAATGAACCAATGAACAATAAAAAGAAGGTAAAACTTTTCATGAGCAATTAATCATTACTATATTTTACTCCTCCATCAATTCATAGCCTTTTTCAATACCTTTCTCAACAGCAGGTATGCCTTCTTTCATCCAACGTGGCATAGGCTTATCCATCAAATAATGATCGAAGTATTGCTGCATCCGAATGTTAAAATCACGGATATTTTCCCATTTGGTAGGCCAGTGTGGCTCATCATTGTAGTTGAGCATCCAGGCAGGTTTGCCTAGCCTACGCAGGGCCACAAACATTTCAATGCCCTGGTACCAGGGCACATGTCCATCTTTGTCGTTGTGCATCAATAATAAAGGCGTATTGATTTTGTCGATGTAAAAAATCGGAGAGTTTTCGATATAGCGCATCGGGTACTCCCACAAAGTCCCGCCAATTCTACTTTGTGTGTGCTCGTACTGGAACATACGACTCAAGCCTGTCCACCAACGGATACCACCATAGGCACTGATCATATTCGATACGGGAGCGCCTGCTTCAGCAGCTGCAAAGAGATCGGTTTGTGTTACCAAAAAGGCAGTTTGGTAGCCCCCCCAGCTGTGCCCTTGCACACCAATTTTGTCCTTATCTACAAAGCCTTTTTCAATCAAAGAAGTAACGCCAGGCATTACTGCATTGTAGCAGCTTTCACCCGGATAACCCGTTTTGTAAACGATGTCCACAATAAATACCAGGTAGCCTCTACTCGCATAAAACGCAGGATTAATGATTGATCGGATAGGTACCGCACCCCAATGGCGATGGAGGTTGTCAGAATTTCGCTCATAGAAATACGTCATCATCGGGTACTTCTTGTTAGGATCGAAGTTTTCAGGTTTGTACAATAAGCCTTCAAGCCTGATGCCATCTAAAGAAGTCCAATCAACAAGCTCTACTGTGCTCCACAAGTAGCTATCAATTTCCGGATTGGCATTACTTAGTTTTTCGATGGACTTGAATTTTAAAGAACTGGTCAATAGATCAGGGAAAATCTGGTGACTCTCTTTTGTAAATATCACCTGCTCGCTGTCGCGTGCTTTATCCGGTCGGGAATAGGCAAAGTCGCCATTGAGTAAATTTTTTACATTGCCTTTGATCGAAATAGAAGCATAACCTTCTTTTCTCGTAACCTCATTGAAGGTGTGCAACAACATGTAATCTGGGTCCAGCGAACGGTCATCCTCATCGAGGTGCACATACCTATACCGGGTTTTGCTTTCCCTGCCATTGGTAAGCCTGACAGGTGCTTCTTTGTTGGTAGGTTCGATTTTCCAGATATCATATCGGTCATAGATGAGTAGGTATTTGTCACCTTCTGTCCAGCCCGCTGCTCCGTAAGAGTAGGGATAGTTTGGTGAGTCATTGAGCTCATCCGCCAACGGCACATCTATTTGCTCGGTCATGTTGTAGGTGTTGCCGGTTGCAATATCATAACTTGTCCAGGTAGTGTCTTCCGCATTTACCCAATACAAATACTTACCATCAGTAGAAATATTAGCATTTCCGCGATGGTCCTGGTTGACCATTTTTTGCTCTCCAGTGGTGTTGTCAATCACATATACATCCATTCTTCTTGGAAAACCTTCCCATGAGATATACTGGTTGTAAGGTTGGTAAGAAAGCCCCAAGCTGTGGCTGCTATTGCCCTTGTCGGCTATACTTAAGTCAGGTACATCTTCTGTAGCGAGTTGCACAAATTGGCCGGTAGCCGGGTAATACACAGCCATAAAAGTTTGCTTTTTGTCCTCATCAAGCTCGGCATTTTGTTGCGTGTGCAGTCGCTTATTTTTGTAATTCCATATCTCTACTTTTACGATCTCTTCAGGCAACAAGGTGGTATCCTGAACCAGCGGAGTAGGTGAAGTACCAAAAAACAGTCTGGTTTCATCATCTGAAAAATTGAGATTGCCATTTTCACTCACCAGCCAATCTTCAGCCAACCAACCCGAAGAGGCATCAGCTTTTACAACGGCAGAGTCAAGTCCTGCTTTCCAATACCTCAATTCGTAGTTTCTGATCAGCGCTTTGGTAGTATCAAGATCTGTCATGAAAGCAATTTGCTGCCCAGATTTATCTAAAGTAAGTTGCTTGTACTTGCCTTTGGCTCGGCACATTGGCAGTGTGTTTTTGGCTGTTAAGTCATGGTAGTAAACCCCCTCTGCGATGGTTGAGTCTTTGCCGCTGGTATGGTAAAGAAATTTGTCACCTTCTTTAGACAGGCTGTAATCTGTAACATAGTGGATAGAGTCTTGCGCACCCGAAGCTAGGCTTCGCACGATCAAGTGGTAGCCATTATCTTTACTTACTTTTTTGGCTTTCGACTTTTTCTTTGCTTTTGTGCTGTCTGATTTGGTGGTGTCCTTTGGTGGGTGGATTTCTTCTAGTTGATAAAACACATAACCAGCCCACTTTTGAGGGATAGTAAAGCTTTTGAGGTGTGGTATTTTAGTTAAGATTTTACTTTCAAGGTTATAGATTGCCAACGTGTCTTGCGGCATATCTTTGTCTTTGGTTTTGTTACGTTTAAGCTCGTTAACCTCTTCCATATCCGGAACGATCTTAAAAATTAGAAACTTGCCGTCATCTGTAAAATTTGCACTTTCTCCGCGTGTGTAGGTGAGCAGTTCTTTGCCTTTAGTGTCTGTGATTTTTAGTGTTTGGTTGCCTTTTCCCGGAGCAAGGTGGTAGGCAACAAACTTACCGTCATGGCTGATTTGCTCACCTCGAATGCGCTTCCAGGTGTCAAAATCTTCATGCTCTAGTGCCCGCTTTTGCGCCCAGGCCGTGGTGATTAGAAATGCAGCAATTGAAAGTAAAACTAGCTTTTTCATAGATATGGGATTTATGGCTATCTAATTTAGAAAAAAGCAGTGAGTAGGGCAGAGTGGTTTTATGTGAGCGGGCAATCTTATTCTAAAGAGTTATTATTTTTGACCGTTAAAGAGTGAAAAAGACAATATGGATCAGGAAGTAGAAATTTTAGTTAAAAATATTGAGTCAAAATTTAAAGGTTCTCAACTAAAAATGTTAAGGGTTAATGCGATTCGTAGATTTTCTGAAATACTAGATAGCTTGAACGTTGATGATTCGAATTTAAATGAGATGAAAAAATTGTTGCTACATTATCTTTTGGAGGTTAATAAATTAGATCCAGAAACATTAACTTTTAAAAAAATAGACAGATTAAATAAAGAAAGTCTCTTTAAGATATCAAACCACCTCCATAAAGAGTATTCCTATGTTACAGTAGGTAATTGGTTACCGAGATATTCTGGAGTAATAGTTGATTTGATTTTGCTTGTCTTAGGTGTTTTGCAGCAACTATATTATATTCCATTAGGCCTCATAATCTCATATGTAATTTTTAGTTTGCATGAAAAATCAGTAGTAATGAAAAACAAGCATATGTATTGATATTCGTTGGTGCGAACTTGTTTCTCGTATCTATACTGAATAGCAACATACCATTCAAAACAACTCGCACTGCTGGTGCGAGCTTGTAGCTCGTACCTATACATAGTCTATATCAAGCAATCCTTTTCCGCCACTGTAATCGATGGCACTACTATACTTCCAATGTTCTGGTTCTGATACAAAACCAGCTTCTACAGGATTATTATGTATATAGTCCACCTTCTGGTCAATAACAGATGAGCTCCATACCTCAATAGGTTGATTATGTTGTTGCCAGAATTGTCCATGCTTAATATTACTATTTTGACTTCCAGCTTTAGCAAACATCCACAAAAGCCAGTCTTTACGGCTTTCAACCGGATTATTTTGAATTAATTGCTGTAATCTCTTGGAGGTATGTGACTTGAACGACCCCAGCAGCTTACCTGGGTTATTTTCTTTGGCTCTGAAAATAAGATGTACATGACTGGGCATTATACACCAGGAATAGATTTCCATTCCTTTATTTTTTTGACAATAATCAAAACTTTGTATAAGCTCATGACAATAAATGTCTCTTACGAAGACATCCACCCAATAAACCGTAGCGAAACTCACGAAATATAATCCTTCTTTGTTATGAAACTTATATTTTCTGCTCATGAAAGGCAATATAATGGGTTATGCACATTTTGACCAGAATTGTCTTGGATTATGAGTGGCACGAGCCACAAGCTCGCGCCAGCTTTATGTGAGTGGGTTATAAAAGTTGCTTCCAAGTCCCCTTTTCCCAATTATACTTCAGCGTGCTGGGTAGTGCCTTCCAAAAGTATTTATTGACTTCCACCGCAAAAGACGGCTGCATGTAGCAATTGATGGTGCAGCCTTCACAAGCAGGTAGTTTGCCTTCCAATGCAACCAGTTTTTGAACTTTTTCAGATTTATACAAACCTTCTAAATCATTCTCGATAGGTACTTCTTCAATACCTAAATGATAACAGGGTAGCATCAGCTTATTTTCCGGTGAGATGACAATCGTGGAGCTGGCTGCTTTGCAAATAGGATTGGTCACGTGGTTTCCACCATCTTTTCGCAGCTGAATGAAGGCCTCGTTGAGATAAACACCTTTTTTCTTTGACCATTTTTTGAGTTCGATTAAGGTTGCTTCCGACAATGGCTCACCCGTTTCTACTTCTCCATACTCAAAAGCAGGGTTTAGGATCAAAACTAAATCATTAGGCTGGCAGATTTTCACATAAACAGCTTCAATATCGTGCACATTATGCTCAAAAACTGTGAAAATGATATCCGGCCTTTCGCCTAATGATTTCGCTATTACAATTGACTCCATTACATGATCATAACAAGCTACGCCACGCGATGCATTGTGTGCCTCGCGGTCAGGCGAGTCTAAGGAAAAATGCAGCATATCCACTAATCCTGCTAGTTTTTCAGCCCATTTTGGATAGAGAAGACAATTGGTGGTGAGTGTGGTAATAAAGCCTTTTGCTTTAGCTATTGCCAGCAGCTTATCTATATCTCTATGTAGCAATGGTTCGCCACCTGTAAAATCAACCACTTTTACGCCAAGGGCCTTCAGGTCATCCAGGTTTTTTTCTACAGTTGCTACATCTACATAAGGCGAGGGTCGCTCCCAGATATCACAAAACCCACATTTTGCATTGCACCGATAGGTGACATAGTAGTTGCACAAGACAGGATGTGAAATCAATCGCATAGATGCAATTTAAAGATTAACGTGTGTAAAAACCTCTTACCAATCGTCTTTTCCGCTTAATCGTTTTAAATTGAGAAATAGTATACTATTTACCATATTAGGCAATGAACTCAACTCCTGCGATTATGAAAAAGGCCATATTTACCATGTTTTTTGTTTTTGTTTACTTACTCACATTTGCACAAGCCACACAGGAACAGGCCGATGCAATCATAAAAGAAGCACTGCCAAACAATGAGCACGGTGTAGCTGTGCTGGTAGCTAAAGGAGGTGAAGTAGTCTACGAAAAATATGCAGGCTTTGCTAATGTAAAAAAGAAATCGATTGTAGATGCGAACACCACATTTAGGATTGGTTCAGTAACCAAGCAATTTACAGCAGGCGCTATTTTAAAGTTGGTTGAGCAAGGTAAAATGAAGCTTGAAGACCCTCTCAATAAATATATTGAAGACTTTCCTCGCGGGGGTAAAATTACCATCCATCATTTGATGAATCATACCAGTGGCATAAAGTCTTACACCGACCAGCAGGGATTTATTGAAACAGTGAGTAAGCCGGTGGCTACAGTAGAACTTGTAAATGAAATAAAAACATTGGGCTTTGATTTCGAACCGGGTGAGCAGTGGAAGTATAATAATTCGGCCTACTACATTTTGGGTTATTTGATTGAGCAGCAATCAGGGATGAGCTATGAGGCATTTTTGAAAAAGCACTTTTTAGCGCCAGCAGGCATGACAAATACCGGTGTGTATGATAATGCCAAAAAATACAAGAAAGAGGCACTTGGTTACGCCAATGAGGAAGGAAAAATAAAAGTTTCTATGGACTGGGATATGACGCGTGCCGGAGGTGCGGGCAACATGTATTCAACGGTTTCTGACTTGTTAAAGTGGAATAACTACGTTTTTTCTGGAAAGGCAATAAATGATGATTTACTTGAGAAAGCCCACACACAATTGACCTTAAACGATGGCTCCAATTACCCCTATGGCTACGGCTGGGGTGTTGGAGAGTTTAGAGGAATTGATCAAATCGCACATAGCGGAGGCTTGCATGGCTTTCTTACCTGGCTGGCTTACTATCCTGAGATTGATGTCACAGTTGCTGTAACAAGTAATGCTTCTCCTCCTTTAAAAATTGTACCAGGACAATTAGGAAAAGATATGATAGAAGTCTTTTTTAAGGATAACCTGGAGGCGCGAGAAGAGACTGCCATGACTGCTGAAGAGCTACAAAAATTTGTTGGAAAGTATGAGTATCCGGGAGGAGCGATTATGACCGTAACGCAAGAAGATGATAAGTTATTTGCGCAGCTTTCGGGTCAATCGCGCTATCAACTGTTTCCGGAAGGAGGGCAAAAGTTTTTCTGGAAGGTTGTAGATGCACAGGTTGAATTTCATGTAGCCGACAATGGTGAAGTGGATTATGGAATGCACTCACAGGGGGGAATGGAAATGAAAGTGCCAAAAATGAAAGAAAGCAAAGCTATTGAAATGTCTGCCGAGGCATTTGAAAAGTTTGCCGGAGAATACTCCTTAAATGGAGCCAGTGTAAAAGTATGGGAGGAGGACGGAAGCTTTTATACACAGATACAGGGTCAGCCTAAGTTTGAGATCTTCCCGAAGAGTGCAAACCGCTTTTTTATGAAAGTAATGGCCGTGGAACTTGAGTTTGCTGAAGGTGAGCCAGTAGAGTCGTTTACGCTTTTTCAGGGTGGAAGAGAAGTTGTTGTGAAGAGGAAGTGATTTTTGTCAGTCTGAGGTTCTCGAAGACTGAAAAGTACATGTCTTTTTGACGAAGGAAGGATTTTATAAGGCCGATTCGGCTTCAAGTTAGTAGGATCCTTCGTGCCTCGGGATGACAATGGCCTTTGCAGTGTTATCAAATTTCGGTTCGTGGAAAACATTTAAGGCCAAAATGTAACAAACTCTAAAAAAGTCGTGGCACCACTTTGAGTGGTGCCACGACTAATAAGTATTGTAAGAGGACTAATACTCTAGGTCAACATGCCACCATCAACCTGGATGGTTTGGCCCGTAATGTAGGCAGACATATCAGAGCCTAAGAATACACAGGCATTGGCCACGTCTTCTGGGGAGCCACCGCGCTTCAATGGAATAGCATCTCTCCAGCCCTGCACTGTTTTCTCATCGAGCTTGTCAGTCATTTCTGTCTCGATAAAACCTGGTGCAATTGCATTTGATCTTACGCCTCGTGAGCCCAATTCTAAAGCCACTGATTTCGTGAATCCTAATATACCAGCCTTAGAAGCCGCATAGTTGGCCTGACCAGCATTACCTTTAAGACCCACTACAGAAGTCATGTTGATGATTGAGCCACCACGTTGCTTCATCATGGTTTTGGTTGCAGCCTTCACAGTATTGAAGCACGACTTAAGGTTTACATTGATTACATCATCCCAGTCAGACTCACCAATTCTCAACAATAGATTGTCTTTGGTGATACCTGCATTGTTTACTAAAATATCTAATGAACCAAAATCTGTCACAACACCATCGATAAGCTCTTGAGCTGCATTGAAGTCAGAAGCATCTGAGCGGTATCCCTTGGCTTTGATTCCTTTTTCTTCTAATTCTTTTACTAGCGCCTCACCTTTTTCTACACTTGACAGATAAGTGAAAGCCACATTAGCGCCTTCTTCTGCAAATTTATGAGCGATGGCTCTTCCTATACCTTTGGATGCACCTGTTACAAGTGCTGTTTTACCTTCTAGTAGTTTCATATGTATGGTTTGGTTTTTTATCAATTTTAATTTGATTGAGACATTCGCTTTTTGATTAAAGCAATAGCACCTCTTACGATGAAAAATCCTACCAGTATGAGTCCAAGTATCTGGATAATGCTGGCGATATCAGCGTCTTTGAATTTTATTATATAGCTAGCTATAATCAAGACATTACCTATTATAAAAATAATGTGGTCTCTGTTTTTCATAATTCAAAGAAACTGAAATCCATGAAGACGTACAACTCAATTTTTTTCTAACGCCATTTCGGTTAAATTTGCAATCGCTTAATTATTGATTTAAAAACGATAAATAATATGTCTAAGAAATACGATCTTCTTGTACTTGGTAGTGGCCCTGGTGGTTATGTAGCAGCGATCAGAGCTTCTCAATTAGGAAAAAAAGTTGGAGTTATAGAAAAAGAATCATTAGGTGGTATCTGTCTAAACTGGGGTTGTATCCCAACCAAGGCTTTGCTTAAGAGTGCTAATGTGTTCGAATATATTTCTCACGCTTCAGACTATGGTATTTCTGTAAAGGACGCTAAGGCTGATTTCTCAGAGATCGTAAAAAGAAGTCGTGGTGTGGCTGATGGTATGAGTAAAGGCATCCAATTCCTTTTCAAGAAAAATAAAATTGATGCCATCATGGGCTTTGGTAAGCTAAAGCCTGGTAAGAAAATTGAAGTAACGGGAGATGACGGTAAAGTAGAGACGTACAGTGCTGATGATATCATCATCGCGACTGGTGGTCGTTCGAGAGAGTTGCCAAACTTACCTATTGACAATAAAAAGATCATAGGCTACCGAAAAGCAATGTCTTTGGATAAAATGCCAAAGAAAATGGTAGTCGTAGGTTCTGGAGCTATTGGTGTTGAGTTTGCCTATTTCTATAATGCGCTTGGAGTAGATGTTACCGTAGTTGAGTTTATGCCAAGGATTGTACCTGTGGAAGATGAGGATGTTTCTAAGCAATTAGAAAGAACATTTAAGAAAGCAGGCATGAAAATTATGACCAATGCTGAAGTGACTAAAGTGGACACAAAAGGCAAAGGTTGTAAGGCTACAGTGAAGACCAAAAAAGGTGAAGAAGTAATTGAATGTGACGTTGTGCTTTCGGCAGTCGGTATTTCAACTAACCTGGAAGGTATTGGTCTTGAAGATGTTGGAGTGGCTACAGATAAAGGCAAGGTATTGGTAGATGACTATTACAAAACAAACATTCCAGGCGTATATGCCATTGGAGATATTGTACATGGACCTGCATTGGCTCACGTTGCCTCAGCAGAAGGTATCATTTGTGTTGAAAAAATAGCCGGACAGAGTCCTGAGCCTTTAGATTACAACAACATTCCTGGCTGTACTTATTGTAGCCCGGAGATTGCTTCTGTTGGTTATACAGAGTCTGCGGCTAAGGAAGCTGGTTATGAAGTGAAGGTAGGTAAATTCCCATTCTCGGCTTCTGGTAAAGCAAGTGCAGCCGGAGCTAAAGATGGCTTTGTAAAAGTAATATTTGATGCCAAATACGGTGAGTTCTTAGGGGCTCACATGATCGGTGCCAATGTTACTGAAATGATCGCTGAAGTAGTTGCGGCCAGAAAGCTTGAGACAACAGGTCATGAGATAATAAAAACGGTGCACCCTCACCCAACGATGTCAGAGGCTGTGATGGAAGCTGCAGCTGCAGCTTATGATGAGGTGATTCATATTTAAAAACATAATACTTTTTGAAAAGGTCGGTAGGTTGCACTTACCGACCTTTTTTTATTCCGTGTAGCCGTTTTTTTCAATAATTCTATTCTTTGTGCTATCTTTCCGACTTATGTCTCAGACGACTGCACAAATAGATCAGGAAAGGCTTGTA
This sequence comes from Fulvivirga sp., assembly GCA_965227525.1. Lineage (GTDB taxonomy): Bacteria > Bacteroidota > Bacteroidia > Cytophagales > Cyclobacteriaceae > Fulvivirga. The sequence continues at coordinate 463,837 of OZ245762.1, read as the reverse complement.
GCCTTGCTTAAAAAGCAAGACAAAGAAGCTATGCACTATTTGTACGACAATTACTCTGCTGCACTTTACGGAGCTATCTCACGAATTGTCAATGATGACGATGTGGCGGAGGAAGTTTTGAATGATGCGTTCTTAAAAATCTGGGACAAGATAGAAACCTATGATGTCAAAAAAGGCCGTCTGTTTACCTGGATGCTCAATTTATGTCGAAATCTGTCCATCGACAAACTGAGATCAAAAGAAATTAAGAAGGTTAAGAAAACTGATGACATCTCTAACAACGTATATAATGTTGAGCGTGAAAATCTTATACATCAGCAAGAAGAGTCTATAGGGGTTAAGGAGCTACTCAATAACCTGCGAGAAGAGGAGAAGCTGATAGTCGATTTAATTTACTTCAAAGGATACACTCAGTCCGAGGTTTCGGATGAGCATGGGATTCCTTTGGGTACAGTAAAGACACGATTACGGATGGCGCTTAAGAATTTAAGAAACGTATTAGGTGTAGAACAGTGAACGTAAAAGAATACATATCATCAGGAATTTTAGAAGCCTACGTGCTGGGTGAGCTTTCTGAAAACGAAAGTCAGGAAGTACTTTCTATGGCTGAAAAGCATCCTGAAATTAGGGCAGAAATTGATCTAATTGAGGATGGGTTAGAAAAAATGGCTTTTAAAACTGCTATTAAGCCACCATCGGCTGTAAAAGACAAGTTGTTTGGCACGTCATCAGACGATCAAAAAGATTCAAAAGTAATTGCGATGAATAAGCCTGAAGCGTCACCCTATTGGCGCTATATAGCGGCTGCTTCTGTGAGTGTGGCAGTTATTTCATCAGTTTTGGCATACAATTATTGGGATAAGTGGAAGTCAACGGAGGGAGAGCTTAATACGCTCATTGCTCAAAATGAACGAGTAGCTCAGGACTACAACCAGGTAAATCAGCAACTCGATCAGATTGAGCAAGATCTGAAAGTTATCAATAGCACGGCATTCAAACGTGTGGCCATGAAAGGGACGGATAATTCTCCGAATAGTTTGGCCTATGTCTATTGGAATGCCAGCTCACAAGATGTTTACCTAAGTGTACAAAACCTTAAGAATCTTACTGAAGAGAAGCAATATCAATTGTGGGCCATCATTGATGGTGTACCTGTTGATGCCGGAGTTTTCAATCCCGGAGAGTCTAACCTCCTAAAAATGAAGAATATTGCCAGTGGAGCTGCAGCTTTTGCTGTAACTATTGAGCCCAAAGGCGGTAGTGTGAATCCTACACTGGAGACTATGCAGGTAGTCGGTGAGGTAGCACAGGGTTAGGCTGATTCCAAAACTATGTTTGTGATATAGGTCAAAGCAAAGTATACAATGGTACTTGCTGTTGCAAAAGCGATTACGCCTTTCACTACTTTTATCCAAAATTGCCTTCTGAGTTTTTTACGAATAGCAACCAGTTGATCGTGCGTTGCTGGCCTGAAAGAATAAAGTGTTTTCTTTTGGTTCCAGGAGAAATTGTTCTTTAATGTGTCAAAACCCCTGCGCTTTTTTTGAAGAGCGCGGTTATTCTTTATTGTTTTGTTCATGGAGTCTAATGCTCCAAATCCTCCTCCTGTCATAATAATTTATAGATCAGACATTCTTAAAGTAACCAATATTAAAGTTTGTATTTCAGATAGACTACGCCATTGCTGTAGGTTTTACTATCGAGGAGGTTGGCTTCATGCATAAGGTCAAACCCTTCAAAAGCTGCGATCCCCTCTCCCAACACAATAGGCATTACAAACAGCATTAATTCGTCAATAAGTTGTGCTGTCAATAACGAAGCATTGAGTTTACCGCCACCAATGAGCCAAATGTCTTTGCCTGTTCCGGCTTTTAATTTTTTAACAAAAGAAACAGCGTCTTCAGAAATGAATTCGAGGTACTTCTGATGCTCAGCTTTTTGAGAAGAAAAAACGTAATTCTTTGTGTCCTTATAATAGTCAAATCCGTAATCCTTCACATGTTCGTAGGTAGTTCTACCCATGAGTGTCGTGTCGATTGACGTGTAAAAATCAGCATAGCCATAATCAGATTTGTCAGGGTTTGGTATTTCATCCAACCATTTAACATCCCCATCTGCTTTGGCAATCTTTCCATCGATGCTCATGGCCATATATGATATGACTTTTCTCATATCACAATTTCATTAATTATTTCCATTGATAAAAGCCGTAAAAGACAAAGTCGCTCAGGCCTTAGTACCTAAGCGACTTTCGAAATATTAGCGGTTTATTTTTTAGAAACTGAAACTAACACTCGCCCTTACAAATAATGGACTGCCGGGAGTAAAATGGATTTCACTTACTGGCTCAGATTCGTCAAATAAGCGAGACTCTGTTTCAAATTGTGCTTCTTTCCATTCGGTGTTGAGTACATTTTCAACGGAAAGGCCAACCTCAAATTTGTCTTTGGTATAGTTGAGCATTGCATCTAGTAAAAAATAGCCTTCAGCAGTCGAGCTATAATCTTCATTAGCTGGTCTGTCGTCCAGGTGTCGGTAGCGTAGGCTGCCATTTATACCATTTTTAAACTTAAAACTAAGTCCTCCAATGCTTGTAAAAGTTGGTGCCAGAGGAATGTGATCATTTCCTTCTTCGGCATCTACAGCCTGAGGATCAGTTACGTTAAAGTCTGTATCAACATATAACCATGGTAAAACTTGATAGCGCATGGAAAGGTCAAGACCCTTTCTTTGCGTTTGACCACTTGGCTCAACAATACCTGCATCTCCAACGTACACAAACTCCTGCTCAAGATCGAGGTACCACACTGCTGTATTGACCACAAGCTGTGGTACTGGCTTAAACGTAGCACCCAGATCAAGGCCATAAGCTTTTGGTAGTATTTGTTCACCTTGTTGAGCCACTACCACTCTTGTGTCATTAGAATGAAAACCAATGCCCGCTTTAGCAAATACATTAGTGTTTTTAGTAAGTTGGTAATTTAATCTCAGCTTAGGGCTAAATACGCCTTGCGTTTCAGACTGTCTTTCATATTCATTAGCGAGTGCATCAACATAGTTGAAAATAAAATAGTCATAGCGCAACGCACCATTGATGGAGAGTTTATCAAAATCTAAGGTCTCGGATACAAAACCATTGAAATTAAACTCATCGATATCTCCTCTGGCCAGATCCTGGAGTATTTCTTTTCTATTACGTGTACGTGATAAACTGATGTCATCGATATCATCATATCTAAGACCTGCTCCTATTTCAGAAGTCAGTTTACTACTTCCCAGATAATTTTCAGAAAGATATGAGGCCTTATATCCATAGATTTTCCTATCCTCACTCTGGGTTATCTGATCTCCATTTATCGGGTCTTCAAGAAAGAAGGTAAAATTTGAAACCAGGTTGAAGTCGTATTTGCTAAAGAAGAGTTGCTGAGTTAATGTTTGTCCGGTTTCAAGGCCTTTTACGTACTTTAAATTCACATTGGAACGGCTGGTTTGGCCTCCTTCAGTATCATCTATAGCTCCAAACCTTGATATTTGACCGCTTTCAACGGCTCTTACCGGTATTTGCCCGGAAGCATCCCATTTACTGGTAAACGTAGAAGCCGAAATCTGCAACATACTGTTATTGTCGAAATGAGAAGTGTATTTTGAAAATAGGTTTATCCTTGAAAAATTCTGAGGGCTTTCGAAATAGCCATCTGAGATGTAAAACTCAGAAGCCAGGTAGAAATCCTTGTCCGTAGCATTTTCTCCTAAGAGATCTATCATGGCTACAGATCGCAGTGTTCCAAACTGTCCACCTTCTAACTTTATTGTACTTTTGTCTAGTGAGCTTCTGGTATTAAAAGCAGCGAAGCCAGCTGTATTAAAGTTGCCTTGATTCGCATAGTAAGGCCCTTTGTTAAAGTTTACTCTTTCGATTGTTTCAGGGATAACAAAATGTAGGTCTGAGTATCCCTGGCCGTGTGCATGCGATACCATATTGACAGGCATGCCATCAACAGAAAGTGTAATATCCGTACCATGGTCTATATCAAAACCTCTAAGAAATATCTGCTCTGCTTTGCCGCCCCCGGCATGTTGGGCAATAAACAAACCAGGCACAGATCGTAAGACGTCTTGTGAAGTTCTTACGGGCCTTAATTTTATATCGTATGCTGAGATGTTTTTAAGGTTCTTTGCCTCATCTGTTGAAATCACAACATCAGACAGCTCAATACCGGAGGCAACTAAAGTAAAGTCTCGGGTATACGATTCACCAGCTTTTAGATCTAGACTAATCTCTTGGCTTTCAAAGCCAATAAATGATATGGTAAGGTTATGAGAGCCTGCTGGTAGCTTCAGGCGATAATTACCCAAAACATCGGCAGACGTGCCTTTACCTTCGTCATTTACGATGTTGGCACCCGGCAAGGGTCCATGTTGGTCATAGATATTTCCTGTAACTATAGCGGATTGCGCCAATAGATTTAGTGCACAGCCCAGCCATGCCACTGTAAAAAGTAGTTTCTTAAAATACATTATAATTAGTTTTATATGGCTTGCAAAAGGCCGTTAAACATGAAAAAAATAGATTGGCTGTCAGATGAGTTGTCACTCTTAGATAATACTTCTGACAGCGTAAATGTCATGTTTAACCTAGCGGGGGAGGAGTAGCTGGTGTAACCGTTCTTGATTTTATAAAATGATATTCAAAAGCGGTTAGACTGGTAATTTCATTTATTGTTTCAAGAGGTGTGGCTACAGTAGGTGCATAGAAGAACACCAATGTCAGCATATTAAAATGTGCAGATTTGCTCTCTTCGTTGTCGTCTTTTGGCTTAAACACCTCTCCGTGATCTGCCACATCGTGGTCGTGCCCGTGGTCATGTAGCGCGATGATCTCTGAGGTCATATGTAAAATGCTATGACCTGCCGAAATCATCCCATGGCCAAACAGAGTGCCAGAGTAAATTATTAAAAACAATATGGAGAGATTTCTAACCATTAAAGATTCAGCAAATATTCATTTATTTGTTCGTTTATAACAGGCCCTAACTCGTAAGAAGCATCCTGAGCTTCGATGAAGTATTTTTTTGCCTCGATCACATAGTCATTTGAAGCATAGATTACGGCAGTTTTAAAAATCAGGTCAGGTTCAAATGATTTGTTCTCTACATGCTCTTTAATGATGGTCAATGCTCTTTTGTGTTCACCTTTTTGTTCATGAATCCAGGCTAAGAGTGCATACATAGCCGGTGTAGGTCTTTTTTCTACTTCTTTATGAGCAAGTGTCAGTGCCTTTTCAAATTCACCATATTCTGAAGCATAAAGATCAGCAAGATGAGCATCATACATTCCGTTGTACTTCGCTTTGGCAGCCTCATCCTTAAATAAATCTATATGCTTTCTTTTTAGCTTATTGTTGCCTTGAAATTCTGCCAGTTCAGCCAATAATAGGTGATGATCTGGCATAGCTTTTTGCTTTACAAGGTATTCAACAATTTCTTGTGCTTCATTTATTTTGCTGTCATGGGCATAAGCTACCCACGCAATTCCCTTGAGTGCATAGTTATAATCTGGCTTTTTCTTTAAAACAGCCAGATAGTTTTGGTATGACTTCTCTATTTCTCCAGCGTGCCCATACATATCGGCTAAATTGGCCTGTGCCCATAGCGCTGTAGCATGCTGCTCACGCTTAACCATGTCAAAGGCGGTTTCCATCAGTACAATGGCAGAGTCGAGGTCACCTTTATAGTCCTGAAATTTTGACATTCTTACCAGATAGTCAAATGACTCTAAATCTTTAGTGACTTTGAGCATACGTTCAGCTAAGTCATATAGGCCGAGCTCCATAGCGGCATCAAATACCATTAATGATGGTCCGAATTTCTCATCTGTGTTTTCCATCGCCTTGTAGGCATAATCAAGAGCCGGTTGAAATTGATGCTGTTTAATTGAATTGCTACTTAGCGCAATAAAGTTTGCTGCTTTGCGCTTGCCAGCAACAAAATTGTTAGCCTTTAAATAGAGTGTATCTATTTGGGGTAGGAGAGTTACATCACCATTTTTTTCAAAGAGCTGACCTTTGGCTTCGGCCAGCTTGTTGTAGTAAGTGTACCCATGAGGTTGAGCCTCGATCTTTTTTTCCCAAAAAGATATAGTGCTTTCAGCGCTAGTATTTGAAACCAACTGCGCAGATGACTCACTGATATAAGAAGCGTAGTCTGCTTCGCTTGAGATAGTTTCTTTTTTGCTAGTGGTACAAGCAGCCAATATGATTAAGAAAAGAGTTGCTAAAGACTTATTCATGGATATGTATTTTTATTGAGTTGTTAAAAAAGAGGGGCGCAAGGCCCCTCTGATTTGGGTTTAGGTTTGATTAATGAGGATCTGCAAGGTATGGGAAAGCAGCGGCAAAAGATTTGTCGTTACTTTGCACATTATCACTGATTAGCCCCATTTGCGTAGCACTTAGATTGTTTAAATCATCACCTGCAAATGCTAAAATTAATGTCACATCTATAACATCATCACCTAAACCACGACCGTTAAGTACGTTTTCACCTAAACTAATATTGTTTAAGTCAGACGGGCCATAGGTAGTTGAAAAGTCTTTATTAGACATCAATACATCTACCGTAAGCACACTTGCTGTAGTGGTATTGTCTAAGCCCAATACATTGTTATATGTATCTGGATCTAAACCGATGTAGGCTTGTAAATTGTCCAGGATAAACTCGAAATCTGCAGTTGCAGCATTACCACCTTCAGGAGTAGTCATGTTGTAACCATTTTTAGCCGCGGCATCACCGAAATAGTTAAAAACAGTGTTGATTGCAGGTCTACCCATTTGGTCGCAAGACGAGTAAGTAGGGTTTTCAACAGTAATTACACTTTCGGCAGTCACAGTACCACCATTGTTTGTCACAGACACTTCTGCAGTGTACATTCCTGCTTTAGAAGCTACGAAAGATATCGCAGCATCAGTGTTATTGTCGAGACTTACAGTCTGTCCATCAGGGTCAGTTACTGACCAGTCGAAAGCCAAACCAACACCTACAGATGCAGATGCGTCAACTGTTACTGTTTTTTCCAGATCTACAGTTTGGTCACTACCTGCAGAAGCCTCTGGGGCCACAACTGCTGGCTGATCATTGTCATCATCACTACAACCTATTGCTGTCAATAGCAGACAAAGGCTGAGTATCGAAAATATATTTTTCATAAATTTCATCTTAATTATAATTTAAAGGTTAATGGTATTAGTTTCTTTTCTTGGCTTCTACCCAAGAGGAGAATGTTGTGCTTGATCCTAACATTGCTTTAGGTACTTCTATTACTACTGAAAGCACATTAGTACCAGCAAAAGTATCTGCGCCAGGATCATCGAAAGATGTAGCGTAATTATTACCATCTGCTGGTGGGTCTACCTCCAGGCCTAGTGCATCACCAGCACCGTTTACAATATCAACGAACTTGAAAAAGTCCATGTAGAATGGATCATCTCTAGGTCCTGCAAAAACTTTCATGTTACTTTCAGAAGCAATTACCGGAGTTTCTCCATATGCTGATATTGCAGCTTCAACTCTTGTTCCGGCATTTTCAATCTTGCTATCAATACCTGCCGATGCAGGAGCTGTTGGGCCAAAAACAATAACTTTACCATCTCTAAAAATGGCTTGGATAACGAGGTCTTCAACATCATCGGCATTGTTGTCGATGTTTACCTCATACATGATGTCTTCACTAAATTGAGCATCACCTGTTGCTCCAGGTGCTGTTAGCCCGTTAACATTAGTTACAAAGACATAGTTGTCTGCATTTTCAGGGCTCTCAAAAGCATAGTAGTCAGTAATGTCTGCCGCACTACTTCCTTCAGAAAGTGATCCTACAGCAGGAGCATCAATATGGTCAGCTGCAGTAAGGTATAAACCTATTGCACCTGCTACCAATATCACGCCTGCAAAAATTAATTTTTTCATAGCTGTATTATTTTGATTTAAATTTTAATGTACCAGACTTACGTACCGCGGTAAGGTTTTGGATTTATTGGTTTCAGAATATTTTACAATACCCCTTGAAACAGCCATATCACTTTTATTTAATAACTTTACTATCCTGCAAAAGCTTAATTGATTATGAAGACACGTTATGTATTGCTTTTATTATTTTTTGCAAGTGCATTTATTGTTAAAGCACAAGAGGAGGATCCATTACAACAGGCTTACGCTAAAGCGAACGAGGCGCTGGAAGGTAAAGACTATCGTAAAGCCATATTAGATTACTCTCAGCTTATCAATTCTAAATTTGATAACAGTGAAGTATACGTCAAAAGAGGGATTGCCCACTTTCAGTTAAAAGATTATCAGAAGGCTTCAGAAGATTTTGATCAGGCTGTAAAGGACCGCATCAACAGTGCTGAGTTATTTGGCTACCGTGGTATGACCAACTACGAACTTAAAGACTATCAGCAAGCCGCTTCTGACCTGGAAAAGGGCGTGAACATGGGATTCAAAAATGCTGAAGGCCTTTTTACGCTAGGTAATGCAAAGTTTAGATTAGAAAGCTATCAAGATGCAGTAAAATATTACGATCAGGCAGTAGGTGCAGGGTATGAGGATGCTACATTATTTAATAACCGTGGAAAGGCTAAAGCTACATTGGGCAATCATGCAGCGGCCATTTCAGATTACGATAAAGCCTTGGCGAAAGATGCCGGCTATGACAAAGCCCTGGAGAATAAAGCAGCATCACATTATGCTGCGGAGCAATGGCAGCAGGCCGAAGAAACTTATGGTCTTTTAATCAAAAGCGGTAAAGTCTCAGCAGAAAATTTTACCCAAAGAGGTATCTCACTTTACAAACTTGAGCAATATGACCAGGCGATCGAAGCCATGGAAAGTGCCGTAAGAAGAGGAAGTGAGTCAAACGATATCAAATTGTATTTAGGAAATGCCTATTTCAATAAAGAAGAATACAAGAAAGCGGCCATGTATTACGAGCAGGCTCAAAGAGCAGGAGTCGAGGACCCAAACTTGTTGTTAAACCTCGGGTTAACTTATTACTACAGCGATAATTTTGGTGCGGCAGAAACAACATTCTCAGAAGCCATAAACAAAGGAAATAATGATCCAAAACTTTACCTAAATAGAGGAATTGCCAGGTATAAATTGGATAATGAAGAGGGTGCTTTGCCAGACTTAAAGCAGGCTATTGACAAAGGTGCTACCAATTACGAGGCTTATTATATTTCAGGAAACCTTCAATTCAAAAAAGGAGAGTTTTTCCTCGCCATTAATAACTACGACAAAGCAGTGGAGCTGAAGGCTGACGATCCGGTAGTATTTAACAATCGCGGAAAGGCAAAATATAACCTAGAGAAGGTGGATGAGGCCATAGCGGATTATAATAAGGCACTTGAGCTAGATGCCGGTTACTCAAAGGCATTAGAAAACAGAGCTGTCGCGCTGTTCGACAAAAAAGATTGGGAAAATGCAATAGCTGACCTAAACGGTATGAAATCTGCCGGTAGTTCCGATGCAGAAGTTTACGCTATGTTGGGTATTGCCCTTTATAATACCAACGACTATACGGGGGCAATTGAAAATTTAAAGTCCGCCCAGCAGCGAGGCAGCGAGCGAGCAGAAATTACGCCAATGCTTGGGACTGCCTATTATAAAACTGAAAATTATAAGGAGGCATATACTTATTTATCTCGAGCTGTAGATGCTGGTAATACAGAGCCAGCAATGTATGAAATGCTTGGCATAGCAGCTTTCCAGACTAAAAGAACCAAAGAAGCAGATACCTACATTACACAGGCCTTGACGGCTGGCGTGCAGAATAATGAATTGTATTTATTTAGAGGATTGTCCAGGCATAATCAGGGAGATGCAACGGGTGCTTTTGAAGATTTAAAGAAAGCAGTGGACAACGGCCTGGGTGACTATGAAACCTTTAAAATTTTGGGAGATACCTATTTTACTAAAGGTTCTTATCAGGAAGCCATCAATATGTATGATAAAGCTGTGGCCTTACAAAGTGATGATCATGTACTTTTCAATAACAGAGGGAAGGCCAAGCTCGAAATGCAAAACGTCTCAGCGGCCATTGTCGATTTCACTCAAGCCTTGACTCTAAAGTCAGACTATGGTCGAGCGCTTCTCAACAGAGGTACAGCTTATTTTGATCAAGCTAAGTATGCCGAGGCCATTAAAGACCTGGAGCAAGCCAAAGAAGCATCCGGGCCCACTAAAGAAATTACAAAAATGCTGGCCTTGGCTTATTACAATACGGGCAACAAAGAAAAAAGCAAAGAGTGGATAGGCAAAGCCATTGATGCAAATATCAATAGCAAGGAAGTGTTTTACTATGGGGGCTTGTTGGCTGCAGCGGATAGTGAGCATCGCAAAACAGCTTCTTATTTAGATAAGGCGGAGGAATTGGGAGTTAAAGATGCTGAGCTTTACGAAAAAAGAGGTCTGGCCAAATTTGAGTTACAAACTTACCAGGCGAGCATTGATGATTTGCAAAAAGCGAAGCAAATGGGTGTGTCGAATGTTAAAATTGCGGAGAGCATCGGAGTTGCTTATTATGAACTCAAAGATTATTCTCAAGCTGTGCAAAGCCTGCAAGCGGCTGTAACAGCTGGCTCAAAAGATGGTGTGGTGTATTACAATTTAGGGAATGCACAATTTAGGCAAGAGCAATATGATGCAGCCATTAAGGCCTACGATCAGGCGATTACTTTAGGTGTTAAAGACGAGGTAGTCTACAACAACAGAGGTAAAGCCAAGATGCTCAAAGGTAATTTATCAGAAGCGGTTGCAGATTTCGACTTGTCATTGCAAGTAAAGTCAGAATATAATGTTGCACTCAAAAACAGAGGTATTGCCAATTATGAATTAGGTAACTATGGAAAAGCGCTTACTGATCTTGAAAAAATAGTAGCCACGAATCAGGCCGGTAAGGAGGAGTTCTTATATGTAGGGGTTTCTAAATTTAAGACCAACGATTATGATGGGGCCATTGAAGCACTTGAAAAAGCTAAATCTCAAGGCGTAAATGATAAGCTATTGTTTTATGGTTTGGGTAACTCACTCTATCAGAAAGGTGATTATGAAAATGCTGCGGCCAACCTGAGCCAAGCTGTGTCTAAAGGGATTGAAGACCAGCAGACATTGGCTAATTTAGGTAAGTCGCAATACAGGTTGGAAAATTACGAGGCAGCGGCCTCAACACTTAAGCAAGCGGAATCAGCTGGAGCTAAAGATGGAGAGCTCTATTATTTCTTAGGTCATGCGCAATATGAGTCTAATGATTTTGAGGCTGCTGTTTCCTCATTGAATAGCGCAATTACAGCTGATGCGAATAATGGAGATGCTTACTTCCAAAGAGGTAATGCCAAGTTTAGATTGAAGAACTACGAAAGTGCTATAAGCGATTACGAATCAGCCATTAGCAATGGCGCCAGCAACCCAATTATTTATAACAACCTGGGTAAAGCACAACAACTTACAGAGCAATACGATGCGGCTATTACAAATTTCACAAAAGCCATTGACGCTGATGCTGAATATGCAAGAGCGTGGCAAAATCGTGGTGAGACGTATTTTAAAATGGAGAAATACAAAGAAGCTGCCGATGATCTTACGAGGTATGAGAAGATCGAAGAGAAGCCTGACCCTTCTGTGATTACATACCTGGCAGAGTCATATTATCAATTGGGAGACAATGTGCGAGCGCTTTCGTACTTCGATAAAATTATAGAAGGAGGAGAGAAGTCAGGTGAAGTTTATCAAAAGAGAGCACAAACTTTAATAGAGGTAGATGAATATGCTGCCGCTTTGTCTGATTTGAATAATGCCATTAATGCAGGTTACAAACAGCCGGAAGTATACATGGAGCGCGCCAGGGCTTACCTATACATGGGCAATACAAGGGCAGCACTCAATGATTTGAATGAAGTGATTACAAAAGATCCAAATAATGCGGATGCTTATTACAACAGAGGTTACCTGAGAGAAGAAAGTGAAGATTACGAAGGGGCGATTTCTGACTACAGCAAAGTAGTGGAGCTGAATCCTGAGGATGCCAGTGCTTATTATCATATTGCCAACAATAAAGTGTCCACAGGCAACGTGGGAGGTGCAATGGGTGATATAGATCAGGCTATTAAACTTAACCCTAATGATGCTTCTTTTCATAAGGTAAAAGGCAATATTCTTTATCGATTGGAGAAGCAAGGTCTGGCTTGTGAAAGCTGGCAAAAGGCACTCGACCTGGGCGATAAAAAATCGTCTTACTTCCTGGGTCAATATTGCAAATAACCTTAAAATCTTACATGCGTGACTAAATCTGCTTTTGCGCAGTAATTATCCTCTCACCTTATCGTTGGCCAACGTATAAACTGGTGAAGATTAAGTGAAGAGGTATGATTAAGATTTTAATGATTAGTTTGTTGTCCGTGCTGGCTTGGAATGGTAGAAATGATATCTATCAAGGGAAAGTTATTGGTATTGAAGATGGCAACACCATAGAGGTAGAAACCAAGGAGGAAGGTATCTTAAAAGTTATGCTGAGTGAAGCCGACTGCCCTGAGATCACACAGGCGTTTGGTGAAGAGGCCAAGGCATTTACTGCAGACTTAGTTTATAAGAAAAAAGTCATTGTAGAGATGAAAGGAAAAGACCGTTGGGGTAACAAACTCGCGGTGATTAAACTCAAGAATGGCAAAACATTGCACGAGGAGCTGATCAAAAATGGTCTGGCCTGGCCTCCAATCAAAAGCACTTCACAATTAACTACTTTGGCTGAGCAGGCAAAAAGTAAAAAAGAAGGCTTGTGGTCTGCGGAAGATCCAATGGAGCCTTGGGTATACAGACGTAAGCAAACCATGCTTCAGCCAAAATCGCTAGACTAATCTACTTTCACACAATATTTCTGAAAAGAATTCGTGATATTGCTATCATATTAGATAGTTATGCTATGCGTTTTTCAATTTTGCTATTTGCTTTAATGTGTTTTTCAGGAGTAGGTTTCGCCCAGAAATCAGAATCTAAAAAACAGGATAAGCAATCCAATTCCTTTGAGCCATTTACCCCACAAACCACAAAAAGTCAGGCGCTGGAGTTAAGAAAAAAGACCACTAAGAAAAAGAAGAAATCATTTTTGCAGATTTTTAACAAACGTTTGGAGCAAAAGCGAGAAGACTTTTATGATCGCATGGAGGACAATGCTAAGGAAAAGAAAAAGTTGGCTCGTAAGATGCAACACCCTAAGTATTCGGATCCGATGTATTTTGGTCATAAAAGAAAGCCTAAAAAACGCCCACCTGGCAAGCGCAAGTTTTGCAAAGAGTGTAAGATCGTGCATTAATTCCGATGTCATGCTGAACTTGATTCAGCATCTCGTTAATGAAGCTTATAATTTCCAAGGGATTCTGAATCAAGTTCAGAATGACAGATAAATGTTTCTAGAATGACGAGCGGCATAATTACTTGTGGTGGTTGTGAACAAAACCTTTGTGACACTCTGTGAATTACTTTGAGTTCCTTTGAGTCACAATTATTTTCAAAAAATCCGCAACAATAAATACCGGTATTTTGTCTATATTTTGTCATGCAAAATATCAATCGATTTATCGAGCACACCAATCTAAAACCTACCATTACAGGTAAGAATGTAGACCAACTCATTAAAGAGGCAAAGGACCACCAATTTGTTGGTGTCTGTGTTCCGCCTTTTTGGGTGAAAAGAGCCGCCAGAGAGATAGGTGAAAGTGATATACAGCTAGTAACGGTGGCCGGTTTTCCTTTAGGTTATAATATGACGGAAACCAAAGTAGAGGAAATTAAGCTGGCCTTACGTGATGGGGCTGACGAGATTGACTTGGTGATGAATGTATCAGCCATAAAGGACGGTATGCCGTGGCCAAAGATTGAGTTTGCCAAGTGTAGCAAACTGGTGCATGATGAGTATAAAATATTAAAAGTGATTATAGAAACAGCCCTGCTAACAGAAGAAGAAATCGTACAGGCATGTAGGCTTTGTGCCGATGCAGGAGTGGATTATGTGAAAACATCTACCGGGTTTGCCAATGCCGGAGCCAAAGAGGAACATATAAAACTGATGCGCGAAGTGCTACCCTCCAATGTGGGTATTAAGGCCTCAGGTGGTATCAAAACCTATGACCAAGCGGAAGCATTAATAAAAGCAGGTGCAGATCGATTGGGCACATCTTCAGGTATTGAAATTGTAAAAGGACAATGAAGCATTACAACATACGAGTAAGTGGACGTGTACAAGGAGTTTTTTACAGAGCCAGCACACGCGACAAAGCAGAAGAACTTGGCATAAGTGGCTGGGTGAGAAATGAGTCTGATGGCAGTGTTTATATCGAAGCAGAGGCAGAAAGGGAGAAGCTCGATCAGTTAATAGACTGGTGCAAACAAGGCCCACCTCGCGCCAATGTAGAAAATGTTCATTATGAAGTTGGAGAGGTAGTGGGGTTTGAGGGGTTTGAAGTGAGAAGGTAGAGGGTAGATTTTAGAGGTTAGATGTGAGAATTTAGAGGTTAGATTTTAGAAGGATTATCAGTCTTTATCCTTATTAGAATTAACTCTTTTGTATCAATATCTTTAATGAATGCGACATTCAATACATTAGAGAAATCTAGGGTTCTCAATTGCTCAATATTAGAGTTATCTAGTTTTACACTATCCAAATAAACTTGAATGAAAGGGTGACTTTCTACGGATGAAATTACACTGTCAATTTCCTTTGCTTTAGATAGTCTGTATTCTTCTTCACTTAAATGTTCTCTTTCCCACTCAGATATATCAGTATTATTGACTTCATTCATCCATTCTGTCTGATGTTCATCATATGAATAGTATGCATGCAATATGAATGATAGGTAAAGTATCACACCAGTTGTGATTGCAATCAGCCTTTGCTTATGCATTTTTAAATAACCCTCACTTTTTAGGTGCCAATCCGATAACATTGCAAATGGCCATTTAAATACCATAACGATCAAAGATAAATAGGTGTAGCCTTCATTTTTTCTTCTTGACCTTTCACGCCTCTGTTCCTTTATTGACTCAGCTTTCCAATATTCAAGTTTTTGCCTTTGCTCTTTTAAAGTTATTCCTCTGTTTTCTAATTCCTTTTTGGCTTTCATCGAAGCATCCTCTTGCCAAAAATGGTCAAAATGTGCTATTTCGATTAATTCGTCAATAGATCGTTTTTCAATGGGAGGATCGTACTTCATAATAGAACCTATTTTAATAGAATCAATTAATGAATATCATACCTTATGCTAAAATTAAGATTTAGCTCTTTTACTAAAGATCAGATATAAGACTGCGGGAATAACTAATATCAAGACCGGAGCTAAATATACTTTTGATATAAGATTGAAATACTTGAGTATTACAATTGTAATAAGGCCAACTATTAACCCAATTAATTGGTTTCTGCTTAATACGTTCATTTAATTAATAATAGAGTTTAATTTAGGGTTTCTTGGTTTAGTTGAAATTTAAAATACTTCCAGTCACTATCTAAAAAGTTAAAAATGATTTGTTCGGATGTTGGTAAATATTTTGTGTAAAGTATATTTTGCCTTTTAACTACTTTATTCCGTATCACATGTATACAATTATAATCTTTTGAGATTATATCAAATTCGAATACGCTAGTATTAGTAATTACTATCAAATGATTTTTCTTATTCGACTCAGAAATCCCAATAATTTCATCTTCAATAAAAGTGTTAATTAATACAGGTGAGTCAATATTATTTGTGAAATAATAGAATTCAATGATTATTTGCCCTTTTTGACCAGTTGAAAAATTTTTGGAATAGAACATGATTCCATTTAGATTTTTCAATACTTCAATAATCCAATTTGCTCTATTTTCATAACTACGGCATTTAAAAATCCTTTTAAGTTTTTTAGACTCAATATCGACCATAACAATTTGATTGCCTTGATTTATGAGGGAAAAGTAGCAAGCTTTTGAATCAAATGACCATGGGTATTCCGAAATGGACCTTATTGGATACCCCTTATTATGCTCCCAGACAATATCATTGTTTTTGGTATTGATAATTTTACCCCAATACCATGTGTCACCCATTCTATATTCCCCAGCATAATCTAATAACAATTCATAATTATTGTCATAGGAAACTAAGTCTGTTGTATGAAGTCGGGCGGTATCTAATAATTGATTGTATTCTTCACTACTAATTTCTGTTAAAGACATAAAATGAAAATAGTTGGTAAAAAAAGGAAGTAATATCTGTTAAAGTTAAACTAACCAAAATACTTAAATACTGGAATGGTAATTTCTCACAATTCCTATGTTCAGACTTTAAGTGAGCGTTTCATTTTCATCTCGCTAAAACTAGAGATGCAAAAACAGGTAAGATAAATACCATAAATAGCGTACCAAAACTAGGGAGTGGATAAAATAGCGAAATAAGTGCAAGACATATGACACTTGTAATCAATATCGATAACTGCTTCTTATTTAAAACTGTACTCACTAAATCTAAAATCTAAAATCCAACTAAGCCACTTTCATCTCTGTAATTCCCCGATACTTATACAGTTTTAGGGCAAAGTGCTGCTCAACAAAAACTTTCATACGGTTTTCGGCTAGCATGGCCTTTCGGTCTTCAGGGTAGAATACGGTAAGCTCGAGTATGGCTTTGATGAAGTTAGGCTTGGCACAAAACTCCAATAACCATTCTTTGTAGCTCACTTTCCAGTCCTTTACATACTTTTCGTAATGGTCGGTGCCATCGAAAAGAAACTCTAATTGGTTGTCGCCAAATTTGTAGCGATAGATGCCGGCCAGGTTTTTATAAAACTCACTCAGCCTATCGGTATAGGTAGTTTGGTGAGCATTGATTTTGATCATGGTCGCATCTTCCAAACCGAGCGGGTTGTAGTTGGCCTGATAGTAAGCCTTTACAAAATTGATCATATACACTACCAAACGCTCTTCGTTGTCAAGCTGCGCTTTTTCTAAAATGTAGTTTTTGTCGAAAGGAAAATACTTCTGAATCATTTTGAATTAATCGGCCACACAAATATAATAAAATGAGTGAAATATTATTTGAGAGGCGAGTCGTCTTCTTTGGCCATTACATTGTACACCATTTTATCCATAAAGCCCGGAAACCATTTATTTAAGAAAACGGTCATTTTGCCTTGTCCGGTAAGCACTAGTATTTTCTTACGTTTTTTGGTCGCTTTGTAGATATGGGCTGCGCATTCCTCGGCAGTCATCATTTTTTCTTCTTTACGAGGCGATTCTCCCTGGTGTGAGCCATCGGCCGTCAATGATTTTTTACGGATGTTGGAAGCAGTAAATCCAGGGCATGCAGTGAGTACATGGACACCCGTTTTAAACATTTCTGTTCTCAATACTTCAAGGAAACCATTGAGTGCAAACTTTGATGCCGAGTAGCCAGTACGCCCCGGTAGCCCACGATAGCCTGCAATAGATGAGATGCCCACAACGGAGCCTTTATTTTCTTTGATATACGGCAGGCAATACTTGGTGGCATAAAGCACACCATAAAAGTTGATGTCCATCACGCGCTTTACCACATCAAGGTCTACTTCATCAAATAAAGCACGCATCGAAATACCTGCATTCGCGATTAGAATGTCAATCGTGCCATAGGCTGCCACTGCAGCTTCGACCATGGCTTTATTATCTTCTTCTTTGCTGGCATCAGCCTGAAATGAAGTGATTGTAATTCCCTGATCAGTTAGTTCACTTACGGTGGTATCTAATGCGTCTTGATTTCTTCCAGTAATAAATATTTTGGAGCCTTTGGCGCCAAACTCCTGTGCCATGGCTTTACCTATGCCTGAAGAACCGCCCGTGATTACAACTACCTTGTCTTTCATTTAAAATACCTTTTTTGAGATTGCTAAAATAAGAGAAATGACACAATAACAAGAATATTTATAGAGCGTACCAGTCCTCTCAAAGAAGCCTCAAAGACCAATAGCCCTTGGTGTATCTTTGAGTTTCTTTGCGATATAATTTATTACCTCTAGGCGTATCCGGATTTAATTTTAAATTAAATATTTACTTTTGTCACCCTCAGATGTTTATAATAAAATTACTTTCTCACCTGCCCCTATGGCTACTTTATGTAGTCTCAGATATACTCTTTCTATTTGCTTATTATGTGGTTGGTTATCGTAAAAAGGTGGTTTTAAAAAACTTAAGAAATGCTTTTCCTGATAAGAGTGAAAATGAGTTAAAAGACATCTCAAGAGCATTTTACAGAAGATTTACCGATTACATTGTCGAAACGCTTAAGAGCATTAGTATTTCGAAAGAACAATTACTCAAACGAGTAACTTTTACCAATGTGCCTGCCGTGCAGCCCTATGCGGATGCGGGTCAGTCAATCGTGGTTATTGCCTCTCACCAGTTTAACTGGGAGTGGGCGCTACAGGTAGGTTGTATTGTGCTGCCTTTTCCGGTTGATGCAGTATACCAAAAGCTTTCTAATGAAAGGTTTGATGAATTGATGCTTGATTCAAGAAGTCGGTTTGGTGGCCAGCCAATAGAGAAAAGTAAAATTTTAAGAGCAATCATTAAAACTAAAGACAGACTGCGCGCACTTGGTATAGTGGCCGACCAATCACCACGAAAGCACTCGCCTAAATACTGGACTAAGTTTCTCAATCAGGATACAGCCTTCTTTCTCGGGCCTGAGCAGATAGCTAAATTGGGAAACTTCCCAACGTATTTCTTTAAAGTTGAGCGACCAAAGAGGGGAAATTATACGGTTGAACTTGTAAAGCTGGCCGAGCCACCTTACGAAAAGGACAGTCATGTTATATTGGACAGGTATGCTGAGGAAACTGAGAAGCTCATATTAAGTGACCCGGCAGGATATATGTGGTCGCACAGGAGATGGAAGCTCTCTAAAACTAATGATGCGTAAGCTTGCCGTATTTCTTTAGGGCGGTCTCTACATCAAGCTTGGGGGCCAGCAAAAGTCCGTTTTCAAGCTTTTGATGGGCATAGATGTCGAGATTATGGATATCATATGACTGCTCATTGAGATCGAGCATAATTACATCAAAGGTAAATGCTGTGTCTGTATTGGCTACAAACCAATGCACGTTGTCTTTCTCATCGGAAATAGACGAAGCGTCACCTGTTTTGGCAATTTTATCGATGGTTGGTTTTATAATCAAAGCATCTTTTTGCTCCTCGATTTTCTCATAGTGCCTTACGTGCATTTCTCCTTTAAGAATCAGATGGGCAGAAGCCATGTTACTATGCCCGTGCGGGATGATGGCCCGATCTTTTTTCATTCCGAAGACTTTCTTTACGAAGGCCGTGCGCTCTGGCAGGCCATTCAATGAGGGAAATTTCACTGGCTTTGTGCTTACACCAAGATCCGGGTATTCAAAACCTTTGACCAAAACCTCAAAGTCTATGAATTTCATGAATTCAACATACTCAATATCATTGAAAAGAGACTCAACCTGCGATTGCCACTCTATGACGGAAATTTCATTGGTGCGTAGGTCTTGACAATACTCATTGAGGTCGATGGCCCAATGCTTAAAGTTTGATGAGATTGATTTGGCAAAGGCACCGTTGCACCAAACCGAACTTAGCAATGCGTAACTGCTTACTGTTTTGAGAAGTTGGCTTGAAAATGCTCGTCTGTTCATGACTAAGTCAATTTAGCGAAAATCGACTTAACTTTCTAACTCTCGCTTTTCACTGGTTGAAAGTCCAAGATCAAGCGCAATGCGGGCGGGTGTTGGCCTTAGGAAGAAAAACATAGCAATTACAACCAGCAAAACGATTAAATTATAATAGTTGCCATTCTGCAAGGTTGCGACTGCTGCAAACAAACCACTCACTTCGAAAAGTGACATGCGTATGAGGTGAGCCGTTTGAAAGGCCGCTATTTTTTGAGATAAGGTGCTATGCTCAAAGACGTTGTTTTTAATATTTGACTTGAAAATAAATGCAGACAGCGGGAAAGCAATGATGAGTATACCCACCGCGACATAACTGAGTATTTCAAGGCCTTCAGAGGCCATGGAGTTGGTCTCATTGATGAAGACTGCTACACCCGCAAATATTACGGGAAACATAATTAATGCACCATGAATGATGTTTAATGTCTGCATCATCGCGGAGTAGTTGGGTTTTTGTTCTTTCATGGTTGGTAACAAATGGTTTCACATGTTTAATGTACGTCAATTCCGTTAAAGTAAATTTCAGTTATTGCTGTATCATCCCATTTCAAACCCGGGTAAATCCCAGCAATCTCAAACTTTATTGTGAATTCAGGCTTTTTCTTTAGAAGTTCAGAGTTCTCACGATCTCCGTATCCGATAGGGTCAACTTTAAAATGTTGTTCTGCTTTAGTGTCCTCAAGTTGGAGAATAGCATATGGTTTATCATCAATGTACACTTTCAATTCCTTAACTCTTGAATTATTTTTCCAGGCATTATCGCTCTTAACATACCCGTTCACGATTATTATTTCGGTTATACGAGGGTTCTCAGCTTTAACATGATATTCTATAAATTCTCCAATACCATATCCAGAAACCCCCTCAACCCACGCTGTTTCATAACTCAGGTCGTGTGCATTTTTCGAACTGTATGTATTGGTACCTTGTGAAGTTAGCTCGGATGATGCAGTTTGGGTATCTAATCCTCCCCCGCAATACCAACTACACCCACCACCAACAATATCCCACATATTTTCATAGACTTCACCATACTTTTCAAAGGTCTCTTGTTCTTCAGGGGTTAGCTCATCCCAGGTTCTTTTACCCGCATTTAAATCGTTCATTGCTTTGTCTCTTAGTGCCCACTCTTTTTGAACAGCTGGTCCGAAATCAAGGGTCTTACCAATTGTTGGCTTAAGAATTTGTACATCTTGGGCATGTAGGAAGTTGAATAAGAAAAGAAATGATATGGTAAATAGAATTCTCATGGTTTCGAACATATGCACTACATAAAAATAAAAAAAGCAGCTGAGATTCTCAGCTGCTTTTGATTGTAATCAGTTATTTTAAATTACTTCTTCATGCCGGGCACATCTATAGGTCTTTTCGTTTGCCATAAAAAGGGTTCAGCCTTTTTCTCAACCGGTGCCACTTCATCTAAAGTGTTGGCATCGTACACTCTACCGTTTTTGATCACATGTGTCAATGTGTTGGTGTTGCGCAGGTCTTCTAGTGGGTTCTTATCCATGATAAGAATGTCTGCCAATTTGCCTTCTTCGATGCTTCCCAGATCTTTCTCAAGACCTAAAGCTTCAGCACCTAAAATAGTAGCTGTGCGTAGTGCATCGATATTTTTCATGCCACCACTCGCTACAGACCACAACTCCCAGTGGAAGCCAAGCCCTTGTAGCTGCCCGTGGCTACCCACGCCACCTATTCCATCAGCCTCAACAATTTTTGTCATGGTTTCAGCGTGTTTAGGAAATACATGCTCTTCTTTCATAAACCAGGCACCACGTCTTCTTGACTTCTGAGCCAGCTCCTCGTAAGGTGTGAAATACTGAAGCTTCTTATCATGGTAAGGGTCTTCAGTGGCATAATAATACTCTTCTGCCCACGGTCCTCCATAAGAAACTAAAAGTGTAGGTGTTACAGCCATCTTAGACTCAGCAATAGTCTGCACGGCATCTTTATAAATCGGGTAGATTGGTAGTGAATGCTCGTGACCCGGATACCCGTCAAGTAGCTGCGTCATGTTGAGTTTGTAATCCAAACCACCCTCTGTAGTTGGCATCAACTCCAATTCTTTTGCTGCCATAATGATCCATTGCCTTTGCTGGCGGTTACCTACCAGGTACATTTTTATACTCTTGGTGTTGTAGTATTCGCTATACTGCTTTAAGACCTCTTTGGCATGATCGAGTGAAGTAATTTTATACGCCCAGAAACCAACGCCAGGGCCTGTGCTATATACTCGAGGGCCATGAATCATACCTGCTTCTACCATATCTCCGTAAGTCAATACATCTGTAGTGGCGGTTTGGGGGTCACGCGTGGTAGTTACTCCATAGGCCAGGTTAGCGGAATAAATCCACACCTGATTTTTATGCAGACCCCAATTTGGCCACATGTGTGCATGTGTGTCTACAAAGCCAGGAGTGATTGTCTTGCCAGATGCGTCAATCTCAATAGTACCCTTTGGAATTGTGAGACTACCACTTTCACCTACAGCCTTTATGCGACTATTTTCGATCAGGATGTCACCATTTTCTATCGTTCCCTGATCTGACATGGTGACGATGCGTGCGCCTTTCAGTAAAATTGTACCTTCAGGAATATCTTTCTCATAAGCGACTTTTACTTTTATCTCTTGAGCGGTGAAGCCTTTATCTTTTTCTTCATCTTTCTTTTCTTCTTCTTTTTCATC
The DNA here is from genome assembly GCA_965227525.1 of Fulvivirga sp. Taxonomy (GTDB): domain Bacteria; phylum Bacteroidota; class Bacteroidia; order Cytophagales; family Cyclobacteriaceae; genus Fulvivirga. The sequence continues at coordinate 441,400 of OZ245762.1, read as the reverse complement.
CTCAGTGGCTTCTTCTCCATCTTCTTCATCATCTTCACCGTCTTCCTCGACTTCTTCCTTGTCTTCCTCTTTTTCTTCTTTTTTCTTTTTAGCCTCAGCTTTTTTGGCTGCTGCTACACTGTCGGCATATGCCTCACCTGCAGGAATATTATAGATGAAGTGACTGGCACCTAATGACCAGTGTATATTTTCACTATTGCCGCTCCATGCCGGAAACTCACCGCCCAAAACAGTCAATTTCATAGCAGGAAATGCCGCGCTTTCAGCTTTTGCTAAAGAAATTTTTGGTGTCTGCCCATATCTTGGGATTGTTACCGTATAGATATCATTGTTGATTTTTGCTAAAGCAGACTTACCATCTGGAGAAATTCTGACTTCAGACGGTCTGGAAGCCGTGTTTCTTTCTTTAGTCATATTGTGCAACAGATTGTGACTGCCATCATGGGCATGAATCATGTCAAGAGAGGAGCCATATGTTGTGATACCGGTAAGTTCTAAATGAGATTTCTCATCTGTACCATCCCATCTGATAGAAATTAAGCCCTTACTTCTGTGATTTAAATAAATACGATCATCCACTTTGGTGAAATGGGGCGTATTTCGGCCTTTTGCTTTGTCAATTAACATCACAGAGCCGCCATCCGCAGAAACCCATGCCAGGTCTTCCATCATAAGCGAACCGAAAGGATCGACAGCATCTTTGTACACCTGGTTGGCACCGCGGTTAAATACAATTCTGTTTTGCTTATAAGACCAAGCCGGATTTAAATATAAAGCAGGCTCGTTGGTTAGCCTTGTAGCTTTACCTCTGCCATTTGCACTGATTTTATATAAATGTCCTCCTTCTTTTTCCTCCCACGTTGTGAAAACGATTTGGCTTCCATCGGGCGACCAGGTCGGCATGGCTTCGGTGAAGTTGTTTTTAGTCAAGCGTTTGGGTGTACCGTCAGGCAAGTCCATTACATACAACCTGTTAAGAGCGGTAAAAGCAAGCTTTGACCCGTCAGGTGATGGCACTCCATCTCTGATTTGTGTCACAAATGCCTCTTTTTCATCAGAAATCGGGTAGTCGAATTTCAATCGAGGCCCAATTTCTAATTTTACATCTACCTCAAAAGGAATTTCAGAAGCAGTATTTCCGGTAATGTCGATTTTATAAATTTTACCGCCATAGCTGGCTACAACAGATTTGCTATCAGGGGTAAATGACATGGCAGGATATACGCCTAGAGGAGCAATAGACTCCTGTTCATCGCGCTGCACCGGATAGGCCAGCCACTCTTCATCACCCGTTTGTAGGTTTCTTTTTACCAGACCAGTTTCTGTTTCAAAACGCGTACCATAGACCAACCATTTGCCATCAGGTGAAATTGTTGGAGTAAATGCAGAGCCATAACGAGAGGTGATTCTGGCCATATCTCCATCTACTAAGTCGTAAGTGCCGATTTGGTATTGCGGAAACTGAGCATTGTAATTCCACGCTCTATTGCGTTGTGAGAAATATACAAGCTTGCCATCAGGGCTCACTGCAGGGTCTATAGCTTTTAAGTTTTCCGGTTCTTTGATCAATTGGGCACCTCCACCACCATCTTTGTGGTAGATGTGCAGTTTGATATTTCTTCTACCTTTTGCTCCGATGATATAGTCTCCATCGGCTGTCCATTCAGCTGAGAAGTAGTTTTGATTATTGTCTTTGGTAATTTGCTCCATTTCCTTAGTGGCTAAATCCATCGTCCAGATGTTGTCAGAACCACTTTTGTCAGAAATAAATACAATCGACTTGCCATCCGGGCTATACCTTGGGTGTACATCGTAGGGCATGCCTTCTGTGATTTTTGTCGCAGAGCCACCAGCCATAGGAATGGTATAAATATCACCCATCATGTCGAAAATGATGGTGCTGCCATCCGGGCTGACATCAAGTGAAAGCCAGGTACCTTCTTTAGTGCTAAATTCAATGGTTCTTTCAGGCTCCAAAGGCAGTTCTTTGGTAGCCTTTTTTGTACTGTCGGCTTTTGCTTCTTCCTCTTGAGCGAATACTCCGGAAGAGATTATTGTGCAAAAGCACAGCACGGTGAGTAGTCTAAGTTTAATCATGAAATATGGATTTTATTACTTTAATACACCAAAGTACACAATATGGGACGTTATTGTAGCTGTTTTTACAAGAGTGGTTCCTACAATTTATGTATATGCCTTTATTCAGGGTTATTTTGGAGGAAGACTTTTTGTGTACTGGTAGCTTTTGTGTAGATAGGCTGAAGCAAGTTTTTTATTTGAAAGAACTGCTGCAGGTACCAGCACATAATCTTTCATTGTGGCACCATATGATTTAAAAGGTCCTGAATTGTGCAACTCAATAAATGCAGCTGCCTGATCTTTTGGTAGTCTTATGCCTATCTCTCCTGCTTTATTGATTTGAGAAAACATGTAGCCATTTACGGAAGTGTAAAGCATGTTCTTCCCTTTAAGTTCAACATCAGGCGTATGCTCAATGAGTGCTTTGTAGGTTTCGATTTGGGCATCGATATTGGCCATCTTTTATTTTTTAATAGGAATGAAAATCTGCTCTTCTGAGGTGGGATCGTTGTTTTTATACTTCTCTCCCAACAGTTCAAAATGCGGACGATCATCTAATTGGTAACCTGAGTTGGGTAACCATTGAGTATAAATATACTGAAAAATACGCTTGTCGCTGCTCGATCCTTTGTAATGAAATATTGCGTATAATCCTCCTGACAACCGAAATTCCTGGAACCCATCAATAGGTTTTATATTATCAGCTTGCTCAACAGCTGCCCATTTTGTAAAGGCCTTATCAGGTGCAAAAGAATGAAAGTAGTTATCTGGGTAGATTTGAACGGAATAGAAATCATGTTGTTGCTCACCATTTATGGACTTGAATTGTGTCATAAAATATCTCCAAAGCAACCCAGTTTCGTCATTGCTTATGGACATATCGTGATTGATCCCTATGAGGGTCTTGGGAGCTAGCTCTTTTATTTCTGGTTGTAAATTCATCTTTTTAACTAAATACGACTTGCTTTCTTTATTAATTTATAAGCACCTATCAGTTTGAAAAATATACCTGCCACAGGGTGTGCCAGTGCCTTTAGGTTTTGTTGATGATTGAAGTCTTTCAACCAAAGAGGCAATAGCGAAGGCTCCCCCGTGAGTACATTTAATTTAGCCTGATAAATGATTTTTCCGGACGCTTCATCGTTTACTAAAACTCCACCCTCAGGGAGGTTATTTTTAAATCGCTTGTACTTAAAAGAAGGACTGTAATATGAGAGCAAGCCTATGGCATCCTGACTGTTGAATACAAGGTATTCGCAACTGTCGCAAGTGACAAATCGATAATTTACAAACTCTTTTTCCTGAGTTTTTACACTTTCCTCACAGTTGCCGCATTGTACATTGCCAGTAGTTTCTTGCTCAACAAAATGATCCTCATGGAATGGTTTGCGAAATGGTGAGAATCCCAGCGACATTCTCAACAAAATAATCTGCAAAATCACTATCCCCCAGAAAACAAAATCCCAGGTGAAGTTGAGCTCCTGCTGAAAGAGCACGCCATCATAAAGCCCGTGACCTGCGGAGGCGATCAGGAAGGCGAAAAACATACCGCTGTAATTGTCTTCTACTTTCTTATGTATATAAAAAGCAATGCCCATAAAACCAGAAAAACACATATGGCCCAATATGCAATAAAACGAACGGTACAGAAGCAGATGATAGGGTGCTTCCGACCCTATCGCATACAGTACATTTTCTATTGTGGCAAAACCCAGCGATACCATAAACATGTAAACCAGACCATCGGTTGGCTCGTTAAATTCTTTTTTGAACACCCAGTAAACTAAAATCAGCGCCAGGAATTTACCTCCTTCTTCTATAGGGCCGATATAGAGAAAAGAGTGCAGAAAAGTATGCTCTACTTCAAAGAATGAATAAATAAAAAGGCTGATAATCACTGAAAATATGCCACCTAAGGCAAAAGTGGCAAACATTTTACCTATTGGCTCTTTCTCATAGCGATCGTTATGTCTGATAAGAAAAATATATACGACACCAATGATGAGGGCCGCAATGGAGATATTAAAAAGTTGATTCATGCATGAAGTGTAATGACAACAAGGCGATGAAACTAATGTATTTATAGAAGCAAACCAAGTAAAACTACTGCCACGGGTTTATGATTACCTTGCCCTTATGTCGGCCCTCGCCAAACTTTTGTATGGCCTCGGCAGCTTGTTCTAGTGGATAAGGCCCATCAATCACTGGTTTGATTTTGCCTTTGTTGTACAAATCAATGATATATTCGATGCCTTTATTGGCATTTAGACCTAGCATACATAGGCGCTTTTTGTATAGCAGTTTGATGATCCATTTAAAAAGCAAGACCTGAAGAAATTTAGAAACATGCCCACCAACAGTGACATACGTGCCACCCGGCTTGAGCACCTTGAGGTATGCAAAAGGAGATTGGGTAGTTTTTGCATCAAGAATGAGGTCATATTGTTCGCCAGTTCTGGTAAAGTTGGTTTTTTTATAATCAATCACTTTATCGAAGCCAATTTCCCGCATGTTTTTTAACTTTTCCCCAGTATCTACTCCGGTGACTGTGGCCTGATATTCTTTAGCAATTTGTAGGCCGATGGTGCCCACGCCTCCTCCGGCACCATTGATTAGTATATTTTGCTTTTGAGCAATATGACCCAAATCGATAAGGCCTTGCTTGGCTAAAAGCCCGGCATGAGGCAGCGCAGCGGCATCTTCAAACGACATGCCCTCAGGCATAAGTGTCATGGCCTTTGCATTGATACACACATATTCTGCAAAAGTGGCAAAACCAAAATCTGAAGTATCGCCAAATACCTTGTCTCCTTCTTTGAATTTTTTGACTTCAGCTCCAATAGCTTCAACTTCACCCGACACTTCCATTCCCGGGATGGTGTTTTTAGGTGAGAACAGACCAAAAAACAATCTGTACGCATAGGGCTTTCCTCGCATGATGCTCCAGTCGTAATCATTTACTGGTGTGCTACATACTTTGAGCAACACCTCGTTTGGTTTGGGTGTTGGTTTTTCTACTTCAACAAGCTTAACTACATCTGAAGACCCATAGCGTGTGAATTTAATAGCTCTCATAGCTATGAATAAATAAAATTTGTTGATAAAAGCCTGTAGAAATGTGATTAGTGGATATTGGTCTCTGTAAGAGAGCGATATGGTGTGTTAGGTTGAGTTCGTTGGCTGGTTAACTAATAGGTGAAAAAAAGTATAGGTCCTTAATGGTTTAATTAGATGCTACTTCAGACTTAAAGCATCTTACCGAAAAAGCGTATGTCGGATGTTGAGATGCAACCCTAATAGTATCTGTTCCCATCTCAAGTATGTACGTCCAAACAAAATGATCATCTTCGTTGCAGACCAAAATAAAGTCTTAGTGCCAAATTGATTTTCATATTCACCGTTGTTTCCAGAATTTTATTTCATGGGTTTATATCATCTCTCCAAAAACCTATTAGGTGGTATTACTTCAAAAGAAGGGTTGTCTTTCAAAAGCTGGTGGAGGTATCTGACATGGCCACTGCCGAAAATGACCATAACTTTGTCACCTTTTGATGTGTTTTCTAAAATATTTCTATAGATAAATAAATTACGCTTATACCACTCGGCAGTCATTTCCACTCCGATGTTATTGAAGTCGTAAGAGCGCAATAGGTAGGGTAAGCCATCTATGTCTTCTTTATTTTCCTGATAGGAAAATAAAACGTTTGTAGTGTCTTTTACTGCGATTGCTATATTGTTGTAATAATGATGATTAGCCAAAATTTGTTGCCAATCATTAATATAAATTAAATTATCTTTTACCGATTGTTTTAAAAATAGCTGTTCCCTGTCTCTCACTGCTTTAATTTCTGCAGACACATAATTATTATAGTTATCCACTTCTAAAGTATCTGCAATAAAATCAATATAATCGCCTAACCATATACCTGGATGATCAACAGCTGTAATGCTTGGAAGCGAAAGTTTTTTGCCAATGCGAAAACCCAATTGGTACACCTCACTCTCACCTCCCTTTATACTATTTAAAGCTAGGTCATCATTGGTGTACAAATCGAAGAGGCTATCAAGTTTGGTTTGCTCCTCTGGCAAGCGTTCTAGTAAAATCTTTGTTGGCTTAAATTCAGCCAGAAGATCTACTACATGCTCAATTTCCGACTGCCGTTTTTTCGTGAAATAGTTATCTGTGCTGATATTGTAAGTGTCTTGCCCGGGATTATTAAAGTGGTAAACACCCAGGACCATAATCTCAGTTTTCTCTTTTGGAGACGGCTGACTAAAACCACTATAAGTGATAGTAATTAAAAAAGATACCACTAGCCATATACAAGTCAAATGCTTCATGAATTTATGTTGGATTGATTAGGAAATGAAATTTATAAATCAATGATACGATTTATCAGTTTTTCAGCGACTTGTTGAGGCGTTAAACAAGTAAACATTAATTATTATTTACCCCTTGGTTCTTTATAGGGTGCTTTTAATGCTATTGCTCAAGTAGTTTTACTGTCATGAAAAATTTATTTATTACACTTTTATTGCTGGTTAGCTTACAGGTCTACGCCACAGAAGGTATACTCGAAACGATCAAACAGGACGATCTAAAGGCTTATCTACGGGCTTCAAACAATGAGTATAACATACACCACCTTAATCAATCGATCAAGCTGGGTGCAGTTTCGATTTTTGAATTTCTGGTAAAGGAGATTGAAGACATTAACACCTTTGATTCGCTGGGCAATACACCCATGCTACAAGCAGCCATGGCCAACAATGGCAATTTTGCACAATCATTGCTAGCAGCTAAGGCCAACCCTAACCTTGCCGCTAAGTCTGGCCTGCAAGCTACCCCATTGATGTATGCAGCGGCTTCTAATAACACTGAGATGATACAACAGCTGCTTAATAACGAAGCGAAGATCAATCAGGTGGATGTAAACAGAGACCACGCGCTCAATTGGGCTACGTACTACGGCCATCTTCAGGCTATGGAGATGCTCATGAAAAATGGAGCTGATGTTACACTTAGGAGCAAGCATGGACAGGCAGTAGATGTAGGATTCAGACTGTGGCATGCTGACTCTGTAACGGCAGTATTTGTGAAGTATATGGAGTTAGGGTCACTCTCAGTAAAAGCTAAAAAGCTTATGAACGCTGTGAAAGCTAATGACCTCACAGCAGCTGCTAAGCACTTAAAAAAGATGAAAGCCAACGAATTAGTCGATCAGCTTGGGTCTCCAATGATAAATCTGGCGATTGAGAAAGGAAATGTTGATATGGTAAAGCGCTTTCAACAAGCTGGTGCTGATGTTAATCAACTTAATCGGGTAGGGCAGGCACCCCTTGCTATTGCAGCTCGATTTGGTCATGAAAAGATTGTGAAAGTACTCTTGCAAGCAGGTGCAGATGCAAATCTTGCAGGTGGGCATTACAGGCTTACTCCACTGATAGCTTCAGCTGTGAGTGGCAATCCGGTTATTGGCCAAATGTTCTTAAATGCTGGCGCTGATATTGATAAAACTGATTCTATCAATGGTGGGGCAGCGCTGCACTGGGCAATTTTTTATGGTAACACAGCTTTCGCTGAAATGCTTATTGAGCAGAAAGCAGACTATAAAGCCAAAGTGCTGGCAGGTGAATACGATGCCAGATCCCTGGCCAAGGTATACCAAAATGAAGCTGTACTAAAAGCCATCGAGCAAACGGAGCTGAAGAATAATCCGCTTTTTGGTAGCTGGATGATGAGTGAAATCCATTACATATACACTGACACCACCTATAAAGTAAAACTAGCTTACCCGGGTAGGCTAATGGTGGGGTCATCAACATATAGTATAATGTACAACCCGTATGGTAACGCACGTGAGACTGCACAAAATATTTCCAAATTGTCAGAAGAAGAGATGGTCTATGCTTTTAAAACACTGGCTTTCAATACAGGAACATATACGATAGCAGATGGGGTTTTCACCACCACCGCAGACATAGCCAAGGTGGCGGGGTTTGAAGGAGGTGTACAGCGCTATGCATTCAACACTCACAGGGATGACCTTGAGCTTACCATGTTTGATGAGACTTACCCTGATGGTAAAAAGCCAGAATGGTATGGGAAATTGAAAATACTGTTTAAATTAAAAAGAGAATAAAAGTCGGTGATTTAAACAGAATGTATTGACAGCATTGAGATTTATCCTGTTAGGGTATGCTTTTTTAGGATTTTTCGTGGCAGGCGGTGTTTTCTTCAAAAAAGGTGGCCGTGCTAATTTTACGCTCACGTGTTTCATACTGCTCCTTTCTTTTGAGGTTACTTACTTCTTGTACTCCACCAGTGCGCTCTTTGAACAGTATCAGTTGCTGATAGGGGCATTGTATTTTCCTATCGGCTTTGTGTATGGACCGTTATTGCTGCTACATTTCATATATCTAACAGAAAAAGATCAGACTTATAAATGGTGGCACTTTGTACAATTTATTTTTGCCGTCCTCATGCTCATAGCGATATGGGATATTGCAGTTATGCCGTTTGCAGAGCGCATTGCCTACATAGAGGCCAATTTTTTAAGCAGAATCATGACCTATAATTACCTGCGGGCAGGTCATCAATTACTTTATGGGCTGCTGCTCATCTATTTATTTGCGAAAAAGCGATACGTGCTACCAGCTAACCAAAAGTTGTACTTGTTACTAATGACAGCTATGTATCTGCTAAGCACGGTACTCATAAGTTGGCTTACACTTTTTGCAGACAACTGGCGTCAGTTTATCTACTTCTATTTACTGATCTACACCGTGGTGTTTGTCATTGCCTTTTTACTGTATACCGATGCACAATTTTTGCAAAAGCTTACGCAAAAATATTTGAGTTCGAGGCTTAGCGAACAAGATATGAAGCGGATTCTTCATAAAATAAAAGCCTCCTTTGAGCAACAAAAAACATTTTTAAACAAAGGCCTTAACCTTACCACTTTTAGTAAAATTATAGAAGAAAAGCCTCACAGTATTTCTCAAACCATGTCGGAATGTGTGGGTAAGAACTTTAATGATTACCTGAATACCTACCGCATTGAGCATGCCAAAAAGCTGTTGACTGATCCGGCCAATGATCATTTTAAAATAGAAGCTATCGCCATGGATGCAGGCTTCAACAACAAGGTAACATTCAATAAGTCGTTTTTAAAGATTGTAGGAGTTACCCCATCTAAGTTTAAGAGGGTGAGTAGTAAGGTAAATAAATAAACTTATGCTCACTCATTATTGATACGGTTCGTATTGTAAATAGCAGTTAATTGAGCCTAGCTGTTTAGATGTAAGTATTAGCTGAGGTTCATTACCTGGAATCATTACGCCAAACCAAAATAAATACATACTAAAGCAATGGTGTCGAAAATACCGTGTACAGCAATTACAAACCACAAATCGTATCTGCGTAAGTAGAATATCAAGGCTAAAAGCGCTCCAACAGATCCTGTAACAAGTTGCCCTGTAATCCCCTGTTGACTGTGCATAAAGCCAAAGAAACAGGCAAACAGGGCAATATTAAGCACAATACTGACTTTGCTTTCACCAAAGAATTTTATGAATTGTCGCATAAAAAATCCGCGGAAAATGATTTCTTCTCCGAAACCAGCAGTAAGCCACATGATGGGTAGCGCAATTAAACACGCAAAAAGGTTGCCTTCCAGCTGATCAAAGCTTGAATAATCTATAGGAGCTCCGGTGAGTTTTGTAATTCCAGGAACTAATATAAATGCATACAAAGCAAAGAGCCCTACTGCAACTAATGGTGCATGAAAAAGGAGGTTTTTTGCATTGAAGTTTCTACGTTGAAAGCCAAGTGCTGCAAATGGTTTTCCTTTATATTCTATGTAACTAGCTATAATGATTACAATAGAAATAACGATGTTTTCTATCATCATTCTTTCCAATGGTCCGAACCATAAAAAGCAGATAATTGAAAAGGCAACCAATGGAGTTAATGTTTGTCTTAGAGTGAATTTGTTCATTTTTTTGTTTTTTAATTTGAAACAAAGATGAATCAAAAACCCCCTCTATTTACCTTTATTAGGCGTTTAGGTACAAAAAGGCTTTTTTTAGGTATGAAAATTTTGGCGTAAAGTCATCTGGTACCAAAGCTCTGATTTCAGGTACGAAAATTATGAAGCCAGCAGTTCTTTATTAAAGGTTTTTGAAACGGGAAGTTCCATTTCGGTAAGGTAAAGGGTGTTCTGATCTCTCCAGGATTTGAAATGGCTGGGGTTGATGAGATGTGAGCGGTGTACTTGTAATAGAAAATCAAATTCCTCTTTCAGGTTCTTTAAAGATGTACGGATGAGTTTGGACTGGAGTGTATTGTTTTGCGTGTAAAAGATCTCGACATAATTCTGCGCATTGGAAATACAAATCAATTCTGATTTTCTGATTTTAAGAATGTCCAGTTTGTTATCTCCCCTGATTGTCAGGATATCTTCCTTTATCGGCATTAACTTGATCAGGTAGCTTCTTGCAATCGCAACGACCGGAAGGTTGACAAGTGCCACTTTTAACATGATTTGCGTATTCCATCCAACAAAAGTTAAGCCTCCATTTATCCATGGACTTTTATACAGAGCATATGTGCCTAACGTGTAAAGCACATGAAACAGGACAATGGCTCCAATTTCAAAGCCAAGTGACCATTTCTGTATTTTATCATAAATAAATTTTTGAATCAGCGCTACAAACGCATATGAAACAAATGCTATCGCGTTGAAACCAATACTGGCTCTGATCCAAAACGCAAAACCAGTGGTATCATCATTAAATGGCCTTAAGAAAAAGGCAAAAAGGAAGCCCCAGAGGGTAATGAATAAGCCTACCAGCAGATGGTATCTAATGGATGGATTTAATTTATTCATTTGAGCTTACTCTTCATCTGCGCTTTTTTATACTGCAAACATATAATAAATCCGTATTCTATTCGAAGAAATTTTATCCTACTACTTGTTCAGGTCGAGTCCAGTTCCATGCATACCAGACAATGAAAAAAGTTGTGCCGATTTCTATAGTTGCAAAAAACATATAATGATAACTAGGTCCACCCATCAGTAGCGTTCCAATCATTATGAGTGTTTTGATGCATCCTGCTATAATATTGGCTATGCGATTGGTTTTGTATTTTAAAACTCTTGATAACAAAACCATGGCAATCGAGATCTCCATAATTATACCCGATATCAGCAAAGTGGTTTCATTCATTTCAATTCCAGCGACTTCACCCGTAAGCAATGCACTTAATAATTCTGCTGACATTAGAGACAAAACATCGCAATACAAATAATTTAATGTGACGAATATCCATAGGGTGGATAAAATCACTCTTCTATTTTGAATCATATCATCTGAATTAATTTTAAACTTAACTTGAAGACGATTCAATCTCGTATTAGTTACATCTGAGGGAAGGATTGGTATCTAATGAGCATAGGTTGGGCGATGCGCAGTACGGTTTTAAAAGTTCGTACTTTTCCACCTTGCACAACCGGTAGCCAAAGCTGAGTTTTGTATTTTTATATTTTTAAAACAAAAACGTCATAGCAAAGCTATGGCGGAATCGAAGCACCGACTTTTTGATTATCCCATTGCCCGCATTGCGTATAGTTATCGTTGTAGCACGTTTTCAATTCCACTTTTCTTATTCATACGTACAAAACACAATGTTTTAGAAGTTTCATCAGCAATATCTAATAGCTCAATTGCTTTGGTAAGATATAGTTCAGAATCAGATTTACTTACCTGAATTTTTCCAATTTCAGCAAGGTACTCAGATAAAATTTCCAAATGAGACTCTGATAAATTATGAGTGTTGAGATATTCTACTAAATCACATTTATCGAGTGATATTAATTTTTTAATGTCGATGTCGAGCTCATTTTGTAGGTGTTGATTTGAAACTTCCATGCCTTGCTCCACGTCACCTTTTGATTTGATTTTGAGAAAATCAGACAATATTTGCCCAACACTCTTCCTAATTGCTCAATTTGGTCTTTTAATATATCTCTTTGTTCCATTAGTCTGATTTAATGTGGTAACGTCTCTGTAAGCCACGCATGTTTACTTTTCCGATAGCCATCGGGATTATGGGGTTTAAAACTAGCTCGATTTGGGTTTGGAACCTGGCACCACTGAAATTGATCACGACCGGCTATAACCAGATAGTTGGCATTATCATAACCAGCCCGTCTTTTGATTTCATTTATCTGTATGCCAAACTCCTTTTGTAGGATTGCTTTCATAGCAATGAAGGCTTCATTAGAGATATTCGACAAGTTGGATGTAATTACCACAGGTATCATCAAGGATGGCATACTTTACGTTGCCCTCGGTGGTCGGTGCCACGCTAAAAGTCACGCCAGCTTTTAGTAACCTTTCGTGTTCTGCATCTACATCATCCACATCAAATTGTGTCCAGGGTATGCCGCCATCTTTAAGCGCGTTTTGAAATACTTTCATAGGCTCAAAATGATTAGGGGCTGGCTCCAAAAGCAACTCCGGTCCATCTTGCCAATCTTTCGATACTAACGTGAGCCACCGGTTGCCACCGCCCAAGTCATCATCTTTCTTTTTTATGAAGCCTAGCTTCTCAGTATAAAATTCCAATGCTTTTTGCTGGTCTCTTACGGGTACGCTTATGAGTGTAACTTTCATTTCTTAAGAAGTATTATGTGTGCTGAAAATCAAAGGCCACCTAAACCTTCTTTTTCTTAAAAGTAATGAAATTCTGTGTGTTGCGCCAGATATGAAAAACTCTGATAAGAGATATCAAGATGGGCTAGGCAATATTAGCGGTCGACATACGGGATGCGTGTCACAATGCTGTCCTGTTTAACCAGATGTAAATCCAGAGGTCCGTCACTCCATCTAAGAAGTTCAACCTCGGTAAGTGCCAGATTGGGGCCATGCTCAACATTAGCTGGGAAGTATAGGAAGTCACCTGGGCCCACCTCGATCCCATCGGTAATCATTTTGCCGGATAATATGTAGCCGTAATGCCCTGCTGTGGTATGAAAATGGCGCGGTTCTAGATAACCCTTTGGAAACTTCACAATAGCAACTGAAGTATGTTTTTCGTTGTCTTGGTAAAGGAACTTCTCCTGCAAACCTGTAGGAAAGTTAGGATTATTAACAGACCGCCAAGTGATTTGTCCAGTGTGAAGATGCACGACTTCGGTGGTTGACTTTGCTTCAATTGAATCTTTGCATGCAACTGCTGAATATAACAGAAGTATTGTTAGTATGTAAGTTGTTGATTTCACTCTGTTTCTGTTAATTTGGACATGTTATGCATAAAATCGCACTGTTGATTTGTACACATATTGGCGGCAATGATCAAAATGAAAAAATGCGTTTAAATGCATTTTTACATAATGTTGTGCCATGTTATTCTGACAGTATTCTATAAAGTTCAAGATTTAAATAGTAATGATGTCCTTCCATCTCTTTTTTTTCTAAAATACTCATTTCGCATAATTTGTTTAAGTAGTCACGAGCAGTATTTTCTGCATAAATACCAGCTTCAGTGAGATGTTTAACTTTTGTCAGGGGTTGTGTAAAAAGTGTCTCTATCAATTGTTCGGGGTTCCTAAATTTACGTTTATGCTTTTTTACATATTCTAGTATAGAATCTTTAGCTGAAACAATTTCGTTAATTTTATGGAAGGTTATATTGGATGTGTATTCAATTGCTCTCATCATAAATAAGAACCAACCTTTCCAATTCCCTCTTTGTGAAATACCTTGTAATCCTGAATAATAGTCATTTTTATAATCTAGGATATATCTGCTTAAAAATAGGATAGGAACATCTATCAATTTCTTATTAGTCAGATAGTTGATATTAAAAATTCTTCCTGTCCTCCCATTTCCATCGCGAAAAGGGTGAATGGCCTCAAACTGATAATGTGCAATGGCCATTTTGAGTAAGTGATCTATTTTAAATTGTTTGTCATCATTTAAAAAGTCTGTTAAATTGTCCAGTTTATCCTCAATGATTTTTTGTCCTCGAGGTGGTGTGTAAATAATTTGACCTGCATTAGGGCCTGTTCCTCCTTGTTTTATTGTTGTATTTGAAAAGTCTGGTCGAATGCCATCCGAAGTTTGTTTTATTTCCTGAAATACTTTAGTAAAGTATGCTAGATTAAATTCTCCATTTTTAATTAGATAGTTATATCCTGACCAAAGAGCTTCTCTATATCTTAGAACTTCTTTTGATGCTCCAGTTGTTTCAGTGTTCTTATCGCTAAATGCTTTATAGAGTTCATCATCTGTAGTAAAAATGTTTTCAATCTCACTTGATATTTTTGCTTCTTGTAAGCTTATCGTATTAATTAATAATCCTTGGTTAGGAATCACTGCACTTCGTCCTTGTAATCGTGCAAGTGCTGCTTTGGCATCACCAAGCTTCTCAACAATTTCAATTGTTCGATACAGTTCCTCTTTTATGGGTAATAGTGGTAAATCATTCCATGGAACATTCCTTTCTGGATTTATTTGATATAGTAATTCTGACATTAAATACTCCTTATTTTAAGGTATACTTTGTTTTTAGACATCAAATATAAGTAAAACACCTACATAAACATTAATTATTACTTAATTTAATGTTTGATTAGAATTTGGCATTAAATTCAAGGATGACATTCAATTAAACATCAAATATTGAGGATATTAATGTTTGATCTATTTAACATGGTACAACGCCCATGCATGAGGCGTGGCGTTTTAATAGCACTAAAGATAGCGGTTTTCTACAAGCCAATCCTGCGGATTGGCCGCTAATTTACTTTTCCCTAGCGAGCCGATCCGCAGGATTGGCGGACCATCAAACACTCACCGAGCCTCGACTCTACCACCAACTCGCATGACTTCATACATTATGTTGTGAGGCGTTTATGCTTTTTATATTTCCGTTCGAAGAAAATAAGGATGGCTAAAGGAACGAGTCCAACAATAAAACTTCCAAGTCCTACTTTCATTCGACCGTTCCAGAAATAACCAGTTGGGACGTTATCATAAAGCACTTCACCATTTCGCACAATTTCGTGAACTACCTGATTGACTGGTTCGTTTTTAGTCGTCCAGTTCTCCTCAAATGTTACTTGGATAACATCACCAACACCTACTCCTTGAAAAGACTTGTCAAGTATTGGTTCTCCTTCTTTGTTCGTTCCGATACCCAGCGGTTGACGATGATTTGATAGCTTGAAATAATAAACGTAGCTGGTGGGTTTATGCTTAATTGAAGTGTTTCCTTGTTCGGTGACTGTTCCAGTTACGACTTGGAAATCATCTCTAGTTTTGAAAGAGTCTTTGATTAAGATAAAAGCAAAGAACCAGAACATTAAGATCACTGCTGCGAACATCCATCTTGCTTGTCTATATCCTTCAGGGCTAAATCTCATATACGTTCCTGCAATGCCTCACAACGTACGTGTGTATGACGCTGTGCGCCACCCGTACTGATTTGCAGTGAAAGTAGTGAATTCTGTGTTTATGTTCAAATAGCACTGACTTTGGCGAAACAGATCCTTTTTCACCGCTCGCCCGAAGTTGACTGAGGGCTGAAAAGCTGTCAGAAGCTCAAGGAAGTTATACCGTAATAGGAGCAGAGCTCTAAACACAGAAGAAAGGGCATTCGCACAAACCAACCAGAATCGCACGTTAGCGCATGCGCTCATACATGATGTTGTAAACCGTTTTTATTGAGCCAATATATCAGTCTGCCTTTTTGTGAACTTCGAACGCGTTAATCCAAACTGTATCAAGTTGCTGGTCAATCATAAAAGAAGCACTTGTGGGTATTTTGGATGTATAGTCACTATAGTCGTCAGAAGTCTGTTCGCCAAGTCTTGTATATGTGAACTGATATCCCTGATGAAACTCCTTGTCAGGAATGGAAACAAAGATTTCTGCTTCAGAATGGTAAGGAATGTCAATCTTTTCAGATTCATAAGGAAAATAGGAGTCTGGATTTACTGTAATATATACGTTCATCATCGGTTGGTTTCCTTTGTTTCGAATTACAAAGTGCGCATCTCTACGTCCACAAGAAGAAAATAGAACAAGAATAAAGGTCAATAGACTAAGATATTTCATCCGACAATTCAATGGTTTACAAACATTTGTGTATATGCCACTACAGGTAGTGGCATATACTTACATTTCTTCAACCAATAATACAGCTTAAAAATCGAAATAATGAAGATTTTGTTCATAAATAGTGTTTGTTATTACCGATAACAAACGTTTACAAATATTTACAAACGCTAGTATAGTACACTAGCTATTAAACTCTCTCTAAAGCCTGCTCAATGTCCCAAATCAGGTCTTTTGGGTTTTCTACCCCAACAGAAAGTCTGATCATTTTATTGGTGATCGACATTTTATCTTTCATCTCGGTAGATACATCGGCATGGGTCATAGTAGCCGGGTGCTCCGCCAGGCTTTCGGTACCGCCTAAGCTTACCGCAAGTTTCACGAGTTTCATGCTGTCCAAAAATTTGAAGGCCTCTTTTTCGCCACCTTTTACATCAAAAGCGATCATAGCACCATCACAGGCACACTGTCTCTTGTAAATGTCGTACTGTCGGCCATCTTCGGGCTTTAGATTACCTAAATAATAAACCTTCTCAATTTTAGGATGAGCATTGAGGAATGCTACAATATTTGCCGCGTTAGTCGCCTGCTGGTCCATACGCACTTTAAGTGTTTCAAGACTTCTCATCAGTAGCCAGCCTGTCCATGGGCCAGCCATGCAGCCAAGGAAAGTTCTAAAAGTTTTTACCCTACCGATAAGTTCTTTGGAGCCTAAACATGCACCGGCAATCACATCACTATGTCCACCAATGTATTTGGTAGCAGAGTACAGTACGAGGTCTGCCCCATGGTCTAGTGGGTGTTGCCAAAGTGGCCCCATATAGGTATTGTCTACAGCAATGTAAATAGGTGCTTCAGCTGTTTGCCTTTCATTAGCAATGGTTTTAAATAATGAAATGTCTACCAATGCATTTGTAGGGTTGGCTGGAGTTTCCAGGTAGATAAATGCCAATTTATCCCCAGCCGGATGCTCTTCAAGCATCTTATCGATGTCATCCTTTGTATCGAATGGCGTGATACCCAAGGTTTCAATTCCATATTTAGGGAGGATTTTAGTTATAAAATGATCCGTACCGCCATATACGGGCATAGTGTACATCACTAAGTCACCAGGTTTGAGAAACTCGAGCAAAGTAGTACTAATGGCAGACATACCACTTTCGAAAACCGCACAATCATCAGCTTTATCCCATAAGGTGAGGCGGTTTTCTAAAATTTCCAGGTCAGGGTTGTTGAGTCGGCTATAGATGAGGCCCAGTTCTTCCTCCGGCCGCTTTTCTCTGATGCCATACGCTACTTCGAAGAAGTCTTTACCTTCCTGGGCATTTTTAAATACAAATGTGGAAGTCTGGAAGATAGGACATTTTATTGCCCCTTCGGAGAGTGCTGGCTTATAGCCGTAAGACATCATGAGGCTTTCGGGAGAGAATTTGCTGTAATCCATAATATTGCTTGTTTAGTACCAAGTATGGAATAAAATTCCATTAATATCAATATCGTTAGAAAAAACAGTTATTAATAATTTATAAAATAGAATATATATCTTTAAAGCTGCAATAAGATGAATCATAATGGAAAATTTTTCTTCTGTAAAACTTGACGAAACTGATTTGGCTTTATTACGCTTGCTACAGCAGGATGCCAAAATGAAACATAAAGAACTAGCCGCTGAGCTGGGACTTACGATCACGCCTATATATGAGCGCATCAAACGGTTGGAAAAAGCTGGCGTTATAAAGCAATATGCAACCCTGCTCGATCCTGTAAGTATTGGCAAAGAGCTTATTTGTTTTAGTATGGTGACATTGGAAAAGCACTCGCAAGCCTACCTCAAAGAGTTTGAGGTTAAGGTGATGCAAATTACAGAAGTGATGGAGTGCTATCATTTAGCTGGCGAGTATGACTACATACTCAAAGTAGTAGTTAAGGATATGAATCAGTACCAGCAGTTTATTGTCGATAAGCTGTCAGCGATCAACAATGTGGGTCAGGTGCAAAGCTCCTTTGCTCTCTCGACATTAAAGTCTACTACTGCTTATGCTTTGTAGGTTGGCTTGCCTGCGCTTAGCACTATGCTCTCTGCGCCATGCACTTAAGAAAGCAAACTCTCTATATCCTCTTTAGACAAGCTCTTTACAAAGCTTTCTTCGGTATTGATGAGGTCGCTGGCGAGTTTTTTCTTGTGAGCCTGAAGAGCTAAAATCTTCTCTTCGACAGAGTTGCGGGTAATAAATTTGTAGGTAAATACTTTATTCTCCTGACCAATACGATGTGCCCTGTCAACCGCTTGTGCTTCAATGGCAGGATTCCACCAAGGATCCAGAATAAATACATAATCAGCTTGTGTCAGGTTAAGACCCAAACCACCAGCTTTTAATGAGATCAAGAATACCTTCAGCTTATTCTCGTTCTGGAAACGCTCCACCTGTTCTTTTCGGTCTTTTGTGGACCCATCGAGGTATGCATAGTCGATGCCTTCTTCATTGAGGTAATCTGATACTATCTTTAGGTGTTTTACAAATTGGCTGAATATAAGCACCTTGTGATCTTCTTGCACGGCATTCTCGAGCATAGCCTTGATGTCATCTAACTTGCCAGAATCACCTGTGTATTCAATATCAACCATTTTAGGATGGTTGGCGATTTGTCTCAATTTGGTAAGGCCCTGAAGAAGTAGGAGCTGAGATTTATTAAGGCCTTTAGACTCAATGTTTTCGAGTATCTTGTTACGATACATTGACTTCACTTCTTCATACTCTTTTTCCTGATCAGGAGTCATCTCACAATACTGCACGTTCTCTACCTTTTCCGGCAGGTCTTTGGCTACTTGAGATTTGTGCCTTCTCAATATAAATGGCTTAACAATCGAATTTAGCTTTTTGATTTTACTCTCGTCTTGCTTCTTTTCAATCGGGTTGAGAAACTCATTTTTAAAGAAACTTTGAGAACCTAAAAGGCCAGGATTGATGAAATTCATCTGTGACCAAAGGTCCATGGTACTGTTTTCTAAAGGAGTACCTGTAAGAATTAAACGATTTCTCGCTTTAAATTTTCTTACGGCCTTTGCAATATTAGACCCCGGGTTTTTGATTGCCTGAGATTCATCAAGGATAACATAGTTGAAATAAAAAGTCTCCAGCAGATCTATATCAAGTCTCACAATACCATATGAGGTGATCACTATGTCGTATTTGCTAAATTTCTCAGGGTTCTTCTCGCGATTGGTGCCGGTATATGTAAAAACTTTAAGTTTAGGCGTAAATCGTTTAGCTTCCATCTCCCAGTTATACACCAGAGAGGTTGGCATAATAAGCAAAGTAGTGCCTTCATTGCCTTGCTCTTTTTGAGCTTGTAATAATGCAAGGGTTTGCACAGTTTTACCAAGACCCATGTCATCTGCCAGGCATCCGCCAAACTTGTAGCTTTTTAAAAACTGCATCCAATCATAGCCTGCTTTTTGATATGGCCTTAAATCACCCTTGAAGTTTTTGGGTATTTCAAACTCATCCATTTTGTCGAAGCCACGCAGCTTTTCAAGCTTATTGCTCATACTTACACTGGCCAGGTTGCCAGTTTCCAGATCTTTGACCAATGCCAAATGATGCTTTTTCAGCTTAGGGTCACCGTCTTTATCTTCTTCAGAAAAGGCAAAAAGTTCTGAGTATTCAGAAATCCATGATTCCGGGATCACGGCAATTTCACCATTAGGAAGCTCAAGTTCGTGCTTCTTTTTAAGAATCATTTTTCTTAACTCTTTGAAGCTAATGGTATATTCTCCAAACTGGATTACCGCATTGATATCAAACCAATCGATATTTTCCCGTACCTCAATACTTATTTTGTACTCGCCTATAAAGTATTTCTTGTTGGATTTGCCTCGTTGATCAATTTTAAAGCCTTTAGACTCGAGAGAAGTGCGCTCAGCATCGAGCCAGCTAAAAGCTTTTGTTTTTGGAATGGCAATTCTTGACCCTTTTAAAGGTAGACCTGAGTCAACCAGGTAATTGATAGTCTCTCGCTCGTCATCAAGTTTGCGTTTCACCCGATGAAAAGTATAATCATTCCCTTGTTTTTCGACCGAAACGCTAACAGGCCCAATATTATCTGCTTTGAATTGAAAAGGCCCATATTTAAACGACAGTTCGAAAAGTATTTTTTCGTATTCAGTGTTTGCTTGCCCGTTACCATCAAAAAGTGACATATTGCCACCAGAGGTTTGGAGCTCTGAGATTGTAAGAATTGGCTTTGGGTCGTAATGCTCACTGTTGATTTCGAAGCCCTTGGCGTAAACATCAAAGGAAGCCACTAATGGAGCCACAAATTTATTGTAATACGTTTCCTCTACATTTTTTGGTATTACGATAAACTTCTTATTTAAAAAAGGCATCAGCTTCTTGCCGTCAACGTCTTTCTTAAAAGAGTAAAGCTTACCTGCCAATACCATCCATGCAGGGTTTTTACAAATTATATATGCTCCTTTATATTGAAAATCAAGCTTAACACCATTGTGTTTGATGGTGGGAAAATAATGGGTATTATCCTCATTTCTCCTAAAGTGAAATAGAATAGTGGCCTTCTCTTGCATCACCTCGATCTGACGCCAGGCCGGTTCACCGTCATTGCCCATCTCAAAGACCATTTTGCCTTTGAGACGCTCTAAAATCTTTGCCCTTCTTCGCTCAAGGTAACTTTCTATTTCCTGTTGCAGCAGGTCATTTCCCTTTTGCTTATCGTATATTTTAGGAAAGTAATCTTCCGGCTTTACGATTTTGCCGTTGTTAAACTTTTTAATGACAGCGTCTTGCTGCATTTCATCTATGGTGTCGATTAATGCATAATCTGTTTCGTCTAACCTTGAGGCAAATTCCCGTGCATTTTTTGATGAAATGTTTTGATGCTGCAACGTAAGTTTCCCCTTATCATCAAGATGTACCACAAAGGATTCAAATAGATATCCCAGGTACTCATGTTGATACAATGAGTAGATAATCTGAAAGGGTTGTGCAGCGGATACTTTCATACTTACATAGCAACAGAACTTGCAAATTAATCATTTTAAACGAAACTAATGAGGTTTTTTTATTGATTTAGGCTAAATATATCACATGTGTAGATCAGTGGTATTTAGTGGGGATGAGTTGGCAAATAATAATTTGGTTGACCTTGGGCAGAATTCTTATTCATAACGGGTAAAGACATTACATCGCGTTATAAATATTTTACATTATTGTAGCGTGTAGCGATGATGGCAGGCCGGTAAGAAATGGCAAAAGTAATGAGTACAAGGCATAATGAGGTGTACACAAAATCCATCGGTTCCATAATCACCGGGTAATTTTCCAGAATTGACGTTTCCATACCCATAGAAATAAGTCCGAAAGTCTGCTGTGCCCAACATATTAAGCCTCCGGTTAATAAACCCAATATTGATCCTCCAAGTGAAATAATAGCTCCTTCAGATAAAAAAATTGACCGGATCAACCCGTTGGTAGCTCCCATGGCAAAAAGTATTGAAATGTCTTTCTTCTTGTCGAGTGCCAGCATGGTAAGTGCAAAAAATATGTTAATACTTCCGACAAGTAAAATGAATGCAAAGGCAATAAACACAAACAACTTCTCTAGCTTAAGTATCTTGTAAAGATCTGCATGTTGCTCTTCGTTGTCTTGTATTAAGAAATCCTGACCCAGACGATCCTTAAGAGATGCTTTTACCTCATCAATTGTGGCCTTACCTTTAATTTTAATTTCTAGTGATGTTCGTTTGTTTTTATAATCAAGAAGTGATTTGGCAAAATCGAGAGGTACGAAAATGTAGTTCTCATCATAATTTTTTTCAATAGCAAAAACACCACCCGGAAGTATATTTCTACTAGAGTACAACTTGCTGATATCTATTGAGCCAGCCTTTAAATCTTTTACATAATGAACCTGTAATGGGTAGATTTCATTGGAGAGCATGATTGATAAGGCATATTGCACCCCTCTACCGATAATTGCATAATTGATATTGTCTTTTTTAAGCAGTAGCTCTCCACTTACAATGGCATCATCGAGACGGTGTTGATCTATAAAATTATCACTTACTCCTTTAATAATCACTACCATGTCAGATTCACGATACTTTACATAGGCATAGTCTTCTATTACTTCTGTGACAATTGCCACACCTTCTGTATCAGTTATAATCTGTTTTAGAGAGTCGGTATACTCAAATGATTTGCCTTGTGTTGCCTCAATGCGAATCTGTGGATCGAAAGAACCATAAAGCGAGCGAAGTAGGCCTTCCAGGCCATTGAACACAGAGAGCACAATGATTAATGCAGCTGTACAAACCGCTACAATAAGCATCGAGATAATCGAAATAACATTGATGAAGTTTCTCTTGCGTTTAGAGAAGAAATACTTGCGTGCTATAAACAGAGATAACTTCACAGGTTGAAGTTAGTCTTTTTGATCTTCATCTGAAGTGTCGTCAGCTTCCGGTATATCGAGGTTGTCGATGATCTGGTCAATCCGGCTGGCTTTCTCTTCAGTTTCATCGAGAATAAATATCAAATCAGGTATTTTTCTCACTTGCTTACCGATTTTATTACCCAGCGCTTTACGGATCTCACTTTTATGAAGGTCAATCTTATCTAGTAGGCTTGGCTTATCAGAAACAAGCATCATCGAAAGGTATATTTTAGCTATGCTGAGATCGGCAGTAACTTTTACATCAACAACACTTACAAAAGTATTCGAAAAGATGCCCATTTTATCTTTCTGGAAGATATCGCTGATGTCTTTCTGAATTAGCTTAGAATATTTTTGTTGTCTGGTACTTTCCTCCATAGTGCAAATATCCCATTATATTTATTTTTTTCTCAATATTCATCTATTTTCGTAACCCTCACAGAACGCTAATACTTTGCTAAGTTTTTTTAGACTCAACGACCCTTACAGGCTTATTCTGATCTTCTTTGTGTTACTCGCACTCAGACTGCCATTTATGTTTAGTGATGGGCATTTGACCATACCTGAATTAAGCCATATGCTGGTAGGCGAAAAGATGAGTGAAGGAGCTACTTTATATGATCAGGTGTGGGAAAATATAGCGCCATTTTCGGCAGGCATTTATATGGTCACTGATTATCTCTTTGGTAGATCTCAAAATGCATTTTACTGGTTGGCACTAGGTGTAGTATTTTTTCAGTGCTTTATTTTCAATAAGTTATTATTAGATAATAAGGCCTATAACGAAAATACTTATGTTCCAGGGCTTATTTATGGCGTCTCAATGTCGTTTTTCTTTGACTTCATTACGCTCACACCAGTCGTTATGGGGCAGACCTTCTTGTTACTTGCCCTTAATAATATATTTAGTCATATAGAGTTTAGGGCCAAACGCGATGAGAAGATTCTTAACATAGGCATTTATCTGGGTGTGGCCTGTCTATTTTACTTGCCCAATATCATATTTGGTCTGGCCACTTTTGTTGTGTTTATGTTCTTCACTGGCACTGTGTTAAGGAGATATTTATTGTTGCTATTTGGGTTTACACTCCCGTTGTTATTAGCAGCAACCTATTTTTTAGTCACGAATAGGCTACAGGATTTTATTTATAGCTTTATTAACCCCTTAGCCACTTTTTATTCGCAGTCATTCATTGAAAATATGAGCTTACTTGTGGTTTTTTCTGTTCCAATATTGTTGCTTGTGGCTTCATTTGTCAGGATAAATCAAAGGGCAAGGTTTACAAACTATCAAGCGCGCCTTACACAGGTGATGTTCGTTTGGCTACTGTTTTCAATCACATTCGTATTTATTTCTACTACTTATGCACCAAATACTTACGTTGTTTTTGTGCCTGTTGTAGCATTCTTTCTAAGCCATTATTTTCTTCTCATACGCAGAAGGTTTATTTCTGAAATTATCTTCACTATATTTTTAGCAGCTACCATTTTGATTAATCATGGTACGGCATTTAAGTTCTTTCTTACAAAAGACCATGTTGATCTTAGTACATATCTTGTGGCTCAAGGCCAGAAAGAATTGGAAGGGAAAAAGGTGTTGGTACTAGATAATAATCTTAATGCGTATGTCAATTGTAAACCGGCTACCCCATTTTTAGACTGGCACATGGTAAAAGACCTATTTACCAACCTTGATTATTACGATAACCAGACGATTATATATGAGGGATTTAGCCAGGATATGCCGGATATCATTATTGATACCAATAAGGTAATGCCTAATGTGATGAATAAAATGCCAATACTGGCAGATCAGTATAGAAAAAAAGGTGATAAGTACTATTTGCTAAACTAGCAACCGATTTTATTTACTCTCCTTTCGTGTCGGCCGCCTTCAAAAGAGGTTTCAAAAAAGCTATCAGCTATTTTTTCTGCTAAATCATAGGCTACGAAGCGTGCTGGTAAACAAAGAATATTAGCGTTGTTATGTTGCTTAGCCAAGGCCGCCAACTCTTCATTCCAACAGATTGCCGCTCTCACACCCTGATGCTTATTGGCTGCCATAGCCACTCCATTAGCGCTACCACAAATCAAGACACCAAGCTCGGTTTTGCCATTTTCTACTGATTCGGCTACAGGGTGAGCAAAGTCAGGATAATCTACAGAATCTTCGCTATCGGTACCGTGATTTTCTACCTCAAACCCTTTGGCTTTCAGATAATCAATGAGTTTTGATTTATATGATACTCCTGCGTGATCTGCTCCTATTGATACTTTCATTGTTGTTCCTTTTGTCTTGCTAACTCTTCCTTTAAACGTCTTCTCGCTACTCTTTTCGATATTAATATACTCATTTCATAGAGGCCAAACAATGGAAATGCTATAAGAACCTGGCTCAATGGATCGGGTGGAGTAAGCATGGCGCCTAATACAAGTATTACTACAATCGCATGTTTTCTGTAGCTTTTCATTAATTCAGGTGTCACTATTCCAATTTTAGAAAGGAAGTAGACAACAATAGGTAGTTGAAAAAGTATACCACTACCTAACACCAGGGTTGAAATTGTTGAAACATAAGAGGTTATATCAAACTCGTTATATACTATTTCACTTACTTGATAATTGGCGAGAAAGTTAATAGCCAATGGTGACATGATGTAGTAACCAAACATCACTCCGATAGAAAAAAGTAAGGTTACGAAGAAAACAGCCCCACGTGATATTTTTCGCTCGTTGAGGTGAAGCCCTGGGCTTATAAACCTCCAAAATTCCCAAAATATGTAAGGGAAGGCTACGATGATGCCGATTACAAATGAGGAGGTGATGTGCATCGTAAATTGGCCTGTCATTTTTCGGCTCTGCATTTTAAAAGGAATTTCCTCTATACATATAGCTGTGGAGTTGATTAATTCACCAACCTTACAAAGCATTTTAAAAGTCCAAAAATCAGGTCTGGCAGGCCCGAAAATGACTGTATTAAAAATGAAATCGACCGATATAAATGCTGCTATTGTAAATACGAAAATAGCAATAACAGCTCTGATAAGGTGCCAACGTAGCTCTTCGAGATGGTCTATAAAAGACATCTCTTTTTCATCACTCATCTGATCAAGTCTTGCCTGTGCCACTACTTAGATATAAAGAGGAAATGCATTCATCCATTCATTTACTTCGCCACGTACATTGCTAATCACCTTTTCATTGTCCGGGTTCATAAGAACTTCATCGATATAGTCAACGATTTTGACCATATCATCTTCTTTCATACCTCGGGTAGTGATGGCTGCCGTGCCGATTCTCATACCACTTGTTACGAACGGAGACTGGTCGTCAAATGGCACCATATTTTTGTTGATTGTGATATCAGCTTTTTGTAATGTGTTTTCGGCTATTTTTCCCGTTAAGTCTTTTGACCTTAGATCAATCAACATCATATGGTTGTCGGTGCCTCCTGAAATGATTTTATAACCTTTATCACTAAAGGCTTTGGCCATAGTCTTGGCATTTTTAGCCACCTGTACAACGTATGACAGATAGTGATCTGATAGTGCTTCTTCAAAAGCCACCGCTTTTGCAGCGATTACATGCTCTAGAGGCCCGCCCTGAGTACCAGGAAATACACCAGAATCGAGTAATGCAGCTATTTTTTTTGTTTCACCTTTTGGAGTTTTTAACCCCCAGGGGTTTTCAAAATTTTCGCCAATCATTATCAATCCACCACGAGGCCCACGGAGCGTTTTGTGGGTTGTGGTAGTTACCACATGACAATGCTCAATAGGGTCATTTAGTAATCCTCTGGCTATCAAACCCGAGGGGTGAGAAATGTCGGCCAATAATAAAGCGCCTACTTCATCAGCAATTTCTCTTAGTCTTGCATAGTTCCAGTCACGGCTATAAGCAGATGCTCCACAAATGATAAGCTTTGGCTGCTCTTTTCGAGCGATATCTGCTACATTCTCCCAGTCGATGAGTCCTGTTTCTTCATCTACACCATAGAATACAGGCTCATATAATTTGCCTGAATAATTTACCGGAGAGCCGTGAGTTAAATGTCCACCATGCGAAAGGTCAAAGCCTAATATTTTATCACCTTTATTAAGTACAGCCAGCATTACCGCAGCGTTAGCCTGTGCACCTGAGTGAGGCTGCACATTAGCCCAGCTTGCGCCAAACAGTTGCTTCGCTCTATCAATGGCCATTTGCTCAATCTTGTCAACAATTTCACACCCACCATAATATCTTTTGCCTGGCAAACCTTCAGCATATTTATTGGTAAGCACACTGCCCATGGCTTCCATCACATTTGGGCTTGCAAAGTTTTCAGAAGCAATGAGCTCGATCCCAGATTGCTGTCTCTTTTTCTCTTGCTCGATAAGGTCAAAAATATTGTCTCTATTCATATTATGGGGACTGTAAAATGAGGCCTCAAAAATAACTTAACTACTACAGATAACCAATATGTTAAATACCTCTTTGAGCATTGTTCATTTTATTTTTCTATTTTTATTAAAAAACACAGTTGCTATGGTCCGATTAAACAGTTTTATGTTGGTGATTTTGATGGTTACATTTTTAAGTGCCTGCGATACGCTTGTAAGGGAGGTTGGTAATGGCAACATGACTACAAAAGAGATTGAGATAGATGATTTCAAAGAGATTATTGTATCAGGAAACTTTGAAATTATGCTCAACTCAGGTGATAAAGCCGGAGTATCTCTGACAGCGGATGAAAACCTTCATGATTTTATTGAAATTAGCACAAATGGTGATAGGTTAATTGTCGAAACGTTGGCTAACCTTGATAGCGATGAAGGATTATCCCTTTACATCACCTACACAGAACTCACTGCCATTGAAATTGGAGGCGCAGCTACCTTAGAGAGTGAGCAGGCTATCTCAGGAGAGTATTTAAATATTAGTATGTCAGGTGCGGGAGCACTTGACTTGGAGTTAAACCTAAACGCGCTGAAACTTTCTGTCTCAGGTGCAGGCTCTGTAGATCTAAGCGGTAGAGCAGATGAACAAAATATATCAATGAGCGGAGCAGGAGGCTTGGATGCCTATCAACTGGAAAGTAAAGTCTGCAAAATACAGATTAGTGGAGTTGGAAGCGCCAATATTAATGTTTCTGAGAGACTAGATGCTACGGTAAGTGGTGTTGGCGGCATAAGTTATCGTGGTAATCCTGAAGAGGTAAAAAGTGATGTTTCCGGATTAGGCAGCATTAGTAAGTCAGATGGAGACGATAAATAGCTACCAGGATCCGCTGGATCCACCACCACCGAAACTTCCACCCCCTCCAGAAAAGCTGCTACTGGAGGACGATGACCACCCGCTACTTGAACCAGAGCCAGATGATGAAGCTAGCTTTGTAGAGGCAGCATCAAACCATTTTTTTCCTGCCCCTTTTCTTATGTAAAAGATTTTAAAATATAGAAAGCCGAAGAAATAGAGTAGGATAAGTACACCTGCTGGTACTATTCCAAACAAAAACAGTGGGAATGTAGCATAAAATGGAAGTAGAAAAAGAAACAAGAACCAACTCGCACAGCCTTTGGTCATAAAAGCAAAGAAAGTAAATGTGCCAATAACTAAAAGGAAAACTCCTCCCGCCAAAAGACTTACATACCAAGGTATGCCACCTACACCTCCGAAATTGGCAATCTCATCGCCTTTATAATCTTCATTGTACTGCGCGTTGTAACTTCCCTCAATTGCTTGCATAATAGCATTCACACCATCGGTGATACCCTGGTTGTAGTCTCCCTGTCTAAAGTTTGGAGCCAATTCATTTCTAATGATTTGATTTGAGAGTGCATCTGTCAGGTCACCCTCGAGACCATAGCCAACCTCAATTCTCATTTTACGATCATCAATAGCTACTAGAAGCAAAACGCCATTATCCCTTCCTTTTTGCCCAACCTGCCATGTTTCTGCAACCTTTAATGAGTATTCTTCCAGTATTTCACCTTCTAATGAAGAAATAATCAAAACTACAATCTGATTAGAAGTGGAGTCCTCATGCCGTTTCAAGACTGATTCTAATTCTTGAATAGTATTGTCAGATAATACATCTGCTTCATCAACCACCCGGCCTGACAAATAAGGAACTTGTAACTGTGCCTTCGATACGAATGACGCCAAGAGAAGTGTTATGAGAAGCAATTTTTTCATTTGCCTGTAATTATCTGGTCAGAAAGCTCGTTACTATCATCAACATCTGCAATAAAGCCATTGTCTAGTAATATTTTGGAGGCTGACTTTACAGCATCAATAATCCCATTACACATCTCATTTCTTTTAATACTATGCACTAAATCATTTACCAGGTCATCCCATATGCTTTGCTCTACTTTTTGGTTTATGCCTGTGTCAGCCATGATTAAAGCCCTTTTTTCCGCAAGTGAGACGAGAATCATGATGCCTGTGCGGGCCTTTGTATTGAATATCTCATGCTCAAGAAATAATGTCTCAGCTTTTTGCTCAACTGCATACCGTTTTTCCTTTTCAGTAGCAAAGCTAACAGCTATATAAGGAAACAATATGGGTATTAAAAAGCCCAAAATAGCTGCCCCATAAACTAACGAGAAATAATAAAGAGGATCGTAAATATTGAAGCCTGGAAGCCATCGATCAGCTGAGATCACAAGGATAAACATCACAACAGACGCAATTAATGCTATTTTGTATTTAGTAGATGGATAGTTGTGGCTGCTCTGCAACAATACGGGCACAATTTCTCCTGATATCTTCGACTCGGCTTCTTTTACCGCAGATTCAATTAGTTGTTTTTCTTGCTTTGTCAGTATCGCTGACATGTTTAATTATTTTAGCTGTTTTAGATAAAGCTGAATGGTGTTCTCAAGGCCCAAGTATATCGCATCACAAACCAGCGCATGGCCAATGGAAACTTCATCAATATACGGAATTTCCTGTTTAAGAAAAGCAAGATTTTCCAGGTCAAGATCATGACCGGCATTTATGCCAATACCCAAAGCGTTGGCGCGGGCTGCAGCCGCTTTGTAATTTTTAATCGCATTATTCTTATCATACTTATATGCACTGGCATAGCTTTCTGTATACAGCTCTATTCTATCAGTTTCAATGGTGGCAGCACCTTCTATTATTTCTATACTAGGCTCAACAAAAATAGAGGTTCTAATACCTGCCTCCTTAAGCTCAGCAATGACATTTGCTAAAAACTCTTCTTTGCCAATTGTATCCCAACCGGCATTTGACGTTAAGACATCCGGTGGGTCTGGTACTAACGTAGCCTGGGCAGGTTTTACTCTTTTCACTAATTCCATAAAACGCTCATCTGGGTAGCCTTCTATATTAAACTCAGTAGTTACAACTTCAGAAAGTGCTAATACGTCATCATACCTAATGTGACGTTCGTCTGGTCGGGGGTGAACAGTGATACCCTCCGCACCAAATCGTTCACAGTCAAGAGCAGCTTTGACTACATCTGGATTATTTCCACCACGTGCATTCCTAAGGGTGGCAAACTTATTAATATTAACACTAAGCTTTGTCATCGTGTATTTATTGAATATTCATAACTTTGTTTCTTCACAAATTAACGAATTACTCACTTATATAAAGCATAAACGTATGTCATTGAAACAGCAGATCGATCAGGATATTAAGAAAGCGATGTTGGAAAAGAAGAAAGATGAGCTAACGGCTTTACGTGCAATTAAATCAGCCATTCTCTTAGCTGAATCCGAAAAAGGAGCTGCAGGCGGTGATATTAGTGAAGATGCAGAACTCAAATTACTAACAAAAGCTGCTAAACAAAGAAAAGAATCAGCTGAACTATACGAGAAAGAAGGCAGAAATGACCTGGCTGAAAAAGAGATGCTTGAGTTTGATGTAATTAGCCGATACCTACCAAAGCAACTTTCAGAAGCCGAGTTAGAAGCCGAGCTTAAAAGCATAATTTCAAATGTCGGAGCCAGTGGCCCTCAGGATATGGGCAAAGTGATGGGTGTGGCTACTAAACAACTGGCTGGAAAAGCGGATGGCAAAGCCATCTCAATGTCTGTTAAAAAGCTGTTAGCCGGATAGTTGAGCACGATAGACATTATTTTGCTGGTGCCATTGGTTTTTGGTGCTTACCAGGGGTTTAGAAAAGGCTTTTTACTTGAAGTTATAGCCATACTGGCCTTTATTCTGGCGATTGTTGGTGGTTTTAAACTGCTACACATAGGCATGGACTTGCTCAATGAAAATTTTGAAATCAGTGGTAAGCTGCTGCCGTACATTGCCTTCGTCATTATTTTTCTTGTAATTATCATTGGTATAAACTTATTAGGTAAGGCGCTTAAAAAAATTATTGACCTCACTTTGTTGGGAACGGTTGACAACCTTGCCGGACTCTTGGTATCGGTATTGAAATGGGCGTTTGGCTTAAGTATTATATTATGGCTGACCGACTCATTCGGTGTAGAGTTACCAGAATCATGGACTAATGATGCCTTATTATACCCAATCATTTTACCCTTAGCGCCTAAAGTGGTAGATCTGCTGTCGGGTTTTATGCCTTTTGCTCACGACCTATTTGACATGATAAAGGAGCTTCTTCAAGGTGATACTACTGCTTGATAACTACGACTCGTTTACCTACAACCTTGTTGATTACTTTCAGCAACTAGGGATAGTTTGCAAAGTTTATAGAAATGATACAGACTTTGATGAAATCATTGCTCATGATTATGCAGGAGTGGTGTTGAGTCCGGGTCCCGAGATACCAAAAAGATCTGGTCAACTCATGAAGGTACTAGAATTCTACCAAAAAAAAATACCAGTTTTAGGTATTTGCCTGGGTCATCAAGCCATTGGAGAGTTTTATGGGGAGACCTTGTTTAAAGCACAAAAACCCATGCATGGGAAAATTTGTTCTATTACAAAAAAGGAAGATCCTTTATTTGATTCATTGCCACGTCAATTTAAAGTAGTACGATATAACTCATTAATAATAAGCGATATATCACCTCATTTAAATGTTATAGCAAGGTCAGAGAGTGAGGAAGTAATGGCCATCCGACACAAGGAATTGCCTGTCTGGGGGTTACAGTTTCATCCCGAGGCAGCTATGACCGAGCATGGATTGAAAATTTTGAAAAATTGGTTAGATTATACTAACATAACCGTATAATTGACCAATTTTGTTTACTTTGCATTAGACTGATTTAGCATAATTATGGCATTAAAAATCCATCAGGAAAAAGATTTTAAGTATATAGATGAGGGCAAAGGAGAGGTCTTATTGTTGCTTCATGGCTTGTTTGGAGCTTTGAGTAATTGGGAAGGGGTTGTTAACCATTTTAAACCTAACTATCGTGTTGTGATACCTTTACTCCCAATTTATGAGATGCCCATTAGGCAGGCAGGACTTGAAGGCTTAAATAAATTTCTTGAAGATTTTGTAGCGCTAAAAAGCCTGAAAGGACTAAATATTGTAGGTAATTCATTGGGAGGTCATGTAGGCTTGATTTATACGTTGGCAAACAGTGAAAATGTACGCACACTAACACTTACGGGAAGTTCTGGTCTTTTTGAGAATTCGATGGGAGGGTCTTTTCCCAGAAGAGGCAGCTATGATTACATTAAGGAGCGAGTTGAGTATACCTTTTACGACCCAAACACCGCCACTGAGGAGTTGGTAAAGGAAGTGTTCGAAACGACCAAAAGTATTCCAAAATGCATGCGAATCGTTGCGATAGCTAAATCAGCCCAGAGGAATAATATGGCAAAAGACATACCACGCATCAAACAACCTACACTATTAGTCTGGGGGTTAAATGATACTATTACTCCGCCAATGGTTGCTCATGAATTCAATAAACTCATACCTAACTCTGAACTACAGTTTGTGGATATGTGTTGCCATGCTCCTATGATGGAGCACCCAGAAAAATTCAATAATATTTTATCAAAATTTCTGAATGATAACTGAGATGATAGCTGAGGAGTTGATAAATCATATGATTCCACCGCTCAAACTCACAGATGATGTGCACAAAGCCATACTGTGGATGGAGGAATTAAGATGTAATCAACTGCCTGTGGTAGATAATGAAAAGTTTTTAGGGCTTATTTCAGAAGAAATAATCTTGGAGGCCAACGATGCTGAAAAGCTAATTGGAGAGATAGAACTTGAAGCCCAGGCTTGTGTCGTGAATAATACCTCTCATTTTTATGATGTTTTAAAGGTTTCCTCAGATAACCACGCACAATTAGTAGGGGTACTCGACCCCGAAGGTAGGTATACAGGGGTGATAACCGTTCAGGATACCGTCACTTCTTTTGCTCAGTCAGCAGCAGTGCAAATACCCGGTGGCATCATTGTATTATCAATAAAACAAATTGATTACTCATTATCTGAAATAAGCAGATTAGTTGAAGAGAATAATGCCAAAATATTAAGTAGTAGTGTTAAGGAGGACGAAAATGACCCCGCTATGCTTAAGGTTACTTTAAAAATCAATAGACTAGACCTATCTCACATCGTGGCTACATTTGAGCGTTTTGGCTATAAGCTCATAGCAAGGTTTCAGGAAACAAAAGTGCTGGAAGAAGAGAAAGGTAAAATTGATTTGCTCCTGAAGTATCTAGATATATAACCTCTCACTCATGAAAATAGGCATACATGGTAAGAGTTTTAATGAAGAAACACGCATATTTATTCAAGGTGTGTTTCAATTGCTAGAGCAGTATGAGGTTGAAATTTTTATTTCTGTAGAGTTTAACCAGCTCATCAAAGAAGCTGATATTCAGTTGAAAGAGGCTCAAATTTACAAGGAGAATGAAGCCCTGGAGCATCTTGATTTTTTCTTTACGTTTGGTGGAGATGGCACGTTGTTGGAAGCGGTGACCCATGTCGGACATTCTCAGGTACCCATCCTTGGGATAAATACAGGAAGATTAGGTTTTTTGGCTACTACTGCAAAAGTTGATTTTGAGAAAGCCTTTATGGCGCTCAAAGAAAATAATTACTCCTATGATGAGAGAACCCTGATCAAGCTTGAGTCAAATACCTCTTTGTTTAATGGTCAGAATTTTGCGCTCAACGACTTTGCTATATTGAAGAAAGATACATCATCAATGATTGTGGTACACGCCTATATCGATGGTGAATTTTTAAACTCTTACTGGGCTGATGGTATTATAGTTGCAACACCTACAGGCTCAACGGGTTATTCAATAAGCTGTGGTGGCCCACTTGTTCTCCCCCAATCAAATAATTTTATACTCACACCTGTAAGTCCTCATAACTTAACAGTAAGGCCAATTGTAGTACCTGATGATTGTGAACTATCCTTTACTATTGAAGGCAGAAGTAACAATTTTCTCATTTCGATGGACTCCAGGTATGAAACTGTTGATAACACTGTTGAGCTAAAGGTGAAAAAAGAAAGTTTTAATGCTCGACTTATTAAATTAGATGATAGCAATTACTTTAAAACTTTACGCCAAAAGCTTAATTGGGGCTTTGATGTAAGAAATTAATTTTTTCTTACCCACCAAATGTTTACTTTTGTTATATTTCCCGTATTAGGGTATGTTGGCAAATAGTCATATTAGATGAAAAGATTAGGTATTCTGTTAATAGCATTGTTAATGAGCGGTTTTTATTACTCTGCTGATGCTCAGATCAATAGAAAAAAAATCAGAAAAAACAACAAGCGAATTTCCAATTTCAAAGGTAGGAAGTCACATTTTGCGAAGGAGAAACGTTACAACTGGCTGGCACTTTCGCTAAATACCTTTAATTACTTTGGAGATTTAGCCCCTCTCAATAAAACAGCCAGTACAGATATATCATTTACGAGCCCTGCTATTGGTGTTATGTTTGGTCATAGGTTTGGACCGTTTTATACATTGAGAGCATCCTTTACTTACGGAACTCTTAAAGGTGAGGATGTGACATCTGCAGATCCTAATGACGCCAATGCAGTTTCGAGATATGTAAGAAATCTGAGTTTTAGAAATAGAATTAAAGAACTTACAGTAGTTGGTGTGTTCGATTTATTTAAAAATGAGTCTACCTATATTAGCCGTGTACAATGGACGCCATATGCATTTACTGGTATTACAGTTTTTCATCACAACCCTCAGGCTCAGGCTCCAGAATTTGATCTTAATGGGAACCCCTTACCTGAAGCAGGTGAATGGGTCGATCTTCAGCCTTTAGGCACAGAAGGTCAGAATGCTAATTTGATGGAAGGTGATGCAAATGCTGGTATAGAGCCATATAGCAAGATTCAAATAGCTATACCACTAGGTATTGGTATTAGATACAGGTTAAATCAAGTATTTGACTTATCGTTAGAAACCAGTTTTAGGTTCTTATTCACAGATTATATAGATGATGTAAGTCAAAATTATGTAGATCTTGGTGTATTTGACAACGAATTAGCCAAGGCCATGTCATACCGATCTAATGAACTTATCGGTAATGTCACTAATGAGAATGCTGCTGCTATTCTAAATGGACAACCCAATAACTACACGGGTAGAGATGGACAATCATATAGTGTTGTGAGTGGTTATGGGTCAGAAGATATTCAAAATTTGAGAGGTAGTAGAGACCAAAATGATATGTATTTCGTTACCACCATTAAAGTGGCATACATAATTGGAGCCACCTTTAGAAGAGCGAAGTTTAGATAATAATGATCAAACAAATCAAAAATTCAGGAAAACTCTTCATGGGTTTTCCTTTTTTCGTAATTATGGGGATACTCCTAAGTGCTTACACCCATGCTCAAGAAACTGAGATAGGGTTTGGTCTTGGTGGATTTAAGTATACAGGGGATCTTGCAAGGGGCATAAGTATCAATTCAATAAAACCAGCTGGAACAGTTTTTTTTCGTGCAAACATGAGCAATGCCGTGAGTTTTAGGGTAGCTGCCACGGCAGGTAAGCTTGGCGCATCTGATGCTAAAACTGCCATTGATCCGTTCGCGGTTCAGAGAAACGCTCAATTCGACATATTTGTATTTGAAGCATCAACGGTTTTTGAATACCATTTCTTAAAATGGCGAAGTGAGTCTACATTGATTAGATGGACACCGTACTTCTTTGGAGGACTGGCAATATTTGGTATGTCAGGAATGGACGATAAACCTGCAGAGTATAGTAATATACAACCCTCAATTCCATTTGGCTTTGGTTTCAAGTATATATTAAACCCTAAATGGTATGTAGGAATTGAGTATGGGGCTCGGAAAACATTTTTTGACTATCTTGACAATATTAGTGGAGGCGAAGGTGTAATTAAGGACTACCAATATGCAAACCCCAATGACACTGATCTTTATCATTACATCGGTATTTCGCTTACATATTCATTTTACACCATACCATGTCCGGTAAGCCCTTATCGTAAAAATTATAGAAGTCGTTAAAAACAAACACTAAAGCAAGTATTTTTGTATAAATCGGCTTAATTTTGCACTCTTGTGGCTATAGCTATAGAAAATATAAATAAGGAGAAACTTCCCAGGCATATTGCAGTCATAATGGATGGCAATGGCAGATGGGCTAAAAGTAAAGGTGCCGCCCGTATTTTTGGCCATAAAAATGCTATTACTGCCGTTAGAGAGGTAACAGAGGCTAGTGCTGAACTGGGAGTAGGCTATTTAACGTTATATGCTTTCTCAACAGAGAATTGGGGAAGGCCTAAAGATGAGGTTATGGCCTTAATGAAGCTTTTAGTTTCAACCATACGTGGAGAGATAAAAACGTTAAAAAAGAATAACGTAAGGCTAAAGGCGATAGGTGCTATTGATAATTTACCGGGTTCTTGTCAGAAAGAATTGGCAGAAGCAATTGAAAAAACAAAAAACAATACCGGTCTTACGCTCGTATTGGCTTTAAGTTATAGTGGCAGATGGGAGATTTTAGAGGCAGTGAAAAAAATAGCTGATAAGGTGAAAAGTGAAGAAATGTCCACCTCAGAAATTAATGAGGAGTCATTTTCAAGCACACTCAATACATCATTATTTCCAGATCCAGAATTGTTGATAAGAACAAGCGGAGAAATGAGAGTGAGTAACTTTTTGCTTTGGCAGATTGCGTATACCGAAATATACTTTACTGAAAAACTATGGCCTGATTTCAGAAAAGAGGATTTGTATGAGGCCATTTTGTCTTTTCAGGCAAGAGAAAGAAGGTTTGGTAGAATAAGTGAACAAGTAAATACTTAATGAGGAGCTTTATAATATTTTTATTGATTTGTTGTTTTGCTGGGCACGCAGATGCACAGTTTAGAAAACGAAACAACAACACAGCCAGTGATAACGCTAGCAATCTCAATTACTCTAATCCCACTGAATACACTATAGCCGAAATTGATGTTACGGGGCTTAAAGTATTAGATAAAAATGCGCTCATATCACTTACTGGTCTCAAGGTAGGCGATAAAGTTAAAGTGCCTGGAGATGATATTTCAGGGGCAATTAAAAAGCTGTGGAAGCATGGTTTAGTTGGGGATGTAGAAATTACCATCAATAAGATAGAGGGTGATGAAATATATTTAAACATAGAGCTTTCTGAGAGACCCAGGCTTACCGGCTTTACTTTTGAAGGAGTGAAGAAAAGTAGGGAAACTGAAATTCGAGAAGACCTAAACCTAATCAGAGGTAGAATTCTATCTGATGCGATAATTAGAAACACACAACTCACTGTTAAGAATAACTATGTTCAAAAAGGCTTTTTAAATGTAGAAGTTGATGTTATTCAGCAGGAAGACACAGTGAACACAGATGGTATTCGCCTTAAAATTGTAGTTGATCCAAAAGCTAAGGTTAAAGTAAATGATATTGACTTTATTGGTAATGAGGAGTTTTCCGACCAAAAGCTCAAATCTAAGATGAAGTCTACCAATGAGCATTTAAGATTTTCCATTTTTAGAAGAGCAGCTGAGTTAGTCTTTGGGATAAAGCCTAAAAAAGTAAAGAGCTTCCTTACAGAGTCTTACGATGTGTCCGGCTCTGAAGTGAAAGATTTCGTTACCGATAACATAAAGCTTAACTTCTTCAAGTCACAGAAATTTATCAAATCAGACTATGAGGCAGATAAAGAAGCAGTCATCAATTTTTATAA
The DNA here is from genome assembly GCA_965227525.1 of Fulvivirga sp. Classification (GTDB taxonomy): domain Bacteria; phylum Bacteroidota; class Bacteroidia; order Cytophagales; family Cyclobacteriaceae; genus Fulvivirga. The sequence goes on along the minus strand of OZ245762.1, from coordinate 403,627 downwards.
CTCGAAAGGGTATAGAGATGCTGAGATTGTTGCAGATACTATCTATGCATACAATGCCAGTACAATCAATATAGATTTGAAAGTAGAAGAGGGCAGAAAATATTACTTCAGAGATATAATTTGGACGGGTAATTTTGTTCACACAGACAATACCTTAGATAAAATTTTAGGAATTGACAAGGGTGATGTCTACAACAAAGAGCTTATCGATCAAAAACTGACTTTCAACCCTAAAGGCCCTGATATAAGTGGTCTGTACATGGATGAGGGTTATTTGTTCTTTAATGTCAACCCGGTTGAAATAGCCGTGGAAGGAGATTCGATTGATGTTGAAATGAGAATCAGAGAGGGTAGCCAGGCTACAATTAAGAATATTATGATTGCCGGCAACGAAAGAACACGTGACCATGTAGTAAGAAGGGAATTGCTTACAATACCAGGAAGGAAATTTAGCAGGTCTGACCTAATTACAACAAACCAAAGATTAGCACAGCTAGGTTATTTTAATCCAGAAAGTATCAACCCAAATGTAATGCCAAACCCTGCAGACGAATCGGTTGATATTGAGTGGCAGGTAGAAGAGCAATCAAGTGATCAGATTGAATTATCTGGGGGTTGGGGAGGTTCTTTCGGTTTCGTAGGAACACTTGGACTTTCGCTCAATAATTTCTCTGTTAGAAATATGCTTAAAGGTAAGTTTACGCCAATACCAGTGGGTGATGGACAAAAGTTATCATTAAGAGCACAGGCCAACGGGAGACAATTCCAGTCTTATTCTTTCTCGTTCACCGAGCCATGGCTAGGAGGTAGAAAGCCAAACTCACTATCACTTAGCTATAATTACTCAATTCAGAGAACTGCTGCGGTTTCGTTTAATAGTGCAGGAGTGCAAGAAAGAAGAAGATTTGATGATTACAATGCTAAATTTTCATTACGAGGTGTTACAGTTGGTTTGGGACGAAGACTTCAATGGCCTGACAATTATTTCTCTTTACTAAATTCACTTTCTTATTCAGTTTATGAATTAGAAAATTATCGAGCTCAGGGAATTGGCTTCTCAGATGGTAAGGCAAATAGTATTGTTTTTAATACGAGCTTCAGTCGAAACAGTATTGATAACCCAATGTACCCCACATCCGGTTCATCATTATCATTGAATGTTTCTTTAACACCTCCTTATTCTATATTCAAGGATGATAATTTCTGGAAACTTACAGAATCTGAACGTGAAGCCGCCAGAGCATTTGTCGATGCTACATACTCTGATGCTACTCAGGATTTCAGAGACTCACAATATACTCAAGAGCTTTCTGAAAGAGAAAATGCCAAGAGGTACAAGTGGATCGAATATCATAAATGGATGTTTGATGCTAAGTATTACTTGAAATTAGCGGGTAAATTGGTTCTGGAAACAAAGGCTCATTTTGGGTTTATTGGATCTTATTCTGATAACCTTGGTGCTGGACCTTTTGAAAGATTTAAACTTGGGGGAGATGGACTCGCTGGTCAGAACTTTATATTAGGATTTGATGTGATTGGTTTGAGAGGTTACGAAAACAACTCTATTACACCTCGAGAAGATGACGGAACTCAAGGTGGTATCGTTTATAATAAATTTGCAATGGAGTTGAGGTATCCGGTAACAACCGGGCAGGCAGCCACAATTTATGGTTTTGTGTTTGGTGAAGCTGGTAATAATTGGAACAATTATAATGAGTTTAACCCGTTTAACAACTTCAGGTCGGCAGGTTTTGGAGCAAGAATATTTATGCCAGCTTTCGGCCTAATAGGTGTGAACTGGGGTTATGGTTTTGATAGACTCCCTGGAGCAACAGAAGTAAGTGGTGCCCAGTTCCATTTCACCATCGGACAACAAATAAGATAGTATGAAAAAATGGGGTTTCTTTTTTCTGGCATTATTTTCGATAGCTAATGTATACGGGCAGAAGTTTGGCTATGTAGATACTGACTATGTCCTAAGTAAAATGCCTGAGTATAAAGAAGCACAGGCAGAAATTGACAAACTGTCAAAAGGCTGGGAAGAAGAGATTCAGCAAATGTCAAGGGAGATTGAGGCCATGTATAACGAACTACAGGCTGAAGAAGTGTTGCTGACAGCTGAAATGAAAAAAGATCGTACAGCTCAGATAAGGAAAAAAGAGACTGAGCTTACAGAGTATCAAAAAAAGATATTCGGTTTTGATGGCTTATTCTTTTTAAAGAAGAAGGAGTTGATAAAGCCGGTACAAGATAAGATATTTGACGCCATCGAACGTGTTTGTAAAGAGCAAAGGTTGGCAATAATGTTTGATAAAGCTGGTGATTTGGTAATGATATATACAGATCCCAGGCACGATTATACAGATTATGTATTGGAAGAGTTGGGTCTAGGTGATCCAAATGATGTAATAAAGTAGAATAATAGTAAATTAATTTAATACCATGAAAAACAGATTATTATTAGTATTAGCACTCACTTTTACGGGTCTTGCAGCCCAGGCACAGTCAACAATGAAGATCGGTTATGCTGATGTTGATTATATTTTGAGCCAAATGCCTGAAGCAAAACAGGTGGAGTCGGAGCTGCAAACGCATAATACACAACTGCAGAATCAGCTACAGGCTAAGTATCAGGAGTACCAGCAAAAACTACAGTCTTATCAGCAGAGTGCTGCTAGTATGGTTGATGCTATAAGGCAAGAAAAAGAAACAGAATTGGCTCAACTGGAGCAACGAATTCAGAAATTCCAGCAGGATGCACAAACTTCAATTCAAAAGAAGTCTTCTGCGCTTATGGAACCGTTGTATGCCAAGGTGGGTAATACAATCGAAACTGTAGCTAAAGAAAATGGCTATACCTATATTTTAAATGGCAATGTAGGCGGTGTTGATGTGGTGCTTTATGCAGATGCTAAAAATGATGTATCTGACCTCGTGCTTAAGAAAATGGGAATTACCCCTACAAGTAACTAAAAATATTGGAGATTAAATTAGAAGCCTCGACTTAGTCAGTCGGGGCTTTTTTGTTTGGAATATTTTTACAAAACAGTTCCTTAGATGGTATATTAGAATAATGAGACCAGAGTTATTAAAAAGAGGCGATAAAGTGGGCATTGTGGCACCCTCCAGGGTAATTGATAAAACACAAATGAAGGCTGCATATAAAATATTTTCAGACTGGGGCCTTGAAATAATAAACGGAAACAACCTTTATAACAAGTCAGGTTATTTTGCTGGATCTAATGAGCAACGGCTTTCTGATCTACAAAAAATGCTAGATGACAACTCAATAAAAGCAGTATTTTGTGCGAGAGGCGGGTTTGGCATGACCAAAATCATTGATAATCTAGACTTAAATGGTTTTAAAAAAAATCCAAAATGGGTAGTAGGATTCAGCGATATTACTGCGCTACACCTTGCTTTTAATAGGTTAGATATTGAAAGTGTTCATGGCCTTATGCCTGTCCAATTTGGTAATAATGGTGTTGAATTATCAATTGAGAGTTTAAAAAAGCTTCTTTTTGAAGGGAGGGGTCAGGTAACTGGTCCAGTTCATGATTTCAATATTGAAGGCCAGGTACAATCAGAGTTGGTGGGGGGAAACCTTTCTTTGGTAGTTGAAAGTTTGGGCACAAGTACTGAGATTAATACTGATGGTAAAATACTCTTTTTAGAAGAAATCGATGAATACTTATATAAGATTGACCGAATGTTTAATCAGTTGAAAAGAGCTAAAAAAATTGATAAACTTCAAGGGTTAGTAATCGGTGATTTTTCTAGCATGAATGATACAGCAATTCCTTTTGGAACAGATATTTATGGTTTAATAGAAAAATACATTGATGATTTGAATATACCGGTGGCTTTTAAAATGCCTATCGGGCACGAAAATTATAATTTGGCCATACCAGTTTCTAGAATTGTTAATTTCTCTGTAGACAAAGATGGGTCGAAACTTAACTTTTAGACTATTATTTAACTTATCTTGATAAAGTGAGAACATTAAGATTAATCATAGTTGTTTTGCCTTGGGCCTTGCTGCTATTCTACGTTATAAAAGAGAATTTATCAGAGAGAAGCAAGACTGAAGAACAATTGACTAATACCACAATTCTTACACAAATTGAATCATTAGGTAAGCTGGAATTGGTTAAATATAACTTTAAGGAAATAACTGAACTTGAAGAGTTGAGTAAAAAGTATCTCAGTATTTTCCAGTTAGGTCCTGATTCTAAAATAGCTTTGATTAGTCAGGGGCAAGCGGTGGGCTGTATCGACTTAGAAAAAATGGAAGTGGATAATGTGCTAATTGAAAATGACACTTTATATATCAGCCTTCCAAAGCCGGAGTTGTGTTATTATAAATTAGATTTATCTAAGTCCAGAATATATTCATTACAAACCAACCCACTAAAAGATGAAAGGGCATTTATTGAAAAAGCCTATAAAAGCGCTGAAAATGAAATAAAAGAGGCAGCTTTAAGTTCTGGGATTCTAGAGCAAACAAAGATAAATGCTCAAATCATGTTGAAGCCCTTTTTAGAAAATGTTAGTGGCAAGATTGTGGTATTTACTGAGAAACCTAATGACGAGGTGATTATTAGACAAGATTAATATATTGGAGAAGTGCGAAAATCCCCAGACAAAGAAATATAACACCCGGGATGGCTTTAGTGAGTTTACTTTGTCTAAAAGTACCACTTAGCCTTTTCCCAAGACTTGCCACCACAAAAAGCAATGAAAATGTGCCTAATGATACTCCTAAGACGTACCAGAAAATAAGGCTGGTCGAATGTAGCTTTACCCAACCAATACTTGTAAGGTAGGCCGTTACACCCATCCAGAATGGGATGGCTAATGGGTTCAATATGCTGATTAAGACGCCTTGCCTAAAACCGCTTTTTTGTAATTTTTTAAGCAATTGTCCTGGAGATTTATTGATAGCACTTAAGTTGATAATCCCCAAGGTGAGCATTACAAGAGCCGAAATCAATTTAATATTGCTCATTATTACAACGGATTCCATTAAATAATTTTGAAAATTTACAGCAATCCAGGCGTAGGGAAATTCTATAATAGCCGCAGCAATACAAAATCTCAATGCTGCAGCATATTTATTTTCTACGGAAAGTTGTAATACACTCAGGTTTATGGTACCTGGCGGTATTGACCCAAGAAAGCTGAAAGCAAATGCAATAATAACAGTGGAAAAAGTCATTGTATCTTTAATTTCCTATACTCTTTCCACCCATCCTTTAGAGTTAGATACTGCACGCCCCTGCTGTGATTAACCACACTTATCTTAAATAACATTTTCCAGTGATGGAAGATACTGGTATATGCTTTTAATAAGGAGTAGCCTGGGTTGTAGATGTGAGCAGGCTCTGAACCTGCACCATTTAACTCCATGATTTTGATATTACCTTTATATAAATCTTCAAAGGTTTCTACCCTAATATCATACCGGCCGAAATAGAATCCATTTACCTTCTTGCTAATGGAGTTAAAAGTTTGATGAAGTTGGTTATTGATTAGATAATTGCCATCCAGAAACTTAGTTCCTTTGCAATGATTGCCTATACCTACTAATTGTTTTTGCTCTCCGGGTTTTAGAATTGTAGTGAGTTCAGCTCTATATTTTACCTTAAGCTTTTCCCACTGCAATTTTGAGCGGTCATTGTTTAATATTAGTTTTTCTAAAGTCGATTTGCCATCTCCTTTTACAGTTAGCATCTCTTTAATTACTATAGAACTGACCACCCCCGCAGATTTGCCAGGGATTCTATAGTAGAATACACCTAGCTCAATGGGTAAATCCAAATATTCCTGCAGTAGAAAATTTTGGTTAATTACGCTTAGATAGTTGACCAAATCTTTTCTACAATTAATTTTTTCAACCAACGTACCCCTCTCTCCAATGTCTGGTTTACAGATCACTGGAAAAGTGAGGCCTACTAAATTCATCTGATTCAATACAGACGCTATTTCTACATCATCAGGGAAAATTAACGTTTTGGCCTTATACTCTTCAGGCACCAAATCGAGTATTTTCTTTTTTGACTCACCAAGCATGCCTCCATTCTCTATGCTTGGGTTTGAAGCTGTAAAGTAGAGTAGAGACTTTGCTCTTATAGAAAGCCAGATCCAGTAGACAAAAACGGGGGCGTATACCAATCCAAATGGCCAATATTCCCAGCTGCGTAACTTTATCAGGAAGTTGCTCCTCCATATTTTTGAGAAAAGTGTCATGGAGGTGGGTTTATTTAACTTTCGGTGGTAGCCTTTTTATGCTTAATAGTCGAAATGGCTACGCCAAAGTGATTTGGAACCTCTACGTAAGGGGCCACTTCTTTTAAGCCTATTTTTATTAACGCCATATGATGAATAGCATGCTCAATATTATAGGCCAGCTCTCTAAATAAATTGCTTTCAACAGTCTGTACCTGATTTGAATTCAAATCATAGTTTGACGAAAGGGTGATTGAAGCATTTTCTGAACAATGATCCAGAAACTCTATTAAATCATCGATGATGGTTGTACTTAGTACCTTATCAGATTCAATTACAGGATCATGATCTCTTTTATCGTAATTAACATCGCCTGTTTCGAGTCCTTTTTTTAAGCAAAGGAAAAACTCTAAAGTATGCCTGGTGTGTTGGCCAACTGAAGTTTTGTTTAGTACTTCACAAGGCGCTTTAAAGTCCTCTTGGGCTATTTGTTCGATAGCTTGCTTAAGCTGTGTTAAAATCTCTTTGCTTGCTTCTGAAAAGTTCATATTAATATCTTACTCGAATAACAAATATAAAAGAATTCAAAAATCGGTAACAGTATATTTTTAGGAGTGGTAATTGCTATTGCTCGTTGAGAATTTCTTCCCAAAATTTATCAGCTTTAGATTTTAAGTTTTGTTCATTGGAATTCCAATAGTCTAATGTATTGTCTTTGCCAAAATTGTAAAAAAGGTATAACTGATTGTCTACTATTTTATAAGTCTCAGGGTCAATTTTAACTTTATCACCAGATTCTCCCATGGCATATGCACACCAACCCCCGTATTGTGGTACATATTTATCAGGGTTGCTGATGAATGTCTCCATGTTTTCAGTATTTACAAACCAGTAATTCAAACCCTCATAAGTGTACTGGTACTTTTCAGATCCCTTTTGGGGCAGACCATTAAAGTAACTTACCACATCGTATCCAGAGATCATTACACCCTTTTTTTCGTTTGCATGTTTATCAAAACCTTGTCCAAAAAGATTATAGCCAATTATACACAAGCATATAGTTAATGCATTTTTCATAGTATAAAGATAGTTATAAGATGACATTTGAGTGTGTCGCTCTTAATACAAAGACTACTTATTGATTTCATTTATAAGTTTCCAAACCAATTCAGGCTCAAAACCTTTGTTTATTGCGAAGCGAGCTACCTTTTGATGTAAGATATACGTATTTTCTTCGTCCAAAGATTCTGTCTTTTTCTCAAGTAACTCGTTAAGTGTGGTTAAATATTCTGCTTCAGAAATTTCATCCATCGCTTTATTTATACAATAATTAGAAAGACGATGTTGCTGAAGACCCGCCAAAATTTTTATTCTACCCCACTTTTTCAATCTAAACTTGCCGCCAACATAACTTTGTGCAAATCGTTCCTCGTTGATGAACCCTTCTGTAATTAACTCAGCAATTACTTCTTCAACGTCATTGCTGTAAAGCCCTAGCTCATAGCATTTATTACGTACCTGTTGCTGCGAACGCTCCTGATAGGCGCAGTATTTAGCTAGCCTGGTTACGGCTTCTTTCTGGCTTAACTGTTTTTTGTAAGCCACTGAGCTTATTTAATCAGACCTTTTCTTTTGAGAATACTCTCAACGAATTTTCTTTCGTTGTCGCTGTTAAATATTTTGAATGGCAGGTGTATTATTTGGGCCTTATTCACAACTAGAGAGATTGCATTTTTACCTACACTCGCTCTTTTGATTTGATCCCATTTTAATGGCATACCTTGCTTTGTGTTAAGCTTGATCAATACCTGTTGACTGTTGATTTCGTAAGAAAGTTTCTCAAAAAGCATTTTGGTTTGATCCATTTGAGTTACTCCGGCAAATTGAATTAACCAGAAAAGTAAATACAGCACTAATGCGATAGCCGTACCAATAAACCACCACATATTAGGAATCCAGAAGTAGCCTGCACAAATAGCCGCTGCTAATAAGAACACCCACCATTGTTGTTTGAGTACGTTTTTTAGTGCTAGTTTTATATAAGTACCACTTTCTAACTTGTATTTTTTCGTCTTTACTATCATAATTAAATCTTGTTCTTTTAAAGTGCCTTTAAACTTATATCCATGCTTTTTACTGAATGAGTCAGTGCCCCAACTGATATAAAATCAACTCCACAATCGGCTACCTCCGCTATTGTGTTTTCTGTAATTCCACCACTTGCTTCTGTTTGATACACTCCATCAATAAGTTTTACAGCTTCTTTCATAGTCGAAGGCATCATATTATCAAGCATAATAATATCAACTCCACCGACATTTAACACTTGCTTTACTTCATCTATAGTACGTGTTTCAATTTCTATTTTTAAATCTTTATTGTTTGTGGTCAGGTACTGCTGTGTGGCTTTAATTGCATTTTCTATCCCACCAGCAAAATCAATATGATTATCTTTTAGCATCACCATATCATATAATCCAAATCTATGGTTTCTCCCACCGCCAATGGCAACGGCCCATTTTTCGGCTAATCTGAAGTTAGGCGTTGTTTTGCGAGTATCTAATAATTGAGCTTTAGAGCTTTTAATGAGCGATCTTAGATGTGCCGTATATGTAGCAATTCCACTCATTCTTTGCATACAATTAAGAACCAATCTCTCACATGTAAGTATAGATTGGGCCTTTCCTTGTACTGTCAACCCTACATCTCCTGACTTTACCCTATCACCATCTTTTAATTGGATATTTAACTCCAACTCAGGATCAAAATAGTTGAAAATATTTTCTGCTAATTCTACTCCGGCTAGTATGCCATCACCTTTAATTATAAGTTGGGCTTTACTTTCGCTGTTACCAGGAATTGCAGCTAATGATGAGTGATCTCCATCACCAACATCCTCTTGGAATGATCGCTTAATAAAGGCTTTAATTGCAGGCTTTGTCAGGTAGCTCAATTGCATCCTGCAAAAATAAAAAAACGGTGTTTCTCAAGTGGCTTTTGAGAAAATAAAATAAAGAAATGTGAAAGAATTACTCTTTTATGAAGCTCATTTCATGAATAAGATACTGACTACTTGTATTTTTAATTCTCATCCATACTCTAAATGTGTCCTTTTTACTTATATATTGACCAATAGCAAAAGAAAGCCCTCCCTTAGATGAGCCCTGGTGCACTATCGAAAAGCTTGATGGTGGGTGTTGTTTAAAGAAATCACGTAGGACATACTCAGCTTGAATGCGGCTATAACTCTTCATTTCACCATCTATTGTTACATCCAGGCTTTCGTTGAAGTATTTAGCACATTCTTTTGAGCTTCCAGCTTTGATCGCCTCTTTTACGTTATCCACAATGTCACTTTGAGCAGAAACTCGCTGAGATAACAGAGCCAAAATGAACACAATGCATATTGTTAGTGTATTTTTCATGAGTTTAGTCTTTAAAGACTATATGTACAGTGGCTAAAATTATGCCAATCCTTTACATGGATTTCAAATTAGTACAATAAAATTTTACAAACAAAATGATGTACCATTTAAAGGTTAATATCATTTTTTCATAAAAAGAAACCCCTGAGAAGCATAACAATGCCTCTCAGGGGTTTTGATAATTATAACCTATTATCTTGAAGCCCCACTACTGATAATAGGACCAAAAAATACGCTATTGATATATGCTTTATTTGTCCCATACCAAAAGGCTCTGAAATTTGGGTTATCTGTAAACCCGATCACTTGACCACGCCCATGAGAAGAAATCCCAACAGCTGCTGTGTTTTTAAGCTTTTCAAGATTTTCTTCAGAAATATAGCCGCTTAATAAAGGAGCCTCGGTATATACGGCCGGGTTAGCAAATGGATTTTTAGATTTTTCCATAAACATTTCACTATTTCTAAATACAGGCATAGTGGATTTGTAGTAGCCATAAAACAGGGGGTTCGTAGGGTCAATCTTTAACTCAAATATTGAACCTCCGATAGCCTGAGCTCCTCTAAATTCCCCAATGTCAGCATAGCGTTTCATGTTGCTACCTTCCATTTTTTCGTCTTTCTTCATTTCAAACTTGGCAAGACCAACTGAGTTGAGGTAGTTTAAGGCACCTTTACTTGCTACGATGGTTCCACCTTCTGACACCCATTGTTTAAGTTTTTCCTGGCTACGCTCTGTAAGATCATTGTACCGACCGTTAACCATTAAAATGGTATTATACTTATCGATATCGGCACGGTTAAAAACCTCTACTGGCACTAATGATAAATCCATTTTATACCGCTGATCAAACAAATGCCATACCTCACCAGCTTCATAAGAACTCACATTTCCGTCTACAAGGAGCATGACTTTTGGCTTTTGTACATTATCAAAATTTGGACTACCAAGGCTCACTCCCTTATAGTCGAGGCCGGTATCAAATGCCTGAACATTGACACCATTTTCCTTTGCTAGTTCAGTGAGATGATTGAATACAGATTCACTATCATGTTTTTGGATTTGTACGGGTATAAGGATGCTTCCTCTCTCAAAACGCTTACCGCTTTCATGATAAAAAGGTTCATTGGCCACTTTAACCCTATAGTTGTTGTTGAGTAAGGCATAGAGAAATTTTGGAGTGTTGTAATTGTACCATTCAAAAACGTAAGCATACTCAGACTTGCCACCTACAATTGTTCCTTCCAACTCTTTGTTTGGATTAAAAAGCTCTCCTTTAAGATCACTTGAGAAAGCGCGTGAGTCTAATGCCGCATATTCAAGTCCGAAAGCCAGAGGTAAAGTCCAGGTGCTCACATCATAGAACAAACTATCTTGAAAAGCCGTCCGTTTTTCAAACATAGCTTTTATCAATTTGTATTGAGTTTGCTGTAATGGTACTACAAAGGCCTTTCCAGCATCATATGACAAGCCATCTATCACCGTGTTTTTAGCAGTGTGGTATACTTCAATTTTATGCCTGCTCATCAGTTCAGCCAATTCATATGATCTTTTCTCATCTCTTGAGGCAAAAACGAGGGCCCTCTGATTATCTCGATTAGCTTCATTCATTGCATCTTTATAAAAATCACGTTGGTGGCTTAAGAAATCTACCCTCATATTTTTGATGGCATCTAAAGACGACAATGAAGCTGTAAAGTGATTTCTTACTGTAAAAGGGAAGCGCAAAACACCATTTACACTTTCTTGTGCATGCCCTCTTGAGCTCGCTTGTTCAAACAGAATACCTACCGAGCCATTAATATCAGGGTATGTAGAACCCTTACCGTAATAATAGTCATCAAAGCTTTCTCTTGTATAGTACAAAGAGCCTATCTTATCGAGTGCTTTTGCGTGATACTTACCCATTTCATCCGTGAGTGTGTAAGTGTTTTGAGGTGTAAGAGGGTTATTCCTTGAGGGAATACCTGGCTGAAAGAAAAAGGTTGAATTTGTACCCATTTCATGATGATCGGTAAGGAGATTGGGCTTCCACTCATGAAAAGTTTTAATGCGTCCCTGAGATTCCGGTAACTGTACAGGCAACCAATCTCTGTTTAGGTCAAACCAATAGTGATTTGTTCTGCCTCTCGGCCATGGTTCGTTTTGCTCCATGTTATATGAGTCGCTGGTTTCAACATGACTTTTTCTTGAGTTAACCCAGGCAGCAAATCTGTTTAACCCATCTGGGTTAAAGCTCGGATCCAATAGTATTACGGTGTTTTTAAGCAGGTCGTCAATTTCGTTTCCTTGAGCAGCTGCCAGATAGTAAGCTACTAGTAAGGAGGCATTGCTGCCACTAGGTTCGTTTCCATGAACGCTGTAGCCCAAATATGCCACAGCTGGCATTTCATTGATATTTAATGAAGCTGAAGTGTTGGGGTCTGTCAATTGTACGTGTTGTGATTGGATTGACTCAATATTATTTTGGTTTTCTTTAGATGTAATTGTAAGAACAACTAATGGGCGGTTTTCATAAGTCCGGGCATACTCTTTAATTGTTATGCGGTCAGATGATTCGGCCAGTGCATACATATAACTGACTAACTTATCATGGCTGATATGCCACTCGCCAACTTCATGCCCTACGACAGACTTTGGAGTTGGAATTGACTGGTCATACTCAATTCCGGCAGGTAAATAATAGGTGAGGTCGACTTGGGCAGATGTAGAGGTAATTATTGCTGTAAATAACAGCATTGAGAATATTTTTTTCATAAGTGTTTTATGGTTTCTGATCAATTTGCACATTGAAGCATAAAAATAATAAATCAACTTGTTAACATTAAGTTAACATTTATGAGCGGTTAATAGCATAAAATTAAAATTAGGAAACCTTATTCTAGTCTGTGGATTTCTAACTTCGCAGCTGAAAAAAAATTAATTGTTAACTTAGTTTTCAAATTCTTAATTAATTTGATTTAAAAACATTAATACTTAATAAAAAGAAAATAGATAAACTTCTGATTTTCATTTTTTTAAGTTAAATTTTGTTGACCTAAATCAGAATTAAACCAAAAAAAGTTATGAAAAGACATTTACTACAAGGCTTACTTGCCATGGCAACGTTTGCTTTTATTTCGACCCTGAGTTACGGTCAGGGAGTAACCACAGCATCTATGACCGGAAAGGTTACAGATGCGAGCGGTGAGTCATTACCAGGAGCTACCGTTATAGCGGTTCACACACCATCTGGGACTCAGTATGGTAATCTAACGGATGGAAGCGGTTTTTTCCGTTTACCAGCGATGCGTGTTGGAGGTCCATATACACTCACTGTAAATTTTATAGGATATAGTGAGTTTAAGAAAGAGGGAATTAACCTTTCTCTTGGTCAGACACAAACGGTTAATGTTCAAATGGCTGAAAATATCGAGACACTTCAGGAAGTCTTAATTCAGGCAGATAATGCAATAATCGATGGAAACAGGACGGGAGCTGAAACAGCCTTGACTGTCGAAAATATTAATGAAACTCCTACAGTTGGTAGGTCTTTGGGTGATTACGCAAGATTTAACCCTCAAACAAGCATCAACGAAGGTGGTGATGGTCTTGAAATTTCTATTGGTGGTATGAACAACAGGTTTAATTCCATTTATATTGATGGTGCGGTTAACAATGATGTTTTTGGTTTAGCTGCTAGTGGTACAAATGGTGGGCAAACGGGTGTTTCACCAATTTCTATTGACGCTATCGAACAATTTACTGTATCCGTAGCTCCTTTTGATGTGAGACAATCAGGTTTTGCTGGTGGTGCTATAAATGCAGTTACAAGAAGTGGTACAAACGAGTTTGAAGGTTCTGCATATTATTTATTTAGAAATCAAGACCTAGCAGGTAAAACGCCATTTGAAGATGGACAGGAAGATGAAATTGAAAGGGAAAAATTAGCCGAGTTTACTGCTAAAACTTATGGTATGAGATTAGGTGGCCCCATTGTAAAAGATAAAGTATTCTTTTTCGTAAATGCTGAACTTCAGAGAGATGAAACGCCTCAGCCATTTAACTTTAACAATTACCGAGGAGATCTTACACAAGGAGATATAGATAACCTGGCCAACTTTTTAAGAACAAGATATGGATACGATCCAGGTTCATACCTTAATAATACAGCTTTTCTAAATAGTGATAAGTTGATTGGTAAGTTTGATATTAACCTCAGCAAAAATCATAAGCTTACATTAAGGCATTCATATACAAAGGCAGAAAACCTTGAAGCAAGAAGGTCAACGTCAAGTACTATCGGCTTTATAAATGGCTCTGAGTATTTAGTATCTAAAACAAACTCAAGTGCAATTGAATTAAGATCACTTTTTGGAAATTCGATGTCGAACCATTTGACAATCGGTGCGACCTTCGTAAGAGATGATCGTGATCCTTTCGGTGACCCTTTTCCTGCGGTCTTCATAGATGATGAGGATGGAGGTATATCTTTTGGATCGGAGACATTCTCAACAGCAAACTTGTTGAATCAGGATATAGTTACTATAAACAACAACTTTGAGCTTTATAAAGGACGTCATACCATTCTAATTGGTGCCAATGCTGAATTTTATAAAACTAAAAACCTGTTTATACCTTTTAACTACGGTGATTATAGTTACTCAAGACAAAGAGGTGTAAATTCAGTTGGACCCTCGTTTTATGATGATTTCTTAAATGAGAGACCTGCCAGTCTTTATCAATTTAGCTATGGACTCAATAGTTCTGTAAATGGTGATGAAACCACCGGAGCTGCGGCTGAATTTAATGCTTCCCAATTTGGACTTTATGTACAAGATGAATTTCAGGCTAACGAAAAACTTAAAGTAACAGTTGGTTTACGTGCTGATATTAACTTCTATGAGGATACTCCTGAGAATCCGTTCTTCAATGACCCGGCTACTTTAGCTCAATTTCCTTATGATTTGAAAGGCGCAAAGACAGGTCAATTTATAGACCCACAGATTTCTTGGTCACCTCGTATTGGTTTTAATTATGACGTAAAAGGTGATAGGACTTTTCAGTTGAGAGGTGGTGTTGGATTATTTACTAGTAGAATTCCTTTAGTGTGGCCGGGTGCTGCATATAACAATACAGGTTTAAATACAGGTTTTGACTTCGAAAGAATTGACTTTACAACGCCTCCATCATTAGTTCCCGATGTAAACAATCAGCCAAGAAACATTCCTGTTGGAGACCTACAACCTTCTGGTAACGTAGATTTATTTGCTGAAGATTTTAAAGTTCCACAAGTGCTTAAATTCAATTTAGCAGCTGATAAATTCCTGGGTAACGGATTTGTAGGAACGTTTGAAGGAATCTATACAAAATTCATCAACAACGTTTATTATGAGAATATCAATGTTGATATTCCGACAGACAGGGCAGAAGGTGCTGATAATAGATTCATCAATTATGATGATAGAATAGATGGCACTTACGGCAGAATTATGCTTGGAAGTAATACTAGCAAGGGGTATACTTATAACTTAAGTGGAAGTCTATCTAAAGACTTTGAGAATGGCTTAAAAGCAAGCCTTTCTTACGCGTATGGTGATGCTTGGACTATCTATGATGGTACTTCTTCTCAGAACTCTTCACAATGGAGAGGATTGCATGCTATAAATGGCAGAAATTTCTGGAATCAAACGCAAAGATCAGACTTTGCTCAAGGGAGTAGAGTTTTACTAAATCTTTCATATAAGAAAGAGTATTTAGGCTTTGCGTCTACTCAGATCTCTCTTGTTTACGAAGGTCAATCTGGCAACCCATATAGTTATATCTATGGTGAGGGTGACAATTTAACTGGCGAAGATTCTAGAAATAGAGAATTAGTTTATGTGCCTGCAAACCCTAATGAAATAGTATTTGGAGAGTATAACAGTACATTAGATCAAGTTGTATTGGCAGACGATGCCACTGCACTTGCGCAATGGGAAGCTTTAAATACCTTTATTGAAGGTGACGAGTATTTGAGAGAAAGAAGAGGTCAATATGCTGAAAGAAATCAGTCAAGAACTCCATTTGAGAATGTTGTAGACTTAAGAATCTTACAAGATTTTTATATTGAAATGGGAAATGGTAAACGTAATACGTTACAATTGTCATTCGACATTTTCAACTTTACCAACTTGCTTAATAAAGAATGGGGTAGAAGATATAATAGAACATTTGGAGGTTATGAGCTACTTGAGTTTGAAGGTTTTCAGGAAGGTACTGATCAGCCAGTGTTCTCATTTGATGCTTTTGAGCAAAACAAAGCATATTATGGTGATTTAGATGATGCTGGTGTGTTGAGCTCAAGATGGCAAATGCAGGTTGGTATCAGATACATTTTTGGTGGCAACTAAATTTTGATCACAACAATTCTTTAACCATTAAAAGGAGGCCATTTGGCCTCCTTTTTTTATCTTCAATTTATGACCACACCTCAGCCACCCAAAAAGTATGCATATTTCGATAGAGATGTAAGCTGGCTTTCATTTAACTATCGAGTGCTTATGGAAGCAGCTAATAAGGAGGTTCCTTTATATGAACGCATAAAGTTTTTAGCTATTTACTCTTCCAACCTCGATGAATTCTTTAGAGTAAGAGTAGCTGCACTAAGAAGTATAGTGGACATTGATAAAAAGAAAATAAACAAACGATTCAATAAAAAACCAAGCAAAGTACTAAGCAAGATATTACAGGAAGTGAACAAACAACTAGAGGAGTTTGGAGCTATTAAAAGAGACGTATTGCTGCCTGAGCTTAAAGATCATAACATAGTACTTTACCGAAATGAACCGATATTGGAAGCTCATAAAGATGTCATAGAACATTATTTTAAAAGTAAAGTGCTTTCATACTTGCAACCAATCGTAATGACTGCCCCAAAGTCAAAATCTCCATACCTGGATAATAGGGCACTTTATTTTGCTATTGATATTACTGATGCACAACAGCAGCAACATTACGCACATTTAAAAATACCCAGTAATGATTTGCCCAGGTTTATTCCTCTTCCGAGTGTAAACGATGTGTTTTACTACATTTCAATAGATGATATCATCAGAGAGAATGTTGAGTTTCTTTTTCCAGGATACACTATCAAGGGGTGCTATGGCATCAAACTAAATCGGGATGCTGATTTAAATATTGAAGATGAATACTCTGGTGATCTTGTAAAAAAAATCAGAAAACAGATAGAGAAAAGAAATTTAGGTGTCCCTTCGAGATTCTTATATGACAGAAGTATGCCAAGTGAGATGTTACAATATTTGGTAGAGGTTTTTAAGCTATCGGAAGAAGATATTGTGCCAGGAGGAAGGTATCATAATATGAATGATCTCATGGAACTGGAAAACCCAATTGCCCCAAAACTTGAAAATGATCCTCTACCTGCCATCAAATTGTCAAAACTTGAGAATGGGCAATCAATATTTGATATTATTGATAATGGTGATGTTATGCTCCATTTTCCCTATCAAAGTTATGACTATGTACTTAGGTTGTTTAACGAAGCCTCATTAGATCCTGATGTAGAGGAGGTGAAGGCCACTTTTTATAGGATTGCGCCTGACTCTTTTATCAGTAATGCTCTCATCAGCGCGGCTAACAATGGAAAAAAAGTAACTGTTTTTATAGAAATAAAGGCAAGGTTTGATGAGCAAAACAATTTGCTTTGGGCCGATAAAATGAAGGCCGCTGGTATAAAAATTATTTATAGTATTCCAGGTCTCAAAGTGCATGCTAAAGTAGCTCTCGTGAAGCGTAAAAAAGGAAAGAGCACGGTAAACTATGGCTTTTTTGGAACTGGAAATTTCAATGAAAAAACAGCTTCTATTTATGCTGATGATGCGTTGCTCACCAATGATGTGTCTTTAACGAGTGAACTGGACAGCCTGTTTGATTTTCTGGCATATAAGAAGGATCCAAAGCCTTTTGAGCAATTATTGGTTTCTCAGTTTAATATTGTTGATGAGCTAAAAAGTCTTGTTGACTTTGAAATTAATGAAGCTAAGGAAGGAAGAAAAGCACAAATTATTCTCAAACTCAACAACCTTCAGGATGATGTTATGATAGATAAGCTTTATGAGGCGAGTAATGCTGGTGTTAAGGTGGACCTCATCGTTAGGGCTATTTGCTGTATAAAACCAGGTGTCGAGGGCATGAGTGAAAATATTACCGTTAGGCGAATAGTTGATAGATATTTGGAACATTCAAGGGTTTATATGTTCTATCATGGTGGAGAAGATAAAATATTTCTTGGGTCTGCTGACTGGATGAAACGTAACCTGTATCGAAGAATTGAAGTTGTGTATCCATTATTTGATCAAAAGGCTCGTGAAGAGATAAAAAAGATGATTGAAATTCAACTCAGTGATAACACTAAGTCGTGCTTTATTGATAAGAAACTAAGAAATAAACCTATAAGAAATAAAAAGCCTAAGGTACAAGCCCAGGTAGACTTTTATAATTGGCTGCGAAATAGAGAATAGTCTAATGTGCTGGGAAAAACATCATGGCCACAATAAATGCCAGAATAGAGATAACAAAACCATACATAAATATTGTGTATGACTTTCTGAGCATTTTGTATTTCTTGCCTAATACTATACCGAGAAAGTAGATGTCCTTAGTGAGGCTTCCATATAGATAATCTGCATCTTTCATCATCTCTTTCATTCCCCACATGTAATTTTCAAGCTCCATACTATGGAAATTTCCAAAAAAAAGAAGGTTCGTTTTTTTATTGATAATGTCTTCTCTCTTAAATTTTCCCGATGAGACATTTGGTCGAGTGGCAAGTACCGCAAAAACAATTGTGGTCAGACAAACCACCACCAACATTAAGGCAGGAATAATTAAATTTGGATACTCCTCAAACTTTCTAAACAAAACAGACACCAACACAGATAGAATAATCGAATTAATCGAAATCATAATATTGGCCTTGTTGTCGGCCATACCGCTTAAAGTCAGGTGATTTTTTGAAGTTACCCTAAACATAGTTTCAATGCCACGATCTGGCTTAACTTGTTTGGTCTTATCTAGCTTATTTTTAAGTTTTACGATCTCTTTTTCAAGACTGTTTACATACTTTTTGTCGCCTTTTTTATCCTTCTTTTTCTTCTTTGGAGAGATATTAGCCAGGTTTTTTTCTTTTTTTGGGGTCAATATTGTTTTGCCATAGTTTGTAAAATATTGGTGCTTTGAGGCAAACTCAAAAGTCATTGCTCTCCACTCATCTTTTGATAAGTCCTTGGCACAAGTTTCAGTGAGCTCCTTTCTCAGCATTTCACTTTTCTTATCAAAAGAATCAGTCGATAAATGATACAGATCAGCATCACACATGATTTCAGAAGGTAAATCTTTGGGCTGTTGAGGTATTTGTGTGGACTCAATTATTTTACCTATTGCATATATTTTTTCCTGGGGTACCTTCCAGTCACTAAGCTGTTGTTTCATGATCTTAACACTCTCCAACTCGTGATGTTCAGTGCCACATGAATATCCTGTATCATGAAACCATGCTGCAATTATCAGATTCTCAAATTCTTCTTCTGTAAGATTGGATTCAGCGCCAATCTGCTTAGCAGCTTCCACTACCTCAAGCGTATGCTCCAAATTATGATAATAGTAGTTTTTTGGAAGGTTGGAGATTACATCTACAGTAAATTTCCGTGATTTTTCTACTAAAGGGCTCTCTTTCATTATACTTTAAATGTAGCAATTTGCCAGCACTTAATAAAGATCAGTGTTTTTAAATGGAATCAGTGCTAAAACGACAGCTTCAGCATAATATTGAGTTCTGTCGATTACATTTTTAGTAAGAATTCCAATTGCCCCTCCAGCTTGTTTAGAGTTGTGTTGGTTAAAGATTATATCGTCTGCTTCACCGAGCTCTTTTCCTTCTTTAACCAGAGCAGCAACTGCATCAGGTAAATAAAAAGTGGCTGTTTTGGCTTTTCCTATGTACTCATCAGACAATATAACTACCCAGGCAAAAGCTTGCATTTCACCATTTTCGAATGCAACTCCTCCTTCTATACCTACAAATAAGTCTGATTTAGACCCACAGCTTTTTGCGTTAAGTGCTCTATTATAGGCTCCTTCATAAGTATCTTTATCGCCTATGGGTTGATCACTGACCTCTGAAGGTACAGATATAGAGTTGATCTCAAATTGTGTGGAAGGGAACATTTTTTCGAACCCCTTTTTCATTGCATTGATCTTCACGGGGTTTTTAGAAGCCACGAGAATTTTCATAAGTTACTTTCCCTCAACGTAATTTTTCAGGTAAGCATACCTATCAGTCAATTTCCCGTCTTGGGTTATTGTGGCTCTTTTAATTACCTCCTCATTGTCATCACTTAGCAAATGTGGCAATACATTGTCAATAAGCTCACGGCCAAAATCTTCCGATGCATTTCTTGGTAGTTCACATGGCAAGTTATCCACAGCCATTACTGTGATGTTTCCTTCATCAGAAAGTGCAGGTTCAACAAGATCTTCACTAGGGTTATAATCATATATAGGATCATCAATGGTACTTGGTCGTTTTGTAGAAGGAATTGAGCCCTCAATATCACATGTTATATCAGCGATAACCCTGATTTTAAATGCTGGATCCATAATATCTTCTCTTCTAAACAAAACAGGTGCTCTGGGATCCCAAAATGCAGATGCAATTAGCAAGTCAGTTGCATGGCTGTATTTGAGGAAATCACTTTCGTAATTTTCCGGTGACTCATAGAACTCCGTTCGTGAAAAGTCGCTTCCGCTTTTAGTCTTGTTATAATCTCTGCTATTTAATTGAGTATAAACAGGCTCATCATAGTGTTCTAAAAGGTACTCAGCTGGAGAAACACGCCTTATGCCCATTCCATTCAAAACTTCCATTGCACCCTTGGCGACCCTTCCACCACCTGTAATGGCAATTTTAATAGGGGGGAGGTTTACCTTAGCGAACTCTGTAGTGAGGTCTTCAAGATCAAAAGTTTCATGTGCCGGCCTTAAATTAAACAGGTTATATCTTTTGCCATAAGTTAGCACCCCATTGTATGCACCAACAATACCAGCATATCTTCCAAAGGCTACAATTCTTTGCCCGCTGCTGTTAGTGAGTGTTTCATAGTCTATCAGTCTGATTTTCTTTTTTAGAATAGCTCTTAAGAGGTCCCGATTATAAGGTTGTTCTTTAATTGTGTGAGAAAAAAAGAAATAAGTTTTGTTCTGGATAAGAGACTCAATAGGCACTTCTTTTACGCCCATTAATATATCACAGTCAGAAACTTCGTCAGTTAGTTCTACACCATATTGTCTATACTCATCTGCCGTAAAACATCTTACCTCGCTCTGTTGAACTGTGATGCCTGCATCACTAAACTTATCTTCAACTTCCTTAGCTTGTAGTGGTGTGAATGGCACCCGTCTATCAATCGGAACTTTACCTTCTTTTATAACACCAATTTTTGTTTTACTCATATAGATAGAATTTTATTATGATAGCAAATATAGCTATTAAAATCACTTTTGATAGTCATAAAAGTTATTACCTTAAAGCATGGATTTGACTCGATATTTATGGCTTATATTCATGTGGGCAATGTATTTTACTATCCACAGCCTATTGGCAAGCCAAACGATAAAAGCCAAACTAGGAGATGCTGGATTATCAGCGAAAAATCAACGGGTGATTTATAATCTGATTGCGATAGTATTCTTGTTTGGTATATTGATATACAGTGGCACTTTGTCATCAGAATTATTATTTACCAAAACCAAACTGACTAAAATTATCGCTTTATTCCTCGGTGGAGCCGGTGTACTTATCATCAATGCGGCATTTAAACAATTCAATTCGAAGTCATTTTTGGGTCTAAAAGATGAGCCCAATGATTTGAAAATTGAAGGCATTTTAAAGCATATAAGACATCCTATTTATGCAGGTACAATTTTGATTGTTGCGGGCCTTTTCTTTTACGATCCAAGGTGGGCGACTTTATTGTCTGCAATTTGTATTTATTTATACCTCCCAATTGGTATTTATTTAGAAGAAAAAAAGCTGGTCAATCAATTTGGCCAGCTTTATAATAACTATCGAAAGGAAGTACCTGCTATAATTCCCCGAATTAACTTATTCTAGAAAATCGCCTAATAACGAACTACTTTCTTTTTTTCTATTCGCACCATATGGGGCTAAGGCTTGTACGAGCTTTCTAATCGGCATTGATTGTAACCAAACCTTGCCAGTTCCTCTTAAGGTAGCTAGAAAAAGACCTTCACCACCAAAAAGCATTGATTTTAGGCCTCCGGATGACTCTACATTGAAATCTATAGTTGATTCAAAAGCCACAACGCACCCCGTGTCAACTCTTAATACCTCATTGTTCAACTCCTTTTCAATTACAGTACCTCCTGCATGAACAAATGCCTTTCCATTGCCTTGTAGTTTCTGCAATATAAAACCTTCGCCACCAACAAGACCCGACCCTAGTCTTTTATTAAATGTGATAGATAACTTAGTACCTAATGCAGCACATAGAAAGCCATCCTTTTGAACTATCAATTCATTGTTTACAGATTTAGACAGGTCTATTGGTATTACAGTACCAGGGTAGGGCGCTGAAAACGCAACCTTTCCTTTGCCAACACCTTGTTGAGTGAAATGAGTCATAAAAATAGACTCACCCGTAAGCAATCTGCTCCCTGCAGAAAGTATTTTGCTCATTAACCCCTGATTTGGGTTTGAGCCATCACCCATTTTTGTATCAAAGGTGATACCCTGGTCCATGTAAAGCATGGCACCAGCCTCGGCAATTACAGTTTCTTGTGGATCAAGTTCTATTTCAACAATTTGAATGCTCTCACCTTTTATGGTGTAGTCAATTTCGTGGGAGTTGGTCATATTATTCTTCTTCGTCTTTAGATTCGCCCTTTTTTAACTTTTTATAATCTTCTCGATCAACGAGCTTTTTATCTTCTACGTTTTTGTTCAAAAATTCGTTGATCTTATCGATATTAAAGTTGGTGCGAATTTCACCAAAAGAGTCTATCTCGATATCAAAACCATCTAAATCGGGATTTACTTTTGGCTTAGACTTCTCACTTTTCTTCTTCGACTCTTTTTTTGACATGGCGTTATTGTTCTTGTTTAACAGGCAATTTTTCAATGGCAGTAGCGATTCGTTGTGCAACTTCGTCTGGCCCAAGAATGGAAATTATTTCCATCAAATCAGGTCCTGAACCAGCTCCTGTCATTGCGAGTCTAACTGCCGGCATTACTTTACCTATTTTAACGCCTTTGTCGTCCAATATGTTACTTAAAAGCTGCTTTGCCTCATCAGCATCAATGTTTGTTTTATTTTCAAGCGCTGTTTTATATAACTTCAAAACCATCACAGCTTCCTCTGTCCATTTCTTATTTACGAGCTTTTCGTCATATGAGTCAGGATTTTTAAAGAAGAAGAGTCCGTCTTTTAAAAAGTCACCTGGATAAGTTACCCTTTCCTTAAGTGCGTCACAAATTCGAGGAAGTTGTTCTTCTTGATACTTTATATCTGCCACTTCTAAATCTTCTCGCAAATAAGCTGCTAAATGCTCACCACTCTTAGATTTGATGTACTGTTGATTAAACCATTTGGCTTTTTCTATATCAAATTTAGCACCCGATTTGCCTACTTTTTCTATCGAAAATGCATTTATTAACTCCTCAGTTGTAAATATTTCTTGTTCTGTACCTGGGTTCCAACCAAGAAATGCTAAAAAGTTAACCATGGCATCTGGCAAGAAACCAGCCTCTCTAAAACCATTGAATTTTTCTTCTTCACCATTCTTTCCAGGAAAAGTTGCTTCAATTGGAAATACTGGGAATCCGTGTTTATCGCCATCTCTTTTGCTCAACTTACCATTACCATCTGGCTTTAGTAGTAGAGGTAAATGAGCAAACTGTGGCATGGTATCTTCCCAGCCTAAAAATTTATATAGCAATACATGTAATGGGGCTGAAGGTAGCCACTCTTCACCTCTGATTACATGTGAGATTTGCATTAAGTGGTCATCAACGACATTGGCCAGGTGATATGTGGGTAATCCGTCTGATTTCATCAAGACCTTGTCGTCTATTGATGCAGAGTGTACCATTACCCATCCTCTAACCATATCATTTAGGCGGATTTCTTCCTTTCTAGGTACTTTCAGCCTGATTACATAAGGCTCTCCGGATGCTAATCTCGATTTTACTTCTTCAGGAGGTAAGGTAAGAGAGTTTTTCATCTGTGCTCTTGTAATGGCATTGTATTGCGGCTGATCCACTTTAGCAGCTTTGAGTCTTTCACGCATAGCCACCAATTCATCGGCTGTATCAAAAGCATAATATGCATTACCTTCATCTAGTAATTTTTGAGCATATTTTGCATATATTTCAGACCGTTCAGATTGCCTGTAAGGCCCAAAATCACCCCCTTTTTCAGGACTTTCATCCGGTTCAATGCCTATCCATTTGAGCGATTCGGTAATGTATTCTTCAGCACCCTTTACATAGCGGGTTTGATCGGTATCCTCAATGCGAAGAATGATTTTACCATTCATTTTTTTCGCGAAAAGGTAGTTGTATAACACAGTCCTAACTCCTCCAATATGTAGTGCACCAGTTGGACTAGGCGCAAATCTTACTCTTACTTCGTTCATGAATTATTCAGTTTTTCGGGCCACAAAATTAGCAAACTTAACATCAATAAGTAAGAGTTCATATGTCCATCTTAAGCACACTTAATAGACTTTGGTGAGATTCTCTTATTTTTTTGTTGAAGTTAACGATTGTGATGGCATAATTAATGAGACCTACTAAGAGTGCTACCAGCGCATAAATTGTTTCATTAAATAAGAATATGAATAACAATGAAGCAATGAGGCAGATTGCAGACCAAAAGATGAGAAACATTTGCGAGCTAAAAAACAGACTGTATCTAAGTGTAATTATCGATCCAAGGCTGGTCTTATCTACTTTACCAATGATAATTGGACTGAAATTTTCAGGTACTTTCAATCTTTTTGATAATCTAAAATAATATTGATCTACTAACCCTATAAATGTCGATTGTGGTAAATGATCTTTTTTGTCCAGGGAAGGAGGAGAAGTGACGTTTTCTAATATTTGTATCACCTCATGAGCTTTCAGAGGTGATACAATTGTTTTGTTCTGCACCGGAAGCCATTTCATTACTTCACTGCAATGCAGGAAATTTCAACATTTACATCTTTTGGCAACTTACTTACCTCAACAGTCTCGCGAGCAGGTGGGTTTGTCAGAAAGCTTTTTCCATATACAGCATTAATTAGTTGAAAGTTATTCATGTCTTTTACAAAAATTGAACACTTCACTACATGGTCAAAACCAAGCCCTGCCTCTTTTAAGATCAGTTCTAAGTTCTTCATTACCTGTTCTGTTTCAATTTCAATATTAGCAGTCAATAAATTACCAGATGCCTGGTCTATTGCTATTTGGCCTGAAATATATAGTGTGTCATTTATTAAAACCGCTTGGCTATAAGGTCCGATAGGTGCTGGAGCGTCTTTACAGTTTACTATTTTTTTTGTCATTGGTGTATCGTTAATTTTTGGTCTATTTTTGTATCATGAAAATACTAATAATAGGCCAGCCTGAAAATTTTGAAGAATTTAAATTGAAGTTTGGTGAAACACACAACTATAAATTTTATGAGTCAATAGATGTAGTTGAAGATGGGATTGGCGAACATGATGTGCTGTTTGATTATACCATTGATGACGCTCCCGAGATGGTTCAGGTTTATAGTGATGTTGACATTCCTGTATTTCTCAACACAGTAAAAATATCGTTAAGTGAGCTTAACTTCGTATACGGCCTCAATGATAATGTATTCGGATTTAATGGGTTAAAAACCTTTGTAAATAGGCCTCAACTAGAGGTGACATCATTAAATAACACCGCACTTTTGAAGGACACTATTTCAGCACTAAATTCAGAATTTGTATTGATTGATGATAGGGTAGGCATGGTGACACCTAGAGTTATTTTAATGATTATTAATGAGGCTTTTTATACAGTGCAAGAAGGAACAGCAAAAAAAGAGGATATAGATCAGGGGATGAAATTAGGTACTAATTATCCATATGGTCCATTTGAGTGGGCTCAAAAAATAGGTATTAAGGACATATATGAAACCCTTGAGGCCATTTATGAAGACTCTAAAGACGAGCGCTACAAAATTTGTCCTTTACTTAAGCAAGAATATCTGACAGTTTAGCTATTATTCGACAGTAACTGATTTAGCCAAGTTTCTAGGCTGATCCACATTACACCCCCTCATCACCGCAATGTGGTAAGACAGTAACTGTAATGGTATTACAGACACCATGGGCATCAGGGCTTCATCAGTTTTAGGAACTTCAATTACAAATTCTGCCATTTGTGGTATAAGGGCATCGCCCTCAGTAACAATAGCAATCACCTTACCTTTTCTTGCCTTTACCTCCTGAATGTTAGAGACTACTTTATCATAAGAACTATCTCTGGTGGCAATAAATACCACGGGCATTTCTTCATCGATTAAAGCAATAGGTCCATGCTTCATTTCTGCAGCTGGGTAACCTTCAGCGTGTATGTAGGATATTTCTTTTAGCTTAAGTGCGCCTTCTAACGCTACTGGAAAATTAAACCCACGGCCTAGATAAAGGAAGTTTCGTGCATCTTTAAATAAGTCAGATATGTGTTTTATTTGATCATCCAACAATAATGCTTTCTCTACTTTAGCTGGAATATTTTCTAACTCTACAAGCAACTCATGATATCTACTATCAGTGATAGTTCCACGTTGTTGAGCCACCCTCAAGGCGATCATATTGAGCACAGTAAGCTGGGCTGTAAAAGCTTTGGTACTTGCTACACCAATTTCTGGTCCAGCATGAGTGTAGGCTCCTTCATGAGAAGTTCGGGCAATTGAGCTACCTACTACATTGCAAACTCCGAATATAATGGCACCTTTAGATTTTGCCAATTCTATTGCAGCCAATGTATCTGCTGTTTCTCCTGATTGAGAAATTGCAATTACAACATCACCTTCATTGATAATTGGGTTTCTATATCTAAATTCTGAAGCGTACTCAACTTCAACAGGGATTCGACAAAATTCTTCAAAGAAGTATTCAGCTACAAGACCTGCATGCCACGAAGTTCCACATGCCACTATGATGATTCTGTCTGCATGCTCAAGCTTTTTTGCATATTCCCTGATCCCACCTAAAACCAAACGTCCGTTGGTTGCATCAAGTCTACCGCGCATACAATCACGGATAGATTTAGGTTGCTCGAAAATTTCCTTGAGCATAAAATGCTCGTAACCGCCTTTTTCGATCGCCTCTAGCTCCATATCCAACGTCTGTATGTATGGAGTCATCGGTACGTCTTGCGTGTTTTTTATTTTCAGCTGATTGTCTGAGATAACCGCTATTTCATAATCATTGAGGTAAACCACCTCATTGGTATATTCAATGATTGGTGTCGCATCAGAAGCCAGGAAAAACTCATCTTTACCAACCCCAATAACAAGCGGGCTACCTTTTCGCGCTGCGATTATTGTTTTGGGGTCATCCTTTGATAATATAACAATGGCATATGCGCCAATAACTTTAGTCAAAGCTAGTCTCACTGCCTCATTAAGTGAGCAATTGTTGTTAATTTGAATGTCCTCAATAAATGTAATGAGTACTTCTGAATCAGTGTCACTGATAAAAGAATACCCTTTATTTTCGAGTTCAGTTTTAAGGGAACTATAATTCTCAATTATGCCATTGTGAATGATAGCCAAATTCTCATTTGACGAGTAGTGTGGATGGGCGTTTATGTCATTGGGTTCTCCGTGCGTAGCCCAGCGTGTATGCCCCATACCTATATGACTGTTTAGGTTCTCATTTTCAAGCGTACTTTCAAGGTCAGATACTTTACCTTTCTTTTTATAAACGTTAAGTCCTTTGTTTATAAGTGCAATACCCGCACTGTCGTAACCACGATACTCTAGGCGCTTAAGACCTTTAATTATAACTTCATGAGCTTGTCTAGGCCCTAAATATGCAACGATTCCACACATAATATTTCCTATTAATTATCAACTTCTGGAATGGTATAATACATTCTCAGTTTGAGATCATTTTTGTTAAAGACCAACCTTCTAACACTGTTTTGAGGTAAAACCAAAGATTGACTATTTACAGGTGCAATAATTATTTGATCAAACTCAAAATCAGAGATAAGTACCTCAAATGTTAGAGGCAAGGCTAATCGGTATTCCTTTTTATCAGTATTGTTGATTGCAATTGAAGGGTTTCCGAAAGTAATTCCACCTGTAGTTAAGTTGGGAAAGTTGACAACAGCATAATTTTTATTGGCAATACTATCTGCAGAAGTTAACCAATACCTAAGGCTGCCCGGTTGGTCAAGATCTGTTTGGTAATCACTAATAATTAACTCAGCGTTTTGAACTACAGCGTTAGGGATTGTATCTAACAGTGAACCTCTGACCTCACTTAGGTCAATATTAAGTAACAAATTCGTCCCGGCTTGCAAGTAGGCCATGTCATTATTTGTCTGATATTGAGTATATAACTCAGTCAGCCCATCGAAATCAGAACCTGACCAATTGATTTTATTATTTGGGCTGATGTTATTATATGAAGCCGTAGTTGACAAAGGGTATTTAACTTTTTTCTGCTCACCGTCTACAGAATAATAGATTGATAACCCTGAGTAGATATCATTAATATAAGATACGATTGCGCCAGTTGAAGATGTTGCTCTAATGTGTAACCCCCTAAATATGTTAGCAATTTCTCCTGTTGACGAGCTATCTGTTTGAACACTCTTTAACGCGCTAAATATTTCTTGACCATAGCTCTGATTAAGCGTTGCTCGGTGACGATAGATATAAAAACCACTAGCATCGAAATTATTCTCAAAAAATACTGAGTCTTCACTGTCATTAATTGTATCGTTCAGTTTTATACCAGTGTCAGCAAACTGCAGGTTAATTGAATCAGAAAAAATTTCAAATTCAAAATTTCCGATTTGATTTCCTAAAGGCTCTGTAGATGAGGAAGTGAATCTCTGAATTTCACCATCTTTAAACAAGTTAATGGTGTCTGAGAGTTGGTATACCTCTAAGTTATGCAGAGTATTCTCAATTTGAGGACCATATACGGATGAAACCCTTAATTCAAGAACTGCAGAATCAAAAGTTGCTGCATTGTCATAAGAATTTTGAGCCAAACCGACTTCTGTATAATTACCGGCTTTAATGGTTCCAAAATGAGGATCTTCAAAAGCACCAGCCAAAATAATACCAGAGCCTCTTGTGCTAATGTCATCAACCCAAACTTGATTTATCTTATCCTCCAGTGGTATCTCTGCAAAAAAAATCCCCAAATTATTTTCGGGGGGTAATCCTATAGTGCTTATATCCTCTTCACACGAAAAAAGTGTAAGGGCTGATAAAGATATCAGCCCAAATAATCTAGCCCGCAAGTTCATTATATAAATTGTAATAAGAGTCTGTGAAATTTTCGTCCTTCTCAATAGTTTCTACTTTCATTTCATCAAACAAGCCATTAAGAGACTTGTCATCTTCTGCTTTAATGATTGCATCGGCAAACTCCATGCCTACCTTAATAAAGCCATAATAATCAGCAGTCTCAAGGTTAGTCAACATATCATCCTCAATGTCCATCATTTTAACCTTTTCTTTCAAGTCAGTGCCAAATTTATGTTTAAAACCGTTGTTATATACAGTAAACACTGTCTTAGCATCCTTAAATAAAGGATCATTTTTATAAGTTGTCTTCAAGTATAATGGTATAAGACTTGTCATCCAATCATTGCAGTGAACGATGTCCGGAGCCCACCCCAATTTCTTAACAGTTTCTATAACGCCTTTACAGAAAAATATTGCTCTCTCGTCATTGTCATCATAAAAATTGTTTTCCTTATCATGGAATACAGATTTTCTGTGGAAATAATCTTCATTGTCTATGAAGTATACTTGTAATTTGGCATTAGGTATAGATGCCACTTTTATCACCAAAGGCTTTTCTTCGTCACCAACAGCTATGTTGATACCCGAGAGTCTTACAACTTCATGTAACCTGTTCTTTCTTTCATTAATCAACCCGAATCTTGGCACTAAGATTCTGATTTCCATACCTTTCTCCTGCATAGCCTGAGGTAATTTTCTTACAAAGTCTGCTACTTCAGATGTTTGTAAAAAAGGATTAATCTCAGAGGCTACATAAAGAATTCGAAGCTTTGACATATATTTTAGGAATTTGTTTGCTTAGTAAATAAGACCACAAAATTACAAAATTTTTGCCGTTATTCAAGATATTCTATTGTGAAAAACTTAGTTTTGCGACCCTTTAAACGATTCTAATGGAGGTATTTAAGGAGATAGATCCTTTAAAAAATTACCTTAGATCTCAAAGATTGCAAGGTAAGCAAATAGGGCTTGTGCCCACTATGGGGGCATTGCATGAGGGGCATTTATCATTGGTGGAAAATTCAATCAAAGAAAATGATCTTACAGTTTGCTCCATTTATATCAACCCTACTCAATTTAATAACAAGAGTGATCTTACCAACTATCCTAGGGTGCTCGAAAAAGATCTTGATTTATTGAAAGAGGGTGGTTGCCAGGTGGCCTTTGTGCCATCAGACAATGTCATGTATCCAGCAGAAGTAAATACAACATTTTCATTTGGGCATTTAGAGACAACCATGGAAGGTGCCTTCAGACCGGGTCATTTTACCGGAGTTGGAGTAGTGGTTTCAAAGCTTTTTAATATTGTTGAGCCAGACAGCGCTTATTTTGGGCAAAAAGACCTTCAACAATTTCTAATCATTAAACAGCTAGTGTCGGACCTGGCCTTTAATGTTCAGTTACGTTGTGTGGAAATTGTACGTGAGTCTGACGGGTTGGCCAAATCATCGAGAAATCTACGTCTATCAACAGAGGATAGAAAGAAATCTATAATTTTGCAGCAGGCTTTACAAAAGAGCAAATCTTTATTGCAAGCAGGAGAAACTGTCGAGGACTGCAAAAGAGAGGTGTTGCAGATGATGAACATGGAGAATGTTAACTTAGAGTATTTTGAAGTAGTTGAAGCCAATAATTTAACTCCATTAACGAACATTTCCGAAGCCATTGATGTTGCGCTATGCGTAGCGGCAATTGTTGGTGAGGTTAGATTGATAGACAACATAATATTTAGATCGAAGAAGGAATAAAGTAATGAATATCGAGGTTTTAAAATCAAAAATTCATCGTGTTAAAATCACACAAGCAGAGCTGCA
The DNA here is from genome assembly GCA_965227525.1 of Fulvivirga sp. GTDB lineage: Bacteria > Bacteroidota > Bacteroidia > Cytophagales > Cyclobacteriaceae > Fulvivirga. The sequence continues at coordinate 372,592 of OZ245762.1, read as the reverse complement.
CTATGTGGGGAGCATAACTATTGATGAAGATTTAATGGAAGCTGCCAATATGATAGAGGGAGAAAAAGTGCAGATCGTTAATATCAATAATGGCGAGAGGCTCGAAACTTATATAATTAAAGGAGAAAGAGGTAGTGGGAACATTTGTCTCAACGGGCCTGCCGCTCGTAAAGCACAGGTGGGTGATATTGTAATAATTATTTCTTACGCCTCTATGGAGTTCGAAGAGGCAAAAACTTTTAAGCCTACAGTAATTTTTCCAAATAATGATAATCGCCTGGCCTAAGTATGCAGGCCAAAATTAAAAATATGCTGAAATATGCTGTGATGATCTGTGTCACAGCATTTTTGTTATGGCTTTCTTTTGACAATATTCAAGTTGCTGAGGGCGAATCCAAATTTGATTTTATTGGAAATGTATGGGGTGATGCCAACAAGCCCTTTCTGTTTTTATCAGCATTGGCGGCTGTTTTGAGCCATGTTGTGAGAGCGGAAAGATGGAAGTTACTTTTAAACCCGATGGGCCATAAAACTAATTTGAAACAGGGCTTTTTGTCCGTTATGGTTGGTTACTTTATCAACCTTGCCATACCTCGGGGAGGAGAGGTTTCTCGATGTTATAATTTATACCGTCTCAACAAAACACCTGTTGAAGTCTCTTTGGGCACAGTGGTGGCTGAAAGGGTTATAGATCTGATATTTCTTATTTTACTTATTGGTATTTCATTTCTGATTGAGTTGGATAATCTTCTTTTCTTTTTTAAATCAGAAGAAATGCAAAAGCTTACCGGAAGTGGCAGTGGAGAATTTCCTTATATGCTTGTTGTCGGTGGTCTTCTTCTTATTGTCGGTGTTTACTTGATTGTTAGGTATGTCCTTGCTAAACGGAAAATTTTCGCACTTAGATTTATCTCAAAAGGTAAGAAGATTTTGAAAGGGATTAAAAGTGGAATCACTGCTGTATTTAAGCTTGAACAGCGAATCCTTTTTATTTTATACTCTCTCATCATATGGTTGCTCTACTATTTTATGATGTATTTGGTTATGTTAGCCTTCCCTGAAACAGCAGAGTTAGGTTTCTTAGCTGCACTGACAATATTTGTTATTGGCGGAATCGCTATGGCAGTTCCCTTACCAGGAGGGGCTGGGAGTTTTCATATACTTGTACCACTTGGACTTGTCATTTTGTATGGGATGAGTCAGGATAAGGCAGTAGCATTTACATTTATATTTCATGGTTGGCAAACGCTTGTGATTATTTTAGTTGGTGCTTTGTCACTATTTTTGAGTCAGGTGAAGACAAATAAAATAGTAAGTGAACACTCCAAATAAAATACTATCTCTTTCTGGTGTGCAAAATCAAATGTCGTTATGGAAAGACGAACAATTAAAAGTCGTGTTTACAAACGGCTGTTTTGACATTATTCATTTAGGTCACATTGACTATTTGGAAAAGGCCAGAAACCTGGGAGATAAAATGATCGTTGCGTTAAATACAGATGAATCGGTTTCGAAACTAAAAGGGCCTGAAAGACCAATTGTCAATCAGGAAGCCAGGGCTAGAATGATGGCTGCTTTTTCATTTGTAGATGCAGTAGTTATGTTTGACGAGGAGACGCCTTTAGATTTAATTAAGGCTATTAAACCTGACATTTTAGTAAAAGGAAGTGACTATTTGACAGAAAATATTGTTGGTGCAGATATTGTTATGAGTAATGGAGGGTCAGTGGAAACAGTGGATCTTGTTGAAGGCTACTCAACGACCAAAATAATTGAGAAAATAAAACAATTAAAATAAAATACTAATATGGGAATTTGGATTATAATCATCGGCTTTGCTATTCTAAGCTGGGCTGTAAGCTCAAGGTTGAAGAATAAATTCAAAAAGTATTCTCAAATACCTTTAAAAAGAAATTTGTCAGGTGCAGAGGTTGCTAAACTTATGCTTTCTGATAATGGTATTCATGATGTGGAGGTAATATCTGTTCAGGGCAAACTTACAGATCACTATAACCCTGCTAAAAAAACAGTAAACTTGAGTGAAGCTGTATACCATGGAAGAAATGCGGCAGCAGCTGCCGTGGCATCTCATGAGTGTGGCCATGCTGTACAGCATGCAAAGGCATATAGCATGTTGGAATTTAGGTCGGCAATGGTGCCAATTCAAAATGTAAGTGCTCAAGTCATTAACTTCATTTTCATGGCAATGCTTTTTAGTGGATTCTTTTTACAAAATGCGTTACCGTGGAATACTGCCTTGTTAATTATAATTGGTTGTTATTCAGTGTTTACACTGTTTTCATTTGTAACTCTACCAGTCGAATTTGATGCAAGCAAGCGAGCTCTTGCCTGGGTGAAAGAAAGACAAATCGTTGATACAAGTGAGTACGATATGGCGAAAGATGCACTAAAGTGGGCCGCCATGACATATGTAGTAGCGGCAGTTGGTTCGTTAGTCACTCTGTTATACTATGTTAGCCTGTTTTTAGGCGGTAGGGATTAACGCTAATTCTAAAATAATTGTAATTTTGAGGGCCTGAAACGAAAACTTTCAGGCCCTTATTTGTTTACTATAAAAACTATTAAAATAGATATGAATTTCGAATTGACTGAAGAGCAATTAGCAGTGCAGGCGGCAGCTAGAGATTTTGCCCAAAACGACTTACTTCCGGGAGTTATAGAAAGAGACGAAAAACAAGAGTTTCCTAAAGAACAAATTAAAAAAATGGGGGAACTCGGCTTCATGGGAATGATGGTAGACCCTAAGTACAATGGTGGAGGCATGGATTCAATATCTTATGTGCTGGCCATGGAAGAAATCTCTAAAGTTGATGCATCTTGCTCTGTAGCAATGTCAGTAAATAATTCATTGGTATGTTGGGGGTTAGAAAAGTATGGTTCTGAAGAGCAAAAACAGAAATATTTAACAAAGCTAGCTACAGGGGAGCAAATTGGAGCATTCTGCTTGTCAGAGCCAGAGGCTGGTTCTGATGCTACAAGTCAAAGAACAACAGCCGAAGACAAAGGTGATTATTACCTATTGAATGGAACTAAAAACTGGATAACAAACGGAAATAGTGCAGGGGTTTATATTGTGATAGCTCAAACGGATCCAGAAAAAAGACATAAAGGAATTAATGCTCTTATAGTAGAGAAGGGTATGGATGGCTTTGTAGTTGGTAAAAAAGAAGATAAGCTGGGTATTAGAGGTTCGGATACACATTCGTTGATGTTTACCGATGTGAAAGTACCTAAAGAAAATCGTATCGGAGAAGATGGTTTTGGGTTCAATTTCGCCATGTCAACACTTAATGGCGGAAGAATTGGTATAGCATCTCAGGCATTGGGCATAGCCTCTGGTGCTTATGAGCTTGCATTGGCTTACTCAAAAGAAAGAAAAGCATTTGGAAAAGAAATTTCGAAACATCAGGCCATACAATTTAAACTTGCAGATATGGCCACCGAAATTGAAGCGGCTAGGCTGTTGTGTTTTAATGCCGCTGCATTAAAGGATGCTGGTAAAGACTATGTAAAAGCTGCTGCGATGGCCAAAGTATTTGCATCAAAAGTAGCCATGGATACTACAGTAGAGGCTGTGCAGGTGCATGGCGGCTATGGCTTTGTAAAAGAATACCATGTGGAGCGTTTGATGCGGGACGCAAAAATCACTCAGATATATGAGGGAACCTCTGAGATACAAAAAATTGTAATTTCAAGAGAGTTATTAAAGAAATAGGTTTTTAAACCTATGTTCAGTGTAAAAAAAATTATACTTTTCTTAGAAAAGTGCAGGAATTATTATTAGAAATAGTTAGATTTGCTATTGATTTAATGCACTATAGTAATGGAAGATTACAACAAAATAATAGAATCTCTCGGGATTAAATTTTTAAAGTCCAATAATATAAAGGTATCTAACGACTTTACAATTACGGACTACGAAGAGACAGAAAACACAATTTTAATCCTTAAGAAGGGTACGATTAAATTCGGTAAAGAGCAAGAGACACTCAAAGAAGGCCATGCCTTATTTATACCAGCAGGCCGATTTACTCCACTTTCTTTTGGAAATGTAGATGATAAAAGTCCCAAGTTAAACCTTGAAGAGTTTGGTTTTAAACAAACTGAATACTTCAAAACAGCTAACTCTGAAGATCATGTGGGAGTTCCGGTAGCAGACTTTACATCAATTGTTTTTGAGGCTAAGGTGTTTGATACAGTAAACTTTTTCACTGCATTAGACATACCTGCTTTTTCACTTGAAAATGCGAAAGTGAATAATATCATTTATGAAATTATAAAAGAGCAGGAAACCGAATTTGAAGGGTACCAACGAGTGGTAAAAATCAAAAGCGAACTCATGGTAGTAGAAGTGATAAGACACATACTACAAAAAAGATTGTTCGTTGAGCAGATGGCTACTAATAGTACCTATTTCAAAGACCCAAGGTTGATAAAATTATTTAAATACATCAAAGATAATTTAGGTGGAGAATTGACCAACAAAACCTTATCTGAGGTGGCTGATGTATCTGAAGATTATGTAGGGCAGTATTTTAAAACGCTGACTGGTATTAATCCACAGGACTACATCGAATATCAAAGAATGGAACACGCGGTAAAGCTGCTTAGAACTACTAAAATGAGCATTCGTGATATTGGTCAGGCGTGTGGGTATAAAGACACTGCGTATTTCTGTAGAAGATTTAAGATGATGTACGGTATACCAGCGGGTAAAATGAGAAAAAGAGAGACCTTAATGAATATTTAAAGTCTTATTGTAATCATAAATCATTTCAGAAACCTCAATCAATAGATTGGGGTTTTTTTCTATAGCATTACCTATTACGATTACATCTGCCCCAGCCTCAATTGCAGTTTTTGCTTTAGTGACAGTATTTATTCCACCTCCTATAATAAGAGGGCATTGGATAGTTTGTTTTACTTTAGAGATCATCTTTGGTGAGATAGGTTTCTCAGCTCCGCTTCCGGCATCCATATAGATCAATTTTAGACCTAACAACTCCCCTGCCATAGCAGTGCAAGCAGCCACAGAATACTTGTCTGGAGGTATTGGGTTGGTGTTACTCATATAAGATACCGCAGATGAGTTACCCGAATTTACAAGCATATAGCCAGTAGACATTACCTCTAGGCTACTATTTTTGAGAAGCGGTGCAGCCACCACATGCTGTCCAATGAGGAGGTCTGGGTTACGACCAGAAATCAAGCTTAGAAATAAAATAGCATCGGCATTCATATCGATATGCATGTTGCTACCTGGAAATAGCACCACAGGTATATCAGACTCTGCCTTAAGCTGCTGAATAACTTTACCCAGGCTGTTGTTTGTAATTAAACTGCCACCAACAAAAAAATAGTCAACATAACTTTCGTTAGCCACATGAGAAAGATCACTCAATGTACTGGCACTTTCGGTTTTGTCTGGGTCAATCAGCACACAAAGTGATTTACGCCCTGACTGAGCAAATTTTTGAAGATCTTTAAGTATCGCTTTCATCAGGTTTAACTTCTTGTAAATACTCAAAAACCTTCTCTTTGATAATGCCCAATAAAAACATCGCAAGTTCTTTCATGATAGCTTGCTTAACTACATTAAATACCGAAGGTTCTTTATGTTGATGTTGTGTGTGATTGTCCAGATCATCGTTGTTGCTGTCATCTGACTGGTTTGAAAAAGATTTGAAAATAGAATATGCTATCCAAAATCCTGCCCCGATCACAACTGCTCCGGTCAAAATTGATTTGGTCTTTGATATAATTTCATCAAGGTCGCTTTCCAATGCATCCTGGTATTGTTTGGCGGAAGCTTCCAGTTGCTCTTTAGTTTTCATATCACTTGTTTTCATCTCTTTCTTTCTCTTTATTAAATTTTTGCTTGAGATTTTCACCAACGGCTTTTTTATCAAGAAAAAGTCCAAGGCATAAGATAATGATAAAAAGAATGCCTGCCGTAACCAGGTAACCTAAGTAACGACTTTCTAATAATAAATTAATTTTTATTGATGCCCCGATAAGTGCCAACAGCAAAGCTAAAAAAATGAACAGCACCATCATACTAAAGATAATAGCTTTGGCAATGAAGGCAGAGACTTTTTCTCTGGCGTCTAATTTTAACAGTTCAATTTTGGTTTCTACAAAACCTTTTAAGTGACTGGTTATTTTATGAATGTCAAACACGAAAGATTTGTTTTTAAGTAATGATACATTAAAAACTAATAATTGTGAAAACGAGAGGGGTGAATATTATAATGCTAATTCTACTTGAAAGCGATAAATTAAAGCGTTGCTACTTAAATCATTGTCTCTATAAGTAAGGTCTGATTGTATTTTTAAACTATGACCAACAAAATACTTAGATACCCCCAGTGTATATTCGATAAAGTCGGAACGGTTGGTCAAATCTTCAGGGTTGATACTAGTATATCTGCCTGCAAACTCAAAATTGTTTTGAAAAAGGTAGCCACATTGGATACTTAAGCCATTACCGGTGTAATATGCCCCATCTGATACTACTGGAGACCCATCAGTCCATTTTCTGGCATACTCAAACATACTTGAAAAACCATCATACTTAAACATGCCATCAACAAAGACAACTTTCTGGTCTTTACTTTCACTAAGGAAATCGCCTCTAAATCCACTCACTCTTGTGGTGTTGTTATTTTGATCATATGTAGCTCCAATAGATAACTTTGGGCTGGGCTCTCTTTCGAGGTCTGAACCAAAATAGTCTCCTTTATTAGTAAAGGCGCCAAAAGGAAGTACTTCAAGCCGTGCGGTGTATTCATAACCGCCAATATTTGGTGCTGTTCTGTTTCGACCTTCACCAAAAGAAACAGCAAACTGTTGCCTAATGAGTGCGCTTCCTATTCTATGGTTATTATGTAGTTGGACACCCATGCCACGATCGATATTAAAGCGCGCATTTACCTGACTACGATCAACAAATTGTAGTTTTTGAGAAGAGATAACGCGCTCTCTGTTACCAGGCAGCTTTGTTTGTCCAAACCATACCTCCCAGTTGTTTAGAAAATTATACTTTATGACTGCGTCTAATACTATATTAGCAGCTAAGTTGCTCTCAGGAGTGACTCTACCGTTGTCACGATTACTTACCGCCAACTCCAATTTGTACTTGAGTTTTGGGGTATGAGCATACCCATCAAATTTTAGTCTTGACCGCCTAATTAAAAAGTTATCCTGATACTGATCAGTGTCAAGATTGAGATTACCCACGTAGAGAGACTGAAATCTGGCACTAAACTTAATTGAAAATGAAGAGTCTGCGGGTTGAAACTTAATTCCTTTTCCAAATTTAGCATCGACAAGGTTTTGAGAATAAGCAGTAGCAGTGATTACAATTGAGCAGAGTAAAGCCAGGTATTTCATTGTTAAGAAAATATTACATAAATGTTGCCGCAATATTAACTTAAATTATCGAGGGTAAAAAAATGACTTCTCTTAATAGAGGTTGATAAGAACAAATGGAATGATGAAAAACACTAATAAAATGTATAGAGCCACTGCAATGCGATATTGCGCAATGAATTTAGCAAATTTTTTCGCAAGTGTCACCGGTATATTTCTTATCGCTTTAAACGGTAGGAAAATGGCAACCCCAATCAAATTTATTAGTAGATGAAGTATGGCAATGTTTAGCACTGTAGTTGAATTAAACGCAACTGTGATAAACGCAGTAATAGTTGTGCCAACATTTGCGCCATATATAAACGGGGCTATTTTTTTTAATTTGACCTTCCCTGTAGCAACCAAAGGGACGGCTAGTGATGTTGTAATTGAACTAGACTGAATAAGGCCAGTTGTAAGCACCCCCCAACCAAATGATTTAAAGGAATTTTTGAATAAGTATAATCTCAGTTTGCTGTGGGAGTCGCCAATGATTGATGAATATATTTGTTTTGAAACCAATTTAATAGCAGCAAAAAGCCCTGCAAAAGAGAGTATTAAAGTTATAATTCCGTTACCAATGAATTCAATTAACCCATTTGATAACCCGAAGTCAAATGGACTGTATTTTTTGGCAGGGTCATTACTTATTATTTTATTGTCAAAAGTTATTGATTCAGAGATACTCGCAGTAATGTTTGATAACAACCCGTACTTCAGTTCTAACGGAAAAAGTATCAGCACTACGATGATATTAAAAAAATCGTGAATTACACCTGTGGCTAATGCTTTTCTAAACTCCTTCTTTTTATCGATGTACCCAAGTGATATCAGTGTACTGGTAAGAGTGGTACCAATGTTGGCTCCTAAAATCATAGGTACTACATCATGAAATGTAATGGACCCGGAAGCCACAGCAGTAATAATAATAGCCGTACTTGTGGAGCTACTCTGAATAAGCGCGGTAATAAGAAGGCCTATGAAAAGGCCTATGAATGGGTTGGCGGAAGCAGTAATTATTGACTGAACGGCTTCTTGACTTAAACTTTTGAAGGACTGACCCATCAAGTCCAGAGAAAAAATAAACAATAAAAGCCCTGCTAGCAATATTAAAAAAGCCAGATACTGAGATTTTTTTGAATTAGGTCTGTTTGATAAATTTTTAACCACTGCTACGGCAATAAGTCTGCAAAGATAGGATTATCAACAAGAGTGACTCTCGCCATTATATTATTGAATTGTTAAACTTAGTTTTAAGTTATATGTTTGTTTTTCACTATCAAATAAGCTTAAAAAATATAATTAACAATTTGATAACCTTGGCTAATTAAACTTGGTAGGACGCCTTAGTATTTTTGCAACTCTTTTTAATAACCTAGACTATGGATTTTGGTATAATTGATTTGATCAGGATAATTGGAGCACTAGGATTCTTCATTTTCGGTATGAAGATTATGAGTGAATCTTTGCAGTTAGTTGCTGGGTCTCAAATGCGTAAAGTGTTGGGAACCATGACGACAAATCGTTATACGGGCGTATTAACCGGATTTGTAATTACTGGCCTACTTCAGTCATCTTCTGCTACAACCGTAATGACTGTCAGTTTTGTAAATGCGGGTCTTATTTCGCTCGTAGAATCTGCAGGTGTTATGATGGGTGCCAACATAGGTACAACCATTACCGGCTGGTTAGTTTCTTTAATTGGATTCAAAGTAAAAATTGCCAATTATGCTCTTCCAATTATCGCGGTTGGTTTCCCCATGCTTTTTATGTCTAACGAAAAGACAAAGAAATGGGGTGAAGTTTTAATTGGTTTTGCACTTTTATTTATGGGACTGGGCGAGTTGAAAGCTGCCGTACCAGATATAAAAAACAACCCTGAGGTATTGGCCTTCTTAACGGACTTTGCTGACCCAGGTATATTATCACGTATTCTATTTGTGATAATTGGTACCTTATTGACAGTTGTCGTTCAGTCCAGTAGTGCGGCAATGACACTTACAATAGTACTCACAACGCAAGGCTTGCCTTTAGATATTGCCGCGGCAATGATTCTGGGTGAGAATATTGGAACAACGATTACAGCAGAGCTGGCATCCCTTGTAGCCAATGTACATGCCAAACGGTCGGCTAGAATTCATTCACTTTTTAATATTATTGGAGTCACATGGATGATCATAATAATGCCATGGTTTCTGGATGGCCTCAATTGGTTTTTAGATATAGTATTTCCTGTTGGAGCAATGGGCGTAGAAAATCAATTTGCCTTAGCTGCTTTCCATACAGCGTTTAACCTTATCAATGTTATACTCCTTGTTGGTTTTGTGCCTCAGTTGGTTAATGTTGCTACCCGTTCTGTAAAATCAAGAGGTGAGGAGGATGAAGAATATAGGCTTGAATTTATCAAACGAGGCGTATTTTCACCATCAGAAATGTCGCTGGAAGAAGCTTCAAAAGAAGTGAATAGGTTTGCCGGGATGACAAAGAAGATGTTGAGGTGGCTAATGGAGCTATCAAATGAGGTTAAAAATAAGAAAAGGGGCAAATTATCTACAAAAATCCAAAAGTTTGAAGATTTGACCGATGACCTTGAAGAGCAAATAAATAATTTCCTTGTTCGTATTTCTGAAAATGGAGTGAGTTTAAGAGGTTCTTTAGAAATCAGAGGTCTATTAAGTATTTCAAATGACTTAGAAAGAGTTGCTGATATTATACTCCGAATGTCTAAGGATATTGATCGTATGCACAAAAATAAGATTGTACTTAATCAGGCGCAGCGAGATAATTTAAATGCCCTGGCTTCCAAAGTTGATGATGCTATAGATGTGATGTTGGCAAATCTTGATAAAGCCGCTTCAACTGTTACTATGGCTAATGCTCGGGAGAAAGAAGACTTGATTAACAAAGAGGTGAAAAAGTTGCGCAAAGACCATATGAAGAGTGTTGAGAAGAAAGGGTATGATGTAAAGGCGGGTATAATTTACAGAGATTTATATAATGGTTATGAAAAAATCGGTGACCATGTAATAAACGTGACTGAAGGTATTATCGGAGAAGTAAATAAAGACGAAGAGGACGTATAATTAATAGCTTTAGATATAAGAAATAAAAAGAGGGCTTAGGTTCTCTTTTTTTATTTCTGTAATGTATTTATAGCTATCCAAGCCATTAAACCCGATCCAATTTCAAGAGCAGACTCGTCAATATTAAAAGTTGGAGTATGAACGTATGAAGTAATTCCCTTAGCTTCATTTCGTGTACCTAAACGATAAAAGCAAGCTGGGATTTCATGGGAGTAGTAAGAGAAGTCTTCTGCACCCATCCAGATAGGTAGGTCTACCACATTTTCTGCACCCATATACTCTTCGGCCAATTTGCGAGAAGCTTGCGTGAGCTTAGGATCATTTTCCAAATAGGGGTATCCTTTGTCGATGTTTACTATACACTCAGCACCCATTCCTTCCGCAATTGATTGAGCCATTTTAGTAATTAAACCATGTGCTTTTTCTCTCCACTCTTCATCCATCGCCCGAAAAGTACCTGCAACTTTTACCTCATCGGGGATGATGTTTGTAGCTCCCTGGGCTTCAACCTTACCAAATGATAATACTGTAGGGGTTTTAGGGCTGGCATTTCTACTGATAATTTGTTGTAGCGCCACAATGATATGCGAAGTAATAAGCACCTGATCGGTTAATAACTCAGGTATAGCTCCGTGACCACCTTTACCTTTTATTGTAAGATAAATTTCGTCAGCACTGGCCATATACATTCCCGGTCTAAATCCAACTTTACCAACCGGTATAAGGGGCATTACATGCTGACCATGAATATTTGTTGGAGACGGATTTTTTAATGCACCATCTTTAATCATTAGAGAAGCTCCACCTGGATTTTTCTCTTCACCAGGTTGGAAAATTAACTTAACTGTTCCTTCAAACTCATCTTTTACTGCCTGTAAGATGTTGGCAACTCCCAAAAGGGATGCTGTGTGTACATCATGCCCACACGCGTGCATCACTCCTTCGTTCTTTGATTTATAAGGCACGTCATTAGCCTCTAAGATGGGCAGGGCATCCATGTCTGCACGAAGGGCAATTATTTTTTTATCTGGATTATTTCCTTGAATAAGAGCTGTGAGCCCGGTATTGGCAACACCTTCAGTGGGTTCAATGCCAATTTCTCTAAGTTGAGCGGCCACATACTTTACCGTGTTATATTCTTCATAAGAAAGCTCAGGATTTTCATGGATGTGTCTCCTGATAGAAACAATTTTTTCAAAGTTGGCTTTAGCCAGTTGTTTTATTTCTTCCTTATCTATCATTAATTGATATAGATCCTTTCCGGGATAATAATGGCGTTATAAAATTTGTCTCTTAACGCTGCGTAGTCTTTTTGTGCTTCAATTCTACTATAATACTTACCCACTTTTACTCTAAAATTAGGCTCATCATACTTCAGTACAGGCCTTGAACCTGGTATAACAGTGTAGATCTTCCCTTTAGCTATTCTTGCTTTTTCACTGCTTGTACCGGAGTACACCAATATTGTAAAGCCATCTACATACTTGATAGTAGACCTTATACTCACGATACTGTCAAGGACAGCATTCAACTGAGCGGTCACATCATGCTGAGATTCAATTGAGCTATAATCTACTTGTTCCTCCGTCTCGTTATTGGTTATTACTTCCGTGCTATCTACTGGGAGGTCTATCCGTGGCATCATAGCAGACAAATCTTCTTTGTATGATTCATTTGAAGAAGTGGGTATAACTCCTGGTGCACAAGAGGTAATTATTAAAGCGACACTGAATATGTAGATAGCTTTTTTCATTGTTTAATCTTCAACGAGCACGCACTTATTTGATTTTATATCTTCTTCTACTTTTTTATATTTCACGTCCTTTTTTACACTGCCATCCATGTACTGAACAGTTACCTTATCATTACGATTTGGTATTTTTTCAGACTGTATAGGCATTGTTTTTTCAGCAGGTGGACGGTTTGCCTGAGGTTGCCCACCGCCACTTAATAGCGAGCGAGATTCATCTTTCTTCTCCTGAAGCTTTTGTCTTCGCTGCGAGCGTGCCTCTCTAACCTCTTCAGGCTCTTGTACTGGCAACTCAGCTTTCATCAAAAATGAAATCGTGTCTTCATTTACTTTGGCGATGAAGCGCTTGAATAATTCAAAACCTTCAAATTTGTAAATCAGTAATGGATCTTTCTGCTCGTATACGGCATTTTGTACACTTTGCTTCAGGTCATCCATTTCTCTTAAATGGTCTTTCCAAAGCTGATCGATAATTGCCAAGGTAATCATTTTTTCCATTGCCTTGATAAGCTCTGCATTTTCGGTAGCAATACATGCTTTCAAGTTAGCTGCTACACCGATTTGCTTTTTACCATCAGTAAATGGAACTAAGATATTCTCAATAGTCGCCCCTCTGGTTTCCTCAATGTTTTTCATTATTGGGAGAGACTTCTCAGCTATTTGCTGGTTTTTACGCTTGTAACTATCGTAAGCTTCATTATAAAGTTTATCAGTAAGTTCTTCATTACTGATTTTAGCAAAATCTTCCTTAGTAATATTGAAATCGATACCTAAAACACCTAGTACGGTGAGTTTAAAGCTATCGAAGTTGTCACCTCCTTTGGTGTTAAGCACAATATCTTCACAGGTGTCGTAAATCATATTCATGATGTCAAGCTGAAGTCGCTCACCATATAGGGCATTTCGTCTTCTCTTGTAGATCACTTCTCGCTGAGAGTTCATGACATCATCATACTCTAGCAGTCGCTTTCTTATACCAAAGTTGTTTTCTTCCACTTTTTTCTGCGCACGCTCAATGGATTTAGTCACCATCGAGTGAGAGATAACTTCCCCTTCTTTAAGGCCCAGTTTATCCATAATCTTAGCAATACGCTCTGGCATAAACATACGCATGAGATTGTCTTCCAGAGATACGAAGAATTGAGAGCTTCCAGGATCACCCTGACGACCAGAACGACCTCTTAACTGTCTGTCCACACGCCTTGATTCGTGTCGCTCGGTACCAATAATGGCCAAACCACCAGCCTCTTTAGATTCTTTACTAAGCTTAATATCTGTACCTCGACCTGCCATGTTGGTAGCAATGGTAACGGTACCAGGCTTACCTGCTTCGGCTACAACCTCTGCCTCTCTGGCATGTTGCTTTGCATTAAGTACCTGGTGCTTTATTTTTTTCATATCGAGCATTCTGCTTAGAAGCTCAGAAATTTCTACCGAAGTAGTACCCACCAATACAGGTCTTCCTGCATCTGTGAGTCTTACCGTTTCATCTACCACAGCATTAAATTTCTCACGCATAGTTTTATAAACCATATCCTGATCATCGTCTCTGGCGATAGGGCGGTTTGTAGGTATCACTACCACATCAAGCTCATAAATTTCCCAGAACTCACCGGCTTCCGTTTCTGCAGTACCTGTCATACCTGCCAGCTTGTGGTACATTCTGAAGTAATTTTGAAGCGTTACCGTTGCGTAGGTCTGTGTGGCATCTTCAACTTTTACATTTTCTTTGGCTTCTATTGCCTGGTGCAAACCATCTGAATACCTACGACCTTCCATTACACGGCCCGTCTGCTCATCTACAATTTTTACCTTACCATCGACAATAATGTACTCCGTGTCTTTTTCAAATAACGTATATGCCTTAAGTAATTGGTTGACGGAGTGAATTCGTTGAGATTTCACCGAATAGTCCCTGATGATCTCGTCTTTCTTCTCTACTTTTTCTTCATCACTCATATGCTCATCCTTCTCAAGTTGAGCGATTTCCATACCTATGTCTGGCATGATGAAGAAGTTTGAGTCTTCACCTTCTCCGGTAATAAGATCAATACCTTTTTCTGTAAGCTCTATGCTGTTTTGCTTTTCATCGATGGTGAAATATAAAGGCTCATCTGCCTCTGGCATCATTTTTTGGTTGTCCTGCAAATAGAAGTTTTCAGTTTTTTGCAGGATTTGTCTTATGCCTGTTTCACTTAAATATTTAATTAAAGGTTTATGCTTTGGCAACGCACGGTAAGCACGGAATAAGGCAAGGCCACCGTCTTTTTCATCCCCTTCTTTGATTAATTTTTTAGCTTCAATCAGGTATTGTTGAGCAATTTTTTTCTGAACTTCTACTAATTTGGAAATTCGAGGTTTTAAGTCATAAAACTCGTGCTCATCTCCTTTAGGAATAGGCCCTGATATAATGAGTGGGGTTCTGGCTTCATCAATTAGTACAGAGTCGACCTCATCGACCATTGCGTAATGGTGCTTTCTTTGAACTAACTCTTGAGGGTCGCGAGACATATTGTCTCTCAAGTAGTCAAAGCCAAACTCATTATTAGTTCCGTAGGTGATATCAGCATGGTATGCATTTCTACGCTCGTCTGAGTTGGGTTCGTATTTATCTATACAGTCGATAGTGAGTCCGTGAAACTCAAACATTGGAGCCATCCATTCACTGTCACGCTTAGCCAGATAATTATTTACCGTAACCACATGCACACCTCTTTTTGCGAGCGCATTTAAGAAAGCAGGTAGGGTAGCCACTAAAGTTTTACCTTCACCTGTTGCCATCTCGGCAATTTTACCCTCATGCAGTACGATACCACCTATCAGCTGCACGTCATAGTGAAGCATATCCCATGTGATTTCAGTGCCAGCTGCGAGCCACTTGTTATGCCAGATGGCTTTATCTCCTTGTATTTCTACGTTGGATTTTTCTGAAGCGATGGTTTTGTCCATCATAGTAGCTGTTACTTCCAGCTTACCATTTTCTTTGTATCTCCGAGCAGTTTCCTTAACAATCGCAAATGCCTCTGGTAGAATATTCATTAAAACCTTTTCAAGATCGGTATTTCTGTCTTCTTCGAGTTTGTCTATTTCAGCAAATACCTCCTCTTTATCATGAATATCCAAGTCGGGATTATCAGCTATTTTTTGGTGCAGAGCCTCAATTTTATCATCGATACCTTTTAGCTCACTATTTATATGCTCCTGAACCTGCTTTGTCTTGCCTCTTAGGTCATCATCACTGATGCTGCTTAACTTTGCATACTCCCCATTAATCTTCTCTACCATTGGCAACAACTTCTTAATGTCTTTTTCAGACTTTGTGCCAAATATTTTTGCAATGTATTTTAACATGTTTATTAGTTTCTGTTCTTTTTAGCGGCTTAAAGTTACGCTGTTTTTGTTATTTATCTCAATTACCAACCAATTGAAAAGACCCATTAAAAACTTCTTCAGCCGGGCCTATTAAATGTACTTTTGAGTAGTAATTGCTGTTATTAGAATTAAACTCAACCTCTAAATTTCCGCCCATTGTTTTTATTCTTACAGGGCTGGTATATCCTTTTTGTACTGAAGCTACAGCTGCGGCAGTAACCCCCGTACCACACGACATGGTCTCATCTTCAACACCACGCTCATAAGTGCGTACGAAAATCTCATTGTCGGGTAGAGCCTCTACAAAATTTACATTTACTCCTTCGGACTTGAAGAGTCCACCATTGCGAATCATCTTCCCTTCTTGATAGACTTTATAGTTTTTTAGATTTACCACAAACTTGACAAGGTGTGGTGAGCCAGTATCAATAAATATACCATCGCTCATAAGCCTGACATTTTGTACGTCTTTCATTTTTAGCCTTACCCAGTCATTGGCAAGAATTTCTCCTATATGCTCACCGTCAAAAGCCACAAAAGTTGTTTTTTTATCTATTAAACCCAAAAAGTCAGCAAATTTAACAGCACACCTGCTACCATTACCACATAGGCTTTGACTGCCATCAGGGTTGTAATAAATCATTTCAAAATCACATGTTTCATGCTGTTGAATAAGGATGAGCCCATCGGCACCTATACCAAATTTGCGATGACAAAGCTTACTGATTTCGTCATTAGAAAATGAATATCTTCCATCACGATTGTCTATCATGATAAAATCATTGCCTGTAGCCTGGTACTTATAAAAGTCGATTGTCATAATGAGTAAAATAAAAACCCCATTCGATTTTTGAATGGGGCCTTAAAATAAGCAATTCTTGACTTAATTATTTGATTTCTTCAAAATCTACATACTCCCCGCCTTTAAAACCTTTTTTATCTTTCTTACTCTTAGCGTTAGGCACGTAGTCTATGCTTACATTACCATCATTTGGCTTTTTTCTACTGTATTGGTTTTGGGATGAGTTTTGGTTGCCACTTGTATAGGAGTGACCCCTTACCATCACTTTAAATACCTTCCCGATTATCCAGAAGAATAAATAGCCGATTATAAATGTAATTATGAGAAATTTTAACATTTCTAAAGTCCTTTTTTTCTTATTAACCTATCTACTTAGGTATAGGTTTCGTTCAGAGTAGATTTTCATGAAATAATCATCCATGAGGTCATCTATGAAGTAGATTGCTTCTCCTGTTGATTTCATCTCAGGACCCAATTCTTTGTTTACATTAGGAAACTTTGCAAAAGAGAAAACGGGTTCTTTTATCGCATAACCCTTTTTCGTTGGGTTAAACTTAAAGTCGGTTACTTTATTTTTACCCAACATTACTTTTACTGCATAGTTTACATAAGGTTCGTCATAAGCTTTACAAATAAATGGTACCGTACGAGATGCTCGTGGGTTGGCCTCGATGATATATACCTTGTCATCTTTGATGGCAAACTGTATATTTATCAGGCCTACCGTCTTCAATGCAAGCGCTATCTTTTTTGTGTACTTTTCAATTTGTTGCACCACTAAATCGCCCAAGTTGTAAGGAGGGAGCACAGCATAAGAATCTCCTGAATGTATACCTGCAGGCTCTATGTGCTGCATTACTCCAATAATATATACATTTTCTCCATCGCAAATTGCATCGGCTTCTGCTTCAATGGCCCCATCGAGGAAATGGTCTAACAACACCTTATTTCCAGGTATTTTTTTAAGGATGTCTATGATATGAGACTCGAGTTCCTGCTCGTTGATCACAATCTTCATGCTCTGGCCACCCAATACGTAAGATGGTCTTACTAATAATGGAAACCCAATATCTTTGGACAACTCGATGGCAGTTTCTGCGTCTTCGGCCACTCCAAACTCAGGGTATGGTATATCATTATCTTTTAATAAAGATGAAAAGCTGCCTCTGTCTTCAGCCAAATCTAAGGCATCGAATGAGGTACCTATAATTTTTATACCATACTTTTCTAATTTTTCGGCTAGTTTTAGTGCTGTTTGGCCTCCTAGTTGCACAATTACACCTTCGGGCTTCTCATGTTGTATAATGTCGTAAATATGCTCCCAGAATACCGGTTCAAAGTACAGTTTATCAGCTATATCAAAATCAGTACTTACCGTCTCCGGGTTACAGTTGATCATGATGGTTTCATAGCCACACTCTTTAGCAGCCAAAATACCATGCACACATGAGTAGTCAAATTCAATTCCCTGGCCGATTCGGTTTGGGCCAGATCCCAGGACAACAATTTTTTTCTTATCTGTAACTACTGACTCATTTTCTTCAGCAAAAGTAGAGTAGTAGTAAGGTGTCTGTGCTTCAAACTCTGCCGCACAGGTATCTACAAGTTTATACACTCTGTTTATGCCAAGCTCAGTTCTCTTTTTATGAACTTCACTTTCCCAGCACTTCATCAAGTGTCCGAGTTGCCTGTCTGCATACCCTTTTTCTTTGGCTGTACGCAAAAGCTTGGCCGGAATCTCATCTATGGTGAATTTCTCAATTTCGTTTTCGAGCAGAATTAACTCCTCTATTTGAGAAAGGAACCATTTGTCTATTTTGGTGAGTTTCTCAATAGTCTTGAATGGAATGCCAAGTTTAAAGGCGTCATAGACATGGAAAAGTCTGTTCCAACTTGGGTTTTCTAAACTATATAGGATCTCCTCCTGTTTCTTTAATTCTTTACCATCAGCTCCAAGGCCATTTCGTTTAATTTCTAAAGATTGACAAGCCTTTTGAAGTGCTTCCTGGAAATTTCTTCCTATTCCCATAGCTTCACCCACAGACTTCATAGAAAGACCTAATTTTCTGTCTGAGCCCTGGAATTTATCAAAGTTCCATCTAGGTATCTTCACGATGGTGTAGTCAATAGCTGGCTCAAAAAATGCTGAGGTTGTTCCTGTAATGGCATTTTTCAACTCATCAAGATTATATCCAATGGCCAGCTTAGCGGCTATTTTTGCGATGGGATAGCCTGTTGCTTTCGATGCCAGAGCGGATGATCTTGAAACTCTTGGGTTGATTTCAATTCCGATGATTTCATCATTTTCAGGATTGACTGCAAACTGTACGTTACACCCACCAGCAAATTTGCCGATACCATTAATCATTCGTTTAGAAAGATTACGCATTTCCTGATAAACCGTGTCGGGTAGAGTCATGGCTGGTGCCACAGTGATTGAATCTCCAGTGTGCACGCCCATAGGGTCAAAGTTTTCGATAGAGCAAATAATGATGATGTTACCAACATTATCACGAATCAGCTCTACCTCATATTCTTTCCATCCTAATATGCTTTGTTCAATTAATACTTCGTGAATGGGAGAGGTATGGAGGCCATGTGTAAGAGCTTTTTCAAATTCTTCGTAGGAGTGAACAAACCCTCCTCCGGAGCCACCTAGTGTGTAGGATGGTCGAATTACAAGAGGAAAACCAATTTCCTGAGCAATTTCTTTTCCTTGTAGAAATGATGTAGCTGTTTCACCTTTACAAACACCTACGCCTAGCTCATGCATTTTAAGACGGAATTTCTCCCTGTCTTCTGTAGTTTCTATGGCATCGATATCAACTCCAATGATTTTTACACCATAGTGATCCCAGATGCCCGCTTTATCACAATCTATGGCTAGATTTAAAGCAGTCTGTCCTCCCATAGTTGGAAGGACAGCATCGATGTTGTGTTGTTCTAAAATTTCTCTTACAGACTTTTTAGTAAGAGGTTTGAGATAAATATTGTCAGCGGTGACATTGTCTGTCATTATGGTCGCTGGATTTGAATTGATGAGTGTAACTTCAATTCCCTCTTCTCTTAATGACCTGGCAGCTTGGGATCCAGAGTAATCAAATTCACAAGCTTGACCAATAACAATAGGTCCGCTACCTATGATAAGTACGGACCGGATACTTCTATCTCTTGGCATGGATTAATTTTAGTAGTGGTTAAAAGAATGACTTCTGCACAAATTGGCACAAAGTTAAATGAAAAAGGTGAGAATCAAAATGAAAAAGGCAGCCGTTAAGCTGCCTTTTTAGATTAAAATCAGATTCAGTCTAACTTTAGTATTCTTTTGGTAATGTATCGATTGTTTATGTTGAGCTTTAACAAATAGATGCCACTGGGTAAGCCGGACATATTTACTTCATAACTAGCTTTTTCATTGGATACATTCACCGACTGTATTTTTATTCCATTACTGTTGATCAAGTCAATTGTATTGACTCTGGATTGATCAAGTTGCTGTAAGTCAATCTGAAGTTGATCATTGGCAATTGGGTTGGGGTACACTGCAATTTGATTTTCGATCACTTCTTTTGAGAGACTTGTCACAGCGTTTGTTTGTATTTGTAAATTATCAATGGCCCAGCCCCAGCTGTTGGTTCCATTATCATTTTCTAGCCTAAACCTTATTAATACTTCTTCACCTGTGGAGAATTGCCCCAGATCAACTACTCTTTCAAAGAATAATCCTTCATTACCATCTGTTTCATCATTGACTGCAATGAGCCAAGCACTTTGGCTCGAGGATTGGTAAGAATCGAGTGCGCTCCAGGTGGCCCCGTTATCAGAAGATGCTTCTAATATTGCTGCATCACCCGCTGGAGCTAGTAGTACTTCATCATATCCTAGATAATGATTAATAGCATCAACTAAAATCGGAGTTTTGAGTGTGTAGGTGAAACTACTCATTCCGTTGGTTCCAAAACCACTTACATAAGGGTGGTCGGTATGAATTGCTCCATTGGAGAAGCTGGCTGGTTGGCTGATGTTAAAAAAATTGCCTACAAAATCAGTTGAGGGACTATTAAAATCATTTTCATAAATACTTACAGCGGCATCAAACTCGATAAACGGCACTTTGAAAAAGCTACTTTCTCCCGGTAAGTATACAATATTAGCAGGATCGGCTGAGTCAAAGGCTACTATTTGATATTCGATTGTGTCGCCCAATGTGGCAGCGCCAATATTTAACGTAGCTGTAAAAATGTCGATATCCGCCCCAGAGCCTTGAGTTGAAATTATTGGTGTTCCCTGATTATTTACAACTATCACGCTGTCAACAGCAAAATTATCAGTGACTGTGGCTGATAAATCGATGGCTGTATTGGAAGTAACATAGTCTATGTGATTATGGAGTATTGTTGGTGAAGTCTGATCAATCTGAATGTTTAAATTATCAATGGCCCAGCCCCATCCGTGTGCCGCTGCATCTGCAAAAAGTCTAAACCTAATCAAGATTTCCTCTCCACCTACAAAAGAGGTGTTGGCCAACATGTCAATGGTTCTATTTTGGTAAAGTGATGCATCACCCAGTGCTTCTGAATCTGAGCCAACTATATTCCCATTGTAAGTGGCAAGCCAATCTTCATCATCTCGAGAATCATAGCCATCTTCAAATGGTTCCCAGGTGACACCACCGTCATTAGAGCCTTCAACAATTACATAATCCCAAAATTCCGCATCGCCAAAGTTAGTGCCCGATTCACCAGGTTCTACCAATACCACCTCATCGAAATTCATCAATGCGTCTGTGGTATTTAAAATTATTGGAATTTTGAGTTCGTATGTATAATTGCTTTCACTGCTGGGGCCAGTACCATCAGCGTATGGATGGTCTGAATGTATGGCGCCATTACTAAAGCCAGTAGGTGTTTCGATTCTAAAATTATTGCTGGTGAAAAAGTCATTAGAAGCTGAGGCCTCATCATCAAAGTTATTGGAATAATCAGCCGCGGCTGGTTGTAATGCCAATACATCAAGCTTAATAAGACCAGTTGCAGGAAAGATAGATGAATTACTACTACCAGCAGCATCGGTGGCGGTAATGTTATACCTGACCGAATCACCATCAGCTAATGTCTCGCCAGATAAGTCAATGGTAACGCTGTAAAGGCTGTCAGATTCATCAATTAATACCATTGAACCCATTTGGCCTGCCTGGTCATTGATAAAATACTCTACTTCTACACTGGCAAGAGCAGAAAAGTCTTTTACTGTAGCCTCAAGTACTAACTCGGTATCTGTATCACTAATAAAGCCAGGTGGGTTGTGCGTAATTTCCGGGGCTTCATTGTCGGTCTGGGTTGTAAAAGAGAAAAAGTTTAATGGCACCAGACTTGGTTTGGAGAACCTTCGGCTGTTAGTATCTATGGCAACGAGATAGTAGGTATAGATCTGTCCATCGACATTGTTAGAGGTTATATCTCCGGTATATTCGTCTGGATTGGCAGTTGGTGTTAAGAATACCTCTGTCGTGTCAGATTGAAATTCATCTATTGAGTAATATAGAATAACTGAGTCTGTTTCATATTCAATATCGCTATTGATAGATGCTACTACTGAGTATGATGTGGCACCAAAATCTTCAGAATTAGGAATCTGGGTATGATTTATATAGGTGTATTCCCATCCCATATCACCAAACATATTAAGTGTGATTGGTCCGGGGTCTTGCATTACCTCATTTTGTCCAATCTGAGGTGTCATCAATGAGTTTTCATTTCCAGAAGGGTACGTGTTTTCATCCAGGTGAGCTATGCTTGAGCCTGGATTCCAACTTGCCGGAGCAAATAATCTTGGAGTAGCTCCAGTTACTTTTTCGGCTGTGGGTGAGTCGAAAAACAAATCATTGCCAGTGAGCTCGTCACCTAGTTCTGTAGAAGGGTTAGTGAAATCACTTACCAAAAACATTTGACTTCCGTTAATCACGCTTTGATCGTAAATAACAGGAAGTGTGTTGCCTGCGGTAGACTGAAAACCAAATGACCCTGAGCCAGAGTCAAAATCGAAGCTATCGAAAAAGCCCAGTCCGTGGCCAATTTCATGCAGTACGACAGATACCAGATCAAATTCACTAGCACTTGGGTTGCCATCGGTACCCAAATACCAATTGGCGTCACTATTAAAACTTGCAACTATGTCCGGGTTCGAAGGGTCATTTATATCCTGGCCGGCCATCTTTTCTGCCAAGGCAGGTGGGTACCAGGTGTTTGCAACCAGTGCTCCTTCAAAATTTGAAAAAAGTGTGGATGCTCCAGCAGAACCTAAAACGCCACTCTCCAGCTGTTCCCAGGTAGCATCAATTCTAATGGTCACAGGTGAGCTTATTAAACCTGCCCATATGTCAACCGCTGCTTGAAATGCAGCCTGAGCTTCTGTTGTAAATCCATTATAATTAACTTGAAAAGTAGCAGCCTGTGTTCGAGCATTTTTTGCGCTTGGTTTAGGTGCATATATGCGTGTAGCCTTACTTACAAACTCTGCATGACAGATTATTGGATCAGGATTTTCTAATCTATTGGGATTGATTTTTTGTGCATCCACAGATGCTATCAAAGGCATTAATATAAGAGTGAGTAAGAACTTTTTCATTTTTTATCTACATTTATATGTGTATATATAGGCTATTATATAAAGGTAAGTGTATTTACGTTAAGAATCCATCCCCCAATTTGCTATGAATAAGCTACTTATATTACTTCTGTTTGTTTGTCTTGCATCTTGCAAAAGCAGTAAAATTCAATCTGTGGAGGATGCAATCATCGTCATCCAAAAAACACCTTGTATGGGTACATGCCCAGAATATGAAATGATGATTTTTGAGAACCGAAAGGTTGTGATAGAAGCAAAACAGCACCTACCAATTAAGGGGAAGTACAAAGGAGAACTATCTACTCAAACCTATGATGACTTGATAGAGAAGTTTGAAAAAAGTAACTTTTTTGAGTTTGAAGACCGATATACTTCCAATATTACTGATATGCCCACCACATATCTAACTTATAGAAGTGGAGATAATGCCAAAAAAATCATGGATTATCATGGGGCTCCTAAAGAATTAAAAGATTTGGAAAATGAAGTTCATGGTTTAATTGACCAAATTTCGTGGACGGAAATAAAAGAAGATTAATTATCTATTTTCTTTACTTTTTGACAATCTGTTGAAGCATCTATCATTTTAAGCCAGCTCACTTTTTCTCCTCCATCAAGCGGTTGGTAATAATATGTGTTTCCCTCTAGGATAATTTTACATCTTCCTAACTCATAACGAAGAGCATCTACCAAATCCCCTGCTACTAGCTGGTTGTTATTTAGGTCGGTAAGCTGTGGTGGCTGTGGTTTTTTATCCTTTTTCTTAAAAATTCCGAACATACACAAACATAATAATTTCGATCAAATTTTATCTGACCAAAATATTAACTAAGGTTTTACTGGTTTGTTCAACCCATTGCATTTCAATGATCGGAGTAAAGAGATCTGAATTAATTGAAATGCTCCTTTCATATGGGCACATTATAAAATTAAGAATGGCTTGCTGATAATAGCTCACAGAGGCTATAAATAATACTAGTGCTAACAGGCTAATGAGTTTATAATGTTTAGTGTACCATTTCATCACATCTTATTTTACTCTATTCACATATTCTTAGTTGTGATATCAAAGGCGAACGGCTAAATGCCTCAATAAAAGGTGCCTATTCAAAAATTACAGTGAACTCAACTCTTCTGTTTTGCTTTCTTCCTTCAACCGTATCATTACTGGCTACAGGCTTTGTTTCACCATAGCCAACTGCATCTAGCCGGTTTTCTTCAACACCTTTTTCTATTAAATAGGTTTTTGCAGCCTCGGCTCTTTTGTGAGATAGTATAAGGTTAGACTCATCCTTTCCCATACTGTCTGTATGGCCAGCAATTTTTAATTTATAATCTGTGTTTGTCTTCATTACACCGACTACCTGATCGAGGATAGCATAAGATGAAGGTTTAATAATATCGCGTCCAGACTCAAACTCTATTCCTTCAAGAGCTTCTTTTAGTACTTTTTTTACTTCTTCTGCGAGTTCAGGGCAGCCATTATTATCTTCTACACCCGCAACATTAGGGCAGTCATCCTTACTGTTTATAATTCCATCGTTGTCGTTATCAGGGCAGCCATTGGTTGCTTCTGTACCTTTTTCATCAGGACATTCATCTACTTGATCTACTACATTATCACCGTCCTTATCATTTACTGAAGGCGGTGACCAATCTGTTTGAATAATAGTGAAGTCAACTCGATCATTGACATTTGCGCCCCGTTTCAAACTTACATCTGGCCCGTCATATGCCTTAATGCTACCATTAGCCAAAGTGAGTAAACGTAAGCCGTTCACACCTTTTTGCTCAAAATATTGTTTGATTGCAATTGCCCTTTTTTCTGACAAATCGAGGTTGGCAGTCGCTGATTGTAATGTGTTTGCATGAGCTCCTATTTCAACTTTTATTCCAGGGTTATTTTTGAGAATATTGGTAAAACGATCTAACTCAACAGATGCCTCTTCCATAAGGTCACTGGTGTTTTCAGTGAAAAATATGTGGTGGCTTGTTGCCACCTGACCTTTTTCGATGGGTACCAGACCCAAATTGCTTTCCAATTCCTGATACTCTGTAATGTCTGTAAGATCTCGATATTGAACGATACCGATGTAGCCAGGCCGCTCTGCAAGAAACTCATACTTGGTGCCTCTCGGAAGGATAATTTTGTAAGACCCATCATCAAAATTTGAGAGTGCAAAGCCTGCCTCATCTTTAGTCTCCAGATCAACAAATATTATACTGGCAGCCAAAGGAGACTTGGTTTTATCATCAAACACATTGCCTTTGACCATAAGTACAGGTTCTGGCCTGAATTTATAGGGGAGTGTGATTTTGAAAAGATCTTTTGAATCACTAATCGAATTATTGTCTGAGACAAAATATGCGAAGTCACCTGAGGCTGGTATGGTATAGTAACCTTCGAACCCTGCAGTGTTTACTTCAGGGCCAATATTCTCTGGCTCTGACCAGCTTTGCCAGGTATTATCTAATCTCTTAGAATAAAAAATATCACTACTACCCACGCCATCATGCCCCTGGGAAGCAAAAAATAAAGTTTTATTATCCGCAGCCAAAAACGGTGCAAATTCGGCAGAGGGAGTATTAATTACGTCACCAAGTGTTATGGGTTCGCTCCAGTTATATTCATCAATTCGGTGACTTACGTATATGTCCTGATCACCTTCGCTATCTTCTCGCTGTACGGCCATAAGTAATGATTTCTCATCATTAGACATATAATAATCGATGAAGTCACTAAAGTTGTAAAAGTTCTGAATGTTGATTTTTTCCGGCTTCTGCCAATAGTTGTTTTGCTTTTTACTAATACTGGCTCCACCCATTGTCAATCCTGTTGGGTGGTATGCGTTGATAACCAACAATGAATTACCATCCGGGGCTACCGAGCTGACTCCATTGGGGTGCTTGTCGTTTAGCGGCTCTCCAATATTAACAGCCTGAGACCACTCATTGTCTGTATGCAGGCAGTAATAGATATCTTGAAGATCTTTGTCTCCCTTTACATTCTCGGGGTAGCTCTGCCTGGCGAAATACAGAATTTTTCCATCAGGCGAAATAATGGGCTTAGTCTCATCGTATTGCGTATTGATTTTTGGGCCGAGGTTTTCCTTAACAATGTCTTGTCCTAAAAGTGTCTGAGAGAAGTAGACAAGACACAAAAAAATAGTGGTTCTTAGTGCCAACATCACATGAAATAATTGAAATTCAGCGTAATATAATAGGATTATTTTCTAATCGCCAATATAAAATAGGTTTCATTTAAATGAGCCCCCGCGCTTTAAGTTCGAGGTACTTATTTATAGTGTTAATGTTGAGGTGTTCGGGAGCAGTAAGCACGGAGTGAATACCATGATTATGTAACTCCTTAGCAATGAGGCTCTTTTCATAAGCGAGTTTTTCTGCTACGGCTTTTTTATATACTTCCTGAGTTTTTTGAGCAGGCTCTTCTAGTAATTTTTTTATTTCCGTATTATCAAAAAAGATAACAACAAGTAGATGAGATTTAGAAAGCTTTTTAAGGTAAGGTAGTTGCCGGTGCATGCTCGACAGCGACTCAAAGTTTGTAAATAAAAGTAACAGACTCCTTTGTGTTATTTTTTGCCTGACGAGTGAATATAGTTTTGAATAATCGACCTCCTTAAAAGCTGTTTTCTGATTGTAAAGTGTTTCCAAAATCATATGCATTTGCTTTGCACGCTTGCTTGCAGGTAACATCGCACCAATTTTATGCTGAAAAGTAATCAGCCCGGCTTTATCGTCTTTTTTCATGGCAATATTTGAGATTACCAGACTGGCATTTATCGAATAGTCTAAAAGACTTAACCCATTGAATGGCATTTGCATGGCTCTGCTTTTATCTATAATAGCGTAAACCTGCTGTGATTTCTCGTCCTGGTAGTTATTAACCATAAGCGAACCTCGCCTGGCGGTGGCTTTCCAGTTGATTGTACGATAATCATCACCCTGCACATAATCTTTTATTTGCTCAAACTCCATGTTATGTCCCAGACGTCTGATTTTTTTGATGCCTACTTCTGTAAGATTGTTGGAAATAGCCAGTAACTCATATTTGCGCATTTGTATGAAGGAGGGATATACCGGTGTCATCTTATTTTGTGAAAATCGATACCTTCTGGACATAAGGCCAACTTGTGTTTGAGCAAATACGTTTACAGCGCCAAATTTATATTCACCTCTCTTCACCGGTCTTAGTAAATAAGTGATTGACCTTTTTTCTCGTGATGCTAAGTCAAGATAAAATAATGAGTCTCTTTTTTGAAATTGATGGGGCAACTCGTCTATAACTTTCAGTGAGACTGTAAAAGGGTAGAAATTTTCAAGGAAAAGCTTTATTTCGTTCTCATCTCCACTGGAAAGTTTCTCTGGTGTAAACCTTCGTCCTTTTACTCCTTTTTGTTTAGCATAAAGCAAAAAAATATCAGTAGCAATTGCTGCCAACAGTAAGTAAAACCCAACTTTAGGAATGATCATAAGTATCGGGAAAAAGAAACTCAATATAAAAAGCACTACCAGCCCTCCAATGATTTGGAAAAGTCGATTGTTAAAATAAAGTGCTTTTAAATATCTCATTATCTCGGCACTTCGATTTTATCTACAATTTGTTGAGTCACCTCATCACTGCTCAGGCCTTCCATTTCTTTTTCAGGTGTGATAATCACTCGGTGTCTTATTACAGGTTTGGCCATAGACTTTATATCTTCAGGTGTCACAAAATCACGACCCTGAATGGCTGCAAAAGCTTTGGCGCTCTGAAGAATGGCAATAGATGCTCTTGAAGAAGCACCGAGATACAGGTCTGCACTATTGCGTGTCGAATCTACAATTTGAGCAATGTATGAGAGTAAATTGTCTTCTACATGTATCTCATTAATTGTAGCTCGGTATTCCTTAATTTGCTCTTTTGTCAATATGGCTGTAAGATCTTCCAGGCGAGCGGTTGCTTTTTTGGTGTTGTGACCTTGAAGTATTGACACCTCCTGCTCCAAAGTTGGGTAGTTTACAGAAACCTTAAATAGAAAACGATCTAGTTGAGCTTCAGGTAAACGGTAAGTTCCTTCCTGTTCGATAGGGTTTTGAGTGGCCACCACAAGGTAAGGTTCATCCATTTTGTATGTGTGCCCATCAATTGTAACCTGTCGCTCTTCCATCACTTCAAAAAGAGCTGCCTGTGTTTTTGCAGGTGCACGGTTTATTTCATCAATGAGTACAATATTTGAGAAAATGGGGCCTGATTTAAACTCAAAATCAGATGATTTCATATTGAAGACAGATGTACCTAATACATCGGAGGGCATAAGGTCTGGTGTGAATTGAATACGCGAAAAATCCGCATCAATTACTCGGGCAATCAACTTGGCTGTAAGTGTTTTTGCCACTCCGGGGACTCCTTCAAGCAGTACATGACCATCGGCAAGTATGGCCGTAATGAGCAAGTCTACCATTCTTTCTTGCCCTACAATGACCTTCCCTATTTCTGCTTTTATGCTTGTAACACTTTGTTTAAGTGCAGACAAATCTACTCTGCTCTTGAAAGCTTCTTCATTTTCCATGTCCTAAAATTTTATGGCTTCTAATTTCTTATTGAGTGTCATCAACTGATTTTCAGTAATTTGATCACTTCTTTTGATTTCGTTGATTAGATTAAATAATTCTACAATATCATCCTTGTCCTCACCCAGCTTTGAGGCTACTTTCTCCAGATAACCTGGGTCATTTTCTGAAACCAGATAATAGTGACTCCTGAGCCTCTCCATAAAGAAGTTGATTTTCTTTAGAGCGATAGACTTATGAGCCTTGTTTTGATAATACAGATTGCTGATAGTGCCAACAAAGTCTAAAGTCTCGTTTCTTAAGGGTTTAATCACGGGGATGATACGCTGTTTTCGTTTTGCCTCAAAAATCATAAATAGCAAAACCGAAACAATGGTGATATAATAGGCCCATCGCAAACTCTCTGTTCTTAGAATAAATCTCAAAGGAGTTCTGGCTTCCATGCGACCTAACTGATAATATTCTGTCCAATGAATCGAGCCTGTGGGCAAGTATGAAAGCGCATTGCTTACAAATTCATAATTTTCTTTATATACCATGTAGTTGTTTGTAAAAGCCAAAGGGGTTGAGCCTAAATACAAATTTCCTTCACCCCATGGTATATTGATAAGTATTGGTCTTTCTAAATCATTTAGAGCAATTATTCTAGTTTTTGTCGAGTCAAACTCGCTAAAATAATACTGTGTATTGTTTCTCTGGTAAAAATAGTCTTTTTCAAAACTCGGTGAGGTAAAAGATAAACTGGCGGTATCTTCTTTTTCTAAATTTTGAAAAATGTCACCCTGGAACAAATAATCTTCAGTGGCCAAGCCTAAAGTGTCTGCAAAAGTGCCATTAAAAAAACTTGATATAATAAATGCATCATGGCCTTTGTCTACGCTTTCTAATAAGGCATCTACATCTTCTTTGCTTGGAGCAAATTGTTGAGATAGAATGAAAAGATTTTGATAAGTGGAGTCCTGAAGCTCGTATATGGTGGCGTTTGATTTTGACTTTTTACTAAAGAGGTCTTCAAACCTGGCGTCTATAAGGTATGCTCCAAATGGGTTTTTATCCTTACTAGCCAGCGTAATGGTCCAGTCAATGGGCTTTGGTGTAAATACCTCCAATATAACATAGAACAAAATGCACCCTACTAAAATCAGTATGTATTTCAGGTCTTTCTTCAATTGATTTTAGATTTCCATTGGGTAAACATTGAACTAACCTTTTCATATAAGGGCTTATCAACTGCAAAGTCGCCATACCAGGCGTAATCAAAATAATAGCTTAACTCGTTGAACTCGGGCTTTAGTTGTGAAGCTTGCAGCTCATTGGCATAGTCATGGTTTGTCTTGCCAGGCTGCCAATCGATCAATTCTTTATCAGAAAGCTGCTTTAAGGCATATAGATAAACCAGCCTAATAGCCAGCCTGTAATTCTTTTCAGCAACAGCTTCATTAATAAGCTTTTCAAAATCCATCTCGTGGATGTCTTCCTGATGCAGGTCATATGCCAGGCCTGCGTTACGCTGACCATAGATACCCTTACTAGAATGTATAGTTGATAATTTATAGGCGGCATAAATCAGCCCTGCTGCCAGAAGTATATAAATAAGTATTTTCCCGATGGGTTTTTCAGTACCAAAATAAAAGATGCTTTGAAGTATCTTATTAAGCCAAATCTTGAATCTCTCCCATAGAGAAAGCTCAGCAGAGGGTCTTACA
This sequence comes from Fulvivirga sp., assembly GCA_965227525.1. Taxonomy (GTDB): domain Bacteria; phylum Bacteroidota; class Bacteroidia; order Cytophagales; family Cyclobacteriaceae; genus Fulvivirga. Next base: position 342,247 of record OZ245762.1, on the reverse strand, counting down.
CCATAATCAAATGTATCATCAGACTTGTGCTCATTGATGGCATTTTCATCAAAGGATCTTACATCGACAGCCGTTGAATCATAGACAAGTTTGGTGCTGTCATTTGCCTGAGCCGGAAAAAATGTAAAAAGTATAAAGCAAATACTAATAATGCTCCTCATCTTCTTCCTTTTGTTCGTCACTTCCGAGCGTATCAATTTTAGACATGAGGCCTCTGGCTTCTTTTAACTCTACCAGATTGAAGTATTGAAAAGCCACCGCCACCAATGGTATGCAATACAGAATATAACTACTCATCATGTACAAAGTGAGTAGTAATGTTTGCAATATTTGATAGTATAACGGTCTTTCTGGTACAAAACCTTCATTTAAATTATGCAGAGAGTCATATATCATGAGCCCATACCACGGCACAAAGAAAATCCATGAGCAAATACTTTGAATAAGTGAGGCTACAAATATTAACCCGAATGTGCTCCACCATTTACCTTTTACTAAAAATAAACAGCGTTGGAAACTTTCGAAGATTCCTATATTCTCATAAGCCCTCACGATGAATATCAGGGTAAACGCAATGTATGCATAGATAAGAAAGAAGAAACATACAATTGCAAGTATGATTGTGAGGCCAACAGAGGCATCTGCCGTAAGCATGATAACAAATATTGTGATCGCATACGTGATGACCATAAAAACAAATAGGGCGATCATTGTACCGAGCACGGAAAAGAACTTCTCTTTTACCTTAGCCCATACATCTTCAACACTTATTTGATTGCCTTTTTTCTCATATAATAATATATACTCATTTACTGTTGATACCAGCATAGTGCCTCCAATAAAAAGGAATACAGCAGCGGCCAGTCCTATACTAATAATGTTAAATAGCTCATCTTCAATATTAAACCCGTTATTTACCTGATTGAGGCTTCTTCTGATAAAACCAGAATATACTTGTGAAAACAGAAGTGTACCGATCAGTATAAATGGTCCTGATATATAAAATAAACTTTTAAAAAGTGGCTTAAAGTTTTCTTTGATGAACTCAATCGTTGCATTTAACTTTTTGCCAAAATCTCTTGTTCTGTGAAGTTCAATTTTCGGTGCGCCCATGTTGATTCAAAAGTCTAGGGTAAATGATAAAGTAATAAATAATAAAAGCGGCAGATAATAAAATAACTGTTGCTTTGATCGACCAATGCATAAAGGTATAACGAGTAAAAAAAGACTCGATGAAACCAGCCAAAATAAATATGGGTACTAGCCCGATGATGATTTTTAAACCTTTTTTAGCTCCTCTTTTAAAGGATTCAATTCTACTGTAGGTGCCGGGAAATAAGATACTGTTACCCATAGCAAATCCTGCTGCTCCGGCTATTACAATTGCAGAAAGCTCCAAAGTACCGTGAAGCATTACAATTCCAAAAGAATCAAGCAGATCAGACTCTTTTCCTAAAAAAGTAAAAAAAGCACCTACCATTAGTCCATTGCTAAAAAGAATGTACCCCGTCCCTAACGAGACAAGTAGGCCGGCTGCAAAAGCCATAAAAGATACCCTTACATTATTGATAGTGATTGCAAAAAACATGTCTGCTTCACCCATTTTGCCATAAACGGCCAATGGGTTGCCTTTTTCAATGTTTTCCAGTGTCATATTAACGTATGCATCCCCAAGTATCATTCTGATGAAAGTTTCATCGTTTTGCGCTGAAACGGCACCAATTAATGCGGCCACAGTAAATATAGCGAAGGCATAAAATAGCTGCTTTTGAACACCATATAAGAGTTGTGGTAGCTCATACTTCCAAAAGGTGATAAAGCGCCTCTTATCCTCCTTCTTATTTTTATAAATGTTGAGATGAATCTTGGTGGCAAGATTATTCAGGTAGTGAGTGGTCTCACTACCTGGATATTGTGTCCGCGAAAAAGAGAGGTCGTCTGTCACTTGTATAAACAGATCAGCAAGCTTGTCAGGGTGTGCCTGTTTTTCGTTTTTAAGCAATTGCTCAAACTCCTGCCATCGATCATAGTTCTGTTTTACAAAGGCCGCCTCTCTCATAGCCTGTAATTTTACATATTTTGACTGGCTTTGGCTACTTCTTCTACCTTATTCCATACCCGGAATACATTTTTATAACATATTTTTTCTATATCCTCTTCGGTATAACCTCTCTTTAGTAGGGTGTAAATCAAATTTGGATAAGAAGAAACATCTTTCAGCCCCTCAGGTAAAGAATCACCAACACCGTCATAGTCAGAACCCAACGCCACATGATCTATTCCAGCCAACTCGACCACACGATCTATATGATCAGCAACTTTATCGACTGAGCTGAAAAATGGATTGGTCTTATAGTATTCAGTCATGTAAGCTTGAGCTGCAGAGTCTTCTCGGCTTAAGTTATTCTCTTGCAGGTAGTCTCTGATATGCTCACGTACTTCCTGAGATTTGATATCAAGAAATGTAGAGCCAAAGTTGATTTGAATGACGCCATCTTTCTCACCAAGTAGTTTGATCATGTCATCGCCCATGTTTCTTTCAAAACCAGGGGTGAAGTGCCTGCATGAAGAGTGAGAAGCAATTACCGGGGCTTTTGATAATTCCATCACCTGATAAAAAGTGCTGTCTGAGATGTGAGAAACATCTACCATAATTCCCACTTTATTCATTTCGGTCACTACTTCTCTACCAAAAGAACTTAGTCCATTCCATGTACGGGTGGTGTCATATGATGAGTCGCATATCTGGTTGTCTTTAGAGTGAGTAAGCGTGATATATCGTATGCCTCTTTCATGGAAATATTTTACATTGGCCAGATCATCTTCAATTGGCGCGCCATTTTCCATACCCATAGGCAAAGAAATTTTATCTGCATCAAAATTGGCTTGTACATCGGCCGGGCTGTTTGCCAAAGCAAACTTATCAGGGTAGGCTTCAGTGATACTAGTTACAAGATTGATCAGAGTATCAGCTACTTCCTTAGCGCCACCCGTTTCCTGGTATCTTGCAGGTATGTATATTGACATGAAAGGGGCATCAAGCCCACCTTCTACAGCTCTTTCGTAATCAAAATCACCGTTTTCTGTACTTATCAGAATCTCCTTTTCGGTTTCAATATCAAAATTTGATCCTTTGAGGCGGTATGGTAAGTCTATATGGCCGTCAGTAATTATAAATTTTTTGGCAAGCTCATCGGCTTTGGACCTAAGCTCATCATCAGTAGGCTCTGCAGCTTGTTCTGTAGATTCCTTTTGGCTACATGCTGCTACTATAAATAAGAGCAGAAGAATATTAATTAATTTCATTTTCTAAAGGTTTATTGAGGTTATTATTATTTTTGAAATTTATTGAAAAATGGCGGGCATGCAAAACGTTAATATTCGAACGGCACAAAACGTAGGTATTGAATACGAACTGGCGGGTTTAGGGGCGAGAATGGGAGCCTTTGCTATTGATGTGGCCATTATGATTGCCTATTATATAGCTATTTCTATCATTCTGGGTAAGATCGGATTAGATAGCCTTTGGATCGGGATGCTATTTTTACTACCCGCTATGTTTTACCATTTACTTTGTGAGATATTTTTAAATGGTCAGAGCATTGGCAAAAAGCAAATGAATATTAGGGTAGTAAGGCTTGATGGGTCATCACCAACGATTGGGGGCTATTTACTACGCTGGCTACTCAGGCCTATCGATATTTCTCTATTTTCAGGAGGAGTGGCGGTGCTAGCGATTGCTTTGTCAAAAAATGGGCAACGTCTTGGCGACATGGCAGCCAATACTACAGTAATAAAAGTAGCCAGAGAAGTAAGGGTTAACTCTCATGAGTTGATTAAAAATTTACAGGAAGAGCATAAAGTGACCTTTCCTGAAGTAAGACAACTGAGCGATGTGGAGATTAATGTGATTAAGGAGGCACTACTTGTTAATAAACAACGGGCCAATAATAAGCCGGTGTTTGCAGTAGCGAATAAAATTAAAACACACCTTAATATAACATCTGACCTGCCTCCGGTAAAATTTCTCTATACTGTTATAAAAGATTATAAATACCTCACATCGCAGCAATGATGGCTGATTTAAAAGAGTACTCAAAGTCGCAACTTGCACTAAGAAATGGACAGGATAGAGAGGAAGTCTGGGTGGCTTATAAGGGTGTCATCTATGACGTAACAAAATCAAAACTTTGGAGGGACGGTAAGCATTATGAGCATTGGTCGGGGCAAGACCTAACTGATGAGTTACCTGATGCCCCACATACCGATAAGGTGTTTGATAAGTTTAAAGCGGTGGGTCGTATAAAATAAAAGCCGACTAGATAGTCGGCTTTAAATAGGCCGCTCCTATGGAGCTATTATTAAATTTAAGATTAGAGTTATTGACTGATCACCCCTCTGGGGCTCTCATGATATGTTTACTTCCCACCATTGGCTTGAAGGTCATCAATGCACTGTGCATCTAGTGGGGGTGGTGAGCTCATACCTACAAGATCACCTAAACCACCGCTGGTTTCTGCTTGCCAGAACATCAGGCAATCTTCGACATCACAGTGAGCACCATTGGCAGCATCATGGTGGTCTGATTGCACCGGTGTGCCGTTATTTACTAAGCCTAGTATATGACCAAATTCATGATTCATTACAGTTGAAGTCAACAATGAAGTAGATGGCTGACCGACACCTCCTGAATTATTTTCGATAGTTTCCTGAAATAGTGCCATAGATGTGTTTCTATAAGCTACGCCCAATATCTTTGAGTTTTCCGTATCCTGACTAAATCCGCCATCTGCAAAAAAGTAATATGCAGCTATCGTATTTCCATTGGTAAATTCAGTTCGGTTATTGTCCTCAATTGCCCTCAGGTCTGCCGCAGAATATGTGTCCTGGCCGGGAGCAGCAATTTCAGTTGTTGTTATCGAAACTCCCCCCGGTTTATTAAGTCTTTCATTAAGTAAAGACTGCAGATTATTGATTGCTGCTTGTGGTGGTTCAAAGCCACTTGCATATTGAATCTCTACTACAAGATTGCTATAGGTATCACTGGAGAGAAAATCCTGAGCGGATACCCCAACATTTTGATCATTACTCCCATTGCCACCATTGTTTTGTGGAGATTCGTCCCCATCACTGCTACAGCTGATCAACACCGATAGTGAGCCTATTGTCAAACAAACGTAAAATAAATAGTTGTATATCGTTTTCTTCATAACTTTAGCTTTTACCTATTTAGAGTTGCAAACTTCATACTAGTCTTTATGATATTAATAGCCGATAGCGGATCATCTAAAACTGACTGGAGAATATTGGCTGCAGATGGCACTATCCGCCAGGCCCAAACCATAGGTTTCAACCCATTTTACCAATCACAAAAACAACTCGATACAGATATACGAGAAGTACTACTGCCACAGATTGGAGAAGACATTTCATCGATATTTTACTATGGGGCTGGCTGTAGTACCGAAAATAACAGGAAGGTAATACGCGATGTATTACAAAAGTATTTTGACAATGCGCACATAGAAGTGTGGCATGACTTACTGGCAGCCGCAAGGTCGTTGTGTGGAGATAAGCCGGGAATTGCTTGTATTATCGGAACGGGAGTAAATTCATGTTACTACGATGGTGACAAGATTGTAAAAAATGTTTCATCTCTGGGATACATTTTGGGAGATGAAGGTAGTGGAAGTCACCTGGGCAGACAGCTAGTTGCTGATTATATGCGCAAAGATTTGCCTCAGGAGATTTGGGATCGTTTTTTAAAAAGGTACGACCTCAACAGGGATCAAATATTGGAAAAGGTGTACCAGGGGGAAATGCCCGGGCGGTTTTTAGCCAGCTTCTCTAAGTTTATTTTTCAAAACATAAAGCACCCTTATTGCCACCGATTGGTTTATGATAGTTTTAAGTCGTTTTTCGAAAAAAATGTAATGAAATATGAGGGTTATGATAAAGTGCCGATTCATTTTACCGGATCTGTGGCTTTTTATTTCAACAATATTTTAAGGCAGGTGGCAGGAGATTTATCAATTATGATGGGCAATGTGATCGAGTCACCCATCGCTGGCCTAACCCTATTCCATCAAAAGAGTATAAGTAACTAATGAGCACTACAGAATCACCTTCAAACTACGATCGACTGGAAGAGATGTCGGTAAGGGACATACTTGTGAATATAAATAATGAAGACACCACAGTACCCAAAGCAGTGATGCGTGCAATGCCTCAGATTGAGGCTTTGATCCCTGAGATAGTGACACAGCTGGAAAAAGGGGGGAGGCTTTTTTATATTGGTGCGGGCACCAGCGGTCGATTAGGTGTTGTTGATGCGTCTGAAATTCCACCAACTTTTGGTTTGGCTCATGGAGTAGTTGTAGGCTTAATGGCAGGAGGTGATCAGGCCATAAGAAAGGCAGTGGAGTTTGCAGAAGATGATACAGAGCAAGCCTGGAAAGATATGATGGAGCATCAGATTAATCATAAAGACGTGGTGATTGGCATTGCGGCTTCAGGCAGAACTCCATATGTTATTGGAGGTGTAAAAGCCGCACGAGATAAAGGGCTGATTACAGGATGCATTGTTTGTAATCGTGGTAGTGAGTTGGCTAAGAATGTGACCTTTCCAATAGAAGTAGTAGTGGGTCCTGAGTTTGTAACCGGGAGCACACGTATGAAAGCAGGAACGGCTCAAAAACTAGTGTTGAATATGATTTCTACGGCAGTGATGATCAAGATGGGACGTGTTAAAGGCAATAAGATGGTCGATATGCAGCTTTCTAACAATAAATTGGTCGATCGCGGAACAAGAATGCTCATGGAAGAGTTATGCATTGGCCGTGAGGAGGCCGAAAGATTGTTAAAGGCGCACGGCTCGGTAAGAAAGGTAATAGAAAAGATCAGAAAGGATGCACGAGATTGAACCCTACTACAATTGGCTTCAATATTACAACCCCGCAGAAGACCAACTCTCACCCTACTTTGGTAAGGAGTATAACCATGATTTGTATAGCGAAACTATCTATGGCTATTATATAGATCCCGCCTGGGATTTTATTGGATCAGAAACACTTTACATTAAAATCTTGTACACCGACTATGATGAGGGTTATAGCATCATTGAGTTTATAGGTGAGTGGAATGATACCATCAACAATGATATCATGCATCTTAAACGAAATATTGTAGACAATCTACTTCATCAGGGTATAAACAGATTTATTTTAATTGGTGAAAATGTGTTCAACTTTCACGGGTCGGATGATAGCTATTATGAAGATTGGTTCGAGGATGTTGAAGACGAAACTGACTTTGCCTACCCAGGTTGGATTGCTGCTTTAAATTTTGCTGACCATGTGCAGGATGAATTTCAGAACTATAACATCGACAGTTATATAAATATGGGAGGTACATTAAATATCAGTAATTGGAGAACGATGCTTCCAAAACAATTATTTGCTAAAGTTAATCAGCAAATCAGCTATCGCCTAGGTATGTAAGTTATTGTACCTGGGCTGATTTTGAAATGAGATATTTTCTTCCTGTTTTTATTTCCTCACACACATACCTGGTTCGTCTCAGTTGCTCTTTTCTAAAAACACGATTGCCTAATTTGAACGAAGACCCTACCGTAATATCTGATAAGAATACCTTGGGTTCGTCATCAAACTGAGATAAGGTGCGATACAAGGCTGGGTCAGCGCAAGATGAAGCCTTAGGGTTTTTCAAATGACTAGCCAAAGTTCGTAAAACACTATCAGGAAGCACTTCATTATTTAGTATAGGAATAAAAAGTCTTTTGAAATTACTCTTCCACTCTTTGCCATGTGGAGACACTTTTTTCCCAAACTCCAAATAGGTAACCAGGTGTGCAACCTCATGAATGTATGTAACCAGAAAAGAGTACTTATTTAAATCGTGGTTAAGTGTGATGGTATGCGACTTGTCCTTTGGGTTGTATCTATAGTCACCAAGCTTAGAGTTTCGGCTTTTTTTAAGTTTAAAGCGAAATGGGTGACTTTGCCAGAGCTCGTAGCAGTAGTCGACAGCCTGAGCTGGCACGTGATTTTGTAAAAGTGTTTTAAAATTAAGTGTAGGATTCAACGTACAGTATAAAGATAAGGTCAAAAAAAAGGCTTAATTCTCGAGAATTAAGCCCATTTTTGTAGTCGATAATCTGGATTACATTTCAGATTCAGTTGAGTCCATTTCTTCTTCAACTTCCTCTGCTGCATCTTCCATTTCATCACCAGCTTCTTCAGCAGTTTCTTCTACTTCTTCAGCTGCTTCTTCCATTTCGTCACCAGCTTCTTCTACCATTTCAGTAGCTTCACCTTCTTCTTTAGCCTGATTTCCACAAGCTACAAATCCGAACATGAATCCGGCAACTAATAATAATGTCAATAACTTTTTCATAATAACAGGTTTTGATTTTCCGGCTCTAATATAGATACAATTCTATATAAAGGTCAACTACATGTCATTTTTTTCTGAAAAATAACCTTAAAGGGACACCAGAGAAGTTAAAGTGCTGCCTGATCCGATTTTCTAAATATCGCTCATAAGGTGGTTTTATATACTGAGGTAAATTGCAAAAAAATGCGAATGCCGGGGTTTTGCTCGGTAGCTGTGTTATGTATTTGATCTTGATGTACTTGCCTTTTATCGCAGGTGGAGGGTTACGTTCTATCTCTGGTAAAATGGTGTCGTTAATTTTTGAGGTAGATATTTTTTGCTCTCTGTTATTATAGATCTCGACAGCCTGCTCTATTGCTTGAAATATTCGCTGTTTTTGGGTCACAGAAGTAAATATTACCGGAATGTAGTCTAGATTGCCCAACTTACTCACAATGGCCTGGCGGAATTTCTCGGCTGTTTTGCTATCCTTTTCAATCAGGTCCCACTTGTTGACCATAATCATCAGTCCCTTATTGTATTTATGTGCCAGGTTAATAATGCTCAAGTCTTGTGATTCTAACCCACGCTCGGCATCAACGATAAATATACATACATCACTATCTTGCAATGCCTGAATCGACCGCAGCACGGAATAAAATTCAATATTTTCTTTCACCTTAGATTTTCGCCTGATCCCTGCAGTGTCGGTGAGTATAAAATCATTACCATACATTTTGTATCGCGTATTGATTGCATCACGCGTTGTGCCCGCCTCATCCGTTACGATAGCTCTTTCTTTACCTAAAAGTGCATTTAGGAATGATGATTTACCCACATTAGGTCTGCCTAATATGGCTATTCGTGGCACACCCTCATCAGGATTTTCTTTTCCTTCATCAAAATTTTTAACTACGGCATCAAGTAATTCTCCAGTACCTGATCCACTTGCTGATGAAACGGGGAAAATTTCAGCATCCATACCCAATGCATAAAACTCACTTGACATGTGCATGCGCTCCGTAGTGTCAGCCTTATTAGCTACCAGGTACACAGGCTTTTTCGATTGTCTGAGTACATTAGCAAAATCTTTATCCAGATCAGTAAGACCAGCAAAGCAATCAGTCATAAATAAAATCACATTGGCCTCATCCAGAGCAAGCTCAACCTGATGTCTGATTTGGCTTTCAAACTTGTCTTCAGACCCTGTGACATAACCGCCAGTGTCTACTACCGTAAAATGCTTGCCATTCCACTCTGCATATCCGTAGTGTCTGTCGCGCGTAACGCCACTTTCATCATCCATGATTGCTTTCTTCTTTTCTACCAATCGGTTGAAAAGCGTTGATTTGCCCACGTTGGGCCGTCCTACTATTGCTACTACGTTTGCCATTTTGTTAGTTAATAGTATTGAGATTTTAGATGTGAGACAAGCCTAATATCTCATGTCTAATTACTCAGTACTAATTTTTGTATCCAAATCTCTTTAAACTAATTTCTTTTTTTCGCCAATCTTCAGCGACTTTTACGAAGGTTTCCAAATGTATCTGCTTTCCAAAAAAAGCTTCTAAATCTTTTCTTGCCTCAATGCCTACGTGCTTTAAAGCTTCTCCACCTTTACCTATGATAATGCCTTTTTGACTTTTGCGCTCCACATATATTTCGGCTCTGATTCTAATTATTGATTCGTCTTCCTTAAACTCTGTGGTAACGACTTCCGTGCTATAAGGCACCTCTTTTTTATATCTTTTAAAGATCTTTTCTCTGATAATTTCATCCACAAAAAATCGCTCCGGTTTGTCGGTTAGTTGATCTTTTGGGAAATATGCTTCATGCTCAGGTAATTGATTTACTATGGCAGAAAACAACCCATCAATATTTAAACCTTCCAGGGCTGAAACCATAATGTACTCATCAGCTTTTATATGTTCTTTCCAGTACTCCATTTTATCTTCTGCCTGGCTACCCTTGGCCTGATCGATTTTGTTGAGAATAAAAATGGTAGGCACTTTAATTTTTCTCAAGCTGGCCTCTAGAGCCTCATCATATTTCTCATAAATGTCTGCTACGATGAGCACTACATCGGCATCTTCAAGAGAGTAATTGACAAAATGCATCATCGACTCCTGCAGTTGATATTGCGGCTTGATGATTCCCGGAGTATCAGAATAAACAATCTGAAAATTTTCTCCTGAAATAATTCCCATAATTCTATGCCGTGTAGTTTGCGCTTTAGAAGTTATGATCGACAGCTTTTCTCCCACCATTTGGTTCATAAGCGTAGATTTGCCTACGTTTGGCTTTCCAATAATACTTACGAAACCGGCCTTATGTGCAGAAGATTTTGTCATTTATTAAATATTATTTCGCAAAGGTACTTGATTTTGTAAAACACTAGCTCTACATTTGTAATCCTTTTGAAAAAGAGGGGAAAAATTTGAGAAGCAGGGTTACCCGATAGCCCATAAAAATATATCGCGGGGTGGAGCAGTTGGTAGCTCGTCGGGCTCATAACCCGAAGGTCACAGGTTCGAGTCCTGTCCCCGCTACTAGTAACCCGAGCACTTTGCTCGGGTTTTTTTATTATTCCTCTCCTAAGTAAATACTCATCTAATTTTAAGATTGCCTATCTCAATATCATGGTAGGCAGTAATCATAAAACGGATATAATTTCTTAATGATAAGATTACCATTTTTGATTTAATAGTTATATCTAACGCTCAAACCTCCGTATATATTGATAAGTGGAGCAGGCTCGTAAAATCGCTCTCCGAATCCATTTATTCTGATGTTTTCAAAGTACCTTGAATTTAATAGGTTGTTAATTCCTAGAAAAGGTGAGATTTCCCAATCTTGAATAAGGACATTATGGCCAAGACGTAGGTTTATATTGATAAAATCATCTATTAAAGTCGAATTTGCGTCATCGGCATACATTTCACCTACATATCGGGCATTTAATATGATATTTAAACCCGTAGAATGACGATATCTAAATTCCTGAAAAAGTAGATTTTTTGGTATGGCAGGTAAAATATTGCCGCTGAAATCATTGCCGTTGCTTATGTACTCATCGTAGCTGAAATTGGAGTACGTAAATGATGTGTTAGAAGTCAGTCCAACGTTAGAATTTATGGTTAAGGCAAATTCTAAACCATTTCTGACTGATTCACCTGCATTACGATAAAAATCACGATCAGGAAATTGCCCTAACTCATATGGTACCAATTCATCCTCAACCTGTATTTTGAATATGGACAATTGATATTCGACTACGCTTTCTAGATTCCCTTTAAATCCAAATTCAAAATTGGTGGCCTTTTGTGGTGAGAGACTTGTATTGAAACCGCCTAAATCTACCGGGTCATTTGAGAGCTCTGTGAGAGTAGGCGTTTCAAAACTTTGAGAAATATTGGCAAAACCTATCAGCGACTCTTTAAATGTGTATGTAAGACCAAGCATTGGGCTGATTCTGTTAAAGGAAAGATTATCGGAGTCGTCTCCATTAGTTAGTAGCTTGTCTTCGGACTGTATGTCAATGGCATCGAACCTTGCACCAATTGTTATATTTAGCAAATCATTTGGTGCTATCTGGTGAATGAGATAGCCAGCCTTGGTGGTAAAAATCTCATTTTGACTTAGTAAGATATCTGATGGCTCCCCATTGTTGTTATCAAAATTGTCACGTTCGTCAATTTGGTGTTCTAAATCAATTCCGGCAATTAATTTATAGACGACTTTTCCGATGTTTGAAGAAAACTGATAATTAAGTGAAGTACCCGCAAAATCTCTATTAAGGTCGATGATTGCAAAAGGTATGGTTCCATCAAATTTTCTAAAGGTGTAATAGGCTTTTGCTTTGATCTTGTGATTGGGTGTAAAACGCTTATCAAACACTAATCCAACCCTGGCCTGTTCTACTTCCTCTCCAGTGCGCTGTGTTACATTCAAAGTACGTGCTTGTTTTCTATCCGCATTCACTTCTTCTAGCGTTAACCCACCAGGATCTTCTGCTTGTGGACTATTACTATAATTAATTAGAAGGTCTAAGCTTGTTTTCTCATCCAGTGCAATAGACGTTTTATTATTAAATAGCGTATTTTCTGTAGCGCTATTTTCACGGTATCCATCAATAGTAGTATGTGCTAAATAAAGTAGCGATTTGACATTTCCTTTTTTTAAACCAGATTTAAATTGAAGACGATTGAACCCATAGCTGCCTGTTGTCAAGCGAGTTTCAATAAATGGCTGTTCAACTTCTTCTGAATAGAATGATAATACACCTCCGGAGGCATTGCCATATAACACGGAAGATGGACCCCTTACTATTTCCAATTTATCCATCACCCCAATATCTATATTGTCTATTTGGGCTTGTCCATCTGGAGTTGATTCGGGAAGCCCATCAACGAGTACTTTTATACCTCTGATGCCAAAGGCAGCGCGGGCGCCAAAGCCTCTTATGGACACTCTCACATCTTGGGCGAAGTTGTTGCTATTTAAAGCAAAAACACCGGGAGCGGCATCTATAGCATCTTTGATAGAAATCTGAGGGTGATTTTTTTGAATTCGGTTTTGATTGAGACTTGTTACGGAGAAAGGAGTTTTTGATTCTGGCAAATCATATCGTGTAGACTGAATGACTATTGGCTCGAGTTTGACTTGAGCGATTGTATCTTTCTTCATTTCCTGGGATTTCAAAGTATTGAAGAAGGTACAACAAAGTAATAATAGTAGCCACTGGAATTGCTTCATGTCATACTAAGCCAGACTTTGGCAAAATTGTTTTCTGTGAGTCATCACTTAAATTAATTTGAAGCTAATGATAGAAACTTTTTCTCTCAGTTCCGTTAGTTAATAAATCAATCTTTACGAACTTACTCTATGAGCAAATCTAATGTAACCATTGGTTACGTATTCAAGACCATTGTTTGGCCCCGCAGGAAACAAGTTTTTTTAGGCATCATTTTAATCATTATTAGTCGCCTTGCAGGATTAGTGCTACCCGGGGCGAGTAAATATTTGATGGATGATGTTATCCCTAATAGTGATATGGAAATGCTCAAACTGCTGTTGTTAGCAGTGGGAGGAGCAATTTTAGTGCAATCAGTGACTTCTTTTGCCCTCACACAAATACTAAGTGTAGAGGCACAAAACCTCATTGCAAAGCTTCGGGCTAAAGTACAGGCACATATAGTAAAAATGCCTGTTCGATTTTTTGACAATACAAAAACCGGTGAATTGGTATCACGGATAATGACAGATGTTGAGGGTGTAAGGAATATTGTAGGTACAGGTTTAGCTCAACTCTTTGGTGGAGTATTGACTTCCATTATCTGTCTTGTGATATTGATTAATATTAATGCGTTGATGACGCTGTATGTCTTAGTGCCGGTGGCTGTGTTCGGTGTTATTTCACTCAAGGCTTTTGGTTACATAAGACCAATATTTAGAGAGCGTGGTATCATCAATGCAGAAGTTACGGGTAGACTTACGGAAACCTTGGGAGGTGTACGTGTGATTAAGGGATTTAATGCTGAGGTTCAGGAAATAAAGACATTCGAAGACGGAGTCAATCGACTGTTTTTAAATATTAAGAAAAGTCTCACTTCCACAAGCCTGGTGACTAGCTCAGCTACATTTTTATTGGGTTTGGCCTCCACTGGTATTATGGGTATCGGGGGGTATATGATCATGGAGGGTGATATGACCTTTGGAGATTTTCTTGCATTTACGCTTTACCTTGGTTTTATGATTGCACCCATTGTACAAATGAGCAATATTGGCAGTCAGCTTACGGAAGCGTTTGCCGGTCTTGATCGTACTGAAGAGCTGTTGAATATGCCATTAGAGGATGACGAAAGGTCACGGGATAAGACACTGGAACAAGTTAAAGGAGATATCAAGTTTGAAAATGTTTTTTTCGCATACGAAGAAGGCAAAAACGTAATCAAGAATATAAGCTTTGATGCCCCTGCTGGCTCGGTCACTGCATTGGTGGGTACATCTGGTTCGGGTAAAACGACTATTGCAGGTTTAGCTGCCTCTTTCTTAAACCCCAATGAAGGTATGGTAAGTGTAGATGGTGTGGATATGGGTACTGTCACGTTGGCTAGTTTTAGAAAACATCTGGGCGTGGTGCTGCAAAACGATTTTTTATTTGAAGGTACGATTAGAGATAACATTCTCTTTCCGAGACCCAATGCCGCTGTAGAGCAGTTGCAAATGGCCGTAAAAGCTGCACACGTTTCGGAGTTTACCGATCGTTTTGAAGATGGTTTGGATACAACCATTGGCGAACGTGGCGTGAAACTTTCAGGGGGCCAGCAACAACGCATTGCCATTGCCCGAGCAATACTGGCAGACCCTCGAATACTCGTTTTAGATGAGGCTACTTCAAATCTCGACATGGAAAGTGAGGCATTTATTCAGCAAAGTTTAAAAGAGCTCATGAAAGGCAGAACAACATTTGTGATCGCTCACAGGCTAAGCACAATCAGACAGGCTGATCAGATATTGGTGGTGGAAAAAGGTGAGATTGTAGAGCGAGGACAGCACGATGAATTGATCGAGAAAAAAGGCCGCTATTACGAGCTGTATACCTACCAGGCAAGAATTTAGTTTGTGACTTTTCACCATCTCTGCGTCAAATGCTCAAAAGACATTTTATGCAGATTCAGGTAAGAGCCTTTCATTTGAAAGGAAGTATTGATATTAAAAAATATAAGCAGGTAAATACAGAGAGCAAGCCTGTACATGAAAACAATTCTGAGTTGCTCTACAAGAATGGTGAGCAGCAGTATTACTTTATTATTAATTATGGTGCGGTAGTTTTTTTCAACCAACCACAAATTGAAATAGAGAAAGTTTTAAAGTTGCTGGTTGAACACTTCGAAATCACATCTGCTGACTTGCTCCGTGATGATTTTGAGATTATAGCCAACCCTGATGCTCATGTTGATATTGAGTTTGGTCACCTCACTTTGCGAACCGTAGACCTGGAAGCAGTAAAAATTATTATGCTAAACATGGCGCAGAGTATTGCGCTAAACTACTACAACCAGGTTTCACAACAGCTCATTACTCAAGTGAGAATGTTTACCACGCAAATGGAAACCAAAGGCAAACTCTCTATCAATAAGAAGAATATTTTAAAGTTTATTGGCAGGGCATTAAACACTCAAAACCGAATTGCAGAGAACCTGTACATTTTTGATTCCCCACCAATAACCTGGGAAAACGAATACTATAATCGAATAAATAAGACCCTGGCAGGTCATTTTGAACTAAACGCTCGTTACAGATCGATTGAAAGTAACTTCAAAATTATAGAAGCTAACTTGCATGCTTTTCTAGAGGTAAATAATCATCACGAAAGCAGCAGGCTTGAGTGGATAATAATCATTTTGATCTTAGTGGAGGTGATTGATACTTTTGCCATGAAATTTTTATAGGCAAGTTATCTCAAAGCTCTATATAGCTTATTTACTTTTTCCTTTGCTCTCTTAAGTCTCATTTTTATGGCACTTTCAGACAGCTGAAGTGAGGCTTGAATGTCTTTTATGCTATGCTTTTCCTTGTATTTAAGTAATAGTAATAGCTTTTCTTCAGGGCCAATTTCATCCAATAGTTTATCAAGAATAGCTTCTGAAAGCTCTGTGGGAAGCTCGTCTACCTCATCTATCAGCTCGGGAAGCTCATCAATCATTTTATCTGTCAAAACCTGGCGCGTATTCTTTTTATTTTTTCTTAAATAATCGATGCAGGTGTTATGAATGATCGAGTAGAGCCAGGTGCTGAAGTTAGCTTCTTTTTTAAAGCTCTTTATCTTCATAAAGATTTTGATAAGCACTTCTTGCGAGAGGTCTTCAGCAGCATCTTCATCTTTCACATATGACTTACATTTCTTGATGATTATTGGCTCGTAGCGATCAGCCAGTACCGAAAAATAGCGCATGTTGTCTTCCTGCAGCAGGGCTACTAGTTCATCATCAGATAGCTTTTTATTTTCTCCCAATCGAGTGACTTTTTATTGAAGTTGCGTCAAAGATTTGACTTAAGAATATAAATATATGTTGTTAAAAACAAAAGGTCGCATTTTGGACCTGAATATTGAAGCACAGCCAGATGATGTCACTTGTGGACCAACCTGTTTGCATGCAGTGTACAATTATTATGGAGATGATCCGGGCCTAAGTGAGGTGATCGAGGAAGTTAAGCAATTACCAACCGGAGGAACACTTGCTGTGCAGTTGGCAAACCACGCCTTGCTAAGAGGTTATAATGCAACCATATACACCTACAATTTGCACACATTTGATCCATCCTGGTTTGCTAAGAACGCAAACTTAAAGGAGCGTCTTGAATTGCAAATGGAGGCCAAAGCTTATGACAATAAATTGGTACAGGCTTCCAAAGCATATATCAAATTTCTGGAAAATGGCGGGGAGCTTAAATTTGAAGAGCTTAAACCCTCTTTGATAAAGCATTATCTCTCCAAAAGCATACCAATACTCACTGGCCTTAGCGCTACCTATTTGTATGAGAGCGCGCGTGAAATCGGTGAAGATACTATCGAATATGATGACATCAACGGTTTGCCCACAGGCCATTTTGTTGTAATCAATGGTTTTGATCAGGATAAACGTGTGGCTTATGTAGCCGATCCATTAGACAAAAACCCGATGAGTACAAAACAATACTACAAGGTGAGTTTTCAGAAGTTGATCAATGCGATTTTGTTAGGTGTTATGACTTATGATGCGAACCTTTTAATTATTTATCCTAAATAAACGATGCCAAAACTTATTATAACTGAAAACCCTAGTAAATGGAATTTAGATAGCGAGGGTGCCAAAATAATCACACCTGCAGACTACTTCAGTTTGCCTGAGTATCAGGAATCAAAAGCATTTAAGATAATTAACCTTTGCAAATCACACCAATATCAGAGCACGGGTTACTATGTTTCTTTATTGGCCGGAGCCAGAAATCATAAGGTAATTCCTGAGGTATCTATTTTACAGGATTTCAGGTTTCCGTCATTAATCAAAGAAGATACAGAGGAATGGGATAGCCTGATTCATGACAGCTTAAAAGGCGAAGACGGGAAAATTGCAATCAATATTTACTTTGGTCAGGCCGAAAATCCCAAGCATAGTAAACTGGGTAATTTATTATTCAACCTGTTTCAAGTACCGATAATTCAGGCCACTTTCACGAAAAAAGACAAGTGGCAATTGGCAAGTCTTAAGCCATTGCATTTACAGGATTTGGACGAGGCCAATCGTGAGCGATTACAGGAAGCATTGCGCTTTTATATTTCCGGCAAACGGGTGGTAAGAAAAAAGTATGAGCGCAAAAAGTACGACCTGGCCATATTGATGAGTCCGGAAGATACCACGCCTCCATCAAATGCCAGGGCCATTCAAAAGTTGATCGCAGCGGCTGATAAAATGGGCTTTAATACGGAAGTGATTACAAAAAACGACTTTGCGAAATTAGTTCAATTTGATGCGCTATTCATAAGAGAAACAACCAACGTAAACCACTATACCTACCGCTTTGCTAAAAAAGCTGAGGCTGAAGGTTTGGCTGTGATGGATGACTCCAACTCAATTTTAAAATGCACTAACAAGGTGTATTTACATGAGTTGTTGACTGCCAACAAAATTGCTGTGCCTAAATCTTTCATACTTAGAAAAGATGCAAAGCAACTGCCAAGTGACTTTACATATCCTATGGTAATCAAACAGCCGGATGGTTCTTTTTCAAAAGGAGTGAAAAAGGTGGCTAATGAAACAGAATTGAAAGAAACCTTGAAATTGTTGTTTCAAAAATCTGAACTATTGATCGCTCAGGAATTTATACCTACCTCGTATGACTGGCGTGTGGGTATTATAAACAACCAGCCGTTGTATGTGTGCCGCTATTTTATGGCGCAAAATCACTGGCAGATTGTAGATTGGAAAAAGAACGGGGAACACCGCGAAGGCAAAAGCGAAACCATTGCTATTAGTGACGCCCCAAAAGCGCTTATCGATACAGCACTTAAGGCTACCTCATTGATAGGTACAAGCCTTTATGGTGTAGACATCAAAGAGATTGATGGCAAGTTTTATGTCATTGAGATTAATGATAATCCTAACCTCGACAGTGGGGTGGAGGACAAAGTGCTTAAGAATAAATTATATCAAAAGATAATGGAAAGCTTCGTGGAGAAGCTTCAAAAACGATGAAACCTTCAAGATTACATTTGTTTCAGGCTTATGGAATTGAGCTTGAGTACATGATTGTGGACAAAGATAATTTAGCTGTAAGGCCAATCACAGATGATCTATTTAAAAAAGAAACTGGTGAGATTACCAGTGATGTGGAAAAAGGTCCTGTGACCTGGTGTAACGAACTTGTGCTTCACGTGGTAGAGTTGAAGTGTACAGAACCAACGGCTGATTTGGTGAAACTCAATAAAGATTTTACAGACAATTTAAAGCGTGTAAATAAACAATTGTCAGGCTTTGGTGCTAAACTTTTGCCAACAGCTGCTCACCCAACCATGAAGCCCGAGCATGATACCTACTTATGGCCTCATGATAATAATGAAGTGTATGAGCGCTACAATCAAATTTTTAATTGTCAGGGTCACGGCTGGTCAAACTTACAGAGTTGCCATATCAACCTTCCTTTTTATGACGATGAGGAGTTTGCCCAACTGCATGCAGCTGTTAGATTAATACTTCCAATTCTTCCAGCTCTGGCTGCCAGCTCTCCAGTTTTAGGAGGTGCCGATACCGGTTATTTAGATAAGCGCATGGATTATTATCAAAAAAACCAACGTATCATACCATCGATTACTGGTAAGGTGATACCTGAGCGTGCTTTTAGTAAAAGGCAATACTTAAAACTGATATATGATAAGATTGCTGAGGATATAGCCAGGTACAATGAAGACGAATTGCTAAAACCAATATGGGTAAATAGCCGGGGAGCCATAGCTCGTTTTGATCGCGGCTCTGTCGAAATTAGGGTGCTTGATTTGCAAGAATGTCCCAAAGCAGATTTGGCTATCGCGGCCTTTATCATTTGTACACTCAAAATGTTGGTTTCTCAAAAAACGATCACACTGCATGATCAACAGCAGTGGTCGGTCGATGATTTGTATGCGATATTACTGCAAACCATTAAACATGCTGAGAATGCCGAGATTGAGAGCAGTGATTATTTAAAAGTGTTTGGTTTAGATCAAAATCATGCCACAGCACAACAACTATGGAGGCACATTTTTGAGTTGGTTAAGAAATATTATCCTAAAGAAATAGGTCCATGGTTAGACGAGATTCACATGATTTTGGAGCATGGAACCTTGGCTACCAGAATACTCAAATCATTAGGTGGAATTTATACAACAGAAAACATCACCATGGTTTATAATGAACTGGCAGATTGCCTGGCAAATAACGAAATGTTTGAGGTATGGGTAAAAGAAGAATTGTAATTACTTGCGAGCACGCAGATAATTATATACCGAAAGATTTTAAGCTGCTTTTTACCGGCTATGAAAACGAACTTGAGTCGCACCTGGGGTGGGACCCAGGGGCATTTGCTGTTGCTAAATTGATGGTAAAGGAGCTTAAATGTCCTTTCTACTTTCAAAAAGTATCGAGATTGCTGGTAGAAGTCAATAGATCAATTGACCACCCGCAATTGTTTTCGAAATATGTGCAAAAACTCGATGACAGCATAAAATCGCTACTGCTTGAGAAGTATTACCATAGTTATAGAAATACCGTTGAAGATAAGATTGCGGGCTTAATCAATGAAGGGTATGAAGTTGTACATATATCTATACATTCGTTTACGCCAGTGCTCAATGGAATGGAGCGAATGGTAGAGTTAGGCCTATTGTTTGATGATAAGAATTCGGAAGAGCTGGCTTTCAACAATCAGTGGAAAGATTTACTGCAGGAAGAAATGCCCGATTATACAATCATGCATAATGTACCTTATCATGGTGCCGATGATGGGTTTACAACCTATTTAAGAAATAAATACACTTCCAATTATATAGGCATTGAAATAGAAATCAGTCAGAAGTTTGCAGAAACACCTCAGTTGAAAGAGATTTCGAGAGGCCTGATCAATACGCTAAAAATGATGGGCATTAACCTAACTTCTCTACCAACGGCATGTTAAGTCTCTAAATTTTTCTATAAGTTTATCTGCACCTAAAAGACAACGAAATGCAGATAGATTTACGCAGCGATACGGTTACGAAACCAACACAAGGCATGCTCGATGCAATGTTTTCGGCTAAAGTAGGGGATGATGTTTTTGCTGAAGACCCAACGGTTAATGCGTTGGAACAAAAATGTGCAGATATGTTTGGAATGGAGGCTGCTATTTATTGTCCTTCAGGCACGATGACAAATCAAATAGGTATAAGTGTTTTGTCACAGCCATATGAAGAAGTTATTTGCTACAAGGGTGCACACATTTATAAATATGAAGGAGGTGGTGTAGCCGGAAATAGTGGGTTATCTTTTAAACTGCTAGACGGTGACAGAGGGATACTATCTTTGGACGATGTGCTGAGTAGCATCAACCCTGATGACATACACTTTCCCAAAACGAGTATTGTAGAGTTGGAAAACACGGTAAACAAAGGCGGGGGCAAGTGCTATACTATAGATCATGTAAATAAGATTAGTAAAGCGAGTAGGGAAAGAGGACTTAAAGTTCATTTAGATGGAGCACGTTTATTTAATGCGTTGGTAGCCAATAGTGAAAAAGCCACGGACTATGGGCAGGCGTTTGATACAATATCTATTTGTATGTCCAAAGGGTTGGGTGCACCCGTTGGCTCGTTATTGATAGGTAGTAAAGACTATATAAAACAAGCCCGTAGAGTGAGAAAATACTTTGGTGGAGGAATGCGCCAGGCAGGTTATTTGGCTGCGGCATGTATATATGCTCTGGATAATCATATCGAGCGATTGGATGAAGACCATAAAAAAGCAAAGGAAATAGAAAGTGCGCTCGTAGGCTTACCTTATGTCGAAAATGTACTACCTGTAGAGACCAATATCGTTATTTTTGAGTTGTCTGGAGACATCACCGCAGAAGCATGCCTAAATAAATTGAGAGAACATAACATTATGGCGGTGGCTTTTGGCCCGAAAGAAGTGAGGTTTGTCACACACCTCGATTATAGTGATGATATGCTGAATGAAACTATAAAGGCTTTGCGTTCTATTTCATTTTAGCACTTTAAGTTTGTGAGAAAGCAGATATATAATGGCTGCACCTAGACTAAAAATAAAAGCAAAGAAAGTCCAAAGTACTCTTCCCTGCATTTTCAACTCTTTGTTTACTAACCAAATGTCATAAATCATCCAGAGTGCACTGAATAAAGCGATTAAATAGAAAATGCCTCTCATAGACTTATTTTTTACTTACAAGGTAGACACCCACCATAATAATCAGCGAATAAAGGGCTGTCAGCCAATCTAATTGATCTCCTCTCACAAGGAAAGCTATGAAGGTAGCAAAAACTGGCTGCAAATACATATAAATACCAACAACAGAGCTATTTACAAATTTCAATGACCACACATTGAGTAGGTAAACAGTAAATGTGCCCAGGATAATTACGAAGACAATGCTAAACCAAACAATATTTGGTAAAGTATTCCAATTGACTTCTGAAAACTCCTGAAGTCCAAATGGAATGATAACCAGCCACCCAAAAAAGAAAACCCACTTGATTACGGTAGTGGCTTTATACTTAGCCATGAGTGGTTTTACAATTACCAGGTATACGGCATAGCTGGCCCCATTGATTAAGACCAGCAAGTCGCCCAAGAAGGTGCCTTTGCCTATCGTAGCACCATCTTTGGTGATAAGCAAATAAGCCCCAACAGCACCGACAATTACACCAGCGATTTTAATTAATGTCAGTCGCTCTTTTCCTAGAAAATAAGCCGCCAGCAATACCGAAATCGGAGAGGTGGTCATGATCACTGAGGCATTGATGGGTGTGGTTAGACTCAACCCTTTGAAGAATAGCATTTGATTAGTGGCAACCCCAAAAATTCCGCACAAGAATAAAAGTGCCAGATCCTTTTTAAGTACTTTTTCGGTACCCGTAAAGTAGGAGAATAACCAAAAAAGTGAAGTAGCAGCCGTAACTCGCAGCAAAATGAAACCAAAAGGCTGCAGATACTCTGGCATTGGAATTTTAGCTACTGTATAGTTGGCCCCATAAATGAGTGTGACAAATAGTAAAATTCCGTGTATTTTGAACTTAGAGGGCACAGCCAAATCTAGGGTTTTCACTTATTAAATTTGTTACCTTAGCGTAAATTATTGCTGCCTATGTTTGATCATAATTTACCCCTTGCAGAAAGGATGCGACCCTCTTCATTAGACCAACTTATTGGTCAGGAGCATTTGGTTGGTGAAGAAGGGATCTTGAGGAAGACTATTAAATCTGGTGTAGTGCCATCAATGATTTTGTGGGGGCCTCCTGGTGTGGGTAAAACCACTATTGCAAATATCATTGCAAATACGGTAAAAATGCCCTTCTACACACTTAGTGCGGTAAGCTCAGGAGTAAAAGATGTGCGTGAGGCAATTGATAAAGCCAAGCGGTTGGGCAAAGCGATCTTATTTATTGATGAGATTCATAGGTTCAACAAGTCACAGCAAGACGCCCTGTTAGGAGCTGTAGAAAAAGGTACGATCACTTTGATAGGAGCCACAACCGAGAACCCATCGTTTGAGGTAAACTCAGCTTTGCTCAGCAGGTCTCAAGTGTACACATTGAAGGCTTTAAAAGAGGAAGACTTGCTTGATTTAGTTGACTATGTCTTGACAAATGATGAGAAACTTAAGAAAAAGAAAGTCAACATCAAGGAGCATAAGGCACTATTAAATATATCTGGTGGTGATGCCAGGAAATTACTCAATTTGGTAGAGTTGGTTTTTGACTCATTAAGTGGTGAGAGTATTGAAGTGACAGATCAAAAGGTGATGGATATTGCCCAGCAGCGGGTAGCCATTTATGACAAAACTGGCGAGCAGCATTATGATATTATTTCAGCTTTTATTAAATCTATTCGTGGAAGCGATCCCAACGCTGCTGTGTATTACCTCGCCCGAATGATTGAAGGAGGTGAAGATGTAAAATTTATAGCTCGTAGACTTTTAATCCTTGCCTCTGAGGATATTGGTAACGCAAATCCTACGGCATTAGTAATCGCGAACAACACTTTTCAGGCTGTAAATGTAATAGGTTACCCTGAGTCGAGGATTATTTTATCACAATGTGTCACTTATTTAGCATGTTCACCAAAGAGTAATGCGGCTTATATGGCCATTAATGATGCGCAAAGATTAGTGAAAGAAACAGGTGACTTGCAAGTGCCAATGGCGATTCGTAATGCCCCGACCAAACTTATGAAAGATGAGGGTTATGGTGAGAACTATAAGTATGCCCACAACTATGCAAATAATTTTGCTGAGATGGAATTTATGCCAAAAGAGATTGAAAAAACTAAACTTTTTGATCCAGGAAATAATGCCCGAGAATCAGAAATGAGAAAAAGACTCAAAGCATTGTGGAAAGATAAGTATGGTTATTGAGAGTTTGTTTTTAACTCCTGATCCAACCATCCAACAATTTGTAATGCGCCAATTTCATTAGCACGTGTTCGCCAGTTGTTCAATAGAGCTAGAGACTCATCCTTTTGATCAACTAATCTTGCCATTGCAATAGCTGCAATGCATTTTGTTTCCGTGGCAATGTAATTATGCCTGGGCTCTTCTATGATGTTAAGCTGTGCTTTGGCTTGTTCAATTTTCCCTTCTTCAATATATAAAAGACTTAAAATTGCCCTGCCATGCATCTCGTAAAACACTTCACTTGTAGTTAAAAATTCTACTGCAGATTCCAGTAGATTGATCGCTTTGTCTTGCTCACCTATTGTAAAAAGGTAGTTGGCGTAGTAGACATCAAATACATACTTATCACGATCTTTCTGCAGCACACTTTGCTCGTAGCCAATGTCATAAAATTCTTTGGCTTTTTCTAATTGCTCTAATGCCATTAAACTTTCTCCCAACTGAAAGCTAGCCTCGATAATAGCATGCCTGTCTTCGTCAACCTGTGCTTGATTCAACGACAGCTTACCATATTCAACAGCTTGCTGATAATCACCCTTTAATCGGTATTGCCAGGTAAGGTTCATTAAAGTGTACCACCTGCCATTATTATTTTCCATTTTCCCATACTGATCGTTAGCCCATTTCATTAAACTTATGGTCGAATCTAAGTGCACATTGCCGGCAATGGTTAAATCATAACCTAAGTTGTTATATACCTGGGCTTTTTGTGATTCGTTGCCTACCAGACCTACCAACTCCAGCTGTCTTTGCTCATGAATCAATACTTTATTAAAATCTTTATTGGTCATAAAATATGCCCAGCTCAGAAAATTGTTTATTCGAAATTCCATCACATCTTTTTGATAAAGTCGCGCGAGCAAGCTTCCTTCTTCTCCATAAACTACAGCTTGTTTAAACTTTCCTGAGATGGCACTAAGTCGGGTTAGCCAATAAAGAGATTCGATCTCGTACTCAATGTCATTTATTGACTTACTGATTTGCAAACACTTTTTGAAAGACAATATAGCCGATGAGTCCTTTTTCAATTTGAGCAAACCCTTGCCTATCAAGCTATGGACCTCAGGAAGTTGGTTATAATCAAATTGACTTATAGGCTCCAGCATATTCAATGCGGTCTGAGCGCTGTCAGAAGCAAGCAGGTCATTCGCCTTTTTCAGTATGTCACTTTGTGCTAATACAGATGTATAGGCGACTGTAAATAGCATAATTAGTAATTTCTTTTTCATAACTGATGCTCACTGTTAAGTCTTTCTAACACGCCTTGTTTATATAATCTACCGATAGGCAACTCTTTACCAGGCACTTCTATCACCGTGGCAGAGTAAGTTTCAATCTTTTTGGTGGCCACTATAAATGAGCGATGTATTCTCATAAAACACTCTTCAGGAAGCTTCTCCTCGAGGTAGCTAATTTTCTGATGAGTGATCACATCTTTGTTGCTTGTCTTAACTCGCACATAATCTTTGAGACTTTCTATATAAAGTATCTCATGCAAGCGCACTTTTACCATCTTTTTGTCTGCTTTGAGATAGATGTAATCGTTATCTTCAGAAATCGTGTCATTGTCATTAGAAGACGTTGAATTCACGTCAAATACTTTTCCTACAGCCTTCAAAAAACGATCAAACGAGATTGGTTTTAGTAGATAATCCACGACATCAAGCTCGTAGCTCTGTATTGCATAATCTCGATAAGCAGTTGTAAAAATTACTTTGGGTGGTTTTGTAAGAGATTTGAGAAAGTCGATACCCGTAAGTTTTGGCATTTGGATGTCCAGAAAGATGAGATCAACCTGTTCTGTTTGTAATATTTCAAAAGCCTTGATAGCATTTTTACATGTTGCTACCACTTCCAAATTATTAATTCTGTCTACATAAGACTCCAATACCTCAATAGCCAGTGGTTCGTCATCTACGATGATACATTTAATTGACATTATTCTTCTATTTCGAGTTTAAGTACTACTAAATATGATTCTTCAGTATCCATAATTTTTAAATCATACCGATCGGGATACAGTAATTCAAGGCGTCTTTTTACGTTATTTAATCCAATGCCTTCTTTGTATTGTTGTTCGTCCTTCGTTTCCTGGCCACTCTTGCTATTATCAACCTTTAAGGTCATAAGCCCATCTTTTATATTTAAATCTATACTTACCCAGGCTTCATCGGTTTCTCCACTTACCCCATGCTTAAAACTATTTTCTACAAAAGGAAGAATGAGCATTGGGGCAATTACGTGTTGGTCTACCTTACCTTTTACATTAAATACAATATCAAGATGATCTCCATACCGGAGTTTTTCGAGAGAAAGATAATTTTCCAACAATTCAATTTCTTTGCTTAGGGGTACTCTATCGGTATTACATTCATAAAGCATGTAGTTGAGCAGGTCAGAAAGCTTGAGCACGATGGCTGGGGCACTGTCAGATTTTTTTAGTGTAAGCGCATATAAATTATTCAGTGTGTTAAATAAAAAATGTGGGTGTACCTGGGCACGTAGAAATTTAAGTTCAGCCTGTAGTTTTTCTTGTGCCAACTTTTGCGTGGCCGCCTGGTAATTGTACCAATGTTTAAAAAACTTGATGAGTGTTGCCAACACCACTACAGGGTAAATATATGTGGCTGACTTAAGGATTTTATTAGGGTACCAAAACCTGATGGCTCCTTCTTCCGAGTAATAAAGTGGTATTTCAATGTAAATGGTTACAGCCCAATGCAGTATGCCAGATAGCAATAGTAGTGCAAAAAGCAAAGAGAAGAATGTGAGGTATTTCTCTTTCAATAAAAATTGAGGCAGTAACCAGTACAGGGTGATGTAAGTGGCAATCAACTTTTCTGGAAGATAGATGAGTTGCATCTTTAGCTGAAACAGGTAGTCTTCATTGAAACTACCATAAAGTATGGTATAAAAAGCAACAAAAACCAGCCAAAAAAGCAGATGTTTGGTTACTCTGGGTATCCGTTTGTAGTATTGTGTAAGCTTGTCTTGCATTTAGCTAAATGTTATAAATTTAATCGTGTAAAAGATGATTAAGGTTGTCCGGCATTTCAATTTTCGACTAAAGCTTAAATGCTACTCCCATAAAACAACTTGCGACATACAACGGTCAGTAAAAATCACCACTTCAATTGCCCTAATATCCAAAAAATATTGGTCAAGTATATCTTAATTTGCATATTGCCGTTAAACATTGGTGATGCAGAGACCCGCGCTGATTTTCGAACAATCCCCTTTATTTCTAATCATATGTATGCTACTTGGGTTGGCATATGCTTATATTTTGTACAAGAAATCAGGCCCTTGGGGTAAGCGTACCAATTATGTTTTGTTTGCGCTGCGGTTTTTATTAGCTACAACAATAGCTGCATTATTAGTTTCCCCAATACTTAAGCAGATACAAAATACTATTGAAGAGCCTACCTATATCATAGCAATTGATAACTCAAGCTCAGTAGCCAATGGTACCGACAGTTTAAGGAGGGCTTCTATACTACAAGATGTAAAAGGTGCGGCTGAGGATTACCGGGGGCAAGGCTTTAAGGTGAGGTTTAGAACCATTGATGATCAACAATTTGAGGAGTTGCCTACAGACCTTGCATTCAATGCGCAGCAATCTAACTTATCCGGGTTGTTGGAAAACATAAAAGCTGATTATGAAGGGCGCAACTTAGGTGGTGTTATGTTGGTGTCAGATGGTATATATAACGAAGGAATAGCCCCAACCTATCGTGACTATAAGTTTAAGTTAACAACACTTGGTGTTGGGGATACTGTACCAAAGGCCGATGTTTCAATTAATGGCCTGGTATACAATAAAATATCTTATCAGGGCAATAAGTTTCCTGTTTTGGTACAGTTTACCCAACAGGGCTTTGGTGGGGACCAGGTCAATGTTTCAATTAGTCGTGCTGGTAAGTTACTCGCTTCTCAACAACACACGTTAAGAGGGGAAAATCAAATCAATGAAGTCAAGCTTCTATTAGACGCAGATACTAAAGGGTTTCAGAGATACGCAGTAACTATTTCACCGCTTGAAGGAGAGTTTACCACTCTCAATAACACCCAGCAGGCCTATGTAGAAATTATTGAAGGCAAAGAGAACATTGCCATTATTGCAGCGGCTCCCCATCCGGATATTAAGGCTTTAAGATTAGCCATCGAGAGCAATGCAAATTATACATTTGATCAATACATTTTAAGCCTTCCAGATGATCGTAGTAGATTAATTAACAATAAGACTCAGTACGACCTCATCATTTACCATCAGGTGCCAGATAGAAATAGATACGATCGTGTGTTAGCTCAGTTGGAACTTGATGAGATACCCTCATTATTTATTTTTGGAGGGAATAGTGATTTACGAAGTTTTAATCAATCAAATAAAGTGCTGACATTGGATGCCGTACCAGGTGAATACGATCAGGTAAATGCTGTATTCAACCAGGGGTTTGTAAACTTTAGACTTTCAGAATTGCTCCAACAGACTTTTACAGAGCTTCCTCCTATATCCGTACCATTCGGAAGGTTCAATTTAAGCCCAGGCTCCTCGGTAATGCTTTACCAACAAGTAGGGAGTATTACTACAACCAAACCGCTCATTGCTCTCAATGAAGAAATTGTACCCAAACAAGCTGTGGTGATAGGTGATGGACTTTGGAAATGGAACTTGACGAGCTATGTTATAAATGATAATCATGAAGCGTTTAATGAGCTGGTTACTAAGCTTGTTCAATTTTTATCATCTAAAGAAGACAGAAGAAAATTTAAGGCATATCCTGTTAAAAACGAATATAATACCAACGAAAAAGTTGTTTTTGATACCGAGGTTTATAACGACTTATACGAACGTGTTTATGGCAACAAGATTAACTTTTCATTGAAAGATGATGAGGGCAATACTTATGAATATTCTTACATCACAAATGAAAATAACACGCGCTACAGTATGAGCGGATTACCTCAGGGAGTTTATAAATATACAGCAAGCACAACCCTTGGTGATGAAAGCAACCAGGTGTCAGGAGAGTTTGTTATTAAAGCCATTCAAATTGAAGATATTAATCTTACAGCAGACTTTAATATTCTTCGCTCATTGGCACAATCGACAGGGGGGAGATTTTATAAAGCGGAAGATATAGAGCAGATGAAAGGTGATATAAATAAAATGCAGGCACAGGGCATCATTCATACAAGTGAAAAGTACCTGCCGTTTATCAACCTTGAGGGGCTGTTTTTTGTACTTCTCACATTAGTTGCAACAGAGTGGTTTCTTAGAAAGTACAACGGCTCGTACTAACTATTCTAATTTTATAATAGCAATTATTTGTGGCACCATAGTTTATAACTATATTTATAGTTGATGGAAAAGTTGCTATTAGTTATACTGGTAATAATATCTCTTACGTCATGTACAGATCATCGAGAGGAAGCGCTGGCTTTTTTCGAAGCCGAAGAGTATGAAAAGGCTGTTTACCACTTTGAAAAGGCACTGGTTTTAGATGCTAATGACTGGAAGCTCAAATTTAATCTTGCCAGAAGTCTCGAAGAGATAGAAGAATATGACAGGGCAATTCACACCTACACAGCATGTTTTGATTTAAGCTTTGACAATAATAAAAAAGACATATTTCTTGGTAGGGGAAGGGCATACATGAAGAAAGGAGATACAGAAAGTGCGATTATTGATTTTACCAACGTAATGAATGTTGATAAGAAAAACTTTGAAGCATTTTATCTTAGAGGTCAATGCTTTATAAAGCAACTAGACTATTATGAAGCTTACCATGATTTAAACAGAGCAATAAAGCTTAAGGAAGATCATCTGAATGCCTATTATCACAGGGCCATTGCACGAGCACAAATGAAAGATACCTGGGGTGCACTTGCAGACTTAAATAAAGTAATAAGAGAACGACCTGAATTCAGTCAGGCCTACTTTAACAGAGGCATTGTCTACCAGAGAATGAATAAATTCGTTCAAGCCAAAAGTGATTATGATAAAACTTTGGATCTTAATTATAAAAAAGCCGATGTGTTTATTAGAAGAGGGATATGTCATTATCACATGGGACTTACAGATAAAGCTTGCGAGGATTTTGATGAAATAGAGAAGTATGATGGCGAAAAGGCCACATTTATGAAAAGTAAGTATTGCGTATAAAAAAAGGGTCATTTAAAAAATGACCCTTTTGATGTATATGCTAAGATGATTTTAATCACCCTTCTTCTCTTCTTTCTTCGATGGCTTTTTCTTCTTCACCTTAAGCTTAAGCTCTTCGCTTTTGCCATCATGATCTGCTACAATAGTAGCACCTTCTTCAAGCTCACCTTTTAAGATTTCCTCAGCTACCGGATCCTCCAGATATTTTTGGATGGCTCTGTTTAAAGGTCTTGCTCCATATTGTGGGTCATAACCTTTCTCAGATAAGAAATCTTTGGCTTTAGTAGTTAACTCAACATCGTAGCCTAATGCATTAATTCTTGCAAATAACTTACCCAACGTAAGATCAATGATTTCGTGAATGTGTTCTCTACTCAATGAGTTGAAGACAATCACATCATCTAATCTATTTAGGAATTCAGGGCTAAAGGCTTTTTTCAAAGCACTTTGGATGGTTGATTTCATCACCTCATCATCATTTTTAGATGTAGATGAAGGTGCAAACCCAATACCTGCTCCAAAATCTTTCAAATCTCTTACACCAATATTTGATGTCATGATGATGATTGTGTTTCTAAAATCTACGCGTCTTCCGAGACCATCCGTAAGGATACCATCATCAAGGACTTGCAACAGTAGGTTAAATACATCCGGATGAGCTTTCTCAATTTCATCGAGCAAAACAACACTGTATGGCTTTCTTCTCACTTTTTCAGTAAGCTGCCCACCTTCTTCATACCCAACATAGCCCGGAGGTGCTCCGACCAGTCGAGACACAGAGAATTTCTCCATGTACTCACTCATGTCAATTCTTACCAGGCTATCTTCTTTATCAAACAGATAAGTAGATAGTACTTTGGCTAACTCTGTTTTACCAACACCTGTAGGCCCTAAGAATATAAATGAACCGATGGGTTTTTTAGGGTCTTTTAATCCTACCCTTGTACGTTGTATCGCCTTTGTAAGCTTTTTAATGGCATCATCCTGACCTACCACCTTGCCGGCAAGTTCAGTGTTCATACCAAGAAGCTTGTTGCTTTCTTTCTGAGCAATTCGCTTGGTCGGGATACCCGTTACCATGGCAATTACATCAGCTACATGATCTTCATTTACAGTGTAGCGTTTGCTTTTGGTCTCATCTTCCCACTTCACTTTAGCCTGCTCCAATTGATCGATAAGTTTTTTCTCTTTATCTCTCAGTTGAGCAGCTTCTTCGTACTTCTGGCTTTTTACAACCTTATTTTTTTCAACCTTAATATCCTCTATGGCTGCTTCCAGCTTCACGATATTATCAGGTACATGAATATTATTGATGTGCACGCGCGCGCCAGCTTCATCAAGTATATCAATTGCCTTATCTGGAAGGTATCGATCGCTAATATATCTGTCAGAAAGTTTTACACAGGCGTCAATTGCCTCCTCAGTATAGTTTACGTGGTGATGCTCCTCATACTTGTTCTTAATGTTTTCAAGTATTTGAATGGTTTCTTCAGGGGTAGTAGCATCTACCATCACCATCTGAAACCTTCTGGCAAGCGCACCATCTTTCTCAATATATTGTCTGTACTCGTCAAGTGTTGTAGCACCGATGCATTGAATTTCTCCTCTAGCCAACGCTGGCTTAAACATATTTGATGCATCCAGGGAACCTGAAGCTCCACCAGCTCCA
Organism: Fulvivirga sp.; assembly: GCA_965227525.1. Lineage (GTDB taxonomy): Bacteria > Bacteroidota > Bacteroidia > Cytophagales > Cyclobacteriaceae > Fulvivirga. The sequence goes on along the minus strand of OZ245762.1, from coordinate 310,337 downwards.
ACAATGGTATGTAGCTCATCGATGAATAAGATAACTTCAGGAGATTTTTCCAGCTCATTCATTACAGCTTTCATTCGCTCCTCAAACTGACCTCTGTATTTTGTGCCAGCCACTAATGAAGCAAGGTCAAGTGTAACTACTCTTTTGCCAAAAAGCACTCTTGATACTTTCTTTTGAACAATACGTAGCGCTAGGCCTTCTGCAATAGCTGTTTTACCAACGCCTGGCTCACCAATAAGTATTGGGTTATTTTTCTTTCTTCTACTTAATATTTGTGCAACACGCTCTATTTCTTTTTCACGCCCAACAATTGGGTCAAGCTTATCGTCTTCAGCAAGCTTCGTGAGGTCGCGGCCAAAATTATCAAGCACCGGGGTGCGTGATTTTTCACCACCTCTTTTCTCTTTACCACCTCCGCCACCACCAGGGTTGCTGCCAAATATTTTAGACGAATCCTCATCAGGCTCATCCGTATCTGATGAGGCCATTGGGTTTTCGGTTTGATATTCCAGAAGTTCTTTTACTACATCGTAATTCACATCAAATTTTTCTAAAATTTGTGTAGCGATATTGTCCTCATCTCTAAGGATAGAAAGCAATAAGTGTTCTGTACCTATAAGCTGACTTTTGAAAATCTTGGCTTCGAGGTAAGTTATTTTTAATACCTTTTCCGACTGGCGGGTCAAAGGAATATTGGCGAGATTCTTTACATCGTGCGATGCAGTGCCTTTAGATACTTTCTCTACAGCACTACGAAGCTCATCTAAAGAGATGCCTAACTTTTTAAGTAAGCTTACCGCCACTCCTTCTCCTTCTCTGATCATACCAAGAAGCAAGTGCTCCGTACCGATATAATCATGCCCCAATCTTAGTGCTTCCTCTCTACTCAGTGAGATTACTTCTTTAACTCTATTTGAAAATTTTGCTTCCATAAACGAGCAATTCTAAATGTGTGTCTTAATGTAAATGTATGATTTCTTCAAAATAATTACCACCCGTTGGCGGCATTTATTAAGGTTAAAACGAAATACCAATTCTAAATGTTCATTCCTCTAAAATTGATTTGGTAACTAACGTTTTTGCATTAGGTCCTTCACAAAATAACAAATCAATTATACTCAAATTAGCTACAAAGTTTTTGCCAAAAACCTGTGAATAAGATACGGGTGTATAATGCCTATTGGATTTATACCCCGTTTTTGGACTGATTTCAGAGCGCAAATCGTCTGTCTGATCGTTCTGGGGTGATTTTATATACTCGTTGGTTTCTTCAATAATTATTTTTTTCTGGAGCAGCTTCAGACACAATGTCAGTAGGCTGAAATTGAAGTCATAAAGAAATTTTTCCTGTTTTTGGAAAAATGGCTCAAAATATAAAGCGAAGAACTCATAAAATGGAGCACGTCCATAAGCTGACTGTATTGCGCGCCAATGATCCTTCTGCCATTTCTGATCATGATCTATTTGTATGTCTTTCACTTTTATTTTTTTCCTGCCACCAATCACTGGGACTGATAATTTTTCCACTTTATTGGCAGTAAGAATTTCGCAGCGATTCCGAAAGGTTTGTTTGATGAAGTGCTCTTCTTTTTCAATGATGATCTTGTCGTATTTGAAAAGAACAGCGAAATACTCAAGTGATGGTAAATAGTGAAGGTCTATTAAAGCGGTTTTAGGCATACTCATTGATATCTCCCAAACCTTCTCTTAAAATAATGAATTCGTCTTGTGTACAATCGATCACAGTGGAAGGTATGTTGCCACCATAGCCACCGTCTATTACAATATCAACCTGATGCTTAAACTCCTCATAAATAACCTCCGGGTCCGTAGTATATTCAATGATATCATCATCATCTTTGATAGACGATGTAACAATGGGGTTCCCCAGAATATCTACTATCATCCGTGGTATGTTATGATCCGGGATTCTTATACCCACAGTTTTTTTATTGGTATTAAGAATCTTAGGCACGTTGCTGTTAGACTCCAATATAAATGTAAAGGGTCCGGGCAATGCCTTTTTTAAAACCTTAAATGTCGGGGTATCGATTCGTTTTACATACTCTGAAATATGACTGAGATCGTAGCATATAAATGAGAGGTTAAGGTTTTTAGGCTTAATGCCTTTGATCCTACAGACCTTGTCTATGGCTTTTCGGTTAAACAAATCACAGCCAATACCATATATGGTGTCAGTTGGGTAGATTATCACTCCGCCATTTCTCAATACTTCTACAATATGCTCAACCTTCTTACGATCGGTTTTTTCTGCATACAGTTTAATAAGTTCTGCTTCCATTGTAATGCCAATTTATGAAATCGAACTTCAAATTCCGCTAAATAGCAATATCAAACAAAAGTTATTTTTGTTATTGTTATTGTTAATTTTGTTCCCAGATTGATTTTTTGAACTATGAGAAACAGAAAATACCTGGTCATATTTCTGCTATTGTTTTCGATACTACTATCGTCATTTGCATTTTATGGCTATCAGATTTTATACTCACCAAATATATTGGTTGAAAAAGAAGCAAGGTACCTGGTAGTAGAACAGGGGGAAACTTTTAAAACTCTTCAGGCTAAGTTATATGACAACCATTACGTAAATGATCTGGTATCATTTAGCTTTTTGGCCAGACTTATGGATTATGATAAGTCAATAAAACCGGGTAGGTATGCCCTGGATAAAAACATGACTAACCTGCAAGCCATTCGCTTGCTCAGAGCAGGTAAACAAGAGCCTGTAAATATTACTTTCAATAATGTGCGTCTGATCAGTGATTTGCCGGAAAAAATTACTTCCAATCTTATGATCAGCCCGGCAGAATTCGATACTGCATTGATCAAGTTTATCGATAGCAACGAACATGGCTTTAATCAACAAAATATCATTAGCATGTTTATTCCGAATACTTATGAAGTGTATTACAATATTTCTGCCGAGGGATTGGTAGAAAGAATGCACGATGAGTATGAGCGTTTCTGGAATAACGACAGGCTGACTAAGGCAAAAGCAATGGGCTTAACGCCAAAAGAAGTTTCTACACTAGCTTCAATCGTACAGGCAGAAAGCATCAAAAAGGAAGAGAGCCCGATTATTGCAGGCTTATATTATAACAGGCTAGAAAAAGGCATTGCTTTACAGGCCGATCCTACATTGGTATTTGCCGTTGGGGATTTTACGCTTAAAAGGGTGCTTAACGAACACAAAGAAGTTGAATCACCTTACAACACCTATAAATATGCTGGTTTGCCACCTGGCCCCATCAATATGCCCACTATACACTCACTTGATGCCGTTTTGAATTATGAAGATCATAATTACTTGTATATGTGCGCTAAAGAAGATTTCTCGGGCTACCATAATTTTGCAAGCAACTTGCGTGACCATTTAAACAATGCGCGAAGATATCAACGTCAGTTGTCTATTGAGCAGAGAAAAGCCAGACTAAACAATAAATAATGGTTCAGTTCGAAACCAATGTAAGAGTACGATATGCGGATACAGATCAAATGGGCTATGTATACTATGGCAATTATGCAGCGTACTATGAAATTGCCAGGGTAGAAAGTTTACGAAGCCTGGGGCTCACTTATAAGCAATTGGAGGAAAGTGGAGTGATGATGCCTGTTTTGGAGAATACATCAAAGTATTTGGCACCTGCTACCTATGATGAAATGCTCACCATAAAGACAACAATTAAGGATAAGCCGGGAGTAAAAATTACTTTTGACTATGAAATATTCAATGAAGCCGATAAATTGATTCATGTTGGCAAAACTCTACTGGTATTTGTGGATATGAAAACAGGGAGACCTTGCAGGCAGCCAGAAATTATGGCCAACTTGCTCAACCCATACTTTGAAAAAAATGAAAGGTAAAATCCTTAAATATATTGAAGAATCAGGACCTTTTCAGGCTTTAGTTGATTTACTAAAGAGAGTCAAATTCAATAAATATGAAGGCCTGACATTATATGAGGTAATCAAGGTTTTTATTGATAAAATTACCAAAGATGAGATCATTGATAGGGCCAACGGAGTAGCTTTCAACTTTGCTTTGGCAATCTTTCCGGCAATAATCTTTCTTTTTACTCTTACACCTTACATACACGAGTTTGTACCAGAAGTAAGTCAGGAAAGTATACTCATATTTATAGATGATTTAATGCCTGACAGCATGTTTGAAACGGTAGAATCTACTGTAACTGATATTGTTGGTAACACTAGAGGTGGGTTACTTACATTCGGTGCTTTATTCTCTCTTTTTTTAGCTACCAATGGGATGGCAGCACTCATGAAAGCCTTTAATGCTTGCTACAAAACGTTGGAGAAGAGAGGTTTTATCAAAACAAGGTTGGTAGCCACAGGCCTAACTTTTATGTTGGCCTTCGTATTAATTTTAGCCGTTATTTTGTTGGTTGTGGGTAATCTATCCTTACAATTTATTGGCGATATCGAGTGGATACATATTGAGGATTATGTGACTTACATATTTTTCATAATACGATTCATCGTAATTTTTATCGTCTTCTTTTTAGCTATTTCGTTTATTTATTATTTCGGCCCGGCAGTTCACTACAATTGGAGCTTCTTTTCGATTGGCTCTTTAATTGCTACGATATTATGCATCGCTGTTTCATATGGGTTTTCGTTTTACGTGACCAATTTTGCTACATATAATAAACTGTATGGCTCACTGGGTGTATTGATAGCCCTAATGGTATGGCAGGAGATCCTAAGTATTGTATTGTTGGTAGGTTATGAAATTAACGCCAGTATACATCAAGCGTATCGTATAAGAGAGGTAAAAGAGCCAGTTTACAATTACGATTAAAAAATTTGCAGGCCCTTCTTTGCTAAATTTAAATTATACTATACATTTGCAGTCCTATTCGGCAAATGAGCTGAGACTATTATAAAAACATCGACCCAGAGGAGTGGCAGAGTGGTCGAATGCACTGGTCTTGAAAACCAGCGTGCCGCAAGGTACCGGGGGTTCGAATCCCTCCTCCTCTGCAAGCAAACCCCATCACGAAAGTGTTGGGGTTTTGTTTTTTATATAAATCAAACTTGTTTGAGTTTGTAATAAAAAACAAAGACCAAATCGAACGAAGAGAGGTAGGGTTTGCTTGTGCAAGATTCCCAGATGGGATCAATAAAATTAATCCCTCCTCCTATCAGTAATGGTAGTGCTTTTTTTGTTTAACCCTCTTTATTTTCCTTATATTTATTCAGCTCTTAACCACGTTATTGCGTTACTGCAATCATTAATTTAATATTCAAAATTTAATTTGACTCCATATGAAATGGCTCTATTCTATAAAGGAAAAGCTAAAAATTGCCATGGCTTTGGCATTCGTATTTTTACTTGTATTAATCACAAACATGATTAATACAAATCATTTTACTGAAATACAGAAATCCTTTACCTCCTTTTATGAAGACAGACTATTGGTAGAAAACTATATTTTTAAATTATCACATGAGTTAAATTATAAAAGGGTATTGCTTTACTCTCAAGAGGAGCCAAATTTTAAAGAGATGAGCAATGCAAATAAGCAAATTGATTCTTTGATTATTGAGTTTCAAAATACAGTACTGACACCCGAGGAGGCGAATGTTTTAAGCGATTTCGTTGTAGGAATTGAGGAGCTAAAGTCAATGGAGGTTGCTTTTAAACAAGGAGATAATGATTCATCAAGATTAGTTAAGCAGCACAATCAATTAAGAGGTCAGCTTTCAAGACTTTCTGAGATACAACTTGAGGAAGGTCAAAGGCTTATGAATGACTCTAACAGTATAATTGCAATTAATTATTCTTACTCTAGGGTCGAGATTGTAGTGCTGATTATTATTGGCCTGATCATTCAAGCTTTGATTTTTACCTCACGAACCTTGAAACCCAAACTTTACCAAAACGAGCATCTCAATTGACATTATGAGCGTTCAGAAATTTTTTATAATCGTTTTATATTTTCCGTACATATAAAATATTTATATAGCACTTTATTAGTTACTAAAAAGTAGTATTTTACAGGTTGGCTGTAAATTTATTTTTGTTGATTCGATGAGGTTTCATTCTTTTTTGGTCTTCTTCAGACTACTGTGTTTTTTTGGATTTTTTGTTGCTAAAGGACAAATACCTGGCGCACCGTTTATAGAAAATTATAATGCCAGAGACTACAATGCGTCCGTTTCTAATTTTGACATTGCTCAAGATGCACATGGGCGTATGTATTTTGCTAATTGGAGTGGTGTCTTAAGGTTTGATGGGGCAGAATGGACAAAGATTAGTGTAGATAACGGTAAATCAGCTTATGAAATTGGCATAGATGCTAATGACGTCATTCATGTTTCCAGTATGAATGACTTTGGTTTTTTGACAATCGATAGTCTGGGTCGTGAATTTTACACATCCATCACCCCTGATTTAGAAATCGGTGAAATATTGGAAGTGGTTTCTTGTGTAGACAAAACTTACTTCCTAACTGAAAAAAGCCTCTTGCAATACTCTAAAAGCACTCAATTGAAACAAGTTGCCCTAGAAGGTAATGTCGTTTATGGAGGCAATTTTCATGCAAATGGAGAGAATGCATTCACATTCAACAGCAAATTATATATCAACATCAAAGGAATAGGTCTTACTCAATTGAAGGATGATCGCCTTGAATCAGTACCCGGTGGTTCGATTTTGAAAAATGAATTGATAATATCTTCTGCTAATATCGGTGACAAGCAGCTCATACTTACAGCCAACGGTAATACTTTCAAGTTTGAAGAGAATAGTTTATCAAAATTTAACCTTATCCCTGAAAAAGTAAAGAATGAAATTATTGAGTTTGGCCCTAAATGTTTAGATGCAAAAATGACAAATGGATCATTGTCTTTAGTATTGGGAACTTTTAAAAATGGCATTTACTACATCAGAGATCAAGAGGTCTTATTTCACTTAAATCAAAAAAATGGGTTGGCTAATAATGAAGTGAGAGATGTAATGTTCTCAGGGCCAAACCTATGGGTGAGTACTCAAAATGGTATATCAAAACTTACCGGTCTGGAGGCATTTAGGTTTTGGGAAACTGAGAACCAAGACATTGGTCTCATTTGGGAAGTTTATAAATATAATGGGCGACTTTATTTAGCAACAACCAAAGGCCCATATATAAAAGAGGGTAATTCACTGGTTAAATTGGGAGCCTCAACTGAGAGGTCTTTTTATCTTTTTGAGATGGGTGGAAGGCTTTTTTTAAACAACTATTCTGGGATAAATGAAGTAGTGAACGGTGATCTTATTTTAAAAAAGGAACTGGAAGCAGCAAATCGAAGTATCGTTTTTGATAATAATCTGTTTGTGATGTCAAACTTAGGCCTTTACCGGTACCCATTAGAAAATGGTGAATTGGGAGGGAGACAAGAGGTTTCTACACAGTTTGGTGGTCAGTCGTTCGGAGTAGAGATATTTGAAAACTCCATTTGGCTATCTGTGGTAAATGCTGGCATTGTAAGAATTACAAAAGAAATAGAGGACTATAAAGTAAAAGTATATACTAATAATCATGGTCTGCCAAATGATACTAGCGTAGAGTTGGTAAAATTTAATGATAGACTGTATTTTGGTACAAATGAGGGCTTTTTTGAGCTTAATGCCAATCCATCGAAAGACTCATCAGATCTTTTTATCCCTAAACAATTTTTTAAAGACCAAGGCGAGATTTCATACCCAATAACTGACAACAGTGGTAATATATGGTTTGTCTCCAGTACCAAAGACGCTGCAGACAAACTTGCCAGCATGAGGCTGGTTTCAGATGATAACTATGAGCTTGAAGTTGATGAATATCGCTTACTCAACGATCAGGCCTTAACAATCATTTATCCTGATCCTGAGGAAAATGGAGTTGTATGGGTTGGAGGAAGTAGAGGACTATACAGATACTCAGGATCAAATGACAAACCTCAAAGAGAAAGGTTTTTCACCCATATCAGAAGTGTGGCTGTAAAAGACTCAATTATTTTCTACGGGATGTATAAAAACAAGAATGGTTTTAAAACCTTAACTCAACCCGCTAATGTGGCTTATAAATTAGCTAATGATCAAAATAATTTGAAATTCGAGTTTGGTGCCACAGCATATGAGGCCCCAAAATTGAATCAGTATAGCTATTTTCTGGAGGGTTTTGATCAAGACTGGTCAGCATGGAGCATGGATAGTAAGAAAGAGTATACTAATGTGGAGGCCGGTAAGTATACATTTAAAGTTAAAGCTAAGGACCTTTATAATAACGAATCTTCAATTACAAGTTTTTCATTTAGTATAAGCAAGCCGTGGTACTATAAGCTGTGGGCTATTGTGATGTTTATATTTGCTGCGTTGGTTATAATCAGGGTTATCATTTCTATCTACACCTACAGATTAAGAGTCACTCAATACAACTTAGAAAAGCTAGTTGAAAACAAGACAATGGAAGTGCTGGAGAAGAAGAAACAGATAGAAGAACAAAATGTACAATTAATCAATCAGACAAGTCAATTAGAAAGTCATCGAGACGAGATACTCGGACAAAAAGATCAGCTGGAGAAAAAGCAATTAAAGATTAAGAGTCAAAACAAAAAGCTTAAACAACTGAATTTAACAAAGGACAAGTTTTTTTCGATTATTGGTCACGATCTTAAAAACCCTATCAGTTCACTGATATCTTTTTCAAACTTGCTTACCAACCACATAGATCGAATGTCTAAAGAAGAAATTCGCATGCTATCAATAGATTTTGACAAGACCTTAAAAAACTCATACAATCTATTAGAAAACCTTTTGGAGTGGTCACGGTCACAAACTGATCAGATTGAATACAAGCCTGAAAACTTTGATATTAAAGCCTTAATAGTTGAAAATAAGGAGCTGATGACCGCTCAGGCCATTAGTAAAAATATCACTTTAGAGGTAAGTAAAGTCAAAGGCACTACAGTTTATGCAGATAAAAATAGCATCAATACTGTATTAAGGAACCTAATTTCTAATGCTTTAAAATTTACTTCGGAAGGCGGCCAGGTGACGGTTTCTGTTACCACGACTAATGGAGAGGTAATCATAGCGGTAGCTGATAATGGTGTTGGTATGAGTAAAGAAGTTGTAAATAAGATTTTTACTATCGACAACAAACATGCGACAGAGGGCACTGCAAAAGAAAAGGGTACAGGTCTTGGCCTGGTCTTATGCAAAGAGTTTGTTGAAGTAAATAAGGGTAAAATATGGTTGGAAAGTGAGCTGCGCAAAGGATCAATATTTTACTTCTCACTACCAACAAAAAAATAAAGCCTTCTCAAGTTTGAGAAGGCCCCTATTGTTAAAGCTAAATTGCTTCTTTTAGCTTTGAGGACTTAAGGTCTTTTTTATCGTCATCCTCATTTTTAAACTCTATCTTCCTTACATTTTTATCGCCCATCTTGCACTGTCCATCAAATCGGGCTCCAGATTCTACAATCAGTTTATTTGTAATTATATCTCCACTGATTTTGCAGTTAGGTTTTAACACAAGCACTTCAGTAACTTCAATAGAGCCTTTCACTTCACCCTCTACTTCTGCTACTTGCGCTAAAACATTTCCATCAATATATGCAGAGGGTCCAATGGCTACCTTAGATTTAGATTTAAGGTCACCTAAGATTTTACCTTCTACACGTATATTTCCATAAGTCTCTACATTGCCAGTAAAAGTACTTCCTTTACCAATAATGTTGTTAGAGTTTACTGCATCTGCTGAATTCTTCACTTGCTTTTCGTTATTATTTTTAAACATAGCTCCATTACTCAAATATTCATGCCAAAGCTATAGTAAGAAGGGCATACCTAAAAGCTATGTTCTTTAAAATGCAGCTTTTATAGGTAATTGACTGCTCAACAGGATTATCGACATTTCTCTTTATAACAATTATGTGTAGCCAAACGACCAATCATGTGTGGAGATATGTGCTCACTATCGCAGTGCAAACTCTCTATTTTTGGTTATTTAAATTGATTCCTTCGAGTTGGCATACTTTTTCTACTTCCTGCTAGTGAATCAAAATAAATTGAATTAATGAAACATTTGAAAATTATCGGATTGTTTACAGTGGCTTTAATTTTATGTAATACTCAATCAATGGCGCAAGAAGCGAGAGGCGGTATCAAAGGTGGTCTAAATCTTAGTACACTTTATATCGATGATGTTGAGGATGAAAACGTCAGGGCAGGCTTTCATGTTGGTATTTTTTCTCAGCTGATGGTTACTGAAAGTTTCGCGATTCAGCCTGAATTAAATTTCTCTACAAAGGGATCTAAAGCGGAGTATGATAATTTTGTGTTCCAGGGAGAAAACAAATTTAATCTTAGCTATATAGATATACCTGTACTGGCAACATTCAAACTAGGTAATGATGCCGACATTCACTTAGGTCCATACTTTGGTTATTTAGTAGGTGTTAGTACAAGTAGTGAAGGTGACTTTGGCAGTGCCTATCAGGAACTTGACCGTGATGATTATCAAAACTGGGACTATGGATTAGCAGCCGGTCTTGCATTAAACTTCCACCCAATGTCGGTAGGCGTAAGGTATAATTATGGATTAAATAAAATTGCTGACAGCTCAAATGCCGAAGACCAAATAGGAGATGCTAAAAATGCCGTAGGGCAAATTTATGTAGCATTTGATTTGAAATAAACAGAACATAGAACCCCAGAGTGAATTTCTTTGGGGTTTTATTTTCCAGAAAAGAATTTTCCGTCTTTAGCAAACTTAAGGCAGTATTTCATTAATGGTGCTGCTGCAATTATCGAAGCAACAACCATTACAAGTATAGCAACAAGTACCTCTTCAGAAATTAGCCCTGCCTGTAGCGCTATAGCTCCCAAGATTACTTCTAAAGTGCCATGGGTGTTCATACCAAAGCCTACGGCAAAAGATTCGTATTTGTTTAATCCTCCCATTTTTGCCCCTAAAGTAGCTCCCAGCACTTTGAATATGAAGGCAACAATTACGAAAGAGATGACAATTTGAAAATTAAAGCTTTCAATAAAGTTGATGCTCAACCCAATCGATATAAAGAATAATGGAGCGAAAATATTATTAATAAACTGGTGTATGATCTCCTTTGCTCGTTCGGAAAGATGGGTAGAGTCACCCAATGCTACTCCAATAATGAATGCGCCAAAAATACTGTGAATACCAATATATTCTGTAAAAGCTGCCGCAAGAAAGCAGAGAGCCAAAGAAAGTGAAAGCAATCCTCCTGGCCAGGCCAGATAGCGATTGATCCATGGCAGCGAGCGATTGATTAACCATTTTCCAACGGTAAGCATAAGTGCGGTAAAGCTAAGTGTAATCCATATTGTTCTAATTAGGCTTGGCGATTCGGCAGAGTTGCCCATCATATTGAGAATAACAGTGAAAATTAACCAACCGAGTATATCAATAATCATGGCTGATGCGATGATTAACATCCCGAGTCTGGTTTTAAAAACCTCAAGGTCCATTAGCACTCTTGCTATCACAGGAAGTGCAGTGATGGCCATCACCGTACCAATAAACATAGCAAATACAAGCTTTTGACCAGCATCATCGATGTAGCCAAACACATCTGGTACAAACCAGGTGATAATAAAACCTGCTGCAAATGGAATGAGTAGTGAAACTAAACTCACATAAAGTGCTTGCTTGCCTTGCTGAAACACCACATGTAGATCTACTTCCATACCTGCAATGAATAACAATAACACCACGGCTACCTGGATAAAACCATCTAAAACCACGGCCGAAGCTCCTGTGGCAGGGAAAAGCATCTCAAATAATTCGGGTGTAAATGTGCCCAATATTGTAGGTCCCAAAATTATTCCTGCAACGATCTCACCCACAACAGCTGGTTGCTTAACTTTTCTAGCGACTTCAGCCATAAACCGGCCAAAGCTTAGCATAATTGCTAATTGCATAAGCAAATTGACAACTTCTATGTGGTTTAACTTATCCATTGTTCTTTTTAGGGTGATGTATCAATAGATCACATGGTAGATCTGCAAAGATATATTCAAGGTCATGGGGAAACATTCTATCGAAAATGCCCATTTTTCTGTACGGACTTCCAACGATTAATAGGTCCGCTCTACAGCGCTGACAAAATTTGCCCAATTCAAAGCCAGATTTTCCCGACATCACTTTTATGTTGATTTTTAGCCCTTTAGTGTCTAAATGAGCAAGCTCTTTTTCAACATTTTTTATCTCTCTTTGCACAAGCTTCCTTCTTCTTTCGGTTACTTCTTCCTCAGTCATTTCACCACTCACCGACATTGCCAGTCCGTACAATTTTATTTCTCTGACTATATGTAGTTGTTTTGTTTGCTGCAGTTTACCTATCTGTACACCTACTTCGATCGCGTGCTTGGCATATGGACTATTCTCAGCATAGATCACTATTCTTTTAAAAGGTTTCGGTTCCAATGAAGGCTCTGTCAACATAAGGACAGAACAATCTGCCTTGCGTAAAATCCTTCTTGCGACAGATCCTAAATAGTAAGTGATAAACTCTTCTTTTTTTAATGCTCCTGCAATAAGGATATCTACTTTTTCTTTTCTGCAAACTGAAAGAATGGTTTTGGCAGGTACGCCCGGCTCCCATATAACCTTCGTTTGATTTTGATCTATTTTTGCCTTTTCTAGGTTTTCCTGGAGAAAAATTTCGTCCTCTTTGGTGTGCGATCCGACATGTATTATAATGAGCTCAGAATTGAATAGTGCCTGAAACCTCTTAGCCTCAGCAAGTAAGGTTTGGATTCGAGGAGAAAAGGCAAGGGCTATGGCAACTCTTTTAAACATGAACTTCTAAAATAGGCAAATTATCATAATATTAAAGTCTATCAATTCATAACTATTATTGAGGTCGGTTTAAAGTGAACAATGGCATTATCAACTATCTTTAGACTTATGAAGAAATCTGATAACTTTTTTGCCAGTGTGTATGATGTTGTTAGGCTTATTCCTAAAGGGCGAGTGACAAGTTATGGCGCAATCGCCAAATACCTCGGAGCTAAAGGGAGCTCCAGAATGGTTGGGTGGGCTATGAATGCAGCACATGGCTTAGATGATGTTCCGGCACATAGAGTTGTTAACAGAAACGGACTACTCACTGGTAAACACCACTTCAAGACTTCAGATGAAATGCAATTCTTGCTGGAAAAGGAAGGTGTGATTGTTGAAAATGATAAGGTAAAGCACTTCAAAGACAAATATTGGGATCCCACGCTGGAGCTGGAGCTCTAAATACTTCCCTTTTGAAGAAAATTGTCTCATATCGGGACGATTTTAAATTCAAAATAGCCTTTAATGGCTAAAATTCAACTTGTTACATTACATTTTCATTTTTGGCATAGCCATTGCCATATAGATTATAGGTTTAGGTTTGAAATATACTAGCTGCTACAATTGTTTAGTTGGTTTTAAATTGAGCAGCATTTTTTTAGCCACCCGTCATACGATGGGTGGCTTTTTCTTTATAAGTAAAAGTAAGCCTATAAAAGTAATGGCACCATTAACGATTAGTATTTCAAACCCAAATTTATATCCATTCATCCAAGCCTCAGAATTTATATTTATTAGATAAGAAAGTAATGGAGAAAGCACACATAAGATGGGTACCCAGTTGTCTCGCACCTGAAATTTGGTAAATAATCCAAAAGCGTATAAGCCTAATAGTGGTCCGTAGGTGTAACCGGCAGCTTTAAAGACCGAGCTGATCACGGCCTCGTTGTTGATTAGCTCAAAAATCAAAATGGTAACAAAAAGAACCAAAGAAAAGGCCAGGTGAACCTTGAGTCGAGTGTTTCGCTGTTTTACCTGTGATTTCAAGGTATCCTCTCTTTTAAAGTCGAGAAAGTCAACGCAGAATGAAGTAGTGAGCGATGTAAGTGCAGAGTCAGCGCTTGAATATGCCGCGGCAATTATCCCTAAAAGGAACATTACACCAGCTACCATATTAAAATTGTTCAAAGCCAATAATGGAAATAAATCATCTGTTTTGGCAGGAATTGCAATTCCATTAGTTTCGGCATATGTATACAACAATGCGCCAAGGGCTAGAAATAAAAGGTTTACAAATACAAGTATTACAGAAAACCAGAACATATTTTTCTGCGCCTCACCCAGGTTTTTACACGTCAGATTTTTTTGCATCATATCCTGATCAAGCCCGGTCATCACAATGGCGATAAAAGCTCCCGAAAAGAATTGCTTAAAAAAGTTTTGACTGCCTTGCCATTTCCAAAAGAAGATCTTTGAATAGTCGCTATCCTTAACCGTGCTGATCAACCCCGCTGTATCCAGGTTTAGGTCTTTGCCTATGAGATAAATTACAATTACTACTGCACTAAGCATAAATAGCGTTTGCAATGTATCGGTCCATACAATGGTTTTTATACCACCACGAAATGTATAAAGCCAAATCAATGCTATAGTTACCAATACTGTAACCCAAAAAGGCACCTGCCAGGCATCAAAAATGGCTATTTGTAATACCCCAGCCACTAAGAAAAGCCTAAATGATGCACCAATTGTCCTGCTTAATAAAAAGTAAAAAGCTCCGGTTTTGTATGACCAGCGGCCAAATCGACCCTCTAAATAGCCATAAATAGATATCAGGTTAAGTCGGTAATATAGTGGCATAAGAATGGTGCCTATCACCAGATAGCCAACTAAATAGCCCAAAACCATTTGCATATAGCTAAATTGAGTATCGGCAACCCAACCAGGTACAGATATAAAGGTTACCCCTGATAGCGAAGCGCCAATCATTCCAAAAGCTACAAGGTACCACGGAGATTGCCTGTTGGCAGTAAAGAAAGTCTCAGAGTCAGACTTTTGTGAGGTGAGAAATGAGATGAAAATTAAGGCCAGAAAATAGACAGCTATTATGGTAATTACTGTTGTTGGACTCATATTAGTTTTTTGTGAACCCCTAAAGTCGTAATTTTTTTTTACTTTTGAGCAACAAAACCAGTACGTTATACTATGGATTTTGGATTTAAAGAAGACGAGTTAGTAGAAGTATTAGAAGACGTAACAGACGTTAAAGACCTCATGGTTTTTAATGATGATGTTAACACTTTTGATCATGTAATCAATACGCTCGTAAAAGTATGTAAACATTCGGCTGAGCAAGCTGAGCAGTGTGCCATGATTATACATTATAAAGGCAAATGCTCTGTGAAAAAAGGTCATTTAGTAGATCTGAAGCCAATGAAAGATGCTATTTGCGAAGCAGGTATTGATGCTAAGGTAGTCGGGTAAAACAAATTTGAAAAACTCAATAATTTAAACCTTGTTCCCAAGGTTAATGGATCACCCTCCCCTAAAAATTCTCTTAAATTAACAGGATCTGCTGACTAATTTTTACCTTCCATTGCGCTTAATTAGCTATCTTTGATGGCTATGGAATACCCCTCCAAACTGATAGAAAATGCGGTTAATGAGATAGCCAAACTTCCTGGGATAGGTAAGAAAACAGCTTTGAGACTTGCGCTTCATTTACTCAAAGAAGATGAGTTGTTTACAAAGTCTCTTACGAGTGCTCTTGATGATCTAAGGAGTAAAATTCAGTATTGTAAAACCTGCCAAAATATATCAGATACAGATGAGTGCAACATATGTGCAAGCCATAGAAGAGATCGTTCCCTGGTTTGTGTTGTAGAGGATACGCGTGATGTGATTGCTATTGAAAACACTTCTCAATACAACGGGCTTTATCACGTACTTGGCGGAGTGATATCACCCATCGATGGTATAGGCCCATCGGATCTTACGGTAGACCTGTTGCTTTCAAGGGTACAGCAGAAGGATACTGAAATAAAGGAGGTCATTTTTGCATTGAGCCCCACCATGGAAGGTGATACCACCGCGTTCTATCTTACAAAAAGACTTAAAGAGCACAGCCTCAAAGTTACCACAATCGCCCGTGGCATTCCTATTGGCGGTGAGTTGGAGTATGCAGATGAGATCACACTAGGACGCAGCATATTGAGCCGAACTGATTATAAGCAAGACTGATTTTTTTATATAAATTAATTAGTTAGTTATAATTTACTATATTACCTGCTATTCTTTAATTGGTATGAAATACAGACTCGCTATTCTGTGTCTGGCTTTAATTGTAAATTTATCATTTGGGCAGCATTCTAAGCGTGATTCGCTATTGGAAAGCTATCATAGAGTTAAGTCCGACTCCGTTAAACTACTTTTATTAGATCAATTAATCACTTATTATTTCGGTACGAGTGTAGACTCAGCTAAGATTTACATAAATCAATATCTGAACATCGCTTCAACAACGGGAGGTATCCATGATCTTTACATTGGAAATGCCCATGCGAGCCGTTACTACTGGATGAGGTCAGATCCAGACAGCGTTGTTCATTATCTTAATAAGGGGCTGATATTGGCTAAAGAGTTGAAAGATTTCTCTCTTGAGGCTAACACCTATCGTAGGTTATCTATGCTATATGACTATGAAGGAGACATGCAACAATCTTTGGTGTATGCCCAAAAGGCCAGCCATTTAGCTGAAGAATCGGGAGACTGGGATTTGCTGAGCAGAACGATACTGCGAGAGGGCAACCTGCAGTATAGAATCCGGAAGTATCCTGACGCTATAAAGAGCTACCAAACTGTCGATTCAATTATTACCGCAAATAATACTATAAATGATTATTTAGGGTCTGCATTGACGAATATTGGACTCATTTATATGTATCTGGATAATGAAAAGGCTGTAAGCTATTTTCAAAGGGCAATTGAGCTATATGATGAATTGGATTTTCCAGAAGGAGTAGCTCATGTCAAAATTTTCCTGGCAGATTATTTCCTTGTCAACAACCAAATAGAGAAAGCTCATAAGATCACAAAGCAAGCACAAACATTTTATACTCAGTATGGAGATCAGGTGAAAGATGCGCGTGCCACACAAAGACTTGCAAAGTGCTTCTTAAAGGCCAATGACTATGATAGTGCCAATTATTACTTTCAAGAAGCATTAAAAAAAGCATTGAAGTCTAATCAGTTGGATAGGGTCGCAAAAAGTTATGTCGGCCTTGCCGAATACGCTATGGCTATCGGTCAAAATCAGCAAGCAATAAATGATTTTAATAAAGCCATTTCTGTATACAATAAAGTAATGGAGGACTTTACATTACATGAGAAAATTGATATTTATGATCGCCTTTCAAATGCGTATTTAGGTATTTACGATTATAAAAATGCCCATCGGTATCTCAACGAATTTATCAAATGGCAAGACACACTCGTCACACGCACAAACAATAGATTGGTAGGAGAACTCGAAACCAAATACCAAACTGAGAAAAAAGAACAGCAAATAGAATTATTAAACGCCCAAAACCAATTGGCAGAACAGGAAAAGCGAAATCAGCTTTACATTTTACTAGGCGTACTTGCCCTTGTCCTGATTTTAGCTGTAGTTTTTTACATACTCTATCGAAACAGACAAAAAGTAGCAATGAAGTTACAGGAGCTGGATTCTGCCAAGTCAAATTTCTTTGCCAATATTTCACACGAATTGAGAACCCCACTTACACTGATTAAGGGCCCGATTGAAGGGCAGCTTTCTAAAAAAGAACTTGATGATGAAAGTTATACAAACCTTTTGATGGTCAACCGAAATACTGATAGACTGATCGAGTTGGTTGATCAACTTCTCGATTTGTCAAAGCTGGAGTCGGGCAATATGCATCTACAGGTTGAAAAAGGTCAGGCGTTGGATCATATCAGAGCCATTGCCTCGTCTTTTCAATATGTTGCCAACCAAAAGAACATAAAGTTTGACATAGAAGTGCCAACTGACCAAAGTGATAGTTGGTTTGATAAGGATGCCCTCGAGAAAATAACGGTAAATTTATTATCTAATGCCATAAAGTACACACCCGAAAAAGGAGAGATCAGCTTAGTAGCATCTTTAGTAAATGGTTCTTTGAATCTATCGGTTAGAAACACTGGTAAGGGTATAAGTGCGAAAGAGGTTAAAAATGTACTCCAAAGATTTTACCAATCGGATAGCACCAGAGAAGGAGCCGGCATAGGTCTTGCGCTTGTCAACGAATTAGTATTGATTCACAAGGGTAAATTATCTGTAAAGAGTATAGAAAACGAACATGCCACTTTTGAAGTAATATTACCTGTTGCTAAAGAAAACTTTAAGTCAGAAGACCTACGATCAACAATAACAATTAGCAACAAAGAACCAATAAACCAGGAGGCAGTGGTTACACCTGTTGATCATGATGATTTAGTCTATGATGAGACCAAACCGTTACTACTGATTGTAGAGGACAATGATGATGTCAGAAAATTGGTAAGCAATATTTTTAAAGAAGACTTTCAATTGTTAAATGCCGAGGATGGTGAACAGGGGATTGAAAGTGCTATTAAAAACGTTCCTGATATTATTATCTCAGACCTAATGATGCCGGTAAAAGATGGTATTGCCCTGTGTAATACACTAAAACAAGATGAAAGAACCAGCCACATCCCGATTATCTTGCTAACAGCCAAAGCTGGTGATGAGAATGTTGTAGCTGGTTTAGAAACAGGCGCAGATGACTATATGGTAAAACCATTTAGTAATGATGTGCTCAAAGTTAAAGTGGAGAAACTGATCGAATTAAGAGCTAGCTTGAGACAACGGTATAGTCAGGAAATTATACTCAAACCTCAGGAGATTGCTATAACCAGTGCAGACGAAAATTTTCTTTCGAGAGTAGAGGACTTACTGGATAAGAAACTTACAGCATCCGATTTTACAGCCGATGTATTCAGTAAAGAAATTGGTATGAGCAGGATGCAACTGCACAGAAAACTAAAAGCGCTAATAGGTCTCACCACATCTGAGTTTATCAAATCTCAACGACTTAAGTTGGCTTCCCAGGCTCTTCAAAAACCAGGAGTCAATATGTCAGAAGTGGCATATGCTGTTGGTTTCAATGACCCATCCTATTTTTCAAAATGTTTCAAGGAGGCCTATGGATATAGCCCCTCAGCTTATGCAAAAAACAAATCTGCCTAGCGAGTTACATTATTCATAGAGCTTGTTACAAATTTTACAATAGCTGAGGTAAGGTCTTTTTACCTTGCCTTCATGAAAAATTTATGCAAACTTCTGTCTATAGTTGCTGTCAACAAACTGATTTGGCTTTTAGTTGTTGGCATTTTCATAATACCACTCTCTAGTTGCGAAGTGGAGGAAATTCCAGAAGTGGATAACGACCCTCCAGAGTTCACACTTACTATTCAAGGGCCTGGTGTTAATCGTACGTTTACTCAACGTGATGATTTTGACAATCAGTTGAATCTGCTCAAAAATTCAACTTATGATTTTACATTCTTAGGTGCAGATGCCGGAGGGGTTGAATTAATCATACTTTTCGCACCTCATGCATTTATGGACTTTACTGATCTGGAATCTGATGTAACAATTGAGGAAAACGAATTCCGCACACTGATCAGCAAGGCTGGAGATAGAAGTAATCCCATTACAGCACTCTCAATGACTGGCAAAATGGTAATGGGAGGACAAACCGGTGTTGGGTTTACTCTGTCAACGGAGGTTCACGATTTTGCTTCCCCTGCAAATTCAACTTATGCTGATCTTTCAATCCAAATAGTGGAGGATTCGGACAGGGTCGGCCTTTGATGAAAAGAACCGTTTACCATAAACGATTAGAAGTGTTGCCTTCTTCGAAGATATATCTCAACGTAGACTATATGAAAAAGGGCAAGTATGAGCTTCAAATCATTCATAATCAACAAATTATCAAAACTATTTATTTCGACAAATCATGAAAATTTCAATGAAATTTAATCTTGTATGTGCTATAGGAATTGGCTTATTATTTATAATCTCTGGCTGCAACAAAGAAGGTGACCCTGGGCCTCAGGGCCCACAAGGTGATCAGGGAATTCAAGGTGAGCAAGGCGAGAAAGGTGATGATGGTACTGCCAATGTGATGTATTCCGACTGGTTAACACCAGACTGGAATGAGGCAGATACACCAGACTATAAGGCGCATGATATAGAAATCGAGGAACTCGGTGGTGGTTTTCTCGACCATGGTGTGATATACATTTATATGCGAGTAACTATTGGAAGTGATGTTGTAACTGCCCCACTACCTTTCGAAGAAGGGCCATTGCGAGAATATTTTGGGATTATTGGATCTGATATAGCACGAATTTTATTAACCACAACAGACACTGAACTACCCGATTTCTTCACAACCCAAGAATTAAGATACGTGCTTATTCCCGGAGGTGTAAACATAGGTAGCCGACAAAACCTTCCCGATTTCAATAATTATGAGGAAGTGGCTGAATTTTATTCAATACCCAACTAAAAATGATATTAGCAATGAAAAGAATGGATATAAAGAAGGGCTATTACTGTTTGGTAAGCCTTTGCATATTGATTTGTGCTGCTGGGTGTAGCGATGATGAAGGCGATAGATCACCAGCAGCAGAGCCAATAATAATTTCTTCTGACATAAATGAAGATCTCATAATGGAAGATGTTGTGTCAGATGAGGGGTCGCCCGATTATATTGTAGATGGCTTTCTTGAAACGAATGCTGACCTTGTAATTGAACCCGGAGTATGTATTGAGTTTACTGCAAACTCAGGTCTGTTTATCAATAATAGTGGTTCAATACAAGCTTCAGGTACAGCTACTGCACCCATTAAATTTACCGGTGTGCAAAAAGTCTCTGGTTTTTGGAGAGGGATTCAGGTAAGGGCAAATGACGTACGCAACGAACTCAATCATGCCATTGTAGAGTATGCGGGTAGTGATTTTATAGCTACCTATGGCACATCTATCAAACTAAAGGGAGGTATTGCCATTGAAGGAATCACGGGTTTTACCGGGAGTCTTAAAATAAACAGTACAATTATTAAAGACTGTGAAGGCTATGGTCTCATTGTTGAAGAAGGCACTCAACTAAGAGAGTTTGGCAATAATTCTTTTGAAAATAATGATCTGGCAGCTGTAAGAATTGATGCTGATAATGTAGGCTCTTTTATTGGTAATTCATCGTTTATAGGCAACAATGATAATCGCATAGTTGAAATACACGCGAGTGGTGCACCGCATGATATCACTGAAGATGCAACCTGGCCAGCACTCGTTGATGCCGTTTACAGGGTAGAACAATCTTTCAATGTAGAGGCAGAGCTCACACTTGAGCCTGGTGTTGTTATTGAGTTTGAGGCAAACCAAAGCATTCGATTCAAACAGAATTTAGATGTCCCTTTAGGTATTATTAATGCAGTGGGCACTGAAACGGAGCCTATTACATTTACTGGAGCTCAAAAAGAGCCGGGTTATTGGCAAGGAATTATAGTGCAGAGCAATAGTGTGGCTAATATAATGAGCTATTGTATTGTGGAGTACGGAGGTAGCGATCCCGTAGCTGCAGGAGAATCTGGCAATCTGGGTGTGGATCAGAACGGTGCTTTTGATGCCCCCATCCTTGAGGTAAATAATTCAATATTTAGAAATGGAGTGGGTTGCGGGATTGTAAAGGAAGGTTCAGCAACCTTGATTCAAACTGGCAATACGTTTGACGATAATACTGTGTTCGATGGCATATGTGAATTTTAGCAGATGCAACTGAGAAAAACCTGATTATAAACCTCAAAACAAAATATTCAATGAAACAGATAAAAACAGTAATAAGCATTGTATTAGTAATAATAAGTTTAGATGGATCATATGCTCAAGAAGCCATTGTTTCGACCGGAGGAGTTGCTACAGGCAGTGGAGGCTCATCGAGCTATAGTCTCGGCCAGGTATTTTATACTTCGCAAACAGGCGCTGATGGCTCCGTAGTCCAGGGCGTGCAGCAGACTTATGAAATAACCACTACAGTAGGGGTAGAGTTAGCTGCTATTGATCTTAAGTTAATGGCCTTCCCTAATCCAACAAGCAACTATCTCACATTAAAAGCAGATGCTTATCAAAGTGAAAAGTTGTCATATCACTTAATCAATGCAGAAGGTAAAATACTTGATAGCAAAAGCATAGAAACTTCACAGACCAGTATTGATATGCATGAGCTTCCTTCGGGTACCTATCACTTACAAGTCATTGATGATGGTGCACTGATTAAAAACTTTAGAATTATTAAAAATTAATAGCTATGAAAAATCTATATATATTATTAGTAGCCGTATTGCTCTCATCAAGTTTGATGGGGCAATCACCAGAGAAAATGAGCTATCAGGCAATTGTGAGAAATGCCGAAAATACACCAGTTGCTAACCAATCAGTGGGTATGCAAATATCAATTTTACAAGGAAGTGCTGCTGGCGCATCAGTCTATGTCGAAACTCACGCACCTATGACTAATAATCAAGGCTTAGTAAGCTTATCTATAGGTGAAGGCACAGTTGTTTCAGGCACTTTTACAAATATCGACTGGAGCGCTGGGCCTTATTTTATACTTACAGAAACGGACCCAACGGGAGGTGAAAACTATACCATAACAGGCACTAGTCAGCTGTTAAGTGTGCCATATGCGCTGCACGCAAAAACAGCCGAAAATATTGCAAACGATCAGGTAGATGATGCAGATGCTGACCCGACTAATGAATTACAAAATCTGACTTTATCAGGTACTACTCTTAATATTACTGATGGTACAGGAGTGGATCTAAATGCAATTATACCTCCTGGTGGCACAGATGATCAAACGGCCGCAGAAGTATCTGTGTCGCCATCAGGAAATTTATCTTCGTCTAACGTGCAGGGAGCTCTAGAAGAGATACAACAGGATGTTGATGGCATAACATCTTTTACAGGAGATTTTAATGACCTTATTAACGTACCTGCTGATTTGGCAGATGGGGATGATGTCGATGATGCTGATGCAGATCCAGCTAATGAAATTCAAAATTTATCATTTGATACTTCAAATAATTTGTTGAGTCTTACCGAACCAGGACAGCCTGACCAAACCGCTGACTTAAGCTCCTTGGTCACCTCTGGAAGTGGTATTTATGGTGGTAGTGGAACCTTATCTAATGATGTGCAGATAGACTTAGGAAACAATGACTTGGATGTTAATTCACAAACAGGAGGTGATTTTAATGTGGCGTTGAGAAGTGACGAATCAAACTTTTCTGTAAAAACGGTAAGACCCATAGGTTCAATACCAATCCTTGTTTCTGCCCTATATATTGAAGGAGCCACGGGTAATGTAGGTATTCGCACGAGTAATATATCTGCAGCTTTAGATGTTTTAGGAGACATTGAAGCCAGTGAAAACATAGATGCAGGAGGGTTCATCTCAGCAACAGAAGATATTACGGCTGGAGGTGATATAGGTTCGACCGGAGATATTGTGGCCGGTGGTAATGTTGTGATCAATGAGAAGGTCGTTAGGCCTAATGCTACAGGAAGCGCTGATATGATACCAATCGCTTACGGCAATGTAGAAGGTATTTATCACAATGAAACTTACAATACAGTACCGGTTAGTAGTGGTACCGGTAATTTCAGTGTCAGTAAGGGCTTTAGAAATTGGCCCAGTTTCTACTACGTAGCAGGGGAATATCTCATTACCATAGATGATGTTGATTATAACAGTACGGACTATGTAACAGTGGTAACAACAAGAGCTGGGGGTAATAGTCAGGCCTGGGTAACTGCAAGCGCCCATGCAGATGGCCAACTTATGATATCATTTATTGGCTTTGACGAGAATATGGATCCCGAGTACAAGTCAAACAGTTTTTATTTTGTAGTTTATAAACCACAATAAATTTGGAGTGGCTTAAGAGTCATAATATTTCGAAGCAACGTTTACAGTTTAGGGATTTTGCACTCCATTAGACTAACTCTTGATTAATACGGTAGATTTTATTTAAAAATCTTTTGACCTTTATTTATAGGTCGAAATGTCTATTTTTGAGCAGTTTTTTACAACGCATCAAAAATACCTATGAATCTATCCGACAGAATCAATAACCTCGAAGAATCTGCCACACTAGCCATGGCTGCTAAAGCTCGGGAGTTTAAAGCCAAAGGCATTGATGTAATTAGCCTAAGTTTAGGCGAACCTGATTTTAAAACCCCAAAATATATACAAACAGGGGCTAAAGAAGCAATTGATACGGGCAAGTATTTTGCCTACCCTCCTGTACCTGGTTATCCCGATTTGCGTGAAGCGCTTGCTAAGAAGTTGAGAGATGAAAATAACATCCCCTACAAGGCAGAAAATATAGTGGTTTCTAACGGAGCAAAACAATCGATTGCTAACGTTATGTTTGCCCTACTTAATCCCGGGGATGAGGTAATTGTTTTCTCTCCATATTGGGTGAGTTATACCGCGTTGATACAATTAGCGGAAGGAAAGCCTGTATTTGTAAAGGGTGGGATAGAGAGCGACTTCAAGGCTACTGCAGCGCAGTTGGAAGCTGCTATTACGCCTAAAACTAAAGCGATCATATATTCATCTCCATGTAATCCTACCGGTTCTGTTTTTACTAAAGACGAGTTGTCTGCCATTGCAGATGTTGTTAGAAAACATGATGATCTGATTGTGATTGCAGATGAGATTTATGAACACATCAATTATACCGGAGCACATGCAAGTATGGCAGCACTGCCAGGGATGTTTGAGCGGACAGTAACTGTAAATGGTTTTGCCAAAGGCTTTGCCATGACAGGCTGGAGAGTGGGCTATATTGGAGCGCCTGAGTGGTTAGCAAAAGGCTGTACAAAAATGCAAGGGCAAATTACATCGGCTAACTGTTCGATAGCCCAACGGGCAGCATTAACAGCAATTACAGGTGACCAATCACCTACAAAAGAAATGTCAGAAGCATACCTGAAGAGGCGCGACCTTGTTTACGATTTGTTAAAAGAGATACCTGGTCTAAAAGTTAATTTGCCCACAGGAGCTTTTTATTTCTTCCCTGATGTAAGCAATTATTTTGGCAAATCGGCTGGAAGCATAACTATAAAGGATGCCTCAGATCTGTGTATGTATATTTTAGAGAAGGCGCATGTTTCCCTTGTTACAGGTGATGCATTTGGTGATCCTGATTGTGTAAGACTATCATATGCGGCTTCTGAAGATGAGCTTAAAGAAGCCATTAAAAGAATTAAAGAAGTACTTAGCGAACTTTCATAAATGGAATATCAGTCCATAAAAGCAATATTTGATGCTTTTGAAAAGCAAAAAGTCTTAATCATTGGTGATGTAATGATTGATGCCTACATCTGGGGAGCTGTTGAACGGATTTCTCCGGAAGCGCCCGTACCAGTGGTAAGAGCAACCAAACGCGACTATAGATTAGGAGGGGCCGCAAATGTCGCACTCAATATTCAGGCACTTGGGGCAGAGCCAATTTTATGTGCCGTTGTAGGTGATGACGAAGCAGGTTCAAATCTTATAAAGCGTTTAGAGGAGAAAAACATGTCAACTGCCGGTATTGTTAATAGCCCGAGCAGGCCTACTACTGTAAAAACCCGCGTATTAAGTGGTCACCAGCACGTAGTACGGGTCGATGAAGAAACTGACAAAGAGCTTAACTCTGAAGAGCAAACTGCATTGCTTTCAAAAATTGATCAACTGCTCGATGGTGTTGATGTAATTGTCTTTGAAGATTACGACAAAGGTGTAATTACCGACAGTCTGATCAAGCATGTGGTGGCTGCTGCCAATTCGAAAGATATACCTACAGTTGTAGACCCTAAAAAAAGGCATTTTTTATCTTACCATGGTGTTACCCTTTTCAAACCAAATTTAAAGGAATTGAGGGAAGGCCTTAAATTGGATTTTGAAAAACAAGATCAGGACGCAATAGAAAAGGCCGTTGAAAAACTAATTAAAGAGCTGCGATGTGATGGGGCGTTGATTACGCTATCTGAACGTGGTGTATATATCAACTATCAAAATGAAACACACTTAATTCCAGCTCACATGAGAGAGATCTCTGACGTTTCAGGTGCAGGTGATACTGTAATTAGTCTGGTATCCATTGCTGTAGCACTTAAACTGAGTCCTTTTTTAATAGCCGCTCTATCAAACTTAGGTGGAGGTTTGGTTTGTGAGCATGTTGGAGTAGTTCCAATCAACAAGTCTGAACTGTTTGCCGAAGCTGAAAAACAACAGTGGGTATAATTTAAGCTTTATGGGGCTTGGTGTTTCTTAGTAACACTTATAGAAAAAAACTAGGTGCCCCTTTGTTTCTGCGGTAGTATTCTTTAACAAAAAAATATCCCCAGAACAACCTTGGCTCCGGGGATATTTCGTGTCTATAGTTGGCTTTAATGATACTAAGTAACGACTAATCTGGTAAAGTTGAAAACGCCAAACGACAGTATGCATTAATTGTCGATGAGCTACATTAACTGTCGACTAGTAGTTATCAAACTGCTCATCCAGAGCGCCTAATTGCTCTAAGTCAGCTACAATTTTCTTATCTAGAGGGGTTTCCTTTATGACATTGTAGTTGTCCCAAAATGTCTTGTTGTATTGCTCGTCCTGGTATTGCAAACCATATTTCCTCATTTTCTTTGTGCTGGCTATTCTTTCTTTAGGATCTGTATATACTTTATTTATGAGCAGCTCCTGATGTAGTTCTGTCTCAAATTTTAGCGAGTCTGTTTTTTCATCATACCAGTTTATCTTAGACTCGAGGTTCATGTAATTGACATACATTTTACCTTTATACTGCTTGTAATCGATTGTTTTCTTATCGTAAATGTACTTACTGACGTTGTCCCGTTTTTTTCTAATGATTGCATTGTCATAAAAGCGCTCATATTCCAACCTGATGATCGCGTAATTCCGCACGTCTACATAAAGTTTTAAGAAGAAATTAGACTGTCTCTGAGAAATAACAAAAACCCGCCTACCGTTGAAGTAAGAGGTCTGTGCTCTTTTGAATAAACTATAAAAACTCTCATCCTCAGGAAATTGCCTGTATCTAATGTTATTATGCAATAACAGATCCTCAAGTAAGTTATTCTGATCAAAGTATTTAGTAAACCTACTATTATATCCGAGGCTTTTTCTTACTTCCATTAAGCCTACTCGTTCTCTGAGTCGGCTTTTGTTTTTTGGAGCTTCGTATCCTTCATCATAAATCTGTACAGCCGCTTCTAATAAAGAGAAATATGTACCCCCAATTTTCTTTAAGTCACGGTAAAAGCCGTCTAGCAGAAATGGCGACATAGGGTAATTTTGTGCTATTCGCGAGAGAGCAATTCGGGCAATGTCACCACCATCCAGGCTATCTTGAATAACGACCTCATCAAGTACCTGCACTGCCTTATTGAGTCTAAAAATAATTGTATCCCTGCCAAGCAGGTTACTAATCGGAGTTTGTAGGTTTTCATAGCCCAGCATGCTTATTACAAGTAATTCATCTTTGCACTCCGGAGGTATATGGAAGTCAAATTCTCCCAAAGAGTTGGAAACAGTGCCAATAGGTTTGCCTTTCACACCTATCGATGCAAAAATTAATGCCTCATTATCCTCTTTGTCTAAAACCTTACCTGAAACTGTTATGGTCTGGGCTGATAGGAAAAATGGTAATGCAATGAATATTGTAGCTAAAAAAATTAAGCGCATATGCTGATTACACGAACCTGTATTAAATAATTCAGACCAAAGATGTAAATGAAAACCCCATTTTCCCAATAAAAATCTGTTTGAAAGCACATTTAATATCATTCATGTAGGATTTTTCACTAAATTGCATTTTTATTCACAGGGCTGTTTGTAGTTGGTTTTGTTTATTTGGCTTAATAAAAACAAAATCTTATATCTAAATTAGTATAAAAACGCCCTTGCGCCTCCTCGAAAACATACCAAGAGTCTGGAAAACAGCTTATATGCTTATCTGTTTGTGGTATGCTATTAACTACACAGTAAGTACAATCATTGAGTGGCAGGTATGGAGACCATATAGTACATCTGTCTTGTGGAATGGCTTCTATCTGCTTGAGGCTGTATGCATTTTTATTGCACTCACATTTATATATGCCAACTGGCTCTTTAGATATCAGGTGGCAGTGCAGGTTTTTGGTCATGTGATGGGACTCATACTTTACTTCCTATGCATGAGTTTTCTTTCTTACTACTTCAATTATTACCTCGATGGGCTTGTATACTTCGATGATTGGAAAGAGTATATGCTCGAGTTACTCAGTTGGGATGCTATGAGGTTTTACGATCAATACATCATCACTGTGGCGGTATATTATATTATAAGATATTTCGAGAGCCTACAAAAGAAAGATCAGGAGAAGAGTGAGCTGGCCATAAAAAATAAGGAAATGCAGCTTACGTTATTGAAGTCACAAATTAACCCTCACTTTCTATTCAATACTTTAAATTCTATTAGTACGTTAATCGGAACTAATAAAGAAAAAGCCAGAAGGGTGATTACACAACTATCAGATGTGTTTCGTTATGCGCTCGACTCACATGGAGGGCAGCGAGTAAAACTTATCCATGAGCTTGATTTTATAGAAAACTATGTAAGAATACAGCAAGTAAGGTTTGGAGACCGGTTGAAGTTTGTTAAAAACATTGAGCCGACTTGTTTAAGTGTTGAAATTCCCCCGATGGTACTGCAGCCACTGGTTGAAAACTCGGTAAAATACGGTATCGCACCAAAAGATGAG
This sequence comes from Fulvivirga sp., assembly GCA_965227525.1. Lineage (GTDB taxonomy): Bacteria > Bacteroidota > Bacteroidia > Cytophagales > Cyclobacteriaceae > Fulvivirga. Next base: position 281,609 of record OZ245762.1, on the reverse strand, counting down.
GGGGGTACTATCGAACTTACTGTTGAGAGAAAAGCTGAAGGAATTTATTTTGAAATTACAGATGATGGCCTAGGTAAAAAGGCCAAGAAAATATTAGATGGAAAATCATCAGGTATTGGATTGAAAAACTCAGACAAGCGACTGACCAGCATTTATGGCAGACGCGCTGGTTTGCAAATCCATGCCCGCGATGATGGATACACGGTGAGTTTTATACTACCTTTAAATAATATTATTACAGAACAAAAAGAAGTGATGGCTACGGCCAAATAACGATAAAACCAACCCATATGAAGATTGAATGTATAATAATTGATGATGAGAAATTGGCCAGAGATCTGCTGTTGGAGTTTCTAGAACCTTTCACAGAAATTGAGGTGGTGGCACAATGTGCCAAGGGTAAAGATGCGGTTGCCAAAATTGATGAGTTGGAGCCCAAGCTTATTTTTCTGGATGTACAAATGCCAGGTATGGATGGTTTTGATGTATTAGAAGCTATTGAACATAAGCCATATGTAATATTTACTACTGCATATGACCAATACGCTATACAGGCTTTTGACAAAAATGCTATTGACTATTTGCTAAAGCCACTAGATGAAGATCGTTTTAAATTAGCAATAAAACGTGCCACTGAGCGCATTAGAGCCGATAAAAATAATGTGGAAGAATTGATCATGAGTATTAAATCTTCTGCAGACGATGAATCAAAGTTCTCAAGTCATTTATTCGTTCAAAAAAGTGAAAAGCTTTTTAACCTGGAGGTTAAGCACATTATGCATTTAGAGGCTTCAGGTGATTATACGGTACTTACCACAAACGAAGATCAGTATTTAAGCTCATCAGGTATCGGTAAGCTGGAAGAAAAACTAAATCCTGATCAATTTATTAGGATTCACCGGTCCACAATTATCAATCTGAATTATCTCAAGGAGATTGAAAAACACTTCAACGGAGGTCTGATAGTGAAAATGCAAAATGGTAAAAGTTTTCCCGTCAGCCGTACATATGCAAAGCAGATAAGAAAGAAAGTGGTTTAGTTTAAAGCCATTTTTCTTTTTATGAGCTCAATTTCTTCTGCCGTACTTACTTTTGGTGAAGTGATATAGCCGATTATGTAACTGGTGATGTCGGCTCCAATATTTATTTTAGCAAGCAGGTCAATATTATCAATAATTACCTGCTTATCTTCTTTCTTGTTTTTGCTCATGCCCATGTAGGCAGGGATGCTATTTTCGATATATAACCTTAAAAACCTTATTTCTATATTTAAGGCATCCTTTGAGACAGCTTCATCTAATAACTTTTGTGCGCTGTTTAGGTAGCTAAACTTAGTTACCGGATTCCAGCTATGTTTTGCTATGAGTGCTTCTGCGGCAGCTTTGTAGGCTTGAGTTAATGGGGAGGTATCCTTTAGGGCGGTTATACTTTTGTCAAACTCAAAACACTTTTCAAGGTCAAAATCGGAATAAAATAAGTCTTCGCGTACCTGCTGAATAGTATTTTGTGATTGGCCAATACTGGCAAAACTTAGAGTAATTAAAACGAGTAGTAAAGTGCTGATCTTCAAGTCTTATGGCGCTATTTGTATGCTTTACAACGCAAAAGTATTTAAAAAGTTGATATTTAGATTACAATAAATTAAGGTATCGGCAGAATATTAGTTCGCCTACCTACCTATCTTCCAAATAAATCCCTTTTTGCCGTGTGGATTAATTTCTTAGATTTGCCAACCATCCATAAAAACGTAAAATAATCAGTATGCAAGCAGTTAATGATTTTTTAGTTCTGATTGATAGCTTTATAGGGAGCGCTACGTGGTTTCCCTATGCTTTATTAGGTACGGGTTTATTTTTCACTCTTTACCTTGGCTTCCCTCAAATCAGATTTTTTAGACATGCGGTTCGTATCGTTATGGGTAAGTTCGATAAAAAGGATTTACCAGGTGATACTTCTCACTTCCAGGCCTTAGCGACAGCACTTTCTGGTACTGTAGGTACAGGTAACATAGCAGGTGTGGCTTTTGCCATTCACCTCGGAGGTCCTGCAGCGCTTTTTTGGATGTTGGTTACAGCCGTTTTAGGTATGTGTACCAAATTTGTGGAGGTATCGCTTTCTCATAAATATCGTACTAAGTTGGAAGATGGTACAATGGCTGGTGGGCCAATGTACTACATGAAAAATGCAGAATTTAAGCTAGGTGGTAAGAAAGTAAACTTAAAATGGCTGGCGGCAATTTTTGCTTTTGCAACCGTACTTTCATCTTTCGGTACAGGTAGTTTACCACAAATCAATAGTATCTCAAGCACATTGTTGGCCACCTTTGGTATAGATCAGATAGTTACGGGAGCTGTATTGGCGGTGTTCCTTGCGCTAGTAATCATTGGCGGTATTAAGCGTATTGCAGCAGTTACTTCCAAGCTAGTACCGGGCATGGCGATTATTTATTTTATAGGAGCTTTTGCTGTTATTCTTTTCAACTATGAAAATATCATTCCTTCTTTCCTGGCCATATTTGGTGATATATTCACTGGTTCGTCAGCAGCAGGTGGTTTTATAGGAGCTAATTTAGCATTTGCCTTCAATCGTGGTGTAAACAGAGGCTTGTTTTCAAATGAAGCAGGTCAGGGTTCTGCACCAATTGCCCACGCTTCCGCTAAGGCTAATGAGCCACTTTCAGAAGGTATGGTGGCTATTCTAGAGCCATTTATTGATACGATTATTATATGTACAGTTACAGGGTTGGTGTTGTTATCATCTGGCGCATGGTCAGAAAAACACAACAATAAATTTGAATATACTGAGATAGAAATTCTGGCGGATCAATATTCCGAAGCTAATGAAGAACATAAGAATCTTATTTACGAGCACTTAAACGATATTGAGAAGCTACCGCGCTACACCGGAGATCTTCAGGTGGATAATGGAGTGATTCAAAATCAGGATATCACATTTATTCATGCAAGAAGTTTTGCAGATAACATAAAAGTCTATGAAACAGAAGGCTTATTGGATGAAAAGTTATTTTCGGGTACAGTTAAAGTTGCCAATGGTAATATAGTAAACTCAGCCGAGTACGAGCTTTGGGGTGAGTCACTTGTTCATAGTGCGCCACTTACAGCGTTGGCATTCAACCGTGGATTCTTTGGTGATTATGGTCAGTATATTGTTTCAATTGGTCTATTGCTATTTGCATTTAGTACAGCCATTTCATGGTCTTATTATGGAGATAGAGCAATGACTTACTTGTTTGGTCCTAAATCAGTTATATACTACAGAGTAGTATATGTAGTGGCGTTCTTCTTTGCTGCTTTTCAGGACACAAGTATAATCTGGACACTGTCTGCGATTACTATTGCATTGATGACCATACCAAACTTAATTGGTATTCTCTGGCTTCGAAAAGATATGAAGAAAACCATACGAGAATATGGTGACTTCTTCGAAGAAAACTTCCCGGGACAAGATCATCCGAAGTTTAAATAAAACTCGAATTGAAAATATAGAAGCCGCTTTAGTAAGAAGCGGCTTTTTTATTTTATAGGCTTAAATTTTATTTTCAATACCACTGTATCTGTAACAGGATTATTATTTTTCTTGGCAGGAAGCCAGGCAGGTCCATTTTTAATTAAGTTAATGGCTTTATTATTTATAATATCAGAGTCTCCTTTTATTATTTTAAATGAGCTGAGGTTTCCGGCTTCATTTACAACAAATGAAACTGTTACAGCGCTTCTACTTTCATTAGCTGCATTATTTTCTAAGTAAGTTTCAAAGGCCTTCATTCCACCCTCTGGAGATGGAGCTGTCCTGGATAGTGATTGCGATTCTTCCCCCGCAGCGGTGACTACCACTTCACTGAGTTGTACGTTATCCTGTAAAAGTTGTATATCAAGTGTACTTTTGCCTCGCGCGTTTACTTCTTTGCTTTCATAACCTATGAATGAAGCAACCACTGTTGAGTCTGAATTTGCAGGTAAGCCAAGAGAATAGTTTCCATCTATATCGGTAACCGTGCCCAGTGTTGTTCCCTTTACGATCACATTCACTCCAGGTAGCGGTGTGCTATCTTCAGTTATGATCTTACCTTTCAATTTTTTTACACGGTTAAACGCTGGAGCTCTTTTGGCAGCCATCCTTGTCTTAGATAATTTTTCAGTTTCTACGCTAGAGGTCTCAGGTAATTCTACTGCCTCTAATGTTTCATCATTTATCGCATCATCATCTTCTAATGTTTCTTCTGGCATTTCAAAGTCGAGGGCGATAAGCTCTTGCTCATCTTTCGAAACTGTAATTTCATCGGATGAGGGTTCTTTCATACTCAATACATCAGAGGTCGAGGTTTCAGGTATTACGGTTTCATTAATAGGAGCTTTTGCCTGATCATTGTTTGTTTTGTCTGAAATTTCATCTTTAGACTCAGGCGGGGCGAGTGATTCTTCAAAAGATTCAGTCGTGTCTTCAGATTGACTAATGGTTTCAGACTGATCAATAGGAATTAACTCGATTGTTACAAAGGTGGCAATGGCTATGAGTAATACAGAAGCCGCTATTTTTAAATAGAAGTATAGCCGCCTATCTTCCGTTTTTACTCTGGCTTCGATACGAGCATTAAGATCGATGATGTCGCGTTGTAATCCTTCGATTCCAGTTTCTTCAAAACCTTCCATGGCTTCAGCATCAAAATCACTTTCAAGCAATAATTTTTCTACCTGATGCATTTGACTGTGCGTAAGGTCACCACTAAGGTATCGCTCTATAACCTCAGGTGTTAGTTTATCGATATGGTGTTGATTACTTTTCATTACTTTCCATGCAATTTTTCAAGTTGCGTTTTCCATTTTGAATGTAACTTTTCACTTGTTTCAAGTCATAGTTAGTAAGTGATTCTACCTCTTTGTAAGACTTTTTCTCAAGGTAAAACAATTCAATACAGGCTTTCTGTTCCTTCTGCAGTGCTTCTATACACTTTTTCAACATTACTATATTATCCTCGTCTATGCTCTCCTCATTATGATGCAATAACAGTTCATTTTCCACAACATCGTCATATACATCTTTGCTTTCTTTGATTATCTGATGTTTTTTAGACCTAAGCTCCATCAGACAATAATTTTTTGTTACTACATACAGCCAACTCTTAAAATTCTCGATTTTATGTGTTTTTACTTTTTCAATGAGCTGTTCGAATAGCTGCATTACCGCATCCTGACTTGCCTCGCGATTTTTTAAGTATTTAAGACACACACCATATACCAGGTGCATAAATGGCTGGTATAGCTTACCCAATACCTCTAAATCATTGGTCCTTTTATAAGACTCAATGAGTGAGTATTCATGCGCTATTTCTTCAGGTGACCGACTCATGTGTTAAGATTGCCTACTCCTAAACTATAAAAAAATCGTAAGCTCTTTATGGAATTTCAATTACTGATGCATCCTGAATACAAAAGCATGTATCAGTAAACAATTATAATTATGAAAAAGCTTAGTCTATTATTATTGATGTCCCTACTTTTCTCAGCTATGAGTGTAAGAGAGGTACGGACAATTAAGGGTGTTGTGTCTTCTGTCGATAGCGGGTCACCATTGCCTGGAGTGAATGTAAACGTTAAAGGAACAACTATTGGAACGATCACAGATTCTAAAGGAATGTATACTATTAATGTGCCCAATGCAAAAAGCATTCTGGTTTTTTCATTTGTAGGATTGGAAACTAAGGAAGTGAAAGTGGGCAATAAGTTAACAATAAATGTGCAACTATCGGCAGCCGAGCAGGAGCTGGCCGAAGTAGTCGTTTCTGGAAAAGGAAAGAATGCAAAGCTTATGAGACAGGAGATGTATGCACCAACTCAAGATATGGCAGTGTCACAAGTTTATTACGATATGGGTGCTACTAATTTTAACACAGAAGCTTATGATGCCATCCATGAGAATGAGTTTAGAAGTGCATTGCAAAAACCGTTATCAACTTTTTCGATTGATGTTGATGCTGCGTCTTACAGCAATGTAAGAAGATTTTTAAATAATGGACAGCAGCCACCAAAAGATGCCGTCAGGATTGAGGAAATGATAAATTATTTTGATTATGCATACCCGCAACCAACAGGCGATGATCCATTTTCAATTAATACTGAAATTGCACAGGCTCCATGGAATGAAAAGCACAAACTTGTACACATAGGTTTGCAGGGAAGAGATATTGCGACTGACAATTTGCCTGCTTCAAATCTGGTTTTTTTAATTGATGTATCTGGCTCAATGAGCAGCACGAACAAGTTACCATTATTAAAATCAGCGTTTAAATTACTCGTTCAGGAGCTCAGGCCTCAAGATAAGGTAGCCATTGTAGTATATGCCGGAGCTGCAGGATTGGTATTGCCGTCTACAGATGGGAGTGAGGAAAGTACTTTAATCTCGGCACTTGATAAACTACAAGCTGGTGGATCAACAGCGGGTGGGGCTGGGATCAACCTTGCATACAAGGTGGCTAAGGAAAACTTTATTGAAGACGGCAACAATAGAGTGATCATAGCTACAGACGGTGATTTTAATGTAGGAGAGTCTAGTAATGCATCAATGGAAAGGTTGATTGAAGAAAAGCGTGAAGATGGTATTTTTCTTACCGCATTAGGTTTTGGAATGGGCAACTATAAAGACTCTAAAATGGAAATTTTGGCTGATAAGGGAAATGGTAACTATGCTTATATCGACAATATATTGGAAGCAAAAAAAGTTTTGGTTAATGAGTTTGGAGGCACCCTATTTACAATCGCCAAGGATGTAAAAATACAGGTAGAGTTTAACCCGGCAAAAGTAAATGCCTACCGACTAATAGGTTATGAGAATAGGCTATTAAAAGACGAGGATTTTAATAATGATAAAAAAGATGCTGGTGAATTAGGTGCTGGGCATACAGTTACGGCTCTCTATGAAATAATTCCGGCCGGGGTTGAAAGTAACTTTGCTCCAATTGACGACCTGAAATATCAAGAAAGCAAAGTTTCACCTGAAGCGTTCAAATCTAATGAGCTTATGACTGTGAAGTTAAGATACAAAGAGCCAAGAGGCTCAAAGAGCAAACTGATTGTAAATGCCCTGGAAGATTTTGAAGTGGGCCTGAGTAAAACTTCAGATAATTTCAGGTGGTCAGCTGCAGTTGCTGGTTTTGGGATGTTGCTGCGAGAGTCGGAATTTAAGGGAAACCTAACCTACAATGATGTAATTGCCATGGCCAAAGATGCCAAAGGAGAAGACAAAGAAGGATATAGAATAGAATTTATCAATCTAGTAAAAAGTTGTGAGTTGATAGCGAGGAGGTAGATAAACATCCTTTCGAAAAGTTAGGGGCATTTTAAACGATGCCCTTTTCTTTTGATTTTAGTATGTTTGCGATCTAATTATGAATCATCCCGAGATATCAGTTGTAATTCCCCTCTATAATGAGGAGGAAGTTTTTGAAAAGCTAAAGCAGAGGCTTTTTGATCTGAGAAATACTCTAGAACACTCTATTGAATTTGTACTTATAGATGATGGTAGCAAAGACAATACAGCCTTACTCATGATGGAGTTGGCAAAAGAAGATGATAACTTTCATGCGGTATTTCTTTCTCGAAACTATGGTCACCAGATAGCCATATCTGCTGGTATGGAGTGCGCTCGGGGTACCAAAGCCATCATGCTTATGGACGGTGACTTACAAGACCCTCCGGAATTACTTACAGATTTTTATAAGAAGATACTGGAGGGTTATGATGTTGTTTACGGTGTGAGACGCAAAAGAAAAGAGGGTGTGTTCAAAAAGTTTAGTTATTGGGCATATTATCGAATCCAGAGGATGCTTACTGATACCGCTCTGCCTTTGGATAGTGGAGACTTTTCGATGATGAGTCGCAGAGTTGTAGATCTTTTAAATGATATGCCTGAGCGTAGTAGATATGTGCGTGGGATGCGTTCTTGGGTTGGTTTTAAACAATACGGATTGGAGTATGAGCGTGATTCACGGTCTGCCGGTGAGACCAAATATTCTATTGGCCGCTTATTTAAACTGGCATACGATGGTATCTTCAATTTCAGCAATTTTCCCCTAAAGCTGATCACCAGGCTTGGGATGTATACAATTTTTCTATCACTGGCTTATATTACTGTGCTGGTAATTATGAAAATTGTATATGACAACGTACCTGAAGGCTATACAACTACTATTATAGCTTTAGCGCTCTTTAGTGGTGTTCAATTAATTAGTCTCGGTGTGATCGGTGAATATGTCGCGCGTATTTTTGATCAGTCGAAAGGAAGACCATTGTTTATAATCAATAGAAGGATAGTCAATAAAGAAGATAAGGTTGGATAAAGCATATTATCAGGAATATTATGTTCAGGAGAGAAATCATTGGTGGTTCCTTGCTCGTTTAAAAATACTGGAGTCAAAGGTGGCTCAGTTGGCGAAAGACAAAAAAGTCAATATTCTTAATGTAGGGGCAGCGACTGGCGCCACGAGCCAGATGCTTAGCAGATATGGTGAGGTCACTTCACTAGAATACGACAGTGATTGTTGCCGATTTGTTCGTGAGGAAATAGGATTGGAGGTAACTGAGGGTTCAGTACTTGAACTACCATATGAAGATCAGTCGTTTGACTTGGTATGTGCCTTCGACATTATTGAGCATGTGGATGATGACCAAAAAGCCGTAGAGGAGATGAAGCGTGTTTGCGTAGAAGGAGGGAATTTGTTTGTCACAGTACCTGCATTTATGAGTTTATGGAGTGATCATGATGTCATCAACCATCATTTTCGCAGATATAAAATTGGCGAGTTAAAGAGTCTCTTTAAACAAATGGGTAGTCTTGATTTTGTTTCCTATTTCAACTTTATGTTTTTCTTGCCTATTTGGATATTTAGAAAGCTTAGTAATCTTTTCCGACCTAAGAATAGAGAAATCCAGTCAGATTTTGAAAAATTCAAGCCTGGTATTATGAATCGGCTTATGTACTACATTTTCTTATCTGAAAAAGGCTGGTTAAAAAATAACTTGAGTTTTCCATTTGGTGTTTCCATCATGTTACTATGGAGTAAAAAATGAAGAACCTACTTGACTTTGTTTCCCGCAGGTCTTTTTTGTTGGGTAGTTTATTAATTCTTTCGTTGGTGTTATTAGTGAGCTTACCTGACAGAGCCCTTCAGTCAGATGAGAATTGGTTTGGAGAGCAGGCTTATTGGTTATTACATGAAGGACAAGTAAAGCTTAAAAGCATTCCTTACATTTTTGATTGGGATGAGGTCATGCCAGTTCATCACAAGTTGCTTACTTGGTCAGGTTCGGCTATAATATACATTTTTGGGTGGTCGGTATACCCTTTGCGGATTTTTATTTTGCTTCTGGCTTTGATCACTTTTTATGTGATGTACAAATATGTGAAAACCAGACCTGAGTTAACAACTAAACACTATCTGGTGGCAATGATTCTCATGCTAATCACACCGGAGTTTATTAACCGAATCTTTTTTTTCAGACCAGAGATTCTGGTGATGTGCTTTGGTTTTGCCTCTTTTTACTTTCTCAATTATAGCTCTCATAAGCATTTGTTAAGCCCTTTGTTAGCAGGTTTTTTTGCCGGACTGGCTTTTGTAAGTCATCTAACCGCAGTGATCTTTCCAGTGGCAGGATTCTTTATATTGCTGTTGCAAAAACAGTGGAAACCACTTATAACGTATACGGTTGTTGGCATTGCTATTTGTCTGATTTACACAGAAGGGCTTTGGTCTGAGGCCGGCATAGAACAATACCTTTACGAATTGAAAAATTGGCCTTCACACGGTTTTGAAGAAAAAGTGGATGGAGGAATTTTTTATGTTATTTGGAATAATGTAACTGGGTTGCTGGATGAACATAAGAGATATTTTTGGGATCAGGACATCTGGCTTATCAGCGGGCTGTTTTTTCTCACCCTTATTTTTCATTTAGGTTACTTATTTAAAGCCCACAAGACGCTTATTCAATTCACTCTGATGCTTATGTTACTTATGGGCCTAGTTAACGGTAGCCATGGGCCCAGGTACTTGGTTTATCTATTTCCTTACATGACTTTAATAATAGCCATAGGTATTAAAAGAGCATGGAGCAAGCAATGGCTTGCACAACAAACGAGCTATCTTATTGTATTATGTGTTCAGCTAGCGATATTAACAATGGCTTATGTTAAAATATTTAACGAAAAAATCGATATCGATAAATATAGTGACACTGTACTTGGCAAGATAGAGGCTCAAGCACATGTTATCGGGCCCTGGGATTTGATTTATAATAATATTGCCGATTATCATATTTACAATTTCAAAACCTACGAATACCTGGAAGAGGGTATGGAAAAGCCTTTTTCTCAGCTTGAGTTACTAAAAGATCTGAATAATAGGGGGGTTGACTACATAGTAATAAATAAGCAGTTGCAATCTGATAATGTAATGCACTGGTTTAAGGACTGGCAGATTATCAAAAATGAGTACTATGTGATTGATAAAAAGTCAAGTGAGTATTTAATTCTTAAGAGAAAAAACCTTTAACTGTTCGTTTGAAACGTTTGCGTAGTCTGGCAAATTTACGTTCATATATATCATACCAAAAAGCAGCCTTATACAGCCACCAGTTATTGATGTCTTCAAAAAGTTTTTCGATACCTGGGGCACTTTTTCTTAAATAAGCCCATTCATAAGCCCGACTAAATGCATAAGCCGCTGATTTGGGGTTACTATCTATTACATAAATCTCATCCTGATAAGAAATAAAGTTTCTAATCTGTGGGTCACCATGCAAGAAGTTTTTAGCATGCATTTCTGAGAGTTTTTTTACCACAGATGGGTAGTGCTCAGGATGGTCAAGACATGTCACACCATCGAGGTATTCATATACCAACCATGAATCTACAACCATACCTGTAGAGCGTCTTTCCGCAGCCAGTAAGGGCACCGTTGTTTTAACGCCTTTGTTCCAAAGTTTAATCATACCTAATATATTCTTAAAGGCCTCTCCTTTTCTAAACCAGGTAAGAAATCTTATCCATTTTCTATTATTCTTTTCCTTTGGCACCTTCAATACAAGGTCTTTACCTTCAAAATTTATTTTGTAAACACTACTGCGCTGATTTTTCTTCAAAATGTTAGAGACTGTATAAGATCTGTTACTAATCGTATCAAACAGCAATTTGGCTTTTTCATCAGACAAATTGTCACTTACCAAAAGCCTCCAGTCTTTGTATTGTAGAATCCTCATTAAAGGGCTAAAAAAGGTGTATTATATAAAACATTAGTACTCATTTAAACCTTATACCAACGAAAGGTGTCATAAAATTGACAAAGGCATCCTTTTTGTACAATTAGATCGTATATAAGTAGATGGAATGCAAAATTTTACGTTTAGTGAATCAATAGAATTTAAACTACTTAATTTATCCCATAATTAGTATTTTTAACTGAGATGTCCGAAAAACAAAGACAAAGTTATAGTAAGAAAGAAAAGGAAGAGGTTTTTGAAACCGAATTTCTTCCTCATATCGATTCTATGTATAACTTTGCTTATCGATTGACATTCGATGAAGATGATGCTAAAGATTTGGTGCAAGACACCTATCTAAAAGCATACAGGTTCATTCAATCATTCGAAAGAGGAACTAATGCAAAAGCGTGGTTGTTTCGAATATTGAAAAATAGCTTCATCAATGACTTTAGAAAGAAGAGTAAGCAACCTGCTAAAGTAGATTATCAGGAAGTTGAGTCTTACTACAATTCTGAGGATATTGATAAGTCTATTACTACTGATCTAAGAGTGGATGCCGTACAAGATATGATCGGAGACGAAATATCTAACGCGCTTAACTCTTTAGATGTTGATTTTCGGACGGTGATCATATTATGTGATCTCGAAGGTTTTAAATACGATGAGATGGCCAAAATACTGGATATTCCAATAGGTACAGTGAGGTCAAGGTTGCATCGGGCTAGAAATCTTCTAAAAGAAAAGTTAAATGACTACGCGACTAAAATGGGTTATAAAAATTAAGTAAAATGGGAAAACCGTCTTCTGATTCATCTGATAACGCGCCTGATCACAAAGGAAAAAACCTGCCCGAGAATGAATGTCTGAAAATTCTAAATCTGGTTTTAGACGAAGAAGCCACTGATGAGCAACGGGCCTACTTTGAAAAACATCTCGAAAACTGCATGCCATACTACGAGATCTACTGTGTCGATCGAAAAATTAAAGAATTGATCAAGAAAAATTGCTGCGACAAAGAAGTTCCTCAAGATTTGGTTGATTCGATTCGAGAAAAAATACTTCAACAAGCTGAATAACCCCTAATGAAAGGTAAAGCAATAATCTTTTCCGCTCCATCCGGATCGGGAAAAACTACCATTGTAAAGCATCTTATCAAAACAAACCCAAAACTCGGATTTTCTATATCGGCCTGCACCAGAGACAAAAGAGGGAGGAATGAAGAAAACGGAAAAGATTATTACTTCTTAACTCCGGAAGAGTTTAAGAGCAAGATAGATAATGATGAGTTTATCGAGTGGGAAGAGGTATATGCAGGTAACTTTTACGGTACGCTCAAGTCAGAAATACAAAGAATCTGGGATGAGGGTAGGCACGTGATTTTCGATGTTGATGTAAAAGGAGGCTTGCATCTTAAAGAATATTTTGGAGATAGAGGGTTAGCGGTATTCGTCAAAGTACCATCACTTGATGACCTGAAGTCAAGACTCACCGATCGAAATACCGAAACAGAAGCAAGTCTCTCTCAGCGGGTATTTAAGGCAAAGTTTGAGATGACTTTTGAGGATAAATTTGATGTATCGCTTATCAACGCAGATTTAGAAGATTCTTTAAATAAAGCAAAAAAGTTGGTTGACGACTTTTTAGCTGAAGAATAAAATCTCATGAAAGTAGGATTGTTTTTCGGATCATTTAATCCCATACATATTGGGCACTTAATCATAGCCAATGTAATGGTTGAGACAACCGATGCCGAACAGGTTTGGTTTGTAGTGTCGCCACAAAACCCTTTTAAAAAAAGAGCATCGCTTCTTCATGAGTTTGATCGTATAGATATGGTAAATGCTGCCATTAATGACAATTATGATCTAAAAGCCACTGATGTAGAGTTTAACATGCCAAAGCCAAGCTACACCATCGATACATTGGTTTATCTTACCGAAAAATATCCCGAACATGAATTTACCTTGATTATTGGTGAGGATAATCTGAAGAGCTTCCCAAAATGGAAAAATTATGAAAGAATTTTAGAAGATTACGGACTTTTCGTATACCCAAGACCAAACGCAAAGCCTTCAGAACTTAAAGATCACCCCAGCGTTAAACTTGTCGATGCACCGATGATCGATATTTCGGCTACATTTATCAGAAAATGTGTAAAAGATGACCGATCAATAAAATATCTTGTGCCAGATGCTGTTAATAATTTAATTAAGGCAAAGAAATTTTATATCTAAATAACTAAACGTTCGTATATCTTAACATCAATATGTTTAGATACCTCCTTACACTCACACTGCTAACCACATTTTCGATCACTTCATTTTCTGGAGGGATCAAAGGCACTATAAGAGATGAAAATGGCGATCTTCTACCATTTGCAACTATTTATGTAAAGGAATTAGAAACTGGGACAAGCACGAATTCAGATGCATTTTATGAAATTAGACTCGCTCCTGGTGATTATAATATTGTATATCAGTATGTGGGTTATGAATCTGTAACCAAGTCGATTTCCGTTGAAAGCGATTTTATTACCATAGATGTAGCCTTAAAAACTCAAACGATGGTGCTACAAGATGTTCAAGTCTATGCTGGTAAAGAAGACCCAGCTTACACCATCATGCGCAAAGCCATCGCCAAGGCCAAATGGCATTCTCAGCAAATAGACAAATACACAGCTACAGTTTATATCAAAGGGAAGGGCCAGTTGAAGGACTCACCGTTTTTTCTTAGAAAGACTTTAGAAAAAGAAGGCATAGAGGAAGGTAGAGTCTTTATTAATGAATCTGTAACAGAGATCGAATACATCAGACCAAATACTTATGTGGAGAACGTTATTTCGATATACTCTGTAGGAGATGATCAAAATACAAATCCAAATGGCTATGTAGAAGGTTCATTTTATGATCCTGAAGTGGCCAAATCAATTTCCCCTTTATCACCTAAGGCCTTTTCTTATTATAGGTTTGAGTATGACGGCACCTTCAAAGATCAAGGATATGAAGTGAGTAAAATTAGAGTGACTCCCCGATCAAGAGGCGATAATGTATTTCAGGGCTACATCCAAATTGTAGAAGACTATTGGAGTATTCATAGTCTTGATTTAAAAACAACAAAGTTAGGCATAGGCTTTAGAGTAAAGCAGATATATGCACCAGTGATGGAGCGGGTTTGGCTTCCGGTGACTCATGATGTAGGCGTTGAAGGTAAAGTGCTTGGCTTTGAGTTTGAAGGGGCATACCTGGCTACTGTGAGCAATTATGATGTTACACTAAACCCTGATCTTGATGTAGACATTGAGGTGATCGATGAAAAGGTAGAAGAAGAACTTGCTGAAGAACTTGAAGGAAAATTTGAAAAGAAAGAAACTTCTGAAATTCAGCAGCTACTTGAGTCGGGCGAGGAGGTGACAAGGAAGCAACTTAACAAAGTAATTAGAGCCTACGAAAAGTCAGAGTTTAAAGAACTTGAAAACCCCGAGATCATAGGTAATCGTACTATGAAAATCGATAGCATGGCTTATGATCGTGATTCTGCCTATTGGGCAAAGCTAAGGCCAATACCACTGACAAAAGATGAAGCTAAGGGGTATAAGACAGCAGACAGTTTAGCTACAATTAGAAAGATGGAAGCCGAAGGGGATACCTTAAACAGAAAAAGAAATAGTGGGGCTTTTAACCTATACGACATTCTGCTGGGTGACAGATATAAAATAACAGACAAAACCTATTTTCAAATACATACACCTCAATCGTACTACAATACGGTGGAGGGATTTAATGTTGATTATCGCCTATCATTTAGCAAAACATTTGAAAATGGCAACTGGTTGAGCTTTGGGCCTACGGCTCGGTATGCTTTTGCCAGAGAAAAGCTTAGTGGAATTTTTAGTACTCAGCTAGGGCTAGGAGAGCGAGAGAAAAGAACGGACCTCACCATTCGGGGTGGAAGATACATCAGTCAAATTAATCGTGACGAACCGATACACCCACTGGTAAATACATTTATGGCTCTGTTTTTTGAGCGCAACTATATGAAAATCTATGAAAAGGATTTCGTTGAGTTCAAGTACAGAAAAAAAATAAACAGTAAGCTAAACCTTAGATTCGGTGTTGCTTATGAGAAGAGATATGAGCTAACAAATAATACTAGTTATCGATTTTTTGATGCTGAGGGTGAGAGATTTACGCCCAATGCACCTTTTAATGAGTCAATTACATCTACAAGCTTTCCAGATCATGAAGCCTTGACAGTAGATATGCAGCTTAACTACAAGCCATGGCAGAAATTTAGAATCTATAACGATAAAAAGTATGCAGTAGATGGAAGTTCGCCATTATTTGAACTGGATTATCGAAAAGGTATACCAAGTGTTGGAAATGCATCAATAGATTATGATTTACTTGAAGTAGGCGTGCAATATGATTTCAATATAGGAGTGAGAGGTTTAGTAGACCTAAAGTTAAAGGCAGGTAAGTTTTTAACCAGAGATAGTTTATCTTTTATCGACTACAAACACTTTTTAGGTAACAGAACTCCTTTTGCTACGGCTAGTCCTGTGGGGAGTTACAGGTTACTTGACTATTACAAATACAGCACAAACGACAAATACTTTACTGCCAATGTGCACTATCAGTTTAGAAAATTTTTACTTACTCAAATTCCATTGGTACGTCTTTCAGGAGTTAGAGAGAGCTTTTTCACTAACTACCTGGCAAATGATTTAACCACTAGCTATGTGGAGTTGGGCTATGGTATCAATTACATTCTCAGAATCTTCAGACTAGAAGCTGTTACTTCTTTCGAGGGTGGTAAATACCGTGACTTTGGAGTAAGGCTGGGTGTAGCAGCTAACCTTGACGACATCTTTTAAATCCTAAAATCTTATTTGACTATTTTTTTTATATTAGGTCATGTTTAGACTCATTCTGTTAATATGCTTAGTTTCTATTGCCTGTACACCTGTTTATATTCCTAACAGCAGATCAGTGCCTTTATTTGAAAGTGCAGGGGAGGTTTCAATTGATGGCTACATCAATGGATCGGGGTTTGATGTAAATACAGGTGTGGCTGTTTCAGACCATGTGGCTATTATAGCCAATGGTGCATATGCACAGACAGGAGACTCTGAGTCTGAAGATTATCAAAGTCATAGATTCGGTGAGGTTGGGGTAGGGTATTTTTCTGATACTGGTACAAACTTGCGTACAGAAATATTTGGAGGTTATGGTATAGGCGAGGCAACTTCAGTAGATGAGTATATTTTCTTTACTACTAATTCCGAGCGCACTACAGGGCACTATAATAGAATGTTTGTCCAGGGTAATATGGGTTGGTCTCCGGGTAACTTTCAATTGGGCGGAGCATTTAGGTTTTCGTACGTAACCTTTACTGAATTTGAAACAACATCATCTTCGTATACCAATAGCCGATCAGCTACTTTCGCAGAACCAACCTTTTTTTTAAAAGGAGGAGATGATATAAAATTTAATCTGCAGGCAGGGCTTAATCTACCTATGCAAGAAAGTATAGCTTTTGATTACAGATTCCTACATTTAACATTAGGGCTTGGAGTTAAAATTGGAGGAAGAAAGAAGGATGTAACTGATTAAACAGTCATAATCTCTTTTTCTTTGCTGTCTAGTATATCATCAATGTGCTTGGAGTGCTCATCTGTGAGGGCTTGCACTTTCTCTTCAGCTCTTTTTATCTCATCTTCAGAAGCACCGTCTTTTTGAAGTTGCTTTAAGGAGTCGTTTGTATCCTTTCTGATATTTCTGATACTAATTTTTCCTTGTTCTCCCTCGTGTTTAACTTGTTTCACAAGTCCTTGTCTTCTTTCTTCTGTAAGTGAAGGAATGTTGATAATCACTTGCTCACCATCGTTTTGAGGGTTGAGGCCGAGGTCACTATTCATTATGGCCTTTTCAATTTCGGGAATTACATTTTTCTCCCATGGCTTGATCATCAATGTTCTGGCGTCTGGTGCTGTAACAGAAGACATCTGGTTAAGAGGTGTTGGGGTTCCATAGTATTCCACCATAATACCATCCAACATGCTGCCATTTGCCTTTCCTGCTCTAATTTTAACTAGCTCAGATTTTACGTGTTTTACTGCCTTACCCATCAAATCTTTTGCTTCATCCAAAAACATTTGAATCTCTTCCATAGTGTTGGTTTGTTATTTTATGTTGCTAAATATAGTGATTGTCATTCGAAAGATGCAAATACATCTTATTTGATATGTGATTTAGGTGATAAGTGTTCCTGCACTTTCTCCAAGCATCACGTCTTTTAAATTACCAGGCTTATTCATATCAAAAACAATAATCGGCAAATTGTTTTCCTGACAAAGTGTAAAGGCTGTCATGTCCATGATATTAAGATTCTTTTCATATGCTTCCTGGAAGCTTAACTCTGAATAGCGCTCAGCATCTGGATTTTTCTCTGGGTCAGAAGTATATACGCCATCTACGCGCGTACCTTTTAGTACTACATCTGCCTGTATTTCTATTGCCCTAAGACTGGCAGTTGAGTCAGTGGTAAAATATGGGTTACCGATTCCTGCTCCAAATATTACAATACGGCCTTTCTCTAAGTGGCGAATGGCTCTTCGTCTAATAAATGGCTCACAAACCTGCTCCATTTTGATTCCAGACATCAACCTGGTGTATAAGCCGGCACTTTCTAGGGCACTTTGCAAGGCCATACCGTTGATAACTGTGGCCAACATTCCCATATAATCACCCTGTACACGTTCAATACCAGAAGCCTCTGCCTGCACACCCCTAAAAATATTACCTCCACCAATGACAATAGCAACTTCTACTCCCATTTCTTTAACGGCCATAATCTCATCGGTATACTGTTGTAGTCTTTTAGGGTCGATACCGTATTGCGAAGACCCCATTAGTGATTCACCGCTAAGCTTGAGTAGAATTCTTTTGTATTTCATTGAGTGGTTACAGGTTTATGCTTTTATAAATTATGCAAATATAGGACGTAATTTGAGACTATTTCTTAAAACAGAATCATAACTTGATTTTTATCCACTCCCTCACCTTTTTTCACCTTAATAGATTTTACAATACCGTCTCCGGGAGACTTTAAAACATTCTCCATTTTCATTGCTTCAAGTATCATAATCTGATCACCTTTTTTCACTTCATCACCTTCGTTTATCAGTATGTCTAAAACCAATCCGGGCATCGGAGCTTTAATGTCTTTGATTTCATTGGCAGCCAGTTTGTCCATGCCCAATCGCTCTAATAAAAGATCCAGTTTGTCTTTTACTGCTACATTGTACTTACTTCCATTTATACGTACGGTGAGAGTTTTTTCTTGCTTATTAAAAGAAAGGACTTCAGCTCGATATGATTTGTTATTATGAATGATGTGAAAGGACTTGTTGCCGATTTCGACCATATCCCATTCAAAGATTTTCCCATCGATTTTTATACTATCATTTTCAAAAGCGACATCCATCGCTTGTTCATTCACTATTGTTTTATACATATCTGAGCTATTTTACCCTCAAATATATGGTTTTGTATAGACACTTCACATTTACCAAAGAACTAAACTTAGGCCATAGTTTGGCGTTATTCTTTCGTTTGTCCAACTTTGCAAAATAATAGGGGTGCCTTTAATACAAGGGCTGAGATTATACCCAAGACTTTAAACCAAAAGTCGAACCTGATCCAGATAATGCTGGCGTAGGTAGGTATGTTAAAATGTTCGGGGAAATCCCCTGTTCTCCGATATGTTTAACACAATATTATATTTTAAATGAAACGAATTATTTTAAGTGCTCTTTTGAGTGTTGGCGTATTATTTTCATATGCTCAAAAGACAATCACCGGCAAAGTAATAGATGCTGAGAGTGAAGAACCCATTGTAGATGCGCAGGTCAAAATTATTGGAGAGAACACTGGAACTGTTACAAATCTTCAGGGAGAGTTTACGATTGAAGTCGAACAAAATACTGCAAGCTTATTGGTAAGCTATGTAGGTTTTAAAAAGCAAACTGTTAACCCAAAGGAGAATTTATTGATACGCCTTGAAAGAGGTGGCAATATGGAGGAAGTCATTATTCAGGGTGTTAGAGCAGCTGAAGATGACCCAGTAACGCAATCTGTAGTTGAAAGAAAAACACTGGAAAGCAGGTATAATGGTGAGCAGCCCATTTTTCTTCTTGAGAATTTAACACCCTCTATTTATGCCTATTCTGAGTCAGGTACAAAAGTGGCTAACTACGGAAATTTGAGACTTAGAGGTATCGGTCAGGAAAGAATTAACATGACGCTAAACGGCATTCCTTTAAATGACATGATAGACCATGGTGTGTTCTTTTCAAACTTTACTGATATAGGTAATAATTTTGAGAGTATACAGGTGCAAAGAGGTGTGGGAACAACGACAAATGGGGCTGCCTCATATGCAGGATCGATAAATTTTGAATCTGTGAATATTGATGGGCGTGAAGCCGGAGGTGAGTTGCAGCTGGGTGCAGGTTCTTTTGGAACCTACCGTGCCAATGCAAGCTTATCAACAGGGATGATAAACGATAAGTGGTCTTTTTATGGGAGCTACAGCCGACTTGTATCTGACGGTTTTAGAGATAACACGTTTACAGATGCACGATCTTTTTTCTTTTCTGGAGGATATTTTGGGAAACAAGATGCTATTAAGATTACTGCCTTCGATTCAAGATCAAAAAATGGGTTGGGTTACTTGCCGGTTGCACAGAGCGATTTGGAAGTTGATCCAACGATAAACTATCTTGATGAAAATGACACAGATGACTTTGGTCAACAGCTGGTCCAAATTCAGCATACGCACAATTTTTCTGATCAATTAAAGTCATCTGCATCACTTTATTATGGTGGCTCTGGAGGAGATTTTTTCTTTACCTATAATGATACTGATAGCACCAAAGCCCAAATTAATTTTCCGCTTTATAATGATCATTATGGTTTCATGGCTAATGTTTTTTGGAATTCTTCAAACAGAAAATGGCGCGTATCGAGTGGAATTCACACTTACAGATTTAATAGAATAAACGAAGAGTCCATCGCACCAGACTTTGCTAACCCATATTACAGTGAAACTTCTCAGAAGAACGAATTTAGTTGGTTTGGTAAAGTAGAGTGGGAGATTGATAGATTACTTGTATTTGGTGACATCCAAGTAAGAAGACAAAACCTTGAAATAGAGCCTGATTATAATTTTCTAGGCACTGCCAGCCAAGGTAATATTGAAAAAGACTGGACTTTTGTTAACCCTAAAATTGGTGTTCGCTACGA
Organism: Fulvivirga sp.; assembly: GCA_965227525.1. GTDB lineage: Bacteria > Bacteroidota > Bacteroidia > Cytophagales > Cyclobacteriaceae > Fulvivirga. The sequence goes on along the minus strand of OZ245762.1, from coordinate 261,034 downwards.
TCTTACAGAGGCAGTGCAAGTTTATGGATCTTTTGGGAGAACGGGTCGTGAGCCTACAAGGATCGATATCATTGGCGGATTTACCATTTATGAGCCTAGCTTAAACCAAGCGTTAACCGACACTTTTAACCCAGAGTTTGTAAATGATTTAGAAGTTGGCCTAAGATATAACAGATCAAATATTGCGTTGGCTGCTAACTATTTTTACATGGACTTCGAGAATGAGATTGCTCCTATTGGAGAGTTATTGGCTTTTGGCGTTCAAAAAAGAGCTAACATACCAAACAGTTACAGGTCAGGTGTAGAGCTTGATTTTAATTACTTCATGCTAAAAAACCTAAGATTTTTTGGTACAGCCACTTATATGAAAAGTCAGATAGAATCATTTACAACCCCAGAAGGTGTTGTTTACGAGTCGTCTAATCCTGTGTTAACGCCAGAATGGTTAGGCAATTTAGGACTTGCCTATACACCAATCGAAAACTTGACGCTCACAGTATCTGGTAAATATGTTGGTGAGTCTTTTCTTGAACTCTCAAATAATCCTGAGTTGGTGTTACCAGACTACTTTGTCGCAGACTTAAGCGTTAATTATTCATGGAAAAATATAGCCTTCGCGTTTGAGGCCAATAATCTTTCAGATGAAGTTTATTTTACAAATGGTGCTCCTGTCAGTGCCACTGAAGCTGGCTATTTTGTAAATGCAGGAAGAAATTACTTCCTCACTATGAAATTCAATTTTTAAGCTATTGTAATACTAGCCATCAGGGTATACCTTTGACAAAATATCACCCTGATGGCTACTTCTAAAAACATAAAACCAGCAAATTTCTCCTTAAAGGGATTTATTTTGGTGACTCGTTTTTGGAATTTGTTCATCATAGCCTTTGCACAATATTTTACGGCCATTTTCCTTTCTCAGAATACACAGCCGATATATCATACATTTACTGATATCAGGCTATTTGTATTGTCGCTTTCATCTGTTTTAATAGCTGCCGCTGGTTACATCATTAATGATTATTATGATGTAAAAATTGACCTCATTAATAAGCCTCATCGTGTGGTTGTTGGTAAAATTTTAAAAAGACGCGTGGCTATGGTAGCTCATACCATTTTAAATTTTACAGGTATCGCATTGGGTTTTTTATTAAGTCTGGAGATTGGGATCATCAACTTTACCACCGCATTGATCTTATGGTTGTATTCTAATCAACTCAAACGTATAGCCTTGGTTGGTAATATCACAGTTGCCACCCTAACTGCTCTTTCGATCTATGTTATAAATGTCTTGTACCAAGAAGTGAACTATTTGGTAATTGCCTACGCATTATTTGCTTTTGCATTCACACTCATCAGAGAGATAGTTAAAGATATGGAAGATGTAAAAGGAGACCTTACTTTTGGTTGCCGCACCTTCCCCGTTGTTTACGGCATTCGTAAAACAAAATATTTATTATATGGAATATCAACAGCCTTTCTTATGGGGCTTACAGCAATGGCTTATTTCTTTATTGGTAAAGAAATGGCCGCTTTTTGTTTGCTTTTGATAATTCCTCTTTGCGTATTGGGTTATCATCTTCAAAGGGCAGATACCACGAGGCAGTTCAATCTATTGAGCAACTATTGTAAAATAATAATGTTGTTGGGAATTTTAAGTATGGTAGTTTACTAATGGTAAGAATAGCAATTTTTGCATCTGGTAGCGGTAGCAATGCCGAGGAAATTATTAAGTACTTCGCTCACAAGTTAGATAAAGAGATATCTCTTGTTTTATCAAATAACCCCAATGCCTTCGTGCTCAAGAGAGCGGACAAATTTAATGTGTCAACGGTTATTTTCAATAGGAAAGAATTATTAGATGGCCATGTATTAAAGATACTGCATGAGCATAGCATAGATTACATAGTACTCGCAGGTTTTATGATGTTGATTCCCCAAAATCTTGTTGAGGCTTTTCCAAATCATATACTAAACATTCACCCTGCGTTACTACCAAAATATGGTGGAAAAGGTATGTATGGGGATTATGTACACGAAGCTGTGCGTGAAAATAATGAGCCCGAAACGGGCATTACTATTCACCTTGTAAATGAGCGATATGACGAAGGTCAGATAATTTTCCAGGATCGATGCACACTGTCACCCGAAGATTCTGTTGAAGAAATAGCTAAAAAGGTACATGCTTTAGAACATGCCAACTATCCTAAAGTAATTGATAAATTCATTGACGATCAGACCAATGGATAAAACATTCATGGATAGAAAAATTAACAAAATTGTATAGCTTTGCACCTTAATTTAAACCACTAGCAAGGCATGTCCTTAAAAAAGATCAATTCCGCCCTCATATCAGTATTTTATAAAGACAACTTAGAGCCAATCATTAAATTGTTACACCAAAATGGAGTCAAGATTTACTCCACCGGTGGCACGCAAAAGTTTATCGAAGAGCAGGGAGCACCAGTTGAGGCTGTCGAGGACCTTACGAGCTACCCTTCTATATTTGGTGGTAGAGTAAAGACATTGCATCCAAAGGTATTTGGCGGAATTCTACACCGAAGAAACTTAGAAGACGATGTGGATCAGGCGAAGGAATTTGACATACCTGAAATTGATCTCGTAATCGTTGACTTATATCCGTTCGAAGAAACTGTGGCCTCAGGGGCTGATGAGGCTGATATTATTGAGAAAATTGATATTGGAGGCATATCATTAATAAGAGCTGCAGCTAAAAATTTTAAAGATGTCCTTATTGTCTCTTCTCGGGAGCAGTATGGTGATGTAGAGCAATTATTGTCAGAGAAAAATGGTAGTTCAGAACTTGCCGATAGAAGAAAGTTTGCTGCTAAGGCATTTGATATTAGCTCACATTATGATTCTGCTATATTTAACTACTTCAACAAAGAGGAAGGCGTTGGCTCATTTAAGCAAAGTATAAGATCATCCAAAACTTTAAGATATGGTGAGAATCCACATCAGCAGGGTACTTACTTCGGAAACTTATCAGAAATTCTTGACCAATTAAACGGTAAAGAACTTTCTTATAATAACCTAGTAGATATTGATGCGGCAGTTTCGCTCATCGAAGAGTTTGAAGATACAGCTTTTGCTATTTTAAAGCATACTAATGCTTGTGGTGTAGCTACCGGCAACACAGTAAAAGAGGCTTATCAAAGAGCCTTTGCAGCAGACACACTTTCTGCTTTTGGTGGTATTCTGATTTCAAATAAGAAACTAGACTTAGCCGCGGCCGAGGAAATGCATTCTTTATTCTTTGAAGTTATTATAGCTCCGGGATACGATGCTGATGCATTAGATCTTTTAAAGGGCAAAAAGAATAGAATAATCTTGGAGCAGAAAGGAAGGCTTCAGACTCAAAAGCAATATAAAAGCTTGCTAAATGGAGTGATTGAGCAAGATCGGGACTTAAAGACAGACTCGCTTGAAGACCTTGAAACAGCCACTAAACTCGAGCCTACTGCTGAGCAAAAAGAGGCATTATTATTTGCAAGTAAAATAGCTAAGCATACTAAATCAAACACCATAGTACTGGCAAAAGATGGTCAGTTATTGGCCAGTGGAGTAGGCCAGACATCTAGAGTTGATGCCTTAAAACAAGCGATTGAAAAAGCAAAAACATTTAAGTTCGACCTGCAAGGTGCTGTAATGGCATCAGATGCATTTTTCCCTTTCCCAGATTGTGTGGAAATCGCCAGTAAGGAAGGTATCAATGCGGTGATACAGCCTGGTGGCTCTATAAAAGATCAAGACTCTATAGATTTCTGTAATAATAACAATATGACGATGGTCATGACCGGCACTCGTCATTTCAAACATTGACGGAATCGCAAAAAAACTTTCATTTATAAAATGAAACAGAAAGTAATTTGTAAATTTCCGCAAATTCATAAGTGCGTAATTTTGAAATTTTAAGATGGGATTATTCGATTTCTTTTCTAGTGATATAGCGATTGACCTCGGTACGGCTAACACACTTATTATTCATAAAGACAAAATTGTTGTTGACGAACCATCGATTATTGCAATCGATAAGAACACCAACAAGGTCTTAGCTATTGGTCGAGAGGCAATGCAGATGCACGAAAAGACGCATGAAAATATTAAAACCATCAGACCATTGAAAGATGGTGTGATTGCCGATTTCCACGCTGCTGAGCATATGATCAGAGGTATGATCAAGATGATCGATAGTGGTAAAAAGTTTTTTCCTGCATCTCACCGAATGGTCATTTGTATACCTTCTGGTATTACAGAGGTAGAAAAACGTGCCGTTCGTGACTCGGCAGAGCATGCCGGAGCTAAAGAAGTTTATATGATCCATGAGCCTATTGCTGCTGCAATTGGTATTGGGGTAGATATTGAGCAACCCGTAGGATCGATGGTGGTAGATATTGGTGGAGGTACTACAGAAATTGCCGTAATTGCACTTTCGGGGATTGTTTGTGACCAATCTATTAGAACAGCTGGTGATACTTTCAACAGAGATATTCTTGATTATATGAGAAGACAGCATAACCTTCTTATTGGAGAAAGGTCTGCTGAAAAAGTAAAAATCGAAGTTGGTTCGGCTCTTACAGAACTTGATGATGGCCCGGAAGACTACGAGATCAGAGGTAGAGACTTGATGACAGGTATACCTAAGGTGATTAAAATCTCTTACTCTGAGATTGCCTTTGCCTTAGACAAATCAGTTTCAAAAATTGAGGAAGCAGTACTTAAAGCCTTAGAGATATCTCCTCCGGAGTTGTCAGCTGATATTTACGACAATGGCATACATCTTACAGGTGGTGGAGCATTACTAAGAGGTCTTGATAAACGTCTGGCATTAAAAACTAAATTGCCAATTCATGTGGCAGATGATCCATTAAGAGCAGTTGTGAGAGGTACTGGTTCAGCACTTAAAAACTTAAATTCTTACCGAGCGGTATTAATGACATAAAATAGTTGGCTACTATTTTTTAAAATGTTATCAACGCAAGATAAATGCAAAGATTATTTCTGTTTCTCTATCAATACAGAGCCTTTCTTACTTTCCTCGTACTAGAGGTGCTTTGCAGTTGGTTAATCATAGAAAATAATACATACCAGGGTGCCAAGTTCTTCAACTCATCTAACAGAGTAGCAGCAGGACTTTTGCAAACTTCAAATAACATTACAAATTACTTTAGCCTTACCAGCATCAACGAAGATTTGGCTAAAGAAAACGCGGAATTGAAAACTAAGCTTAGAAAACTTAACCAAAGCATTTTCAACCCGGAGATTCAAATTGTTGAAGATGGAGATATCATCAATAAGTATGAGTTTAATCGAGCCAAAGTAATCAACAACTCAACACGCAGATTTAATAATTACATTACAGTAGACAGAGGAAGCAAAGAAGGCATAGAGCCCGACATGGCAGTAATTGATAATTATGGAGTGGTAGGAAAAGTTAAAACTGTTTCAAAACATTTTTCAGTGATTACTTCTGTACTGCATAGTGATGTTTTAGTGTCTTCCAAAATCAAACGTACCGGAGATTTATGTACTACAAAATGGGGAGGTCAGGATCCGTATACCGCCAAGCTCCATTATGTCCCGCTTCACGTAGACTTGCAGGAAGGTGACACGATTGTAACTTCAGGGTATAACGCGATCTTTCCAGAAAATATACCTGTAGGTGTTATCAAATCATTTGAAGTGAGAGACGATGCGCTATTCTATGATGTTGACATATCTCTGGCTGGTGATCTTAACAGACTTTCTTATGTCTACATCATAAAAAATAAGTTGAAGATAGAGCAGGATTCAGTAGAGGCCCAAACTATAGAAGTTAATGATTAAGAAAGGCATATTCATACATGTAGTTTCCTTTTTCATTTACATACTATTCCAGGTATTGATACTAAAGGATCTTGTGCTTTTCGATAAAGGATTCTGCTTTCTTTATATTGCTTTCTTACTCATTCTGCCTATTGAGACTAACATTATTTCATTAATGGTGCTAGGATTCTTAACAGGGTTTATTGTTGATATTTTTTATGATAGTTTGGGAATTCATGCAGGCGCTTCTGTGTTTATAATGTTCGTAAGAAATTACTGGCTCAATTTGCTTACACCGCAAGGAGGGTATGACACCGGTTCAATCCCGACCATTAGATTGAGTGGATGGCAATGGTTTAGTTTCTATAGCTTGCCACTTATTTTTGGACATCATGCAGTGCTATTTTTCATTGAGTCAGCAGATTTTGATCTATTTGGTTTTACATTAAGTAAAATATTTTTTAGTACACTGTTTACTTTTACAGTGCTTATGATTACACAATACCTCTTTTATAATAAGAGAAAAGGCCTATGAATGAGTCAAGGAAATATATTATCCAGTTGGTAATCGTGCTGACAGGGATCATATTTCTTGTAAAACTATTTTCTATTCAGGTACTCGATAATAAATATGCCGAGGCGGCTACTAGTAACATTATCAACAAAGTAATAGAGTATCCGTATCGCGGTTTAATCTATGACCGGAATGGTAAACTCATCGTATTTAATACACCTCAATATAACCTTACTGTTATTCCTGCTGAGGTTAAAAAACTTGATACAGCCAAGTTTTGTGAAGTATTTGAATTAGAAATAGAAGAATTTGAGTCTAAAATGAAAGTGGCTGAGGATTTTTCTTACGTGCAGCCTTCGATTTTCATAAAACAACTTTCTAACAAAGACCTGGCTCGTATTCAAGATCATTTAGTTGATTTTCGAGGATTTGATATTCAGCCCCGAACCACACGATCTTATTCACAACCTGTGTTGGCAAATGCATTAGGTTATGTGAGCGAAATCAATAAAAGACAACTAGAAAGAGACTCAATAGACTATTACAAACAAGGAGACTACATTGGCCAAAGTGGATTAGAAGCCTTTTATGAAAAACAACTGAGGGGTAGAAGAGGTGTAAAATTTAAGGTGAAAAATGTAAGAGGTATTGAAAAAGGCGCCTACGCTGAAGGCGAATATGATACCTTGTCTATTCCTGGTCAAAACTTGACTTCAACAATAGACCTTAAGTTGCAAGTTTATGGTGAAGAATTAATGAAAGGCAAGGCGGGAAGTATTGTAGCTATAGAGCCTAAATCAGGTGAAATTTTATCACTAGTATCTGGCCCTTCATATGACCCAAACAGGTTGACAGGTCGCGAATACAGCAATAATTTTTCTGAAATCAGTCAGGATACACTCAAACCTCTTTTCAATAGGCCTTTAATGGCACAATATAGACCGGGTTCAATTTTTAAGATTATTCAGGCTATGGTTGCACTTCAGGAAGGTGTGATTACTCCTAATACCAGAATAGTTTGTAATAGAAATATAATCGGATGTCACGGGCCTCATTCATACGAAGATTTGGTCGGGGCCATCACGCACTCTTGTAATCCTTATTTTCATCAGGTAATGAGACGCGTGGTAAATCAAGGTAGTTCTGATGACACTTACGAAGACACACGTATTGGCTTGGCCAATTGGCATAAACATATTGAGAGCTTCGGATTAGGCTCACCATTAGGTATAGATTTGCCAAATGAGAAAAGTGGTTTGGTGCCTAGTGTAGCTTATTATGATAGAGCTTATAATGGAGAGCCCTGGAAGTATTCAAATATTTATTCGATTGCAATTGGTGAGGGAGAAAATCTTGTAGTACCACTTCAAATGGCAAATTTTGCTGCAACAGTAGCCAATCGGGGTTATTATTACATACCACATCTTGTAAAATCAATCGGAGACTCAGGTGAACCATTACCAAAATATCAGGAAAAACATTACACCTCTGTGGATTCCCAATATTTCGACTTTGCCGTACAAGCCATGGCTAACGTAGTTGAGTCAGGTACAGGCCAATATCGGGCAAAACTTAAAGACATTGCAGTTTGTGGTAAGACAGGTACAGTACAAAATGATCCAATGCCAGACCATTCTGTTTTTATAGCATTCGCACCAAAAGATGATCCTAAAATAGCAGTGTCAGTTTATGTAGAAGATGCAGGGCAAGGAGCCAGAGCAGCGGCCTCTATTGCTAGTTTAATGATTGAAAAATATTTGATTGGCGAGACTCAACGTCCTTATATTGAGGAGTACGTGAAGAAAGGAGAGTTCATATATTGAGACGAGGTGAAGGCATATTTAGTCGAATGGACTGGCTTACTGTGTTGCTGTTTTTCTTAATAGTAATATTTGGTTGGCTCAATATATTTGCTGCGGTTTACGATGAATCAGCAAGCCCAAGTATATTTGATATGAGCCTCAACAGTGGTCGTCAGTTGGTTTTTATACTTACCTCGCTAATATTAATAATTGCCATTATGACGGTCGATTTCAAATTCTTCGACACATTTGGTTTTTTCATTTTTGGAGGAGTAGTATTTTTGTTGGTCTTTGTGCTACTATTTGGTCGAGAGGTGGCCGGATCAAGATCATGGTTTGAAATAGGGGCATTCAGATTACAGCCATCTGAGTTTGCCAAATTTGCAACAGCTTTAGCGGTAGCAAAAATGCTAAGCAGTACCGGATTTAGAATAGATAAGATCAAAAATCTGATCTTGCTATTTGCGTTGATTGCGGCACCTGCTTTATTAATTATTTTACAGGGAGATACAGGTACAGCACTAGTTTATTCTGTATTTTTACTTGTTTTCTTTCGCGAAGGCATGTCGCCTGTTCCATTAGTGCTAGGCACATGTGCTTCTATTATTTTTGTACTTACCCTGCTTGTAAGCAATCATCTGTATTTGTATATCGGCATTGTGGTGCTGGCAGCTATTGTTATATTTTTCGGTAAAAAGTCACTTAGTCGTATTGCATTAATCATTGGCGGAGCCATTGTGATAGCTGGGGTTATTCGTAGTGTTGACTATGTAATAACTGATGTTTTGAAGCCTCACCAGCAGAATAGAATTAAGGCGCTGATCAATCCTGATGCTGATCCATTGGGCTATGGCTGGAATGTAACACAATCAAAAATTGCCATTGGCTCGGGTCAGTTTTTTGGTAAAGGTTATCTTAATGGCACACAGACGAAGTACGACTTTGTACCAGAACAAAGCACAGATTTTATATTTTGTACCATTGCCGAAGAGCACGGTTGGCTGGGCAGCTTCGTGGTGGTTGCCTTATTTATAGCACTATTGCTTCGCGTTATCTTTTTGGCTGAAAGGCAAAAATGGCGCTTTGCACGCGTGTATGGTTACAGCGTTGCCTGTATTATTTTCTTCCACTTCGCTGTCAATATTGGAATGACTATCGGCCTGTTTCCAGTTATCGGTATACCACTTCCGATGTTTAGCTACGGTGGGTCATCACTATGGGCATTTACCATATTGATTTTTATTCTAATAAAGCTAGATGCTCATAGAATGCAGGTGTTGGTGCGGTAGTTAATTAAATCTTTTTTCTACAACTTCCATAAACTCTTCAACTTCTTCACTTTCCAGATCCCAATCAGAGTAGTTTTCATCTAGGTATTCAAAAGCTGCTTTTTTACTTTCAAATGACTCAAGTTGCTGTAGTGTATTCTTAAAAAGTGATTCATCCCCGCCAAAAAGTGCTCTGATAAACATAAACCTCTGGTTGATGCTTAGGTGTTTTTCAATGCTTTCGATTTTTTGATTTTTATGGATGTCAGCCAGGGTCGTCTTTATTTCTTCAGCATGTTCATCATTCAACACCTTTGGTGAATCTTCAAATCGTTCATTGATTGTTGATTGTTCAATTGATGCTTCAGTTGATGCTTCAGGTACACTTTCTTTTAAAGACTCCTTTTCGGCCTCTCCATAAATCAACGTCTCATTAATTGTATGCAATTCATCAAGCTGTTGAAGATAGGGTTGAATGTCTTCCGGTGAAGCATCAGTATGTTCAAAAATATCATTGAAAAGTTTGTTCATTTTATCGTGATCAATTGAGGCGAGTTCTTCACTTTTCATTTTGTCAAGCAATGCATTAAAGATATCCTGATTTACTTTAATGTATTTTGCAATAGACTTCAACTCTTCGAATGATAAACTTTCTTTACCGGATATAAGATGTGTGTAAAAGTTGTAAGGTGAGAAGATTAGTAAAATACTCTCTTTAATAGCAACCTCTAATAATGGCGACATGTCATTATTCTTAACTGATATATGCTGAGATAGCGTATTCATAAACTGACTTAGTGCCTGTTGTACTTCTTCATTGTCATAATCAAAATAAGGACTCCTCACGTTATCTGCTTCTTTGGTCCATGCGGTGAAGAGATTTTTTATAACAAAAAGGTTAATCTGTTTCACTGGGGTCAATGATAAAATTTCCTTTCCAGTTAGAGCGGTCGTATTTGTGTATGATGCCTCGCAGAGTTTTGTTGCCAGGGTTTTACAATAATTATCAATTCCGTTATAATTGAGATTATGCTCCATTCTATCTTTTAGTTTTACAACTTTGTGCCAAGTGATAAATTTAATGAATTAATGCCGGAAATAAGTATTAAAAATCTTTCCAACAAAACAGTTACAACGAACGATACTGATAAAGTTGTATTAAAAATATTACACGAAAATTCAGTGGATTGGATGCATGCATGTGGAGGAAAAGGAAGATGCACAACCTGCAAGATGACCGTAATCGAAGGGCAGGAAAACTTATCATCACCTTCTGATTTCGAATTAAAGATAACTAAACTTGGAGCTTTAAAAGAAAATCAAAGGTTGGCATGTCAATGTAAAATCTCCGGAAACATCAGTGTTAAAGTACCGAACGAAAATAAATTACCTCATCTTGATTATACAGATTAATCAACAACCTATTCGTTTAAACCACTAACTCATATACAATTTTCCTATTTTTGAAGAATGTTTATTGAACCACACTTTGGCAAGGCTACTAAAGCAGGCTGGATAGAAGTCATTTGCGGCTGCATGTTTTCCGGTAAGACCGAAGAGCTAATAAGACGGCTCAACAGGTCAATCATAGCAAAACAAAATGTAGAAATTTTTAAGCCAGTAGTTGATAATAGATATCACAAAGAAAACGTTGTTTCTCACAACGAAACGTCTATTAGATCTACCGCTGTAAGTTTTGCAAATGACATTATATTACTTGCGGGAGATTGTGATGTGGTTGGCATTGATGAGGCACAGTTTTTTGATGATGAAATCATAAATGTGTGTAACAAGTTAGCCAATGCTGGTAAGCGAGTAATAGTTGCCGGCTTAGATATGGATTTTGAAGGTAAACCATTTGGTCCGATGCCTCAGTTACTGGCCATAGCAGAGTTTGTCACTAAGGTGCATGCTATATGTGCCAAAACAGGAGAGTTAGGTTCATTTTCATATAGACTTACTGATGAAGAGAGCACCGTACTCGTGGGTGAGAAACAACAGTATGAGGCCCGTAGCAGGAGAAGTTTTGTTGAAGGAATGAAGCAACGAAAAAAATGATATGTTTAAATATATCTTCCCTTTACTAATTGTAGCAACCCAGGCTGTTTATGGGCAAAACGACATTCCTATTGGTACATGGCGCAACCATTTTTCATTTAATAAGGTAAACAAAGTTTTAATCGTAGAAAACCTTGTCTATGCAAGTAGTCAAAATGGTTTGTTTATTGTTGATCAAGACGACAATAGTCTCACAACACTTACTAAATCTACTGGATTGCAAGGTGGTATCATATCGACCATGGCCTACGATGAATCAGACGATCAATTACTCATAGGATATTTATCCGGAAACCTCGATGTCATTCAAGGCAGTGATATATTTAACTTTGATTTCGTTACGACCTCCCAAATACAAGGATCAAAAGCAATTAATCATATTACTATATATAATAAAGATGCTTTCATCTCTACAGATTTTGGTGTCTTAAGGTTTGATTTAGAAAAACAAGAGGTTTCAGAAACCTATCGCGAGCTTGGACTGAGTGTTGACAGTATCCCTCAAAAACTCAAAGTAAATTCGGCCACTGTATTTAGAGACTCTCTTTTTATTGCTTCGGAACAAGGAGTGTTGGCCGCCAATTTAATAGAGGACATTAACCTTTTGGATTATCAAAATTGGAGACGGTTTGGCAGTGCAGAGGGCTTACCTGTTTCGGAAGCTCAAATAATTGGAACCAAAGATGATAATGTAATTGCGGGCCTTGTTGACCTGGGTATTTACGAATACAATGGTAATAATTGGACAGCCACAAATGCATTGCAAAACACCTCTTTTTTTGACTTGGATGTATCTGCCAACCTCATAGTTGCTGATAGCATAGCATACATTTTTGATGATGATTTTAATACAACAATATTAGATATAACAGAGCCAGTCCTCGCCATTGCTGAACGCTCAGACATTCAATGGATAGGCACTGCCACGAATGGTTTACTTAAGGTGAGTATATCACAGGCTGAGTCCATTAAACCTTCCGGTCCTTCGACAAACGAAGTCTTTAAATTAAAATATCAAAATGATCAAATCATTGCTTTATCTGGAGGGTACAAAAATGGCCTCAACCCAAGAGGAAATAATGACACCTATGCAGTGTTTGAGAATGGCAACTGGAGCAATTTTGAAATAAACAGCAATCTTCAGGACTTAGTGGATGTGGAGCGATTTAGAAACTTCAATTTCTTCGCCTCCATTGGCTCGGGTGTAGTAAGAGTGGCAAACGATATGACAGAGATACTATATAATGAGACTAACAGTCCTTTGATCAATACATTTACTGAAGATAGACTGCGAGTGCCTGCCCTCACTAATTCTCAATTGGGCCTGTGGGTGCTAAACTACGGGACAAACCGTGTTCACCTCCTAAACAATGACCTTGAGTGGGAAACCGTAGTAGTATCATCTGGATTAAGCTCATTTGCTACGGATATTATAGTGGTGGGTGATTTGCTTTGGCTTATCATAGACCCTGCTTCAGGAGGAGGTATCGTGGCGGTCGACCCATTTACTGGCAACTCAAGATACTTAACTTCTCAAAGTGGCAATGGTGGTCTTGCCAGTACAACGGTAAATACGATCGCATTAGATAAGGATGGTTTTGTTTGGGCAGGTACAAATCTAGGGGTGTCAGTATTTTCAAATCCAAATTCTGTGCTTAGTGGTCAGGTCAATGCCATTGAGCCAATATTTGAGAACAGACAGCTGCTGAGGGATGAAACCGTTACCGTTATAGAAATAGATGGCGGTAACAGAAAGTGGGTTGGGACACAAAGAGGCTTATGGTTATTTGATGATCAGGCAGATACTCAGATTAGATTTTTTACCGAAGCAAATAGTCCGTTACCTTCAGATAACATCATCGATATTGAAATAGATGAAAAATCGGGTGAGGTGTTCATTGGAACTGACAAAGGAATTGTTTCATATAGAGGTACTGCTACGGAAGGTAGTTCAACACATGAAAGCGTTGAAATTTTCCCCAACCCAGTGAGACAAGATTTTAATGGCACTGTAGGCATTAGTGGCCTTGTCAATGACGCCCTTGTTAAAATAACAGATGCCAGCGGTAAACTCATATGGCGCACACAGGCAAACGGTGGCACTGCCCAATGGAATGTCAAGGATTACAATGGCAATAGGGCTACAACAGGAGTTTACTATATATTTAGTGCTTCATCAGATGGAGAAGAAACATTTGTTGGTAAAATTGCAATCATCAACTGATGCTTCACAAAACGCCAGGCATTGTTTTTAAATATTTCAAATACGGTGACAGTTCTATTATTGTAAAAATTTTAACTACGAAGTTCGGCTTACAGACCTATATAGTTAATGGAGTGAGAAGTAAGCGATCAAAAAACAAGATAGCCTTATACCAACCACTTACTTTATTGGACCTTGTGGTATACCACAACCCCACAAAAGATATTAATCGCATCTCTGAGATTAAGTGTAGCCAACCCTACCATTCCATCCATAGAGATATGCAAAAAACAGCTGTTGCGATATTTTTGGCTGAGATGCTTTACAAATGCATTAAAGATGAGGGAGAAATTGATGACTTATTCAATTTCATATGTAGTTCAATTGTGCTGTTCGACAATCAAGAAAGTCATTACCAAAATTTTCACCTCATTTTTTTACTTAAACTCTCAAAGTACCTAGGAGTAGGTGTAGAGTTATCAGATCCTGCCTTTCATTCACTGAGTACTGCAGAAGTAAGTGCAATAAAAGCTTTTATACGGCAGCCATATGATGATTGGGTGACGCTGAGTAATGACAGTCGTAGAAAAATTCTAGAGCTTATTATACGTTTTTATAAAAGTCATATAGACACGTTAAAAGAGATCAACTCAATCAATATCCTCAAAGAAGTATTGTAAAATTTCACAGAGGTTGTTTTTCGCAATTTAAAATCAGATATTTGCAGGCTCCAAATAGAAAAGGTGAAGGGGTGTCTGAACTATTGTTCAATCCCTGAAAAAATTTATAACCGACTATTTGGTAACTCACTTTAAGTTACTATCTTTGCAGTCCTTTTGCGGAAAAACCGCAGAAGAGAAAGCATTATTACGCTTATAAAGATTTTAAAATGTCTGGTATAATAGGAAAGAAAATCGGTATGACTAGCATTTTTGGTGCCAATGGACAAAATGTTCCATGCACAGTTATAGAAGCTGGTCCTTGCGTTGTTACGCAAGTAAAAAATGAGGAGAAGGATGGCTATACGGCTGTTCAATTAGGCTATGGAGAGCGTAAAGAAAAAAACACTCCAAACGCTTTATTAGGACATTTCAAAAAAGCGCAAACGACCCCTAAAAAAGAAGTTGTTGAATTCAGAGACTTCAGAGTAGAATTTGAAGGTGGAGTTCAACTTGGTCAGGAAATAAAAGTCGGAGACGTATTTGTTGAAGGCGATTTTGTTGACGCAATCGGAACCTCAAAAGGTAAAGGATTCCAAGGTGTTGTAAAAAGACACGGATTCGGTGGTGTTGGTCAGAGAACTCACGGTCAGCACAACAGAGAAAGAGCGCCAGGATCAATCGGTGGTGCATCATTTCCTGCAAGAGTATTCAAAGGAATGAGAATGGCAGGGCGTACAGGTGGAAGCAGAACTACAATGCTTAACCTTAAAGTCATGAAAATCATTCCTGAAAAGAATATCATCCTAGTAAGTGGTTCGGTTCCAGGAGCAAATAATTCAACTGTAATTCTCGAGAAATAATGAACGTTTCAGTAGTAAAATATAGCGGAGAAGATACCGGAAGAAAAGTAAGTCTTTCAAAAGAAGTATTTGGTATCGACCCAAATGATCATGCAATCTATTTAGATGTGAAACAATTCTTGGCTAACCAAAGACAAGGTACTCACAAGACTAAAGAGAGAGCAGAGATTTCGGGGTCTACAAGAAAAATTAAGAAACAGAAGGGTACTGGTACAGCCAGAGCAGGTAGTATAAAGTCACCGATATTTAGAGGTGGTGGACGTGCATTCGGACCTCAGCCAAGAAATTACGGTATCAAGCTTAATAAAAAAGTAAAAGAGTTAGCAAGAAAATCTGCGCTTACTTACAAGGCGAAAGACAAAAGTATTTCGATAGTAGAAGATTTTACTTTCGAAGCTCCTAAAACTAAGGAGTATACTAAAATGCTTGCTTCGCTTTCAGTAGCAGACAAAAAGACGCTACTCGTTCTTCCTGAGTCAAACAACAATGTTTCGCTTTCTGGAAGAAATATAAAAAACACAAAAGTGGTTACGGCAGATAAGCTTACTACTTACGATGTGTTAAACGCAGATACCCTTATTTTGAGCGAGGGCTCAATAGAGAAGATTGATAACTTATTGAAGAAATAGAAATGAGCGTTTTAATAAAGCCATTGGTTACAGAAAAAGTTTCTGCTTTAAATGAAAAAGGAAAGTATGGTTTCATAGTAGACCGCAAAGCCAATAAAGTAGAGATAAAAAAGGCTGTAGAAAGTATGTACGGAGTTACTGTGGAAAGTGTAAACACCATGGTATATCTTGGTAAATCCAAGTCACGTTATACTAAGTCAAGTATTATTTCAGGCCGAACTCCTTCGTTCAAGAAAGCTATGGTAACCGTAGCAGATGGTGATGTAATTGATTTTTACAGCGAAATTTAATTTAGAAAGAGATGGCAGTTAGAAAATTAAGACCAATTACGCCAGGCCAAAGGTATAGAATGGCACCTGACTTTGTTGAGGTGACCAAGTCTACTCCGGAAAAATCTTTGGTGAAGATAAAGAAGCGTTCTGGTGGTAGAAATAACACCGGAAAAATGACAATGCGCTATATCGGTGGTGGTCATAAAAAGAAGTCTCGTATTATTGACTTCAAAAGAAACAAATTTGACATTCCGGCTACTGTTAAAGCTATTGAGTACGATCCAACCAGATCTGCTAGAATTGCACTTCTTTACTATGCTGATGGTACTAAAACTTACATATTAGCTCCTCAAGGGCTTCAGGTGGGTACTACAGTGATGTCTGGTGAAAACGTAGCACCGGAAGTAGGAAATGCACTTCCATTAGCTAAAATACCTTTAGGTACTATACTTCACAACATTGAAATCAAACCTGGTAAAGGTGGAGCAATGGCTAGAAGTGCTGGAGCATACGTTCAGCTTTTAGCAAGAGAAGGAAAGTACGTAACTATCAAAATGCCTTCTGGCGAAACAAGAAAAGTATTAGCTACTTGTTTGGCAACTGTAGGTTCTGTGTCTAACTCAGAGCATATGAATGTTGTACTTGGTAAAGCAGGTAGAAACAGATGGTTGGGTAAGAGACCTAGAACAAGAGGTGTTGCAATGAACCCAGTAGATCACCCAATGGGTGGTGGTGAAGGTAAGTCTTCAGGTGGTCACCCAAGATCAAGAAACGGACTTTACACCAAGGGCAAGAAAACAAGAACGCCTAAAAAATATTCTAATAACTTAATTATTAGCAGAGGGAAAAAATAATGGCAAGATCACTTAAAAAAGGACCTTATATAGATTTCAGGCTCGAGAAGAAAGTCGATGCCATGAGCGATTCTGGTAAAAAGTCTGTGATCAAGACTTGGTCTAGAAGATCAATGATATCACCTGACTTTGTAGGTCATACATTCGCAGTTCACAACGGAAATAAGTTTATACCTGTATATGTTACTGAAAACATGGTGGGTCACAAACTTGGTGAATTTGCACCAACTAGAAACTTTAGAGGTCACGTAGGTAAAAAAGATAAAGGCAAAAGATAATTATGGAGGCAGTAGCTAAATTAAAAAACGTGCCTACCTCTCCACGTAAAATGAGACTGGTAGCAGATCTCATCAGAGGAGAAAGAGTTAATAAGGCATTAAATATACTCAAGTTTGAGCCTAAGCAAGGTGCTGCAAGACTTGAAAAACTTTTATTGTCTGCGATCTCTAACTGGCAACAAGGAAACGAAGACGTTGATCTTGAAGAAGCAGACCTTTATGTGAAGGCAATATTCGTTGATAGCGGTAAAATGCTAAAACGTTTAAGACCAGCACCTCAAGGTAGAGCGCACAGAATCAGAAAAAGATCTAACCATGTAACAATGGTTTTAGATAGCATGGCACCTGTACAGGTTGAAGAAAAGGAAGCGCCTAAAAAAGAGGCTGCTCCAAAGAAAACTAAGAAAGCTAAAAAAGAAGATAAGAAATAATGGGACAGAAAGTTAACCCTATAGCATTAAGACTTGGTATCGTAAGAGGATGGGACTCAGCCTGGTACGGTGGTAAAGACTTCTCTGACAAGCTTGTAGAAGATCACAATATCAGAAAATATATTCAAGCTCGTCTTCCAAAAGGTGGTATCTCAAAAGTTATCATTGAGCGTACGCTTAAAAGAATTACCCTTACAGTGCATACCGCACGTCCAGGTGTAGTTATTGGTAAAGGCGGTGCCGAAGTTGATAAAATTAAAGAAGAGCTTAAAAAGCTTACTGGCAAAGATGTTCAGATAAACATTTTTGAGATCAAAAGACCAGAGCTTGATGCTAAGCTTGTAGGTGACTCAATTGCCCAACAACTTGAAGCACGTATTTCTTACAGAAGAGCAATGAAACAAGCTATTGCTTCAGCGATAAGAGTGGGTGCCCAAGGAATAAAAATTAAAGTTTCAGGTCGTTTAGGTGGCGCTGAGATGGCTCGTACAGAGCAGTATAAAGAAGGTAGAATTCCTTTGCATACATTAAGAGCTGATATCGACTATGCCATTTGTGAAGCAAACACTGTGTATGGTAAAATTGGTATCAAAGTGTGGATCTTTAAAGGTGAAGTTTACGGCAAGAGAGATCTTTCTCCTAACGTAGGAGCCTCTAACCAAGGCGGTGGAAACCGAGGCGGAAAGAGAAGACCTGATGGTCCTAAAAGAAGAAGAAAATAAGAAATAAAGTATGTAACGGTAGCCAGATTTGGCTGCTTGCTTAAAGAAATAAAGATATGTTACAGCCGAAAAGAACCAAGTTCAGGAAAAAACAGAAAGGCAGGATAAAAGGCCTTGCACAGAGAGGGCATAGAATTGCCTTTGGAGCTTTTGGTATCAAAGCATTAGAGCCAGGTTGGATTACTTCAAGACAAATTGAAGCAGCCAGGATTGCAATGACAAGAGCAATGAAAAGAGAAGGTCAGGTGTGGATCAGAATTTTTCCTGACAAGCCCGTGACTAAAAAGCCTGCAGAGGTAAGAATGGGTAAAGGTAAAGGTGCTCCTGAATATTGGGTGGCAGTTGTAAAGCCAGGTACTATTCTTTTCGAAGCTGGTGGGGTTAAAAAAGAATTGGCCCAGGAAGCATTAAGACTTGCACAGCAAAAGCTTCCTATAAAAACTAAGTTTTCAGTACGTAGAGATTACATCGAAGATTAAGAGCAATGAAAAATTCTGAAATAGTAGCATTAAGCTTAGAGGAGCTTAAACAAAAATTGGCTAGCGAGCAGGAAGCATTTAGAAAAATGAAATTTGCTCATGAGATTTCTCCAATCGAGAATCCGATGAAAATCAAAGAAACTAGAAAGTTAATAGCCAGATTACAAACTGAGTTAAGAGCTAAAGAACTTGCTAAATAATATTTAAATGGAGTCAAGAAATTTAAGAAAAGAACGTATAGGGCAAGTTGTCAGCAACAAAATGCAGAAATCAATCACTGTAGCTGTACAACGTAAAGAGAAGCACCCTATTTATGGAAAGTTTGTAAACAAAACTTCCAAGTTTACGGCTCATGATGAAAAGAACGAGTGTACGATTGGCGATACTGTAAAGATTGCTGAAACTCGTCCTTTGAGTAAAAACAAAAGATGGAGATTAGTTGAAATAATAGAAAAGGCTAAATAAAATGATACAGCAAGAGTCGAGATTAAACGTTGCGGATAATAGCGGTGCCAAGGAAGTACTTTGCATCCGTGTATTAGGAGGTACTGGTAAAAAGTATGCTTCAGTGGGCGACAAAATTGTTGTATCAGTGAAGTCTTCTTTATCATCTAGTAGTCTTAAGAAAGGTACAGTGTCAAAAGCTGTAGTGGTAAGAACTAAAAAAGAGATCCGTAGAAAAGATGGATCATACATCAGGTTTGAAGATAATGCTGCGGTATTACTTACTGCGCAAGATGAGCCAAGAGGTACACGTATCTTCGGTCCTGTAGCTAGAGAATTGCG
Organism: Fulvivirga sp.; assembly: GCA_965227525.1. GTDB lineage: Bacteria > Bacteroidota > Bacteroidia > Cytophagales > Cyclobacteriaceae > Fulvivirga. The sequence continues at coordinate 241,390 of OZ245762.1, read as the reverse complement.
TGAAAAGCAATTTATGAGAATTGTTTCACTAGCACCAGAAGTATTATAATCATGGAGAGAAAGAAAAACAATCAACCAAAGCTTCATATAAGAAAAGGAGATACGGTTAAAGTAATCGCTGGTAACTCAAGAGGTAAAACTGGTGTTGTGCTTGAAGTTGTGTCTTCAAAAAGCAGAGCTTTTGTTGAAGGTATCAACGTTGTTACAAAACACGTTAAACCGTCAGCAGAGAAGCCTGAAGGAGGCATTGAAAAAACAGAAGCATCTATTCATGTAAGCAACCTTATGGTGGTTGACCCTTCTAACGGAGAGGCAAGCAGAGTAGGTAGAAAGCTTAATGATGACAATAAGCTTCAGAGATATTCTAAGAAAACTGGAGAATTTATAAAAAATGGCTAATCCAAGATTAAAAGAAAAATACCACAGTGAAATTGTTCCTGCTTTAAAGGATAAATTTCAGTACACTTCTATGATGCAGGTGCCTAAGGTTACCAAAATATGTATCAATAAAGGTATTGGTGCTGCTGTGGCAGATAAGAAACTTATCGATGTAGGTTTAGAAGAGCTTACAGCAATTACTGGTCAAAAAGCTGTGCCTACAAAAGCTAAGAAATCAATCTCTAACTTTAAGTTAAGAGAAGAAATGCCAATTGGTGCACGAGTTACACTAAGAGGAAGCAAAATGTATGAGTTTATGGATAGACTTATGGCCATTGCACTTCCAAGGGTGAGAGACTTTAGAGGCATAAGCGATAAGGGATTTGACGGAAGAGGAAACTATACTTTAGGTGTTAAAGAACAAATCATCTTCCCAGAGATCAGTATTGATAAAGTGAATAAAATTACCGGTATGGACATCACATTTGTTACTACCGCAGAAACTGACGAAGAAAGTTATGAATTGTTGAAGGCATTTGGTATGCCTTTCGCAAGCAAAAACTAATAATATTATGGCAAGAAAAGCTGTTATAGCAAGAGAAAAGAAAAGAGAAAAATTAGTAGCAAAATATGCTGCCAAAAGAAAGGCTCTTAAAGAAGCAGGCGACTACGAAGCTTTAGATAAACTTCCTAGAAACGCTTCACCAGTGAGATTACACAACAGATGTAAACTTACAGGAAGACCTAAAGGTTACATGAGAAAATTTGGTATCTCAAGGGTGACTTTTAGAGAAATGGCTTCTGATGGAAAGATACCAGGTGTGACTAAAGCAAGTTGGTAAAAAGATTCTCTTTTATTTTTAAACAAAAAAAAGTTACGTATCTTTGCAGGCCCGTTTAAGACGGGTTTGCAATTTTACTTTAGAATAGAACAAAGATGACAGATCCAATAGCAGATTATTTGACCCGTTTGAGGAACGCAATCAAGGCTAAACACCGTGTTGTAGATATTCCTGCGTCAAACATTAAGAAGGAGATGACTAAAGTCCTTCATGATAAGGGATATATCCTTAACTATAGGTTTGAGGAAACTGATAATAATCAGGGTAATATTAAAATTGCATTGAAGTACGATGCAGACACGAAAAAGCCTGCAATATTCCATTTGGAAAGAGCAAGTAAGCCTGGTTTGAGAAAATATGCTCAGGCTGATACGCTTCCAAGAGTATTAAATGGGCTGGGTGTTGCGATTATGTCAACATCTCGTGGTGTAGTTTCTGACAAAGAAGCTAGAGAGCTGCACGTAGGGGGTGAAGTACTTGCATACGTTTATTAATAATAAGTAGATAAATATATATCAATGTCAAGAATAGGGAAAAAACCAATAAAGCTACCTGAGGGCGTATCATACACATTTGATGCTAAGGCTGGTGTTATGACTGTAAAAGGTCCTAAAGGTGAGCTTACACAAAACATTGACCCTGCTTTCAAATTGGTTGAAAATGAAGGCGAGTTGACTTTAGAGAGACCAACCGAGCAAAAGAGACACAAGGCTCTTCACGGTTTGTACCGATCTTTAGTTAATAACATGGTTGAAGGTGTAAGTGAAGGATATAAAAAACAACTAGAGTTAGTCGGTGTAGGTTACAAAGCATCTGCTCAAAACAATGTTTTAGAGTTAAGCGTAGGGTACTCTCACAATATTTGGATGTCTGTCCCTGACGAATTAAAAGTTTCTGCCGAAACGGCCAAAGGTCAGAATCCAGTAGTTACGCTTGAAGGATCAGATAAACAATTGATCGGCCAGGTGGCAGCAAAAATAAAATCACTTAGAAAAATTGAACCTTACAAAGGTAAAGGTATCAAGTTTGTTGGTGAGTATGTTAGACGTAAGGCTGGTAAGCAAGCTGCTAAATAATTAAGGAGATGGCATTCAATAAATATAAAAGAAGAAATAGAATTAAAGGTGGTATCAGACGTAAGATCAGCGGTACTACTGAAAAGCCGAGACTTTCTGTATTCAAAAGCAACAAAGGTATTTATGCCCAGCTTATTGATGATACAAAAGGTCATACAGTGGCAATGGCTACATCTAGAGAAATTGGAGATAAAGTAAACCTTGAGGTTTCTCAGGAAGTAGGGAAGAAATTAGCTGAAAAGGCATCTTCAGAAGGAATAAAAGAAGTGGTATTTGATCGTAACGGTTATTTATACCATGGTAAAATCAAGGCTTTGGCAGAAGGTGCCAGAGAGGGAGGTCTTAAATTTTAATAAGCGTTATGTCTCAAAGTAATATAAGATCAGTAAAAGCTAGTGAAATAGACCTTAAAGAAAAGGTTGTTGCTATTAAGCGTGTAGCTAAAGTTGTAAAAGGTGGTAGAAGATTTAGTTTCTCAGCCATCGTTGTAGTAGGTGATGGTAACGGTGTTGTTGGTTATGGCCTGGGTAAGGCAAACGAAGTAACAGATGCTATCGCTAAAGGTATAGATGACGCTAAAAAGAATTTGGTAAAAGTGCCTGTAATAAAAGGTACAGTACCTCACGAGTCTTTAGGTAAGTATAGTGGTGGATTTGTATTGTTAAAACCAGCTGCTCCTGGTACGGGTGTTATTGCCGGTGGTGCAATGCGTGCAGTATTAGAGAGTGCAGGTGTACACAACGTACTTGCTAAATCTAAAGGATCATCAAACCCTCATAACGTGGTAAAAGCAACATTTGATGCACTTACCAATATGAGAGATCCTTACACAGTGGCTCAAAACAGAGGTATTTCTTTGTCTAAAGTTTTTAACGGTTAATTAGATCATGGCAAAAGTTAGAATATCACAGGTAAAAAGCGTAATAAAACGCCCGGAAGGTCAAAAGCGTACAATGAAAGCTTTAGGACTAGGTAAGATCAACAGATCAGTAGAGGTTGAGCTTACTCCTCAAATAGCTGGCATGATCAATAAGGTTAATCACTTAGTGGCAGTTACTGAAATATAGAAATAAAATATCCGAGTCTAGAATTAGGCGTTAAGGCAAAATAAAAAACTGATGAAATTAAATACTCTAAAACCTGCAGAAGGTTCAGTAAAAAATAGCAAGAGAATAGGTAGAGGGCAAGGCTCTGGAAGAGGTGGTACGTCTACAAGAGGTCACAAAGGAGCTAAATCAAGATCAGGTTACTCAAGAAAATTAGGTTTTGAAGGAGGTCAGATGCCACTTCAAAGAAGAGTGCCTAAGTTTGGTTTCAGAAGTCCAAATAGAATAGAGTATAAGGCTGTGAATCTATCTTCAATTCAGAAGTTAGTAGATGATGCTAAAGTGAAATCTATAGACTTAAAGACTTTAGTTGAAAATGGCCTTGCTAGTAAAAATGATGTTGTTAAAATTCTCGGAAACGGTGAATTAAAGGCTAAAGTAGATGTTACAGCACATGCTTTTTCAGCTTCTGCTTCAAAAGCAATCGAGGCAGCAGGTGGAAAAGTTACTAAGCTTTAATTATGAAGAAGTTTTTTAGTACCATAAAGAATATTTTTGCGATTGAGGACCTAAGAATCCGAATATTAAATACTGTCGGATTCTTAATGGTATTTAGATTAGGTTCTTTTATCGTACTTCCAGGTATTGATCCTGACCTTTTAGGCGATGGCGCATCTGGTGGTATATTTGATTTTATAAATACATTTTTAGGAGGCTCTTTCAGTAGAGCGTCCATTTTTGCGTTGGGTATTATGCCGTACATCTCTGCATCAATTGTGATCCAATTGATGACAGTGGCCGTACCTTACTTCCAAAAGCTTCAAAAAGAAGGAGATTCAGGTAGAAAGAGATTGACGCAAATCACGAGAGTATTAACAATCGCTATTACAGCTGCCCAAAGTGCAAGTTATTTAGCGGTGACAATACCTTCAGAAGCAATTTTTAATCCGGGACTGTTCTTTACAGTATCATCCGTAATTATACTTGTTTCAGGTACCATGTTCTGTATGTGGTTAGGAGAGAGAATTACTGATAAAGGTATTGGTAATGGTATCTCAATGCTGATAATGATTGGTATCATTTCAAGACTTCCAGGTTCACTATTAGGTGAAGCTGTGTCTAGAGGAATGAGTGGAGCCTTGATGTTTGTATTAGAAATCGTTGCATTATTCTTTGTAGTGATGGCAGTTGTTATGTTAACACAAGCTACCAGAAGAATTCCGATTCAATATGCAAAGCAGGTTATAGGTAACAAGCTTTACGGTGGTAAAAGGGATTATATACCGTTGAAAGTTAATTCATCTGGTGTTATGCCAATCATTTTTGCTCAGGCATTGATGTTTATTCCACCAATGATTGCTGGTCTTTGGTCTGATAGTGATGTTGGAGCATACATAGGCGCTACTTTTGCGGATCCATATGGATGGCAATATAACTTAGTGTTTGGTATACTAATATTGTTATTTACGTTTTTCTATACGGCAATTACGGTTAACCCAAATGACATTGCAGATAATTTAAAAAGAAATGGAGGTTTTATACCAGGTATTAAACCAGGTAAACAGACTTCTGAGTTTATAGATCAGGTATTAACAAAAATTACTTTACCAGGATCAATATTCCTTGCAATTGTAGCAGTGCTTCCGGCATTTGCGGTACAGGCAGGAGTAAGTGCAAGTTTCGCCCAGTTTTACGGTGGTACTTCGCTATTGATTATGGTTGGCGTTGTATTGGATACCTTACAACAAATAGAAAGCTACCTTCTTATGAGACACTATGAAGGTATGATGAAATCAGGTAAAGTAAAAGGACGTTCTCAAATTGCTGCAGCCTAGTCGGTAATGGTTCATTATAAGACTAAGGAAGAGGTTGAAATAATAAAAGAAAGTGCGCAGATCTTAGGAAAGGCGCACGGTGAAGTGGCAAAGAATGTTAAGCCAGGTGTAAAAACCAATGAGCTTGACAGGATAGCCGAAGAGTTTATAAGAGACAATGGTGGTGAGCCATCTTTTAAAAACTACAATGGATTCCCGGCTTCATTGTGTATATCACTAAATGAAAACGTAGTACATGGTTTTCCTAGTGATTATGAATTAGAAGAGGGAGACATTATTTCAGTTGATTGTGGGGTTTTTTATAAAGGATTTCACAGCGATTCAGCGTACACTTATCCAGTGGGTAAGGTAGATGAGGATGTTAAACAACTATTAAAGGTGACAAAAGAGTCACTTTACAAAGGTATTGAAGAAGCAGTTTGTGGAAATCGTATTGGCGATATCGCATTTGCCATACAAAACCATGTAGATCAATACGGTTATGGTATTGTAAGAGAGTTAGTAGGGCATGGTCTTGGAAGAGATCTTCACGAAAGTCCGGAAGTACCTAACTATGGTAAAAGAGGAAAAGGACCAAAATTGAAAGATGGGTTAGTAATAGCCATCGAACCAATGGTAAATCTTGGAACTCGAAATGTAGTGCAGGAGGCCGATGGATGGACAATAAGGACTGCTGATAAAAAGCCATCTGCTCATTATGAGCATACGGTGGCTATTTTTAAAGAAGGAACAGAAGTGTTAACAACACATAAGTATATAGAAGAGAACTTTAAATTTTAATATGGCTAAACAAAAATCAATAGAACAGGATGGCACAATTACAGAGGCTTTATCTAATGCAATGTTTAGAGTTGAATTAGAAAATGGCCACGAAGTGATTGCACATATTTCTGGGAAGATGAGAATGAACTATATTAAGATTTTACCGGGTGACAAAGTAAAACTTGAAATGTCGCCTTACGATTTGACTAAAGGAAGAATTGTTTATAGATATAAATAAAAGAAATGAAAGTTAAAGCTTCAGTAAAAAAGCGTAGCGCTGATTGCAAGATTATCAGAAGAAAAGGAAAGGTCTACGTGATCAATAAAAAGAATCCAAGGTTTAAACAAAGACAAGGCTAAACTATGGCAAGAATAGCAGGAGTAGATATACCCGATAACAAACGTGGTGAAATTGCTTTAACCTATATTTTCGGTATAGGTAGAAGCACAGCTCAGGACATACTCACTGAGGCTGGTGTAGATTTGAGCAAAAAAGCTCAAGATTGGACAGACGATGAAGCAAGTAAGATTCGTTCGATTATCAGTGAAAATCATAAGGTGGAAGGTGTACTTAAATCAGAAGTACAACTTAGCGTTAAGAGATTACTTGATATAGGATGTTATCGTGGTCTTAGACATAGAAGAGGCCTTCCTGTTCGTGGTCAAAGAACTAAGAACAACTCTAGAACGAGAAAAGGAAAGAGAAAAACTGTAGCAAACAAAAAGAAGGCTACTAAATAATAGTTAATTAGTTATTGTGTTGGGCTCGGTATAAAAACCAGCAACCAATAACCAATAACCAATAACATAGAGAAATGGCACAAAAAAGAAAAGATAAGGCAAAAAAGCGAGTAGTAGCAGTTGAGGCTATTGGTGAGGCACATATCAAGGCGTCTTTCAACAACATCATAATCTCAATGACAAATACTACCGGTCAGGTAATATCTTGGGCTTCTGCAGGAAAAATGGGTTTTAAAGGTTCTAAAAAGAACACTCCTTATGCTGCACAAATGGCTGCTCAGGATTGTGCTCAAAAAGCATACGACCTTGGATTAAGAAAAGTAGAAGTGTATGTGAAAGGTCCTGGTGCGGGTAGAGAGTCTGCTATTAGAACAATCCAAAACAGTGGTATTGAGATCACAACCATCAAAGATGTGACTCCACTACCTCACAATGGTTGTAGACCACCGAAAAGAAGACGAGTATAACAGTATTTAATAGAAAAGCATTTTATAATGGCAAGATATAGAGGTCCCAAAACTAAAATAGCACGTAGGTTTAACGAAGCTATCTTCGGCCCGAGCAAGGCTCTTCAAAAGAAAAGCTATCCTCCTGGCCAGCACGGTCGTGGAAGAAGAAGAAAAGAGTCTGAATATGCTGTTCAGTTGAAGGAAAAACAAAAAGCTAAATACACTTATGGTGTATTGGAGAAGCAATTCGCCAACCTTTTTGATAAAGCTTCAAGAAAATCAGGTGTTACAGGTGAAATCTTACTTCAATTATTGGAATCAAGATTAGATAACACTGTATTCCGTCTTGGAATTGCTCCAACAAGAAGAGCTGCAAGACAACTTGTTTTACACAAGCACATTACTGTAAATGGTGATATTGTAAATATCCCTTCAGTAGCTTTGAAACCAGGTGATATGGTGGCTGTAAGAGAGAGATCTAAATCTCTTGAGTCAGTTACTGACAGTTTGGCTTCACATGGAGCTAAAAACTTCCCTTGGTTAGAGTGGGATGGAAGTGAGATGGTTGGAAAATTAGTTGCTTTTCCTCAGAGAGATGAAATTCCTGAGAATATCAATGAACAGCTGATTGTTGAACTTTACTCTAAATAATCATTAAAATATTTATTAGTCCTGTATTGTAAAATACAGGGCTATAACTTTAAAAAGTTAATTAAAACTATGTCAATTTTAGCATTTCAAATGCCTGACAAAGTCGTAATGGAAAAGGCAGATGATTTCCACGGCTTGTTTACTTTCAAACCACTGGAAAAAGGTTATGGAGTTACCATTGGTAATGCTCTGAGAAGAATCTTACTTTCTTCCTTAGAAGGCTATGCCATTACTGGTGTGAAAATGCCAGGTGTATTGCATGAGTTCTCTACGATAGAAGGTGTGGTTGAAGACGTTTCTGAAATCATTCTTAATCTTAAAATGGTAAGATTCAAGAAGGTAGGGGATTCTGTTGACAATAAGATTACAGTTTCAATTAAGAATAAAAAGGAGCTTAAAGCAGCTGATATTGCAAAAAGCACCAGTGCATTTGAGATTCTTAACCCTGATTTGGTATTATGTAATCTTGACGACTCTGTTGAGCTTGAGCTTGAATTGACAGTAGATAAAGGTAGAGGTTATTTACCTGCTGAAGAGAATAAACCAGCTGAACAAGTATTTGGTTTTATTCCAATAGACGCAATATTTACGCCAATCAAAAACGTAAAATATAGCGTTGAAAATACTAGAGTTGAGCAAAAGACTGACTACGAGCAATTGGTTCTTGACATAGAAACTGACGGATCAATTCATCCTGAAAAAGCTCTGGAAGGTGCTGCTCACATTCTTATACAGCACTTCATGTTATTCTCTGATAAGTCAATCGAATTAGAGACTGATAAAGGTGGTGAAATTGAGCAGGTTGATGAGGAAATGCTTCATATGAGAAAATTATTGAAGACGCCTCTTAATGATCTAGACTTATCAGTGAGAGCTTACAACTGTCTGAAAGCTGCTGATGTTAAATCGCTAGGTGATTTAGTGAGATTGGAAATTTCTGACATGATGAAATTCAGAAACTTCGGTAAAAAATCTCTTGCTGAGTTAGAGCAATTAGTACAAGATAAGAACCTTACCTTTGGCATGGATTTGTCAAAGTATAAATTAGAAGAAGAATAATAAAATGAGACACGGGAAGAAATTTAATCATCTGAGCAGAACGGCTCCTCATAGAAAGGCTATGCTTTCCAACATGGCTTCTTCTTTGATCATAAATAAAAGAATATCGACAACTTTGGCGAAAGCTAAAGCCTTGAGAAAATATGTAGAACCTTTACTTACAAAAGCAAAGGATGATACTACACATTCAAGAAGAGTTGTATTTTCATACCTTAACGACAAAGACAGTGTAAAAACATTGTTTGACGAAGTGGCAGCTAAAATAGCTGATCGTCCTGGTGGATACACAAGAATCTTGAAAACAGGAAACAGACTTGGTGATAACGCTGAGATGTGCATCATAGAGTTGGTTGATTACAACGAAATGTTACTAGAAGATAAGCCAGCTAAAACTAAGACTAGAAGAAGTAGAAGAGGCGGAGGAAAGAAGGCTGAATCTGCAACTGAAACAAAAGCAGAGAAAGAAGAAAAGGTTGAAGCTAAAGCTGAGGCGCCAAAGGAAGAGGCTCCAAAAGCTGAAGAGAAGAAAGAAGAGCCAAAAAATGAAGCTGACAACTCTGAAGAGAAAGAAGCTGATAAATAAGATTGAAAGTAATTGTACATATTAAAAGGGGGTTAGATTTTTTTCTAATCCCCTTTTTTTATTTTTGCAAAGCAATAACACCAAAGGATAAATGAAACTAGCAGAAAAGGAAAAAGCTTACATCTTACTCGAGGACGGTCTACTACTTGAAGGCACCGCTATTGGTAAAAAGGGTACCCAAGGGGGTGAAATTTGTTTTAATACTGGGATGACAGGTTATCAGGAAATTTATACTGACCCATCTTATTACGGCCAAATTATTGTAAACACCACATCTCATATAGGCAACTACGGGGCGCTTGATGAAGAAAAGGAATCTTCTACGCCAAAAATTAGTGGATTAGTGGTAAATGATTATGCAGAGGTCTATAGTAGAAAAACAGCAACCCAAAGCTTACAGCAATTCCTTGAGGAGAATGGAGTGGTTGGTATCGCTGACATAGATACACGAATGCTAGTAAGACATATTCGAAGTAAAGGCGCTATGAACGCCATAATATCTTCAGAACTTGAAGGGGAAGCACTAAAGAAAGAATTGAAAAAAGTGCCATCAATGGAAGGTTTGGAGCTGTCGTCCAAAGTTGCAACTAAGGATGCATATTATGTGGGTGATGAAAATGCGGCCATACGTGTTGCGGTCTTAGACTTAGGAATAAAAACAAGCATATTAAGAAACCTTGCTTCCAGAGGTGTTTACTGTAAGGTATTTCCTGCAAAAACCAAGTTTGAGGAAATGAAAAGCTGGAATCCTGATGGTTATTTTATATCTAACGGACCTGGGGATCCGGCCGTTATGGACTACGCTGTAGAAACTGTTAAAAGTATATTGGCAGAAGATAATCCTTTATTTGGAATTTGCCTTGGCCATCAAATACTAGCGCGTGCATGTGATATTTCAACGTATAAAATGCATCACGGTCACAGAGGGTTAAATCACCCAATAAAAAACCTGGGAACTGGTTTGAGTGAAATCACATCTCAAAACCATGGCTTCGTAGTATCTGCAGAAGATATTAAAAAGTCAGATAAAGTTGAGGTTACACATATTCACCTCAATGACGATACTATAGCAGGGCTGAGTGTAAAAGGAAAGCCCGCCTTTTCAGTACAGTATCATCCAGAGGCTTCACCCGGGCCACACGACTCACGGTACTTATTTGATCAATTTGTTAAACTTATCAATTCTTCTAAAAAATAAATATGAGCTTTATACAAGACATACATGCAAGACAAATCCTTGATTCTCGTGGAAATCCAACGATCGAGGTGGATGTAATTACAGATAATGGTGTTTTAGGTAGGGCTGCAGTTCCATCAGGTGCATCCACTGGCGAAAACGAAGCCGTGGAGTTACGTGATAACGACAAAAGCAAATACCTCGGTAAAGGGGTTTTGAAAGCGGTTGAAAACGTAAATGGACCAATTGCCGAGGAGTTGGTTGGATTTTCAATATTTGAGCAAAATCTATTGGACAATATGATGATCCAATTAGATGGCACCCCAAATAAAAGTAAGCTTGGTGCAAATGCGATCCTCGGTGTTTCACTAGCTGTAGCTAAAGCTGCAGCTGCTGAATTAGGCATGCCATTGTATCGATACATAGGTGGAGTTAATGCAAATACTCTCCCTGTACCTATGATGAATATCATAAATGGTGGTTCACATTCTGATGCACCTATTGCTTTTCAGGAGTTTATGATTCGACCGGTAGGTGCACACACCTTCAGTCAGGCCATTCAAATGGGTACTGAAATTTTTCACCACCTGAAAAAATTGCTTAAGGAGAAGGGTTTAAGTACGGCTGTTGGTGATGAAGGAGGTTTTGCTCCAAACTTTAGTGGTGGAACTGAAGAAGCTCTTGAAAGCGTATTGAAAGCAATAGAATCAGCGGGTTATAAAGCGGGAGAAGAAGTAACAATTGCTCTTGATTGCGCTTCATCTGAATTTTACAAAGATGGCGCTTATGATTATACAATATTTGAGGGTGATAAAGGGTCTAAAAGATCTAAACAAGAGCAAGTTGATTACCTGGCTGAACTTGTAGAGAAATACCCGATTGACAGCATTGAAGACGGTTGTGATGAAGGCGACTGGGAAGGTTGGCAAATGCTTACAGCTAAAATTGGTGATAAGTGTCAATTAGTGGGAGATGATTTATTTGTTACTAATGTTGAGTTTTTGAAGAGAGGAATTAGTGAAAAGTCTGCAAACTCAATACTAATCAAGGTTAACCAGATAGGTACACTTACAGAAACACTCAATGCTATTGAAATGGCACATCGTGCAGGCTTTACGTCTGTAATATCACATAGGTCTGGTGAGACTGAAGATGCAACAATTGCTGATATTGCTGTGGCTACCAATGCTGGTCAGATAAAGACAGGTTCTGCCTCGAGATCTGATAGAATGGCAAAATACAACCAGTTATTAAGAATAGAAGAGGAGCTTGCAGAAGTTGCTTCTTTTCCATCTAAATAAGTATTAAATGTATTTGTAGAGACTCCAGAATGTAATTTTGGAGTCTTTTTTTATGGGTCTAATTGAACGCTTGCCTAAGTAATCTCGTTTCATTGACTGTGAGGAATAGTTTAATTCGTCAATTTTTACTTATTTTATAATGATTTTTTAAACTACCATTATGAAGTTACCTCGTTTCACACGTAATTTTTATTTTTTATTTGGAGCCTCTTTTCTCATTTGGATGCTTTTTATTGATACCAATGATGTTTTTACACAAATAAAATTGCGCAATAAGCTACGCAACCTAGAAGATGAAAAGGAGTATTATCTTGAGAAGATTGATGAGGTAAGAGCAGAGCGGGAAGAGCTGCTGAGCAATGATGAACTATTGGAAAAATTTGCTCGTGAAAAGTACCTGATGAAAAAAGAATCAGAAGACCTGTTTATCGTTGTAGAAGAAGAATAAATGAAAAGGTTACTACCATTAATAATTCTTACTATTTGCTTTGGACAAAGTCTGGCGCAGGTTGGAGAGCTCGAGTCTAATGCAGATTGGAAAGATAGAATTTATGTCGGAGGTGGCTTAGGCCTTCAGTTTGGAGATATTACTAATATCCAGGTTTCACCCATTGTTGGTTATCGCATAAACGAAAAGCTGGCAGCTGGTATAGGTATTACCTATATTTATTATAGAATTAAATTTGATAATGCTCCAGATTTTGAGACTAATATATACGGTGGTAGCGTTTTTGTACGAAGAAATCTAAATGAACAATTCTTTCTTCACGGTGAGTATGAAAGTTTAAATTTTGAATTTCCAAATCGAGACGGTACGTTTACTCGTGAGTGGGTACCTGGCCTTTTACTCGGTGGGGGATACTTTATGCCACTAGGCAGAAATGCTGGCTTTAGTGCAACGGCCCTTTACAATGTCATACATGACGATTTGAAATCACCCTATAACTCTCCACTAATTCTAAGAATAGGATTTACAGTAGGTTTCTAGCCTAATCAATAATCACCTGTGTATTTCTCTCCTGCTGTTACCTCAAAAGGTAAATGATTTTGTTTTGGTGCAAATAGACAAACTGTATATTTAGAAAATGCACATGGAGGATTATACATACGGTTAAAGTCTATGATTATCTCACCGTCAGCCTCAGGCAAATCCAGATAGAAGTACCTACCACCTCCATATGTTTCCTTGCCGGCTGTTTGGTCTTGAACCATTACAAAACCATTCTCACCTACATCGAAACTGTACGATTCGCCTTGGTATTTAAATGAAGCGCTTCCGAGAAATGTTGTTGTTTCTGTACCTCCCATGATTGAGGGTACTTCAAATTTTTTAGGCTCATTATAATAGGTAAAGTTTCCTTTAAAAATGAATGTTGAACTTATTTCAAAACTTTCAAAACCTTTAAATGCTTCAATCGCGGGATTGTTTGGGTCCAATACCCTCAGATAAAGAGAATTATTTCTTGTGAGTATTCGAAATGAAATATTATCATGTTGATAAGTATCTGACCACCCATTTTTGTCCAGGTCAATAGTTGACGTTTGAGTAACTTCAGTGGAGTCTGACTGCAGGTAGAAATTAATTAATTCACTCGGTTCGAAAACAAGAGAATCTTGAAATTTGTAAATAGTACCGATATGAGCAGGTATATTTTCATTATTAATCACTAAGTCGTTAGTGCTATCCTTACCGAAAGAATTACTACCTGTATCTAGCTTATAAAGTGCTGTTATGCTCAGGTAATTTTTCCTATTCTGGTTAACTACATTGAAGAAACTATCTAATTCAGAGAAGTATTGTTCATCAATTTGAAACTCTTGTGATTGATTCGAGTCACACGCATTAAGGAGAAATAGGCTGATAACAGTTGTGAAAATAACCAATCTTTTCATAGATCCAATATAAGCATATTACAGCTAATGACTTTGATTCAATACTACAACTGGATCCCAAATTTTTCTCCGACTTCTTTTAAGTCGTTCACTACTTTGCTATTTAGAGGGATACCATCCTTGATTCTTACTGCTTCCATTTCTCTTTCGGGATCTCCCGGTATTAGTACACGCTTTCCTTCGACAGCTTCGGTATTTCTAAATCGTGAAATCCAGTTATCCATATGGTTTTTGAACTCATCAGCAGGTCTGAAAGCATCAATACGCATGGCTCCTAAAAAATGACCAAGCCCTTCCCCAACTGGATTTTCAGACAGTGGTAAGAAGCTCACAAAAGGGGGTGCCCAAGGGCCGTAATTAGCGCCTGAGAATACTGCAGAGAAAATATCGACAACCGAACCCAGCGCATAACCTTTGTGGCTGCCATGCTCGCGATCACCTCCGAGCGGCAAGAGCGCACCACCATCTTTGAGTTCGTGAGCATTTGTAGAGGGTTGACCATCTTTATTTTGAATCCAGCCTATAGGAGCATCTTCATCTTTACGTTGTAAAATTTCCAATTTTCCGTTTGCCGCTGTTGTGGTTGCAAGGTCAGCCACAAATGGAGGTTGTTTATCTGACGGAATAGCCACGGCAATTGGGTTGGTACCTAACATACGCTCCTTGGCAAATGTTGGTGCTACCAAAGGACTGGCATTGGTCATTGCCATGCCTACCATATCCTGAGTTAATGCCATCATAGCATGATAACCCGCGATTCCGAAGTGGTTGGAGTTCTTTACAGAAACCCATCCAGTACCGACCTTTTCTGCTTTTTCCATAGCAATTTCCATAGCCTTGGGTGCCACTACAAGGCCAAGACCTGCATCACCATCTACTACCGCTGTACTGGGAGTTTCATGTACAATTTTTATATTTGGCTTAGGGTTAATTCTATCTGCTTCCCATAACCTCACATAGCCGATTAATCTGGCTACTCCGTGAGAATCAATCCCTCGCAGGTCGGCTTTAAGCAAAACATCTGCAGCGAGAGCAGCATCTGTATCACTACAGCCGATCGCTAGAAAAACATCTCTGGTAAAGTCTGTAAGCTGACTAAGCGTATATTGATTATTCATGATCGGCAAATATAAAAACTAAGCCTTAGGCATTCGGTTATTTTTTAAGGATTTCTGACAATACCCCTTCCTTAAGCGCGTAAGTAGATACCCTTATTTCTTCAAAACTATGTCTGCCTATTAGATATTTGATCAAGGCTGTGGCCACCACGATCATGTCTACTCTCATTTCAATCATACCTGGTATTTTTAATCTTTCTGCCCGGTTTTTGCTAATTAAATCCTGATAAATAGATTCAAACTCATTCATTGGAAAGGGTAATTCTTTCATTTCAATATCAGTTTGTGAGCCATTTTTCTGACAGTAGATTTCGCTGAGTGTATCAAATGTCCCTGATGAACCTATTAAAAGCGTTGGTTTGTATTTATTCAAAGCCTCAAAAAGAGAAGATAACTCTGTTTTTAGGTATGTATTTAAATTCTCGAGGTTTTCATGTGTAATAGGATCATTGTGATGAAAAAGATCCAAAAGTCTTTGTGCTCCAATTTCAAAACTTCTTTTCCATAAAATATCTGGTCCCTGCCCAATGATAAATTCTACACTACCGCCACCAATATCCATTACCAGACTTTTCTCTTTGGCTAGTCCTAGACCCCAACTTACTCCTTTAAAAATAAGAGAAGCCTCCTCTTCTCCCGATATAATATTAATATCGATTCCAATAGTTTCTTTGACCTCTTGCCTTATCGCTTCGCCATTGGTCGCATTTCTGAAGGCACTTGTGGCAAAGGCATATACTTTGTTCACCTCACTTAGTTCGATCTTATTTTTGAAGTCTCTCAGAGCCTTCAGAGCTCGCACTTTGGCTTCGTCTGTTATACGTTTTTCATTTATTCCACCTTCACCGATTTTAACAACAGTTTTTTCTCTTAGTAGTATAGAATAACCATCCTCTATGATTTTGATTAGTAGTAGATGAAAAGTATTAGTGCCACAATCTATGATTGCAATTTTGTTTGTCATAAATGATCGAAATTTGCCGAAGATAAGCAATCGAAAGATTAAAATCGAAGTGTATTACCGGCTGTTTCCATTCCTTTTTAATTATATTTGAAATTTTGAGAAATACACCAGAATATGGCAAAAGATAAACCTAAAAAACCGATTTATACCGTTCCCGGAAATGAGCAAAAATATGATTTGCTTAAAAAGAAAAACGAAGAAGCTATCCTTGGAGGAGGTGAGAAGCGAATAGAAGCGCAGCATAAAAAAGGCAAGCTAACAGCGCGTGAAAGAATTGAACTATTGCTAGATGAAGGCACCTTTGAAGAGATTGGGAAGTTTGTAATGCATAGGTGTAAGGATTTTGGCCTGGATCAGCAATACTACCCTGGAGATGGTGTTGTCACTGGTTATGGCAACGTAAATGGTAGGCTCGTCTATGTCTTTTCTCAAGACTTCACCGTGTTTGGTGGCTCACTATCAGAAACTCACGCTGAGAAAATTGTTAAGATTATGGATCTGGCTATGAAAAATGGTGCGCCAGTAATTGGGCTGAATGACTCTGGTGGAGCAAGAATTCAGGAGGGTGTAGTTTCGTTAGGTGGTTATGCCGATATATTTTATCGCAATACGCTAGCCTCTGGTGTGGTACCTCAGATATCTGCTATTATGGGGCCTTGTGCCGGTGGTGCTGTTTACTCACCGGCAATTACAGATTTTATTCTAATGGTTGAAGATACCTCTTACATGTTTGTGACAGGCCCCAATGTAGTAAAAACTGTTACTCAGGAAACGGTAACTTCCGAAGAACTTGGAGGAGCAAGTGCACATAGCACAAAAAGTGGTGTTACACACTTCTCATGCGCCAATGAAGTAGAGTGTATCAATAACATCAAGCAGTTAGTTAGCTACATGCCTCAAAACTGTGAAGAAGATGCCCCTTTTGAGCACTATGAAGCAGGTGCTGATGAGAAAGTTAAAGCGCTTAACGACATCATGCCTGAGAATCCAAACCAACCTTATGACATGCGAGAGATAATTGATCTCACAGTTGATGAAGGCAGCTTTATGGAGGTCCATAAGAATTTTGCTGAAAATATTGTGGTTGGATTCGCCAGATTGGCGGGCCGTAGTATAGGTGTTGTAGGCAATCAGCCTGCGTCTTTGGCCGGTGTTTTAGATATTGATGCAAGTACAAAAGGAGCCCGATTTGTGAGGTTCTGCGACTGCTTCAATATTCCATTGCTCGTATTTGAAGATGTGCCTGGATTTTTGCCAGGTACCGATCAGGAGTGGAATGGAATTATTACAAATGGAGCCAAGTTGTTATATGCATTTAGCGAGGCTACCGTGCCTCGGGTAACTGTAATTACTCGAAAAGCATATGGTGGTGCTTACGATGTGATGAATTCTAAGCACATAGGAGCTGACATGAATTATGCATGGCCGATGGCAGAGATCGCGGTAATGGGAGCCAAAGGAGCTGCCGAGATTATCTTTAAAAGAGAAATTGCAGAGGCCGACAACCCAGAAGAAAAACTGCAAGAAAAAATTGAGGAGTATACAGAGAAATTTGCCAACCCTTATCGTGCAGCACACAGAGGCTATATTGATGAGGTGATATTGCCAGAAAATACAAGAGAGAAGCTCATCAAAGCGTTTAAGATGCTTGAAAATAAATCTGATGCACTTCCTAAGAAAAAACATGGAAACATTCCTTTATGATAAATGAAAAGGTAGCCATAATAACCGCTGCAAGTAAAGGCATGGGTGCAGCCTGTGCCAAAGAATTGTCGGCAAAAGGTTATAAAGTTGCTTTGCTATCACGGTCAAATGACATTGTCGATCTTGCGGCTGGTCTGGGTGGTATTGCTGTGACAGGAAGTGTCACAAACAAGAATGACTTAAAACAGCTGGTAGATAAAACCATGGAAGCTTTTGGCAGAATCGATGCTGTGGTTAACAATACTGGGCACCCAGCAAAGGGTGAATTATTAGAGCTTACAGAAGACCAGTGGAGAGAAGGGATGGATTTGGTATTATTAAATGTGGCAAAAATGGCCCAGCTGGTAATTCCGATTATGCAAAAACAAAAAACAGGGGCACTTGTTAATATTTCGACTTTTGCAGCATACGAACCATCAGCATCTTTTCCTATTTCCTCTGTTTTGAGAGCTGCCTTGGGCAGTTATACTAAGCTTTTGGCAGATAGGTATGCGGCAGACAATATTAGAATAAACAATGTTTTACCTGGCTATATTGATAGCTATGATATTGATTCGGAAATAAGAAATGAAATTCCGATGCAGCGTTCAGGTAAAGTGGAAGAAATTGCAAAAACTGTGGCATTTTTACTTTCAGAAGATGCGGGATATATAACAGGACAGAATATCAAAGTAGACGGAGGAATAACGAAATCTGTATAAAATGAATAAAGACAGCAAGAAGTTTCTAGATAAATATATTAACAATGCCTCACCAACAGGTTTTGAGACATCAGGTCAAAAAATTTGGCTAGATTATGTAAAACCATACATCGATGAATATTTTACCGACACCTATGGAACAGTAGTAGGTGTGGTAAATCCGACAGCAGATTATAAAGTTGTTATAGAAGCACATGCTGATGAAATCTCCTGGTTTGTAAATTATATAACAGAGGAAGGTTATATCTATGTAAAACGAAATGGTGGATCAGATCATCAAATTGCTCCAAGCAAGCGTGTAAATATTCATACCGACAAGGGTATTGTTAAGGGTATATTTGGTTGGCCTGCTATCCATGTGAGAAATAAGAGCAACGAAGAAAAGCCAACACTTAAAAATATATTCGTTGATGTGGGCTGTACCACAAAAGAAGAGGTTGAAAACCTAGGTATCCATGTGGGGTCGGTTATGACTTTTGATGATGAACTTATTGAGCTGAACAAGAACTTTCTTGTAGGCCGTGCATTGGATAATCGAATGGGAGGATTTATGATTGCTGAGGTGGCCAAAAGGATTCATGAAAGCAAAAAGAAATTACCATTTGGTCTATACATAGTAAATGCTGTACAAGAAGAAGTTGGGTTAAGGGGTGCACAGATGATTGCTGAGCGTATCTCGCCAGACCTGGCAATAGTTACTGATGTTTGTCATGAAACAACATCTCCAATGTATAACAAAATAGAGAGTGGGCATCAAAAAGCAGGTGATGGCCCTGTGCTCACCTATGGCCCTGCTGTACACAACAACGTGCTCAGTATGATCATCGATACTGCTAAGAAAAACAAAATACCTTTTCAACGGGCGGCTGCATCAAGAGCAACAGGTACAGATACAGATGCATTTGCATATTCTAATAGTGGCGTACCGTCAGCACTAATTTCTTTGCCTCTAAAGTATATGCATACTACAGTAGAAACCACACATAAAGACGATGTTGAAAATGTGATAAAATTAATTGAATCGTTTTTATTGCAGTTAAAATCAGGGCATGATTTTAGCTATATCAAGTAAAAGTGCTTAGATTCAAAGGTTTAGTAAACCTAAAAATGCTTTATGAGTAGATTATTAGGTATTTTTATAGTTAGATAAAACGGAAATATCTTACATATTACTAATTCTATAGTGATGAAATGGATTAAAAACACAATTGTATTAACGCTTTTTTTATTAATTGGAAATGCTGGGTTTGCACAGGAAAGACCTACGCACGAATTGCACTCAATGATGATATATAACTTCCTCAAGTATGTGCAATGGCCTGGAGAGCTAAATACAGGAGAATTTATTATTGGAGTTATAGGTGATGATGACGTTTACAACACCCTCAATACATGGTATGGAAATAAAAACAGAGGTGATAAGACGTTAATCGTTAAAAAGTTTAATTCTATAGGGGATATAGCAAGCTGCCAATTGTTATATATTGGATCTGGGGCAGATAAAGACTTTGATACGATTCATCAAAAAGTACAAACAGAACCGACCTTAACCGTTACAGACAAAAACGGGTTAGGGCAGAAAGGAAGTTGTATCAATTTTAGAATAGTAAATAACCGGTTGAAGTTTGAGTTAAATCAGGCCTCGGTTGACGCTAAGAATTTAAAAATATCTAGTCAACTAACAGCTATGGCTATTCTGCTATAGATAGATGACTGATTGAATTTTATTTTGAGCCCGGCTTTTGCCGGGCTTTCTTTTTTGGCGATTAATTAAGAATAAAAAAATTGTTAACTTCCTCTTAAAGCTTTTACCTTATGTCAAATGATTCTGACAAGGCACTATTAGATTTTACCGTTGAGCATGCTCCTGAGGCAATCTATTGGGTTGACGCTAAGGGGGTAATTCGCAATGTTAATCTGGCGGCTTGCCATATGCTTCAATATTCTAAAGATGAGCTCATTGGTATGGCTGTGCCTGCTCTTAATCCTAGCTTTTCATTAAAGGATTTCCGTAATCATTTTGAGGAGCTTAGTAAAAATAAGTCCATTCAATTTAGATCCTCTCAGCTGACCAAAAATGGAGAAGAAATTCCGGTTGATATTACATCTAATATTGTTGAGGTTGATGGTGAGCTGATGAGTTGTACATACATCAAGGATATAAGGGAGATACAAAGTATTGAAAGCATATTAAAGATCAACGAAGATCGATGGAAGGCTGGTCTTGAAATGTTAAGCGAGGGGGTATGGGATTGGGAGATAGCAAAAAACAAAATTGTATTTAGCAATGGTTGGGTAAATAATTATGGACATACCTCAGATGACGAAAATTATTTCAAGCGAATTGAAAAAATTGTTCATGAAGAGGATCTTAATGCTGTAAAGCTAAGGTTAGAAGATCATTTGGAAAATATTACTGACGAGTATCAATCAAAGCATAGGATCAGAGATGAAAAAGGCAAATGGCATTGGGTAAAGGATCGGGGAAGGGTAATTGCTCGAGATAGTAAAGGCATTGCTCAAAGGATGATAGGTACGACACAAGATATTACAGAAATTATTGAAAATGAAAAGAGAAAGTCTTTAAATAGTAACAATGCTTACGAGGAGGATTCTTCGCTTGAGGATATCAAAGATAAGTTTCTAAATATTTTCAATAATTCTACAGATGCTATTTTCATTGGAGATCCTGATAAAAATCTTATTGTTGATGTAAATGCTAAGGCTTGTGAAATTTTGGGATACTCTAAAGAAGAACTACTCAAAGTCAACCTTACCGAACTCATACCAAATCAAAGAAAACTTTTCATAGACTTTTTTAACAGAGTCAAGAGAAACAAAAGCGCAGAGACCGACCAACTTGTATTTAAGTCAAAGAGTGGTCAGCGTATATTCTCAGAAGTGTCGGCTTCTGTATTTTCGATAGATGGCGAAAGTGGGATATTAGGAATAGTACATACTGAGTCTGATGAAGGCAGGTTTGAAAGAATGATAGGTCGGGTTTCTGAAGCAGTAATTGTTAATCCAAGCCGTGGAATCATTGGAAATTTTTTGGCCGAATCTTCAAGAGTGCTGAAAGTACAATATGCCGGTATGTCTAGAATTATAAGTGAAGATCCGCTTGTTGTTAGAGTAACTAACATTTGGGAAAAGGACCATTTTGGTGAGAGCTTTGAATACCACGTGGCGGGAAGTCCGTGTGAATTGGTAGTGGATGGAGATTTTCAGGCTTTCGAAAAAGGCGTAATGTCGAAGTATCCTGACAGTGAACTATTTAAAAAATATAGTGCAGAAAGCTATATGGCTGTGCCTATTTCTGATAGTAAAAAACAACCTATCGGACATTTTTTCCTGATCGATGATGGTATCATGGAGCGTAAAAACTGGATTGAAAATTTGCTAAGGCTGGGAGCCTTAAGAATGCGCCTTGAGATTGAAAGAACAGATGCTTTGGAAGCACTTGAGGAGATGAATCAAAACCTTGAGATAAAAGTGAAGGAACGTACCCAAGCACTTACCGAATCAAACGAAAACCTGGAAGAGGCTATAAAAGAGGTTGAAGAGTTAAGGGATAAACTACATGCCGAAAATGTGTATTTAAAAGAAGAAATAAAGTTAAATCACAATTTTGAAGACATTATTAGTAAAGATAAGGGCTTTAAAAAAGTGTTAAACGAAATTGAGAAAGTAGCTAAAACTAACTCAACAGTTTTAATTCTAGGGGAAACCGGTACAGGTAAGGAAGTGCTAACGAGAAGCATCCATAGTATTAGTGATAGAAAAAGTAAACCTCTGGTTAAAGTAAATTGTGCCGCCTTACCTGCTACACTCATTGAAAGCGAACTTTTCGGTCATGAAAAAGGAGCCTATACCGGTGCTACATCAAGCAAACAGGGAAGGTTTGAGCTTGCCAACGATGGGACATTATTTTTAGATGAAGTGGGCGAAATACCTTTGGAGTTGCAACCTAAACTATTGAGGGCTTTGCAGGAAGGTGAGTTTGAACGTGTCGGAGGAGTGAAGACATTAAAAGTAAATGTACGTGTGATAGCAGCCACCAACCGTGACTTAGAGAAGTCTATTGAAAAAGGTGAATTCAGATCAGATCTATACTACAGGTTAAATGTTTTTCCAATACATGTCCCGCCTTTGAGAGATCGTAAGGGAGATATTCCGTTGTTGGTAAATCATTTTATTCATAAATACAGTCAAAAATTGGGCAATGAGATTACTAAAATACCTCAGAATACGATTAACCAACTCACAAAATACAATTGGCCAGGAAACGTTCGTGAACTAGAAAATATAATTGAGCGCGCTGTGATTGTTTCTGAAGGGGGTAATTTGAAAATTGGCGATTGGCTTAAAGGTGAGGTAGAAAGAGATAGTGGCCAACTGGTATCTTTGGAAAACTTTGAACGTGATTATATCATAAAAGTGCTCAATAGTACAAACTGGAAAATCAGTGGCAAAAGTGGCGCTGCAGAGATCTTAGATATGAAGCCGACAACACTGGAATCACGCATGAAGAAATTGAAAATAAGTCGCCCTGGCGCTCACGATATATCATGAAATCACGAAATATCGTGATTTATAATATCTTTTAAAGTTCGTTAAAAACTCCCGTATCTGCGTCCAATGAGATTATTAGTGGTTTTTAAGTTGCTATTAATTATTGGCACTAATATTGGTAAAGAGTGAGTGTCCAATTAGTTTAAAAACAAATAACAATCTTTTAAGTACATGAGAAAATTAAGTTTAACCCTAATTTTAGTATTTGCAGCGCTTGCAACAATTAATGCTACTGTAAAAAATGAAATAGCAGATCGTCCATTACACGAAATCCACTCTATGATGATTTACAACTTTGTAAAGTACATCCAGTGGCCAGGAGATAATTCTCAGGATTTTGTAGTAGGTGTGATCGGAAACGAAGAAGTATACAATACCTTGAAAGGGTGGTATGATGGTAAAGTAAGAGGTAATAAAAAATTCGTTATTAAAAATTTTACATCTGCTGACCAGGTACAAAATTGTAACATCTTATATGTTGCTAATGAAGCTAGTGGTCAATTCGATCAGATAAAAGGAAAAGTTAACACATCTTCTACATTGTTGATTACTGACAAACCAGGTTTAGGCAAGAAAGGAAGCGGTATTAATTTCAAAACGGTTAACGGTAAACTTGCTTTTGAACTTAACCAACAAGTGATCGAGCAATCAAGTCTTAAAGTATCTAGCCAGCTTACAGCTATGGCTATCCTTATCTAAGATTCTTTTAGTCGCAGTTTATGAAACTTGAAACACCTCACGGTGTAAAACAAGACTTGTATGCTGCTTTAAACTTTGTGAAGGGAGATGGTGTCAGTGCGGAAAGTATGTTTAAAGCATTAGTTGAAAAGTCTAACGATATTATACTGATTACAGGTAAGGATTTTGTAATCAAATACGTAACGGGATCGGTAGAAAAGCTCCTAGGGATATCCCCTGAAAATGCTCTGGGCAAGAGTCTTTTTGAGTTTATTGAAGTTGCAAAAGCAGAGTCACTCAAAAGTTTTGCTCAAGGTACTGATCACAAAGAGGATAAGTTTTCAGAAGTAAGCTTACGTTCAGTAAACGGAGATGAGAGGTATTTTGATGTAACTATTTCCAACCTCTTGGATAATCAGAAAGTCAATGGACTGGTTATTAACCTCCATGATATAACTGCCAGGAAGCATACAGAGGAGAAGCTATTGAAAGCAAACAATGAGCTGGATCAGTTTATCTATAAAACCTCTCATGACTTACGAGCTCCTCTGCTTACGGCATTGGGTTTAGTTGAGCTGGCTCAGAAAGATCCGGAAAAGGATAAGCATGACTACTTGAATATGATCAAGCAGAGTCTTCAAAATCTTGACAATTTTATTGAAGATATTAATGCTTTCTATCGTAATGAGAAGCTTGCCGTACGAAGTGAAAGAATAGATTTCGATCAAATCATAAAAGATGAAATCGATAATCTTCAAAGTGCTAATGGCACAGGTATAGAAATAAATTATAACATCACGCGTGTAGCAGAGTTGATTTCAGATTCGATCAGATTAAAAACTGTAATGACTAACGTTTTGTCCAACGCTATCAAATACAGTGATCCGAATAAAGAATCTTCATTTGTCAATGTAGATGTTCAAATAACACCAGATACCTGTCAGGTAAAGGTGGAAGACAATGGTATCGGAATCAGAAAAGAATACCTCAATAGTATCTTCGATATTTTTTACAGAGCCGATGAGAACGCAAAGGGCTCGGGTTTAGGTTTGTACATCGTAAAAGATACAGTTGATAAGCTAAATGGACAGATTGAGGTACACTCTGATTATGGTAAAGGCACTGCCTTTACCATAACGATACCAAATTTTTTAAGCTCAAATTAATAGAAAACCGGACACTTATCAGTCCGGTTTTTTTATTTCTTTCCTCACGCTTACCTTAGTTGTTATGCATATGCAAACAGTAAGAGATCAAATGGGCTGCGATGTGAAACTACCTATAAGGCCACAGGCTATAGTTTCGCTAGTACCCTCACAAACTGAACTCTTATTTGATCTTGGTTTAGAAAAACAGATCAAAGGCGTTACTAAATTTTGTATTCATCCTCACGATAAAGTTATAGAACTGCCGAAAATAGGTGGGACGAAAAATTTTAATTTTGATGCAATTGATGCAATCAATCCTGATCTTATCATTGGCAATAAAGAAGAAAATTACCAGGAAGGAATTGAGCATCTGAAAGAGAAATACCCGGTTTGGATGAGTGATATCTATTCTATTGAAAATGCTTTGGATATGATAAATCAATTGGGCAAAGTTACAGGAACGCAACTGGAGGCAAGCACACTTTCAAATGCAATTAAATCCGGTTTTGCAGGATTAAAACCCAAAGAGACAAAACGAACGCTCTACTTTATCTGGAGAAAACCATACATGGTTGCCGGAAAGGAGACTTTTATTGATGAAATGCTCACTAAAATAGGATTAAGAAATATTGTTACGCATAGCCGATATCCTGAATTGAGCCCTTCTGAAATTAAAAACCTTGACCCCGAGTTGATTTTGTTGTCTTCTGAACCGTATCCATTTAAGGCAAAACATTTTGCTGAATTAGCGGCATTATGTCCAACTGCTGATATTAGAATAGTGGATGGTGAAATGTTTTCATGGTATGGATCTCGATTGCTTAAAGCACCGCCTTATCTAAATAGCCTTGATATTTAGAGCTTTACTTGAAACTAGGTTGGCTTTATAAGATTTAATCTGCTTATAAGTGTATCTATCTTCTGAGCTTCCTTATAGGAACCTGTTATTTTTAAATATGTACCATGTTTAAAAATATACATTCTATCCAGAAATAACATAAAAAGGCCTGCTTCAAGGTTATCAGCTTTGAAATGGGTATAGAGCATTGGAAAATATTCCTCCCTTTCATTATAGTCAAGTGTATGATGTAGTACCATTAAAGGTGTGCGTGCCTGACGTGTACCTACACATTCTATTGAGGGGTAATCAAATTTTTTAAAAACCAGATCAATACGCTTACGATTAAGCTCATCAGTCAAGTTAATGAGCTCCCATATCATGTTATGTTCATCAGAACCATAGCCAAATTGAGCATTAACATCATCTTCCTTACTTCGATAAACCTGGTCAAGAGAGTCAATCTGCTGTAG
Organism: Fulvivirga sp.; assembly: GCA_965227525.1. Taxonomy (GTDB): domain Bacteria; phylum Bacteroidota; class Bacteroidia; order Cytophagales; family Cyclobacteriaceae; genus Fulvivirga. The sequence goes on along the minus strand of OZ245762.1, from coordinate 215,401 downwards.
ATATAGTTTTAACTGGTCACAGTCTGTTATTTCGTCTACTTCCAACTGCAACTTGGATTTTTTATTACATCCAAGCAATGTCAGAATAATAATGAGAGGGAGAAATTTCATGCTTTGTGTAGTTTAAACCCTAATTTGTCTACTTCCTCCCAGAAGTTTGGGAAAGACTTATTTACCACATTAGGGTTTTCTATAGCAACATCCATGAGTGTCACTAAAGGAGCAAAAGCCATAGCCATTCGATGATCATCATATGTGCAAATGGAGGCCTCATTTGGCAATAATGGAGAAGGAACCAACTCCCAGTGGTCTTCATGAGATTTTAGTGACGCTCCAATTTTTGCTAATTCATTTTGTAATGCCAGTATCCGATCTGTTTCCTTTATTTTTAGGCTTTCAAGACCAGTCATTTTACAATGTATATTTTTTGCAGCACAAACAACGGCTACTGTTTGGGCTAAATCAGGGCAATCACTAAAATCAATAGAAACTTCACTGTCATGATTCTTTTTCGTCAGTCTAGCACCGGCTTCAGTAAAAGTGGATTCTACCCCAAGATGTGACATGATTTTACTTATAACACTATCTCCTTGTAGAGATTTGGCCTTTAGTCCAGGTAATAAAACCTCTCCTTTTTCGGCAAGTGCAACAAAACTATACCAATAGCTCGCCCCTGACCAATCTGGCTCGATTTCTATAGATGTGCTTTTATACGGCTGGTGTGCGATGCTAATGATATTTTGTTTCCAATTGCCTTTTACTCCAAACATCGACATGATTTGTAAGGTCATTTCAATATATGGCCTACTACCAACGTTTCCTTCCAAATGTAATGTGAGGCCCGAAGGTAAAACCGGAGCAATCATGAGCATCGCAGAGATATATTGGCTGCTTACATCACCTCTAATGGAAATTGTGTTGGTTTTTTGCTCGCCTAAACCACTGATCGCAAGTGGTGGGTAACCCGCCTTATCTAAATATTCAATTTGACCCCCTAAAGTATTTAAAGCATTGACTAATATTTTTATAGGTCGCTGACACATTCGTTTAGTGCCTGTTATGGTTTTTTGTTGGTTTGTAACCGTTAAATATGCAGTGAGAAATCGCATGGTAGTACCTGCATCAAGTACATCTAACTCCTTAGATGAACTTGATAACAGTTTCTTCATAGTTATTGTATCTCGAGCAGTAGATAGATTGGTGATTGATGAGTTTGAACTGCATAATGCATCAACGATAAGCACCCGGTTACTGATGCTTTTTGAGGCAGGTAAATCAATTACTACCTCTCTAAATGAAGAGCACTTTTTAAGTGTTACTTGTAAGCTTGACAATTGAATTTTTTATTAGCATTGAGTCAACAATATTAAGTGAATTTCGTTTAAATCTATAATCAATGGCTAGTTTGGTACACTTTATGCTGTTGATAAATAAATTGTCTAATAGTTATGAAAAACGGAAAAAAATTAGCGTTGGCTCTTGGATTAGCGGCAGGTGCAGTACTTGCAGTCGTGGCTTCAAAGTCAACCAGAAAAGTAAAACAGCACATCTCAAAAAATGCAACTACCGATAAGGTTGTTGATAGCGATTTTGAAGATAGCGAAGTTCATTATATTTAATGACGGTTGTAAAACTCTAAAGCAGTCTGTATTTCATGCGGGCTTACTTCGATATCCCAAACGGCCCTTCCTATACCCTTAGGAAGAGCCATCAATATCTTATCTTTTTCATTTTTTTTATCCTGAAGTACCAGCGCAAGTATATTTTGTTGAAAATCAGCTGATAGTGATGTTCTTGTGTAATTAAGATCAATCATTTGTACGATTTGATCAAGCTCATCTTGGTTTATTAGGCTTTCTCTGAACGCAATATAACTCTCACAGATCATTCCGGCTGCCACTGCTTCACCGTGTAACAGCGGATTTGCGCCATTTAAAAATGTGCTTTCAACAGCATGACCAATAGTATGACCAAAGTTTAAAATCTTACGTATCCCTTTTTCAAGAGGATCTTCATTCACTACGTTCTCCTTTATTTTTACTGATTGCTCTACAATTGTGTTAATATCGATTGACTTAAATGGTTTTGATTTTATTTTATTCCATTGTTCATGATTTGCGATAATTGAATGCTTTAATATTTCAGCAAATCCTGATTTCATTTCTCTTTCAGGCAGTGTTTGTAGAAATGTAGAGTGAATTAAAATATGGTCTGGTTGCTTAAACAAACCTATGTGATTCTTAAAACCATTAAAATCAATGCCGAGCTTACCTCCCACGCTGGCATCAACTTGAGAGAGGAGAGTTGTGGGTAGATTTATAAAACTTATTCCTCTTTTATAAGTTGCAGCACAAAACCCACCCATGTCGCCAATTACTCCACCACCTAGATTGATTAGTAGGCTTTTACGGTCGAGTGAGAACTTGGTCATTTGATCCCATATGTATGCGCAGGAAGTGAGTGTCTTATGTTGCTCACCACTCTTTATTGTTATTGAATCAGCATTTGGTACTACCCCTTCGATAAGTGGGAAACAATGCTTCTTGGTGTTTTCATCAACCAGGACAGCAACTTTTGAGACATTAAGACGCTCAATTACATCAGTTAAGTCTTTTTGTAAATCGGTACAAAATGTAGGGGTCAACTTTGTGTTTGTTTTAGGTCTTTGCTGTTTAATATCTCAGTTTGGGTCTTCAACGATTCTTCGTGTATTAACTTATAAATCTCCTCAATATACTCTGGGCTCAGATCGAGTGAGGCTGCCCATTTTGGTCTGCTTTTGATAATCTCTTTCCAGCGCTCTAGTTGGAAAATTGTCACGTTATTGTCACGTTTATATTCACCTATTAGTTGAATGATTTTCATCCTACTCGATAACGTTTCGATTAGGTCGTGATCTATGCTATCAATTTTTTCTCTGAGCTCTTCGAGTTTACTTTTAAATTGTAGGTTATCGGAGGTGCTGGATCTAATTTGAAATTCACTTAAATATTTACCCAAAGTTTGGGGTGTTATTTGCTGCCTGGCATCACTAAGTGCGTTATTTGGATCCATGTGTGTTTCAATCATGAGGCCATCGTAACCTAAATCAAGCGCTTTCTGAGAGATGTCAAATATCATTTCTCTATTCCCACCAATATGACTTGGGTCACAAATCAACTTTATAGAGGGTTTATGTCTTTTTAGTTCAATAGGAATCTGCCATACTGGCTCGTTTCTATATTTAGATTTTCTAAAAGATGAAAAACCTCGATGAATAGCCCCGACTGAATTTACATTTGCATTTTCAATTCTCTCTATACTACCGAGCCAAAGAGCAAGATCCGGGTTGACAGGATTTTTAACCAATATATCCACATCTGCACCATTGAGCGCATCAGCAATCTCTTGCACTGTAAAAGGGTTTACAGTAGTACGAGCGCCAATCCACAAATTTTTTAAGCCATGATTGAGAGCAAGCTCCACATGCTGTGCACTTGCCACTTCTATAGTAAAGTCTACATCAAGTTCTTTGGAAATTTTTGAAATCCAACCTAGGGCAGCTTGGCCTATGCCTTCAAAACTATTGGGTCTGGTGCGGGGTTTCCATACTCCTGCACGAATTTTTGTGACCCCAAGAGCCGCAATCGCTTGAGTTGTTTGATATAACTGCTCGTAGGATTCTGCACTGCAGGGTCCGGCAATGATTATAGGCGATTTAGGCTTACTGTTTGTCAAAACGGTTATTTGTTAGGCGTTTAAAGATATTTAAAAATAAAACAACCAATGACGTATACTGTTAATTTATATCTTTGTGGGCATTCAATAAAGATAGTTTATGCAGCTTAAATCAAATATTTCATTCGATAATACCGCCATCGCTTTTGAGTCTAAATCCACAAGTGAACTCAAAAAAAATAACTTCTTGTTTTCAGTTGTTAAAAATCCTTTAATGTCCGATTTAGCTACGGGAAGTGTAAAATTTGCTTTAAAAATTGGGCTTCCAGTAAAGTCTATTATTAAGAAAACGGTATTTGCATTGTTTTGTGGAGGTGAAAGTATTGATGAATGCAAAAACACTATCAAAGAACTTTCAGATTTTGGAATAGGTACGATCCTGGATTATTCTGTTGAAGGAGGTGTAGATGAAAAAAGTTTTGATGAGACAAAAAAGGAATTACTAGAGACTATTGAAGTAGCGAAAAATACAGAAGGTATTCCCTTTTGTGTTTTTAAGGTCACCGGCCTGGCAAGTACGCCTTTGCTTCAAAAAATTCAGGAGGGGAAGGCATTATCAATCGAGGAAAATGATGCTTTCGAGAGGGTAAAATCAAGAGTTGATGAAATTTGTAAAAAGTCATATGAATATGATGTGCCGATTTTGATAGATGCTGAAGAAACATGGATACAGAATCCAATTGATGATATTGCCAGAGACATGATGGAGAAGTATAACAAAGAAAAAGCAATCGTTTACAATACCTATCAAATGTACAGAGTCGATATGCTGGCTAACCTTAAAAAATCATTTCATAACGCAACGATGAATAGCTACTATCTTGGAGCTAAATTAGTTCGCGGTGCATATATGGAAAAAGAAAGAGAACGTGCTGAAGACCTTGGTTACCCAAGTCCCATACAACCCAACAAGGGAGCCACCGATGATGATTTTAATAAAGCACTTTCATATTGCATTGATAATAAACAAAGGATATCCATAGTATGTGGTTCTCATAATGAGTATAGTAACTATTATCTGGCATTGCTTATGGAAAAGCACAGTATGCCTAACAACGACCAGAGAGTATACTTTGCGCAACTCTATGGAATGAGTGATAATATTTCTTTTAATCTATCCAGGGCAGGTTATAATGTGGCCAAATACGTACCTTATGGCCCTGTAAAATCTGTAATGCCCTACCTTTTTAGACGAGCTTCTGAAAACACATCCGTAGCAGGGCAAAGTAGCAGAGAGCTAAATTTAATTCGAAGGGAATTAAAGAGGAGAAAATCGGATTAGTTACTTTTCTTTAATTACAAACTCCACACGTCTGTTTTGCTCACGACCGGTTGAGGTTTCATTAGACTCCCGTGGTTGCGATTCTCCAAAACCGAAAGAGGTGAGTCTTTTCTCCTTAATACCTTCATCAATGAGATATTGCTTTACGGCCAACGCACGATCTTCGGAGAGCTTTTGGTTGTAGTTTTCTTGTCCTATTGAGCAAGTGTGTCCGTCTAGCTCAATTTTCACCTTGTTATGGTTATCAAGAAAATCTACCACCTTTTTTAGTTGAGATTGAGATTCTGGTCTAAGAGTGGCTTTATCAAAATCAAAGTAAATATTATCCAATGCTATCCTTTGACCTACTTTTACCGGTGTCATTTCAATTTTATAAGTAACTGTATCGTTGTCATAAATATTAGTAAAATCTAAAGCCAGGTCTTCAATATTTACAAAGCCCTCAGCTTGCACACTAATTTGATACTTGTAGCCACTTGGTATCGAAACATCAATTTGACCCTCACTATTTGACAGTTGTCGTGCCTCAATTAAGTTGTCAGTTAAATTATTGAAACTTACTTCTGCTCCCTCAATAGGGGTTTCATCATCTTCGTTGACAACCACAGCTTCAATTTTAACTACAGGTAGAGGTAAGTGAAAGGTTGGAAGCTCGAAGCGAAATATGTCAGCATCAATGCCGTCTCCTTGCGTGTAATAAGCGTACCTGTTGTTATAGGCAATGTGAAAAAATATTTCATCCTGTGCCGTGTTCACAAGAGGGCCGAGATTTTCAGGTTCACTCCAGTTTTCCCAAGTATCATCTAGCCTTTTTGATACATAAATATCACTACCACCAAAACCTAAATGTCCTTTGGAACTAAAATACAGTGTTCTTCCATCAGTGCCGAGGTATGGGGTTGACTCTTCATCTGAGGTATTAATTATTGGCCCTAGATTTTTTGGAGTGGTCCAGTTGCCGTCATCTTTCAAAAATGTCACATAGATGTCTCTATTTCCGTAGGTATTCCTACGTTGGACAGACATTAAAATAATGTCTCGATTATGAGAAAGCTGATAATTAGCATATGGAGAAAAATTCTCCTGATTCTCAATATTGACGGGTCTTATTTCAGAATAGGTACTATCGAGCTTATACACCATAGAAAGCCCTTCAATCATTTTATTTTTTTTATACCGATTGCCTAGTAACAGGACATAACCAGAATTGAAAGGGACCGCAGAACAAATAAAATTAGGGCCATCATTATTTAATGGAGCTCCCAAATTTTTTGCAAGTTCCCAGTCTCCATTGGGCCCTCTTTTTGACACCCATATATCTTCGGGGTCTTTATGTCCACCAATATTGTGAGGGTCTTGTACCCGACTTAAGAATAATGTTTTATCATCTGGCGACACTAGTGGCTTTAAGTCTTTATAGGGGCTATTAACATTTTCATTTAGTCGTTCAGGTTTTATTGAAGAGTAAATACCCTCTGCAACAGCAATATCGATTTTAATTGGTTCTGAAGATTCTGAAATAGCGATTGCATCAATTCCATTGAAACCGGGTACAGTTTCACCATCAATTACCACCTTAACGGCCATTACTGCATAATGTGTCTGTTCAAAAAACAGGTTAAGCAACCTGCCTTTAAGAGGAATTGACTTGGGTGTAAATGTATTTAATAAATACTCGTTACTATCCCTATCGTATGCATATACTTCAGCAATAGCGGTTGGGTTTATCGACTCAGCAATTCCAATCTGTCTGATCTGTAGTGCTTCCTCAAATCCAACAATGATATAATCCCTTCTGTTGGTTTTCTTTGGAGTCCATGCTCTTGTAGAACCATCAGCTCCGGGGAAAATATTGGGCTCTCCTAAAACTTGATTTGCTTTATAGGCATTATCATCAATGAGCGTCATGTGCATGGGTGTTTTGCGCTCAGAAGAAAAGTCTATAACCTTATTTGCCCACAGTGTTTTTTGCCCATTAGCCGCTAATGTGGACAATAAAAGGCAGCTAATTAACACAATGAGTTTAATATCTTGTTTTTGGAGGAGCATGACCGGTTAGTCTTAATGATAAATGTAATTCGTAGGTACCGATACCTCGATCGTTATACCTTAAGGAAGAGGTGTTCCAGTCATAACTAAAGCCTACTTTAAATAACTTAGTCTCGAACTCAGACAAAACAATAAAAGAGTCTTTTACGCGGTGCCAGCTTCCTAACCTTACAATTACATACTTATACACATCATGATTGATAGCTGCAACTTTGTAACTTAGGTAAACCCCAATGTTATTTTGAAAAATCTTGTCCTGATAGGCTGTTAGTAAATTTAAGGAGAGCATAGCCTTGGTGTTTAAATTGAAAAGCACACCGCCATGATACTTATAAAGTAGTGGCAATCTACTTAATTCGCTATTTAATAATGATTCATTTGGGTGGTTAAGGTGGGAGATGCTTAACCCAGAATTTATACTTTGTATTAAAGGATTATTATCCTGTATCGGATAGTACCAATAGAACATCCCAAAGTTGACATCAAAAAAAGTTTTATTTTGAAAGTTATTAACCTCTGTTGCTGCTATGCTTGCATCAAAACCCACATAAGGGTTGTATTGCTCTCCCCATTGCAGATTGGTTGCATCAATTCTTTTATTGATCATGCCTACCTGTAGACCAAATGTTACCTGGTTAACATGCTTTCTATCTAAAGGAAGGTTATAGGCAAAGGTGCCGTTTAAACCAGTAGTTTTGAAATTGCTGTTTTCTCCTGCTACATCATTAAAGATGGAAAAACCTAATCCACCTATGTGCCCATACGGCTTTGCATGTTTGTCTTTGTAATATGGAACTATTAATGAAAACTGACTTGTTGTATAAGGAAACAATAAACTCCTCCATTGCGACCTGTGACTCATACTAATCGTCACATCATCTTCAATGCCAGCCATAGCTGGGTTTAAGTAGAGTGTACTGTTGTAAAATTGCGAAAATACCGCATCTTGAGCTTTCAAAGATGCGGTACCAGCAATTAAAAATAATATTATTAAGGCAACCTTAGAGCAATATGTACACATTCTATTTCACCAATGTAATCGTACCAGTTCTTTCAAACTCTTTTCCAGTAATATACTCACCACGTACTATATAGGTAAATACATTATTGTCTTTCTCCTCATTATTGGATTTGCCATCCCATCCCACACTTTGAGCTTCAAGTAGGTCAGTAGTTTCATAAACTAAAAGACCCCACCTATTGTAGATTTCAAATCTAAATTTATCATTAGAAATTGATTCTCCATAGATTTTTACTCTACTATTTTCAGGATTAGTAGAAGTTGGACTGATTACATTTGGAATAAACAAATTGGTGTTAGACTCAACTGAAATTCTTTTGACAAATCTGGCTGAGCAACCTTGCTTGTTGACCACTAACTCAATGTCTTTGGTGCCTGCTAGTGTGAAAGTATGCAAAGGTATCATGGCAGTGCTTGTATTACCATCACCTAAATTCCAAGCATAAGCATCTGCGCCTAAATCATTAGGTGTGAAAGTATATTCAACATCAGTCAAATAGGGATTTCTACCCGGATCAGGGGTGATTTCAAAATTCGCAGTGGCATTGATAAATTCGGTTGATGCTGTTCTTGTTATACTGCTGCAAGTGTTAGAGACCACAACTGTAAATTCAACTATTCCATCTCTTGCATTTGGACTATATGTAGCAACAGGTTGATCCACGTTATCTAAACGACCAGAACCATTAGTGCTCCAAGAATATGTGTCTCCGTTAATAGAACTAGAAATTGATAAGGTCTCCCCAAGACAGCTTGTCGCATTTAAAGTTATCTCTCCCTCCAGTCCTCCTGCAAATGATACATTAGCCGATCCACTTACTGACCCAGAACAATCGGCATCTGATATACTTACAAGAGTATAGGTGCCTGAGAGGCTGACATCAATTGAAAAGATAGTACTTGAGCTTGTTTCAGTAAAGTTTGTAACTCCATCTGAATAGGTAAAGTTAAATGGTGCGGTGCCAGTGAAACTAAAGTTGATAGACGCTGTTTGTCCCTCACAAATATTTCCACCTCCACTAATTGTTGCAGTAGGAGCTTCTAAAGTAGATATAGTTGCGTTACCAACCGCTTCTCCACTACAGTTAGCATCATTAACCGATACTAAGTTGTAAGTTCCAGGGCCAGCAGCAAAAGAGTAAACATCAGTTGAACTAGATACTGACGTTTCAGTGGTCCCATCAGTGTAAGTGATAGACCAAGGCGCGGTTCCAGTTAAATCAATAGATAATTGTGCACTTTCACCTTCACAAACATTTCCACCTCCGCTAATGGAGGCAGTGGGGGCTTCAAATGTTGATACCGTTACATTTCCAACCGCTTCTCCACTGCAGTTAGCATCATCAACCGATACTAAGCTGTAAGTTCCAGTGCCAGCAACAAAAGAGTAAACATTAGTTGAACTAGATACTGTCGTTTCAGTGGTCCCATCAGTGTAAGTGATAGACCAAGGCGCGGTTCCAGTTAAATCAATAGATAATTGAGCGCTTTCACCTTCACAAACATTTCCACCTCCGCTAATAGAGGCAGTGGGAGCTTCAAATGTTGATACCGTTACATTTCCAACCGCTTCTCCACTGCAGTTAGCATCTTCAACTGATACTAAGTTGTAAGTTCCAGGGCCAGCAGCAAAAGAGTAAACATTAGTTGAACTGGATACTGTCGTTTCAGAGGTTCCATCAGTGTAAGTGATAGACCAAGGCGCGGTTCCAGTTAAATCAATAGATAATTGAGCACTTTCACCTCCGCAAACATTTCCACCTCCGCTAATAGAGGCAGTGGGAGCTTCAAATGTTGATACCGTTACATTTCCAACGGCTTCTCCACTGCAGTTAGCATCATCAACCGATACTAAGCTGTAAGTTCCAGTGCCAGCAGCAAAAGAGTAAACATTAGTTGAACTAGATACTGTCGTTTCAGTGGTTCCATCAGTGTAAGTGATAGACCAAGGCGCGGTTCCAGTTAAATCAATAGATAACTGAGCGCTTTCACCTTCACAAACATTTCCACCCCCACTAATTGTAGCCGTAGGAGTGTCAAAAGTAGATATGGTTGCAATGCCTGCTGTTTCACCATTACAATTAGCGTCTTCAATTGATACTAAGCTATAGGTGCCAGCGTTGGCTTCAAACGTGTAGAGGTTAGTTGCACTAGAAACTGTCGTTTCAGTGGTTCCATCAGTATACGTAATAGACCATGGTGCTGTTCCAGTAAGGTCGATAATAACTGTAGCCGTCTCATCCTGGCAAATAGAGGTTGTGCCACTTAAGTTAGCTGTAGGTGTTGTATAGTTTGTTACATTAGCTTCTCCAGAAATATTTCCTTCACAATTTGCATCTGACACACTTACCAGGGAATAAACTCCTGCTGCGGCTTCAAAAGTAAAGTTTTCATCAGAGCTTGTTACCTCTGTTTCAGTTGTTCCATCTGTATATATTATGTTCCATGGGGCACTTCCAGTAAGTGCAATTGATACTGTACTTGTTTCTCCAGGACAAATTGATGCAGTGCCACTAATTGTAGCAGAAGGGAGCGCGCTTCCAGTTACGAATGCAGTTCCTGTAGTACTTCCCTCGCAATTGGCGTCTACAACACTAACCAATGAATAGCTGCCAATTCCGGCTTCAAATGTTGCCATATTTTCGGTCGATGTCGCCTCAGTTTCTATACTACCATCGGTATAAACAAACGTCCATGGTGCAGTACCCGTTAATGCCACTGAAATAATGGCATTTTCATCATTACATACTGTTGCATTACCACTGATGGTAGCCGTTGGCGTATCCAAGTAAGAAACGCTTGCTTCTCCTGATACCGTACCGGTAAAGTGAGAATCATGAACAGATACTAATGAATATACTCCTGCAGAGGCTTCAAAATCATATTGTAATGTTGAGACTATTACTTCAGTATTTTCTACTCCATTAGAATAGACCACTGTAAATGGGCCAGTACCAGTTAGTGCAATACTAACGGTAGCCGTTTCTTCAGGACAAATTTCACCACCACCCGATATTGTAGCTGTTGGCCTGTCTGGAACCTCAACTTCCACAGTATTAGTTTCGCCCCAGTACATTTCACAGCCAGCCACACGTGCACATCTGATGAAGTACATGGTTTGCGTCAATCCGCTTACTTCAAGGTCTGTAAGATTTTCAGAACCTGCTATTGGTGACCAGTGCGGATTACCAGGTGTGTTAGGTGCGTTAACTTCACTCTGCATCCAGATGTATTCAAAATTTACACTGCCGAAAGTGCTTGTCGGTAGTTCAGTATTTTCAATAATGTTTGTTCCCTGAGGATCGTAAGGCCCGTTGAATACGATGCTTCCGCCATCAATATCTCCAGGCTGACAAGGGTCAACTTCGATTTCCACAGTATTAGTTTCACCCCAGTACATTTCACAGCCAGCCACACGTGCACATCTGATGAAGTACATGGTTTGCGTCAATCCACTTATTTCAAGGTCTGTAAGATTTTCAGAACCTGTTATTGGTGACCAGTGCGGATTACCAGGTGTGTTAGGTGCGTTCACTTCACTCTGCATCCAGATGTATTCGAAATCTACACTGCCGAAAGTGCTTGTCGGCAGTTCAGTATTTTCAATAATGTTTGTTCCCTGAGGATCGTAAGGTCCGTTGAATACGATGCTTCCGCCATCAATATCACCAGGCTGACAAGGGTCAACTTCGATTTCCACAGTGTTAGTTTCACCCCAGTACATTTCACAGCCAGCCACACGTGCACATCTGATGAAGTACATGGTTTGCGTCAATCCACTTACTTCAAGGTCTGTAAGATTTTCAGAACCTGCTATTGGTGACCAGTGCGCATTACCAGGTGTGTTAGGAGCGTTCACTTCACTCTGCATCCAGATGTATTCGAAATCTGCACTGCCGAAAGTGCTTGTCGGTAGTTCTGTATTTTCAATAATGTTTGTTCCCTGAGGGTCATAAGGGCCGTTGAATACGATGCTTCCGCCATCAATATCACCAGGCTGACAAGGGTCGACTTCGATTTCCACAGTATTAGTTTCGCCCCAGTACATTTCACAGCCAGCCACACGTGCACATCTGATGAAGTACATGGTTTGCGTCAATCCACTTACTTCAAGGTCTGTTAGATTTTCAGAGCCAGCTACAGGTGACCAGTGCGGATTGCCAGGTGTGTTAGGTGCGTTCACTTCACTCTGCATCCAGATGTATTCGAAATCTACACTGCCGAAAGTGCTTGTCGGCAGTTCAGTATTTTCAATAATGTTTGTTCCCTGAGGATCGTAAGGACCGTTGAATACGATGCTTCCGCCATCAATATCACCAGGCTGACAAGGGTCGACTTCGATTTCCACAGTATTAGTTTCGCCCCAGTACATTTCACAGCCAGCCACACGTGCACATCTGATGAAGTACATGGTTTGCGTCAATCCACTTACTTCAAGGTCTGTTAGATTTTCAGAGCCAGCTACAGGTGACCAGTGCGGATTGCCAGGTGTGTTAGGTGCGTTCACTTCACTCTGCATCCAGATGTATTCGAAATCTACACTGCCGAAAGTGCTTGTCGGTAGTTCAGTATTTTCAATAATGTTTGTTCCCTGAGGATCGTAAGGACCGTTGAATACGATGCTTCCGCCATCAATATCACCAGGCTCGCATCTATTATCGTCACACCTTTGAGCAGGATTATCACTGGCAGTGCTAGTTCGTCTGGATCCATTCGGAGACGCTAACGTCCAAACTAAATTGTTACCGTCAAAATCGACAGTAAAAACATCAACTTGTCTACCAGGTTGAAACCAAATTGGTTGTCCACGATCAATAGGAGAAGGTGTAAACTTGTTGTCACCACCGATTGGAATTACTACTGCTTCATCATTTTCATTGAGGTAGCCAAAATGAGCCGTATAAATGTCGTTTGAAGGATTGTACTCAACACATTCCAATACTGGGCGAACCGCTTCTGCTACTGGGCAAAGATCCTCAATGTTTATATTGATATCTCCAACACCAGTTCTACCATCAAACTCCCAATTGAACCAAGCTGATGCGCTAAACTCGTTAACGTCCTTATTGCCAGCACCAATACCTATTTGAAATGGGTTGCCTCGAGGGGTAAGTGTAACACTATTGGAAGTATTAGAAGTTTGATAAAGAAAGGTTTCTGTACTATTTAGAACATAATAAACCCAGGTTTCATATAATTTTTCTTCTTGACCGATTTCAATTTTGGGATCAACTATATCAGTGGGATCATATGACATATAAAGTGTCCACTCGGTATTGTTAAGAGACCCACCACCTGAACTTAAATTTAATGTGCCATATACAAGTGCTCCGTCTTCGTCATGAATTAACTGACCTTCCGTAAAATCAAAAATGGCTGTTCCAGATTGAAATAGATTAGGAGCCCATAGTGAGTGAATTACGTTTCCATTAGTTGTAGAACTACTAGCTTCAAATAAATGCTGGCCACTTGAAAGATCATCACAAGTTTTAAAGTCAAGAACGATAGGATCATCACCCTCACATGCTCCGCGTGTATCACCATGTGCTTCATGTGCAGGCCATGCAGACTCAGATATGCTTATCGTTTGGACATTTGAGGGGTTACCCGGGGGATAATGGCAAATGGTAATTTTAGCTTCATTTACATTCATTTCATCTAAATCAACGTGTGTGATTTTGTGTCCTAGGTTTGATTCAGATGTAAGAATTTCATCAGAATATGACGAAATATGCCCTGATAAAACAAATATAAGGGCGAATATAAAACCAACAGATTTCATTATAGTCGTGTTTAAATAAGTTTAAGTCTCGGTTGAATTACAAAATTACAAAAAAATCATTCAAAAATACATGATTAGTTGTAAGTGTAAGGATTGATACCGCTAATTACTAATTAAGTAACCTACAAGGTAGTCATATTCTATTGATTTTATAAACATTTTTTCATCTTCTATTATCTATGAATGCTTTTCATTAATCGTCATAAATCAGAAGATTACTATATCTTTGCAACTTTTAAATGACCAATTAATAATTGTATGCAACTAAGCGAACAGGAGATCATTAGAAGAAAAGCTAAAGAGCAACTAGAAGAGCTGGGAGTTAATCCTTATCCATCAGAACTTTTTGAAGTAAATGTGTCGGCTAAAGACATTAAACAGAACTACGAAAAGCAAAAGATTGATTACAAAAATATCTCCATCGCTGGTCGCATAATGAGTCGTAGGGTAATGGGTTCAGCTTCTTTTGCAGAGATACAGGATTCAACAGGTAGGATTCAAATTTATATTAGACGTGATGATATTTGCCCTGAAGAAGACAAGACATTATATAATACTGTATTTAAGAAACTCCTTGACATAGGTGATCTTATCGGTATCAAGGGATATGTATTTACAACACAGACGGGAGAAGTTTCTATACATGTCACTGATCTTAAAGTGTTGAGTAAGTCACTAAAGCCACTTCCTGTTACGAAAGAGACTAAAGATGATGCTGGTAATGTTGTAAGACATGATGCCTTTGCTGATCCGGAGATGAGGTATAGACAACGGTATGTAGATCTCATTGTAAATCCACAAGTAAAGGAAGCCTTTATTAAGCGTACAAAGTTGGTAAACTCGATGCGTGATTATCTTAATAATAAGGGATATCTCGAAGTAGAGACACCTATATTGCAACCTCTATATGGTGGTGCGGCCGCAAAGCCTTTTAAAACCCACCATAACACACTTGATATGACGCTATATTTAAGAATAGCTAATGAGCTATACTTAAAGAGGCTGGTAGTTGGTGGATTTGATGGTGTATATGAATTCTCAAAAGACTTCAGAAACGAAGGTATGTCACGATTTCACAATCCGGAGTTTACTCAGGTTGAGCTATATGTAGCTTACAAAGACTATAACTGGATGATGGATCTAGTGGAGGAAATGATTGAAAAAGTGGCTTTGGATATTCATGGAACTACTGAAGTGCAGGTTGGTAAAAATGTACTTGATTTCAAAAGACCATGGAAAAGGTTCACCATGTTTGAGGCCATCGAGCATTTTACAGGAATTGATATCTCAGAAATGGACGAAGTTGAATTAAGAGCCACAGCTAAAAAATTGGATGTGCCTATTGATGAAACTATGGGCAAAGGAAAACTGATTGATGAGATTTTTGGTGAAAAATGTGAGGGTCAGTTGATACAACCAACCTTTATCACAGATTACCCGGTAGAAATGTCGCCACTGGCCAAAAAACACAGAGATAAAGAGGGCTTGGTCGAGCGCTTTGAGGCTATTGCTAATGGAAAAGAGATTTGTAACGCATTTTCGGAGTTAAATGACCCGATTGATCAACGCAGGAGGTTTGAAGAGCAACTGGAACTTGGAAAACGTGGTGATGAAGAGGCTATGACATTAGATGAAGATTTCTTAAGAGCTTTAGAATATGGTATGCCTCCAACTGCTGGTTTAGGTGTGGGTATTGATAGGCTCTCCATGATTATGACCAACTCAAACTCCATTCAAGATGTTTTATTCTTCCCACAAATGAAGCCCGAGAAAAAAGCAAAAGTGGCAAGTATTGAAGATTATAAAAAAACAGGAGTTCGAGAGGAGTTAGTGCCTATTTTACAAAAACTTGGATTTGATACTATTGAAAAGTTGAAGGAGGCAAACCCTAATAAATTATTCAATGATGTTTGCGGTACGCGGAAAAAAATGAAACTGAAAGAGGTAAAGAATCCAGACCTAGATGAAGTTAAGAGCTGGTTAGCATAATTTTTAGTAACTACTATGTTTAAAAGGCACTCCTCGGAGTGTCTTTTTTTTTAATTATTATCCAGGAAGCTTCTGTTTCTGTCAATTTTAAGGTCCTGTAGGAGAGATGATTTGACTCGAATGGTGAAGCTGTAACTTTCGTATCTTCCAAAAGGTGTCCAACTCACGTTCATAGTCCAGCAGTGTAAATCTCGTGTGATACCAAATCTTGTTAATGTAAACTCTTTGTTTTCGAAGTCATAACCCGAATTATAAGTAATTTTCCATTTGTCAGAAAGCGAAAGGTCACCATTGAACCTTAAGGTTTGAGTGATTTCAGGGTCTTGAAAACCTCTTTTGGTATAATTCACATTATAGTTGATCCTTAAACTCCACGGTATGCTAAAATCAACATAAGCATCAGGGTTGCTAATTAAAAAGTCTTTCTCTGAATCATTAAGATCGGAGTTATTTATTCTATCTCTGGTATTCTGATCATTCTGCCTGCCTTTTGGACTTAAGTTAGTGCTTAAGGCAATGGTTGCGCTACTGATCTGTCCTAACCCATCACCATTATTCCAGGCGTAGCGGTCAATCCTTCTTTGGTAAAATATCGTTTCATCACGATTGTTTACACCTGTACTATCCAGTATATATACATAAGGATCTACAGTGCCGTTAAAGTTGATATTAAGTTTATTGTTTAAAACTGATGTGTTTGCTCTCAGACTAATGTTGGACAAGTTAAATGAATCAGCTACTACATTATAGCTAGAACTAATACCAAAGTTGTTTAAAATGGGCACTTTTTTAGATTGCTTGACAGTATCGTCTTCCGACCTAATCTTCATTTCCAAAGAGTTATTTATTGATAAGCCTATACTACCACTTTCTCCAATCCCAGGGCCACCGTATACTGAACCTTGGTACCTGTTTTGTAAGAGTTCATCTCCATTTTCAGTTACCAACCGTTGATAGTAGCCAAATTTTTCTGCACTAAAATCAGGTTGATAAGAAAACGAGACACTTGGGTTCATTACATGTCTAATGGCCTGAATTTTACTGCCCTCTTTAAAAAAATGAGTACCATAGAGCCGCGTGTTCATCGAGATGCTTGACCCATAGGTATAAACTCTGTTAAAACCACTCAGCGTGTCAACTACAATGGCACGGTTTGGATTGTCAGGGTCAATGCCCCAATCCAATTTTTCAAAGTACCATTTTTCCTCGTAGTTCACGGAAGGGCTAACAGTAAAGTGTTTTAACATTTTAAAAGATGTAGCCAGCGGTATTTGATGTCTAAAACCTTTACGCGAATTTTTAAGGAAAGTGCCAAAATTGTCGAAGTCAAAAGGTGCAATGCTATCCTGAGTGGCATCTGATCCAATGCGTCCGAGGTTATTGGTTAAATCATTGGTACCCGCTAAAGTATAGCGCACACTAATCTTATCAACCCATGAGTTCCCTGAACTTGATTTGCCTCTAAATGGGTAAATATTGGCCATATTAAATGATAAGGAAGGGAGTAGAATGTCAATTTCCTTTGTTCTTACATCCTGGTTGTGTCTTGCACTTAGACCAAGAGAAAAAGGCGAATTGGGGAAAGTTTTTGAGTAGCTCACATTCGAGCTCAGTTTTCTGGTCAAATTATTCAGCCGGTTACTATTGGGGTCACCGGGATCTTGTGAGAGTCCTAAAAAATTATTTTGGTTGTAAGTAGAAGTTGCAGCATTTATAGAAGCAGAAAATCTACTCGTTCCTTTGGTTTGAGGGGTATGATTCCAATTGAGTCTAAAATCATTTTGCTTTTGGTCGAGATCTTCAATGTTATCAGAAAGCCTGAGTTGCGTGAAGTTGAAACTGAAATTACCATTATAAGCATATCGCTTCTTGTAAGGCGCAGTAATGTCGACCCCATAGCCACCTTTTGAATACAGGTCGCCCCTGACCGCCAATTTCACATAGTCACTAATATCGAAGAAGTACCCACCACCTCTTAGAAAAAAGCCTCTCCTTCTTTCTTCTCCATATGATGGCACAATAATACCAGATGAGGCTTCATTTTTTGCTGGAAACATACCAAAAGGAAAACCTAGTGGAGTAGGCACATCATTTATCTCCAAATTAAATGGGCCGGCAACAATCTTATCATCAGGGATAGCCTTTGTTCGCTTTGCTCTTATTCTAAAATGTGGATGTGCCAGATTACAGGTAGTGTAGGAGTTGTCTATACTAAAGAGCTCGTTTTCAGAGTTCTTAAACACCGTCTCTCCATGAAGATAGCCTTCACCTTGCTGCGTAACCACTTCCGAAATTCGGGCGCGTCCTGTCTTATAGTTATATACAATATCCTTAGTTTCATATACCTCTGCACCATTTTTGAAAATGGGATAACCTATTTTCTTACCCAGTGAATCAACTTTACCGTTAGCTGTAAGCGTGTTGTTGTTATAGTCAATTGTAATTTGATCGGCTTCGAGATCAATAGCACCATAGTCTATTTTTGCATCCCCATACAAACGCACGATTTTACCATCTATTGAGAAGTTTATTGAATCTCTGGCAGAATAATTGATTGTAGTTTCAATATCACTGCGAGGCTGTTGAGATGAAGTTGTAGTGTCAGATTCTTGACCTATATTTGTCGCAGCAACCTCTGTGCTATCATTATTTATTGTAGTATCCTTCAGTGTTGGTTTTTGACCTAAAATTTCTTTTCCAACATTGATATTTTTTTCGAGAGTCTGAGCGGAAACATTTGTTATGAAAAACCAAAAAAAAGCAGCTAAAAAGCCGCACCTCAAAAGCACACAAGATCTCAATTTATTAGGCGTATTTTTCGGTTTTCGAGAAAAATTTACAATTTTGTGTAAAGTTATCGGAATAACTTTTAAGAAGCGAAAGATTGTGAAGAATATTGCCATTGCGACCCTTCTAATAGCAATAACCTTGCTAACTTCTTCATCGACTCTAAAAAAGACTGAATTTCAGGTAAAAACAGTAGTAATAGACGCTGGCCATGGAGGTAAAGATCCTGGAACTAGTGGTAGTTATTCTGTTGAGAAAGATATAGCCCTTGAAGTCGCCCTCAAATTAGGTGGCTACATTAAGGAATTTTTACCTGATGTAAAGGTTATTTACACCAGAACAAAAGATGAATTTATAGAACTTCACGAGCGCGCCAACATTGCAAATAAGAATGAGGCAGATGTTTTTATTTCAATACACGCCAACTCATTGCCTAGAAATATAAGTACGGCCAGGAAACAGGCTGTTTTTGGCACAGAAACTTATGTGATGGGTGCTCAGAACTCCGGGCGCAATTTTGAAGTAGCAAAGAGAGAAAATTCAGTAATACTCCTGGAAGATGATTACGAAAAGACATATGACTTCGACCCTAAATCCCCGGAGTCCTACATTTTATTTTCACTCACGCAGTCAGCGTTTCAAGATAAAAGTATAGCTCTGGCGACAAAAATTCAGGATCAGTTTGAACATAGGGCGGGTCGAAGAAGTTTAGGGGTTAAGCAATCGAGTCTTTTAGTGCTCTGGAGTACTGCCATGCCTAGTGTTTTAGTAGAAATTGGTTATCTTTCCAACCCTAAGGAGGAGCGAGAGTTAAATAGTTCATCTATACAAGGAAATATAGCCTCTGGCATCTTTAGAGCATTTAGAGATTATAAAAACGACATTGAGTCTTTGAACTAAACCTGAATTTGTGAAAATATCTAAGGAACTGAAAGTGGGTGTATTTATGGTAGTGGCAATTACCGTTTTATACCTTGGTTTCAACTACCTAAAAGGCATAGATTTTTTTTCTAGTAATGATAAGTATTATGCCATCTATGAGAATGTGGATGGTCTTAATGCGTCTAACCCTGTGTACATCAACGGTTTTACTGTAGGTAGAGTTAGTAATATACGCCTGCTTCAAAAAAACTCTGGAAAAATTCTTGTTGAAATAGACATTAATGGTGAAATCATTATTGGCGATTCAGCCGTAGCTACACTAAATAGTGATTTTTTAGGTAACAAGTCGATTTTGCTCACTCCAGGAGATATTTCTAATCCAAAAAAGCCTGGTGATACATTATTAGCAAGACTTGATAAAGGCATTGCGGATATACTGGCAGAAAGTGCTCAGCCAGTAGCCAACAACCTTGAAGCAACCATAAAAAAGATCAATGCGATTTTAGATAATCTTAGTGGTAATGGTGAGAAAATAAACAGAATGATGGATAATTTCGAAAAAACGCCAATTATCCTCAACTCTACAATAGTTAAAACACAGGACGATCTCCAAAAACTTTCAGAAACATATACTAAAGTTGGCGAAGAGTTGAATAAAACGCTTGCGCAAGCCCGTCCAATGCTAAGGAACATTAATCAATTTACTGACTCACTCAAAAGACTGGAGCTTCAGAAAACTTTAAATAATGTAAATGAGGCTGTGGCTGGTTTAAATGAAGCCATCAATCATTTTACTAAAAACGAGGGCACACTAGGAAGATTGATCAACGAAGACTCGCTTTATGTTAATCTCAACAGAGCCATATTAAACTTCGACACACTGGCCAATCACTTCGATGAGGTTCCTAAAGATTACTTCTCTCCATTGGGAAGAAAAAAAGAAAAAATTCAAAAGAGGCGCGAAAAGGAGAAGGCTGCACGAGAGCAGTAGCAAGAATTACGCGCCAATCGTATTTTAATCATAACATTACTATTTGATGGAGGATATTGAATTCAATAAAAATGAAGATCAACTCAAACAGCAGTTGTATCAGTTGAAAGAAAAATCAAAGAAAACTAGGCTCGGTGGAGGTGAGAAAAAAATAGAGAAACACCATAAAAAAGGTAAACTC
Source organism: Fulvivirga sp. (assembly GCA_965227525.1). Lineage (GTDB taxonomy): Bacteria > Bacteroidota > Bacteroidia > Cytophagales > Cyclobacteriaceae > Fulvivirga. The sequence goes on along the minus strand of OZ245762.1, from coordinate 194,720 downwards.
ACAGCCCGAGAAAGAATTGATTATTTAACTGATGATAAATCTGAATTTTTAGAGATAGGCTTGCTGGCTGGTGACGGTATGTACGAAGAAGTGGGAGGGTGTCCTTCTGGAGGAGTAGTCACAGGCATCGGGTATGTGCAAGGTAAACAATGCATGATAGTTGCCAATGATGCCACAGTAAAAGCAGGAGCTTGGTTTCCTATCACAGCCAAGAAAAATATGCGTGCACAGGAAGTAGCTATGGAAAATAGGCTTCCTATTATCTATTTGGTTGATAGTGCGGGTGTATTTCTGCCTATGCAAAACGAAATATTTCCTGATAAAGAGCATTTTGGCAGACAGTTTAGAAATAATGCTAAAATGTCGGCCATGGGCATTGTACAAGTAGCGGCCGTGATGGGTAGTTGTGTTGCAGGAGGGGCTTATTTACCCATTATGTCTGATGAGGCCATGATTGTTGATAAGACGGGTTCAATTTTTCTTGCTGGCTCATATCTTGTAAAGTCGGCCATTGGTGAAAGCATAGATAATGAAACATTGGGTGGGGCTACGACACATTGCGAGATATCGGGCGTAACGGATAATAAATTTGACAATGATGAAGCTTGTCTTGATTATATCAAATCAATTTTTGATAAAATAGGCAAGTTTGAAGAGGCAGGTTTCGACAGGGCCAAGTCAGCAAAACCAAAGTTAAAAGAGAAAGAACTCTATGGTATAATTCCTGAGAGCAGAGTCAAACCCTACGATGTGGTTGATGTCATAAAAAGACTTGTTGATAAATCTGAATTTGATCAGTACAAGGAGCTTTATGGTAAAACCATCGTTTGTGGAACAGCACGTATTGACGGCTGGGCTGTGGGCATTGTAGCCAACCAACGCAAAGTAGTAAAGAGCAAGAAAGGCGAAATGCAAATGGGGGGTGTGATTTATTCTGACTCTGCGGACAAAGCAGCGCGCTTCATTATGAATTGCAACCAGCGCAAAATTCCTTTGGTATTTCTACAGGATGTAAGTGGTTTTATGGTAGGCAGCAAAGCCGAGCATGGAGGGATTATAAAAGACGGAGCCAAAATGGTAAATGCCATGGCTAATTCTACCGTTCCAAAGTTTACATTTATAATGGGCAACTCCTATGGAGCCGGAAATTATGCCATGTGTGGTAAAGCATACGATCCGCGATTAATCTATGCCTGGCCTACAGCTCAAATGGCAGTAATGAGTGGAGCAGCTGCAGCAAAAACATTATTACAAATTAAGGTGGCTACACTTAAAGCAAAAGGAGAAGAAATTACTCCTGAAGAAGAAGAGAAATTACTTAAGGAAATTACTGATAAATATAATGAGGAGCTTAGCCCTTATTATGCTGCCTCAAGATTGTGGGTGGATGGAATTATAGATCCCTTGGAGACTAGAAAGGTGATAAGTATGGGCATCGAGGCAGCTAATCATGCCCCAGTCGAAAAGTTTAATGTAGGTGTTATACAGACTTAGAATGATTGAATGAATGATTGAATAGATGAATAGTAATGTGAAGAGCAGTAAGGTCGAGTTTGTAGAAAAGCTTAAGCTTAGAACAAAGAGAATTGGACTTGAAGCGATTAATATTTTTAGGGGATTGCCAAAAACAGAGGAGGCAAGAATAATAGGGAAGCAATTTTTGCGATCATCATTATCGGTTGGGGCAAATTACAGGGCAGTGTGCAGAGCAAGGTCAAAAGCGGAATATTTTGCTAAATTAAGTATAACAGTTGAGGAGGCAGACGAAACGCTCCATTGGATTGAGATGCTAGAAGAGGCCAAAGTTCTGAACTATGAAGTTCCTGAACTTAAAAAAGAGGTAACTGAGATTTTATCAATACTGGCGAAAGCAAGAAAAAATACAAAGTGATAATTCACTCACTCATTCATACAGCAAAATTCATTCATTGTACATGAAAAAGAAGGAATTAAAGGCACTTATATCGTTACTTGATGATGAGGATAACAAGATTATCACGCATGTCGAGGAGAAAATTATTTCGATAGGAGAAGAGATGATTCCTCTTCTCGAAACCGAATGGGAGACAAATCTTAACCCACTCGTACAAAAAAGAATTGAAGATCTTGTACATACGCTTCAGTTTGAAACGCTAAGAAACAAATTGCAGCAGTGGTTTGAGGAGGATGATCCTGATTTATTGAGAGGCATGTGGCTGGTAGCTTCTTATCAATACCCTGATTTGGAGTTTGATAAGCTGAAGCAAGACCTGGAGCAACTCTACTATGATGCGTGGTTGGAGTTTAAACCTGATGCCCACCCTTACGATCAAGTGAAGATTTTAAACAGTGTACTTTTTAATAAGGTAAAATTCAGAGCAAACACTAAAAACTTTCATTCTCCAGGCAATTCAATGATCAATGTGGTGATGGAAACCAAAAAAGGTAATCCCATTTCCTTATGCGTAATTTATATGCTTGTAGCCCAAAAGCTCAAGCTACCTGTTTATGGAGTAAACCTTCCAAATCTTTTTATACTCACATACAAAGAAGAGAATAGTACCCAGTTTTATATCAACGCATTTAGCCGAGGTCTAATATTTTCTCGGGATGACATTGATAATTACATTGCTGAACTACGCATGACTCCACAGGACTCATTTTATGATCCTTGTACTAACAAAGAAATTGTAAGTAGGACACTGCGCAATTTGATTAATGCTTTTGAAAAAATTGGAGATCACGAAAAGTCTGATGAGATCAAAGAGCTCTTAAAAGCTGCCGGTGAGTATTAGCTATCTTATCATGCAGCCAATAGGTCGTCCACCAGGGTTGGCTGTCTTTCCTTGCAAGAGATTATTGATATTATTCCTTAAGTAGCGTGTCTTTACATCAGATGCTACCTGAGGATTGTTGTCTATCGCACCTCGGTAGAATAATTGGAAACCATCTCCGGCCGGTTTTAGGATAATTGCTTCAGGACTTTTTTTAGCCTCAAGCTTATTTAATGCTTCTTGATTTTTATCAGCAAGGTAAGGAACCTTCAGACCCCACGTTTTTATTTTATTAGTCATTTGCTCTTTTGACTCTTTTTCATCTGAGTGAGCATTTATTAATAAAAACTGTACATCTCCATCATCAAACTCGCTAATAAGTTGAGTAATTCTTCCCTCATAGTACACTGCATACGGGCATACATTACTTGTAAATATTACGACAATGGCTTTCTTTTTAGAAAAGTCAGTCAAGGACACTTCTTTTCCAGAGTTAGCATCCTCTAATGTGAAATTGTCAACACTTTGAGCAGGTGCCCATAATGTTGATATAACTAGGAAGAATACTGATAGAGTTTTCATCACAGCTTATATTTAGGCTATATATTGTAGGCCAATATGTACTTATCGCCCACTTCACACTTTAAATTATAGCTTTCTTTTATATCATTTACAATTATGTTGCCAGTAATTACTGTATCATTAGCCATAGTATATGGTTCTAAGTTCATGTGCTCATTAAAAATGAGTCCCTTTTTGCCATAAATCTTATATAACGTTTCCTTGGCACACCAAGCCATATTGAGCCCTATTATATTCTTTTGACAGAAATCAAGCTCCTTTTCACTTAAAAATTTATGAGCGATTCTCAGTATTTTATCCCTTGGCTGCTCAAGATCAATACCAACGGGAGAATTTAAGTCTATAATAGATGCGACATAAGGAAAAGAGTGAGTCAGGCTAATTTCGTAATTCTGACCTCTTAAAGAAGGCTTGCCATGTTCGTCTTTAGTGATACCGCCATATTCGATATCCAGCATTTGGCATAAGTGCTTTAATGTTAATCTTCCCGCTAGCCACTCCAGTTGTTTTTTAGTGCTTCTAAAAGATTGGAGTAATTCCAAATCTTCTGGGTTTGGCGACAATTGTTGTAATAGCTCATCGTAGCTTTCCTCTACGTGCCAAATGCATACATGGCGATTTGCAGTCACTTTAATTGTTCTGTTTACGGGCATTTGATATGTGCTAATTATATTGCTTCTTTGCCAATCTATAAAAAGGCAAAAATCCCTTTAATGAGCAAAATAAACATTTCTAAGCTCAAAACACTTACAGGTCACAAAGATTGCGTTTATACGCTAGAAAGATCAAATGAAGATCATATTTTCTTTTCCGGAGCTGGTGATGGCATGGTGGTGTACTGGGATTTATCTGGTGATGACAACGGGCAATTGATTGCCAAGCTGCCCAACTCTGTTTATGGGCTACATTACCTGCAATCCTCAGATTTGTTGGTTGTGGGTCATAATTATGATGGCATTCATCTTTTGGATTGGCGAAGTAAGAAGGAAGTGAGCTCGCTAAACATGACCAAATCAGCCATATTTGATATACAATCTGTTGGAGATTTATTATTAGTTGGAGACACTTCTGGTACCGTTTCGGTCATCAACTATAAAACGATGAACATCGTTTATAGAATAAATGACGGAGATAAAAGTGCCAGATCTATAGCCATTAATGAAAAAAGTAAGGAGGTGGCCATTGGTTTTAGTGATAATAAAGTAAGAATTTATAACCTTGAAGATTTTGCCTTAAAATCAACATTGTCAAGCCATAGTAACTCGGTTTTTACCGTTAAATATTCAAGAGATGAAGACGTGTTGATTTCTGCGGGTCGTGATGCACATATCATGGTTTGGGATGTACAAAGCGGATATTCGCAAATTCAGGATATTGTGGCACACATGTACGCCATTAATAATGTTGAATTTAGTCAGGATGGTAAACATTTTGTAACTTGTAGCATGGATAAATCCATAAAAATCTGGGATGCACATGCGTTTAAGTTGTTGAAAGTAATTGATAAAGCAAGACATGCAGGACATGGCACTTCTGTAAATAAATTACTTTGGACGAGCTATAATGACTTTTTGGTGAGTGCCAGTGACGACCGCACAATATCGGTGTGGGATATAGAGTTTAAATAAGTAGGCTTAGTTGGTTTAATATTTTTTAATATGAAAATTACCCCATTAGAAATACGCCAGAAAACCTTTGAGAAAGCCTTTAGAGGCTTAGACAAAGATGAGGTAAATGCTTTTTTAGTTACACTTTCTCAGGAGTGGGAAAAACTGATTGATGAAAATAAAGAGTTGACCATAAAACTCGAGTCATCTCAAAAGGAAGTTGAAAAACTCAGAGAAGTCGAAAATTCGTTGTTTAAAACACTCAAAACAGCTGAAGATACGGGAGCCAGCATGATTGATCAGGCCACAAAAACAGCTGAATTGCACCTGAAAGAAACGCAAATGCGTGCTGAGGCTTTGCTTAATGATGCTAAATCTAAAGCCAAAGATATGATTGAAGAGGCTGAAATGAAGTCGAGAAATACGGTTGATGACATGGAAGACCGTATCAGATCTATGGCTCAGATTTATAAAACCCTCGAAAACATAAAGGCCGACTTATTATCTGACATCAAGAGTTTTGCTACCGATTCTATAGAAAAAGTAGAGCGAGTAAAATCTCAGATGAAGAAATATGATGTTGAAGAAGAGTTGATGCGAATTAAAAGGGATGGCGTAAACAAAACGGCCCGTACTGTTGATTTAGATGTAACCCCGCCTAAACTTGAAGATGATCGTCCTGCAACCAATACTCCAAAACAGGAGTCAACTCAACCTGATAACAAACCCCAAAATGAGCCTAAAAAAGAGGAGAGTACATCCTTTTTTGATGATATAGAATAATGAATGAAGTCGCATTAAATGGCTTACAGTTTAAAGCCTACCATGGCTATTATGACGAAGAGCGTGAAAAAGGCAACCAATTTGAGGTTGATATAGTAATAAAGACAGACTTTATTGATGCAGCGAAAAGCGATGATTTGGATTTAGCAGTTAACTATGAGGTGCTATATTCAATTATTAAAGATGAAATGCAGATCTCCGCTGCATTATTGGAAAATGTAGTACTAAGAATAGCCAACCGTGTGCTGCGTGAGATTAAACAGGTACAAGAAGTAAAAGTTAGCCTGGCCAAACTTAATCCACCAATTCAGGGAGCTTGTAGAGAGGCTCGTGTAACTATTTCTAAATCCAGAGATTAGGCTGGTTTTTCTTCACCAGCCTTAATAAATGTAAAGCCTTTGGCATCTGAGCCTTCATAAAAATCAACTTCCAGGCCTACCAAATACATGGTATGTTTCTTTTCAATGAAAACAGGTGTGTTGTTTCCAATTAAAAATTCGATATCATTTTCCTGTTTTTTGTCAAAGCCCAGCATGTAAGTAAATCCAACACAGCTACCGCTGCCTTTGATGCCTACCCTCAGTCCATATCCTTCAGGTATATTCTTGGTAGCTATTATATTCTCTACTTCTTCAATCGCTCGCTCTGTTAATGTTACCGGTTGGAATTCCATTCAATATTTAACTTTTAAACTCGTTGATCTAACACACTTGTGTGAAAATAAATTCTAGCAATGATAGTATTAAATTATTTCTCTTACTTTCCTAACTTAAAGTTTTACAAAAAGTTAACAGAATAACTCGAAATGGATGCAATTATTGAATTTGGTAAGCTGCTGATACCCGCAGCCATTGTGCTTTATGCTATGTATTTGGTGGTAAAGTCCTTTTTAGATAAAGAGCTTCAAAAAAAGCATCTTGAGGTGAGAGGTAAGAGTATTGAAACCGTATTACCAAACAGGCTACATGCTTATGAACGTGTTTGTTTGTTTCTAGAAAGAATCAGTCCCAACAACCTGATTGTTAGGTTAAATAATGGAAAGTATACCGCAGGTGAGTTTCAGCAAATCTTGTTGAACGAGATACGTGAAGAGTATAACCATAATGTTTCACAACAAGTATATATGAGTGATGAGGTGTGGGAAAAAGTAAAGTCAGCTAAGGAAGACCTTATTGTTATGATCAATGAGGCCACTGCAAATATGCCTGAAGGTGCCACTAACCTAGAATTGGCCAGAAAACTATTTGAGCGAGCAATGGAGAAAGAAGATGATTTAATACAAATTGCATTGCTGGCTGTTAAAAATGAGATAAGACAAACATTTTAGATCGTATATGGAACATGTACACCAGAATAAATTTTTTAAAAGTGCCAGACAGCGTGCGTCTAATATTTTTAGGAATAAGGAAAAGCTTAATCATCTGTTGAGAGTTTCTGGTGACAAGCTGAGAGATGTTAACATTAGAAATATTAAGAACAGTAGCCTGGTAGAAAGGTTGAAGGTGTTTAGCAGAATGATCAGGGCATATGCCAAAGGTCAATATCGAGGCATAAAGTTAACTAACGTACTTTTATTGGTTGCTGCTGTGGTTTACTTTGTCACCCCAATTGACCTTGTCCCTGATTTTATTCCAATTACTGGGCTGATCGATGATTTTACCGTTGTTTTGTGGGTTTATAACAAACTTCAGGAAGAAATAGATGCCTACCTGGCATGGGAAAACACTATTGAAATATGAGTAAGACAAAAGCATTTGTAATTTGTACCATATCAATCTCACTAATTGTTGGGTTTGTGTTCTTTGATTTGAATTATTATTTAGGGTATTCATTGGGGTATGTATCAGGCATGCTTGTAAAAACATATTTGTGGATACCACTTGTTATGATGATAGTAGCCATTACATTTAGAAAAAGAATCTATTCGTTGTTTAGATGAGCAAAACAGCACTCATAGCAGGAGCTACCGGGCTCATTGGAGATAAGCTGTTGCAGCTACTTCTTGAAGATGCGCATTACAGTAGGGTGATAGTGGTTACGAGAAAACCATTAAAAAAGGAACATGAGAAGCTAGAAGCTATAATTACTGATTTTGCCAAACTCGATGAGGTGTCAAATCAATTGCATGCAGATGATGTTTTTTGCTGCCTGGGTACTACAATGAAGAAAGCAGGGAGTAAGGAGAAATTCAGAAAAGTGGACTACGAGTACCCGCTTGAATTGGCAAGACTTTGTAAAGAGAACGGTGCCAAAAAATATTTACTGATCTCAGCCATGGGGGCTGGTAAAAAATCCTCTGTTTTCTATAATCAGGTAAAGGGAGAAATTGAAGAGGCTGTAGCAAACATTGATTTTGATACTTACCATATATTTAGACCTTCGCTTTTGTTAGGCCCCAGAAAAGAGGATCGCGTGGGTGAAGATGCGGCCAAAACTATATTTAGAATATTCGGATTTCTGTTTGTCGGTCCTTTGAAAAAATATAAGGCGATAAGTTATGATAAAGTAGCCAAAGCCATGCTTCACTTTGCTAAAGAAGCTGCCCAGGGCAAGCAAATTCATGAATCTTTAGAACTTCAAAAATTTTAATTTATGATAGCTGTTATACAGCGCGTTTCTAAATCTTCTGTCACTATTGATGGAGATGTCAAATCTGAAATTGATCAGGGTTTAAATGTATTACTTGGTATTGAAGGTGCAGACACACAGGAAGATATCACCTGGCTCACTCGCAAGATAGCCAACATGCGCATTTTTGATGATGAGGAGGGTGTAATGAACAAAAGTGTACTTGATGTTCATGGAGAAATTTTAGTGATCAGTCAGTTTACACTACATGCAAGCACTAAAAAAGGAAATCGCCCATCATACATTAAGGCGGCTAAACCCGACTTTGCCATTCCTTTGTATAAAAAATTTGTGGAGCACCTTGAATTAGAAATTGGTAAACCTGTTGCCACTGGCGAGTTTGGGGCAGATATGCAGGTAGAAATTCAAAATGATGGACCAGTAACAATAATTATTGACACAAAGGACAAAAAATAGTTTGACTTACCTTTAGCTTATGACTATAGAAGAAGCCCAAAAGCAGGTCGATGACTGGATAAAGGAACATGGCGTTCGTTATTTTGACGAACTCACTAATATGGCAATTCTCACTGAGGAAGTAGGAGAAGTGGCACGTATTATTTCCAGACGATATGGCGAGCAATCTGAAAAGGAAAGTGATAAAAATAAAGACCTTGGTGATGAGTTTGCAGACGTGCTTTGGGTGCTGATGTGTTTGGCCAATCAAACAGGGGTTGATCTAACAGAAGCATTGAAAAAGAACATAGAAAAAAAGACAACCCGTGATAAGGATCGTCATAAGAGTAATGAAAAGTTGAAATAACTACTTTAATCTCGCCTAAGCCTGCGCTTTCATTTTTTCCACCATTTCGTTGAATATTGTGCTTTAAAATTCACAGTTTGATTAATCTGTATTACTCAAAACATTACCGGCTTCAGCACGTTCTCCCCGAAAAGATGTTTAATAAAAACTTAATTATGATTAATTCAAGAGTAATCAATTTCAAATCTATCGGGGCTTTAATTCTTTCAACTTTCATGGTTGTGGTATTTAGCACAATAAGTTTTTCACAGCAGTTACAACAGCAGGCTACTCCAGAATTACGTGAAGATTTTACAAAGACCGAGCTTGAGTCGTTTCTAAAAGCCAATGAGAAAGTGATGGCTATTCAGGCTGAGAGTCAGAAAAAGATGATGGCAGTGATAAAGGAAGAGGGCTTAACCGTTGATCGATTCAATCAAATAATTGCTGCAAGCCAAGATCCAAAGAAGGAAAATAATGCTTCTGCCGAAGAAATGGCGTCTTTCAACAATGCGGCCAAGGAGATTATGTCAGAGAAAAGAGAAACCCAAACGGAGATAGTAAAATCCATCGAGCAAGAGGGCATCAATACACAAACTTATCAGGAGATCATGTACGCCTATCAGAAAAGCCCGAAAGTGAAAGAGGAGATAAGTGAAATGATTGAAAACTAACAGAATATTAAAAAATCAGAGTCCTGTTTAGTGGACTCTGATTTTCATTTTTCAAGTTATTTTGTGTTTGGGCCAGCCTTTTCTGGCAGAAAGCCTTACTCATACCTGAGTGTTTCTGTCGGGTTTGACGATGCAACCTTCCAGGTTTGAGAAATAACAGTAACAAGCCCAAGGGTTAGCAGAATTAATAGGCTTACAATAACAGGCCAAACCCCGATGCCTGTCGAGTATGCATTTTGCTGTGAAATCATCACGGTAAACAACATGTAGGATATCGGAATGGAGATCAACGCTCCTAATATCATGAGCTTAAAGAAATCCTTTGTAAGTAGATAAGTTACGTTAAATACAGGAGCCCCCATCACTTTTCTAATACCCACTTCTTTGGTTCTGTTTTGGGTACTGAACACAACCATTGATAGTAGGCCCAAACAAGAAATAGTTATGGCAAGGAAACCTAAGAAGAGGAAAATTTTCACCACATTGGTGTAAATATCAAAGGCCTCATCAATCTCATCCGAGAAAAATTTAGCCTGCATTTTCGTAGTGCTTAGTTGTTTCCATTCGTTTTCTAAATCTATTATCGAGCCTGTAATATCATCAGACACTATTTTTACATTGGCGTAGTTGAAGTATTTTTTATTATTTCTAAAAATCAAAGGTTCGATTTTTTGAGATAAATTCTGGAAATGGAAATTTTCCATAACACCACTTATTGTCAGTTCCACACTGTCGTTAATAATTACTGAATTACCAATAGAAGATTGAGGGTTTTCAAAGCCTTTGATTTTTACAAATTCTTCATTGACAATCATAGATTGCTCTCGATCACTAAACGATCTTTCAAAGTTGTCGCCAGCTACTAAGTCTATACCCAGGTTACTCAAATAATTGTTATCAACAAATACCTGAGTAGCCTTAAGAGAGTCATCATTGTGAGGAATCCAAATTTGCTGGTTTGAGTTCACCCCTAATATGCTGGAAGACATCGAAACACGTTGAATTGAAGCAAGTTTGTCAAAAGAAGTTTTTGCATTCTCAGGCTCAACATCTTGTAGTTCGATATCTAATATATTCTCTTCGCTAAAGCCTAAATCATAATTAATAGCTGTGGTATATTGGTCTATAAATACAACAACACCCATGATGAATCCAAAGGATAGAGCAAATTGAATAACCAGCAGTGATTTCTGCATATTTACCTTTCCCAAAACATGTGATTTTGCAGTCTTTCGCAATGCAGCTATCGGCTTGATTTTAGAGAAGTGAATAGCCGGAAAAATACCTGCCAACACCCCAGTAACAATTGCAAAAATTATAGAGTAAAATAAATTCAATGGAGTAATACTGAAGTCCATCGAGGTAACACCGGCCACCAACATTGACTGAAACTCGCCCCGAATGAGACTGAAAATTACATAAGCACCAATAAGTGAAAGGAGTGAAATAACGACTGTTTCTAAAATAAACTGTAGGAATATCTGCTTTTTAATACCCCCTACTACCTTTCTCATACCAATTTCCTTGGCTCTTCCCAGCGCACGAGCGGTCGAGATGTTTGTATAATTAAAACATGCCGGGAGTAGGATAAGCAGGGTGATACTGATGCTGATCATAAAAATTTCTATTCCCCACGAAGTGCCTATTTCACCACCTGTATCTGTGCCCATGGCAATATCTGACAAATGCTGCAGCTTAAACTTGACATCGTAGGCATCAATGTCCTTATATTTTTGCTCGGAAATTGTCGCCAGATTTTTATCTAATGTGGCTTTATTACTTTCCGGGGGCAATAAAAGATATATGTAATTATTATAGAACTCCGTCCAAGCTTCCGGGTTGGCAGCAGCCACCTTTCCCGGGTCTCTATTTAGAAAAACATTATGTGGAAGCAAGGCTTCAAACCACATATGTGAATTTTTTGGTACGTCTTTTAAGACACCTTTAATGGTAAACTCACCTAAGTCACCCATGTCAATAATATTGCCTAGAGGCGATTCATCATTAAACATTTTTTTGGCGAAAGATTCTGTAATGAGAATAGCAGAAGGATCTTTTAAATTATTTTCACCTGATAAAAGCTCAAAAGAAAAAACTGTAAGAAAGTTACTATCGACAAATAATCCCCTTATAGGAAGTGTCTTATTGTTGTATTCGGCCTCGGCCTTGAGTGTATTGTTGATTCTAACTACTTCACCATAACCGGAATATTCGTCTTTTAAAATCTGAGCGAGTGGCACCGGTGCAGATGCCCAGTCTTTATTTTTAACCTTATCATCCACTTTTGTGATTATGCGATAAATATTGGAGCCATTTACATGAAAATTGTCATATGTCTGTACAAATGAAATCATCGTTATGAATAGAATACCGATCGACATTCCTGCCGATAGGCCTACAATATTGATGACAGTAAAAAGCTTTTGTTTACTGAGGCTTCTGATAGCCACTTTTAAATAGTTTTTTAACATTGCTGTGTTGTTTTGAGTGTTTGACATGATATGAAAGGAGGCATCTTTTTTTCTTTTTCTTAAAGAATAAGAGGTGATTAGGTCTAAAATCTGTAGCCAATATTTGAGTTTAGCTTTCCAGGCGGGCATTTTTGAGAGGTTGTTATCAAAAATTTCGTCCAGATCGCCAAGCATATCTTCCACCATGGCATCATTACAATACCATCTAAATAAGCGTATGGCCAATTTTGGAGGATGGATTTGCTTAGTCATTTGCAGTTTTAATGTTTATTTGAGAGAGACTCCATAACTCATCTCTAAGCTCTTTAGACTTAGATAAGGCAGTTTTACCTTCGGCAGTAAGGTTAAAGAATCTTTTTTTGCGACCACCTCTTTCCTGTGTGGCTCCTCCTAACCAGGAAGATATGAAGCCTTTTTCTTCAATGCGGGTAAGGGTAGAGTGTAGGGCTCCTATACTTATGCTCCGATTGGTGCGTATTTCAATATCTTCTTTGATAGCTACACCGTAAGCTTCGTCTCCAAAGGCTGCGATGGTGAGCAGTACGAGTTCTTCAAATTCACCTAAATATCCTTTCATGATGTAATCATACGGAAGATATTTTTATTTGTTTCTATTTTTAAGAAGAAATAGTAATACTTCTTCCTACTAATATTATTTAGACCATTTGAAGCAACAATAAAACATCTGGTACGTATTGCTGGTTGTAATTAAAATGAATTTTTTAAGTTAGCTTAAAAATCAAATAAACTACGACATGAAGAAAATTACGATTATTGCATTTTTATTAGTTGCTGGGTTGGCTTTCAGTTCAAATGTAAATGCACAAGGGTTTGAACCTCGTCAGGGATTTAAGCAATTAAATTTTGGCGTTGGTTCTTCTGGTTGGGGAGTTGCAGTATTTGGAGGAATGGATTTCGGAATAGCCAATAAAGTTACTATTGGGCCTTGGGCGGGTATTCGTACCAAATCCAATGTTACAGCTATTACAGTAGGTTTTAGAGGAGATTATCACTGGGGAGCTCACTTGCCTGATCTTCCGGAGGAGTTAGACCTTTATGGTGGTGTTGGCCTTGGTTACACAAATGTTACAGTAGATAATGGTGATTTCGATCCTGTTTCGGGCACATTTAGCGATTCTAACAATGGCTACACTGATGTGTGGTTTAGAGCAGGTGCGAGGTGGTACTTTAGCCCTCAATGGGGTGTAATGGCAGAAGCAACAGGCGCTTCAAGAGGAGATCTGGCAGGACTACTTGTGGGTCTTTCTTACAAATTTTAAGAAACAAAAAATAGAATTATTAAAGGCATTCGCTAGCTAGCGAATGCCTTTTTTATTTCTTAACAATAGCCCCATCCCTCAATACTGGCACAACGTCATACTCATCATGTTTTAGACAGAATTCGATGTCTTTGTGCACATTCAATCTATTTAGTCGCTTTGCGTGAGACGAAGACTGAACTCTCGTGACTATATCTGTCTTAATTTCATTGTAGGATGTCTCTGCGAGCATAGGTGCATCGCATTCATGCTCAAAGTCAGGCTTCAGTGCTGAAGTCAAAGCACCAGCGAAAAGTGAGTCCTCCAGATTAACCTTCCCTTTCCAGCCTGCACATAATATTAATACATTATGCTCTTTCGATTTTAGATAATCTGCCACGGCAGTAAGATTTAAAAATGATCCGATTACGACCTCTATTGCTCCTTTTGACTTTTCGATAGCAACCGTTCCGTTGGTGGTAGTTACAGCCACATCCTGTCCTTTCACAAAGTCTTGCATGTAATCAAATGGAGAGTTACCTAAGTCAAATCCATCGATTTTCTTTCCATTTCTTTCTCCCGCAGTGAGAAAACCTTTGGCTGCCATCAACATACACTCTTCTTTGTCGGCAAAAGGAATTATGCTATTTACTCCATTAGCAATACCAGCAGTCATACATGAGGTAGCTCTGAGTATGTCTGTAACTACTACAATTTTGTCAGACACCTCGTGGAGGTGTATCAGGTCAGGACTTAAGCAAACATCAACGGTTTTCATAACGCTATATCAAAGGCAACTTATTCACTTGAGCTTTCAATGATCGGTTTCTTACAGCAATATAAACTTCGGTTTCAGGAGTTGCAAACTCTTTCTTAACATACCCTAAACCAATACCGTGACCCAAAACAGGCGATTGAGTTCCTGAAGTGACTCTTCCGATAGTATTGCCCTCTTTGTCTTGAATTTCGTAATCATGACGTGGTATACCTCGATCTATCATCTTAAAGCCAACCAATTTCTTATCAACTCCTTCTTCTTTCTGTTTTTTTAAGTTCTCAGAATTGATAAAGTCTTTGGTAAATTTTGTGATCCAGCCAAGACCAGCTTCCAATGGAGAAGTTGTATCGTCAATATCGTTACCATAAAGGCAGTAGCCCATTTCCATTCTGAGCGTATCTCTGGCGCCAAGTCCAATTGGTTTAATGCCAAACTCCTCGCCTGCTTCCATAATTTTATTCCATATCATTTCAGCATCGGCATTGTGCATATAAATTTCAAAACCACCGGCTCCGGTATAGCCTGTAGCAGACATAATCACATATTTGGCATCTGCAAACGGGCCTACTTCAAAGTTGTAAAATTTAATATCAGACAAGTTCATGTCTGTAAGTTTTTGTAACACTTCCGTTGCTTTTGGACCTTGTACCGCAAAGAGGGAAAAGTCGTCTGAAATATTTCTCATTTCAGCACCCACATCATTATGTTTTGAAATCCAATCCCAATCTTTTTCGATATTTGATGCATTTACAACTAACATATACTCTTCTTCTCTAATTCTGTAAACAAGAAGGTCGTCTACAATTCCGCCTTTGTTATTAGGAAGACAAGAATACTGCGCTTTGCCAATGGTGAGTTTAGAGGCATCGTTGCTGGTAACTTTTTGTATTAAATCCAATGCATTAAGGCCCATAATCAGGAACTCTCCCATATGAGAAACATCAAATATGCCAACACCATTTCTTACGGTATTGTGCTCTTCTATATCAGAGCTATATCTCACGGGCATGTTATATCCTGCGAATGGCACCATTTTAGCACCTAATTTTTCATGTATATCGTTGAGTTGTACTTTCTTTAAATCCATAGAACGTGATTGTTTATTGCCAGATGGCAAAGGTAATAATTATCAATAATTTTGATTTCACACTAGAAATATTCCGCTTCTTCTTTCACTTTTTCCAGTAGCGATAAATAAGCATTTTCAAATTGTTTGTACTCTTCGCTTGTTATTAGCTCTTTAAGTGTCTCCAGGCTATGCTCGGCATAATTTTCATTTTCTATCCTGGCACATTGCAAAATGTAGGCTTTCAGAAGTCTTACCGATTTAGGATTGATCTCTAAGGCACTTAACAAAATGTGGTAAGCTTCAAATCTATCGGACAAGCCTATAAAATTTGAGGCTGCAATTACACTTTCAGGAAAGAATGGATTTTTATAAGCAATCAACTCATAATTTTCCCTGGCCTTTGTAGTATCGCCACTTGCCTCGTTGAGCAGGCCGGTGTAAAAATGTTTTTCAATGATACGATCATTGAAAAATTCAATATCTTGATTAATTTTTTGAGCTAAACCTTTAATATTTCCTTCGGCAGCCAGCATTTTCAACTCGAACCATTGAATTTCTTCATACAAGGCTGCATCTGTGATTTTCAGGTCAGTGAGTTTTGAAAAGAATGCAATTGCTTTATCATTTTGGTCCATCTTCCAGAGCTTTTTTGTCATCTCAAAGATGGCTCTGGCTTTATAATCTTCTGACTCCATTTGTTCAGCCACACTGCTAAATAGCACTGAGTCTTGATAATCAGTACGATATCTTAAAAATATATATCTCTGCTCATCATTCTCCAGCATTTGAGGCTCCCATGATAATACATTCAGTATTTCAGAGGCTATCATTTGTACATTTCTGTCTTTCTCAAGTAGCAACTCTTGCCAAAGACCTATGGCATTATAAAAATCACCTATCTCAGTCAATGCAATCGCATAGTTGAGTTTAGCCGTTTTAATATTTCTGTCGATGGCCCATTTGAAATAATCAACAGCAACATACGGGGCCTCATGCTTGAGTGCCCAAAGGCCCAATAAATTAAAGTACTCACCACTTTTGAGTTGACTACTGTTGGCCACCCAGTTGAGCTGTCTAAATGCTCGATTTATGTCCTGATTTTTTTCGAGATTGAGCGCCCTTACCAACTGTAACTTCTCCCTGTGATTTAGGTTTTGTGGTATCGAGCTGTATTGTTGTAACGGCCAGGTGTCGAGCGAGTCTTCCTGAAAAAGGTGATTAAAAGCTATATTATATAAGAGAGAAGCCTGTAGGTAAGTCAATGTCGAATCTTCAGAAGCAAAACCAGCCGTAGATGGCAGGCCTAACTTATTTCGTAAAATAAGGCTGTTGTTTATTGCCACCGGGGCTTCTTCTATTGCATATTCTTCAATTACTGAGTCGGGATGTACCGGTATATCATTAAGTGCGAGTAAAGAGAGTATGTTACTTCCGGCTGTGGCCTTTGTATCTGAGATTTTAGATGCCTTGTCAATAAAGTTCGCTGCGGTGTCCAACACGTTGGTTTTGGAGTAGAGCAATCCGAGATTATTAAGGATCTGTCCATTTTCAGGAAATACCTCAGCACCTTCCTGTAACGTAAAGAGCGCGTTAAAAAACTCTTTTTTATCTGCGTAAATGCTGCTCAAGTTGGTAAAACTCTGTGGGGATGGATTTTTTAGCGTGGCTAATTTGTAGCGCTCAATGGCTTTTCCGACTTCCTTGTTTTCATGGGCTAGTGCCGCAAGCGCATAATTAGATTTATGATTGTTATAACCATAAATAGAGCCTTCCCAATAATAATGACCTGCTACGGGTTTATTGTTGATAGAAACATGCAAGTCGCCCAATCCATTGTAGTAGGTCGAAAAACTTTGGTTAACAGGTACTTCCCAGTTAGACTTTACAAGAAAAGCTATAAAAGCTATGAGCCCTGCAAGGCGGGAAGTAAAATAGGGCATGCTCATGGGCTTGTATAGGACTTTGTAAACAGGCATGCCATGCTTTAATGGGTCAAGAAAGTTGGCAAAAACGTAAATCACGAATATTAATCCATAACCCAGGTGACTGTAAATGATAAAGTCTCTGAAAACTTCCAGACCAGGATCGTTTGTTGTAGCAGCGAAATGTGCAATTGTTGTAAAACAAATGATTGCCAGTGCTATGTAAAATAGAGCGCCAATAGGTTTAAACTTGAATAAGGCACCATATTGCTCTTCTCTGTTTGAATATGACCAAATTCCTATAATGGCAGATACACCGAGAAGTAAGAATAGATCGATATAAAGAAAGTCCCAGTCAATGACATTTGACTCATGTAGATAAGCCAATGTCAGGTTAATTAGATATATAAGGGAAATGATAGAAAAATGCACCAAACTACTTTTGCCTGAACCTGTGCCCAATGATGACTTTGTGAGTAGATAAATGAAGGAGGCAACAATTTGATGCGCAATCATCAGAATAAATATCAGGCTAAGTATGAAAGCATTTAAAAACCCATAGGTAGCCAAATGGAAAAACGGACTTTTTGCTTCAGAAAAGGAAAAAGTAAAAATCGAAAAAATAACTGTTATCCCTATAAAAGCGAGTAGCCTTTGGGTGAAAGGCACATCACTTTTTATGGCATTAAAGACATAGGTGAGTGGTAAGTAAAGTACCAGGGCTATGATCAATGCAAGTTTGGTATCCTGACCAAACAATAGAAGTAGTTCTAACTTCAAGTTAACTAATGCTATGACTAATAGCGAGGTGCCAACGAAGTACCCAAAGCGTGGTAGGGATGTAATTATTGCAATCAGTATGTTAAAACAGATCGCTGTTATTATTAAAAACGAATAGTAGGAGATTGTATTAACCTCAGGGAGGTTGCCCAGGTACTTTAAGTTAAAAACCTGGCTTTCAGCAGAAGTTTTTAAATTAAATGGCCCCATCTTAAATGCCTCCATTACAATTTGCACCGGCTCACTCTGGGCTATGATAGACCAGCCCAATACTCCTTCTATACCTTGTATGTGAAAATATGCTAACGACAGAATACTTCCTGCTAAAAGGATCAGCAAAACAACGTATAGTTCACGATAAGGCGAACTCCAGTTTTTCCAAAAAAAGCCTGATTGCATGTAGTCTAGTCTAATACTTTAGGAACTCGAAAATAGTCTGAATCTTTGTCAGGGGCATTTTTAAGTGCTCGCTCGTGGCTAAGATGAGGATTGATCTCATCTTCTCTAAGCGCATTCACTTCATGAGACATGGTGGTCAAGGGTTCAATACCATCTGTATCGACCTCGTTTAGTTTCTCTACCCAGTCGATGATTTCAGTCATGTCTTGCATCATTTTTTCAGCAGTGTTTTTATCAAACTCAAGCCGGGCAAGATGTGCTGTTTTTAAGAGTAGTTCTTTATCAATTTTCATCCTAATTGATCCTTTATTTCCTTATCAATTACATTATAAGTCTTTTCTTTCAACTCATTCATATTTTCTATTTTCATGTCCTTTGTTTCTATAGGTTCATGAAATATCACCTTGATTACCTTGCGTTTAGGTAGCCATGTTGAGTCGGGTAAAATTATCCAATTATAAGGAATAGTGACCGGTATAATGGGTATTTGTTTCTCAATGGCCGCCCTAAATGCACCGTCCTTAAAGCGTGTCATTGATGGTGGCGTTTTGGTAATTATTCCTCCTTCCGGGAAAATAGTCAGGTTTTTACCATCATCAATAGCCTTCAGCGTATCTACCAAAGTCTTATATCTGCTTTTAAGGCTTTCTCTATTAACGGTGATATGTAGCTTTCGGTACATATATCCGAACAAAGGAATTTTCTCCATATCACTTTTACCTACAAAAATAGTGTTGAATTTATTGAGCCCCATAGTGGGGATGTCAAGGTAGGAAAAGTGATTTGGGCAGAATATATACTGTTTTTTCTTATCCAGAGGAACTCTGTACTCCACCTTGTAGGGCATGAAAATACACGTGAAAAATATTTTTGCCCACCATCGGTTAAAAACACCAACAAGCCTGTGCAACCCAGGAAATAAAATGGGTATAACCAATAGCAAAAAGAAAAGTATGAAAAGAACAGCAAATACACATAGCGCATATACTGCGTGTATTGCTTTTAAAAATTTGATCATACTCGAGCTTTGTTACTTGTTATGAGGTAGTTGAGATGAAATTAAAATGAGTTCTGTTTGTCTGCCGTCAATGTAATTAACTCCTGTTTCATCAAAGTAGGCTTCTTCTTCGAGCATTATTCTAATCTCCTTGTCCCATTCTTTGATAAATGTAGCTGCATTTAACTCAATAGAATAGGCTGTATTGAGGTGCAATGGGTAATCACCATTTACAGGCACACCGCCTTGAGAGTCCCACATACCGAGTGTAGTTCCGGCAGCATGGCCATGATAGCCAATCGGGTGCGTGTAAATAGAAGGTTTAATACCTTCTTTGATGGCTTGTTCTCTCGATTCTTTTAATACTGCATTACCAGTTTTTCCTTCAGCAAAGTTGTTTGTGAAAATATCCTGAAGTCTATTTCCATTCTTAAAAGCTGTTTTGAGGTACTCAGGTGCTTCTGTTTCTCCTGGTTTGAGTACATACGCGTGTTGTTGTGTATCTGTATTGAGCCTAAGGTATGTGATGCCAAAGTCACAATGCAACAAATCGCCAGGCATGATTATATTCTTGTCCGGTCTTTTTGAGAAAGTCCTTAAGTGATCAAACGACTCCGGGTCGGCTCGTTGTACATCGACAGTAGGATGAAACCAGGTTTGTAGTTTTAATTCACGTACTTTTTCTCTCATCCACCAAACAACATCTTCTGTGCTCGTAACCCCAGGCTGAATAACCCGATCAGAAAATGCTTCTGCGATTATTTCATGTGCTATTCTGCAAATTTGTGGGTAGATCACCATTTCTGCTTCAGTACGGGTTTCCAGCCAGCTAATGGCTAGTTTTTCCGCAGTCACTATTCGATCCTGATATTTTTTCGAAAGCGAGGCTTTCATTTCTTCATAATCGGTCGCAACTATACCATCGGCCAAACCAAAATATTCAGACTTGTTGATTCCGATTTTCTTAGGGTTTCTTTTTTCAATAATTTCTTTGAGTCTTGCCCATTGGTCTGGTTGTTCTTCTTTGTTCCAGGCGCTTTTAAAAGCAGCGCCCACATCATATCTCGCCACGGCCAATGCCTCAATGCCTTTTTCTTCCCCCTGATCGTACATCACAAGTATGGTACGTCTTCTGGCAGCCAACCATGTCGATGGCAACAAAGTTTCTATCACAGGATCTTCATTATATTCTCTGGAAACGACCACCCACATATCAATACCTTCTCTGCGCATCAACTGTGGCAGTGTGTTTTCAATTTTATCAACTAGAATCCGATCAATAATTTCTGATCGATCTCTCATAGAAAGAATTTTTGGATAACTGTTTTGAGCTATGGCTGGATATGTAACCAGCAAGGCAAGGGTAATGAGCAAGTTCTTCATGATGCTAAAGATAGTGAAATGCGTTTATTCTCTGCAACCGTTAAAATAAGTTAGTTATGGTCCTACAGCTGCAATATGTAAGAAGTACTGTTAACTATGTCATTGGTCTAACTGTACCACACATCTTTGCTGTTTCAACGTTTCCAAGGCGGTATCCAGGTTCAAAGTCGATTTGGTTTCGTCCATTTTTTCTTTGAATGATCTTTGCAGCTCGCGCCTTTTCATAGTCTCGACAAACCGTCTTACCTCTTCCTTGGTTTCTAAAATGAGTGGAGGCACAAATGTAGGTTGGTTATTGTCATTTTTGGCTACCATGGTCACATATGAGGTATTTGTATGCTTCATGCTTCCTTCCTTTACATTTTCAGAAACTATTTTGATCCCTACCACTAAAGAAGTTTGTCCGACATAATTGACTGAGGCGTGCAGTGACACCAACTCGCCAACCTCTACGGGTTGTAGAAAGTCAACATCATCAACAGATACGGTTACACAGTAAGCACCAGCATGTTTGCTCGCACAGGCGTATGCCACTTTATCGATCAGGGATAACAAGATTCCTCCGTGAATTTTCCCTCCAAAATTGGCATAGGATGGAATCATAAGTTCGGTTATGGTAGTTTGAGAGTACTGGACTCTTCGGCCTGGGTGATTTTGCATGATTCAAGATAATAAAAAAATCCCAGCCTTGGGGGACTGAGATTTTGATTAATTTGATAAGGTGCGTGTGTGACTAAGCAGCTTCTCTTACCTCAGCAGTCACCATTTGCTTTTCTTTTACCAATTTGATGATACCTATTTTATTAAACAGTTTGATCACCTGGTAAGTGGGGTCAATTTCATGCCATCTGATACCACCAAAGTTTGCACGACTACCATGTTTGTGATGGTTATTATGATAGCTTTCTCCCATCATAAGAAAATCTACTGGCAAGAAATTTTTTGAGGTGTCACCTACTGAAAAATTTCTATAACCATATTTATGAGCAAACCAGTTGATAATGGCTCCATGTATCGGTGATAGTAAAAATTGTAATGGTAGTAATAACCACAACCACCATACGGTAGCAAACTGCCAGTATACTGCAACATATACCGCACCCCAGAATAGTCTGGAAACCCATGAACGAGCAAAAGTATCAAAAGCAGTCCACTCAGGTACGTCCTGCGTAAATCGCTCATCTACCTTCATTTTTTTACTTGTGATGGCAGAGTAGATGGTTTTGGTTTTCCACATCATTTTGAAGAGGCTTTCATCATATTTAGGCGAATGCGGATCGTTAGGAGTGTCGGCAAACGCATGGTGCATGCGATGCATGATCCCGTAGCCATAAGCACTTAAATAATTTGAGCCTTGGAATAGCCATGTCAATACGAAAAACACCTTTTCCCATCCTTTGCTCATAGTAAAAGCTTTATGCGAAGCATAACGATGTAGGAAAAATGTTTGAAAGAATAGCGACAGGTACCAGTGTGCTATAAAAAAGATTAATATTACTTCCATTTTTTAATTTATTGTCTCGTTTTGTTTACCAAAAAAAGGCTGAAAAATAACTATCCGGCCTATTTATGACTATAGACAATAGTTTCGTCACGTTGTGACAATTTGGGACTATAAATTTTCTATTTATTTTGAAGCCTGCTCTTTCACCTCTTCGATGAAGTCTTTTGTGGGTCCAAATTTGCAAGCTGTTTTAAAGCTGTCGATAAAGCTATGATCAGCCTTGTCATATTTATTAATGTCTTTAGACAGTTTGTCTTTAGCTCGACTAAATAGCTTACGGCAATTTTCTTTCTTCTTATCGAAAATGCTTTGCAGTTCGTCATAGTCGAAATCAAACAACTCTCTCAATACAAAAATACCTTTCTCCAATGGCTCAAGTTTCTTATGAAGCACGTTGATGGCTGCAGATACTTCGTTATCTAAATCAAAATTGAAAAACTCCTTTTCTTTATACCAATCAATTAGGTCAGAAGGGTTAAAATTTTGGAGGTATTCGTCTTTTGTTCTTTTGAGTTTTTCTATGTGATTGATGCAGGCATTTTTTACAGCTCTAATTAGATAAGCCTTGGTGTTTTTTATCTTTTCAGAGTCAATTGTCAACCACTTCATTAAAGTATCTTGTACAATATCTTCCGCATCAGCAATTGACCCTACCATTTTGTAGGCAATCGACTGTAGCATAGGCTGATACATCGCTATGGTTTGACTTTGATTCATTCTACAAAGATAACACTTAAACTATAATTAAGTTAATAATCGCTTAGTCAATCTATTGAACCTCCAAAACATAATGATTGCCACCAGGGTAAGGCCAATAAGTAGTCCGTACCAAACACCTTGGGCTCCCATTTCCAAAGGAAAAGCAAGATAATAACCCATGGGCAATGCCAATACCCAATAAGCGACAAAAGTAAGTATGGAAGGTATTTTTACATCTTCAAGGCCTCGAAGTGCTCCGAGACTAAGCACTTGTATACCATCTGAAATTTGAAAAAAACCGGCAATAATGAGTAATGAGGCCGCAATTTCTACCACTTCATCATTGTCTATATATAACTCTGGCAGAAAATATCGGCCAACTATGAAGGTAAGTGCACAAAGCGCCATAAATACTATTACCATGGCATAAAGCGTGAAAGCTGCGGCACGTAGTGTATGGATATCATTTTTACCAAGCTGGTTACCTACTCTTACTGTTGCAGCAGCAGAAAGTCCTGAAGCCATCATATAACTAATGGCGGCCAGGTTTATCGCTATTTGGTGTGCAGCGAGCTCTTCGGTACCTATCCAGCCAATCATAATTACTGCAAAACCAAAGGCGCCTACTTCAAAAACAAACTGAAAACCGGCCGGTAACCCTAAACTTAAAAGCTTTCTGAGCATAAACTTAGAATATCTGCCAATCGCGAAGCCAGCGCGGTATAATTTAAATTTAGAGCCTTTATAAATGTATAGAGCTATCCAAAGTGCAAGGATTATTCTCGCAATGAATGAGGCCCAACCGGCACCATTGAGTCCCATAGGCTCAAAACCAAGTTTACCATAGATCAATATGTAGTTGAGCCCAACGTTCATAAGGTTTGACCCAATAACAATAATCATTGCCTGTTTGGTGTAAGAAAGCCCTTCTGCAAACTGTCTAAAGGTTTGAAAAAGCATGAGCGGTACTAATGAAAGCGTGACAATGTTTAAGTAGGGAAGAGCCATCTCGACCACATCAGCAGGCTGATTAAGTTCATATAATATTGGGCCTCCAATGAAAACAATGGCAAAAAGTATGACACCTGTAATCGTATTAATCAAAAGTGCATGTCGTAATAATTCACCTGACTTATTCGTGTCATTTTCCCCATCAGCTGCAGCTACAAGTGGAGTAACCGCATACGAAACACCAATACCAAACATGAGCAATAAATGGAAAATCACATTGGCGAGGGAGGCACCTGCAAGTGGCACTGCACCTAACTGACCGACCATTACACTATCGGCAACATTTACCATCATATGGCCTAGTTGACTGAGCATTACTGGGTATGCCAGTAAGAAGTTTCTTTTTAAATGCGCTATGTAATTTTGTTTGGTCACTTGGTTGTCACCCTGAACTTGTTTCAGGGTCTCATATTTCATTGAATAAATCTCTAAGTTCAGGATTTTGCTCTTTAATTAAATTTAACTTCCATTCCCTGTGCCATCTCTTTAATTGTTTTTCTCGCTCTATGGCATCACTTATTCTGTTGTAACTTTCAAAATAGATGAGGTCAAAACAATTGTATTTATAACAAAATTTTGACCCTTTACCGTCTTTGTGCTCAAGAACACGAGTGTAAAGATCATTGGTGACACCTATATAAATTGTAGTGCGATTCTTATTTGACATGATAATATGTAAAACCCCCTTTGATCATCATTAAGATGCTGAAACAAGTTCAGCATGACTGCTATATTATTTATGGTCAATTATTCTTGCCACTTTCAAAAGGCCCGCTACACTCATACTGTCTGTTATTTCACCCTCCATTACCATTTTTATCGCATCTTCTAATGGCAGTTTCAAAACTTTTAGATCTGACTCTGTTTCTTCAAGATTATTTTCGCCTTGTTGAAGATTTTTGGCCAAAAAAATAAAAGCTTCTTCATCGGTCACAGAATTTGAAGTATGCAACCGCATAATGATTTCCCAGGTATCTGCTGTTAATCCAGTTTCTTCTTTTAACTCTCGTTGAGCACCTTCAAGCATATCTTCACCATTTGGACAACCACCTTCAGGTATTTCCCACGAGTATTCATTTAATGTATATCGATACTGACCAACAAGCCAGGTATTTCCTTCTCCATCGATGGGTATTATACCTATTGCTTTGTTTTTAAAACTTACCTTTCCGTAAATACTTTCTCCACCACCTGGGTTTATTACTTCATGTTCCTCCACCCTGATCCATGGGTTATCATATTTCACCTCATCACTAAGCTTTTTCCATGGGTTCGTTTTCTTTTTCATGGTGGCAAATCTATATATTTCAGTACTAACTGACCTCTTTCTTTCTTTTAATCGATGTGAAACATATTTTTACGCCATGCTAAAAGCATTTTATACTAAAGATAAGATTGAAGCTGGCTGCGATGAGGCTGGTAGAGGATGTTTGGCAGGTCCGGTGGTTGCAGCAGCCGTTATTTTACCTAAAAAATTTAAACACAAAGAGCTTAATGATTCTAAGCAGCTTTCTAAAAAGAAAAGAGATGCAATACGTTTAGAAATTGAGAAAAATGCACTTGCATGGGCAGTTGCGTTTGTGGATAATCATGAAATTGATAAGTTAAACATTCTAAATGCTTCTTACAGAGCAATGCAATTGGCAGTTGATCAGCTAACACAAACTCCTGAATTGCTTCTAATTGATGGCAACAGATACAAAGCACATAATGACATTCCGTTTGAATGTATTGTAAAGGGAGATGGCAAGTTTTACTCCATAGCGGCAGCTTCCATACTGGCTAAAACTTATCGTGATGAATATATGGAGAAAATTGGGCTGGAACATCCGGTTTATGATTGGTCAAACAACAAAGGCTATCCGACCACAACCCATCGGGAAGGAATTAAACTACACGGCCTTACAAATTATCATCGCAAATCATTTAGGCAATTGCCGGATCAATTAGAACTTTTTGTTTAGAAAATCATTTTAGAAAGCATGTGCCTGATATTATTTGCTAAAAACCAACATCAAAAGTATAAGCTCATTGTTGCTGCCAATCGTGATGAGTTTTATAAAAGGAAGACAACACATGCCGATTTCTGGGATGACCATACAAATATTCTTGCAGGCAGAGACTTACAAGCCGGAGGTACCTGGATGGGCGTAAATAAAAATGGTTTGGTCAGTATGCTCACCAATTTTCGAGACCTGAAAAACATCAAGGATGATGCACCATCTCGCGGTCATCTGGTATCAGATTTCTTAAAAGAAGAACCTTCTGCCAGTAGTTATTTGCAAAAATTAGCTAAAAATGGCCAGGCTTACAATGGGTTTAATTTAATCTGCGGTAATGGCGATGAGTTATACTATTATGGAAATTATCAAACCGGAGTCCATAAAATCCAAGATGGCACCCATGGTTTGAGCAACGCACTACTAAACACAAGCTGGCCTAAAGTTGAAAGAGGCAAACAAAAACTGCAAGATTTGATTGATCAGGATCAAATTATTGTATCAAAGCTGTTTGCCACACTTTACGATGATTTGAAGGCGGATGTTATAGAGTTGCCAGATACCGGAGTAGGCATTGAAATGGAGAAAATGCTTTCTCCTATGTTCATCAAAAGCACTAATTATGGTTCGAGATGCTCTACGGTATTACTGGTAGACAATGATGATAACTATACATATGTTGAGCGCACTTACAACATTGAAGACTTTAGTTACACCGAAAGAGACTTTCACTTTACAGTGAATTAGAAGTCATTTCTACCTTATAAAGGGATGAGTATTATTTGGCATTAGTAAAAAATATGTTTACTTTCGTACCGACCGGTCGGTTTTATGATATGAAAGGATCTACTACAAAAGAAAACATAATACAGAAAGCAGCTGAGTTGTTTAATACTTACGGCTATCATGCATGTTCTCTAACGCATATTATGGAGGCGACCGAGTTAAAAAAAGGGGGCATCTATAACCACTTTAAAAATAAAGATGAAATAGCGGTAGAAGCTTTTAACTATAACTACGACCGTGTTCTCAAAAGATTTAGAGATCGATTAGATGTAGTTGAAAAACCTACGGAAAAACTTTTTGCAGTAATTGATGTATTCGTTTCGTTTGTAGACGATCCGATGGTAAAGGGAGGAGGATGCCCGATATTCAATACTGCCATGGATTCTACTAATACGCATCCTGCCTTAAAACTTAAGGCAAAGGAAGGCATCAAAGGACTCAAAAAATATATTGAGATAAAACTTAAAGAAGGTGTAGAAGCAGGAGAGTTTAAGGACGGTATAAACTTTAGAGAGGTTTCTACCTTAATTGTAGCCACCCTGGAGGGTGCTATCATTATGTCAAGGGTAGATGATAATAACGAATGTCTTGATTTTGCTTCCAAATACCTTAAAGACTACATCACTGATAAATTATTGGTTGCACTAAAAAAATCAGCTTAAAAAAATTTAAACTAAAACAGACCGATCGGTCTTTAATTATGAAAAAGAAAGATAAGACACCATTGATGTTGAGAGTAGTTTCCTGGCTATTTCCTAAAGTTGAGAAAATAGCTCCCTGGTTTGCTAAAAGGTGGTTTGTATCCATCTTTTTTACACCTCTTCGATACAAAATGCCACCGCCTGAGATCGAATTGATAAGTGAAGCAAATAAATATTATCTGGATCATGATGGCAAGAAAGTACAGGTATATGAGTGGGGTGAAGGTAGTCCGATACTTATGGTACATGGCTGGATGGGCCGCGGGGCTCAATTCAGAAAATTTATACCTGAGTTTAATCAGGCCGGTTTTAAAGTCATTGCATTTGATGCTACCGGACATGGGAACTCTGAGGGCGGCAAATCACACATAATGGAGTTTGCTTACATAATAGAAAGGCTAGCAAGAAAGTATGATTTTAAAATGGTAATAGGCCATTCGATTGGAGGAGCCGCTTCATTGCATGCTATACTAAATACAAAATTTGCAAATAAGCTGGTAATGATTAGTAGCCCAACCATTGCTTCGAAAATAGTAGAGGAGTTTTTGCGTAGATTAAATGCTACCGAAGCAGTCACAGATTATTTTTATCAATTTGTAAAAACAAAGTTTGGTAAGACTTTCGAAGAGTATAGCGCTAGCTATATTGTGAAAAACCTTAAAAATGTGGAGCTACTGCTTATTCATGATCAAGATGATATTGAGGTTACCATTGATAATGCACAGGTCATGTGCGACAAATACCCACAAGCTAGGTTAATTACGACCCATGGACTTGGACATACACGAATTTTAAAAGATGAAAATGTCATAAAAGCATGTTTAGCATTTGCAACAAGTAATATTAAAGCTGTTGCGTAACATTTTCACGCTTGATCAGTCTATGTTTTAACCGCTTTCATTGGTCGAATCGACCGCTTAAGTAAATCGGTAAAGTTGTTTGCTATTCAACACGTAGTTTAGCAGATAGGATATAAATCATTATTTTTGAATTATGGGTAAGATTATTGAGACTTCTGAGATATCAAAGATTTATAAAATGGGTACTCAAACTGTTGAGGCTCTTAAATCTATTTCAATAGAAATAAAGAAGGGGGAATATGTGGCTTTTATGGGTCCTTCTGGATCTGGAAAGTCTACGCTTATGAATATTATTGGATGTCTAGATACACCCACTAACGGGCGTTATGTGCTCAATGATCATGATGTAAGCGACCTTACCGAAAACGAGTTAGCAGAAATCAGAAATAAAGAGATAGGGTTTGTATTTCAGACCTTTAACCTTTTGCCAAGAGCTTCTGCCTTAGAAAATGTAGCTCTACCATTGATCTATGCTGGTTATGGCAAATCAGATAGAGAAGAGATGGCATTAGAAGCACTGACAAATGTAGGCCTGGGTGATAGAGCACATCACAAACCTAACGAATTGTCGGGTGGTCAGCGTCAAAGGGTTGCAATAGCAAGAGCACTTGTCAACAATCCAAGTATTATACTTGCCGATGAACCTACCGGAAACTTAGATTCAAAGACTTCTTATGATATCATGGACCTGTTTCAAAAACTACACGATGCAGGAAACACCATAATCATGGTTACACACGAAGATGATATCGCACATTATGCTCATCGAATTATCAGACTAAGAGATGGTTTGGTAGAAACTGATGTGATCAACGAAAATGTGACAAGAGCTGCAGATCAAAAGGCGGCAGTTACTGAATAATGAAAATATATACCAAAACCGGAGATAAAGGTAAAACCTCTCTTTTTGGTGGTTCGAAGGTTTCTAAAGCTCACCTTAGGATTGAGTCTTATGGTACAATAGATGAACTCAATTCATACGTTGGGTTGGTGCGAGATCAGGAAGTCAACACCAAGCGCAAAGATGAGTTGGTGGAAATACAGGACAGACTTTTTACAATAGGCTCAATACTTGCCACGGAGCCGGGCAACACAAAGGTTAAAGTTCCTTCACTTTCAAGCACTGATGTAGGCTTCCTTGAGTCAAAAATTGATGAAATGGAAGAGGTTCTGCCTCCTATGAAAAGCTTTATTTTGCCGGGAGGGCACCAGTCTGTGTCTTTTTGCCATGTAGCACGTTGTGTTTGTCGAAGGGCAGAAAGGTTGGTAATAGAGCTCAATGATACAGCACCGGTGGAGCCTGTTGTTTACCAATATCTCAACCGTCTTTCTGATTATTTATTTGTGCTTTCCCGTAAAATGTCTACCGAGTTGCAGGCAGATGAAGTGCCCTGGAAGCCTCGTATGTAATACTCAATAAAGGTTTTTTCTACTGGCATTATTTTGCTACTTTTGCAATCCTAACGGTTGTTAGTCACGTTAAACTAATATACTATGATTGCCACACAAAATATGGAGATAAATAAAGTTGCTACGTCTAAAATCAATGAAATTGATTTTCATAATATTCAGTTTGGAAAGGTCTATTCAGACCATATGTTTCTAGCTGATTTTAAAGGCGGTGAGTGGAAAAATGCGAAAATAGATCCATACGAAATGATGAAAATTAGCCCGGCAAGTCCGGCACTTCATTATGGTATTTCTATTTTCGAAGGCTTAAAAGCATATAAACACGACAATGGTGACATATTCGTATTTAGACCTGATAAAAACTTCGAAAGGCTAAACATCTCTGCCGAGCGCATGTGCATGCCATTATTGCCGGAAGAGCTTTATTTTGATGGTCTTAATACATTGCTGGAGGTTGATAAAAATTGGGTGCCTGACGTTGATGGTACTTCGCTTTACATCAGACCTTTCATATTTTCTAATGATGATTATATAGGTATTCGTCCTTCTCAGGATTTTAAGTTTATGATTATTACTTGTCCTGTAGGGGCTTATTATGCCAAACCAGTAAAGGTTAAAATAGAAAATCATTTTGTGAGAGCTGTAGAAGGAGGAAGCGGTTATTGTAAGACAGGTTGCAACTACGGACCGGCTATTTATCCTGCTAAACTTGCTCAGGATGAGGGCTACGATCAACTCATCTGGACTGACGGAAAAGACCACAAGTACATAGAGGAGTCAGGAACTATGAACATAATGTTTGTGATTGACGGCAAGCTGGTAACACCTGCATTAGGGGATACCATTCTTAACGGTATCACCAGAGACAGTGTGCTTACCTTGGCCAGAGACTGGGGCATGGAAGTTGAAGAAAGAAAAGTTGAGGTTTCTGAAATCATTGATGCAATAAAAGATGGCAGACTAACTGAAGCATTTGGAGCTGGTACTGCTGCAACCATTGCTCAGATCGAATTGATAGCTTATGATGGTGTTGACTATCAGCTTTCAGATGTAAAAACAAGAGAGTTTTCTAACAAGGTGTTGAAAACTCTTGACAATATTAAATTGGGCAAAGAAGAAGATAAATTTGGATGGCTTCATAAAATCTAGGTTTATTTGAAA
Source organism: Fulvivirga sp. (assembly GCA_965227525.1). Taxonomy (GTDB): domain Bacteria; phylum Bacteroidota; class Bacteroidia; order Cytophagales; family Cyclobacteriaceae; genus Fulvivirga. Next base: position 163,761 of record OZ245762.1, on the reverse strand, counting down.
TATAAAAGTTAAAAATCCATTCTTTACAGGGTGGATTTTTTTATTATCAATGCAAAAAAATAGTGGCGTAAATTCCGTTTGCAACCAACTGATATTAATTACAATAAATAACACCATACACTTTGTATAAAGTTTAGTATACATTTGCAGGAAATAAATAATTTAAGATATGACAACAGACGAGTTGAAAGACTTGAAGGCCAGAGTAGAGGCTTTGAGGAGGTACCTTTGACTACGATAAGAAGGTAGCCGAAGTAAAAGAAGAAGAATTAGTAACTGCACAACCGGAGTTTTGGAATAACCCTGATGAGGCAGAGAAAATATTAAAGGCCATAAGGGCCAAAAAAACCTGGACCAACAGTTTTGAAAAGGTATTTCAGCAAATGGAGGACCTTGAAACACTCAACGAATTTTATCAAGCAGATGAAGTAAGTGATGAGGAAATGAACGCTGAGTTTGCTAAGGCAGAGAAGCTGGTTGAAGACCTGGAGTTTAAAAAGATGCTGAGTGGGGAAGAAGACCAGCTTGGAGCCATTTTAGAGATCAATCCGGGTGCAGGTGGTACAGAAAGTCAGGATTGGGTCGATATTTTGAATAGAATGTACATCATGTGGGGAGAGCGGCACGGCTACACTGTGAAACAGGTCAACTACCAGCCCGGAGACACCGCTGGTATTAAATCTGCCACATTAGAGATTGATGGCGATTTTGCTTACGGAAATCTCAAATCGGAGATCGGAGTACACAGGTTGGTTCGTATTTCACCATTCGATTCAGGAGGTCGAAGACACACATCATTTGCGTCAGTATATGTTTCACCTATTGTTGATGATGATATTGATATCGATATCAACCCTGCTGATGTAGAAATGCATACGTCAAGGTCTGGTGGGGCAGGTGGTCAGAATGTAAACAAGGTGGAGACTAAAGTGCAACTCACACATAAGCCAACTGGTATCGTGATTGTCTGTCAGGTTGAGAGATCTCAGCTCGCCAACCGTGAAAGAGCAATGAAAATGCTTAAATCAAGGCTTTACCAGTTAGAGCTCGAAAAACGCCACGCAGAGCGTGACAAAATTGAGAGCTCTAAAATGAAGATTGATTTTGGTTCGCAAATAAGGAATTATGTGTTGCACCCATATAAACTCATAAAAGATGCGCGCACTGGTGTCGAGCGTACAGATGTACAAAACGTGCTTGACGGTGACCTTGATGATTATATGAAAGCGTTTTTATTAGGTAATACGGCAGAAGAGAATGATAATTAACAACCTCCCCTAATCCCCTCCTTTTAAAGGAGGGGAACTCTAGGGGTGGTATTTTATTTAAAAGCAAATCGCACGGACAGGGCAAATTCGTCACCCCAAAATCCTGAATGTTCTACAAGGTTGATGCTGGGTTTCCAGTCAACACCAAAGTTTAACGGTGCTTCTTTCAATGTGTATTCCATACCGATAATACCATCAATACCGATTACCACATGGTCATCCCTATCTTCAAACCACGGGTTGTTATCTCCATCCCAGGCTCCAATATGACCACCAGCACCAATAAACCAGTAAAAGTTTTCAATGTTACCAATTGGGTATTGTAATTCGTAAAGACCGGTGAGGTTGAAGCCTTGCCACCTGGTGGAAACAATACCTTCTAATGCCGACTTATAACCTATAAAATGCTTCACTGTGGCACCGTTGGAGTTACCAACTCTGGCACCAACTGCCGTGTTATAAGATTGTGAGTAGCCAACTACAGATACTACTGCTATACAAGCAATTGTTAATAGTATCTTTTTCATAATCATACAATTTTTAGTTTGATATCAAGTGTTTCATCTACTGTGCCAAACCAGTTTGTTTGCTGATATCGATACTCATTGATCGATAATTGTGAAAATACTTCTACAATTAAGGGGACTTCTCAGTATTAATAGTGTAGATGTTTTAGATTTGACAACTCATGACTTCTACACTCAAAAAAAGAACTTATACGCTGCAATTTTGGCTTTTATGCTTGAGCTCGTATTTATTTTTTGCGAGTTTCAACATGATCATCCCTGAATTACCAGCCTATTTAACCAGTCTTGGAGGTGGAGAGTATAAAGGTTTAATTATTTCCTTATTTACACTTACAGCTGGGCTTTCACGACCTTTTAGTGGGAAACTAACAGATAAGGTGGGAAGGATTCCAGTCATGGTTTTTGGTGCAGCAATATGCTTTATTGTAGGCTTTCTGTATCCATTTGTCACCTCTATTGTAGGTTTTTTTCTATTGAGGTTTTTGCACGGTTTTTCGACAGGCTTTAAGCCTACTGGTACAGTGGCGTATGTGGCAGATATTGTGCCTATCAATAGACGAGGCGAAGCCATGGGTTTAGCCAGTGCATTTGGTACCATGGGCATGGCAAGTGGGCCCGCAATAGGTAGTGAGATTGCACTACGATTTTCTTTAGAAACCATGTTTCAAACATCATCATTCGTTGCGATTCTATCAATACTTATTCTCATAGGTATGAAAGAGACACTTTCAAACCCTGAGAAATTTAAACTGTCTCATTTAAAAATAGGGGCAGAAGATATTTATGAGAAAGATGTTTTGTTACCCTCAGTCATAATGATGCTTTCAGTATTTTCATTTGGCATTGTGCTTACAATCATCCCAGATTTCAGCGAACATATCGGAATGGAAAATAAAGGCACATTCTTCACCGTATTTACTTTGGCCTCCTTAGCTGTAAGATTTTTTGCAGGCAAAGCCTCAGATCGATTTGGCCGGATGGAAGTTTTACTAGGTGCTTTATTGCTATATGCTGCCGGTATGGTGGTGATTGGCCTGGCAGAAAGCAAACTTATGTTTTTTATAGGAGCCATCATTTTCGGAATCGGTACCGGTATGAATTCGCCTACAATATTTGCCTGGGCTACAGATATAGCCAAAGTTCAATTTAGAGGCCGGGCAATGGCGACCGTATTTATCGCATTAGAATTAGGTATTATGTTTGGTGCATTTTTATCTGGCCTGATTTATAATAATGATACTGGCAATTTCCTAATTACCTTTTGGTCTGGAGCGGGTGTAGCTTTGTTAGGATTCACTATTTTGCTATTTTTTATTATTACCAAGAAGCCATATTATGTCAAAAACTAAAGTACTTTTTTTGCTTTATGCGGCTGCAACAGCTTCAGATTTGCTAGCCATTATTCAACAAATGGATGATGTCCGCATTATCAGTAAAGGCGTTTTAATGCCTATTTTAATGATCTATGCTTTCTACAGATTTGCCAACAGAAAGATTGAGTTCAAATTGGTATTTATTGCTCTAATATTTTCCTGGTTAGGTGATATACTGCTATTGTTCGACACGCAGGTTCAGCCGCTGTTTGTTTATGGCTTGGGTAGTTTTTTGATAGCCCATGTTTTTTATATTGTTACAAACACTAAAGCAAGAAAATCAAACACCCCCGTTGGTCTCATTCCTACACAACAAATGCGTTATCTGTTTATCCTAATTATGGCTGGTTTGGCAATGATCTACATCTTGCTTCCTCACCTGGGAGATCTCACATTACCTGTAATTATTTATGCTGCAGTGCTTACTTTCATGGCTATTTCAGCGCTTTACCGCTATGGAAGAACTTCCTCTTCAAGTTTTTCAATGGCATTTATGGGAGCTTGCTTTTTTATGCTTTCAGATGCCATGTTGGCGATTAATACTTTTGTAAATGAATTTGTTTATGCTGGTTTTTGGGTGATGCTAACCTATACATCAGCACAATGGATGTTAGTAGAGGGTTTCGCTAAACATGTCGATCACACTACCACAGGGCAGCAATAAAATAGTATATCATTATACTGCTGGCAGTGAGTTTTATGAGCGTACCAAATAGAAATCCCACAAATGAGCCGAAAGCCGCCCTCATAGCCTGTTCGGAACTTTTTCCTGACAATGCTTCTCCGATGAGAGCACCGACAATGGGTCCGATAATGATACCAAAGGGAGGAAAAACAAAAATACCTATTAATAGACCAACCATGGTGCCCAAAATACCCCACCGGCTACCGCCATATTTTTTAGTGCCAAATGCAGGTATGAGGTAATCTAGCACAACTACCACCACCGTGATACCAAGCCAAATAATCATAAATTGTGTAGAAAAAGGTGTATTATCCGTTAACTGCAGTAAAAGAAGCCCCAAATAACTAATAGGCGGACCCGGCACTACAGGAAGTAGACAACCAATAAGGCCTATTACCATGCATAATGAGCCGAGAACTATCCAAATTATATCCATAATATGTATTTTGAGGTGTTAAAGTAAGGATATGGATTTAAAAAAAGTGCTATTACAAGAACATTCCAAAGCCCAAGCTGATAAAGTGGCTCTGTACATTGGTAATGATCCTGATAAGTTTAAACAATTGATGAAATTATTTTTTGATCCGACCTACCGGGTAACACAAAGAGCGGCATGGCCGATGAGTATGTGTGTAGAAAAAAATCCTAAGCTCATACTCCCATATCTGTCAAAGATGATTGACAATCTTGATAGGCAAACTGTGGCAGTAAAAAGAAACTCGGTGAGGGCACTCCAATTTATTGAAATTCCCACAAGGCTTCAGGGTAAAGCAGTAAATACTTGTTTCGAATTGTTAAATGATCCATCCGAGTCAATAGCGGTCAAGGTTTTTTCAATGACGATTTTAGCCAATATCTGCGAGAAGCAACCTGATCTTGCTAATGAATTGAGGCTTTCTATTGATAGCCAAATGCCTATGGGATCAGCCGGATTTAAAAGTCGTGGAAAGAAAATACTAGCCCGACTACAAAAGCTACATTAGCTCACCAGCTTTTCGCTCATTTCAAACCCAAGAGTGTCCAATTCTTCCAGTATTGGTGAGTAGATTTCTTTTTTAATAGGGATGTGTACTCCAGTTAGATTTATCTGTTTGTTAAGAATGAGTTTGGTTGCAATTCCCACAGGAAGACCTACTGTTTTAGACATGGCCGTTTCTACAGCATCTTCCCCAGTAGCTACCAATGTACTGTGCACTTCCTGAGGTTTATTTTGCTTATCTGTGAACTCAAATTTGTGCCACATGACAATCATGTCTTTGTCTTCAGGCTTTAAAGACCATTTTTTCTTGAGTATGTGCTCTAAAATTTGAGCAGGAGTTCCTTCTTTTAACCCTACTGGAGTATTGTCAAATATGCCAGCCCATTTGAGTCGATGCATTTCAGGGCCCTCAAGTTCAAGGTTTAGATAGTGAGCCAATTTCAACTCAACACTATCATGCGGATTGTATGACAAAAATGAATTCATAAAAGTACGATGGGTCATTTGATCGACAGCTTCCATTTGATAAGTGTCATCTGTTGCCCCAAGCTGTACAAACACATCCCATGTGCGGCAAAACCCTGGCCTTCTGAAAGTACCTCTGTAAATGGTTTTTATTCCGCGAAGATTATATACATCCAGGTATTTGAGCGAATCGCGATTCGCATACCCTTCAAAATATCCGTAACCAGGAATATGCACCTGTTCAGTTCTCCTAAAAAGTTTGTGATAAGGTATGAATTTAAATGTGCCTTCTTGTATGAATTTAACTATGCCTTGACCGGCTAAAACTACATTTCTCGGGTTCCAGGTAAATTTATACTCCCAGGGATTTTCAGGATCCGTATCAGGTGATAAAAGACCACCGGTAAAACTTTCAAAAGCCGTAAGCTCACCACCCTCATCTCTAATTTGGTCAATCACTTTCATAGCAGACATATGGTCAATACCAGGGTCAAGACCACACTCATTAAGGAGTAATACACCTTTGTCTTTAGCTTTTTGATCCAACGCCTTCATAGCATCTGATACATAAGAGGCTGTAACCATGTGTTTGCCAAATTCAACAGATAATTCTGCAACTAAAGGATGAAATTTAGCAGGAAGCATTGATATAACTATATCAGCATGCTCAATTTCCTCTCTACGTTGAACTTCATTATTGATATCAAATTCAAAAGCTGAGCAATTTTCCTTGCCTTTGCACTTGTCCTGAGCAAGGGCCAACGAATAATCTCCAACTCGAATTTCCCATTGCACATGCTGTGCTTCTCTAATCAAATAATCAATCAACGATGTGGCAGACCTTCCAGCACCTAAAATCAGTATCTTCTGCATAGTTCATTTTGTTAAAGGGCCTCAAAGTAAATGAAATATCGAGTTTTATATCAATTCTTAAGGGTAAAAAATTTTACAGGTCAGGTGTAGGTGTTATATTGCGAAGCTAACGAGAGATTTATGGTTACAAAAACTGTACAAAACGATAGATACGAAGAGTTTAACAGTGAGCAGGAGTTATCGTCAAATGATATTGAGTTGCTTACTGAAGCCAGAGAAGCTTGTAAAACTTCTTACTCCCCATATTCTAATTTTCAAGTAGGTGCAGCAGTGAGGCTATCAGATGGTACCATCGTAAAAGGCTCTAATCAAGAAAATGCTGCCTATCCGTCAGGGCTATGTGCAGAGCGCGTTGCCCTTTTCAATATCGGAGCCAACTATAAAGGGAAGTCTATACAATCAATAGCAGTAGCTGCTAAAAGAGCCGATCAGGACTTTTATCTTCCGGTGACACCTTGTGGTAGCTGTAGGCAGGTTATGCTAGAGTTTGAACAAAAACAAGAGGATCCTATAGCGTTTATTATGAGATCTGGTGAGCATTCATGGATAAAGACACATTCATGTAAAGTGTTATTGCCATTTAGCTTTGATAAAAATAGCTTATAATTAAAGCAGTCAACCTTAGATTTAATCAAGAAATTGTAAATTAGTCGATCAGGATTAAAATACCCATAACACATGAAGTTTGACTTCAAACGTCTTACTATAAAACAACAATTAATTGGCATTTTTTGCCTTTTCGTGGTTTTAGCGGGTATCAACTATATAGTAATCAACTACTTCATCAGTGCTGTCGATGTTGCCAGACAAAAAGCAGAGGTAGCTTTACAACTCAAATCTTCTGCTGCTACGCTAAAAAATCAAATCGATGATTTGGCCGGAAGTAATGATGATACCAAAAAAGTTGTTCATCGAGCTGCGAAACAAACCTCATCAATATTAGAAACCTTTGATCGTGGTGGATTACTGACTCAAACCTCACTGGAGGTAGATCCGGTAAATGCCGAAGCCAGAAAATATATCAATCACGTTAATCAACTATGGGATTCACTGCAATCTAGTCTTAATACACTTCGTTTCGAGCCACATTATATCGATACCACAATTCAAGAAGTGCAAGAGATACCAAATTATGACTCGCTCAACACAACACGTACCGAAGTTGTAAACAAAATCGTTTCAGTAGATAATCCAGATGTTGTAAAAGCTAAAACTTTTTTTGCGGAGAACATCGAAGAGTTTTATGCCAGAGTTTCACTGTTTGTTACACAAATAGAAGCTAACTACCGCGACTCTGAAGACGCCTTGAGTACAGCTATTTTAATAGTTGTCTTTGTCAATCTGGTATTGGTAGCGCTTATTTTACTTGCAGTTAGAAAGCTAATACTGGCCCAAATAGAAAAACTTGATGACCTGGTTGACCAATTGAATCATGGGTATTTTGATGTTAGAAAAGACTTCATTTGGAAAAATGAGGTTAGCAAAGTGGCTGAAAAAATAAATAGCCTGGCACTAGGGCTCAAAAATGCGACTGATTTTGTAAAACAGGTCGGTAAAGGTGAGTTAGATGCCGAATTCAAAGGCCTCGATACAGAAAATGTAAATGAAAATAGCCTAGAATCTGCTTTGATTAATATGAGAGATCAAATGAAGCAGGTAGAGGAGGAGGAGAAAACACGTAACTGGACCACTGGCGGGTTAACCAAGTTTGTGGATATCTTGCGATCGACAAACGATAATGTGACAGAATTAAGTGACAAAATTGTTTCCAACCTGGTAGAATATACTCATTCCAATCAAGGAGGGCTGTATTTATTAAATGATGAAAATGGTGATAATCAGCACCTTGAACTTATGTCACTTTATGCATTTGACACAAAGAAATACGATCAAAAAACTTATCGATTGGGAGAGGGCTTAGTTGGCCAAACTTTTCTTGAAAGAAAAACCACCTATTTATTAGAAATTCCTGAAGATTATATCACTATCACTTCTGGTCTGGGCGGAGCCAAACCAAAAGCAATTTTGATAGTACCATTGCAGGTAAACGAAGACATTTTTGGAATACTCGAATTGGCCTCTTTCGAAGAGTATAAGGAGTATGAGATTGAATTTGTCGAAAAATTAGGAGAAAGCATAGCGTCCACCATTGCCAGCGTGCGCAACAACCAAAAAACTAAAAAGCTACTCGAAGATTCTCAGGAACTTACCGAACAAATGCAGGCTCAGGAAGAAGAGATGCGCCAAAACATGGAAGAGCTATCTGCAACGCAAGAGGAGATGGCGAGAAAAGAAATAGAAATCACAGCACAGTTGACAGCTATAAATAACTCAGTCGGCACTGTGGAATATGATAGTGAGGGTAACATTACCAACGTAAATGCCATTTTTTGTGAAAAGATGGGCTATAAGTCAGTTGACCTGGTTGATAGAGGATTTGGTGTAATTTATAGGGACGGTCGAAATATATGGCCTTCATTAACCAATGGCAATAGGCAAGATGGTGAGTATATCTTCAAAAACGCCAATGACGATGAACTTACACTCGAAACGTCATTTACACCTATTAAAAATGACAATGGAGAAGTGTACAAGGTTATACAACTTGTAACTCAATTTGGTGTACATGAAGCTGCCGTTGCGTCCGAATCAGAAGCTCATATAGATGATGTTGAGCAGGCGTTAAGGCAAAACCTTGAAGAACTGGAGATAACCCAGGAGCAATTAGATAAACAATTACAATATGCTCAGCTAAAGTTTAGCGCGCTTAATAAGCAGGTGAAAATAATCACATTAAGCGAAGCCTTAGACATCGTAGATGCAAACGAGGCTGCTACACAGTTTCTAGGGAAAACACTATCGGAATTAAAGCAATCTTCAGTGAATGACATGTTTGGTGAAGATTTGATTAACGCAATTGAAAACAAAAAATCTGAATCTGACTTAGTATTAAAAGATGTAGAGACGCATGCCAATGAGAGTAGAGTACATCTTATTTTTGAGTCAGATGAAGGAAATAAATCAAGTATAATCATTGTTTTATGGGTCTGATAAAAACGCAGACTTTGTAACAAAAAAATTAGTAAATATTCTTAATTTACAAATTCACGTTTAGCCAGTGAATATTCAATTATGGAAATTGATATCTCAGATTTAAAGCGCATTACGGAGTTAGTTAAAACCAATCATGGTTATGACTTCACCAACTATGCGATGTCGTCTTTTAAAAGAAGAATTGTCAGAATTCTGGAAATGCAAAGCATGACCATTGATGTGCTCATGAAAAAGCTTTACGACAAGAAATTTCTGGAAGACTTCTTAAATGAAATAACCGTCAATGTAACAGAGATGTTTCGTGACCCGCCTTTCTGGAGGGTGCTTAGAGATGATATCATACCGGCAATTCTTCTAAACCATCAAAAAATTAGAATCTGGCACGCAGGGTGCTCTTCAGGGGAAGAAGTTTTTTCAATGGCGATTATGCTCAAAGAGATGGGTATCTATGACAACGCCACCCTAATCGCCACAGACCTTGACACCAACATATTAGAAAGAGCCAAGACAGGATCATACAATCTCAAATCCATGGAGCTCAATGAGAAAAATTACATTCGTTATCAAGGAGAAAGTTCACTTAAGGACTATTACAAAGAATCTAACGGCATGGCTGTTCTAGACCCTTCATTGATAGACAATGTTTCTTACAGAAAGCATGACCTGGTACTGGGGGATGTATTCAATAAGTTTGATCTGATTTTATGTCGTAATGTAATGATATATTTCAATCAAACCCTTCAGAATGAAGTTCTCAAAAAATTTCACGAAAGCCTTTTTAAATATGGGTACCTGGCTATTGGCTCCAAAGAATCTTTGATCTGGTGCGACATTGCCAATAAATTTATTGTGGTAAACAATGAGGAGAAGGTTTATAAGAAAATTAAGGATTGAGAAATACTGAGAGAGTCAGGTGATGAGTCGATTTAATTTAAATAATAAATTTAAGGCCGTAGTCATAGGCGGGTCAGCGGGTAGCTTTCAGGGTATTGTTAAAATACTATCTTCATTGCCGCAAAGTTTCCCATTGCCTATTATTATGTGTCTGCATCGACTCAAGCACGTGAGAAACGGGTTTGTGGAGGCGCTATCAATTAAGAGCATAGCAGAGGTAACGGAGCCATTTGATAAAGAAAATATTAAAAAAGGTCATGTGTATCTGGCACCTGCCAATTATCATATGTCGGTGGAGTTAGGTCACTACTTTGGACTATCAACAGAAGAAATGATAAATAACTCAAGACCTGCAATTGATATTACATTAAATACGGCCGCTTATGTTTATAGAGATAAACTTATCGGTATATTGCTATCTGGCGCCAATCGTGACGGAGGTATGGGCATGAAAAACATTAAAGATCGAGGTGGTCTCACTATTGTTCAAGACCCGGCAGAATGCATGATTGATACAATGCCTAAAGCAGCATTAAATCTCACAACTATTGATTATACGCTGAAAATAGATGAAATTGTAAATTTTTTAAAGGAGTTGCATAAACAGTACAAGTAAATGAAATTTAACCCTAGGAAGCTAAATATTGCACTGATCCTTTTTTATATGGCCTGTATGATTTTTACAGCCATTACGCTTTTTCGCCTGCAAGATGATCTCGTGTATGGCAATCAGGCATTGAGTATAGCTGAAATCACAGCTGCACAGCCTGTAATTATAAAGTTAAATCTTGTAGTAGGTTTTACGCTCTTGGCAGGCATGGCCATTTTGGTATTCATGTACAACAATAAGAATGAAAACATCATTTATGTAGAAAAGAAAGAGCAGAAGCGTGAAGAGAAAGATACTGATGATGAAGAATCTGATGAAGACCATAAACTGAGTGCAGCCTTCATCAACGATCTGATAAAATCAGAAAAAGATGAACAAAAAATATTAGATAAATCGCTTACTGGTATTTGTAAAAAAGTTGAAGCCGGAGTTGGAGTGATTTATACTGTGAAAAAAGATAAAAGTAAGCGGCTTCTGGAGATGAAGAGTACCTATGCACTTAGCCTGGGAGAGTCACAAACGCTATCTTATGAGATGGGTGAGGGTCTGGTCGGGCAGGTAGGTAAGGAGCGTAAGTCGCTGATTATAGATGATATCCCAGAGGGATACATCAAAGTAGTTTCTGGTCTTGGTAGTGCCTCCCCAACTCATTTATTTGTAATGCCTATCGAGCATGACAAAAATTTATACGGGGTGTTAGAAATTGCTTCTTTTACATCGTTTGATAAATCGCAACAGTCTTTTATTAAAAGCTCAATGGCTAGGATAATGGAGAGGTTGCATGTGAAAAAGGCTACTACATCAACTACTAAAAAGAAAGAAACAGCAACAGAAAAAAAGCCTGCTAAAGGCAAAACGAAAAAAGCATAAAGCTTAGATAATTTATGTTTAAGAACCTGACAATAAGTACAAAAATAACAGCGCTTGTTATTGCCTTGGTGGCTTTGACAATAGTCGCCATCAGTTATTTGTCGTTTAATTTAAGTAAGCAAGCGCTTGAAAGAAGGTATGATGAAAGCCTCAATGTGTTAACAGATAGCAGGAGCAGTAAAATCAACACATTCTTCGAAAACGCAATTGCCAGCGTAAAACTTTTACAACAGACTAAAACCACCAAAGAGGGTGCTTCACCATCTTTTAATGCTGAACCAGAAACCACTGGGTTTGATATGATGAGTAGTGATGCTGGGATGGATATGATGGACACTGGTGATGATAGTAGTGGCATGGATGGCTTTTCAGATGAAGGTGGCATGGCTGATGCAAGTGGCATGGGAGGTTTTGCCATGCCTGCGGAGCCAAAAGTTACATACGATGTAGAAGGTTTGATCAATGAAGTGAAAAATGTAAATGACTACAGTAACATATTAATAACAAACCAAAATGGTGGAGTTTTATATTCCACAGATCCCGCCAGGTCGGTTGGGTCAAATTTCATAGATCCTGATGGAAACACACTTACAGAGTCTATTAAGGGGATTCATGTAAGCACAATAGTAACCACAGAGGAAGGCGAGCATCTAATTTATGTTGGAGGCCCTATTAACCATGATTCTGGAGAAACTAGTATTGTACTTGTTGAAGTAAGCTTAGACCCTATTTTTACTTTACTTGCTGATACAACAGGCCTAGGGCATACAGGAGAAATTGTCCTGGCCAGATTAGATAGCCCTAATATCTATTTCTTAAATCCGCTGAGAAACGACTCAAGCCGTGTAGTAAAACCAATTGACCTTTCTAAAGAAAAAGACAAAGCAGTCCCGATGCAAAGGGCTTTGGCAGGTGAGGATGGAGCTGGTGCCAGTACAGATTATCGAGGTAAAGAAACAATAGCTGTTTGGAGGTATTTGCCTTTACCGAAGTGGGGCTTGGTTTCTAAAATTGATACGGATGAGATTTTTGCAGATTCCAGGTCATTATTTAATAAATTTTTAATTGCTGGGCTTGTTCTAATCTTCTTGTCCCTATTTGCTTCAATACTATTTTCTAAGTTTCTAACAAACCCTTTGGTGTCTTTAAAATCAGCACTTGAGATGGTCGGTAACGGAATCTTACCCAATAAAGTAGAGAAAGAGACAAATGATGAAATAGGCTTAATGGCCAATGACTTAAACCAGTTGGTACAAACACTGAAGAAAACGGCCAATTTTGCTCAACAAATTGGAGAGGGAAATTTCGATGCGGACTTTAAGCCTATTAGCAAAGATGATGCATTGGGAGTTGCACTGGTCGACATGCGTGATAACCTCATTGAGGCAGAGAAGCGTGATAAAGAAAGAAACTGGATCGTAACTGGCGTAGCTGAAATCGGTGAGATACTACGTGCACACAACTCGCTGGAAGATTTAGGTGACGAAGTAATTAAATACATTCTCGGCAAGATCGATGGTATCCAGGGAGCCTTTTATGTAATTAATGATGATCAAGATAGCGATGCTTATCTGGAAATGAAGGCGTCCTATGCTTACAATAGAAAGAAGTACCTTCAAGCCAACTTTAAATTTGCAGAAGGTCTGGTTGGTCAGGCAGCAGCCGAAATGGATACAGTACTGAGAACGGAAATTCCTGAAGACTACGTTTCTGTAACATCAGGTATTTTAGGCGATCAGAGACCTACTTGTATACTCATTGTACCTCTTATAACTGATGAAAAGGTTTACGGAGTACTGGAGTTTGCAGGATTTGAAAAATTCAATAGCAGTAAGGTAAAGTTTGTTGAAGAACTAAGTTTAATTCTTGCCAGAACTGTCTTTAACATTAAAGTGAACGAACGCACGCGCAGGTTACTTGAGGAGTCTCAAACCATGAGTTCTGAGCTGCAGGAAAAGCAGGAAATTCTAAGGCAGAATGCCGAGGAAATGCAGGCTACACAGGAAGAGCTACAGAAGTCTAACAGCAAGCTTGAGGAGCAAATAGAAGAAGTGAATCGTACTCAGAAACGTATGCAGCTTCTGCTTGAAAATGCATCTGAGGTAATCACAATTTATGAAGAAGATGAGACTATACGTTATATAAGTCCTTCGGTGGAGCCTATCTTGGGTTACTCCCAAAAAGAAATGATGGGTACCAGAGATATAGAAAAGGTGCATCCTGACATGCAAGAGGAGTTTGATAACATGTTCAAACAACTATTGGCAAACCCTGATGAGCAAGTGACCATTCAATATGAGTACCAAACCAAAGAAGGAAATTATATTTGGATTGAGTCCACGGGTACCAACTTTATGTCAAACCCTGCTATACAAGGTATGATTGTAAACTCGCAGGATATTACCGAGCGTAGAAGAGCCGAGCAAGAGCAAAGAATGCGAAGTAAAATGCAGGCTCTATCAGAAAACTCTCTGGATCTGATCACGCGACTAGAGCATGAAGAAATTTCTTATATCAACCCTGTTATTGAAGAGTACACGGGTAAAAAGCCGCAAGACTTTATCAATCAACCAGTAAAAGAGGCTGATTTAAATGAAGGAATTCTCAATAAATGGCTGGAAATTGTAGAGCAGGTAAATGAGACAAATGATAAAGTAGCCTCTGAAATGGATTTTCCTACTGAGATGGGCAATCGCATCATGCAGGTCAACGCCATTCCGGAATTTGATGAAACCGATCACCTTGAATCTGTGCTGGTAGTATCACATGATATTACAGAGCGTAAAATGATTGAGGTAGAGATTCAGAATAAGAATAAGAAAATTGCAGATAGTATTAACTACGCAAAACGTATTCAAAATGCCATTCTGCCTAACAATACTGTAATTCATCGCGTTATCCCAGACTCATTCATTTTATATAAACCAAAAGATGTCGTAAGTGGTGACTTCCCGTGGTATGTAAAAATTGGAGACGATATATATATGGCGGCCGTAGACTGTACAGGACATGGGGTGCCAGGTGCATTACTATCCTTAATTGGTTACTTCTTACTCAATGATATCGTAAGAAGTAGAAAGGTTTCCGATCCAGGTATTATATTAGATCAGCTAGACGAGGGAGTTACATCCACACTAAGACAAGATCAGGATGACTCTAAAACAAAGGATGGAATGGATATAGCCCTTTGTAAGATTAATATGAAAACTCGCAAAGTTGAGTATGCAGGTGCGCATAGACCATTATACGTAATGAAGAAAGGCGAAATGGTCGAGATAAAAGGTAATAAATTTGCAATTGGCGGGGGTATATATAAAAACCAGACCAATTTCACCAATACCAAGCTATCCTTAGATAAGGGAGATTCATTCTATTTCTGTTCAGATGGTTTCCCAGATCAGTTTGGTGGTCCTGATAATAGAAAATTTGGGCCAAAACGACTAAGGAGCTTAATTACAGACATTCATACCAAGCCGATGAAAGAAGCCTACAAGGTATTCGATAAGGAATGGGAAGACTGGCAAGGTGATGAGAAACAAACCGATGATGTATTATTAATAGGTATAAAATTTTAGAAGTTGTTGATTAAATGTACTATTTTGGAGGATATTTTATAGCTAATACATAACAACTTAAGTAAGAAACAATAAGACATTAAGAATAAAACACATATAGCCTTATGAAGTATATTTTTGATTTGCACCAAACCATGCTCGATCATAACCTGATCTTGGTTTACGAAGGGGAGTTTACCCAGGAAATTACCAAATCAGTGTTGGCAATGGCCGAAAGAAACATGGATTCTTCAGGAGAAGAGTCGAGCATTAAAAGGAAGGTGTTCAATGTTATGGTTGAATGTCTGCAAAATATTGTGAAACACGCTGAAGACATTGAAGCTAATCACTCAGCGATTTTCATGATTGGTAAGCGAGACAACGAGTATTTAATTGTTTCTGGTAATCCAATTGAAAACGAACATATAGATGGCCTTAAATCTAAACTGGAAAACATCAATGGATTAGATAAGGATGGTCTCAAAGCATTGTATAAAGATATTATAAAAAATACTGAAATTTCGGATAAAGGTGGTGCGGGCCTTGGCTTCGTAGACATGGCAAGAAAGTCAGGTAATCCATTGGAATTTGACTTCCTCGATATGGACAGCACACACAAATTCTTTTGTTTGAAAACTACTATTAGTAGGGCTTAATTAACACTTTAGAAAAATCTTTTTAAATACTATTGACAAATGGAAATATTAAACTTAGAAGGCACTGAAGATACCCCAAAAATCATATTAGATAAGGGAAATGGTATTTTTGAAATTTCAGGCAGATCTCTTCCTGAAGATTCAGCTGAGTTTTACCAGCCTGTATTAGATTGGATTGATGAATATTCAAAAGATCCTAACTCTAGTACTGACTTCATGATTAAGCTAGAGTATTTCAATACGGCTTCTTCAAAACTAATTCTCGATGTGTTGTCAGCGTTAGAAGATATAGAAGGCATGACAATACTATGGTATTTTCACGAAGATGATGAAGATATGGAAGAGGCTGGTGAAGAATTTTCAGAGCTTGTAGAAATACCTTTTGAATTTAAAACGTACTAATTTTTTAAACTTCCAAAATACCAGATTGCCGATTCAGATTTTTAGGAAGACTGATATATGAGTGAGGAAATATTAAAAGCACTTACCCAGCTATTTGCCATCATTACCAAGCAGGATGGTGGTGTTACTGAAAAGGAAAGGCAATTCGTAATTAGCTTTTTTCAACAAGAGCTCGATCAGGATTCTGTAAAAGAATACCTGGAACTATACGACAAATTTTCTGGCTATAGCAAATCCGAAGAGGGAGAAAAGGAGGAGGAGCCTCAAAAGAAAAGAAAACTCACCTCGGTACGTGACTCGGTAAAAACACTGGGTTTATGTAAAAAAATAAATAAGACGCTTACTCAAAAGCAGAAAGTGGTGGTTCTTATCAAGATCTTAGAGCTCGTTGGCTCAGATAAGAACTTTACATCACAGCGGATGGAGATTATCGATACCATCAGCACTGTTTTTAATATTGTAAAGGATGAGTACAAGCTTATCGAGAGCTTTGTTATTAAACAAGAAGTAACTGAGCTTAACTTTAGTGATATATTATTGGTAAATGCCAAAGAAGCTGATGCCGAAAACGATCAGTCAAAACATTACCAGTCAGATATCAATGGAAATATAATTTTCCTTAAAGTCAAGAGTGTGGATATGTACTTTACCAAATACATAGGTAAAGACGAAATCGTGCTTAATGGCTTTATCATGCAAAAAAATAGGGTTTACCTATTTTCTCACGGTAGTACGATTAAAACACCACTTGGTGCTGCACTATATTACAGTGATCTGATCTCATTATTTAATGAGGAGATAGAAACAACCAAGCTTTCGTTTAATGCTAATATTGAAGAATTTCGATTTCCCAACGGAGCGTTAGGTCTAAGGGATGTATATATTTCTGAAGGCCCCGGTCGACTCATAGGTATTATGGGAGCGAGTGGTGCAGGAAAGACAACGCTTTTAAACGTGCTTGCCGGTATAGAGCAGCCTTCTAAAGGCAGTATTAAAATCAATGGGTTTGACATCCATACAGAAAAGGAAAGGATACATGGTGTAATTGGTTATGTATCCCAGGATGATTTACTTATCGAGGAGCTTACTGTCTATGAAAACCTTTACTACAACGCTAAACTTTGTTTCGCCAACCTCAACGAGGAGGAGCTACATAAGAGAGTAATTGGAGTATTAGAAAGTCTTGGGCTTGATCAAAGAAAAGACCTTAAAGTAGGTAGTGTTTTAGATAAAACTATATCAGGTGGTCAGCGAAAGCGCTTGAATATTGCCCTGGAGTTGATAAGAGAACCTGCAGTGTTGTTTGTAGATGAGCCTACATCTGGTTTGTCTTCGCGAGACTCTGAAAATGTAATCGATTTACTTAAAGAGCTTTCACTTAAAGGAAAACTCATTTATGTCGTAATCCATCAGCCATCGTCAGATATCTATAAGATGTTTGATAAAATGTACATCATGGATACCGGAGGCTTCCCGGTATTTTATGGCAACCCGGTACAAGCTGTTACTTATTTCAAAGAGGAAACAAATCAGGTAGATAGCCAACGTGGCCAATGTGAGACATGCGGTAATGTAAATCCTGAGCAGATATTTAATATTATAGAAGCTAAGGTGGTAGATGAGTACGGCCAGCTGACGAATAAAAGAAAAAAAGAGCCTCAGCAATGGCACGAGACTTTTAAGGAAAAGTTCACCATTGAAAAAGTAGAAGACCTCAATGAGGAGCCGCCTCATAGTTTGTTTATACCTAATAAACTCAAGCAGTCAGTAATTTTTACTACCAGAGATCTGCTTAGTAAAATAAGTAATAAGCAGTATTTGCTGATCAACCTACTTGAGGCACCGGTGCTAGCGCTTATATTGGCCTTTATTATAAAGTACAGAAGCTCACCGTATGGGGATGAGTATATCTTCAGGTTTAATGATAATATCCCGGCATTTATGCTGATGAGTATCATTGTGGCACTCTTTATGGGGCTTACGGTTAGTGCTGAGGAAATAATCAGAGACAGAAAGATTCTTAAGAGAGAAAGTTTTCTTAACCTAAGCTGGAATAGCTACTTGATGTCAAAGCTTTTCATTTTATTTCTGATGTCTGCCATTCAAACATTTACGTTTGTAATCATCGGTAACCTTATTCTTGAAATTCACGGGATGACTTTTACCTTCTGGTTTGTGCTATTTACATGTTCTTGTTTAGCCAACGTATTAGGTTTAAATATCTCGAGTGCTTTCAACTCTGCAGTGACAGTATACGTAATGATACCCCTGCTGCTTATTCCGCAGATGATTTTAAGTGGCTTGCTTTTCAGTTTCGATAAACTCAATGATTTAATTAGCACAAAAGGTGAAGTGCCTATAGTGGCCGACTTAATGGCTTCGCGCTGGGCTTATGAAGCTATGGCAGTAGATCAGTTTAAAGATAATGACTATATGCAGCCCTATTTTGATCTTAAAAAGCAAGAGGCTCAGGCTGATTTCTTATCTGCATACATGGCGAGAGAATTAAATCAAAAAAGAGAATTCATATCCGAGAATCTTCCTACAGATAATGACTCAATTTTAAATATTATAAAGAAGGACTTTAAGATATTACGAGATGAGTTAATTAATGAGCCTTTTAAAGAAGGTATTGAAGATGTTGACCTGGCTCAGAAACTTACGGTAGAGAGTTACGACAATGAGTTTGACAGTAAATTAGCTGTATACCTTGAGGCCTACAAAAAGCATTATCAAAAAGCGTATCGTGACGCAACTGATAAACTGGATAAGATGGCCTATTTCTTTCAAAATAATGAGGCATACGAATACGATCTTAACGAGTATAAAAACAAATATTTTAATGAGAGTCTGGCAGATCTTGTGACAAACATAACTGAGACAGATCGCTTGATCGAGTATGACGGTGAACTCATTCAGCAAATCAACCCGATATACAACGACCCTGAGGCACCAGCGCACATTATGGATTATAGGACGCATTTTTTCGCACCGCAGAAATATTTTTTGGGCACCTACATCGACACTTTTTATTTTAATATGATAGTCATTTGGTTAATGACTTTAATTCTCTATTTTACATTATATTTTGAATTGCTCAGTAGAGGTTTGGAGGCTTTTGGAAAGATAAAGTTTAGTTCAAACAAAGAAGACTAGTGTCATTCAATTAAAATGATAATGTTTGCAATAGAAAAATGAATTTATAATTTTGTTATCATTAACGCGTCAAATTATGAGAATATTACTGTTTGGGCTTGTTGCTTGTTTTGCATTTGCTTGTAATTCAAGTAAAAAACCAGATGAACAAGCTTTTCTGGAAAGTCTGGATTCAGCAGCCGTTGAGAAAGGGCCTGCCGTTTCAGAAGAAGTTATTGGAAGCATTATTCAGCAAATACCATCTCCGTTGGAGATATCTGTATTGCTCAAGGAGTCGGGCACTAAATATGATAGGAGCCTCTTAAATTCTCCTGATAACATATCTAAGTATAATAGTAACTATAGAAAGGCACTTAACCTTGGTATCTATGGTACTGACTTAGGCTATACTAATATTTACGAGCAAAATCAGGATGGTTTAGACTATATGACCTCTATTAAGGAGTTAGCCGATGGATTAAGTATAGGTCAGTTTTTTGATATTGAAACCATTGGTCGATTGGCTACAAATAGCAAAAATCTTGATAGCTTATTACTAATCACAACTAAAAATTTTAACAGTATTAATACTTATCTGCAAGAACAAAATCGTGCCAACTTAAGTGTTCTTTTACTTGCAGGTGGTTGGTTAGAGGCCATGCACATTACAAGTCAGGTTTCAGCAAAGGATCCGACCAACAAGGAGTTGCAGGAAAAAATTGGTGAGCAAAAGATCATA
Organism: Fulvivirga sp.; assembly: GCA_965227525.1. Taxonomy (GTDB): domain Bacteria; phylum Bacteroidota; class Bacteroidia; order Cytophagales; family Cyclobacteriaceae; genus Fulvivirga. The sequence goes on along the minus strand of OZ245762.1, from coordinate 143,677 downwards.
TTAGAGAATATTGTGATACTTCTTGGCTATTATAAAGAGGTTGATCAAAACATGGCATCACTTTTGAAGGATATGGAGAGACTCAAAAGCGAGTACGAAAATGTTGAAATCATTAAGACCTACAAAGAATCCACTTTTGAGATTGTAGATGGTGTAATGGTGATTAAGGACAATAGTTCAAGTGAAATTAAAATCACTACCGAGAATGTGAATAATATTAAAGACATTATCAGTTCGGTGAGAAAAAAAATTATTAGTTAGGGGAAAACAAGCGTAATATGAAAAAGGCAATCTACTCAGTATTTATTATAGGAATGTTATTCTGTCTATCTGGATTCACTGCAAATGCACAGTGTAACACAGATCAGTTTACAGATGCATGTATTCCTAAATTAGCTTCAGGATTTAATTTCCTGAAAGCTTATAAAATCGATGGTCAGGGTGGCTCTAAGACTAAAGTTGAGTATTCTTATGTATTTACAAAAGGTACTCAGTATATGATAAATGTGTGTGCTACAGGTGAAAATACTGATGGTATTGTGGTCTCATTATTTGATAGCAATAGAAATCAAGTAGCAAGTAGCAAAATCAACGGACAGTATATCTCTGCGATTGCTTATCCTTGTAATACTACAGGTATCTATTATATACAATATACGTTCGATAACTCTTCACAATTTTGTGGAGGAAGTGCCTTAGGCTTCAAAAGATAACAGAATATAAATTAACAAATAGAGCAGGCTTTATTTAAAAGGCCTGCTTTTTTTGTTTTCCTAAAATGAGACAACACTATACCAAATTTGAACTCAAGGCAAGATATTTCCAACTAGGAGAATTAACCGAGAAAACAAAAAATCTAATTTTTGTTATTCATGGCTACGGCCAGCAAGCCAAATACTTTATAAAAAAGTTTGAGTCACTTGATACTACAGAAAATAGCATTATTGCGCCAGAGGGATTAAATAGATTTTATCTTGAAGGATTTAGTGGTAGAGTGGGTGCCACCTGGATGACTAGAGAAGATAGATTAACTGATATAGATAATTACTTAACTTACCTAAATAAAGTTTATGAGGAAGTGGTTGATAAAATAGATGTAGCTAACCTGAAAGTTTCAGTTATAGGATTTTCACAAGGGTCAGCCACGGTATCGCGTTGGGTGTCAAACACACCTCACCACATAGATCAACTTATATTATGGGCAGGGATTTTCCCACCTGATTTAGATTATAAATTGGCTGGTGAGAGATTTGATTCAATGAATATAAAGTATGTATATGGTCTAAATGACCCTTTTCTATCTCAGAATCGCATTGATGAAATGAATGCCATTTCTTCGAAACTTAAGGTAAATCCTCAAATAATTACCTTTGATGGTGAGCATGAAATTCATCAGCCAACCTTAGCGAGTATTTTTAAAAGTTAGGATTTGTTTACGATGGTGCTACTAGCCTGATCTGTCGGAAATATAATCATGTCACTCACGTTGACATGCGCTGGTCTTGTGATAACAAATAATATCGTTTCGGCTATATCTTCTGGTTGCAAAGGTTTATAGCCTTTATATACTGAATCAGAGCGGTCTTTATCTCCCTTAAATCGAACCATGGAAAACTCTGTTTCGACCAGGCCAGGATTTATTGCTGTTACTTTTATACCAGTGCCATTCAGATCCATGCGCATACCATTGTTGATTGCATCAACAGCATGTTTAGAAGCACAATAGACATTACCATTCGGATATACTTCTTTACCAGCGATGGATCCAATATTTACAATGTGCCCTCTTTTTTGCCTAACCATATGAGGAATTATACTTTTAGACACATATAGTAGTCCTTTGACATTGATATCGATCATTGCATCCCAGTCATCTATGCTACCATCTTGTATTGGTGTTAAACCGTGAGCATTACCGGCATTGTTGACTAAAACTTCAATATTTTTTAAATCCGGACCTAAGCTTTCAATGGCTTGTTGTACAGCAATCTTATCCCTTACATCAAAACTTAAGGTTTCAACATCACAATGGGCAGATAGCTCGACTTTGAGTTCTTTTAGGCGACTTTCTCTACGACCACAAATAATAAGGTTGAGGTTGTTTATAGCCAGTAATTTTGCCACTGCTTTACCTATACCAGAGGTGGCACCTGTAATAAAAGCAATTGGTTTAGACATTATTGAAAAAGTAAGTATAGCGTTATGGTATTGGTGTTTAGGCGATCAATTCCAGCGCCAAAGTCCTGATCATTTGGTCCCAACATATTTGTGATTCCTTTAGAAAATCTAATTTCAGGAGAGAATTTAAATAAGGGATAATAAATGTCAAGGCCGAATCCTACATCTGCAGAAACATTAAACACCTTAATATCTATATTTTCCTTGCTAATTTCATCGATATCATTTTTTCCAGAGGCTTCAAGGCCTGGTTTTACACCTCCTACAAAATACATTCTAAAATTTCCCCTTCTCTCTGATTTATATTTTAAAAGCAACGGAAACTCAACCACAGTCGTCTCTACTAATTCGTTGATATTAGGGTTATCGAGTCTTTCATACTCTAAAAAGTGCTCATAAAATGACACCTGAGGGAGTAACCTAATATCCAGAAAGTCAGCAACATTTAAGTTTACAATAAAGCCTAAAGTAAAACCTGCAGACCATTTCGGATTAATGGCATATAAACTATCTAAACCAGGGCCTACAAATTGATCTGAATATTTGAGTTGGTAAGTTGATGTATGGATTCCTAAAAGGAAACCATAACTTAGAAAACGATTATCATAGTTTGGGTTATGTTGTTCAATTCTTCTTTGAGAAAAAGAATCTGCAGAGGCCAATAATATGATAATAGCTACAGCAGCTATTTTATACCAGTGTAAATTGAACTTATGCCAAAGGTTAATGATTTGCATTCGGTATTTTTAAAACCTACTTTTTCCAGTACATCCAGAAAATTTTGTCCATCAGGAAAAGCGTTAACTGACTCAGGAAGATAGGTGTAAGCTGCGCTGTCCTTGGAAATTAACTTACCAATTTTAGGTAAAATTGATCTAAAGTAAAAATTATAAATTTGTTTAAAAGGAAACTTTGCTGGTCTTGAAAATTCAAGAATTACTACCTTGCCACCTTTCTTTAAGACCCTAAGCATATCTGCCAAGCCTTTTTCAAGGTTTTCAAAGTTCCTTACACCAAAAGAAACGATGATGGCATCAAATTTATTGTCATCAAATAGCAAACCCTCAGAGTCCCCCAATTGCAATTCAATCTTCTTGTCAAGGCCCTTCTTTATCATCTTTTTGCGCCCCATGTCAAGCATTCCTTCAGAAATATCGACACCTATTACTTTCTCTGGGTTAAGCGCCAGTGCCTCGATGGCAAAGTCACCTGTTCCAGTTGCAATATCAAGTATGAGTTTGGGTTGATCTTTTTTTAGAAGCTTGATTGCTTTTTTTCTCCAAAGTATATCTATACCAAGGCTTAAAAAGTGATTTAAGAAATCGTACTTACCGCTGATGTTGTTAAACATCTCTGCTACCTGCTCCTTCTTTGCGGTTTTCTTTTCTTTATATGGTAATACTGTCATCTGCTATTTTAGAACAAAACCGATCTGCTTTGTAATTGTTTGACCGGGGTGCAAATATCTGATTAAAAGAAAGTAATTCCTAAATAATTGAAATATGATGAAGGAAGCGGGGAGAGTTAGAAAACAAAAAATCCCAACTTTTCAGTCAGGATTTTTATCTTCATAGGCATAGATAATTATTTTTTTGACGAAGCACCATCGCTCAATACTTTGAACTCAACTCTTCTATTTAGTTCACGCCCCTCTTTTTCATCATCATTGCTTGCCAGAGGTCTTTCTTCGCCATAACCCACTGCTTTAACCCTACGTGCATCTATGCCTTTATTTACTAAATATTCTTTTACTGCATTCGCCCTTAGTTGAGAAAGCTTCTTGTTGTATGTTTTTGATCCAATATTGTCAGTATGTCCTGATATCTCAATTTCCATTCCAGCGTTACTTGCCAGCATGGTTTCGAGCTTATTGAGCTCATCATAAGATTCTTTCTTAAATGAAGCCTTGTTGAAGTCAAAGTAGATGTTGCGTAATACGGATCTTGTACCAGTTCTTAATTTTCTTAGTTGAACATTTCTGGTTATTTCTTGTGCTTCATTTGTGGACGCAGGCACACGTATATCAAGATTTTGGAAAACATACCCACTAGCTTCAACGCTTAATCTATACGTTTTAGATTCAGGAGTTGTAACAGTAAACTTATATTTACCTTCACTCTCACGGGATTTTCCAGCAACCGAATTATCACTCTGGCTTTTCATACTAATGGTCGCATCCACGGGTGATCCATCACCCATAACCGCAACATTGATTGTAACAGGTTGTAAATCTGACGTTTCTTCGGTTTCTACTGTGGTAAGCTCTTTGTCTTCTGGTTCTTCTTCATCTACAGCTTCAACATCTTTTTTAGCTACTGTCTCTCCAATGCTGTCTTCTTGAAGTATGGTTACCATATAAATGTCAGTGTAACCTTGTCCATCTTCTCTTACAGAAGCATAATAACCTCTTTTACCATCTTCGGTGCTTACAAAGTAAATATCGTCATCAGGTGTATTGATTGGGAATCCAAGGTTCTCAGGCTCTCCCCATTCACCTTTAGCACTATCATATTCTGATTTGAAAATGTCATAGCCGCCCATGCCATTTCTTCCCTGACTACTGAAATATAAAGTTTTACCATCGTAGTCAATAAACGGTCCATCATCATCAAATTCGGTATTTATTTTAGGGCCAACATTTTTGGAGCGTGCCCACTCTTCTGTGTCAGGGTCTTTGATGCTGTAATAAATGTCTATACCTCCTTGCCCACCTGGTCTGTCTGACGCAAAAAATAAGATTGACCCATCAGGTGAAATCGATACCGCACTTTCTTTAAATCCTGCAGAATTAATATTTTCACTGGCGGGCTGTGGGTAAGTCCAGGTATTGTCTCCTTTTCTAAAAGCTTCATATATATCCCCATTGTTTTCATCCTTATATAGAAACAGTTGCTGACCGTCAGCACTTAATGCAAGGTTGGAGTCATGAAATTCTGTATTAATTATCTCTCCAATGTTTCTGGCAGGCATCCATTGCCCATTTTCTTTGTGGGCTATAAAGATATCCTCGTAGGGCTTGTTATCGCTAAATACATTTTGATTAAGGTTTCCGTCTCGCCTTCTACTTGTAAATACCATCATGTCTTCATCCTGATTAAGCACAGGGGCATAATCTTCGAATTCTGAGTTAATGGCGTTACCAAGATTTTCTATAGAATAGTGTGCAGGATTGGCTACAAATTGCTTTGCATTTTCACACTCATAGATTCTTCTATTTACTTCAGAGAGCTCTACCTTATCTCTGCCACGGTAACCATCTTCTTCTGTAAGTTTATTTTTATATCTGTTATAATATGCCAACGCCTTGTCAAACTCCATTCCATACTGATAACTTCTCCCTATCCAATAGGTCAGGTCAAATCTGTAATTAGGGTCCAACTCTAAAACCTTTAATAAATACTGTGCAGCCCGAGGCTTACCAATGGTTTTTAGGTGAAAGTCCCCTGCCATCCAGTTTGCTTTGATATTATCAGGGTCGACATTTACGGCATTTTTATACATGTCTAATGCCTGATCCATTGCCTGGGTTGATGCCATTATATCTTCTGCAATCTCAATGAAGTCTTGAGCTTGTTCTTGAGCAGATTTTTCCTGAGAAAATGTCTCGTAAGTAAAAATTAACAGTGCTAGAGCAGAAAAAGTAAAAAATTTAAGCCTTTGATACATTTTAATATGAGATTTGCAGCCTAATTTAATTGAATTAAGTTTAAAAAATGCATGTCTGCGCCTCAGCGAAGTCATGTTTAATTAGCAATTATAGTAATAATACAAAAAAAATGGTTGAAGTATTACTTTAACTTCAAAAAAATACCACCTTGCTAATTAACAGATAAATATAACTATTTGGTTTATAATAATCTAATTGAGCACATATGGCTATAGAGATTAAGAAATCTGAATTTATAAAAAGTAGCAGCGATCATGCGCAATGTCCACCTGCCCTGATACCAGAATTCGCTTTTATTGGCCGTTCCAATGTCGGCAAATCCTCACTTATCAACATGCTGACAGGTAGAAATAAATTGGCGAAAGTTTCTTCTAAACCTGGAAAAACGCAGTTGATTAATCATTTTTTGATTGACGATACCTGGCACCTGGTCGATCTTCCAGGTTATGGCTGGGCAAAGGTTTCCAAAACAGAGAAGGAAAAATGGGGAGCGATGATCCATGACTATATCAAAGAGAGAGAAAATCTCATCAACTTATTTGTGCTTGTTGATAGTCGTTTGGCACCTCAACCCATTGATATAGAGTTCATAAATTGGCTTGGTGAGGAGCAAATACCATTTAGTATAGTATTTACCAAAGCAGACAAGCAATCGAAAAATAAAACACAGTCAGCCATTGCAAAATACAGAAAACATTTACTAAAGTTCTGGGAAGTGATGCCTCACAATGTAGTGACATCTTCTACCACAGGTCAGGGAAAAGAAGAGTTGCTAAAGTTTATTGTAGAGTTTGCAAAATCTGGGAAATATTAAAATAATAACTACTTTTGCGCCCTAATTCAAACAAACTATCTGATAATATGGAATATAGTGATATTGCTTCGTTGACTGGTAAAGGAGGTCTATTTAAAGTGTTAAAACCAACACGAACAGGCGTTATTCTGGAGTCCCTCGATGATAACAAACAACGTATAGCAGCAAATGCATCACAGCGCATATCTGTTTTGAGTGATATTTCTATTTACACCACTGATCAAGAAGGTTCAACGCCACTTGAAGACGTTTTTAAAAAGATATTTAAAGAATTCGATAATGACTTAGGAGTAACACCAACTTCTGATCCAGATGAATTGAAAGCTTTTATCAAACATATCATCCCCAACTATGATGAAAATAGAGTGTATGTGTCTGATGTTAAGAAACTTATTAAGTGGTATAATAGTATCTACCAACAGGTACCTGAGCTACTGAAAGAAGATAAGAAATCAAAAGCGAAAAAGGCTGATGACAAATAGGGATGATATCCTGCTTACCACTCAATTAATTAAAAAAGACTTTTTGCTGGACGAAGAGTTGCCTGAAACAGCTCTGACAATAGAAGACCTAAAAAAGCAATTAATACCAATTATCAATTACTTGCTTGATAAGGATATGAGCAGGTTGCTTAATGCACTTTATCGCATTGATGTGAGCGAACAAAAAGTAAAAAAAGTACTAGCTGCAGGCAATCCTGAAACATTAGCTTCAGACATTGCTCAAATGATATTGGAGCGCGAGATGCAAAAAGTGATTACCAGAAGAAAGTATAGTTGAGACAGCCTCATTGAGTTTATTTTACTGGCTCTACGGAATAGCCCTCCTTACGCAACAAGGCTATAACACCTTTGTCAGACCCAAGATGACCTGCTCCAACGGCAATGAAAGTTGGTTTTTCATTGATAAGCTTTTCTATACGATCAATCCACTCTTGATTTCTTTTGTAGAGTAAAATGTCAGTGTAAGCTTCAAACTGTACACTAGAGGTAATCATATCATGCATTTTTTGCATATCCTGACTTTGGTAAGCGTTGATCATAAAGTCCAGTTCCGTTTTCATTTTATCCATATCAGCAGTGTATTCGACTAACCAGCTCAGCTGCTCTTCCATAGGTATTTGATCAAATATCCCCATCTGGTACTCTATAGTTTCCAATCCTACAAGCTCCTTATCTCCTTTAATCTGCATAAATCTCGCTTCATAAGATGCCGGTTGGGGGCAATCAAGGCCTTTCATATAGATCATAGACATAAGCCCAATGGGTTTCATCACTCCCAATTGAGTTAAATCAGCACTATAATTCTTTTTAAAAAATGCATTTACAGTTTCAAGCTCATCTTCTGAAAGCTGTGCACTGATATTTGCCATATCTTTATTTAAGGCCATCTGCTGAGCCTTTGCCATGAAATTTGGCTCATCCATATCTAATTCCAGGGCCACCTGGTCGGTATTATCCAAAGCAACAATTGTTTCCCCAGATAAGATCAAGTCATCAGGGCAAATCATGTGTATGGTACCGAATAGATAAGAAGGCTTTTTTAACTCGTTGCCCGATATCTTCCAAAGGAGGGATTGCGCCTGGTTAAAGGATGCTAGACAACATAGGGCGACTAAAATTAAAGTTCTTATTAGCTTCATATTTTTATTGTTTTACTGTATTAGTCGCGTATGTAGTCTGTAAATCACACTTAAAAGTGAAAATATTTGTTATTTGTTATTAAAGTAGCTCTCTGCTTTCTCTACCATTTTAGTAGACCCAATAAATAAGGGAACCCTTTGGTGGTAGGTAGTAGGTTGAATATCAAGGATCCTCTCTTCTCCCGTTGATGCTTTTCCTCCTGCCTGCTCCACTATGAATGCCAGTGCATTACACTCATACATAAGCCTTAGCTTGCCATTTGGTGAGCTTTCTGTTTGCGGATAAATATAGATACCCCCTTTGAGTAGGTTTCTATGAAAGTCTGCTACCAATGAGCCAATGTAGCGCCCTGATAATTGTGATGTTTTACAATGCTCAACATATTTTTTTACCGGTTCTGGAAAACTGTTGTAGGAGCCTTCATTGATTGAAAACATCTTACCTTCTTCTGGAATGTTCATATCAGGGTGAGAAAGAAAATACTCCCCGAGAGACGGTTCGTAAGTAAATCCATTCACACCATGACCAGTAGTATAAACCAACATGGTAGAGGAACCATACAACAAATAGCCAGCGGCAACTTGCTCAGAACCTTTTTGCATGATATCTTCCTTGGTAATGGGCGTACCAACGGGTGAAATTCTCCTGTAAATAGAAAAAATTGTACCTATAGACACGTTTACATCAATATTTGATGAGCCATCAAGTGGGTCGATGGCAATGATATACCTGCCGTTGTTGTTTAAGTCAGTTACATCTTCATCTTCTTCAGAAATTAAAGCTGCTGCTTCACCACCTTTTGTAAGGGCCCTGGTAAATCTTATGTTGGCCAACACATCAAGCTTTTGTTGTGCTTCACCTTGCACATTTTCCGTACCAATGGGGCCAACAATATTGATGAGGCCGGCTTTGTTTATTTCACGGTTTACAACTTTGCCTGATAGGGCAATATCACGAAGTAGCTGAGATAGTTCTCCGGAGGCGAATTGAAACTCTTCTTGCTTTCGTTTAATAAAGCGATCCAGGGCTGTTCCTATTGGTAATGCAATTCGCGAATCTTCCATAATATTGTTCAAAGCGTTAAGTATTTTGAGATTTATACTGCTATTTTGGGGCAAATTTACAGAAATTTTTGTCATTCAATCGTTTGCATAGATGAAGGTATTCAAGTTTGGTGGAGCTTCTATAAAAAATGCTGTTGCTTTAAAAAATATGAGTAAAATCATAGCACAGCATGCCAATGAAAAACTGGTGGTTGTAGTATCTGCTATGGGTAAAACTACTAATGCACTCGAACAGATTCTAAATGCAAAATTCCAGAAAAATGACACTGTTAACCTTATTCAGGATCTGAAAGAATACCATTTTGAGATTATTGAGTCATTGTTTTCCAAAGGTCATAATGTAACTCAATTGGTGGATACAATTTTTAAGTATTTACACGAGAAACTAGAACAACCCTTTGGCTATGACGAGTTATATGATCAGGTAGTGTCTTGTGGGGAGTTACTATCCTCAACCATTGTGGCTGAATATCTAAAAAATACGGAGCTGCAGGTACACTGGTTAGATGCCCGAGAGTATGTGAAAACAAATGACAATTTTAGAGAGGGGATTGTAGATTGGAGGCTGACAGAAGAACTCATTAAACATGATGTAGATGAAATAGCCAAATCAAAAATTGTGTTAACACAGGGGTTTATAGGCAGCGCTGATAATGGTCAAACCACAACGCTGGGAAGGGAGGGTTCTGATTTTACAGCAGCTATTTTTGGGTCTGCACTACAAGCTGATCATGTATGTGTTTGGAAAGATGTACCCGGTATTTTAAATGCTGACCCTAAATTGGTTAATGATGCCATACTTTTTTCAGAATTGCCTTATTATGAGGCGGCCGAAATGACTTATTACGGAGCCTCCGTTATTCATCCGAAAACTATAAAGCCCCTGGCTAATAAACATATACCATTATTGGTGAAGAGTTTTGATCAGCCCGATGCGGCAGGTACTATTATACATGATTGCGAGGTGAGTAATTTACCTCCCTGTACTATTATTAAAAATGATCAGGTGCTTATTTCATTTAAGGTGATTGACTTTACATTTGTTAACGAGCAAAACCTAAGCCTCATATTTCACGAATTGTCCGTAGTTGATTTGAAGATCAGCATCATGCAAAACTCAGCTATTTCCTTTTCAATTGTTGTAGACAATCAGCCAATGAAGATTGATAAAGTGATTGATGCGCTTAAACCACATTTCGAAATCAGGTACAATACTGGTCTACAGTTGACAACCATTAAAAATTATACCCCACAGAAACTGAAAGAGTTTTCCAGTCAGTCTAATATCCTTCTGGAACAAATTTCAAGGAATAATTATCGTGTACTTACCGCCCCTACCGAGGAGTATTAAGTTTACTATTTGGTTTGTAAATTGTGCTCTTCGATAAGCCAATTAAGAAATTCTTCAACAGATCGATCAAGAATTTCATATACATTTTGAAATCCGTCTTCGCCACCAAAATAAGGATCCGGTACATCAGCATCTCTATCTGATATGTCAAATGCCCTCATGAGCATAGTCTTATCCTTAAACTCACCCGTTTGATCCATGCGTTGGATGCAATTCAGGTTGGCATTGTCCATTGCCAATATGTAGTTGAATTTTCTGAAGTCTTCTTTTAGGAATTGTCTCGCTTGATGGTCGAGTTTGAGCCCATTGTTTTTTGCATTATCAACGGTTCTGGCATCAGGTTGCTCTCCTATGTGGTATTTTGAAGTGCCGCATGAGTCTACAATAATTAAATCTTTTAGGCCAAGCGTATCGATACGCTTTCTTAAAATACCTTCAGCCAGAGGTGATCTACAAATATTACCAAGACAAACAAAAAGGACTTTAACCATAGAAATTGATCGGTTGCGTTTAGTATTCAATAAATATTAAAACAAATTTATACAACAAAGGTTACTAAACATCTTCAATAAGTATATAACACTACATAGCACTTTTTACTCACCTGTTTAGTATGGTTAGTTTAAGCCGCCTTTTTTGAAAAAAGGCGGCTTTTCTTTTTATTGCGGGCATCTTTGAAATTAAAGCCAATAATATATGGAATTTATAAAAGTAAATGAGTCATACGAGAAGCATGTAGCGTTAATTGAACTCAATCGACCCAAAGAGCTAAATGCATTAAATCTACAGCTTATGGGAGAGCTTAGAGATGCATTGAAAGCGCTTGATGATAATGATGAGGTACGAGCCATCATTATTACTGGTAATGCAAAAGCATTTGCTGCCGGAGCCGATATAAAGCAAATGGCTAATAAGACTGCCATTGATATGTTGAAAATAGACCAGTTTAGCACGTGGGATCAGATAAGAAAGACTAAAAAGCCATTGATTGCTGCTGTCTCGGGATTCGCGTTAGGTGGTGGTTGTGAGTTGGCGATGACTTGCGATATGATCATTGCCTCTGAGTCTGCCAAATTTGGCCAACCAGAAATAAAAATAGGTGTGATGCCAGGGGCAGGAGGAACACAGAGATTGACAAAGGCGATTGGAAAAGCAAAGGCCATGGAGTTAGTCCTTACCGGTAGATTTATTTCAGGTGAAGAAGCTGTGAGTTACGGATTGGTAAATAAGGTAGTGCCCGTAGAAATGTACATGCACGAGGCCACTGCTTTAGCCAAAGAAATTGCCCAGATGTCACCGATCGCGGCACAACTGGCCAAAGAGTCTGTAAACAGGTCATTTGAAACCCACCTGGATGAAGGACTTACCTTTGAGAGAAAGAATTTTTATTTGACGTTCTCATCAGAAGACCAAACGGAAGGTATGCAGGCATTTGTTGAGAAAAGAAAGCCAGAATACAAGGGGAAATAACAGCATACTAGACCTATCTGGTTTTTAACGCCTCCTCAAAACAGTGAAGGCATTCCTTTTACGGAATGCCTTCTTTTATTTATGTTGATCGTATTGTAATTTATCTCACAGCAAAGCCCATACCTACTGAAAGTACATTGTATTTCTGAATCGTATAGTCGCCATGAAGTGTAAAAATGGCAAATTTCAAACGTAGACCTGCAGTGAAACGCATCCCATTACTATTAAAACCAAGATCAATGGGATTTTCAATAGCGTCAGACTGATTACCTGTTCCCACATCATACTGCCCTTCAACTTTAAGGTCAGTTTTGGCGGTGTTGTACCCTAGACCACCATATAATGTCAATACAGAAAACTTCTTAGAAACCATGGTTTGAAAAGTCCAGGCTTTCGTATCAAACAATAATCTATTGTCAGCCGAAAAATCATCTTCAAAATCTGTTGTTGTAGTTACACTAGTATAACCAATCATAACTGACCAATCGAATGGTGCTAATTTAAGCCCTGGAATGTGTTGTTTGATATCATGCATCACGCCAATACCAAATAACTTAAGGTTAGAGTCATCGCCTAAGCTAATCTCCGGTAACCATCTGATTTTAAGGTCAGTGTTTTTGTAAACTCCGATGCCTAATTGAGGGATGATTATTGGGGTTGCATTAAATCCGATTTCATCTTTCAAACCTAAGCCAGGTGGGCCTGTAATAGGTTCCTCTCCACCTGGTGTGCCAGGGGTGGCATCAAATGTGTAAGAAGGCTCCTGATCTGGACCAAATACAGTAGGTGCATCAGGACCACTATTTAATGAAAAATAGGTGAGTCCGAGATCATTTGGTCTATAGAACTGGTCTTCATCCGGGATATATGCCAAACCAGCAGTAAAACCTATATCAAAACCTAAAGATTTGTGCGCTTTGGCGGTATTATACCAACCAGAATTTAGTCCAGCACCAAAACCTGCGGTAAAAGGATCGATATATCCCTGAATTAGCTTATTGGCATCTGCTAGGGCCTCTTCGGTTTGAATGAAATCGTCTATATCGCCATTCTGGGCAAAAGTTAAACCACTAATACAAATGGCTGAGATAAGTAAGAATGTTTTCGTAAAAAATTTATGCATTGCTCTTGATTTTAGTATATACGAATATAGTTATTTCTACTAATAATAATTAAAGCTTATCGAGACATAGATATTTGTTATTGCGGTTTAGTAACCAAATTACCGTCATAGTTTTTATCCGTAAAACAGATGTTTATCTTTGCAGCCAAGTGCGTAAAACCACTGGAATTAGAATAAATGTTGAACTATAAATACAACTTAAATTTATGTCATTAGTAGGAAAAAAAGCACCGGTATTTACTGCACCGGCCGTATTGAACGGAGAAGAAATTGCAGAAAATTTTTCATTATCTGATTACATCGGTAAGCAGGAAGTAATCCTTTTCTTTTATCCAAAAGACTTCACTTTTGTGTGTCCAACTGAGATTCATGCTTTCCAGGAGAAGAAAGAAGAATTTGAAAAGAGAGGAGTACAGGTAATAGGTGTTTCTTGCGATACTGAAGATACTCATCTGGCTTGGTTGATGACACCAAAAGCAAACGGTGGTATCGAAGGTGTAACTTATCCTTTGGTTGCAGATGCTTCTAAAACAATTGCTTCAAACTATGGAGTGCTTGGTGGAGATTGGAATTATACTGAAGAAGGTGACCTTACTTTCGAAGGAACTCCATTTTCTTACAGAGGAACATTCTACATCGACAAAAACGGTATTGTGAGACACGAAACTGTTAATTTCTTCCCTATAGGTAGAAATATCGATGAGTATATCAGAATTATTGATGCATGGCACCATTTCGAGAAAAACGGAGAAGTTTGCCCTGCTAACTGGGAAGAAGGAAAAGAAGCAATGGAAGGATCGAGAGAAGGCGTTGCTACATACCTTTCTAACAACTAATAAAGATTGAAATAGATTTGATAAAACCCTGACGGTATCGTCAGGGTTTTTATTTTTGTGCCTATCATGGCGCTTTTACTATACAGCTTATTCATACGAGTCTATCAGTTTGGCATCTGGGTAGCATCGATTTTTAACCCAAAAGCCAGGTTATTTTTAAAAGGTAGGAAGAAGCTCCTGGAGAATATTGAAGAAAATTTTAGTCCAAGTGCTCCTGTTGCGTGGTTTCATTGTGCTTCATTAGGTGAGTTTGAGCAGGGCCGGCCGGTAATAGAGGCTTTCAAAGAGCGGTTTCCAAATTATAAAATTGTACTTACTTTTTTCTCCCCTTCTGGCTATGAAGTGCGAAAAAATTACACCGGAGCGGATCTGGTTTGCTATTTGCCTTTAGATAAGAAAACAAACGCTAAAAGGTTTGTAAATGCAATTAACCCCTCGGTTGCATTTTTTGTAAAGTATGAGTTTTGGCATTTCTACAGCAGAGAGCTGAAAAAGAGAAGCATACCTTTGTTGTCAATAGCTACTATTTTACGTCCAAACCAGGTATACTTTAAGTCATACGGTAATTTTTACAGAAAAATTCTTGAGAGGTTTACCCATTTCTTTGTTCAGGATCAAAACACTAAATCACTATTAGAAAGCATTGGTATTTCTAATTGTGAGGTAAGTGGAGACACACGATTTGATCGTGTTGCTAAAATTTACAAATCAACATCAGAGCTTCCAATTGTCGAAAAATTCACAAATGGTGAACAGATAATGGTAGTAGGAAGTGCTTGGGGTGAAGACATTGATGTGCTCACATCTTTTATCAATGGATCAACCATGAAGTTTATCATTGCCCCTCATGAAATCGAAGAAAAATTTATGCAAAGCATGAAAAAAGATTTTATGAGAAAAACCATCAGATTCTCCGAGCTGTCCGAGGACGGTGTAAACCCAAGTGAGTATGAAGTACTCATTGTTGATAATGTAGGTATGCTTTCAACACTATATAAATATGGACACTATGCTTATGTTGGAGGAGGTTTTGGTAAAGGGCTCCATAATATTTTAGAACCAGCAACTTTTGGTTTGCCAATTTTCTTTGGTGATCAGAATTATGAGAAGTTTAGAGAAGCAATAGACTTGATAAAACTTGGAGGAGCAGTAGCAATTGCAAACTATGATGCATTAAGAGTACAATTCAGGGCTTTTTCTGACTATAAAACGTATGAAATAGCGAGTCAAATAAATGCTGACTATGTAAAAAATAACACTGGGGCAACCAAAAGGATTGTGGACTACTGTGAAGAATTACTAAAATAATGGAAGGGCTGGTTTTGAAATCAACGGGTAGCTGGTATCAGGTAAAGGGTACCGATGAAGCACTTTATACTTGTAGAACCCGGGGTAAGTTGAGGTTAAAAGGCTTTAAAACCACCAATCCTATTGCGGTAGGTGATGTTGTGTCTTTTGACCGTGAAGATGGAGATGAGACACAGGGCGTAATTACTGAGATACTTCCAAGAAAGAACTACATTATCAGAAAATCCATAAAGAAAACAGGCCATGGTCACATCTTAGCTGCTAATATTGATCAGGCATTATTAGTTGCGACATTGATTTTTCCACGTACTTCTACTGGTTTCATTGATAGGTTTCTCATTTCTGCCGAGTCTTTCCGTATCCCTCAGGTAGTTGTCTTTAATAAGTTTGATTTACTTTCTGATAAAGAAATTGCTGCACAAAATGACGTGATAGCGATGTATGAGCAAATTGGCGTGAAATGCCTGCAAATTTCGGCAAAGGATGAGAAGGGGATCAAAGAGGTTGAAGAGCTACTGAAAGGAAAGAAAACATTGGTGTCAGGTCATTCTGGTGTTGGTAAGTCTACTATTCTTAATTTATTATCTTCTGAAATTACGCAAACCGTAAAAGAGGTATCGGATTATGCCGCTAAAGGAGTGCATACCACCACCTTTGCAGAAATGTTTGATCTTGATAATAGCACCTATGTAATTGACACACCGGGTATCAAGGAGTTTGGGTTAATCGACATTGAGGAAGAAGAGTTGGCAGATTATTTTCCTGAAATGAGAGGTATTCAGAATGACTGCAAATTTTATAATTGCAAGCATACTCACGAGCCTAAATGTGCAGTAAAGACCGCAGTGGATGAGGGAGGTATAGATACCAGAAGGTATCTCAGCTATCTGAGTATGTTAGAGGATGATGACTCTCATCGCTAGCTGGCATTATATCTTAAGCGATGGTAAATACTTCTAATAAAAGTTAGGGGAACCCTGGACTGCGCAATTAAAAGCATAAATCGCTCCAATAGTCCTACAGCGTTGTATTCACCCAGCATCTTGAAAAAAAGCTTGAATTCCCGATAGTTATTTGTAAAAAGAGACTGCCTCAATTCAAACTTTAACCTTTTAAGTAGCGACTCATTTTCTCCTTCGGTTTGATTCATTCCCTGTATTTTTTTACAGACAATATAGGTGCTATAGAGCTGTTTATCTCCATGAGCATACCAGCCGCTGGACTTGGATCCTGCTACCTTTCTGATTTTTGTAAGTGTCTCATCGAGGTATGCATATTTCCACTTGCGTGCAGACCTTACCCAAAAATCAAAATCTTCATAACTTAATGATTCATCATACCCATTGAGGTCAGCGAAAACCTCTTTTTTTACAAGCATTGTAGGGCCTGAGACAAAAAACTTCGAAATTATAGATTGGTAAACTTCCCCATGAGGCATTTCATCTAGCAAATTTTTTCCTCGAAGGTAGTTGTAATGATCTCTTAGATAGTTCCCATTTTCATCAACATAGATTGCGTTGGTATGTATAACTCCATAATCTGAAGGAAGCTGTTGAAACAGTGTCAATTGTTTTTCAATTCGCTCTGGATTGAACTCGTCATCTGTTGCGAGATCAACTATATAGTCACCTTTGGCGAGCGCCAACCCCATGTTAAAAGCTTTGCAGTTTCCTACATTAGTGGTCAAGTCGATGGATTTGATATCGACATGCTCTGCTATTATTTCGGCAATAACTTGTTTGCTTCCATCGGTGCTAGCATCATCTACAATAATGATCTCGATATTTTTATAGGTCTGCTGCAGTACAGAGTCAATACAATCTCTTATGTAATTTTTATGATTGTAACAAAGGCATATGACCGATACCAGTGGTTGTGCCATGGCTAATAAGGGATGCCGAGTTGTTTATATATAAAGTGGAGCAGCCATGCAGGTCCAATAAGTAAAAACTGCAAATCTTTAAAGAATGATGGTTTTGCTCCTTCAACTTTGTGACCGTAAAACTGGCCTATCCAGGCGATAATAAAAATCCCAAGAGAGATTTGCCAGACAGGTGCAACGCCAGCCTGGTCTATAAATTTTATTATAAAAAGGCATAATGTGGAAAATACCGCCATACCAATGCCGAGCGATATGGATAATGAAAAGTAATAAGCAATAACGATTACTAATAAAACTGTTGCCCAATTAGCAAAAGGGTTTGGATTTCTACTTAAAAACTGAGCTATAAAACCATTTGGAATTGACCAGATAAGTCCAACTATGCTTAAAAAAATAAGGGGTACACACACCCAATGGATGATCTTATTTGTTCGATTAGTGTGACTGGCACCATATTCTTGTAACAATTCCTCAATGCGTCTCATTACACCCTGGTTTTTACTTTATTCCATGGTTTTACCTGCCAGTATACTTTGCCAGTTGTAAGATGATTGCCCTCTACATCTTCAATTTTCACTTCACAAGTCACTACAGTGGAGTCTTTTGTTTCTAAAGGCTCATATATTTCTTTCTTCATCCACTCATCGGTAAGTGTAAAACTACCTACAGCATCCATTTTGGCCTGAAAATGATAATCCATCTCCAGTCTTTGCATGATTATACGGTATTGCTTAGGGTCAAGCCTTGATATCATTAAAAAGCCTGTAGTAAACTCTGAGAGCGTAGCAAGTGCACAAGCATGAATACCTCTGATATGATTAAAATTTTTCTTTTTATAGGGTACAAATGTTTTTAAGGCATCATCTTTTATTTCTAACACCTTAAATCCATGAGGCTTGTTAAATGGTATCATTCGACTTAAACCCTGGTTTAATAGCCACAAATGGAATGATGATGACTTTGCTTTTTCTACAATTTTGGCAGTATTCATAAGTTTGACTTTATATCAGAGTTGAAATTTAAAAAATATAAATTTGACTTTATGTGTTCATTTATAAAAAGCATTTCACAATATGATTAGTTTTTGGGAGAGAGAGTCATTTACTACTTATGATTATGCAGTTATCGGAAGTGGTATTGTTGGTATTTCTACAGCTATAAGCTTAAAGGAGAATGATCCTAATGCCAGCATTATAGTTTTAGAAAGAGGTCTTTTACCAACAGGAGCAAGTACAAAAAATGCCGGGTTTGCGTGCTTTGGTAGTTTGACTGAGTTGCTAGATGATCTAAAGGTTATGTCAGAAGCTGAGTGTTTGGCGCTCGTAGAGGAAAGAGTGAAAGGTCTACAAAAGTTGAGGAAACGATTAGGAGATGAAAAGATTGATTATTTAGATTATGGCGGTTACGAGCTAATCAATGAAGAGGATGTAGCTTGTTTAGATCAGATTGATCAGGTAAATAGTTTATTAAAACCGCTATTCGACAAACCTGTATTTGAAGTTTGTAATCAGAAGATTGCTGAGTTTGGTTTTGCGTCATCAAAAGTGCCAGCCCTTATTTATAACCAATACGAGGGGCAGATCAATACTGGTGCGATGATGAAAAATTTATTGGCACTCGCCAGAGAGAAAGGAATCGAGATTTTGACTGGAGCCGAAGTATTAAACATTGAAGATGATTGCGGTCAGGTTCGCCTTAATATCGCCTCTAAAGTAACAGACGGCTATTTTATAAGCGCATCGAAGGTGGCCTGTTGTACAAATGGATTCACAAAAAAGATTTTACCAGAAATTGATTTAAAACCAGGCAGGGGTATAGTGTTGGTAACTCAACCTATACAAAATTTAAAATTCAAAGGTGTATTTCATAGCGATAAAGGGTATTACTATTTTAGAAATTTCGGAGATAGAGTGATCTATGGAGGTGGTAGAAATTTAGATTTCGAAGAAGAAGAAACCACTACGTTTGAAATCAATGACACCATCTATGATAACCTGGTCGAGCAGCTTAAAACTGTTATTTTACCAGACACACCTTTTGAAGTAGATCATACCTGGGCGGGTATTATGGCATTTGGTGAGAATAAAAAACCAATAATGCGACAACATACGCCTAATGTGTTTTTAGGAGTGCGATTAGGAGGCATGGGAGTAGCCATTGGAAGCCGCATGGGAGAACAATTGGCTGAAATGATGGTTTAAGTGCGTCTTTTAAAAATCTTTTTTTATCTTCGGGGCCGACTCTATGAATTTGTGACATGACGGAAAGAAAAGAACCCTCTCTTTTATTATCTCTTTTACCCATACTTTTTTTAATTGTACTCCTGGCGAGTAATGTAATATTATACGGAGGAGATTCTTCTTACGGTCCAAATCAGATTTCTTTATTAATTACGGCTGCTTTTGCAGGTCTTTTAAGTCTAAGGCTTGGCTATACCTGGCAAGAGTTGGAAGAAGGTATCGTAAAAAGTATTAGTTCAGCCATGGCTGCCATACTCATTTTACTAATGATTGGCTCTCTTTCTGGTACATGGCTAATAAGTGGAATTGTACCAGCAATGATCTATTACGGCCTTGAGATACTAAACCCAACCATCTTTTTAGTGGCGGCATGTATAGTAAGTGCTATTGTCTCGCTGGCTACAGGTAGCTCATGGTCTACGGCTGCAACTGTTGGTATTGCGCTGATAGGTATCGGTAAAGCTATGGGCATACATGATGGAGTTGTCGCTGGGGCGGTTATTTCCGGAGCTTATTTTGGAGATAAAATGTCACCATTGTCTGATACAACCAATCTTGCTCCAGCCATGGCAGGCACAGATTTATTTACGCACATTAGATATATGGCCTTCACAACTGTGCCATCTATTATTATAGCATTAATTATCTTCCTTATCTGGGGTTTTACTCTTGATACTTCGGCTAGTGTTGGTGAAGTGGAGATTGTACAAAATGCGATTACCGAAAAATTTAATATTAACCTGGCCTTATTTATTGTACCCGCGGTGGTTATATTACTTATAGTAAAAAAGGTGCCAGCCTTACCTGCATTGTTAGCCGGTACGCTATTAGGTGGTGTTTTTGCTTTAATTTTCCAACCACAGCTGATTGCTGACATTTCAGGGATTGCCGATGGCTCAATACAGTCTTACTATGGAGCAATGATGCAGGCTATGTTTGGAGATGTTTCGCTCAAAACAGGCAATGCAATGGTTGACGAGCTTTTAAGCTCAGGCGGGATGTATGGTATGTTGAGCACGGTATGGTTAATTTTAACGGCAATGGTTTTTGGAGGTGTAATGGAAAGAACCGGTATGCTCAGGACCATCGCCAAATCTATCATTGGATTTGCGCAATCTACAGGATCATTAGTTGCCTCAACGGCTGCAACTTGTATCACTTTCAATGTGACGGCATCGGATCAATACATTGCTATCGTTGTGCCGGGTAGGATGTTTTCCAGCACATATAAAGAAAGAGGTCTTGCTCCTGAAAACTTAAGTAGAACGCTTGAAGATTCTGGTACAGTTACATCAGTACTGATTCCATGGAACACCTGTGGAGCTTATCAGTCATCCGTATTAGGCGTTGCTACTTTCGCATATCTGCCTTATTGCTTTTTTAATCTTATTAGCCCTTTTATGACGGTGCTCTACGCTTATCTAAATATTAAAATTCGTAGGCTGGCATCATCAGATAAATAATATGTTTGCCGAAACGATTTCCAGAGAAGAAATTAATAGCCTTGATCTAAATACATTTAGAGGTAAGATAAGGCTTATTACCAGAGAAGATCAGCTAGCAGATGTATTTGAAAAAATCAATAAATTTCCTGTAGTAGGATTCGATACGGAAACCAAGCCAACATTTAGAAAAGGTGAGGTAAATGAAGTAGCGATGATTCAGATAGCCATACCTGAAGAGGTCTTCATCATTAGAATCAATTATACGGGTATATCGAATGAGATTCACCAATTTTTAGAAAACGAAAATATATTAAAAGTAGGTGTCGCACTCAGAGATGATCTTAAAGATTTGAACAGGCTCCGAAAATTTAAGCCTTCTGGGTTTCTGGAATTAAATAAGATGGTTAAAAACATCGGCATTGAAAGTAATGGCTTACGAAAACTTACTGCTATTATTCTTGGGTTTAGAATCTCTAAAAACGCTCAGGTATCTAATTGGGAGGCAGAAAAACTAACACAGAAACAGCTTCAGTATGCCGCTACAGACGCGTGGGTATGCCTTGAAATGTATGATGTGTTAAATAAAAAAGGATACCTGTAATACAGATATCCTTCTTCTTGTTATGATTGCTATCTCCTAGTTGTCGATAGAACCAGTTACTCTTTTCATAAATTCATTAAGCGCCTCTTTCTGTGGCTTTCCACCTTTTATTTCTTTGCTCACTTCTAAAGCTCCATATAGGTTAGAAAGCAACTCACCAATCACATCAATCTCCTCATCTTTGATGCCCTTGGCTTCGGTAAGGTCTTCGAGAAGCTCAATGGTTTCTACTACCCAATCTTCATCGTTTTTGTCAACGAAATCTACTACGTGCTTAATTATTGGTAACCTCATCTAAAACGCCTGTTATAGTTTCTATTTTATTTCCTGCTTGCTGAGCTACTAATTTGCCTTTGCTAAATCCTGCAAAAAATGGCAAGTTTTTTACTTCTGCCAGTCCTCTTGATTTCGGTAATTTTTCTGCGTCTACATACACGAATTCGATACCTTCGTTTTCACCAGCAAGTCTTTTAAATTTTGGTTTTACAATACGACAGTTTCCGCACCAGGTTGCGCCATACTGCACCATTACCTTGTCATTATTTTCTACTAATTCCTGTAGGTTATCTTGTTGTAATTCGATCATTTTCTTTTACTAGTTTTAATTGTTCGCAAATTTCGTAATCAATGTCATCAATAGTAAGCTTCTTCAATTTATTAAATTGATGATTAGATAAGATTTATCTATGAATCAATTCGATCTCACTACCTGTATCAATAAGTAGCTGCACTTTTGATTTAAATTCATCTAATAAACCAACTTTTACTTCCCCTTCTATAGAGCACACATCTTCAAATGTTTGCTCAGTAATTTTAAGCTCAAATTCATCAACTAAGCGCATTACTTCACTGGTTGCAGCGTAACTATACTTGATTACTACAGTTTTCGTGATATCAACAGTTACAATTTTGCTATTGTTTAATGCCTCTTCGGCAGCCAATTTATAGGCATTGATAAGTCCACTGACACCAAGTTTTGTTCCTCCAAAATATCGAATAACTACTACCAGCGTATTGGTAAGCTCTTTGCTATTTATTTGTCCTAGTATGGGGTCTCCTGCAGAGTGATTGGGCTCTCCATCATCATTAGCACGGTAAAGACTTTTATCGGGCCCTATTATATAGGCATAACAGTGATGTCTCGCATCGTGATATTGCTGCCTCAAGTCGTCCTGAATTTCCTTTACATCTGACTCAGAAGCAACATAAAAGGCATGAGCAATGAACTTACTTCCTTTTTCTTTATGGAGACCTTCGCCTCCTTTGGAAATTGTAAGGTATTGCTCGACTTGACTCATAATAAATTGGTGATCTCCTGATATGATATGAGTGCAATTGAGAGCATAGCTAAAATTAATCCAGCCAGATTAAGTTTACTTAACTTTTCTGAAAAGAATGCCACCGAAACAATGGCGCCAAATAAAATGATTCCAACATTGATCAGAGGATAAACAATGGCTCCGTCATTTTGAAATGCAGAAAGTGCAGTAATGAGAAAATAAATGGAGAAATAATTAACTATACCTAATGCTACGCCCCCAAGTACATTTTTGGACTTAATGCGCTCTCTTTTTATGGCTAAAATAATGAAGCCAATGATTGATGCTGATCCAAAAACGATTATTGGAAAAATAGCTTCTTCCTTTACCGTGAGAAAATAGTGATTTGTATAGTTGATAGTTGAGTCTATAATACCACCCAATACAAATACCAAAAGAGGTAAAGCCAGTTCAAAACCAGAGATAGCCTCTGTTTTAATTTTTTTCTCTTTATACGAGCTCAGAAGTATAGCAATGATAGCTAGTGCCATACCCAGGTAGTTTAGGAAAGTATAGTCTTTTGACTGAATACCTAAAATCAACAAACTAAACAGTACCGGGATTACCAGCGACATTTTAGCCGATATTGAAGAAACAGTAATGCTAAATTTTTGTGTGGTGATGGCCATCAAGTAAAAAGTGCCAATAAAAACACCACCCAATGCAAGCGCAATAAAGATCCAGCTGTCTTCAAAACTTAAAGCCGACATTACTACCTCGGTATCTCCAATAAATATCAACCCGGTGATGACACAGGTGATGTAATTGAATATGATAGCTTGTAATGTGTTGAGCTTTAAAACACCATACATTCTGAAGCAGACAAAAATGCCTACATTCATAAGCACGCAAAGTAAAATTTGTAGCATTATTTAATTTTTAGAGCCACAAATCTAAAGAATAAGACCTAGCCTGTAACATTTTTATCAAACATTGAGTCAAAGTGATGCAACCTTTAATAAATAGATGAGTCTTTACTTTAAAATCGAGAACTTATGAAATACATATTATCATTATTAATCATCATGTCAGCTTTACAATCGAGTGCTCAAAAAGTGCTTGATCTTGACTCATTCACTGAAGTAGCATTAAGTACATCGGGAACTGTTTACGTTACAATTGGTAACGAATATCGTGTAGAGGTTGATGGAGACGAAGATGCCATAGAAGATGCAGACATCTATGTTAAAGGAAATACCTTGGTAATAGATAGTGATGATGACTGGAGCTGGTTTGGTAGTAGTAGTGGCGATTTAATAGTAAATGTGACACTTAAAGACCTTGAGGGATTGAAAGTCTCAGGTTCGGGCAAATTAATCGTTACGAATAAGTTTACTACCGATGATCTTTATTTGGCCGTGAGTGGCTCTGGTAAAATGGAACTTGATGCCAAGGCCAAGGATGCAGAAGCTTCGGTGTCTGGTTCCGGTAAAATTTATTTAAAAGGCTCAGGCGAGACCATGAGGGTTAGTATTAGTGGTTCGGGCAGAGTTAAAGCTGAAGACTTTAATGTAAAGGAGTTTAAAGCTTCAATTTCAGGTTCGGGAACTTGTGAAATTGCTGTGGAAGATAAAATAGATGCCAGAATTAGTGGTAGTGGTAGTGTTTACTATAAAGGTAACCCGGCCCATGTGAATACCTCTGCTTCTGGTAGTGGTAAGGTCAGAAAAATGTAACAGGTCAAAAACTCAAAATAGGTTAGAAAGCTGTCTTAACTAGACAGCTTTTTTTATTACTCAAACTGGCCCTCATAGCCTTTATCAACTTTCAGATTACCACTTTCAGCAGCGGCAACAGCAAGCTCATCACACCTTTCGTTTTCCGGGATCCCGGCATGGCCTTTTACCCACTTAAATTTGATATTGTGCCTGTTGAATAGCGGAATAAAGTCTTGCCATAAGTCTACATTAGCCTTCTTCTTAAACCCTTTTTTCTGCCAGTTCCAAATCCAACCTTTCTCCACGGCCTCAACTACATATTTCGAGTCAGAATAAACAGTCACATCCTGACCGTCTTTTTTCAATGCTTCCAGTCCACGGATTACCGCAAGTAGCTCCATTCTGTTATTTGTAGTTTTTCTAAACCCTTCAGAGAGTTCTTTTCGGTAATTTTTACCATTCATTTTGGTCATCATCACCGTACCATAACCTCCCGGGCCAGGGTTTCCTTTGGCCGCACCATCGGTGTATATAATTATCATTGAACTATGTTTATATGCTCTTTGAATATTTTAACGGCAATGGCCAATAATATTATACCAAAGACGCGCCTAAGGATACTAAAGCCAGATTTACCAAGCTTTCTCTCAAGCCAATTTGTTGATTTTAAAACCAGAAAAACGAAAATCAAGTTGATAACAATACCAACAAGGATGTTTGGGTTGCTATAAACTGCTCTTATGGAAAGAATAGTTGTGAGAGTTCCTGCACCCGCAATCAATGGAAAAGCTAAAGGCACAATAGATCCGGCCCCACTTGCATCGGGGTCATCTCTAAATAATGTTACACCCAATATCATTTCTATGGCCAATAAAAACATTATGATAGCACCTGCGACAGCAAATGAGCCAACATCAAGACCAAATAGTTGTAAAATTGATTGGCCTAAAAATAGAAAGGCAATCATAAGTACGCCTGAAATGATTGTGGCTCTGCCTGAGTGTATTTTTCCTTCCTTTTTACGAAGATTTATCACTATTGGCACAGAGCCAAGGATGTCAATCACCGAAAACAAAATCAGCGTGACGGAGAATATATCTTTGAGTACTAACATGGTGCAAAGTAAGTGAAAAGCTTAGCATGAAAATACAAAAAAATGCTAAATGTCTGATTGGTTTATTGACTTAAGACATGCTCTCAAAAAAGTGTACGAGCATTTTAACATCCTTGTTTTTATGCGAAGGAAAATTGGCAATTCTGAAAGTATCTTTTGCAAGATCACCATACCCATTACCCAATAAAAGGCCAGCTGCTTTCGCATCTTGTTTTATCTCACTTATCTGCTTTGCGTCTCCTTTTATTGTAATAACGGTATTTGATTTTACCTTTTCGTTTTTTATCAAAGTGTTGAGCCCATCAAGGTCTTCCAGGAGCTTGTAGTATTGTTTTGATCTTTGTTTTAGCTTATTCTGAACCTTATCAATCGGCTTCCTTTGTTCCAAAACCTGCTGCAAAAGATAAATATTTAACACATTGGGAGTATGTGTGGTTTGGTACTGCTTCATCTTGTCGATCATGAAAGCCAAACTGTTATAATGTGCTCTTTCATTAATTTGAATTGCTTTGTTAATTGCCTTAGGGGAGCATATCATTAAAGCCATTCCAGCTGGTAACCCAAAACATTTTTGCACAGAAGCATACCATACATCAGCATTTTCAAATTTTAAATGATCGCCAGCCATCGAAGAGGTAGCATCCACTGCGATCAGATGGTTAGGGTAAGTTTTTCGAATTGTAGCGATTCGCTTGTTGCTTATGCGTGTGCCGTTGGAGGTCTCGTTTTGTGTTAAGCAGATTACGCCTTCATCTGAAGACAGATCGATATCTGTCAGTTTAAGTTGCGCTTCCCGATCAAACTTATATCCTATGCTCAACGGATGAATTTTCTTAGAATACTCAAACCACTTCTCCCCAAAAGCTCCATTGTAGAAATGGTAGCTCGTATCATGCATAAGTGACTGGGAAATAATCTCCCAACACTCTGTTGCTGACGAAGTGAAGAAAATCGTATAGCTCTCTGGTATTTTTAACTTTTGTTTAAGTAGCTTGATCGTATTTGAAGACATACTTACAAACTCATCACTACGATGATTCATGCCTAAAATACCTTCTTTATGAGCTTGTTTTACATATTGTGGTATTTTATCTTCTACTTTCGATGGCCCGGGGTAGAAGCTAATCATTTTTCATGTTGATTAGGTATGTTAGTGCGAGAAGGTATCCCTCCAGCCCAAGTCCTGAAATCATTCCTTCGCAATTGGCACTAATAATACTTTTGTGGCGATATTCTTCACGAGCATAGATATTTGAAATGTGCACTTCTACCACAGGTGAATTAATAGCAGCTATGGCATCTGATATGGCCACTGAAGTATGCGTATAAGCGCCTGCATTTAAAATGACACCATCAAAAGAGAAGCCTACCTGATGTAGCTTATTCACAATTTCTCCTTCAATATTGGACTGATAATAATCCAGGTGGATGTCTGGAAAATTTCCCTGAATCTTTTTAAAAAAGCTTTCAAAATCCTGATCGCCATATACCTCTGGCTCTCTTTTGCCAAGCAAGTTTAAATTAGGCCCATTGATGATGACGATTTTCATTAATTTTCCATTTTAAATGTTAGGATGAACTGGGAGCTGCAAATAAAGCAATTTAAAAACTACCTTAAATTAGAACGGTCTTTGTCAGACAATTCTATAGAAGCTTATATTCATGACATCATAAAGCTAAAACAGTTTATCGAAATGTCCAATTTGGATATTTCACCTCCCAAGGTGGAATCTATTCATTTGCAAGACTTCCTGGAGTACATCAATGGGTTGGGCATGACCGCACATAGTCAGGCCAGGGTTCTATCAGGGATCAAGGCATTTTATAAATACCTTATGTTTGAGGAGCTAGTTGAAAAAGACCCTACCGCCTTGATAGAAGGACCTAAATTAGGCAGAAAACTTCCTGATACTTTGAGCTACCACGAGATAGAGCAGTTGTTTGAAGCGATAGATATGTCTACGCCCGAGGGGGCACGAAATCGGGCCATGTTGGAAGTGCTCTACAGCTCAGGGCTACGTGTATCGGAGCTGGTTGATTTAAGGCTCACTAATATTTATTTCGATATCGGATTTCTTAGGGTAGTTGGAAAAGGAAACAAAGAACGGCTGGTACCTGTGGGTAAAGATGCTTTGAAGTTTCTCAAAATATATACCGAAGAAATTCGTGTACATGTAGATATAAAGGAAGGTCATCAAAACTATGCTTTTCTTAATCGCAGAGGCAGGCAACTCACAAGAGTTATGATTTTTACCATTATCAAAAATCTGTCAAAAGCTATCGGTATGAAGAAAAGCATTAGTCCTCACACGTTTAGGCATTCTTTCGCAACCCATTTGATAGAAGGAGGTGCAGACTTACGTGCGGTGCAGGAAATGCTGGGTCATGAATCGATAACGACAACCGAAATCTACACGCATCTCGATCGAGATTATTTAAGGCAAGTCATACAAGAATTTCACCCAAGGAGTTGAGTAAAATACTTATTTTAGTTGTTGTCAGACTAACTAGCCATGCAAATAGAAGAAATAATAAGAAAGATTGATCTTAAATTAACTGAACTAGAAGCGTTAAAGCCCTTAAGTCAAGCAAATAGTAGAAAGTTGAAAGATAAGTATAGGCTTGAATGGAATTATCATTCAAATCATATCGAAGGTAATACGCTTACATATGGGCAAACTCAAATTTTATTATTCAAAGGACGTGCAACAGGTGAGCATGAGAAAAGAGATTATGACGAGATGGAAGCGCACGATCTAGCTATAGATTTGGTCACGGATTGGTCTGATGATGTTAGCAGAGATATGACTGAAGCTGATCTTCGTGAGTTGAATAAGATCTTATTAGTTCGAGAATTTTGGACAGAAGCAGTTACAGCTGACGGAATACCAACGAGAAAAAAAGTTATTCCAGGTCAATATAAGAAGAGTCCTAACTCAGTAAGGTTGAAAAGTGGAATTATTCATAATTATCCTAGCCCGGAGGAGACACCTTCAAGGATGAATGATCTGATTAAATGGTATAATCGTAACTCTAATCTACATCCTTTGATTCGTGGAGCTGAGGCACATCATCAGTTTACAATGATACATCCGTTCGATGATGGGAATGGTCGGGTGGCTCGCTTGTGGTTAAATTATATTTTAATGAAAAGTGGATTTCCACCTATAATAATACGTTTTGAGAATAAAGAAGAATATTTAACTTCTTTAGAAAAAGCTGATGCAGGTGATATAAAGCCATTTATCTTTTATTTAGGAAAAGAATTGGATTGGTCATTGAATTTATCACTTAAAGCAGCAAAAGGTGAAGATATAGAGGAATCTGATGACTTGGAAAAAGAAATTTCTATTCTTGATAAAAAAATCAAAAAAGGGTATGAGAATCGTGCGACATTGAGTCGCTCAACTGAAGTTATCATTAAACTTACAATTGACTCATTTTACCCTTTAATGGAAAAAGTAGATTCAAAACTTTCCAAAGTAAAGAGTTGGTTCAATAAGAGCAGAGTTTCTTTATTACTTAATGGAAATGCCTTTACAACAACTGCCGATATTGAGAAGTATTTTAACAATATTCATAAAGAAATTTATGAGTTTAGTATAGAAGTTTTGCTTGAAGGATTTATAAGTAAAGGGCCTGATGCATTTAATATAAGCGTATACCTTAATTTCAAGTTTCACCAGTGGAGATATGAGGTTAATATTGATAATGCAGGGGCACCTCTAATAAAAAAAACATATGATGAAACCCTAACTAAGGAAGAGATTCAACTTTTGACTGATAGCATAATTAAATTAGCAGTTAAGAAAGTAAAAGAACGTTATTAATTCTAATTTAAATTTTTTTCGAACAATAAACTGTTTATCTATATCGTGTATAAATCTCTCATTAGGCCTATTTTTTTTCTTTTTGACCCGGAAAAAATACATCACTTTACTTTTAGCGCGCTTAAATTTCTAGGAACCATACCAGGGGTAAGAAGTATATGGAAATCGATGTATCATGTTAAAAACAAGTCTTTAAAAAGAGAATTTTTTGGTATCACATTCGATAACCCGATAGGATTAGCAGCTGGTTTTGACAAAGACGCAAGACTCATTGATGAGCTATCTTGTATGGGTTTTGGTTTTATTGAGATTGGAACGCTCACCCCGGAGGGTCAACCAGGAAATGACAAGCCACGACTGTTTAGACTTCCAAAAGATAAAGCCGTAATCAACCGAATGGGCTTTAATAATGAAGGTGTTCAGCCCGCTGTTACACGTCTTAAAAGAAGGAAGTCTAAAGTCATAGTAGGAGGTAATATTGGTAAAAATAAAATAACACCCAATGAAGATGCGGCCAGAGATTATGCCCTGGCATTTGAGGCGCTTTTTCCCTTGGTAGATTATTTTGTAGTAAATGTAAGTTCGCCAAATACGCCTAACCTCAGAGCCTTACAAGACAAGGAACCACTAACTGCTTTGCTTCAAAACTTAAAAGAGCGAAACGCGTCAAAGTCCAAATCAAAACCGATTTTATTGAAAATTGCTCCTGATTTGAGTGATGAGCAACTCAAAGATATTGTCGAAATCACTAAAGAAGTTTCTCTTGACGGACTTATTGCAACAAATACTACAATATCCAGAGAAGGGCTAAAAACTTCAGCTAAGCGTATTGAGAAAATAGGAGCTGGTGGTCTAAGTGGCGCACCGGTGCGAAAGCAGTCCACCCATGTAATAAAATTTTTGAGAACCCATTTGGGCCCTGATTTTCCAATTATTGCTGTCGGAGGCATAATGAATGCTGATGACGCTATGGAAAAATTTGATGCAGGAGCTTCTCTCGTTCAGCTTTACACGGGCTTTATTTACGAAGGCCCATCGATAGTGAAGCAAATCAATAAAAAATTGCTTCAAAGAAAATAATATCATTATTTAACCTGCTGATATTTAATATTTTAAAAATATTCTACGAATATTAGTCGTTTTAAAATATCGCTAAGGTTTGTACTTTTGACAGAATGGCCAAAAACACTTATAAATCCAATACATTTAAGAGTAGTTCTAAAAAGAAGACATCAAAAAAACTCAATTTGAGTTTTGCCTTTCTCAAAGACAAAAGATTTCAACTGTCTGTTGGCTTCTTTTTATTAATCAGTTCATTATATCTGGTTACTGCATTTATATCGTATCTATTTACCGGAAAGGCCGATCAGAGTGTGGTGGAGGCAATCAACGAGTCTGGAGTGATAGCTTCGGGGAAAGAGGCAGAGAACTGGTTAGGACTTTATGGTGCCTTAGTGTCGCACTACTTCATTTTTAAATGGTTTGGTCTGGCAGCCTTTTTTACCCCACCCTTTTTGTTTTTAGCCGGTTATAAAATTGTGTTTAAGCGTGAGATTATATCTGTTTACTCTACATTTATTTTTAGCCTGTTCTTCACATTCTGGTTATGTATTTTGCTTGGCTATCTCGTATATAATACCGAAGGCGTTTCAGAATGGGGCTTCTTAAGTGGTGGCATTGGTTATGAGCTCTCAATAGTATTAGAGGGGCTTATAGGTTGGGGCACAATATTACTACTGTCCTTTTCATTACTTGTGTTTGTAATCTATTTCTTTAATGTAACCACACTTTTAGGATTTAAAGGAAAACTAAAAGATGGGGTAGAAGACATCGAAAAGAACCTGGAAGACACGGTTGAAGACATGAAATCCGAAAAATTTGATGTCGATAGTGAGGCCGAATATCTCGATGAAGATGACAAATGGGTTGATAGAAAAGAGGAGATCGAAAAGGAGCAGTCTGAAGAAGAAATGGAACTGGTGTTAAAGGAGCCTGAAGAAAAGCCAAAAGAGGAAAAGCCCTCAATGGAACTTGATGTCACGATTCCTGAAAAGAAAGAACAGCCAGAAGAACCGGCCTTTTCTGTAGATACTGAGACAAAAGACGAAGAAACAGCTAGTACACAGGAAAATTATGATCCTACCCTTGATTTAGGCTCATATAAATACCCAACCTTGGATTTGCTCAATGACTATGATTCTGGTCATGTAAAAGTGACGAAGGAGGAATTAGAGCAAAATAAGGACAAGATTTTAGAAACCCTTGTCAACTTCAAAATTGGTATTAGTAGTATAAAAGCCACTATCGGCCCCACGGTAACACTTTATGAAATTGTACCCGAAGCAGGTGTAAAAATTTCAAAAATTAAGAACTTGGAAGATGACATCGCACTGAGTTTGGCTGCCTTGGGAATTAGAATTATTGCGCCAATTCCAGGAAAAGGTACAATAGGCATTGAAGTGCCAAATAAGAATCGGGAGATGGTGAGCATCAAATCGGTGCTTTCTACAGAGAAATTCATGAAAAGCGATAAAGAACTACCTGTTGCTTTGGGGAGAACTATCTCAAATGAAGTGTCTATCGTTGACTTGGCAAAGATGCCCCACATACTTATGGCTGGTGCTACAGGTCAGGGTAAGTCTGTTGGGTTAAATGTACTATTAACTTCGTTGCTTTATAAAAAGCACCCTTCTCAATTAAAGTTTGTTTTGGTTGACCCTAAAAAGGTGGAGTTATCTCTTTTTAATAAAATTGAGAAGCACTTTTTAGCTAAGCTGCCAGATAGTGAAGAAGCAATAATTACAGATACAAAAAAGGTAGTCAACACGCTGAATTCGCTTTGTATTGAGATGGATCGTAGGTATGATTTGCTTAAAGCGGGTGGGGCCAGAAATCTGAAGGAATACAATGCCAAATTCGTAAAGCGCAAACTTAACCCTGACAAAGGCCACAGGTTCTTGCCTTATATCGTGCTTGTGATAGATGAGCTGGCAGATTTAATGATGACGGCCGGTAAAGAAGTCGAAACTCCAATAGCCAGGCTTGCTCAGCTAGCCCGTGCGATAGGTATTCACCTGGTGGTTGCCACACAAAGACCATCTGTTAATGTGATTACTGGTGTGATTAAGGCCAATTTCCCGGCCAGACTTTCTTTCAGAGTGACATCTAAAATAGATTCAAGAACTATATTAGATACAGGTGGAGCAGATCAGTTGGTGGGTATGGGTGATATGCTGCTTTCACAAGGGAGTGACATTATACGTATCCAATGTGCTTTTGTAGATACACCAGAAGTCGAAACTATTTGTGACTACATTGGTGAACAAAGAGGCTACGAAACTGCTTATCAATTACCAGAGTACGTAGGTGATGATGATAGCTCATCTGTGGGCGAAGTTGATTTATCAGATAGAGATACGCTTTTTGATGATGCTGCTCGCCTCATTGTCATGCATCAGCAAGGCAGTACCTCTCTAATACAGCGAAAATTAAAACTTGGATATAACCGAGCTGGCAGGATTATTGACCAATTGGAAGCTGCAGGAATTGTGGGACCTTTTGAAGGTAGTAAAGCAAGGGAAGTGTTAGTATCTGATGAATATAGTTTGGAACAATTATTGAATGATTTAGATTAGTTAACTTTGCGCGATTGCAAAAAATTGAATTAGAAGTATAAAATTAAAGTAATGAAGAAATTGACAGCACTTTTGATGTTGGTATTTGCGGGGAATATGGCCTTCGCTCAGTACGATCAAAAAGCAAAAGATGTACTCGATGCGATGAGTGCGAAATATAAAAATATACCTGCCTACAAGGCGAGTATTACATCTGCTATGATTAACGAGGTAGATGGTATCAACGAAGAGTTTGGTGGGGAGATTACAGTAATGGGCGATATGTATAAGTTGGCCTTGGAAGAACAAGTGGTAATAAACAATGGCAACACCGTTTGGACATACCTACCAGATGTAAATGAAGTAAACATCGACACGTATGATCCTGATGAAGATGAAATATCTCCATCTAAAATATACACTGCCTATCAAAGTGGGTACAAATATCTCTACGTAGGAGATGAGTCTTGTAATGGTGGAAACTGTGCAGTGATTGACCTTGTGCCCAACGACAAAGACGCTCAATTTTTTAAGATCAAACTTTTCATTGATAAGGGTGATTATAGCTTGAAAAGCTGGACCATGTTTGACAAAACGGGTAACAAGTATAAATACTCTATTAGAAATTTTAACTCAAACATCAACATCAAACCTTCCTTCTTCACATTTGATGCTACAAAATACCCAGGGGTTGAGGTTATTGATTTGAGATAGTTATCAAAGAACAGTAAAAGAACAAAAAGGTCGCTAATTGGCGACCTTTTTTGTTTTCATTCAAAATTGTTATTTTCTATCATGCTCACCGCTACTGTATTTATCATTATAGGGTTGATAGGGCGCCTCACAGCGCACAGACATAAATCTTATTTGTTTGGATACAGAACTCCCAGAGCAATGAAAAGTAAAAAAGCATGGGTCTATGCCAATAATTTCATGTTTTCATATTTAATGCTTTTAGGGGTCTTAATATTCATGTTAAGTTACTTTCAAGTGATTATATCTTCTTTCATGCTTAATATGTTAGGACTAACCATGATATTACTTGGAGTCTTCTATGTTGAATTAAAACTAAAGCAAAAGCGAAAGGACTAAAGCATATCTTAACAGTTTTGAAAGAAGTGAATATTAGCTTCATTTTTTTATTTTTGAGATTATGAACAAGTCTCAGCTCTTTCAACTCATTAAAAAAAAATCATCTTACCTATGTGTCGGTCTTGACACAGATCTCAGCAAGATTCCAAAACACTTGCTTAAGGCAGATGATCCAATATTTGAATTCAACAAGCAGATTATTGATGCTACAAAAGATTACTGCGTAGCTTATAAACCCAACATTGCTTTTTATGAGGCATTAGGGGCAAAGGGTTGGGAATCATTACAAAAATCGATTGAGTATATACCTAAAGATATTTTCACTATAGCCGATGCCAAACGTGGTGATATTGGCAATACTTCAAAGTTGTACGCCAAAGCGTACTTTGAAAATATGAACTTCGATAGTGTGACTGTTGCTCCTTATATGGGTGAAGATTCTGTTACACCATTTTTGGAGTTTGACAATAAATGGGTGATTGTTTTGGGGCACACGTCAAATAAAGGGAGTAACGACTTTCAGCTCATGGCAGAGCGTAGTTCAGGAGAAACTTTGTACGAAAAAGTAATTAAGAAATGTCAGGATTGGGCCACCCCGGACCAACTGATGTTTGTTGTTGGTGCAACGCAAGCGGAGAAAATGGAAAGAATTCGTCAAATGGCGCCAAACAATTTCTTTTTGGTACCCGGTGTAGGAGCTCAGGGAGGGAGTCTCAAAGATGTTTCTAAATATGGAATGACTAATTTCTGTGGTTTGCTGGTAAATTCATCTCGTGGTATTATTTATGCATCAAGCGAGTCTAATTTTGCCGAAGTGGCAAGCGAGAAGGCCAAAGAATTACAACAAGAAATGTCTACTTACCTTAATGAGTACATAAAATAATGACTGAGGCGTTTCTCCATTACATATGGAAACATCAGTATTTTGATAAAAACAAACTCAAAACTACTAAAGGAGAGCCACTTACAATATTTAACCCTGGCTTTCACAATACAGATGCTGGCCCTGATTTTAAAGAGGCCAAAATAAGCATTGCAGGCTTAGAATGGCGAGGCCAGGTAGAAATTCATCTCAATGCCACTGATTGGCAAAAACACAAGCACCAGTTAGACAAAGCTTATAATAGTACGGTACTTCATGTTGTTTTTAAAGATGATGGGCCAGCGCGAAGAGAGGATAACACAGCCATACCAACTTTGGAGTTAGAAAATAGAATCTTCCTCACATTAATTCAGCAATATGAAGCACTTTTAGAAAAAACTGACACAATACCTTGTAAATCACAGCTATCTGGAATTGATGAGTTGACCAAAATTTCCATGATTGATAAAGCTGTAATGTTGCGTTTAGAGAGAAAATCTCTTCGAGTTCGAGATTTCTTAAAGCAAGCAAATAACAATTGGGAAGAGACAACCTATCAGCTTTTGGTCGAAAATTTTGGGTTTAAGATCAACGCAGGTGCATTTTTAGAGTTAGCCAAATCATTACCCTTAACAATTATTAAAAAGCATGCTGATCAGTTAGAACAGGTTGAAGCATTGCTGTTTGGTCAGGCCGGGTTTTTAGGTGAGAACAAAAATGATGATTACCTGATACGCCTTAGAAAAGAGTATAAGTTTCTCCAATCAAAATATGGCTTAAAGCCTTTAAGCCTCCATCAATGGAAATTCTTAAGGTTAAGACCAGCCAACTTTCCAACTATGCGCATTGCTCAGTTGACTTCTATATTATGTGGTACGCCTTCTTTATTTGCTTCATTTATTCAGGAAAGCCCTAAAACCATCATTGAGATACTGAGAAGAGACATATCTGCCTATTGGCAAAGCCACTATCAGTTTGGCAAAGCCACTGATCAGAAATTAAAGGGATTGGGTAAGAGTAGCGCAATATTAATCTGTATTAACACTGTCGTTCCTTTATTGATAGCCTATAGTAAGCATGTAGATGATCAAAAATATATTGATAAAGCCATTGATCTTTTGCAGTATTTACCAGCAGAGAAGAATAAAATTACAGGCGCAATGGGAGTGTCGGGCTTCATTCAGCAAAATGCATTTGATTCTCAGGGAGTACTAGAGCTCCACAATAATTTTTGCACAAAAAATAGGTGCCTGGAATGTAATATCGGAGCTAAATTAGTAAGACCGATATGATGAGTATAATAATATATGCTCTGAATATTTTGGTACTTGGTCTACTAAGTTTTGCTCTATACAAAAGTGTAAACCACCAGCCTCTACAAAAATATTTTGTGCCTGCTTTGGTATTAAAAGTAATCGCAGGCATAGCGCTAGGACTTATATTTAAATACTATTACGGCTTTGGCGATACCCTAACTTACTTTAAAGAAGGGTGTAGGTACGCTTCGATTGCAGAAACCGGATTTACGGATTATTTAAAAAGCCTTTTCAATAATAATGCGGCTCCTTTTCAATCAAACTTCCACAATCAGCCACGGGCATTGCTGATGTCTAAAATTACAAGTGTTTTTGCCTTAGTCACTTACCACAACTATTGGATCACTTCAGCATATTTTTCTCTGTTTGCTTTTGGCGGACTGTGGACGTTTGCTTGTGCAGTTTATAGGCATTTTGGAAATAAATTGGCTGTGCTTTTAGCATTGTTTATTTTCCCCACAGTAGTGTTTTGGAGCTCTGGCATTTCTAAAGAAAGCCTAACGATAGGTGCGTTGGCATGGCTTTTTAGTTCTATGTTAAATTATACAAAAAGCAGTTCTGGTATTTCCATAACTAGCCTCTCGCTTGATCTCATAGCACTCATCGTTTTATGGTATTTACGATATTTTTATGCAGGAGTATTAATACTTACAGTAGTTTCAGGTTTAGTTACTGTTTTTATCTGCAGTAAGTCTGAAAAAGTAGATAAACAACCGGCATACCAGCTATTGATTTTTATAGTTAGTGGGATTGTAATGTCAGGATTGGTAAGCCAAACTAAATACAATTTTCATATCGAGAATGTCGGGCAGGTAATAGCCAAAAACCATCAGGCATTTGTAGAAAAATCAGATACTGAGGAGATTATTCATTTTGACAATATGGACGGTTCATTAAGTTCATTAATCAAGAATAGCCCCGAGGCTCTTTTTAGCGGTTTATTTAGGCCATTACCTTCTGATGGTCGAGGGCTGCTTTTTTATGCCACACAATTTGAGCATTTAATAATTTTAGTTCTGTTTTTGGTGGCTGTGGCAGGTTTAAAACCGAAGATGAACTCAAAGAACAGGGTACTATTAATTACTGCAGTGAGTTACTGTGCATTACTTGCAACATTTCTGGCACTTTCTACACCAAATTTTGGGTCACTTGTGCGTTATAAAGTTGGGTTTCTTCCCGTATTTCTGTTGTTGATTACGATCAGGAATCCTTTGATAAAAAGACTAAACGACAGGCTATTTACATAATAGCTTGTAACTTTGCGGCCAATTAAAACTAAGGCATAATTACCTATGAAAAATCCTGTGATCATATTTGGTGCTAGCGAGCTTGGTAGAGCAGCAAAAGAAATCTTTGAAAGTAATGAAATCGTGGTTTATTGTTTTCTTGATGATGATGAAAGCAAACATGGAAAGGAAATTGATGAGATAACAGTTTTGGGCAGCACCGAAGACGATGGATATTTAAAACTAATAGGCAAAAAGTGCGAGTCATTTGTGGCAGTAGATGAAAAGCAACTCAGAAAGGGCATTGTAAAAATGCTGAATGAGCGCAGAAAAGTGATGCCTACAAATGCCGTTCATAGGTCATCAGAAATTTCAGATTCTGCTCACATGGGCTATGGTAACTTTGTAAACATGGGCGTGAGAGTGGGCAGCAACGCTAAAGTATCTAACCATTGCATTTTACACACTAATGCGGTGATAGATTATAGTGCCTCACTAGGTGATTTTGTTCAAATAGGTGCTGGTAGTACAATAAATGCTGAAGCTGTCTTGGAAGACGAGGTGTTTATTGGTTCGGGTGCAACCGTAATTTCTGGAGTTAAAATTGGGAAAGGTGCCCGAGTGGGTGCGGGTTCTGTGGTGATTGCAGATGTTGGTGCAGGTGAAACAGTTTTTGGAAATCCTGCCCAAAAAGTAGATTAACTTACATTACACATTAATTTAATCTTGATTAGTTTCAATAAACTATCTATTTATATATCTTTTGCCTCCACTTACCAATAGGTCATGGCAAAAATTCCTGAATCTGAGTTAATACTGAATAAAGATGGTAGTGTCTATCATCTCAATTTGCTTCCAAAGCATATTGCCGACACGGTAATTACCGTGGGTGATCCCAATAGAGTATATCAAGTCAGTAAGCATTTCGATAATATTGATTTCGAAATGAATAGGCGAGAGTTTATTACACATGTTGGTACGTTCAAAGGCAAGAAAATCACAGTGATGAGCACCGGCATGGGTACTGATAATGTAGAGATATTTTTTACGGAATTAGATGCACTGGTCAATATTGACCTGAAGAAGCGTGAGCCAAAAGCAAAAAATAAAAAGCTTAATATAATCAGGATTGGAACTTCAGGAGCATTACAGGAAGACATTCCTTTAGGATCGCACCTGCTATCTGGCAATGCCGTTGGCCTAGATACCCTTATGTGCTTCTATAATTTAAAGCAAAGTCGCTTTGAAAAAAGTGTAGGTAAGGAACTTAAGAAAGCGCTGGAACTATCATTTACACCATATGTCGTCAATGGTTCGAAAGGACTTATTGACAAAGTTGGTGAAGGGATGATAATAGGTAATACGGTTACATGTCCAGGCTTTTATGGGCCTCAGGGTAGGGAAATAAGGGTGCCCCTAAAAAACCCAAGGTTAATGGAGTCATTGAACTATTATCATAAAGATGATTTTTGGCTCACTAATTTTGAAATGGAAACAGCGGGTTATTATGCTTTGGGAAGGCTTTTGGGCCATGAAGTGCTAAGTGCCAATGCAATTATAGCCAACAGGATAAAAAATAGGTTTTCAAAGAATCCTACCAAGGTGATAGACAGTCTTATAAAAAAAGTACTTGATCGAATAGTTAAGTAGCTTTCATATTCTTCATGTCTAGGATTTGCCGCTTGGCAAAAGAAGGGTCATAGTTATTATAAAATCCTGATAAAATTTTATGAGCGATGTGAGAGATGATTAGCTCCTCATCACTTTTATCTTTTTTACCCAACCAATATACCCTTCGTGGGTGCTTTTTCATGTCTTCAACATACCTTTTTGCTCGCTCATATTGCTCGTCAGTATAGTTAAGCACAAAAGTTGTTTCTACAGTTTCCATGATCATACCTTTTAAGAATTATTATACAACTGCTGTGCCATTTAAAAAGGCTGTTTTTTTAACATTATTCCTTACTAACTACTTGTTTGATGGTCGTGTGCGGTCATCGCTGTGCGCTCACGAATACTTTAGGTTGAGTAAGATCGTTTAAATTTGAAA
Organism: Fulvivirga sp.; assembly: GCA_965227525.1. Lineage (GTDB taxonomy): Bacteria > Bacteroidota > Bacteroidia > Cytophagales > Cyclobacteriaceae > Fulvivirga. The sequence goes on along the minus strand of OZ245762.1, from coordinate 103,974 downwards.
GTAACTCCCTATAAAATAACTAACTTTGTAACCATAAGTTGGAGCAATGAGAGATTACGAAATTAAGACACTTTCTAACGGTATTCGGGTAATCCACAAGGAGGTGACCAACACTAAAGTTGCCCATTGCGGTTTTATGTTGGATATTGGCAGCAGGGACGAATCAGAAGACTATCAGGGGATAGCTCATTTTTGGGAGCATATGGCTTTTAAAGGCACACGAAAACGTAAAGCCTTCCATATCTTAAACCGTATCGATGCGGTAGGGGGTGAACTCAATGCATATACTACCAAAGAGAAAATTGCCTTTTACGCTTCAGTACTTGATAGCTATTTTGAGAAAGCGGTAGACCTTTTAAAGGACATTACTTTCGATTCAATATTTCCTGAAAAGCAAATCGACAAGGAGCGAAAAGTTATTTTAGAAGAAATGGCTATGTATTACGATGCTCCTGAGGATGCCATTCAAGATGATTTTGATGAAATAATATTTCCAAATCACGCGTTAGGTAGAAATATTTTGGGTACCGCAGATAGTGTGAAGGCTTTTCACAGAGATGATTTCCGTTCGTTTATCAAAGAAAATATTAACACTGAAAAAATCGTTTTTTGCTCAGTTGGCAATATGTCATTCAAAAAGGTGTTAAAAATAGTAGAAAAGCATCTCAATGGGATACCACATTTGAAAGGAGAAGTAAATAGAACGCCATTTTCTGGCTATAAAAAAGCTGATAAAGTGGTTAAACGAGCACTTACGCAGTCGCATTGTGCCATTGGTAGAGATGCCTATTCTTTGACCAGCGACAAAAAACTGCCCTTTTTTATGTTGACAAACATTCTGGGCGGTCCGGGCATGAACTCAAGGTTAAACCTTGCCTTACGTGAGAAACATGGTTTCGTTTACGCCATTGATGCGGGTTATCAATCTTATACAGATACAGGACTTTTTGGGATATTCTTTGCTACAGAACATAAACAGCTAGCCAGAAGTATTAGGTTGGTTAAGGCAGAAATGCGCAGGCTAAAAGAAAAGCCGCTTGGGGCTGTTCAGCTTAAAACAGCTAAAGAACAGTTAATGGGTCAGCTTGCTATGGCCGAAGAAAACAATGTAAGCTTGATGCTTATGATGGGAAAGAGTATATTGGACATAAATAAAATTGAATCATTAGACTCTATTTTTGAGAGAATTAAGAAAACAACTGCCGCTGAATTGCAAGATATAGCAAACGAAATGTTTGACGAAAGCCAATTGAGTCAGCTTACTTTTTTACCTAAATAGTATGAATTTTTTACCAGAAGCTATCGAAGAATATGTTGCGCAACATACTGCTTCAGAAAGCGAGTTGCTTGCCAAACTAAACAGAGAGACACATGCTAAAGTACTTATGCCACGTATGCTTTCGGGGCATGTGCAAGGAAGAGTATTGAGCATGCTTTCTCACATGATAAAACCTTCAAGAATACTTGAAATTGGTACTTACACAGGGTACTCAGCATTGTGTATGGCTGAAGGCCTGTCAGACGATGGTAAACTGATCACTATTGATATTAATGAAGAATTAGAAGATATGGTGAGGTCTTACATTGATGAGGCTCAACTTTCAGATAAAATAGATTACAAAATTGGCAACGCGATAGATTTAATCCCTCAGCTCAACGATACCTTTGACATGGTATTTATTGATGCCGATAAAATCAATTATTCAAATTATTACGACTTGTGTATAGATAAAGTACGACAAGGAGGGTTTATAATAGCGGATAATGTATTATGGAGCGGTAAAGTCGTAGGAGACAAGATTGATAAAGACACCCAAGCATTACTTGACTTTAACAATAAGATACAAGAGGACACGCGTGTGGAAAACGTACTTTTTCCAGTACGCGATGGACTTATGGTAGTAAGGAAACTTTAAAATGAAGCTTAGATTTTTTCTCATTTTTTGGCTGGCTGTATTTTTTGCTCATGCACAAACACCTCAGGTGCCATCACGCATGGAGTTTGCCGGAATCAAACTAAAGATCCACGAGAGTGGCAGGAAAGATATACAGGAAAGTGTAGATGCACTGACCAGAAGCAAAACACATTATGATGCTATGGCAGAAAAAGCCAGAAGCTATTTCCCCATTATAGAGCGAATTTTTAGGGAAGAGAATGTGCCGGATGATTTTAAGTATTTGGTATTACAGGAGAGTGCGCTTATTCCAGATGCAGTTTCATCTTCAAATGCAGTAGGCTACTGGCAATTCAAGGATTTTACTGGTATCGAAATGGGCTTGAGGATTGATAAATCAATTGATGAGCGAATGAATATAGTTGCAGCGAGCCGGGCTGCCGCAAAATATTTTAAGCTCAACAATACTTATTTTGATAATTGGCTGCATGCATTACAGGCTTACCAAATGGGCGCGGGCGGTGCTATGAGGGTTTTAGACGATGCTTCAGGAGTAAAATCCATGACGATCGATAAAAAAACATATTGGTATGTAAAAAAGTATCTTGCGCATAAAGTAGCTTACGAAGGTTTGACTAGCCAAGAGCCCAGGCTTAAGCTTTCAGAATATACAGCCGGGGAAGGAAAGCATTTGAGAGACATAGCCAAAGAGGTAAACGTAAGTGAAGAAGAGCTTGAGGCTTATAATAAGTGGCTACGTAAAGGTAGGATACCCGGAGATAAATCATATGTTGTAATCATTCCTTCCGAACAATATATTGCACGCCCTCAAGACCAGAAAGTAGTAGCCAAGCGTACTACTCATGATGAAGAAGCAGAAGAACCAAACATTCAATACACATTTGTTGATAGAGAACTGTTTCCTGAAGTAGAGAAAGAGAAGGATGGTTTTGCAAGAGTTAATGAGCTGCCCGGTCTCATTGCTGATAGTGGTGATAAAGTTGCAGACTTAGCAGCTAAAGGAGGCGTGTCTTTAAGCAGATTTTTAAAGTACAATGACATCGCGATAGATCATCAGGTAGCTGAAGACGAACTGTTTTATTTAAAAAAGAAAAGAGCAAAGGCCAGAACCTATTACCATGTATTACAGCATGGAGAAACTTTGTGGGAAGTGGCTCAAAAATATGGTTTAAGGTTGAGTAAGCTTAAAACGAAAAACAGAATCAGAGAAGATAATCCTACGCTCAAGCCTGGTCGGGTATTATGGCTTCGGTATATCAGACCTGCGCGTATTCCTATAGAATATCGTGAGGTAGAAATTGAGAAGAAAGAGATTATAGTGGCCTCTAAATCTGAGTCTAAGCCTCAAGAGCAAGATTCGGTTTTTATAGAAATACACCCGATTAAATTAACTAAGGATAGTGCTGAAATAGCTAGTAGTGTCACAGTTTTAGGTGATAGCGCTGAAGAAATATCAGTCGATGAGCCTTCAAAAAAAGAAAAAAGAGACTCCGTAAGGCGTATCCATGAGGTTGAGCCTGGTGAAACGTATTACGCCATTTCCAAAAAATATAATGCCAACGTGATGGATGTTTTAGAGTGGAATAATCTCAAAATTCATGATAAGTTGGCAATTGGTCAAAAACTTGTTGTCTATGAGTACCCAAGAGACAATGAAGACTCTCAACCGAAGCAAGTACCGTTTATCTACTATACAGTTCAACCCGGTGACACTTTTTATAAAATCGCGCGTAACCATGAGATTACAGTCGAAGAATTGATGGAACTTAATGACAAAAAAGACTTCAATCTCAATATGGGCGAAAAAATAATAGTAGGTAAAAAAATAAGCTCCAATTGACTTATTTTATGACTGGCAACAGCTTTAAATTTCTGTTTTAGAAAAAAAAGTATTTAATTGCTGTGTGTAGATAGTTGGATAAAGAACATTTTTTAATTTAAAAAGTTATTTTCCTATCAAATTTGTACATTTAGGATTTATTAAGACAAACACTAAACGAAAGAAACCTTGAGTGACTCTAAAGCAATCGACTTAGTAATGCTTGTGGATGATAACGACACAGATAATTTTATCAGTAAGCGTATCATAGAAATAACAAAATTTGCTCAACGTGTGGAGGTGAAAAACTCTGGAAAGAGTGCGTTAGACTACCTTCGAGAGAATCAGGATAAAATAGAGGATCTCCCAAATCTTATATTTTTAGATATAAACATGCCTATCGTAGATGGCTTTGTATTTTTATATGAATTTGAAAAATTCAATGAAACCATTAAAGATAAATGCAAGGTTATCATTCTTTCAAGCTCCGATAATAAGCGTGATATTGATAAGATTGTTAACAACAATCACGTGATCAAATTCATAACCAAACCACTTACAGAAACTGCCTTGGAAGAGGTGAAGCTGAACAATTTGTAAGTGCCGCTGTTCATTTATTTTAAGTAAAATCACAGAAATATGTTTGGATCAAAGCGTGTTGCTTTATTAGTAACAGCATTTCTCTTATTTACAGTTTACACAGCGAGCCATGGCCAAAAAAATAGTAAGGCTTACAAAGATTCTGTTTGGACAACAGGTGGAAACGTAGGACTCTTCTTACAACAGGTGGGGGTAAGCAATTGGGCCGGTGGAGGTCAAAACTCATTATCCTATGGAATGGAGGCTAATCTTTTCGCTAACAAACAAGCTAAACAACACACCTGGGAAAATGGATTACAAGCTGGTTATGGCCTAATCAAACAAGGAGATCAGGAAACGCGAAAGAACAATGATGTGCTAATTGTAACATCAAAATACGGACGTTTTATCACTAAAAAATGGCAATTATCTGGTGGTGTTGATTTCCGTACGCAATTTGATGATGGATTTGAGTATGACGGTGCCTCAGATGGCTCTGATACGTTAATTTCAACTTTCATGGCTCCGGGATATTTATCACCGTATTTAGGTGTTACTTACAAACCGAGGAAGTCAGTTTCAATGACGATGGCTCCTGTGATGGGCAAGTTTACGTTTGTATTAGATGACAGACTTTCACAATTGGGAGCTTATGGTGTTGAGCCTGGAAGCAAAGTGAGGTCTCAAGTAGGTGCTAGTTTCAATGGTAGTTACCAAAAGGAGATTATGAAAAATGTAAATCTTAAAACATCATTGCTATTATTTGCAGCCTATAATGACATAAGCCATGTGGACGTAAATTTTGACCTCTTTCTTAACTTCAAAGTCAACGAATTTATAACAACCAACTTCTCAGTACAGGCGATTTACGATGACGATATTGATATAGAAGATGAAGACGGTAATGTAGGTCCTCGCCTTCAGCTAAGAAATATATTGAACATAGGTATCACCTTTAATTTTGGTGATGAGCTAGAAGATTAAATCACTAAAAATCAGGATCTAATCCAAGCCTATTCTTAAGATCATTAAGGATAGGCTTTTTTTCTGCCAAATGATCAAACTTCTCCTTATTGGTGTAAATCATTTTGGTAGCCTCTTCCTCTAAAAGTTCTGTTTCTAGCTTAAAATTCCCATTATTGAGTTGAGTTTTTAAGTGCTGCACCAGATCAGAACGAAATTTGTCCAGAATTACTTCTTTTACTGAGTTGGTAAGCTTGAGTACTAAAGTGTGCTCATCTTTCATCTCAATTTCCTGACTCAACACCATAAACTCTGAGTCTTTACCCTCTGCCTTTTTCTGATCGGCAAAAGCCTTCCAGTGGTTTTTGATGTCTTCAAAAGTGAATGGATCGTTACCAAAAGTCTCTTCGGGCTCCTTTTGTTTGGTAGCTGTGTCGTCTTCCTTCTTGTTTAAAAGATCGTTTAACTTAGGTATTTTGGTAGTAGGCTTTAGCTTAGAAGACGCCAGTTTGCTTTTTGGTGGAGCAGAGGGGGAAGGATTTTGAATTAATTCTTTTTGCTTTGAGTCTTGAGGTAGAGCTGTAGTTTCTGAGCTGGAGGCTTTATTTACTTTCTCTTTTTCTGCAGTATCTACTCTACTTTTTTTTTTAGACCGTTGTCACCAGCAGGCTGCGATGCAAGATTTACAGCAGCCTTCACATTGGCAAGTTTCATAAGTGTAAGCTCAACATGTAAGCGCTGATTTTTACTTGCCTTATAATTTAAATCGCACTGATTACTTATGTTAAGAGCAGTAAGTAAAAAGGAAAGAGAAGACTTGTTGGCTTGTTCAGTATATTTTTGTTTTGCGTTTTCTGGTACTTCAAGTAGTTGCACAGTAGCGTTATCCTTACATACCATCAAGTTTCTTAAATGTTCAGCCAGTCCTACTATAAAATTGTGTCCGTCAAACCCTTGTTTTAAAATTTCATCAAATACGAGTAAAGTTTGCGATACATTTTCATCCAATAAGTGATCCACTACCTTGAAGTAATATTCATAATCAAGGATGTGCAGATTCTCAATAGTGGATTGATATGTAATATTTCTGTCTGATGAAAATGTAACTATCAGGTCAAAAATAGAAAGTGCATCACGCAATGCTCCATCAGCCTTCTGAGAAATAAGATGTAATGCTGATTCTTCAGCTTTAATACCTTCTTTATCAGCAATAAATTTTAAATGCTGAGCTATATCAGTTATTTGAATTCGGTTGAAATCAAAAATCTGACATCTCGATAAGATTGTTGGTATTACCTTATGCTTCTCAGTAGTGGCTAAAATAAAAATAGCATATGGTGGCGGCTCTTCTAACGTTTTTAAGAATGCATTAAAAGCTGCATTAGAGAGCATGTGCACCTCATCTATGATGTACACTTTGTATTTACCATATTGAGGCGGATATCTTACCTGATCGATAAGATTTCTGATATCATCTACCGAGTTGTTTGAAGCAGCATCAAGCTCAAATATATTCAATGAATTGCCTTCGGCATTTTCATCGAACTCATTGATCATTTTGGCCAGGATACGTGCACAGGTTGTTTTTCCAACTCCTCGTGGCCCGCAAAAGAGCAGTGCTTGGGCTAGTTTATTGTTGTCAATAGCATTTTGTAGAGTAGTAGTTATGTGTTGTTGTCCTACTACTTCTTCAAAACCTTTAGGTCTGTATTTCCTTGCCGATACTACAAACTTTTCCATTGGGTCGAAGTTAACAACATCCGGCAAAAAGAGGAAAAGAAATTGAAATTAACCGCAATCATTCTAGTGGAAATGTTGGGTCAATCTAAATGTTAGTAAACCCTAAGCCATGGCTTTTTTATCGTAGAGGTTGGGTAGCTCAATTTTTACAGTTGTACCCACATTTTCCTCTGAGTCAATCGAAATGACACCTCGAAGTTTCTCGATGGTTTCGTTAACAATATACAGGCCTAGTCCAGAACCTGCTGTAGTGTCGGTGCCACGGTAAAACATCTTAAAAATATTATCGAGATGCTCCTTTGGTATGCCCGCACCATTGTCTTTGATCTCTATTGATGCTAATGTTTCATTAACCTCAATTTTCACATCCAATGCTACTTCGTTTGTCTCACAGTGTCTGATCGCGTTCGAGATGATATTATTTAAGACAACCTTAATTCTACTTTTGTCAGACTGCAAGGGTACATTTTGATCTATAGAAATTGATTTTGTTATTTTCTTACTCTGATCGATATATTGGTAATGCTCTAAAATGTTGTTAATAATTTCTTGAAAATCAATGTCATTATGCATGACCTCAAGTCTCGAATTTCTGGATAGGTCTAATATATCTTTGATAAACGCATCCTGTTGCTCAGCGCTTTTTGCAACCATTGCCAAATAAGATCGCATTGCTTTGATGCTCTTTTCTTTTTTGGCAAGATTTACCAGACCCAATACTGATGCAATCGGGGCACGTAAATCGTGAGAAACACTGTATACAAAATTGTCAAGCTCTGTGTTGGCTTTTCTCAACTTCTTGTTTGATACTTTGATTTTCTCCTCGGTGGCCTTTCTCATGTTTATCTCCTCTTTCAAAGCCTTGGTTCTCTCTTTTACTCTTGTTTCCAACTTTTCATTAAATAACTTAAGCGCTCGCTCGGCCTTTGCCCTCTCTTGAACCGTGGCATTGATTATTAAAGCCGTGATACTAATTATTGATAAGAAAATTTGAAGTATTAAGATGGATTCTGTTTCGGTAGATAATATAAAAGGACCAAAATCCCTCGTGGTTAGGTAAAGGGCTGTGATAGATAGCAATAGAACGTATAAAGTGATTAGCTGCCTATTGGCCCGGAATGCCAACCAAAATATAAAAGGCATCACAAGAAATGGAAATGATTTCTCCACAGTATTGGCAATCGTTTCAAGAAATAGAAATGAAACTACCAGACCTAATGCTACAATAAATAAGCTGGATTCAATAATTATCTTTTTGGAGATACTCAGCCTGAAAGGCCTGGACCATGAAAGTAGAAATGGAGTGACGATGAGGATGGAAACCAAATTGGCTAAACCATATTTAAATATATATAATAAAAACTCAGATGGGGGTATAATACCACTTGTAGTCATTGACAAAGCCACCAAAGAGGCTCCAAGTAGGGTTGTAGCTACTGTAATTAGAATAAATAAAAACACATTGGAAGTATGACTTAATGGGTTTTGATTTTGGATAGTTTTTCTGATTAGAAACAGCGCAAACAAAGCCTCCAATGTATTAACCGTTGCCATAAGCGTAATAGTGAGGATAGACTCAAGGTTAAAAATAACCTCATAGTGAAGAAACAATAGCATACTTGAAATCAAAGATCCTATAGCCACAGCGGGCCACATTCTTGACCCAAATAGCAGCATTACGCCTAATGTAAGGCCGGCTGGAAACCACAACCCAATTGATTGGGTCTCAGGAAATGCAAAAAGTATAGAAAATTGATTTAGTGCGATGTAGGATAATGCCACGAGCACCAATCGCAAGCTAAGGTTGTTCTTTAATCCGTTTAAAGCGGTCATCATAATGGGTTGAAGTCAAGCGCCAACTACTTCAACAAGGAGATAAATATAATAAAATTAATTAATTATAATACAGGCAGTTAAGGTCTCATTTTAGAAACTCCATTTGAGCCCGTTTGTTAGAGAATACACAAAATTATTTATCGGGATGATGGGTTTGTCTTCATATTGTGCTGTAAAGCTTGTTAAGAAAGCTAATCTATCACTAATTTTTACAGTCAATACAGCATCTCCACTTACTCGATTTCTAAACACCTTACTGTCAGAATCATAGCCACCCTGGTAATATGTGATAAGATTGAAATTGACAAACTCATTAAACTTTATTTTGGCACTGATATAATCTGAGGTTTTCCAGATGTTCTTTTCAATAATGTTACCGTCATTAGCAATAGACTTCCAATGCTCTTCTTCATTCATTATACCCAAACCAATGTATAATTCTGCCTCTTCTGTTTCGAGCAGGTTATACTTTATGCCACCTCCATTTAAATAACGAAATGGCATATTACGGCCATCATCATATTGAATTTGGGTAAATAACTCGTAGGATAATTTCCTTTTACGTAAAAAATTAGTTCTAAAATGTATGTAACCAGTACTGATTAATGGACCTCCTGTAGAGGTGAAATAGTTTAGATTATTTATGAGTATATAGGCATGTTTTTTACTCATATACACCAAATCAGCGTTGGCATTGAGCCCTTTAAAGATAACCTCCTTGTCTGCGGTTGTACTGCGGTTGTTTAAGTTGAAATTGGCATCGATGCTTCCTAAGAAGAAACCGGAGGAGTCGGCATCAAGGCTTCCTTTATCCACTTTTAGAATTTGAGCGCTTGATACTAATGGCGATACGTATAATATGACTAAAACTGCTAGTATTCTCATAAGTGCGAAATTAAAAAACGCAATTTAGAATTGCTATGGGTTGAAATAAAAGAGCTGCCTGAATTGAATATTTAGATGATTTTGTTTGAGACAGACACTACATTCAAAGAATATTGAAAATTAACAATATGATATCAAAACAATAAATTTGATGTTAGAGCGTGCAACAGGAAACTTATCTCTATAATTAAGAACGCCTAATATTTAATAAGCCTGCTGTCAAAAATGACAACAGGCTTATTTTTTAAGAAATTTCTACTAAATTATCCAATTCATCTCAAACTGGCTTAGATGATTTTCTAAACCAACTTTACTAAATTGACTTATTTTATTGGTCAATCTGCTGTCCACGTTATTGATTTTTACTTCTGTTGAAATGGACTGGCCTAATCCAAACAATTCTGGCCACAACTTATCATCTTCAACCAACACATCGCATTGTGCGATATATCCAGAAGTTGGATTAATAATTAAATAAGCGTGCAATTGATCATTTTTGATTTTACTGTAATATTCAAAATTCCCTTTTTCGATACATGCCTTTTGGTTCTCCCATGAATAGTCCAGTTGATTCGTTTGATCCCATGGAAAATCTGTTCGGGTATTTTTTTGAATTTTTTTTGCTCAGAAACTGTATTAAATTTTCCTTTAAAGCATTTTAGATATCTCGCAATTGTGAAACCCGTATTGAGATATGCATTGATTGCGGGTATATTTTCAGTAATTACCTCAAGTCGAATGGCCTCTATACCTTCATTTTTTAGCATCGGCAGTGCGAATTCATACATTCTATTGACAAGCCCCTGGCCCCGATATTCTTTCAACACTCCTGTAGCTATGTTGAACACCATGTTTTTATCATTTCTAAAACCTGTGGCATGAATGATAAATGCTACCAGCTCACCTCTATCAAATACACCAACAGAATTATTAAAATCTACACCAGCAGCAGTAAATCTGCCTTTAAACAACTCGTTGTCTTTGGGAAACTGCACAAAATAATTATTAAAGGACTTGTAAAAAGTCTCCATAATGATTTCAAAGCTGGTTTTTCCCAGAGTTTTGAAGGTAAAGTGATTTGACATAAAATAGAATATTAGGGCTATACCAAATAGCTTACAATCCATCATATACGTATAAAATATAAAATGGATAGTATTCAAATTTTATTCTTAACTTTTCTTAAAACATGGTAAAATGGCCTTAAGTAAGCTTTATATCAAAAACATGGTATGCCCCCGCTGTATAATGGTTGTTTCAAAACATGCCGAGAAAGCTGGCCTTGATATAGAATTGGTAAGCCTTGGTGTAATCCACCTACTTAATGTGCCTGATAAAGCTTTGATCTCCGTCTTCCGTAGAAAACTTCAGGAAAATGGGTTTGAACTAATAGATAATACAAAGTCTATTTTGCTTGAGCAAATCAAAACACTGGTCATTGACACTATTCATCATAGCGACCAGTTTGAATTAAATATCAACTGGTCTCATTACATTTCCGAAAAACTTGATTACGATTATCATTATTTGAGTTCATTATTCTCTTCCGTTACAGGTACCACACTGGAACATTACATCATTAATCAAAAGATTGAAAAAGCCAAGGAGTATTTATTCTATGATGAATTCAGTGTAAAGGAAATCTCCTACAGACTAGGCTATAGTAGTGTGGCCCATCTCTCCTCCCAGTTTAAAAAAGTTACTGGCTTTACCCCTACACAATTTAAAGAATCCAGAGATTTAGATTTAAGAAGCTCGATAGATCAAATCTAATAATTTTATAACGCATAACCGTTAAACTGTAACAGCCTCTGGCTTTCTATGCTCGAATTTTGCTATCAAAAGTTTGAGTTATGGAAACTAAAGAATTCAACATCAAAGGAATGGTTTGCAATAGATGTATTCAAACCATAAGTGAGAAGCTTCAGATTGCTGGATTTATATTAGACAAAATCTCGCTTGGAAAGGTAAAACTCAAAACACCAGTGCCTGTATCACAAATGGATATTATCAGATCGATAGTAGCCAGTCTCGGTTTTGAGTTACTTTCTGCTAAAAAGGAGGCATTGCTATCCAATTTAAAGGAGGCACTTTCAACACTTATAGATTTAAACTCTTCATCTGATAATCATCTTAAACTATCTGACTACCTGGCGCAAGAGTTTAACAAGAACTATGATTCACTGGCAGAGTTCTTTTCTATCAATGAGGGTCAAACGCTGGAGCAATACTACATTGCTCTAAGGGTTGATAAGGTTAAAGAAATGCTCGTCTATACCGACTTTTCATTAAATGAGATTGCCTATCGAACTGGCTACAGCAGCCCTCATCACCTTTCATCTCAGTTCAAAAAAGTTACTGGTCTCAACCCCTCCCATTTCAAATCACTGAGAGATGAAAAGTTAGGTCAAGGAACATCCAACAAAAACAAAACTCTATAACTCGAACCGGAAATCATGTAAAACCACGCTCGATACACCCATCTACCTTTACAAAAAAAGAAAATGAAAACGAAAATATCAAATTCAGCAATAAACGGCACAGTTGCCGGTGAACTAGTTAAAATAACATTTCCGGTAACAGGCATGACCTGTGCCGCATGTGCTTCAAGTGTAGAGTCTATGCTTGCTAATACAACAGGAGTAAAAGGTGCAGGTGTAAACTTTGCCACTCAAACTGCGTGGGCAGAATTTGATGCTTCAATTGCTAGCCAGGAAGATTTAAGGCAATCTGTTCAATCTATCGGCTATGATTTAATAATGGACGAAGAAGATCCAATGCAGGCTCAGGCTGATCTGCAAGCCAAACACTATAAGGACATCAAGAAAAGATTTTTCTGGTCAGCCTTATTAACCTTACCTGTATTCATTATAGGTATGTTCTTTATGGAATGGGAACCGGGAAAATGGATATCAATGCCTCTTTCTGCGGTGATACTTTTCTATTTTGGAAGACATTTCTTTGTTAATGCATGGAAGCAAGCCAAACATGGTAAAGCTAATATGGATACACTTGTGGCTTTAAGTACAGGTATTGCTTACGGCTTCAGTTTATTCAATACTCTTTTTGCAGATTTCTGGCACGAGAGAGGTGTTCATGCGCACGTCTATTATGAAGCTGCCGTGGTTATCATCTCTTTTATCACATTAGGAAAGCTTCTTGAAGAAAGGGCCAAATCATCTACTTCATCTGCTATCAAAAAACTAATGGGTTTACAACCAAAAACAGTAATAGCATTAGTAGATGGTGAAGAGGTGGAACTTCCAATATCTATTGTTAAGCCTGGTGACATCCTACTTGTGAGACCTGGTGAAAAAATCCCCGTGGATGGCAAAGTAGCCAACGGTAATTCATTTGTTGATGAAAGTATGATCACTGGAGAACCCGTACCAGTGGAGAAACACAATAACGATGAAGTTTTTGCAGGCACAGTAAATCAAAAAGGTAGTTTCCAGATGACCGCCAGTAAAGTCGGTGCTGGTACTTTGTTAGCAAGTATCATAAAAATGGTACAAGATGCACAAGGCAGTAAAGCTCCTGTGCAGAAACTGGTGGATAAAATTGCTGGCATTTTTGTCCCCATCGTTATTGGCATTTCAATAATCACATTCGTCTCATGGATGATGCTTGGGGACGATGATGCATTTACATATGCTTTATTATCTTCTATAACAGTGTTGGTAATAGCCTGTCCTTGTGCACTTGGTCTTGCTACTCCTACCGCAATTATGGTTGGTGTTGGAAAAGGAGCTGAAAACAATATTTTAATTAAGGATGCCGAAAGCCTTGAATTAGGTCATAAAGTAAATGCAATCATTCTTGATAAAACAGGTACAATCACTGAAGGTAAACCAGTTGTAACTAACCTGGAATGGCATGCAAATTCTAATGACGAATTGAAGAGAATTCTATTATCAATGGAAACTCAAAGTGAGCACCCATTGGCTGATGCTGTGGCAGAACTGCTAAGATCTTACGGTCATAAAACCCTTTCAATAACTGGTTTTGAAAGTTTAACCGGTAGAGGTGTAAGAGCAAGCTTCGATGAAATGGACTATTTTGTGGGTAATAGAAAACTCATTCAGGAAGAATCAATCCCCCTTGATTTGAGCCAGGCAGATAAAGCGGCAAGATGGCAAAACGAAGCTAAAACTGTTATTTACTTTGCCAATCGTGATCAGGTCTATGCTATCATGGCCATCTCCGATAAGATCAAAGAGGGATCTAAAAAAGCCATAGAAACATTGCAGCAAAGAGGCATTGAGGTTTACATGCTTACAGGAGATAACGAACAAACCGCGATGGTCGTAGGCAATGAAGTGGGATTATGGGGAAACCATATAAAAGCCGAAGTGCTCCCATCTGAAAAGGCCGAATTTGTAAAAATTCTACAGTCTGAGGGTAAAATTGTTGCCATGGTTGGCGATGGCATTAATGACTCACATGCATTAGCACAGGCAGACGTAAGCATCGCTATGGGTAAAGGTTCTGACATAGCCATGGACGTAGCTAAAATGACCTTAATTACCTCTGATTTAAATGCCATTCCAAAAGCACTAAAACTTTCTAAGAAAACTGTAATTGGCGTTCGTCAAAATCTTTTCTGGGCATTCATCTACAACGTAATTGGTATTCCTTTAGCTGCTGGTGTATTGTTCCCCTACAATGGGTTTTTACTTGATCCTATGATTGCAGGTGCAGCAATGGCATTCAGCTCGGTTTCAGTAGTGGCTAACAGCTTAAGGCTCAAGCTAGCTAAAATCTAATTCTCATCAATATAGACACTTTCTTAATCTACCAATTATAAAAGCCATGAATAAGTATGTCAAAATCAAAAGCATTGTCTACGAAACAAAAGATGCTCTTACGATAAAATTTGAGGATGATCCAATCTTGAGTTCCTACAAGTCAGGACAGTTTACAAATGTATTTGTCAATATAAATGGTGTTGAAGTTTCAAGGTCTTATTCATTCTCTTCATCACCAAAAATGGAGGAATTACCAGCCATTACTATTAAAAGAGTAAATGATGGATTGGTATCAAATTTTCTGTACAAGAATATAAACATTAAAAAGGACTTACTAATTAGTGAGCCCTCTGGCAGGTTTGAAACTCAGAATTTCGGCCAGAAATTAAAAGTATTCATTGCTGGCGGAAGCGGTATTACACCTATCTTCTCAATGATTAAAACTGTGCTTGCCGAATCTGACGATGATGTTCTCCTAATTTATGCTAATCAGAATATTGAATCCGTAATTTTCAAGTCTAAACTATCAGAATTAACTGAACAGCATAAAGGTCGATTTGATATTATTCATTTTTTAGAAGAACTCCCAGCTGAACAAACCAAACTCAAGACTGAAAAGGGTAGAGTAGACCGAGGTAGGCTAGAAAAACTTCTTAAGGACAAACCAGAAGTTGACTCATTTTACTTGTGCGGACCACCTCTAATGATGGAGAGTATTTCCCATTACTTAAATGAAATGAATGTTGAGTCTCAGAGAATAGTCACTGAAAACTTCAACTCCGGACCGAAAGATTATTCGGAAAATAGTGCTGAAACAGCACAGTCCACATTAAACATATTTCTTGACGGTAATTCAATAAACGTCAAGGTTGATAAGTCCAAAACAATTCTACAAAGTGCTCTGGAGCAGGGTGTAAAACTGCCTCACTCTTGCCGGGAAAGCTTATGTGGAACATGTAAAATCAAACTTCTAAAAGGTAAGGTGAATATGGTAGAAAACTATGCAATTACGAACACTGAAGTGGATAATGGCATGATACTATTATGCTCAAGTCTACCTGTTTCAGATTTCATTGAGATGGCTTATTAATTATGAAACGCCTTCCGGAAATTGTGTAAAACAACCGGAAGTCCACACAAGTACCTTTACATCACAATTAAAAAAATAAAAAAAATGGAAATTTTAAAATTTAAAACTACAATCAAATGTACTGGATGTTTAGCAAAAGTTACTCCCTACATAGACCAAACCGAGGGTATTGAGTCATGGGAAGTGGATTTAAAAAATCTGGACAAGGTGTTGACGATAAAAGGTCAAAACCTGGATGCGGAGCGCATAAAAAATGTAGTTCAGGAAGCTGGATATTATGCAGAATCCTTAAATGCAACTGCCAATTAAAATGAAAGAGTTATGGCTTACAATATGGGCTGCCTTGTCTATGGGCAGCCTATATGCTCAAAAAACTCAGCTGGTGGCTCAGGCATACCTTGAGCTTAAGGTGGCAGCTTACAAAGGGGATATCAAAGAAACTTCCGTTAGTGGTCAGATTCTTTTGGATATTCTTCAAGGTGAAAGTATTTCTGTCAACACTAAAAAGAGTCTACAGGAATTGGTGAAAAGCAATTCAATAGAAAAACAAAGGACTTTATTAGGTGACATATCAGAACCAATCTGGGGCTTATTGAAAACTTCTAAAACGGTAAACGAGCTTTTTCTTGTTCAGTGCCCTATGAAAAAGGCATTTTGGATAGATGACAGTAAGTCGTTTAAAAACCCATTCTATGGTAAACAAATGGCTAGCTGTGGAAAGATCTCCGATCAATTTTAATCATAGTAATCATGAAAAAGATCATTATACTTATTCTTGGAGTTTTAGTGGCTATTGCCTGTTACTCTCAAAAAACAGTGCAATATGATCTATATGTAAATGACTCCACCATACAATATAAATATGGTGAGAAAGAGATTATAGCTATCAATGGGCAATTGCCAGCACCTACACTTTACTCCACTGAAGGTGTTACAGGGCTAATTAACGCTCATAATTTTATGAATGTAGAGACGTCCATTCAATGTGCTGATGTTAAAGCACATTTTCATGGCTACAGAGTTTGGTTTACCACATATCTATATTACCGAGTTCGGTTGAATTAGTTGAAAACCATTAAGAAGCAAAAATCCCTCTAAAATCTGTTTTTAGAGGGATTTTTAATCAATTAAAATGTGGAGCCGGAGACTCCTGAACTACTTAATTTATATATTGATTATCAACGTTATACGAAACCAACACAAATACACACACCGAATAACACACCTTACAAATTGATTCTATTTGAATTAAATGGACAGCTTAATTGGTGATTGGAAAGTGTCAACATTATATAGCACTTACAAAAAGATTACCTGAGACCGTATCACTCAGATACACTTTATTACTTTCTTCAACCAGTAGCCTGACTGAGCCGTCAAACTCCTCTTTTTCAATCAGCTTCCATTTCTGGTAAAGTTGTAGTCCCTTTTTGTCCAAGAGATTTAAAAATTCACTATCGTCAGTTGCAACACCTTTAAAGATATAAGATTGGCCAACATTAGCTTCATTAAGTGGTAGTGCATCGAAATCAGGTAAATTACCATTTTTATCAGGAATAGGGTCACCATGTGGATCGAATTTTGGAAAATCAAGAAAAGCCTCTAGTCTTTGTGTAAGTACTGGAGAATGTACATGCTCCAGTTGCTCAGCTATCTCATGTACTTCATCCCATTTAAAGCGGAGTTTTCTTACTAAAAAAGTTTCCCAAAGACGATGCTTTCTTATCAATTGACGAGCCAGCAACTCCCCCTCCTGACTCAAAGTCAGGTCAGTTTTATCCTTAATCAAACCCTTGTCATGTAGTCTCCTTATCATATCCGAAACTGATGGGGGGCTGATTAGCAACTTTTCTGATATTGCTGTAATTGTTGTTTTGCCATGCTTATCATATATCGAATATATGGCTTTAATATAATTTTCAATAGTTGATGACTCCATCTTAATTAATTTTAGGTTAATCTAAATTTTTATTTATGTAAAACAAATTATAAGTTTGTATAAATAATATTTAAAAATATGGTTAGTATAAAATTACAGATTTTACTAGTTGTTTGTATCACTGCATCAATCTTTTCTAGTTGTGATGAAGTTATCCCAGAAGCACCTGCAGAAAATGAACTACTGGATGGCCCCGCGGAAGATCTGTCACATGCAGAGCAGAAACAATTCCTTAATGGTGATATAGCATTTAATGACGAAGTGTTCTCATCCTTAGATGGCCTCGGGCCTATATTTGTGGCCAATTCATGTGGTAGTTGTCATCCTGGTGATGGAAAAGGACACCCATTCACTACGCTCACGAGATTTGGACAGACATCACCTAACACTTCACCTGACTTATCCATTGGTGGTCCACAATTACAAAATAGAGCTATTCCCGGATTTGAGCCTGAAAAATTACCCAATGGTGTTCCTTTTATGAAATTTACTCCACCTTCTGTAACAGGACTTGGATTTCTCGCAGCACTAACAGATGCTCAAATCCTCCAAAATGTTGACTCGCTTGATGAAGATGGAGACGGAATATCAGGCGTGCCTAATTATATAGTACCTCCTGATTACTTCGAACAGAAATGGTTCCACCAGCCAATTAATGGTAGAATTATTGGTCGATTTGGTAAAAAAGCCGCAGCAGTCGACTTGCTTCAGCAAACTGCAAGCGCATACAACCAAGACATGGGTGTTACCTCCACTTTTGAACCTATTGATCCATTTAGCCAGCTTAGTACAGACCCTGAAGTCTCAGATCAAACCATAAGAGATGTAGTTTTTTACCTTCGCACACTTAAGGCTCCAATTCCTCGGTCAGAAAAAGAATCTCGGACATTGCGAGGAAAACAACTATTTTCGGACATTCAATGTACTTCGTGCCATATACCAGAATGGACGACTCCAGAGTCAGACATTGACGCATTGTCAAATAAAACCTTCTATCCCTATACAGACCTGTTATTACACGACATGGGTTCGGGATTGGATGACGGTGCTACTGAAGGTTCAGCTGAAACCTATGAATGGCGTACCCCTCCTCTATGGGGATTGGGCCTCGCTCCCAACTCACAGGGAGGATCTTATTTCCTTATGCATGACGGACGGGCAAGAAGTATTAAAGAGGCCATAATTTTACATGGTGGCGAGGCCGAGAACAGCAAAAATCTATTTATTTCACTTACTGAAAGTGATAAGGAGGCGATTATCACCTTTCTTGAATCCCTGTAGCCATGGAAAGACGAAATTTTATAAGAAATTGTGGAATGGGATGTCTCGGTGTTCTAACTTCTAGCTTATTACTTCAAGGCTGTACAGGTACGCGATATGTTTCAGGAACAATTGAAGATTCCTTCCTAAAAATACCAGAAGACATCTTTTTAAATGAGGATAATACTTATTTGAACCATGTTGTTGTTCAAAATGATGCGTTACTATATCCAATAGCTGTCTTTCGCTTCGGATCAAATGATTACAAAGCCTTACTTATGAAATGTACGCATCAGGGCACAGAACTTCAGGTTTTTGGAGATCGGTTGCAATGCCCAGCTCATGGAAGCGAGTTTACTAATGACGGAAGTGTGCAAAATGGGCCAGCTGATACATCGCTTAGAAGCTTGCCAATTACAAAAGAAATTAAAACATTAAAAATCGATTTATCATGAGAAAATTTGGTTGGATACTACTACTGACAATAGGTGTTGTATTCTCGATAGATACGTACGGTCAAATCGACAGTACACTATTGAAGCGCATACCGGTTGATACCGCTAAAAACCTGCTTAATATGGATGCTGTTTATAATCGCCCATTTTTACAAGTCGGCAAATTACCAGTATCAGTAGGTGGATACATAGAAGCTGATTATGGTTACATTGGTGAAGATGGCGTTACGGACGGGCATAGTTTCCGTGTACCTCGGATGACATTATTTGTTGCATCATCTATACATAGGAAAATTAAGTTTCTTTCTGAAATCGAATTTGAAGAAGGCGGAGAAGAGGTAGCTATAGAATTTGCTGCCCTGGATGTCAATTTCCATCCCTTAGTTAACCTGCGAGGGGGTATAGTCATGAATCCTATCGGAGCATTTAATCAAAATCATGATGGGCCCAAATGGGAGTTTATAGACCGTCCAATCGCGGCTACCGAAATGCTTCCTGCAACCTGGAGCAACGTAGGTTTTGGTTTGTTTGGCAAGTACTATGTTAATGATTGGGCATTCGGATATGAAGCGTATCTGACTAATGGGTTTAATGATGCCATAATAAACAACGGTGAGAATCGTACATTTTTACCTGCATCTAAAGCAAACAAGGAGCGATTTGAGGAGTCATCAAACGGTGAGCCGCTGCTCACGGGAAAAATTGCCTTCAGACATAACACGGTTGGCGAAGTTGGGTTATCATACATGGGTGGCATCTACAATACCTATGAAGAAGACGGATTGATACTCGATAACAAGAGAAGGCTGGACGTCTATGCAGTTGATTTTAACACTACACTACCTAAACTCAATACATTTATAGTTGGTGAATGGGTTTGGGTAAATGTTGATGTACCAACGAGCTTTTCTCAACAATTTGGTGACCAGCAAAAAGGTGGTTTTATTGACTTCGTTCAGCCTGTATTGACAGGTGATTTTTTCGGCTTTAATCAAGCAACCTTCAATCTGGCAGTGCGCTTAGAATATGTTGATTGGAACAATGGAACGTTCCGCGAAACAGGAGAAGACATCGGAGATGAGATATGGGCAATTGTGCCAGCAATAAGCTTCCGTCCAACTGCCCAGACGGTAATCAGGCTAAATTACCGTATCATGCAACAAACAGACCTATTGGGCAATCCTCCAGCCAAAATATCAGGAATCCAGTTTGGCATTTCTTCATATTTTTAAATGTGCTTGAACAGACGTTAAAAAATAACAATATCAAACCAACGACAATACGCCTATTGGTGCTTAGAAAATTGATTGAATCAGAAACAGCACTTAGTCTTAGTGACCTGGTTGAAAATATTGAACAAGCTGATCGAGCAACATTGTACAGAACACTGAAGACATTTGAAAATAAATATTTGATTCACAGTATTGATGATGGCTCGGGTTCTGTAAAATACGGCCTTTGCGCAGTAGGATGCGGTTGTAAACTTCAGGATCAACACATTCACTTTCATTGCATGAAATGTGAGGAGACTTATTGTTTAACACAAACTAAAATACCACGAATACAAATCCCTATAGGCTTTGAGTCAGCTAATGCAAGTATGGTGCTCAAAGGCACATGTGCCAACTGTTCTTGAACTTTGCAATACCCTTGCATGGCTTAATTACGTATATTTGTATCAATGAAAATCGCGTGCTACATATTAAGCTTTTACTTCATGGTACTCTCAGGAATAGCCTGTGCAGATACTGTGGAGAAGGACCACGTAGAAAGTCAAATAACCGTTGTAGCTGAAAACATGCCTACACACACGCACAGCCCTGTAAATGGGGCCGATGATTGCTCTCCAATATGTGTCTGCCATTGCTGCCACATTCATATTTATTTTGCCTCGCACGCTTCCATTGCTCAACCAGATAAAATCCCTGGTATGTACTCCGTTTATGCTCAAAACCTTATAGGTATTGACATTTTCGATTTCCTAATACCTCCAAAAGCCTAAATTCTCTCTTTTAGGGGACAACTGCATATTCTTTATTCTTATCCCTTTCTGATACATAAGGACTAAACAACTGGTTCTCCCCATTATGCTATGCCTTGCAAAAAGCATGAGCACTCTTTTAACTTTTTCAATGTCAATTGAAGAATTGAACAAATACAAAACAAGAAATAGGAAAAAGAGAAGAAAGAAAATCACTGCCAAACAGATTCTAAAGTGGTTTTTTATTGTGCTAGTGTGCCTGATTCTCTTGGCGGGGATTGTGGCACGTTTTCATCACTTCTTCTCAGTACACGCAAAATAATACATGCAATATGATCAATAAAATCATTTCTTTTTCCATAAAGAATAAGTTCATCGTTGGACTTCTGACGCTGGCGCTCATCGGAGTTGGTTTATACTCCATGTCCACGGTCAATTTAGGCTCAGTACCTGATATCACAAATAACCAGGTGCAAGTGATTACTGTCTCGCCTAACCTGGCCACCGAGGATATAGAGCAGTTTGTCACCTATCCGGTGGAGCTTGCTATGGGCAACCTGCCTGGTGTAGATGAAATTCGGTCTATTTCACGGTTTGGACTATCGGTAGTCACCATTGTTTTTGAAGACGATATGGGTACCTATCTACCCCGGCAACTAGTACAGGAAAAACTGAACGAATTAAAAGAAACCATTCCAGAGAAATTCGGAAGCCCATCAATGGGGCCTATTTCTACAGGTTTAGGCCAAATCTATGAATACACCATTCAACCACAAAAGGGTTATGACTCGCTGTATTCTCCTATGGAGTTGCGGACTGTTCAGGATTGGATAGTGAAAAGGCAACTGACTTTGCTGGATGGCGTGGTTGAAGTGAATTCTTTCGGTGGCTATATCAAGCAATATGAAGTGGCCATCAACCCGGAAAAACTCAATGCACAGAATGTAAGTATCTCACAGGTTTATGAAGCATTAGCGAGAAACAATGTCAATACGGGTGGGGCTTACATTGAGAAGAACAGAATGTCCAATTTCATCCGTGGAGAAGGCTTGGTGCGATCCCTGGATGATATCAGAAAAATCGTAATAAAAACAGAAAACGGAATCCCGGTAACGGTAGGTGATGTTGCCTCTAAAGTTCATTTTGGGAGTCAGGTACGTTACGGAGCTTTCACACAGGATGGAAAGGAAGCTGTTGGAGGTATAATAATGATGCTGAAAGGCTCTAACCCGAATGCAGTCATCCAAAATGTGAAAGAGCGCATGGTCGAGGTAGAAAAATCACTCCCCGAAGGATTGGTCATTAATACAATCATAGATCGAAGTGACCTGATTTCCAGAACAACCAATACCGTAAAAACCAACCTAATGGAAGGAGCTTTAATTGTGATTTTCGCTCTGGTTATTTTATTAGGTAGTGTAAGAGGGGGTATTATCACCGCCACTACCATTCCACTTTCTTTGTTATTTGCATTCATCCTGATGAAGCAATTTAATGTATGGGCCAACCTGATGAGTTTGGGGGCCATTGATTTTGGGATAATTATTGACGGAGCCGTGATCATCATCGAAGGCACAGTATACGAAATCCAAAAGCGCATACGCTCAGGAAAAATTAAGTTCAGTCAGGGAGTGATGGATGAAGTGGCTTACGATGCAGGAAGTACCATGATGAGTTCAGCCTTTTTCGGTCAAATCATCATTCTTATTGTGTTTGCACCAATATTATTCCTTACCGGGGTAGAAGGTAAAATGTTCCAACCCATGGCCTACACCTTTGGGTTTGCCATGATTGGTGCCATTATCCTGTGCCTGACCTATGTACCAATGATGTCGGCTTTATTCATGAAGCCCATTCAAAATAAAAAGAACTGGTTTGGCCGGTTTGAACGCTGGCTGGAAAGGGTAAGCGACAAAATCATCGGGGGTATTCATAAAGCCTACCTGCCCTTGCTAAAAAGTGCCCTCCGATTTAAAGCTATCGTGATTATCGTAGCTATTGTACTGCTGGGAGCAGCAGGATTCACTTTCTCACGTATGGGAGGTGAGTTCGTTCCACAGCTTGATGAAGGCGATATAGCCATGCAGGCACTCATAAGGCCTGGGAGTTCACTAAGCGAATCAAAAGAGGTGTCTTACAGGATTGAAAACCTTTTACTGGAAAATTTTCCAGAAATAGAAACTGTAACCGCTCGTATCGGAGTGGCTGATATACCTACTGACCCTATGCCGATGGATATAGCGGATATGTACCTCATATTAGAAAAAGATAAAGATAAATGGGTGTCGGCAGAGACTAAAGATGAGCTAATTGAGCAAATCAAAAATAAGCTTGAGACACATCTAACAGGTGTAAACCTCGTATTTACCCAGCCGGTAGAGTTACGTTTTAATGAGTTGTTAGAGGGAGTTCGTGAGGATATTGCCGTAAAACTCTATGGTGAGGATCTGGCAGTGCTTTCTGCAAAAGTGCAGGAAATGGCCGATATCATTTCTACCGTGCCCGGGGCCGGTGATGTAAACCCTGAACGAACATCAGGACTCCCCCAAATGACCGTTCGTTACAACCGGGATAAAATTGCACAGTACGGCCTGGATATTCAAAAGCTCAATGAGTATGTAAGTTCAGCTTTTGCCGGTGGTGTTGCAGGAGTAATCTTTGAGGGAGAAAAAAGGTTTGATCTGGTCATTCGCTTTGATGAAAAACACAGACAGAGCATTGACGACTTGCGTACACTTTATATTGATCTACCCGATGGCACTCAAGTTCCGATAAAAGAAGTGGCAGATATCAGCTATGTGCCGGGCCCCATGCAAATATCCCGCGATAACACCTATAGACGTACTTATGTGGGAGTCAATACCAGAGGTCGCGATGTGGAGTCAGTTGTAAATGATATTCAGGCAAAACTAGATGCACAATTAGAACTACCTCCAGGGTATTATATCACATACGGAGGTGAGTTTGAAAACCTTGAACGAGCGAAGAGCAGATTAAGCATTGTGGTTCCCATAGCCCTATTTTTAATATTTGTATTGCTTTATTTCGCACTAAAGTCTTTCTCACAATCGATTATGATTTACATAGCCATTCCCTTGGCTGCCATTGGTGGTGTATTGGCCTTATGGCTAAGAGATATGCCATTTAGTATTTCAGCAGGAGTTGGTTTTATAGTGCTTTTCGGGGTAGCTGTGTTGAACGGTCTGGTCTTAATCAACCGATTCAATTCCCTGAAGGATGAAGGCGTGACCAGTATTAGAGAGAGAATTTTAACAGGTACAAAAGAACGTATTAGACCTATTATGCTTACTGCAACCACTGATATATTTGGGTTCTTACCCATGGCATTCTCAGGGTCTGCCGGAGCGGAGGTACAACGTCCCTTAGCTACGGTAGTGATTGGTGGAATGCTCACAGCTACACTGCTCACATTGGTAGTACTACCAGTACTTTACACTTTTGTGGAAAGCAGAAATGACAAAAGAAAAAGCCTGAAAGGGCCAAATGCCAACGTGATTATTGTACTGCTAGTTTGTGGAGGTCTATTCGGGCTGCCTGCCTTGGCGAATGCCCAAAACCAACAACTAGCACAAGACAGTTTGCCAACAATCACATTAGAACAGGCAAGAAAACGAGCAGTAGAAAGTTATCCAAAAATTCAATCTGCCAGACTGGAAATTGAAAGCCAACAGGCCTTAAAGAAAACAGCATGGGATTTTGGCAATACCCAGGTATTTACAGGAAAGGAGGAAGTGGGTAATGGTTCGGATGGAGTCTATACCCAGATAGGCATACAACAACAGAATATTGATGTTTTTGGAATAGCACCCCGTTTGAAATTGCAAAAAGAACGGGTGGCATTGGCTGAATTAGCCCTTAACCTCTCCGTGATAGGCCTGGAAAGAGAAGTAAGCCAAGCCTGGGCTAGGGTTTATGCAACCAAAAATAACTACCTGGTCTATGTGCAGTTGGATTCTGTATTTACAGATATTGAAAGAGCAGCAAGAATCAGGTTAGAAACGGAAGCCACCTCTAAGTTGGAATATCTCGCTACTTCCAATCAGGCCAATCAAGTACTGATTCAGAAGGAACAGGCATACCGAGGTTATTTAAGTGCTTTGCAGCGTCTCAACCTTTGGTTTGCAAACGACACACTATTCACGGTACCTAATATCCCGGCAAGTCAACTGGATAATCCCCTTAACTATGTGGCAGATTCACTTTCGAGTCATCCATTACTTAGCCTTTCAAAACAGCGGGTAGATGTAGCGGATGCTACCATTAAAGAGAGGCTTTCACAGTTTTTGCCCCAGTTGCAAGGTCAGTATGGAAGACAACAGATTGCCGGGCAGTCAGGATTTTACCAATACCAAGTGGGTATAAAAATCCCGTTATTTTTCGGGCCAGAACTTGGTCGCACTCAATCCGCCAAAATCCAACGGGATATTGCTAGTCAAAAGTTGCGACAAAACCAATTGGAATTAAATGCAGCATATCAAGAGATCAAAGAGCAGTATCTGAAGTGGCTTTATTCATGGAACTACTACCGGGATAAGGCACTTCCGCTGGCTCAGGAGCAACGAAACGGAGCCATTTTGGCATATCGGGAAGGAGCTATTGATTATGTAACCTTTCTACAAAACATACGAGATGCTATACGCATAGAAGTTGATTCCTGGAATGCCTTCGGCTACTACCTGGATAGCCGCTATCAATTGGAATACTACTTAAAGACATCAAATTAATAATGGATCATAAAATTAAATATATAAGCACAATGAAAAAGCAAATCACATATATAATAGCACTGGTACTATTGGTATCAGTATTTACGAGTTGCGGAAGCAATTCAGCCACTAACCTGGAAGAACCTTTACCTGATGAACATAATGAGGCCACTACTGAAAAAGAAGAGGAAATGAGCAAACTCCACCTCTCCAATCTCAAATTTGAAAGCTTGGGAATTAAAGTGGATACATTACCAACTCGCTCACTATCAGGTGTGGTAGAAGCCAATGGCCAGCTAGAAGTACCTCCACAGCATGAAGCAACAGTAACTGCTATTCTTGGAGCTAATATTACTTCTATCAAAGTTATTGAGGGAGATCAGGTTAGAAAAGGACAGGTATTAGCATATCTCTCCCACCTCAATTTTACACAGTTGCAAACCAACTATGTAAAATCGTATAATCGATTACAATTCCTTGAAAAGGAAATGCTACGTCAAAAACGCTTATATGAGGAGGAAGTTGGTTCGGGTAAAGATTACCAGGAAACAATGGCAGATTACCAGTCAATGAATGGAGAAGTAAAAGGTTATGAAGTGCAATTGAGACAACTGAGCCTTGATCCTAATAAAGTAAGAAACGGTGAAATATATCAATACATACCTGTCGTAAGCCCAATCAACGGTTATATTGAAAAGGTTAAAGTTCAAATCGGACAATTTGTTGAACCACAAACAGTAATGTTCATGATTGTCAATACCGACCACATTCATGCTGACATGATGGTGTTTGAAAAGGATGTCTATAAAGTAAAAAAAGGACAGCAGGTAACCTTTACGGTTGAGTCAGCGCCTGGAAATACACTAACTGCCAAAATTTATTCGGTTGGAAAAAAGTTTGAGCAAAATCCTAAAGCAGTACATGTACATGCAGAAATCAATAATAAGGAAGATTTCCTTATTCCTGGAATGTATATCAATGGTAAAATTAAAATTGGTAATAATGAAGTAAAAGCTTTACCTGAAGCGGCCATAATAGAAGAAGAAGGCAAGCCTTATATTTTTATGGCCAAAGCTCATGAAAAAGATGGTGAAACGGAATGGGCATTTAAAGCCGTTGAAGTGAGAACAGGCGTTACCGAAGATGGATGGACAGAAATAAAATTATTGGCGCCTCTTCCAAAGGGTACCCAGGTAGCATGGAACAGTGCCTATGACCTGATTTCTGAAATGAAGAAAGGCGCTACTGAACACGGTCATTAATTGGACGCTGGACAAGAATTATGATTCACCTCAAAATGATTAAATTATGAAAGAAGTAAAAGCATATATCAAACCGAAAAAAGTACAAATAGTGGTTGAATCCCTGCGTGACGCAGGTTTTGAAAGTGTAACACTTTCTAAAGGAGAAGGCACCGGGGCGCACCGGCAAAAAGACGCTTCTCCTTCGTTAGATTTTCATTTTACCGATAGTCCGGTGGTTAAGTTGGAACTGGTTTGTCAAAATGAAGAAACTGAAAACGCCATTCAACTGATCTGTAGCAAGGCTCAAACACCTGAACCGGGCGATGGCATTATTTACGTTTCAGAAATAGATGATGCTTATCGGATTAAAACAGGGAAGTCTATTAAAAAAATAACTTAAATATTAATTGAGATGATCAAGGAACTTGAAGAAACTCTTGTAAAGCATAAGATAAAACCAACAACCATGCGGCTGCTGGTGCTGGAGTATCTGCTAGAGCGAGAGATTGCAATAAGCCTTACAGATTTATATAGAGATTTTGTAAAATCTGATAGGACAACTATTTACAGAACTTTAAAGGCTTTTGAAGATAATGGGTTAGTACATAGCATTGATGACGGTACAGGTATTCCAAAATATGCATTATGTGAAGAAGGATGCAAATGTGAGATAGAGAGAGACTTACACCTCCACTTTCATTGCAGAGTATGCGAACAAACCAAATGCCTTACCAGCTACAAAATTCCTGAAGTGGAGTTGCCTCCAAAGTATGTTCCAGAAGAGGCCAACCTGGTGGTAAAAGGTGTTTGTGATAATTGCTCCAAATAATAGTCATGAAAAAATTACAGATAAAAATACCACTCATCTTGCCCGAAGTGCCTGATGAAAAAGACCAATGTGTTAATAAGCTGATCCAAAAGCTTCAGGACAAAGATGGCCTTGAAAAAGTACATGTGGCAGATGAAACCGATAACGGTGTACCACAACTCTGCTTCCATTATGATCCGGAGTTGATTTCTATCGACCGGATTCAAAAAATGGCAGAAAAAACCGGTGCTGAGATCACCGAAAAGTTTGGCCATAAACTTATTGAAGTGGAAGGTATCAGACATACACGCCATGCTCGAAACATAGAGCGAAACCTTAGAAACAAAGCAGGCATTCTGGAAGCTTCTGTCTCGGGTTCCGGCATGGTGCGTTTGGAATTTGATTCCACCAAAATGGATGAAGCGGAAATTCTAAAAGCCCTAAGAAAAGAGGGCCTTGATATGCCAGATACCCAGGTAAGTGCTGAGCGATTTCTTCAGCAAGCCAAGAAATCTGAACAACAGGAAACCCAAGAAAAAGAGGATAAGCATTCACATGAGGAAGGTGAAGATCAGGACCACTCACACGGTGGTATTTTCGGGAAAAATACAGAGTTGATCTTTTCCATCATCTGCGGGGCATTGCTCGGCATTGGTTTTGGGCTGTCCTTTGTTGAAGCTATACCTTCATGGGTAAGCTTGGCGCTCTACATCGCAGCGTATTTCTTTGGAGGCTTTTTTACGGCTAAAGAAGCCATTCAAACAGTTGCCAAAGGCGGTTTTGAGATAGATTTCCTAATGCTGGTAGCAGCCATCGGTGCGGCTATTCTGGGTGAATGGGCAGAAGGTGCTTTACTATTGTTTCTATTTAGCATGGGCCATGCCCTGGAGCATTATGCCATGAACAAGGCCCGTAAATCTATTGCAGCTTTGGCAGAACTGGCTCCTAAAACGGCCTTGCTCAAGAGAAATGGAAAAACAGAAGAGGTAGGTATTGAAGAACTGAGCATTGGAGACATCATCGTAGTGAAACCCAACAGTAAAATTTCTGCTGATGGTGTGGTAGTAGATGGTCGGAGTAGCGTAAATCAAGCACCTATTACCGGGGAAAGTGTACCCGTAGATAAAGAACCTGTGGATGATCCCGATAAAGACTGGTCACAGGAAAAAGACATCAAAGACGAGAACCGCGCTTTTTCAGGTACGATCAATGGCAACAATACATTGGAAATTAAAGTGATAAAAGTAGCAAAGGACTCTACACTCTCTCGTTTGGTAAAACTGGTGAATGAAGCTCAGACCCAGAAATCGCCAACCCAGCGACTCACCGACAAATTTGAGAAGTATTTTGTGCCTGCTGTATTGGTATTGGTGGTGTTGCTCAATTTCGCTTTTTTAGTTATTGACGAAACTTTTAGCGAAAGCTTCTACCGCGCTATGGCTGTACTGGTAGCTGCGAGCCCTTGCGCTTTGGCCATCGCCACCCCGAGTGCTGTGCTCAGTGGAGTAGCCCGGGCCGCCAAAAGTGGGGTACTTATCAAAGGTGGCCGTCCATTGGAAGATTTAGGCGTACTTACTGCCCTGGCTTTTGATAAAACGGGCACACTAACAGAAGGTAAGCCTAAGTTAACGGAGGTGGTAGCCCTGGGTGATGTGAAAGAGGAGGAACTGTTGAAAATAGCAGTGGCAGTAGAGGGTCTTAGTGATCACCCACTGGCAAAGGCCGTTGTGCGTGACGGGAAGGAGCGACTGAAGCGTGCTGATATACCAGAGGCGAAAGACCTGGAGGCAGTGCTTGGGAAAGGGATTAAAGCCACATTGGAAAGTGACAAAGTCTACATTGGCAATCTGGACCTCTTTGAGTCGCTGGATGACAAGAAGCCATCAGAGGAAATAGAAGAAAAAGTAAAGTCCTTGGAATCTGCTGGCAATACCACCATGCTCATCCGACAGAATGACAATTATATAGGGATCATCGCCTTGATGGATACGCCAAGAGAAGAAGCGAAAAATACCTTAGAGCAACTGAAAAAGATCGGCATCAAACGCATGATTATGCTGACCGGGGACAACCAAAAAGTGGCCGATGCGGTAGCTAAAGAAATTGGCCTTACAGATGCCTGGGGCAGCCTGCTGCCGGAAGAAAAAGTAGAAGCCATTAAAAAACTTAAGGAAAAGGAATCTAAAGTAGCCATGGTGGGTGATGGCGTAAATGATGCTCCGGCCATGGCCAACAGTACGGTGGGCATAGCCATGGGAGCAGCGGGAAGCGATGTAGCTCTGGAAACAGCCGATATTGCCCTGATGGCCGATAAGCTGGAAACCTTGCCTTTTGCTATTGGTTTAAGTAGAAAGGCCAAAGGCATTATCAAGCAAAATCTCTGGGTTAGTCTGGGAATTGTGGGTATTTTAATTCCCCTTACTATCTCCGGTATTGCAACCATCGGGCCTGCTGTTTTAATACATGAAGGTTCAACCTTGGTGGTAGTCTTTAATGCATTGAGATTATTGGCTTATAACAAGTAAGAACAATGCACTGATGAAGTTGACAATAAATTTGAACAATAATTGAAAAATAAGAGAAACCCTAATGCTATTTCTGAAAAGGGGCTAAAAACAACCCTGATTGGAATTGTTGTGAGTGCATTACTGGCTATCATAAAAGCCTTGGGAGGAATCTTCGGTCATTCCTATGCGCTAATTGCTGATGCCATTGAATCAGGTACAGATGTATTTACATCAGGCATGTTATGGTTAGGATTGCGATGGTCTATCAGGCCTCCGGACAAAAACCATCCCTATGGTCATGGAAAGGCGGAAGCACTTGTGGCCTTGGGTATAGCTTTGGCACTTGTGGCAGCAGCTTTTATCATTACCAAAGACAGCATATCCCACATACAGAACCCACATAAAACACCTGCTCCCTTTACACTCATTATATTAGTTGCAGTGGTCATAACCAAGGAACTCTTGTATCGCTTTGTACTGAAAACGGGAGAAGAGATCAAAAGCGGAGCGGTAAAGGCCGATGCCTTTCACCACCGTAGTGATGCTATTACCTCAATTGCCGCCTTTATTGGTATATCCATAGCACTTTGGGGTGGCAAAGGCTATGAAGTGGCAGATGACTATGCAGCACTAATAGCAGCTGCATTTATCGTTTATAATGCATATGGTATTGGCAGGCCTGCAATTGGAGAATTGCTTGATGAAGAACTTGAACCGAAGTTTCAACAAAAAATTATTGTTATAGCCGAGCAGGTTTTAGGAGTAGAAAAGGTAGAAAAATGTCATACAAGAAAAATGGGAACAGCATACCATGTCGATCTTCATATTTGGGTAAATGGAGGGATAACAGTTGAAGATGGCCATAAAATTGCACATAAAGTAAAAGATCAATTGGTAGAAAGTATGCCTCAAATATTGGATGTGCACATTCATGTTGAACCAACTTAATAAAAGGAAGTAATGCTAACAATATTAGAATTTACCAAAAACAATGTAATAGCTACGAAAGCTCAGGAAAACCTGACTGAAGCTGATATTCAAAAAATTCACCCGCTGATTCATAACATCGTTAACCGTGGGCAGAAAGTACGGTGGTACTTTGAGATGGAAAATTTTTCCGGATGGAAATTCAATGCCTTCTGGAAAGATTTAAAAATCGATATGTCTCATGCTGACGATTATGAAAAGATTGCCATGGTGGGCGACAAAAAATGGCAGGAATGGATCACCCAATTTATGAAGCCATTTACCAATGCTGATGTCCGGTACTTTGATAGCGAACAAAAAGAAGAGGCAAAGGAATGGATCAATCAGTAGATAGGAATAATACCGGGTTAGCATACATCAGAGAGACTGCCCGCAAGTTTCTGGATAGAGAAACCTCGGGTGGTTTGCTTTTAATTGCAGCTACTATTTTCGCTTTGGTTTTGGGCAATTCCCAATGGGCCGATGCATATCATCACTACCTCACTGACGAATTTCTTTTTGAGCTTTCAGATCATTTCAGTTTCGGGTTGACCATTGAAGAATGGATCAATGACGGGCTGATGGCCATATTCTTTTTAGTAGCCGGCATGGAGCTGAAGCGGGAAATTATGGTGGGTGAATTGTCTTCCCTCAAAAAAGCGTCTATGCCTCTTTTAGGTGCTTTGGGTGGTATGGTTGTACCTGCTTTGATCTTTGTCGCTCTAAATTCTGGCACTGAAAATATAAGTGGGTGGGGAATACCTATGGCTACTGACATTGCCTATTCGCTGGGCATTATAGGTTTACTGGGCAGGCGGGTGCCTGCACAACTAAAAGTCTTTTTAGTCGCTCTTGCTATAGCAGATGACTTGGGGGCTATATTGGTTATAGCCCTGTTTTACAGCAATGAACTGAGTTGGTTATTCCTTGGCGCTGGTGGCGGTCTATTTGTGTTATTAATGCTGTGCAACCATTTTGGTGTAAAAAGTCTGTTCTGGTATATTTTGGGAGGTGTGGTTTTGTGGTATTGCTTTCTCAACTCCGGAGTGCATCCTACAATTGCCGGGGTGCTCTTCGCCATCACCATTCCAATAAAACCCAAACTGGACAGCAAAATCCTGAAAGAGCGTACTGCTAACAATGTGGCTGCACTTGAAAAAGCGGACATTGAAAACCGCGACCCCATGCAGGATATTCGTCAAAGAAAAATACTAAAGGACATAAAAACAGATACTGAAAACTCAAGGCCTCCTTTGTTGAAGCTAGAAAATGCATTGATTGATTTTAACGCCTTTTTTATCATTCCCATCTTTGCCATTGCCAATGCAGGCGTAAAACTGGATGTCAGTCTTTTGGAAGTGCTTTCGGGTTCTCTTGGGCTGGGTATATTGCTAGGTTTGGCAGTAGGAAAAGTACTCGGGATCAGTCTTTTTGCTTTTATTGGTGAAAAGCTCGGCCTCTCAGAACTTCATGCCTCTCTGCGCTGGAAGCACATTATCGGCATAGGCATGATAGCTGGTATAGGTTTTACCATGTCACTTTTTATTACGAATCTGGCGTTTACAGACCCTGAGTTGGTGAAGGTCTCCAAGATCAGTATATTAATAGCGTCCCTGGTTGCTGCATTGGGTGGAATCACCACTTTATTATTTACCAGACCCAAAATTGAAAACCTATGATACATTTAAGGATATTTTTACCCGTTTTCTTTTTACTCTATTTTCTGCTTACATTCCTAGTGTATGCACCAAAACGAAAAAATAAATCACTAAAGCTCAATACAATCACTTTGCTAAATAACCTGATATGGCTTTTGGTGATTGCTCTAACTACAATTTTCTCGCTGTTTCCTGAGATTTATCATCAATATGTTGTGCCATTTGAAGCTTTAAAAACCCATACGTTAAGTTGGGTAGCTATTGGAATTATGACCGTTGCTTTCCTGATTGTATTTTCGGCCAAAAACCAACAACGACTGGCCAGAGGAAATGAACGAGTAGGTTGGCTGTTGCTTACAAAAGGCATCTATTCTAAAACAAGAAACCCGCTACATCTGGGGCAGTTAATCACGCTGACAGGCTTTTTTCTCTGTATTCCCAGCATCTATTCAGGTATTATATTATTACTTGGAGCCTTTATCGTATTTGCGAGAGTCGGACTGGAGGAAAAGGTACTCGAGAGTGTTTTTGGAGAGGATTATCTGGCATATGAGAGGAAAGTGGGAAGATGGGTTTAAAAATAATTTCTTTTTACAGTGCTAAATTGATCAAAATATGAAATCATTTCGTGTATTCTTTCAGAATGGCATTGGAGTATATGCTGGACAGGTAGCAGAAACAAAGCCTCACAACCACCATGCTACCGAGATCATCTTTGGATTGACGGGAAGATTCACTCTCGCTGATTCAAAAAATCAACAAAAAGAGTATTCTACCGCACTCATTCCTCAGAACATCAAACACCAATTTATCAATGACGCTCGGGTCATACCTGTATTCATCTACTTGGATCCATTCCACAATCTGGGTCAACAACTATGTAAATCGTTCAACTTACAAAATGAAATTGTTGATATAGAAACTTTGCTTCAACAAGAGTTAAAGGACAGATTTAGCCAATGGCTTAATGGAGAATATATTGACATTTTGGAGTTAGTAAATCTGCTGGTTACTCATTTGACAAATAATACTTCACATGAGAGCTATGTTGACAATAGAATAGTCACAAGTCTTGATTATATCAGAAGGTCCTTAAGTACAGAACTTAGATTAGAAGATGTAGCCTCAAGGG
The DNA here is from genome assembly GCA_965227525.1 of Fulvivirga sp. Lineage (GTDB taxonomy): Bacteria > Bacteroidota > Bacteroidia > Cytophagales > Cyclobacteriaceae > Fulvivirga. Next base: position 69,721 of record OZ245762.1, on the reverse strand, counting down.
TGCATTTATCCGGAAGCAGATACGCACATTTATTCAAAGAACAGGTAGGCATCCCTTTTAGGAGATTTGTTCTATGGACACGACTTCAGGCCACCGTAGAGTCCATCCTTCTAGGCAGTTCTTTTACATCAGCATGCTATGATGGTGGATTTGCGGACTTGTCACACTTTACAAGGACTTTTGTGGCGATGTTTGGCGTACCTCCATCCAGCGTATTGAAAGGTTAGCAAGTTTATACAAGCAATCCTTGTCCGCATTTTGGACATTTGAAATGTTCATTAATATGCAGAAATGAAAAAAATCTTTCAATACAGTTTTTATCCGATGTTTATAGGATCAGCTTGGGTGCTTATCCTTTGGGCTATGCAAACCGGTATCAACCAATACCTCGCTACTGTACCATTTATTGCCATCTACGGACTGATAGCATTTCTCTTGGAAAAAGTAATGCCATTTGAAATGCAATGGCTCAAGGGTGCCGACTGGAACCTTGATTTCATCTACTACATTATCAATTACCTTATCAAAGTTTCTGCACAGTTTAGCTTTATCTGGCTTTCCACTTATATAGCATTTTTTGATTGGTTTCCTACAAGCCTTCCGTTTTGGGTGCAAGTGATCTTAGCATTGGTTATAATAGACTTCTTTCTCTTTTTTGTACACTGGCAAAGTCATAGGTATCTATGGCTATGGAAGCTCCACGCCATACATCACAGCTCAGAACGGTTATACTTTCTAAATGGCGAGAAGCGCCACGCACTTCACCAAATTCTGGAGGGAGGGCCAGGCATCCTGATATGTTTATTCATTGGTGTACCCCAGCCAGTTGTCGTTGCGGCACTAGCTCTTTTGGCTATAAACATGATGATGCAGCATACCAACCTGGACTACAAGGCAGGTATTTTAAAGAAGTTCTTCTGTGTAGCTGAACTGCATCGATGGCACCATCGGGCGGACTACAAAGATGCACAGGTAAATTACGGAGCTTGGCTGACGGTTTGGGACTACCTATTCAAAACCAATTATGATGATCCTAAAATCTACCGCACCGAAGGTATCGGAGAGATTGGAATAAAAGAGGAGCCCAATTTTCCTAAGACCTACATAACTCAAATGATACATCCCTTCAAAAAATGAAACCTGGTTTAGTCTACATATTGATATTTGTTCAATCTTATTTTCCTTTATCTGGAGACCTACAGGTGAATTCAGATTTCATACTAGGAGACTGGGTGTCTTCCTCTGGTTCGAGAACGGTTCGTATATATAAAGAAGGAAATAAGTATCAAGGCCATATAATACGTTCAAATAATCCAACAGAAGTGAGTAAACTCATTCTTTGGGATTTGGTTTATGATCGAAAAGCAAACGAATGGAAAGACGGAAAGATTCAGTTACCAGACATGGATCATAGTGTGGAATGCTTTGTGGTTGTAGATGGAAAAGATTCATTAAAAATCACCGGATACCATGGATGGAGAATATTTGGAAAATCAGAGATTTACTTACGTGCTTTATAGTTTTTTATCGGTTTAAATTAGTAGCAATAGTTATAAAGCTTTGCTCATTTGAAACTTAACCCTTTAAGATCAAGAGTGGACAAATTGAGAATAAATTTCTTTAAAAAATCAAGACTGCTGCGCTAGTAACAGCCTTGATTTTTGTGAGTTTAGAGCAAAAATTCAATCACCGTCCGCATCAACATAGTCAACTATTATATTTAAGGCCTGAAACATATCTACTTTTAAGAGAATGGTGTTAGCCTGGAGTTCATCATAAGTTTGAAGCATTTGTGCATTATTATTCTCTACTTCAGTATAAAAGTTTTCACCCAGATTTTTAGCTTCAGCTTTGGATTTGGCAAATTGATCGTTGATAAGACTTGAGAGATTACTACCATCTGTTATTGAATTAAGAAAATCAAGGTAACTTTTAAGACTTTCACCCTGCCCGTTTCCATTATTGTATTGCCCGTTGAAAAAACCAATTGTTGCATTTAAAGACGCCATGAAAAGTGTTTTGGAGACATCTCTTCTGTAAAAAGCTTCTACCCGGTCACTCAAAGGCGTATTAGAAAAAACACCGGCAGGAATACCAATTTTTCCTGCTCTGAGTGCTCGTTCATAATAATACAAATAGTCATTAACAAGTTTATTTACCGAGCTACTAGCCGTTGAGCCATCATTATTAACAAATTCATCACGGTACCCACCTTTCCAATCTTGCAACACTAGAGTCGATAGATTTTCTAAACGAAAAACAAGGTCGTTTAGATAGTCCCTTAATTTCGCTTCTGTATCAAATCGGGCAATTATCTGAGTGGGATTTTCAGCGGACCCGTGTAGTAAATAATCCAATGCAGGAAAACCCTGTTGATCTCTGGACGAAGGGAGACTTAAGTCATAATCGCCCGCATTAATGTTATTTTCTATACCATCCTTACTGGCTGGGTAAATGTTTGTAAAATTTCGAAGTGATAACTCTTCAGCTTTGCCAATTTCAAACATTGATACTGACTGCCAGGCAATGTAAGCCTCCAGCCAGGCTGTTTTTAAAGCCTCCAGATTATTTAAAGATCTGTTGCTAATAAAGTCTTTTTTAGACTTCGTCAAGTCGGTAAGCTTACCGACATAATTTTCGTAGGCAGGTATGATAATGTTGTCTGCCCAATTAACAAGCATGACTTGACGATTAAAATTATCGATATTTGCCTTTGGCTCGTCTTCAGTTGAGCAGGCCACAATAAAAATTATCATGGCCATGCTCAAAATGATAGAGGTGGTTTTTATATTTAAATGATGTATAATCATGATTTAAACGATTTTTAAATTTACGATCCTGCCTCAGCAACTGTAAAATCAAATTTTGCAGCTATTGCCTCAGAAATACTGTCAAGGGTCGTTTCCTTTACATCCCAGAAGCCATTGGGTCCATCTGCCAATAACTGGCTAAGAAAGCTCTCTACTTCGGTTTTTGTAAAGTAAGGTTGATCTGAACCTGGTATTCTGGTAAACCTTAAACTATAAATAAAGCCATATGCTTCTGAAAGGTTTTGGAAAGCTCCACCATAAGCAGATTCCCTGCTGCGATCATCTGGTAGTGCAACTTTGGCTGTTTGGAGGTAATTTATAGCTCGGATGGCAATGACCTTAGAGATATTTTCCCGAATGATGTCTGCCTGCTGGTCTCTCACATCATAAGCTTTGGCAACAATGGCTGCCCTTCCAACTGTAAAAGCATTAAATATTCCTTCAGCTATTCCTGTAAAATCACTGTCATTATTAACTGTTCCTGTATAGTCATTTAAAAAACTGTCGTCTTCTCCAATAGTTTGGTTGGGATTGGCTTTATTGGTGGCTGTACCATATATGTAACCGTATGCTTCATCCCAATTGTGCTCCATTGTAGTATAATTCTCACCGTCTTCCAATACCCCATTATCATTATCATTTCTTTTTGTGCCTGCATCGAGCACCTCAGAACTCAAATAGTTATTGAGCATTTGGTCAGCCATTAGTGCACCAATCAGCGATTTTGCCACTATCTGGTTTAAAACCAATCCATTGGCATCTACATATCGGGTTTTACTACCATCGGCAAGCTGTCCAGCTGTCCCTGGGGCGGCAATAGTATTTTGATTTGGGAATACTTCGTCTACCTGGGCATTGATCCAGGTTTCAAAATCAACTTTTATCTGGCTCGATTCAGTGGTATTCGCAGAAAAGTAATCATTTGAGGCCGCTACTTTACCCTTGATACTCTGATCAGCAGCATTTAAATCGGTATTGTCAAAAGGGGAAGCATCTCCACCAGAAGCCGTCTCGTTTCGATACATCTCCAAAAGTTGCTCTTTCGTTTTGGAAAAATCCAGCATGCCATCAACCAATTCTTCAGCCATCATTATACGGTTGGTCTGTCCTTTAAATGCAACTGTTGAGCTTCCATCTCTTTCAAAAGTATAGGTATCAGGAGCATTTACTCTGGGTGATGGATTTTCATCTTCAGAACATGAAAATAGCATCATGCCAATTGAGGCTAGCATTAATAATTTTTTCATTATTAGTAATTTTATGTTTATTTAGATTAATTATAAATAGTATCACAAAGGTGGGCATTGAGCTTTGATGAATCAATAGCTAGATCTGGCTAATTTTCCTATCACTACTTCTAGCTATAGGTTAGGATTATCACTTGTTGTAGTTTACAGATACTAATCCAGACTCCACCGCATAAGCCACTAGGTGCATAGGTGAGGTAATGTTGAGCTTTCTTAAGATATTTTTGCGATGAGCATTCACCGTGTGTACGCTGATATGAAGTTTGTCCGCAATTTTTTCAGTCGTATTCCCATCAACAATGAATTGTAATATCTGTAGTTCTCGTGGTGTAAGAGAAGCCGGAGTATTTGATTTTTTTAACTTATTCTGGGATTGCATTGCTATATTCAAGATGCTGTTGCAATAAAAACGCTGCCCTATTGAAATCGCCTTCAGGGCATTAATAATTTCCTCCTTACTGCAACTCTTGGTTAAAATACTTTTGATACCTGCCTCAAGTAACAATTGAATAGTGCGATGATTTTGATTATTGGTGATAATCAAAATTTCCATGTTCGTTTGGCCTTGAAATCCCACAATTTCTTCTAGTTGAATTGGATTATTAGATATTTCTAATATTAGTAGATTAGGTCTTACTGACTTTAGTTCGAGCAGCACATTTTCAGGGCTTTCAACTATTTTAACAATCTTAAATCCAGGTGTTTCTTCAATTAAAGAAGAAATAGCTTTACGCGTCAGAAATTGAAAATCTGCCAGTAATATCGATATATCTTGTCGGTTCACCATGATTAAGAAGACTGACAAAGAACCGGGGAAAACGAATGACAACAAAGTTATTTAGAATAATTTTAAATAAAATTAAACTAGTAGCGTTAATAAATTTGAAAATTGAAATGAAACACATAACTTAGGTAGTAGTTGAAAGCAACAGTTGTGCAATTTCAAAAGCTTACATATCGCTTATTGATTTCTATCATAATGCTTGCATCATTTTCGGTGATGTATGGTAATTATTTTTATTGCAATTTCAACCTAAGCCATGAGGAAGTTGAGGTCCTTGAGCACGATCATAGCGAGCATAACCATTCTCACGATACTCAAACCCATGATCACCAAACTGAAGATTCCTCAGATGATGATTGCTGCACAGATATAATAGACTCATTCTTTGATGAAGCAAAACTTATAGCCAAACAACTCCGAATCCCTGATTTGGCTAAGTTTACAATTGCTAACAACTTTTGGATAGCCTCATCAGATAATTATGTAATTAACTCTACAGGTGAATTATTTCGATATGTAGAGCCTCCTCCACCTAAAGACCATATCTTTATTTTTATTCAGTCATTCATTATTTGATACCTATAGGAGCCTTCCTTTAGATCATTTTATTTCCTTTTATTCTAAAAAATGGGTTTTGTCAACTAACCGTTTTCGCTATTGATCAATTAGTGCGATAAGCGTAAAGTACCAATTTGCCTCCTATTGATTTGTATGAAGGTATGATGAAGTGATTCTACACAGATTTCTAAATCAAATTCAAGCTTATGAAAGATTGTTGTAACACCGGAGAAGAAAAGACTCCATCTAAACTTAATATTTGGACTAAAAGAATCGTATGGGGTTTTGTAACCCTTTTGATAGTCATAATAGCCTCGATTCAAATGTTTAACCTATAAATTATTATAAAATGAAAAACTTAATTAATAGAAAACTAGCCCTGATAATCATAATGACTTTAATAAGTCTTGGCTCTTATGCCCAACATGATCATGATCAGCACAATGGTAAAAAGGACAAAGAGCAAATGGAGCCAATGTTCAAAGATAAAAATCTTGGGATTTCCTATAGCAATTACATTAAGCTCAAAGAAGCATTAGTAGCCTCTAAGTTCGATGAGTCTAAAAAGGTTGCTAATGAACTGCAGGAGTCCCTGGCCGCTGTGGGTAACGCAGAAACGTCACAGAACGCAGCCGGTGAAATAGCCACGGCTTCTAACCTTGATGGTCAACGGAAAGCCTTTGCTACATTGAGTAATGAAATGATAGCATTGGTTAAAAAGAGCACACTTCCAATGGGGAGTGTCTATCTAGATTACTGCCCAATGGCCAATGGAAACACCGGTGCTTTTTGGTTATCAAATAAGAAAGAAATCAAGAACCCATACTTCGGTGACAAAATGTTGAAATGTGGGAGTATAAAAGAAACGATAAATTAAGAAAGCATGGATATTCTATTGCCTGAATGGGCACCTAACATTCACCCGATGATCATCCACTTTCCAATTGTGTTATGGTTGGTCGCTGTCTTGGCTGATTTGGTTTGGTTATTTCAAACCAAAAGTTGGCTAAGAAATATGACAATTACTTTATATGTACTTGGTTCCATTGGCGCGTTAGCGGCTTATTTAAGTGGAGATCAGGCTATGGATATTGTCTCAGTACCCATGCAGGGTGAAGTTACCGCAGGAAATCATTCTGATTGGGGTCATTACACGCTTTATTTCTTTTCTGCTTATGCCATTATTCGGCTGTTCCTGTTCTCGAAACAATGGGATAAAAAGAAATGGCTTGCTGTAGTGCTTTTTGTATTAGGTGCTTTAGGTATGGGTATGGTTGCAAAAACAGCTGACCTGGGTGGCAAGTTGGTTTACAAATATGGCGTAGGAATCAAAAAATAAATTAATAATAAAAAAATTAAAATTATGAAAAAGATAGAGATGTTATATGCAGGGATTTTTTTAGCAGCTACGGTTGCTTTCACCTCTTGCACACAGAACAAAAATAATGAAAACGAAGCAGGAGAGGATGGTCAGAGCGAGATGATGTCAGAGGACGACCATCATGAAGAAGGCGAGGCACATGACCATCACACTGAATCAGAAATGGACGAAGGCCATGGGCATGAAGGCCATGATGAAATGGTTTTGGAAATGGGTGATAACAGAACCTGGACACCGAGTGGAAACGGAACAGATTTGATTCAGTCGGATTTCCATTTTATTACAGGAAGTGTAGAAAACATTAAGCCGGAAGTAAAAGAAGTAGATGGCAGTAAGGTACTTGAACTATCTACCGATGGTACACCGGCAGTTTTTGTTTTCCATAATCAATATGGTAATGTAGGTATGATAGCTACCTTAAAACAAATGAATTTTAAAGGAACTATAGAATTAATCCACCATGCCAAGGATTTATCTAGTTATGAGTTTGTATCCATCAATGGAAACAACATGAAATTGGGAAGAGTGGTGAACGGAACTGAAAAGGTATTTGATAAGAGTACATTTCAAACCAGTTCTGATTGGATACCACTAAAAGTTACAGCAGCAGGCACACACTATAAAGGCTATATTGGTAATAAAACTGTGACACATGGTCACGGAGATAAAATGGAAGATGGTTTTGTAGGGATAAAACTCGATGGTACAGGTAAAATCCAGCTCAAGTCTATAGAGGTGGCTATCCTGGAGGACGAATAGTGTAATAAACGCTTCAAATCAAATATTGACAATAATAAACAATTCAAAAAATATGAAAATCACAAAAAATGTATTACTCGCATTAGTATTGGCACTTGTATCTACCAGTGTATTTGGCCAAAACGATAAGACACAAGTAGAAAAAGTAATGAAAGCCTATAAATCAGGAATTGAAGCTTTGAGCACTGAAGGCCTTAGTGATCTCTTTATGAAAGAATCGCAGGTGTTTGAGTCAGGTGGATCTGAAGGAACTTTTGCTCATTATCTCGACCACCATCTTGGTCCTGAATTAAAAGTATTTAGTGCTTTCGATTTCAATGATTACAAAATATCAACGGTGGTTGATTTACCATATGCATTTACCACTGAAACGTATGTGTATAAGATCGTTATTGCATCAAATGGGAAAGTCATTGAAAAAAAAGGAGTAGCTACCTCAGTTTTAAAAAAGGTAGATGGGAAGTGGCTCATTATGAAGACACACAGCTCCTCAAGAGCAAAAAAATAGTATAATAAGTTGAGTCTATGTGTAATAATGCCATAGACTCAACTAAATCTTAACAACCTACTGGTGAAAAATGAATTTTCACATATCACACCATTTATCACTCACAGCGCAAAGCGCGAGTTGTTAAATAAATTCAATAACAAAAGTGATACGGAAATCTGGAATAAATTCGTAAAGGGAGACGATGATGCCTTTGCGTTTATCTACAATAAGTATATTCACCAACTTTTTAGATTTGGTATTCAGTTTGCCCCCCGTGAAATTGTCAAAGACTGCATTCAAGACTTATTTATCCAAACTAGAAAAGGAAGAAAGGTTAAAAAAACGATCAAAATAACTCCTTATTTATACAAAGCATTGTACAGAATTATTAAAGACAAAACTGAGAAGTCAAGAAGTATGAGCTCATTCGATGAGATGAAAGAAGTTAAATCCTGGCAAATTAACTTGACAACAGACAGCAAACTTATCGCCTTCGAACAGCATACAGAGCAAACGATTAAACTTAAAGCCTCTTTCAATAAGTTATCAGAAAAGCAAAAACAAGCGGTTTTACTATATTATTATGAAGGACTCACCCATAATGAAATAAAGGAAATAATGGGCCTGAGTAATAAAAGTTCAGTAAGAAAATTAATCTATAGGGGTTTAGACTCCCTAAAAAAGCACTTCTAATTTCTCTTAAAAATATCTCCCTCAAAATGGGACACTCTCACTTTGCCATCCCATTATAGAAGTATAAAGCATCAAATAAATGAAATATAAAGAATACGGAGTAATCGACTTTGTAAAAGACGATTTCTTTGTGAATTGGGTCAAAAATCCAAACAGTGAATCTGATGAGTTTTGGAGAGAATACATTGCCTCTCATCCTGATATGATACCCATCATTAATCAGGCGAGGCAATTAATATTATCAATAAAATATGAAGATCATATAGCTCTTCAACCTAGTGAATATACCGACATGTTTGAGAACATTATAAAACCAACGAATAAGGAGAAAAGTAAACGTTGGATATTAAAAATTGCAGCAGTTGTTTCAGCTCTAATTGTTGTATCAATCATTTATTTAACATTAAATAAGCAATCTGATAATCCGACAAATACTAATGAGCTTACCATTTCTAAAGTGGTTAAAGATAACCCACAAGGGCAAAAATCTGTAATTACATTACCTGATGGATCAACGGTAAAGTTAAATTCAGAGAGCACCCTCACATTCTTCTCCAATTATGGCATAAAAGACAGGCTTGTACAATTAACGGGAGAAGCTTTTTTCGATGTTAAAAAAGATAATACACCTTTTATTATTAAAACAAAAGGAATCGAAACCACGGTAAAAGGCACTTCTTTTAATATCAGATCCTATGCCAATGAGGATAACACCCAGGTACTAGTTGTAAGTGGCGAAGTGTTTGTCTCTGATAAAAATGGTAATTCAATAACTCTTCTCCCGAGTGAAATCATTGAGTACAGTAATTCAAAAAATATAATAAAAAAATCTGTGGATGTTGATTATAAAAATATCATTGGTTGGAAAGATGGTATTCTAATTTTTAAAGATGATGCCTTTGATGAGGTTGTAAAAAAAATAGAGCGTTGGTACGGAGTTAATGTAATTATTAAAAATGAGTCCGTGGTGAACGATGGAACATACACAGGTGAGTATCATAATAAGTCACTGGAAAAAGTTCTTGATGGTATTAGTTATACATCAGGTTTTGAATATGAAATACAAAACAAAACAGTTTTAATAAAATAAAAATATTATGTACAACACAAGCTAAAAGAAAGTTGGCTAACGGTGAGTTAGCCAACTAAGAATCGGAGAACCTATTTCTTTACGAAGTTTTGGACACGCTAAGCAAAGAAAAGGCCTCTGCTATTGATAAAACCTAAGTTTTACCTAACACACAAAAATATGAAGAAGAAGTTACTAAACCAATTAGTAGTTATGTCTAGAAATACGCTTTTGGCAATGACTATAAATTGCATTTTTTGCATGATAGTTTATGCTAACGATGTAAAAGGACAAGCTAGTTTACGAGATATAGAAATGTCGATGTCAGTGAAGGAGACTACCATCACGGACATATTTAAACTTATTTCTGAGCAAACGGGCTTTAAGTTTACCTATAATAACAGAATTGTTGATCTCAATAAGAAAATGACCTTAAGATATAAACAACAGACCTTATTCGATATATTGTCTGTAATATCAGAAAATCAAGGTTTAAGTTTTAGAAGAATAAACGACAATATTCATGTTGCAAAAACTCCAAAAAGAACACATCGCCCACAAGTTACAGATGTGCCAGATGCTACTACGATAAGCGGAGTTATAAAAGATCCTGATGGTGAGCCTTTACCAGGAGTATCCATAATCGTTAAAGGAACCAATCAAGGTACAATAACCAATGTAAATGGTGAGTTTTCTTTAGAAGTAGATGAAGGTGCAACACTAATAATAAGTTTTGTTGGTTATAAAACAATTTCTCTAAATGTTGGTGACAAAACGACTTTTGACATTTCTCTGGAGGAGGATGTTACCAGTCTTAACGAAGTTGTGGTAACGGCAACAGGAGTAAGAAGGAGAGTAGAGATCGGTAATGCAATCGCCCGACTAGATGTCAGTGAAGATGTAAAGGTGCGACCCATCAATAATGTTTCCGACCTACTCCAGGGCCAGGCTTCGGGTGTGCAGATTTTAGGAAGTGGTGGTTCAACAGGTATGGGTTCCAGAATAAGAATCAGAGGCTCTAATAGTGCTTCTTTATCTAACGAACCTGTGATTTATGTCGATGGCGTACTGATTAACAATCAGCCTAATTCTATATCATTTGAAACTGGAGGTCAGTCACCTTCAAGACTTAATGATATAAACCCGGAAGACATCGAATCCATTGAAGTCATTAAAGGACCTTCTGCCGCTACGCTGTATGGCTCCATTGCAGCCAACGGAGTTATCAGGATAACTACTAAGAGAGGTAAAGAAGGTAAACCAAGATGGTCCGTATTTACTGAGACAGGGTTGGTAAAAGATGTGGGCAATTACCCAAAAAATTATGAAGCTTTAGATGCGAATGGCAATCCGGGATTTAATTTTGATGCAGCTGCAGGAACATTTGTTCACTCTACTGTTAATTCTTTTCAGCCACTAAATGACTCTCGTACATCACCTTTCCGAACGGGCAACACGTTTGGAACGGGTTTGAGCGTTTCTGGTGGAAATAGCATACTTACATATTTCTTATCGGGAAACTATACAGATAATGAGGGTGTACTTCCTGTTAACAACCTGGTAAGGAAAAATTTTAGAGGTAATTTTGGTGCTCAGGTTACAGAAAAGTTAAAATTAAACTTATCAACGGGTTATACTTCAAGTGACCTGGAATTACCGTTGAATGACAATTTTTCATTAGCATTATTGGCTCAAGGCTTAAACGGCCGTGCAACTCCTGATGTTAATGATGGCTGGGGAGAGTTTACTCCAGAACAGCTTTTTACCATTGACTCCAGGCAAATTATTAATCGTTATACCACTGGCTTAGAAGCTGAGTGGAGCGCTTTCGAAGGGTTCAACTTAAGAATCTCTGGAGGAATTGACTATACTAATCGTTGGGATTGGCAATTCTTCCCTACTGGGAAGGCTCCGGACTTTTTAAATTACGATGAGGGGGCAAAATTTTCCAACCGATTCAACGAGTACGTATACACCTTTGATGCGGTGGCTTCTTACAACTTATCTTTATCCGATAAACTAAGTTTAAGGTCCTCTGCAGGTTTTCAATATTTACAAAATCTCACGCAAGGTACTTTAAGCACTGGTTTACAAATTGTAGCTGGTAGTAGTTCTATCGCAGGTGCCGCTAATACCTTTAGTGATGAACAGACGATTGAACAAAGAACAACAGGCGTCTTTTTAGAAGAACAGTTAAATATAAATGAGAAACTATTTTTAACAGGTGCAATTAGATCTGATAGAGGAAGTGCTTTCGGTGCCTCCCTTGATGCAGTAATATATCCGAAATTCAGTGCATCCTGGCTTTTATCAAATGAGTCATTCTTTAATGTCAGTAATAACGTTATAAGTTCATTAAGACTCAGAGGTGCCTGGGGTGCCTCGGGAGTTCAGCCAGGTACAAATGATGCATTACGATTCTTCACACCTATTGCTGCAACGGTTGAAGGTGGTGAAAGTGTAACAGGTGTTACTTTTGGAAGTGTCGGAAATACGGACTTAAGACCAGAACGTTCCACTGAAATTGAAGTTGGATTGGATGCAAGCTTTGCATCTGACAGAATTGGGCTAGAGCTAACTTATTTCAATAAGCAAACGGATGATGCACTAATATTTAGACAATTACCACTTTCACTGGGTGTTGGAAGTGGCAGGTTCGAAAACCTGGGTTCTGTGAAAAATTCAGGACTTGAAATTGCTTTGAACACTCGTGTTTTCCAAACCGAAAAAGTGGTATTTAACCTTAATTTCGTAGGCTCCTTTTTAGATAACGAACTTAAGGAACTAGGAAGTGGGATAGAACCTGTAATATTTGGCCAACAACGCCATGTTGAGGGCAAACCCCTTGGAGGATATTGGGATGAAGAATACACCTTTAATGATGAAAACAACGATGGGTTTATTGGTGTCGATGAGGTTCAGGTCGGTGAGGTGGTTTATTTAGGATCTCCTTTTGCCACTACTGATATGTCTTTTATCCCTTCTTTCAGTTTTTTTGATGAACAAATTGTACTCAGAGGACTACTTAATTTCAGAGGGGGCCAAAAACTATATAACAATACTGGATCCTGGAGAAATGGGAATAGCAATACACAAGAACTCAATGATCCAAATGCTTCACTAGAAGGTCAGGCAAGAGCCGTTGCAGCCAAATTTTATGGTACAAATGCAGGCTATATAGAAGATGCTTCCTTTTGGAGACTAAGAGAAATATCTCTTACCTATAATCTACCAGATAAGCTGTTGAGTTCATTAGGGTTTTCTCGTATAAGTCTCACTTTGTCAGGCCAAAACCTTGGTTTGTGGACTGATTACTCAGGTCTAGACCCTGAAATTAGCTCTGTGGGACAAGCTAACTTTACCACTGAAGAGTTTTTAAGTCAGCCCCCGGTGCGTTCATGGAGAGCAAGACTAAACTTAACCTTTTAAGAACAAAATATTAAAATCATGAATTTTATTATAAATAAAATATTAAGTAATAAGCGGTTGGTAAGTGCTGCGTTATTATTGAGTACTGTGTTTATTCTTACTTCAACATCATGCGACTCAATACTAGAAGTAACTGATCCTGATATTGTAACACCTTCATCACTAAATAGTGAAGCGGGCATCGAGACACTTAAAGCCGGGTCACTTGGAGACTTAGCTGTAGCCATGAGCGGGTCATCGGCCGGACATGGCGCAACAGCCGGTCTTATTGTCATGAGTGGGTTAATGGCCGATGAGTACGACTATACAGGTACATTCCCTACAAGAAGAGAGGGTGATACACGGCTTGTGCAAAACACTAATGGAACCATGGATAATATCTATGAAAACCTTCACAGAGCGCGTGCCTCAGCAGAAGCTACAGTTGATCTGGCCGAAAGCTTTGGTGGTGTGCCTGAAGTAGAGAGTGAGATGCAAAGTATAGCTGGCTATGTGTATGTTATATTTGCTGAGACTTTTTGCGCAGGAGTTCCATTTAGTAAGGCTCCAGCAGATGGTGGTGAACTAGTATTTGGTATGCCTCAGACGACAGATCAAATGTTTCAGAGGGCTATTGAATGGTTTGATGATGCCATCAGCGAGGCCGGTTCTAATGATGATTTGGTTAATTTGGCAACTGTAGGTAAAGCCAGGGCCATGCTTGGTCTTGGACAGATATCCCAGGCGGCAGCAGAAGTATCTTCAGTGCCAACCGAGTTTGAATATTTAATTCAACATTCAGACAACAGTCGAAGGCAAGAAAATGGAATCTATACTATGACCACTACAAGAAGGCAGTATTCAATTGCCGATGGTAAAGGTGGCAACGGAATAATGTATAGAAGTGCCAATGATCCGAGAACACCCTGGAATGGTGGAACTGAATTTGGGCAAGACGATATTACACTCTACTATAATCAGTTAAAATATACATCACCTGCCGACCCTGTTGTATTAGCCTCTGGTATTGAAGCACGACTTATTGAGGCCGAAGCAGCAGTTGATGCCTCTAACAACGCTGAAGTGGAGGCGATTCATAACAATTTAAGAGCAACAATTGGTCTTCCCGATTTGGATCTTTCCGGTATGAGTGAAGAACAATTACGTGATGCACACTTTGAAGAAAGGGCATTTTGGCTTTATAGCACAGGTCACAGGCAGGGAGATCTGAGAAGGTTAGTTCGCGTGTATAATCGAGATATTTCTGATGTATTCCCATGGGGTCCGTACTTCAAAGGAGGTGAATATGCCAGCACGGTAACTTTTCCAGTGCCTCAGTCTGAAGCAAACAATCCAAATTACGAAGCATGTTTAGATATGAATCCATAAGATAATTCATATTTCAGGTTGAGTTAAAGGGGCTATAATAGGCCCCTTTAACTATTTTAAATGATACGATAAACCAGACAATGAAAATCCAAAGCAAGCCTAACAGCAATTTATTACTAATATTCGTCTCTACGTTATTTTTTATTTCAGGAGCAACTGGATTGATCCTGCAAGTGGTTTGGATGTATCGATTAGGGCTTGTGTTTGGAAACAGTGCATATGCCTCTAGCGCGACATTAGCAGCATTCTTCCTGGGCCTTGCTGCCGGAGGACGATTATGGGGAAAAATGGCAACCAAATTTAAGCATTCACTTCGAGTCTATGGCCTCATGGAAATTGGTGTAGCCTTAGCCGCTATTTTATGGCTCTTAGGTCTACATCTTTATGAACTTTACTTTCCTTCGGTAGTCAACGTAGTGGGTAGAGATCAAGAAATACTTACTCTCATAAAGTTTATTTTCAGTATCCTCTTACTATTTCTCCCTACCATGCTTATGGGTGGAACTTTCCCCATTTTGGTGCAATACGTAAGTCACACTAGGAAACAAATGGAAAAGCATGGCTCTATGCTATATGCTGTTAACACGCTTGGAGCATCTGTCGGAACATTTATAGCTGGATTTATATTACTTAGTACCTATGGGGTTAACGCCACATACTACTTAGCTATTTTTGCAGTGGCCTGTATTGGATTTATTGCTCTCATTATTTCTTTTATTACCACTCAACCATCCTATCAGAAGGCTCCCTTGTGCAAGGAAAATAAAAGTCTAGTTAATACGCCTTCCATTTCCTTAAAAAAACCTCAAGTGGCTGCTGTTGCTTTTCTCTCTGGCTTCCTGGCACTTTCATTAGAAATATTATGGACACGCATGTTCGCACAAGTGCTACAAAATTCTGTTTACTCGTTCGCAATCGTGTTGGTTGTATTTTTAATATCATTGGGTTTAGCCGGTATTTTATCTCATTTCTTGATTAGATATTCAGCCCCTCCTACTCCTACACTTATTGCTTTATTTACCTTCGGTGCCATTCTTACAGCATTTACACCGTTACTATTTGATAAGCTTACAGGGGGTATGACATATGTAACTACAAGTGGTGAATGGTCCAGCTATCTCATATCAATCCTTAGAGTAAGTATAATTGTCATCTTACCACCAACTATTTTGTTAGGGGCTATATTTCCTTATTTACTGAAGGTTGCACCTTTAAAAAATTTAAACCCTGGAGATTTAACTGGTCAATTAGTCTTGTACAATTCCTTAGGTAGTTCCTTAGGTCCTGTGATAACTGGCTTCATTCTTCTAGAAATTTTTGGACTATTATCAAGTATAAAACTCATGGCTGTTGCGTACGTTTTCATGGCGGCATTGTTTAGCCTGAAATTAGCGGCAACCCCTAAAAAAATTGCGCTTACTTCGTCACTATTATGTGTCTTAATTATAGGGTTTATGAATCAACCGCTACTGATCAAATTAGATAAAGGGGAACAAATGTTAGGTCAATGGCAGGCGAGTGATGGAGTAGTTTCTGTCATTAAGTCCGGTGAAAATATAGTAATGAAACTTGATAATTACTATACACTGGGTGATTCAGAATCAGCTTTAATTGAACAGTTACAAGGACATATCCCACTTCTTATTCATTCTAATCCAAAAAAGGTATTGTTTTTGGGCATGGGCACTGGCGTTACAGCAGGAGCTTCACTCAAACACCAAGTTGATAAAGTGGTGGTTACTGAACTTATCCCTAATGTAGTAGTCGCTGCTAAAAAGTATTTTTCACCTCTAACAAACGATCTCTATTCAGATAGCCGGGTACAAATTGTAAATGATGATGCACGTAACTACCTTCATACTAGCGAAGATAAATTTGATGTAATTATTGGAGATTTATTTACTCCATGGCATGCCGGCACAGGTAGTCTCTACACATTAGAGCATTTCAGACAGGTGAATTCTAAACTTGCGGTTGATGGTCTTTTCGCACAATGGTTACCATTACACCAGCTTACCCCTGAAACTTTAGGTATTATAAGCAAAACATTTGCTACAGTATTCCCTCAGGTAACTTTATGGAGAGCGGATTTTTCGGATAACAAACCGAGTATTGCGCTTATAGGTCAAGCTGCTGGTACACAACTTGATAACAGCACCTTACAAAAAAACATTAGTAATATTTTTCAAGAAAAAAATAAAGAGACAAATCACATGACTGGACTATTTTATATAGGTAATTATGAGGCTGTAAAGAACAATAATATAAACTCAGATATAAATGTTGATGACAAGAGAACTATTGAGTTTAAAGCTCCCATCTTATCTTACCAGGCATCCAGCGGTAAGGGAAACTATGTTACAGGTGAAATATTAGAAGAATATCTATCCCTACTTCAAAAAAACCTCCCCCCTAATAAGGACCCTTATGTAGCTCATTTACCAGAAAATGAGAAAAGATACATCGAAGTTGGCCTTTTATATTTCAAATACCTTAAGTCGATTTCAGAGAAACGTGAGATTGAAGCAAAAAAACTGTATGAACAAATTGGGGAAATGGCTCCTGATTTCCTAAAGTAGGTATAACTGCATGATAAAAATTCATGTAACTTTTGTTACACAGAAAAATAATTCAGTTACTTAATTTTCGTAAATTAATTTAAATGCGATAAAATATTACTAAACATATTTAAGCGGAAGTCGTTTTATTTTTATAAGTGAAAAAAATCTACTCCATATTTTTCTTGCTAGTGCTCCTTTCGAGCAGTTTAGGAGTTGCTCTTGGCAATCATTTTTGTGGCGGTAAGTTGGTTAAGACGTCATTTATGCTTGGGCTTTCCGACATGAGTTGCGGCATGAGTGAGACAGGTACAAAATGCCCTATAACCCATGAGAATTCTGAACAACCAATACTTATAGACAATTGTTGTGACAATGATTATAGTTTATTACAACTGGATGATGCGGTGTCTAAAAATGTTGTTTTAGAACGGGTAAACTTTGATTTTACACTGGCCTATAGTGTAATACTTTTCAAACAAAAACATCGCTCGAATCATTATAATTCTCACTTAAAAGAATCCTCTCCACAACTGAAGCAAAAAATACCAATCCTGCTTCAGTCCTTTCTTTGGTAGTTTTTAATACCCCTTCCCTTGTGCGCACTATACAAGTGCATTTATCTTAATAACTAATTAAAGACTACTAAAATTAATACAATGAAAATATATAAATCAATAACCATAATGGTTTTTGTGTTAGGTAGCTTCCAGCTACAAGCTCAAAATCTATTAGAAAAATCTCAGGAAGGAAATGTCGATAACCTTCCTGTAAGGGAGCACACCATCACCATAAGAGAGGAGATGGTAAACAAAGCAGGTAAAGAAGTAATGGGTATGACCATAAACGGTAGCATACCAGGGCCTACTCTTAGATTTACAGAGGGTGAATATGCAGTTATCTATGTAAAAAATGAATTGGAGGAAGAGACTTCAGTGCATTGGCATGGCTTGTTACTACCCAATTTTTATGATGGGGTACCATACTTAACCACCCCTCCTATTGAGCCCGGACATACTCAGAAATATGAATTCCCCATTAAACAATCTGGTACTTATTGGTATCACTCGCACACGATGTTGCAAGAGCAAAGTGGTGTGTATGGTTCTATTGTGATCGAACCCAAAGAAAAAAAGCTGGAATATGACAAAGAACTTGTAATGGTGGTCTCCGATTGGACCAACGAAAAACCAATGAGTGTACTTCGATTCCTTAAGAGAGGTACTGAATGGTACAACTGGAGGAAGGGAACTGCCACGCCTTTAAATCAGGTGATAGCCCGTGGAGCATTAGGTGCACAACTTAATTTTTGGAGACAAAGAATGGAAAGCGCTGATATAGCAGACATTTACTATCCAGCGTTTCTTGTAAATGGCGAACAACAACAAGAGTACCCTGATTTCAAACCGGGCGAACGTGTAAGGCTGAGAATTATCAACGGAGCAGCATCCACCTCATTTTGGATGACTTTTGGTGGGGGCAATCCAACCATAGTTTCAGCAGATGGTCTGAATGTCGTACCGGTTGAGCACAATAAAACCTTCATTGCTATAGCTGAAACTTATGATTTCATTGTAACCATTCCCGAAAACGGTAAAATGGAATTTCGAATTACTGCTCAGGATGGCTCCGGTACAGCATCTGCTTTTCTTGGAACCGGAGAAATACTTTCTGCTCCCGATGTGCCACGCCCCGATAAAATCGCCATGATGAAACAAATGTCAAAAATGGACATGCGTATGGGTGCTCCTGCTCTGAAGTTTCGTCCTGGAAAAGATGATCCTAAGAAGATGATGCAGAAATGGGGAATGCAAATGGATCAATCCATGGGCGGGATGGATATGAGTGATAGCAAATCAGACACGAAAGATCATACAGGCATGAACATGAAAGGCGATAATAAGTCTGATAATGAAATGGAGGGTATGAAGAAGGACGACATGAAAGACAATACCAACATGAAAATGGAGGGTATGGATATGTTTTCTGAATACAATTATGACTATTTAAAGTCTCCCAATAAAACTACCTACAAAGAAGACGTGCCCGTGCGCAATATTTTGTTAAACCTGACTGGAAATATGAGCAGGTATATCTGGAGTATGAATGGCATACCCCTTTCAGAAACTGATAAAATAAAAATTAAAGAGGGAGAGATAACCAGAATTACATTTAACAACCTCACCATGATGCACCACCCAATGCACTTGCATGGTCATTTTTTCAGAGTTATAAATGAAAACGGAGAATACTCTCCGCTCAAGCATACAGTCAATGTACCACCGATGCAACAGGTCACTATAGAGTTCTACGGTAATGAATATGGCGATTGGTTTTTTCATTGCCATATACTATATCATATGATGGGCGGAATGGCCCGAGTGGTAAGCTATGATACACCCAGAGACCCTCGAATGGAACCATACCCCGTGTCCAAACTTGTTCATGAAACCAATCAGTTTTATACCTGGGGAATGGCAGATGTAGCTTCACACACGGGTGCACTAAATCTGGTTTCTTCCAATATTCGTAATCAATTTAATTTTGTGCTGGAGTATGGATGGAATGAAAATCTCGAAACCGAATTCACCTATGAATATTACCTGTATGATTATTTACGAGTTTTTGGTGGTGTAAATATTGAGAATACCATGAAAAATAGCCTGAATGACCTGAGCACTACGGCAGTTGCCGGTATTAGATGGTTTACTCCTTACATGTTCAGTGTTGATCTACGGATTGATAATGAGCTAAGGCCCCGCTTAGGCATTGGCCGTTCGCTAATGATTTTCCCACGATTTTCAATATTCGGCTATTATGAGTATCAGCTTGATGCCGGTTGGGTCAATACGCTTGAAGGTAATGCAAGTTATACGAAAGAGATTGTATGGAATGCCGGGGGAGAGTTTCTCTTATCTAAAAACTTTTCTTTGATGGCCAGCTATGACAATCGCTTCGGTGGGGGTGGCGGACTGTCGATAAGATTCTAACATGAGTAGCTACAAAAAAGATAGTCTAAGTCTCACTGGTGCAGTGGCACTTGGTACAGGAGTAATGATAGGAGCAGGAATATTTGCTCTTTTAGGACAGGTGGCAGAATTATCTGGTGCCTGGTTTCCTATTTCATTTATAGTTGGAGCTGTAATATCGGGTTTCAGTGCCTATTCATATATAAAGGTTTCTAATAAATATCCTTCGGCCGGGGGCATAGCTATGATACTTAAAAAAGCCTACGGTAAGGGTACAATCACTGCAACCGCCTCCTTACTCATGGCTTTTTCGATGATAATAAATGAAAGTCTGGTGGCAAGAACTTTTGGCACCTACACGCTTCAGCTCTTTGATATCAGTGAAACTTCATTATTAGTGCCATTACTAGGAGTAGTACTTTTAGTTGGAGCCTTTGTAGTAAACATTTCGGGAAACAACTTCATAGGTAAATCTTCTCTGGTAATGGCAATTATTAAGATTGGGGGAATAGCAATATTTGCCATAGGAGGCTTATGGGCTGCAGGTTTCTCTTTAGAACAGGCATTGCCACAGCAGCAATCCTCGGGTGATTATTCTGTGGCTAGTTATTTGGGCGCTTTAGCTCTCTCAATTTTAGCATATAAGGGTTTTACCACTATCACCAACAGTGGTGGCGAGGTGAAGGAGCCACATAAAAACGTTGGTCGAGCTATCATAATTTCTCTGAGTATCTGTCTCGTAATTTATTTATTGGTAGCATTGGCTGTTTCGGTTAGTTTACCGATTCCCAAAATTATAGAAGCAAAAGATTATGCACTAGCCGAGGCTTCTCGCCCGGCATTTGGAAAGTATGGGCTCTGGTTTACAGTGGGAATAGCGATTATTGCTACTGTTTCAGGTATCATTGCAAGCATTTTTGCAGTATCCCGTATGACCACCATGCTTACCGACATGAAACTGATTCCACATAGCCATTTCGGAATGAAGGGCAGTATACAAAAACATATGTTAGTATATGTAGTAGTTATTGCTATAGTACTTACGATATTTTTTGATTTGAGCAGAATTGCCTCGTTAGGTGCTATTTTCTATCTTATAATGGATATAGCCATTCATTGGGGAGTATTGAAGTATCTAAGAAAAGAGGTTAAGGCTAGTTCAGCTGTTGTTATAACTGCAATATTGTTAGATGTAATTGTATTGACAGGTTTTATGTGGATAAAAGGCACGCAAGATATTTTCATACTTGTTGTAGCAGTTGTTTCAATGATTTTAATATTTATTGGAGAGAAATGGTTTTTAACTAGAGAAAAAGAAGATTAAACTTCTAGTCCCGAAGAGATTTAGGTAATTATAAATATATATTGTGTAGATCAGACCAGAGAATAATTCTCTGGTCTGATAAATTTAAATATCTACATTTTCTTTACCAGCAACTGATACACACAAGGTATCACCACCAAATTCAAAATGGTAGCGGATAACAACCCGCCCAGGATTACTACAGCCATAGGGCTTTGAATCTCACTGCCAGGCTCACCACCTTTTAGTGCCAGGGGGATTAAAGCTAAACCGGTAGTGAAAGCCGTCATCAGAATGGGGTTGAGCCGATCTAAAGCACCTTCCTTTATTAAGGACAGTCCCTTGTTACCTTCTCTTCGCAAATCTTCATACCGGGAAACAAGTAAAATACCATTCCTGGTGGCTATACCGAACAAACTGATAAAACCAATGGTAGCTGCAATACTGATGATCCCCGAGGTGAAGTACACAATAAGAATGCCACCGATTAACGCCAGAGGCAGATTGATCAAGACCACAAAAGCCAGCTTCATGTCCTTAAATTCGAAGTAGAGTAGCAAGAAAATAATCAAAATAGCCAAAACCGCAGTAATCAAAAGCAATTGAGAAGCTTTTGCCTCACTTTCAAATTGCCCTCCATATTCTACACGATACCCTTCAGGAATTTCAATATTGGTATTAATGGTCTCCTGAATCTCATTGACTGCACTTCTCAAGTCACGTCCTTGTACATTGGCAGCCACTACAATCTTGCGCTGCACATCTTCCCGGCTTATCGTATTCGGACTGCTCACAGAAGAAATGGTGGCCAGTTGATCAATAGTAGTTTGACCTCCATTAGGCAGGCTCACCAATGCCGTTTTGATACGTTCAATTTTGTTCCTAAAATCATCCTGATAACGCACCACCAGGTCAAAGTACTTTTGCCCTTCGTAGATCTCACCTGCTTCTTCCCCGGCAAAGGCAATGTCCACTTGCTCCATGAGGTCGCCAACCGTCATACCAAAGGCAGATAACATTTGGCGTTTTGGCTTGATACGCAGCTGTGGCACTTCAATCTGCTGAGCAACGGCTACATCAGCCAGTCCCTCAATAGGTTTAATGCCCTCTTCAATACTTTTGCCCACCTCATAAAGACGTTGCAGGTCTGGCCCAAATATTTTAATAGCAATATTGGCGCGGGTTCCTGATAGCATGTGATCAATCCGGTGAGCTATGGGTTGCCCTAGTGTGATGTTTACACCCGGAACGATACTGAGTTTTTTTCTTACCTCTTCAAAAAACGCTTCTTTGCTTTTGTCACCGAGCGTAAATGGCACATCAATCTCAGCAGCATTAACACCCTGTGCATGTTCATCCAGTTCTGCCCGTCCCGTCCTGCGGGTAACCACATCTACCTCAGGCATTTCCAACAACTGTTGCTCTACTAGCTTGCCTACTTTATTGCTTTCTTCCAACGACATACCTGGCGGGCCAACAGCACTAATAACCAGTGATCCTTCGTTAAATTCTGGTAAAAAGCTCCTGCCTAATTGGGTAAACAGGGCAATGCTTAGCAAAAATGCAATGACCGTAACTGCTATAATGGTTTTCGGAAACTTCATGGCACCACCTAATACCAATGAGTATTGCTTTTGAAGCCATCTCTCAACCTTCGTACCCTCGGCACTTTTGCTCAATACTTTTTCATTTTTCAATAGGTAGGAGCAAAGTACGGGTGTCACCGTAACGGCCACCACCAAAGAGGTAAGCACAGAAGTTACAAAAGCAATACCCAGAGGTTGCAACAGACGACCTTCCATACCACTTAGGAAGAACAGCGGCACAAATGATACAATGATGATCAGCGTTGCAATTATTATAGAACTCCTGATTTCTATAGAAGCATCCTTCACTACTGCTAACACAGGGAGTCGCTCGCTTTTGGGCTTTCTGACATTTTCCCGCAGACGTTTATATACGTTTTCAACATCTATAATTGCGTCATCCACCAAAGCACCAATGGCAATGGCCATTCCTCCCAGGCTCATGGTGTTGATGGTATAACCGAGCAACTTCAAAACGATAATGGATACCAGTAATGATATTGGAATAGCCAACAAAGAAATAAACGTGGTTCGCCAATTCATCAGGAAAATAAACAGGACAATTACCACAAAGACGGCACCTTCCAGCAGGGTTTGGTTCAGGTTACTGATAGAGGCTTCTATGAAATCGGACTGCCTGAAAATATGACTCTTAATCTCAACACCTTCTGGCAATGTTTGTCCTAGTTCAGCAATGGCTTCATCTAAACGGCCGGTCAAATCCAGTGTATTTACATCCGGTTGTTTGGAGATCGTAAGAATGACCGCAGGCGATGCATTCAGTGAGCCGTCACCAATCTTATCTGCCGCACCAATCTGTACAGTGGCCACATCTTTAATTTTGATGCTTTGCCCATTAACTTGTTTTACCACTGCTTCTTGCAATTCTTCCACTGCATAAGCCCGGCCACTGCCTTTGATGATATATTGGTTGCCATGTTGATTGAAAAAGCCTCCTGGGGCATTTACATTGGCTTCTTTTACTTTTTCCACCAATTCACTGAGGCTTACGTTATAGTGCTTGAGCTTGTCAGGATGTGCAAATACCTGATATTGCTTATAATCTCCACCAATTACTATTACATTGGCAATTCCTCCAATAGCTTTTAACCGGGGCCTGATGGTCCAGTCAGAAACTGTTCGCAATTCCATGGCCGACAAGCTGTCTGATGTAACGCCTAATAGCATAATCTCTCCCATGATGGAAGAAATAGGAGCCATCGTGGGTGCCCCGATACCCCCAGGTAGGTTTTCTCGCACCATGGGTATACGCTCACTTACAATTTGCCGGGCACGGTAAATATCCGTTCCCCAATCAAACTCTACCCAAACAATGGAAATGCCAGCCGCTGACGAGGAACGAATCCTTCTCACATTGGGAGAGCCGTTCAGGGCTGTTTCTAACTGGTAAGTTACCAGCTTTTCTACTTCTTCAGACTCCAAACCATGTGCCTCCGTGAGGATAGTTACAGTTGGTGCCGTTAGGTCAGGAAAGACATCCACGTTCATCGTCCGTGCCATGTAAAGGCCTGCCACACTCAACACTACTGCACCTAGTAAAACAAGGAGCCTGTTTTGGAGTGATATTGATAATATTTTATTTAACATATCATTTCTTTTTTAATGTTCATGGCCATGAGCTGGAGTTGTTCCTGACATAGCGGCCATTTTTACCTGGTAAGCTCCTTTTGTAACGACCACTTCACCAGCCTTAAGTCCATCCTCTACGGCTACATACTCACCATTTCTTCTGCCAATCTTTACTGGTCGCCTTTCAAAACTTTCCCCTGAAAGCTGAACGATTACCGAATAACTTCCATAATCTTCCAAAAGGGCGTTTTCAGGGATCATCATGGCTTGCTTGGATTCACCATAGGTAATCTCTACCTCGGTAAAACTGCCTTCGGGCATGGTAATTTCCTCGGTGACCTGAGCATAAATTGGGAGCATTGGCTTTGTACGTTCCACTTCCTTTCCAACTGAAAGAACGGTCCCGCCCGAGGCTTTAATGCTTGACCAATTATCACCACCTCTTTGATAATATATGTTTTGAATGGTCTGTAGGTCGGAGGCATAAGATGTGCCGACCTGTGTCTCCAATAATCGTGAGCGATGAGAGCCAATAGTTAATAGTTGGGCTCCCTGATTGACAAAACCTCCATTGCTGACAGAAATTGATTTTACATACCCGTCAAAAGGAGCAGTGATCTGTTTTCCACCTACTGAATAGCCTGATGTTAAGGTTTCGTAATTTGATTTGGCTACCTTGTATCTGCTTTCTACCTGCTCCAACTCAGCTTTAGGTACAATTTTGGACTGATAGAGTTGTTTTTTACGCTCGTATTCAGCCTTAGCCTGTTCAAAATTGGCCCTGGCCTGCTCAATCTCCGTTTGTAAATTATTGGAAGTCATTCCTTTGCTGCTTATCGTCATTAAGGATTGACCTTGCTTTATCTCGGCCCCCTCGGTCAGGTTATCCATAGCAAAACGTACTACGCCTGAAGCATTGGCTGAAAGAGAACGTATCGCTCCCGGAGCGGCCTTCCATACGCCTGATGTTTTAATAACATCATAGATTTCACCGGAAACAACAGGAGCAGTCTGAAAATCAATTTTCCAGGCTTGCTCTTTTAGAAAGCTAATAGCACCTCCGTCTTCCTCATTACCTCCAACAGCACTAATGGCTTCTTCCGCATCTCCAAACACCCGGATGTCTTCAATCACAACTCTATCCTGGTATGAGGGAGTAGTAATATCAAATATCAGTTGATAAACCCCCGCCTTTTTAGGTTGAAGTGATGGAGCAAAGATCCCCGGAGAAGATGGTGCTTCTACCGTATGTCGGATGCCTTTTCCATCTTTGGCCAGGCTCACAGTCACACTACCTTCCCTTACGGGTTGGTGCTCATCCAGCACGGTAAAATGAGCTGCAAAACGGCTGGTCTTATTCACTACTAATGCAGGGAATTCCACAAACAACTCAGTTTTATCTGTCCAGAGTGTATAGTCTACAGCAGGTATCTCACTGCCTTCATTAATGTGGCCACCATCCGCATCGTGGGCATGGCCATGCTCTTCTGCGGACTGACAGGATCCTGCCAGTAACGCAATTAAAATGAATATATATCGCATTTCTATTTAGTTTTTGTAATTAATGATCATGGTGTTCACTACCATCGTCATGCGAATGGGTAGAGTCCTGATCTACTGTAAACTCTTCCTGTTCGTGATGATCTTCACTCTCATGCTGATGTCCCGATTCCTCATCATGTGCATGGCCATGTGCCTCTTCGGTTTCGTGTTCATGTCCGTGCTCTTCTTTAGAAGACTTTGAGGTACATGAAATGGTAAAAAGGATCAGTACTGCGAATATTATATTTCTCGTTTTCATTAGTTTCTTTATAATTTGTTACAATTGATATTTTAAAATTTCTGCTTTGAGCTGATGAAGCTCTTTTTCTATTACCAGCATTTTATCATAAGCCTGTCTGTAAAATTGCAGCTCAATGTAATAGTCCATAAAGGAGATTTGCCCTAGCTGGTAAGCTTCCAACAGTAGGTTTTCACTATTCAAACCTTCCAATGTGGTAGTGTACTCCTCGTATTTCCGAAGCATCAACTCATACTGATTGTATTGTTCCAGAAAAGTAGAATACATAGCTGTGGTGACAGCTTCAGTTTTAGACTGCTGGTACTGGTACCTGGCTTCTGCCGCTTTCACCTTATTTCTACCGCTCCATAGGGGAATAGATATCCCCCCATAAACACCAGAATAGTTGGACCCCATTACTCCCTGATGATTGAAACCGGCAGTGAGGTTTGGTAACAGTTTATTCTTCTCAACCTTTATTTGTTGCAAGGAAACAGCTTCCTGACCGATAGAAACTACTATTTCCGGATCAGTAGCTTTTTTTTGCTGCCACAGGCTATCGGCATTGCTAAGTTTCAAATCAGTGGCGAATACCTTCTGATCAAAGACAATTGCCTGCCCTCCATTCAACTTTTGCAGGGAAAGCAACAGGTTTCTTCTTTCTGTTTCTATTTGCTCTACCTGAAACTGGTCTTGCATCCAGGCAATTTTCGCCTTATTGAGTTGCAGGATACCCACTTGCTCTTTGTCAAAAAGCTCTTGTACCTGATCAAAAACCTGTCGTGCCTGCTCCATACGCAGTTGTACTACTTCCTTTCGTTTGGCTAACGAAATAAGCCCAATGCAGTACTTTTTAGCGGGTAGCAGTACTTCCTGTCTGATTCTGGAGTATTCCAGTTGCAGTTGTTCTTCCTGCTTATCAATCCAGTTGCCGCGGGCGGCATAGACTGTGGGAAACTCAAAAGATTGAGAAACCTGAAATTCAGAATAATCACCCGTGGCATGCTCACCAAACGGCAGATAAAATGCAGAAACCTGAGGATCCGGCAGGTTGTTGCTGGATTTGTAGTCAAGCTTTTGGCTTTCTATTAGCGACTGTAAAGCCTTTAATTCTTTATTATTTTGCTCAATTGAGCGAAGTACCTGTTCCATCTGGTTAGTCTGAGCAAGACCAATAGCAGCATACAGGCATCCGCATAGAGCGAATACGATTTGTTTCAACATGTATTAGTTATTTTAGGTTAAACCTGAAAGTAAATTGGTAAGTCAACTGCTAATATGGGGCAGTATGATCTACACAAAAAGATTAACCTAATGCGGGAGGACCTCTAACTGAGTATGTAGATAAATAGGGATGTTGATAGTCTATTGAAAATCGGGCAACCAGCTCTGATTTGCGCTGCTGTTCGAATGAGAAAAGTTCTTGTTCCCAAATAACAAATGAAGATAAAACCTTAACCGTGATTTGTGGTTTAATCTCTTTTCTTACCTGAAAATCGTTAGCATGATAGGTGTGAGCGTGATTACCAAGTAGAAAACCCAATAACCCTGAATGATCATTGGATTCTTCATTTTCCTTTTTATCATGAGAATGGCCATTAGCATGAGAATGATGGTGTCCCGATATCTCGAAAGATTCATTTAGTTCATGCTGATGATGACTATGCGGCAAAGCCTGATGCAGCATGAGCATAGTGAATATGCTCAGAAAGAAAAGGGATGATATTTTTTTGAATTGCTGCATTCAAGTGCAAAATACGATATTTATTGCCAGACGGCAAAATTGGGTGTGAAGTAGCACTGGAACTAATGGTATCTTTCGCTAAAAGATCTATTAAAATACAATGAGATAAAACAATAACCATTCCAATATTATTTAGTATATTTTCATGTATTTTGATTCATTTTATCATAAATTGCGACCCGTTTTTTAATAAATAACAAACTGTCGAATAGTTGGAAAATCCATGTTTTGCCTTGTCAGAAGTGTTGGAACAAGGCCTAATTGAAATAGATCAAAAGAATATATCAACCATAAAAAGATGTTCAGAGAAAGTAGAACTCTCACAAGACCTATCTCAGAAACTTAGAACACTATACTTTAAAAACAAACCAAAAAATCTCGAAAGAGAGATACGGTTTTTCAAAGAGGTAAAGCCTCGGTTCTATTCAGAGCTATACTTTCAAATTGAGGTCTTTAATTACTACAAGGGTAGGCCTAAGGGTAGCATTAAGGCAAAAAAACATCATATCAATTTTTGTCTCGACAAAGCCTCCACATTCATTTCAAATCACTGTGAGTTCCACAATTATGTCAAGTTAGCATCCAGGCACTTGGATGAAATCTACTTTACCAATAAAGACTTTGACCCCAAGCTACATGGAGGAATGGAATATCCTTCCGATCCATTGTTCAGCTCACCAGCTGATCCAACACTATCCTGTTTGATGGCCGCAGACCGATATCTACAATTTTTAAAGAATGAACTTTTCACTTTAAAAAACCCCACTTTAGACCCAAGTTGGGAATTTATGAAAACACTCGACTGGAATGGTTCAAAAACTGAATTAGTGGAATTAATCTATGCTGTGCATGCTTCAGGTGCTTTAAGTGGTGAACTGAAAGATGCAATCAAGATGCTTGAGAAAGCGTTTAACGTTGACCTGGGTAACTTTTATAGAACCTATACCGACATCAAATACAAAAAGAATCCTACAAGCTTTTTAGATAAGCTAAAAACTAGTCTAATAAATAAAATAGATGCTGAAACCTAACTAAAATCATCCCAAGTTGGGGTCATCTTGTGAACACCCAAAACCAAAGAACGTCATGTTTGAGCATCTTTTAACAAAAACTAGCAAAACATGACAGCTACTATTATTACACAAGATGATCTACAACAATTCAAGTCAGAAATACTTGAAGAATCAAAACGCTACTTACAGGGAGAAGCTCCGCTGAAAAAGAATGGCTTAAATCCCCAGAGGTACGTAAGCTTCTAAAAATCTCGCCCGGCACTTTACAAAACCTTCGAGTCAATGGTCACTTGCCCTATACCAAAATAGGCGGCACCATCTTCTATGCGTTCGAAGATGTCCAGTCAATGCTCGAGGAAAACAAAAAAATTAGTGTGTCATCCCGGCCTTGAGCCGGGATCTTCTCAAAACTCAATGCTCGCAACATGCAGCTCATATGAACTACATCAAACACCTCAACAACATCATGATTCACTTTGCGGAGGACGACCGGCTAAACCCAAGCCACATAAGTTTATATATGGCCCTCTTCCAATTGTGGAACATGAACAAATTTGAAAACCCGATATCAATAGCTCGAGGTGAGATGAAAATGCTCTCAAAAATAGGATCGAACAATACCTATTTGAAATGCTTAAAAGACCTTACTAAATATGGCTACATAAGGTATCAACCTTCTTATAATCCCTACAAAGGAAGCCAGGTACACCTGTTGAAATTTGATACAAGTACTACACAAGCATTGAGACGGTACCATCTCAAAAATGATACAAGTACTTTACAAGCATTGAGACCTTCTATAAACAGTATAAACTATAATAAACAAAACATAGAGAAAGAGGAGGAATTTAAACCACCCACCCTTGATGATTTAAATATTTTCTTTAAAAAAAAGAGAGACGAGAAGAAGCTCAAAATTGATCCGTCAACAGAATCTCAAAAGTTCTATAACCACTACAAAGCCAACGGCTGGATGATCGGAAAAAACAAAATGCAAGACTGGCAGGCTGCTGCCGAAAACTGGATACTAAAATCAATAGAATTCAATGGAACACATCAGCAAAACAATAACTCAACAACAAACCACCTCCACACCAATCAAAACAAAGACTACGGAGAACCCCTCTAACCTCGACCGTCACTCAGAGCAATGCAAAATCCCAGCTGATTGTCATCCCGGACTTGCCGGCCTGCCGGAGCACAGCGAAGGCATGGATCCGGGATCTCAAAGCTCCATGAAGCACCCTGAGCAACAGCAGCATAGTGGAGGACTCTTTCATTCAAAAAAATTCAACTTCACTGAAGTCATTGCCTTCCTCCAAAAATTCGGAAAACAAACCTATGGGAAGCACTTTAAAATCTACAAAGAAGACCACAAGCTCATATTCAAACTCTTATCCTACTTCTTCCAGGACAAAGAGAACGTTGAGAAATACAATATCAACTTAGCCAAAGGTATCTTGTTAACAGGCCCCATCGGATGCGGCAAAACAAGTCTCATGAGCATGCTCAGATTTATTACCCCACCTACCCGACAACACATCATGCTCTCTACTCGAAAAATCAAATACGAATTTATTGAAGACGGTTATAAAGTGATCCAAAGGTATAGCTCCGGCTCCTTCAAATTTACCAATGACCAATGGACACCCAAAACCTACTGTTTTGACGACCTTGGAATAGAATCAGAAATTAAACACTACGGAAACCGCTGCAACATCATGGCTGAATCCTACTTTCAAGATACGATCTCTTCACAACTCACAATATGGTAACCCACCTTACAACCAACCTGTCTGCGAGTGAGATCGAGGATTATTATGGGAATAGAGTAAGAAGTAGGATGAGAGAGATGATGAATTTATTGTCTTTCAAAACTTGTTATGATAAAAGAACGTAATAATTTATCAAATGATTAAATAAAAAATTACTAGGTAATTTATGCCTTCATGTTTGAGCAGGATATATTATTTTGGCCTTACCTATTGTTACAATTATAATAAATCATTTGCGATTTAAACTTCCATGTGTTAATTATGGTTATCTTTGCAGACAGAAACTTGGAACTATGACATCATCTATAGATCAAACAAAAGGTACTGACAGTTTTTTAGCTTATTTAAGCCAATATAAGGACGAGGTTAAAAAGGAAGGTGCAAAAGATTATTATCATGTGGATGTGGTTGCAGATGCATATACACAAGGCTATGAAGATGGCCAGCAATCTGCCCAAAAAGATTTTATTGATCAGATTTTTCAAAAGCACCTTGAACATTTCAAGCAAAGATCAAATCAGGTTTACATCTTAACAACCAGATTAGTCTCTTTCTTAAAGGAAAAAGGGTTCTTAGCAAGCTCTTTTCATATAGATATCAGTCCCGAATGCCCTCGTATATTAGTTGCTGTTCCCGACAAGTATTTATTAAATGATGACTTTACTGTTTTTGTCTATTCGAGAATAAATGAATTAAGGAAAGTTTTTGTAGATCTATTTGGTAAAAACCTTGACATAAGTGTCTCAAGTTCAAATGAGTTAGACCACGCTTATCTCAAAGAAGATGGTTTCGGATATTCGGAGATACTGAAATCCGAGAATGAAAAATAAGAAGGAGCAGGCCATCCGTAACCAAGCCCTTTCTAATGAGCTTTTCGCGGGAAAAATATATTATGATTGGGTGATTACAACAGCTTTTTACAGTGCAATTCACTTTGTAGAAGAATCCTTACTGCCGAGTAAGGTTAACGGTCAAGCATGTAAAAATATTAGCGAAGTCAAACGCGCATACGGCCAGGCAGGTAGGCATGCCGCCAGAGAAAGACTGGTTTTTGATAAGCTTCCCAAGATAGGTCCATTTTACCGGTGGTTAGATGATCAATCGCGAAACTCACGCTATGTTTCTTATAAAGTAGATAAGGAAGTAGCAAAAAAAGCTCTTGAGTATTTAGAAAAAATAAAGAAAGCTTGTGCGTAATCTCCTTTAAGTAGCCTGTACCTCTAGCAGGCCCTTTGGCTCAATCGTTCCTCATTTGCCAAAGATCCAGCTTCCGGTATCCCGCGGTAGGAGTATCTCTCATTACATTTCGTAGTCACTTCACTCCATTCAGTCCACACCTACCTTCAGCCAACTAGTTATTCTATTACCAATGGTCATTCAACGGAAATCATTCGCAGGTTATATGGCGTTCGTCATCCGTTGCAAAGCATACTCCGCGCCAGACCTCACCATAAGCTTTTAAAAGCACATGGTTCACCTAAGGTTGCTCACAAGTCTGTCACGTATTATGCTCCTGCCTCCTCCTTCCTCACAGCAGTTCACCCTGTCCTCATGGCCGTTTCACTTCACTGCGTTGCGGACACTCACTTCGTTCAGCTCAGCCGCCATTCGGCCAGCCACTGCTTGTGTATGTGCTCGCCTGCGGCCTCAGTCAGTTACAGTCGCTCGCCTCCACCACTCGATCTTACCCATTGGGCGGACTCCCACGCCCAGTCATGCTATCGCCTTTCCCCTGGTCGGCCTCCTTCGGACTCGCAGGCTACATTCAGTACTCCGCTATGCTCCGACTTCATTCCGCCTTGACCGGCTCGCAACTTCATGAAATCTTAACTTTAAAAGAGAGGCAATTACAAACAGTGATAAAATTTAATAAGTCAAAAAACAAAACAAAATTAAGCGGCTCTCTGCAACCAAACCTGCCAATAAAAAAGCAAGACTATACAAAGCTACGTGATACTCCGGTCTTGCTTTTTACCCTCACCGCCTTCTGCGATAGCTTTCTTTTTTTCCTTTTTCTTTTAAAAAGTATTTTTATGGAAGCATTCTTCAATCATCTCAATCCCGCAGTTATCAAAAACACTATGCTGAAAATGAACAAAGAGGAGTTCGTGCAGTGCGCGGAGTTCATCAAAAAGGAGGCCTTGAAGCAACCAAATGGCCCTAAACGCACGATGTATGTGAACTTATATAATTGGTGTAGATCTCAATACCCTGAAATCCATAAAAAAAGCCCTCTTTTTTGAGGGCTTTTAACAGTCATTTTTGGCTAGGACTCCTTCTAGGTCTTTTTTGAAGGAAGTCCTTGTCTGGCTGAATACCGAATGGCATCCTGCAGAGCTTTTTCATCTTCATCAACAGTAGACTGGCTGACTGCTGTCATCACACTGCCGGCAACGGTTAGATATCCCGCAACCTTAATTGCGATCGCTGGTAATGCTACCGGTGACGCAATGATCGTTGCCCCGACAGCTGCTACCATCAGCCCAATGTTTCTCAACTTCTTGAAAAACTTAGGAGTCGGAGCTTCCATGCGTTGTGATAGGTTTAATTTATTTGTTTTCATGTTCTGGAATATTAAATAATACGTTCTCTACTTTCGTTAATCGGGCATCTATAAATTCGATCTTTTGATTGGTCAGTTTCTGGTTGCCGTTAAATTCTGCCTTGATTAGTGCAGTTGTATTTTTGACTTCGGTTAAGTCTTTTTCCACTTTCTTAAAGTCAGCCAGAAGCTGTTTTAAAAAGTAGGCAACTACACCAACTAATATGCACAGAATACCGCTTGCTATTACCTCAACCTTGATTGTCTGTATCATCAGTCTGAGCTTGTTATATTCAAAAAGACCTCCTCTTCTTCCATGGCCTCGCGAATAGCTGATTTTAGTTTAGCATTAGCCTTCCTTGAGGCTAGTCCGCAGCCAGGGCCAGTGAGACTACTCACCGGTGCAATACAACCTCTCAATTCTTTCAAAGCGTCATTGGCTGGATGAAAAAGTATATATGACCGATTCGGTACATTGCTTATTTCATAGTGCCATCCTCTTTCATCGGTAAATCTTGACTTAATCAGATATTTCCCTTCAGGAATGCAGGATACATTACGTTCGTTGTTATTCCAGGGCAATTCAATTGTTCGGCAAATACGTTCACCTTTGTACCACAAATCACCATTCGCTCCATCCGGTAAATACCTTCTTACCAGTTTTAGCTCCATTAGCCTTGGTCGACCATAATTACGGTTAGTGGGTTGAATGCACCATTCTTTAAAGGATACATATTCCCATTAACCTGTTGGAGAAAATCAATGCCCAGGACCAGGAATAAGTCATCATCTGTCCCGTCAGTAACCGTTGGCTCTAAACTGAGTACGGGTACTGGCTGTTGATTGATCGGAATCTCCGCACTCTCGGCTTTAGAGAAATTGAAACTTTCGTTGTCAAAGTCTACTTCAGCCAGCCCGGCAATGATTTTCATATGGGTGGCTCCAGCAGGATAAGCGATCATATTTGCTGGAACAAATTCACTAATATCCACACTCACGCTACCAACTGCTCTATCCAGATCCACTAAGTACTGTGCGTACAAGGTTGCATTGAGCTTTCCATTGAGGTTAAAATCAAACCCATCCAGAAGGCTCAAGTCTCCACTCGTTACTTTCCTTTCACCTCGGGCATTGGTCACATCTGACTGAATAATTTTCATCATCTGCTTTGTCAGTCGGCTGGCCACTTTACTATCAGAAGCATTTTGGATCATGAGTCGCAGCGCGGTTCTTAATGTCCGGCCAGATTTACCCGCCCTCCCAAACTCTGATCCGTTCTCCCGGGTTCTCTGGAAGGCTGGATCGTTCTTGATTCGCTCTTTGTCGACACCTCCTTTTTGCCTGGCCAGGAAGCCATCTTTGCTTTTGTAGAAGGATACATCTCCGATGGTTCCTTCTAATTTGATAATACCTTTTTGTCTTGCCATAATTATTAAAATGTTTGGTTTATGACTTAAAAAAGGCATATTTATAGAAGTAGAGCAATTGATCGCTTCCGCTCAAAGTAGCATTTGGGAGTTATTGCCGAAGATGCCACATAGGTTACGTGTAGATAGAGTATTAATGAAATCAAATGAAGTTAAAACGCATCATAATATATCCAAAGGACATTCAGCGTATCACGGGCAAAATTGAGCGTTACGGAAGGTATATGATCAAGAAAATTAAAGATGAATTAAGAAAAGAAAGTCATCAATTTGTTACTACTCATGAATTCGCTGAGTATGCTGGTATCAACCAAGAAGTTGTGGAGGAATTTATTGATTAGATGCTTTCTTAGATTCCATAGCCATTGACTCTTTTAACTTTTTCATATCTCCACTTACCTTCTCTTGAACAACCTTAGCATAAATCTGAGTTGTCTTTAAATTCTTATGACCAAGCATAGAGCTTACAGACTCTATAGGTACTCCATTGGATAGAGTTACGGTCGTTGCAAATGTGTGTCTCGCAATATGGAAAGTGATATTCTTATTAATTCCACAAAGCGTTGCTATTTCCTTGAGGTAGGCATTCATTTTCTGATTTGAGATTACAGGTAGCAGCTTCCCAGAGTTTTTTGTTATAGGAGAGTCAAGGTACTTTTCAATAAGTTCTTGCGCCTTTGGCAGCAATGGAACATTAGATGGACTTCCTGTTTTATTTCTATCGATAAAAATCCAATAATCCCCATCCAATCCCTTTGAGATGTTTTCAGGTGTTAGCTTTTCAACATCCGTATAAGCAAGCCCAGTATAGCAGCAAAAGACAAATACGTCACGTACCTGATCCAGACGTTCAATTGAAAACTCCTTTTGCTCTAACGCAGCCATATCGTCTTTAGTGAGATAATCTCTCTTTACTTCCTTAAGCTGGACCTTGTATTTCGCAAACGGGTCTTTCTCTAGCCAATCATTTACAATAGCCAGATTAATGATTTTACGCAGGTTTCTAATATACTTTTGAGTGGTATTGTGATTACAATTTCTTACCGTTTTGAAATAATACTCCAGGTTAGTTACAAAAGAGTAGTTAAGTTCTGAAAGACGATAATCTTCCCTTTGATACTGATGTTCCAGAAAATCTTCAATATGTTTTAAAGTGGTTTCGAACCTAGTATAAGTTCCCAATGAATAGTCTTTACCTATTTGAGTTTTCATTTGTTGGTTATGATAGTCAAACACTTGAATTAAGGTCTTTCTTTCTTGCCCTTTTCCATTATATACATCCCTAATCATTTTTGCTGACACTTCCTGATCCAAATCCGTGAGACGGTTTTGTATCTTCTTCAGCTTTAGTTGAATGTTATCGAGGTGTGAGTTTATCTCCCTTGCATCCTCTTTATTGCCCTTTACTCTACCGTCTCGGCTGCTCCATCTGTCAGGGTCTATAGATCTTCTGCACGATTGTTCTGCTCTCTTCCCGTTAACAGTAACTCTAAAATAGATTGGTAGTTCGGTGCGATCTAGTCGATTGTCTTTTCTCAAAAAGAATAAAACACTAAACGAATGACTCATATAAAAACAGGGTTTTTACCTTCAAATACACACCTAAGATAAGAAATAAATGTCTAAAATCATATAAAACTAATCAATTAGTATATTTATATTTATTTGATTATCAGTCATTTATAAGTGTTTTGGTGTGTGTTTACTCTAGGTATAAAACACACCTATTTACACACCTATTATTTGACTTTTATTGAATTAATTGGAAGGATTAAAAACAAAAAACCCCTTAATCATACGATTAAAGGGTTTTTGAATCAAATGATTCATTAAATGTGGAGCCGGAGAGATTCGAACTCTCGTCCAGTGAAGGCAACTATCGTATCTTCTACATGCTTAGCTACACTTCTGATTTTCGAGTTAAGCTAGGTAGGTAGCAACCAAACTCAACCTTATTTGCGATAAAATTCGCACAAACATCACAAACCTGTTTGCACTAGTCCTGTTTATCGACACTCCAAAAGCAAAACCTACAGAACAAAGGTTTTGAAGAATGTGGCTCGGTCCTGCTTTGGCAGTGACCGTTTAAGCCTGTCAATCATAACATCTGAGTTATGATTAGGCAGCCATGGCGTAATTAGATTCGCCAAGTAAATTGTGGAAATATTGATCAAGGCGCTCATCCCACGCGCCTGCATGCTTACATACGTAACCACTCATCCTGTCGAAACCGGTCGGCCCCATAAATGATACAATTACGTTGTAATCGAATTACAAATATACGGGTAATTAAGTTCGTTAGACAAACTCAGCGCATAAATGACTTAGGAATAATTTCCCAATCAGCCATTCTCAGTGACCAACGCCTGATTGTACTTTTTGGGAGAGATATTATTACTTTCTAAAATATCATTTATGATGCTTAAATGATGTTGGGTATGAATTTTCAAAAATTTCTTTGCTTCTGATGTTTTCATCATGCCCAAACTATGATGTTGAAAGAAACTCTTTTTGGCCAGGGTGTCAAATAAGATAACTGCTTTTTTAGCCTCTTCTAATTCATTTAATATTTCAGTGGGTTTAATTGTTTGCTTGGGTAAAACATGAGTTGGAGCTTTAGCTACCCCTCTTTTTATACGTTTATTGTCTAATACGTATGATCTTACAGGGTTTACTTCAGACTTATAGTCGGCTGGGTCTGAATTTTTTAAAGAATCATAAACAGCATTGATTACACGTAACGAATGATCAATGTGCCATGCTACATTGGCTTCTGAAATTTGGGTATTTAATTCGTCTTTATGTCGTAGAGCCACAGACAACTGGGCCAATGTTCTCATTAAATGCATAATACTGATTGAGTTAGTCTTCAAATATAATCAAATAATGTATTGAGCGACAGTGAGTACCTCAATAATTCGAGATTATGTAGAAAACAATTTGTTAAATTTTTCATTATTAAATTACCAGCTTATAATTGCTATTAAATTGACAATTAATAACTAACCATAAAATAAAATGACACAACAAGAAGTATTAGATCGACTAAAAAGCGGAAATGAAAGATTTGTAGCCGACAAACTTGAGGGCAAAATGCAGGATAGCTCAAGAAGAGGTTCTCTTACAGGCGGACAACAACCTTATTCAATTGTGTTGAGCTGTGCTGACAGTCGCGTTGTGCCAGAACTCGCATTTGACACTGGTTTGGGTGAGCTATTTGTGGTGAGAGTTGCTGGAAATGTGGCTAACACTTCTTCGATTGCTAGTATTGAATATGCAGTTGCACATTTGGGCACTGAAGTAATTGTTGTTCTGGGCCACGAAAGCTGTGGAGCTGTGACTGCTGCCATGGGTGGTGGTGATAATGGACATAATATTAATCATTTATTAAGTCACGTGACGCCTGCTATCTCAGCTTCTGGTGATGGTGCTGAGGTAAACAATGTAGTGAAGAAAAATGCTGAATTAACTGTTCAGGAATTGTCTAACAGATCATCTATAATCAAAAATGCTGTTGACTCTGGCAAATTAAAAGTTGTGCCTGCTTACTATAATCTAGGCTCAGGTCAGGTTGACTTTCTTTAATTAAAACTGATATTATAAAGTTAAAGGCTCATCACATGATGAGCCTTTTGTATTAGAATGCGTAAAACATGGATTCCAGCTCATCGATAAAGCACCAAATAGACCTACTCAAAAAGGAGAGAGAGGAGGACTATAGGCAGTATCAGGAGAAGATGCTGTATGCATCTTTAGAGGAAAGAGAAAAAAAGGGAGTGACCTGGTATCCCGTGAGACTGGTTAAAGACTATATTTCTTTAGGTGAGCGAGTAACACTTGAAATTGAAAAAACACACAATCTAAAACAGAGGCATGGCTTCCAGGTTGGGGCTAATGTTGGAGTTTTTACAGGAAAGGGTGATGACGGACAATCGGTGCCAGGTGTGGTGAGCTACCTTAAAGATAATACCATGCGTATTGTGCTCAACCAGTACAATGTGCCTGATTGGGTATACGATGAAACTATCGGTGTCAATCTGCTCTTTGATGACACCACATACAAAGAGATGCAGCGTACCCTTAAAAATCTGTTGAAAGCTGAAAATAATCGGCTGGCTGAACTACGAGAAATATTTTATGGTAACAGACCTGTCCACTTTGAGTCTGGTTATAATTATACCTTGCCGACTTTAAATGAGAAGCAAAATGAAGCTTTCACCAAAATCGTAGACGCGCAAGATATTGCTTTGATTCATGGGCCTCCAGGGACAGGTAAAACAACTACAATTACTAAATGCATAGTAGATGCTGTGGCCAAAGAGAAACAAGTGTTGGTTTGTGCTCCAAGTAATGCGGCTGTCGATTTGTTAGTAGAAAAGTTGGTGCAGGAAGGCTTGGATGTTGTGCGCCTGGGACAC
The DNA here is from genome assembly GCA_965227525.1 of Fulvivirga sp. GTDB lineage: Bacteria > Bacteroidota > Bacteroidia > Cytophagales > Cyclobacteriaceae > Fulvivirga. Next base: position 30,428 of record OZ245762.1, on the reverse strand, counting down.
CCGGCCCGATTGACACCGGATGTGATCGAAAATAGTATCGATGTCAGAATAAGTAAGCATCCTGAGTTTACAAGGCTCAAAGAATTGCGGAAGAAGTCAGAAGAATTCCGAAAGATGGCACGAAAATATAAAAGGAATTTTGGCCATAAAGAAAAATCTCAAAGAGAAGCCTTATTTCGAGAGTCTCGGGCGTTGAAGGGCGAATCAAAGGAACTCGAAGCGTATATCGCAGACGCTTTAGTTACACATGCGCAGGTGATAGCATGCACATTGACAGGCGCAAATAATGCCTTGATTAAAGAATGTGTTTTTAAAACGGTGTTTATTGATGAGGCCTCACAGGCTTTGGAAGCCGCTACCTGGATACCCCTTAGCAGAGTGCAACGTGTGGTGATGTCGGGAGATCATTATCAATTGCCACCAACTATCAAATCAATTGAGGCGGCCAAAAGCGGACTGGAAGAGACACTATTTTCAAAGGGCATGCAGCATCAGCCTGAAGCTAGTGTTATGCTCGAAACACAATACAGGATGCACCCAACAATTATGGGTTTCTCAAGTAAGTATTTTTATAAAAATGGACTTCAGGCAGCAGAAAGTATCTATCAGAGGCCAGTATATTTTGAACATGCAGTAGAGTTTATCGATACCGCTGGAGCAGGATTTGAGGAACAATTGAAGGAAGAAACACTCAGTACATTTAATAGAGATGAAGCCATATTCTTAGGTAAATTTATTGGTACTGAACTACCCCAAGACATGTCTGTTGGCGTGATCGCACCCTATAAGGCCCAAATAGAAATTATTGAAGGCATTATCAATCGATCTGAAAAAATTGCTCCGATTCGCTCCAATATTACTGTAAACACGGTAGATGCCTTTCAGGGTCAAGAGCGAGATGTAATGTATATATCTTTGGTAAGGTCAAATGCAAAAGGTGTCATAGGCTTTTTAAAAGAGTATAGAAGAATGAATGTTGCGATGACAAGAGCAAAACACAGGCTTGTACTGCTTGGCGATTCGGCTACTTTGGGTTCCGATCCTTTTTTTAGCGAATTATTAGACTATGTTCAACAGCATGGAAAACATAGTTCAGTGTTTGAGTATAATGAAGCTTACAATGCCGACTTATCTTAAATGACAGAAATACACTGCCCAGCCATTTTTATTATGTGATTAAAGTCTTCTTGTAAGGAATTTTAACAACACCTACGTAGACGGTGTTATTCGTTAAAACAGATAATGAAGGTTATTTTAAAGTCACGAGTAAAAGGGGAGATGTCGAAGGTATTTGCCGCATTTAATGAAAAGTTATTTACCTATCTTTTACCTCCCGGTGCAAAACTCATCAGGTTTGATGGATCAAAGAAAGGAGATATAGTTCACTTACAGTTGCCTGGTCTGGGTGAGTGGGTGAGCAATATCATCCATCACGAAGAGGGTGAAAAATCATGTCATTTTGTTGATGTTGGAGTTAAATTACCCATGCCAATTAAATACTGGAAACACAAACATATTGTTCATGCAGATGGTAATCACTCCTTAATTGAAGATAATATGGAATTCTCGAGTGGTTTAAAGACTTTTGACTATCTCTTGTTTCCTTTTATGTATTTTGCTTTTTTACCTCGAGTGAGACAATATAAACGATACTTTAAAAATCTACAATAACTTATGTTTGAGCATTTTTTCTTGTGCCCCTACTGCAATGCGGAAATATCAATGTTGTTGGATTTGTCAGTTGCTAAGCAACGATACATTGAAGATTGTGAGGTCTGCTGTAACCCAATCGAAGTTTCTTTTACTGTAGAAAGTGGTGAGTTGATAGAATTTTCTGCAGTTTCGATAGAGCAATAACTCATAGAGAGATGAATTGGAAACTTATACTGACAATGCTTCCTATTGGCCCATTAATGGGTATACTCATGGTGCTTGGTGTAGGTGTTCCAATCATACCAATTTTGTGGGTTATTGCCAGTATAGCCACAGCTTGGATTTTATATAGAAAGGAAGAAAAAAAATGGTTGTTGACTGTTTTGACTTTAGCCGTGTTGTGGGGGATAACTCATAATGTAGTTGAGGCGATTTTCTTCGAAGCTTATGTGGCTAATAACCCTGAAATTAATCAGCTTTCGAATCCCGACTTCATTCCAAAAAGATACTTTGTATTACTTACCGGAGCTCATACCGGATTTGGTGCAGGTATTTTAGCTATGGCACTGACCTGGGTTTTAAAAATATTTTCTTAACCTATTTCAATAAAATACCCACTTTTATTTTGGCACTAAATACCAACGGATTGGGCGAATTAGCCAATATAAAACCATAATGATATACCCTTTGCGAAGGGCCATATTCATAAAATTGTCTGTCTTCTTGTGTGCTAAACCCATAGCCGATCCCAAACGAGTAGTCTATCAAAAAGAAGTTATCATATACGATCTGTTTACCTAAATTAATTAATATAGCTCCTGCGACAATATCTTGTTTTTGATTAACCGATCTTGGAGTAGGGGTGCTAAAATCCTGATACGTGTGTTCATTCTGATAAATAGAAAGCAAAACCTCAGGTTTAATATAGGAGCCCTTAAGGATGTGCGCATATTTCAGTCTTTGGGAGTAAAAGTCTGGTGTTCTCATAAATTTATAAGCTGCTCCCAAACTAATACCACTGCTTTTATTAAATTCATCTGTATCAAATCCTACACCTATAAGACCAAACTGAGATTCAAAACTTCTGCCTGGCTTTATGCTACGCTCATATGAAAAAGTCAGATGCTCTAATGCCGGAGATAAGAAATGAAGTTTTAAAGCTGTTTTCTTATTGTCTTCGTACGATGCGGGGTCATTTAACGGATCTTTAAACTCAATGACTCTTCCACTCGCCAAAACCACCTTGATAAGATCATCAACAGCGACAGATATTACAGGACCATCAGACTCTGCAGATTCTTTATATTTTACTTCATTTAGACCAACTTCTGTGATCTTGCAGTCTATAACACTTTTGTCCTTTTTAAATATTTTGTCTTGGGCCAAAGTGCTGCTGATAGCACAAATTACAATAACGATGGTGGTTGTTAAGAGCTTTTTCATACTGCAATTAACAAAAATATTTCATTATTTATAATGATTATAAATAAACATTACATTAAATTTTCATAAAGCACTGACCAACCACTATCTAACAATTAGGAATCTTTTTAGGTTAATATCTTATGAGACAAGTGTTTAAAATAATTTTACTGAGCCTTTTAATTTGTAGTTGGGCTTGCACATCTGGTAGTAATGTTGATGAAGAAAAGCCAGATGATGTTGTAATTGAGTGGGATGAAACTGGTGTCGAGGAAGACTCGGCTTATGAAGACATTGGAGATATAAGGGATGAAGACAATATAGACAACGAATCTGAAGTTATAGATGAGAAGGCAGAATGATTCAATCTTTCTTGAATCGTTTATGTGCCATTGCAAATCTGATGTCTTCATAGGAGTATTCCTCACCGAGCTTTGCTTTGATGTCTCCGGCTTTATCTGAAGCGATAACCTTACTCACCTCCAGTATATTTTTCAATTTATCTTCTGTAATAAAATCCAACACATTCAAGTCTCCTTGTTTGATGTAACTACACAGGTGGTTGGCGATAGTACTTGGTACGAGCGCTCTTTTCTCTGCAATTTCTTCAATTGTAAGACCATCTTTATAAAGACCGTATGAAATTTCACCCGTTGGGGTTTTTACCTTCTTTGTATTTCTTTGAGCTAAATCTTTCGAACGGTTGGAAGCGATATCAGTTGCTTTCAGCTCTTCTTTAGTGAGATACTTACCTTTTTCCAGTTGCCTAAGCACCAAAGTTGCCTTGGTGATATTTTGCCTTTGGGCATACACCTGTGCTTCCAGTGTTTCTACTTCTTTTATGTACTTTTTTACTTTAGACTTAACCTGTAATTCTTCTATGTGATCATTCAGTTTTTTTTGAATGTCACTCAAGAGTGGTTCAAAATAATTTTTAGCCTTATCGACTCTTTCAATTATTTTTGGCAGGTAATCACGCTCAATGTGGATGATTTTTGCCAACTGCTTTTGAAATGAAGCAGCCACTTGTTGGATCGATTTAATTTCATCAAGCAAGTCATTGGTCCATGACAGGTATTGTTGCTTTACCGATTTACTTTCTTCTTTATTAAAGGTTTTAATATGATCCTGAAACGCTATTAATAACTTATAGAATTCAAATGCTTCTATGGTGTAAGACTTTACAAAATTTTGCTGATCCGCAATAAGTTGCTTACCAAGTACATCGGTTGCCTTCTTGTTTTGAGCATAATCAACTACAGATATGTCCTCTGCAATCAGGTTGCCTGAAATTTTAGATGACAAATTGAGCCCATCTAGAGAAATTAGTCTTGAGAGCGCTACATAAACCTGTCCTGGAGCAAAAGCATCAGATAAGTCAAGAGAGGCTTTTTCAAAAGTGAGTCCCTGGCTTTTATGCACCGTTATTGCCCAGGCAAGTTTAAGTGGAAACTGTCTAAAGCTACCCATGGTTTGCTGCTCAATCTCTTGTGATGATTTATTGAGTGTATATCTGATGTTTTCCCATTCATACTTCTCTACAGTTATGGGATCACCATCATCGTCACAAGTTATCTCAATGGTGCTATCACTTAAAGAAAGAACTTTGCCGATTTTTCCGTTGAAAAAACGTTTTTCCTCATTGCTATCATTTTTAATAAACATTACCTGGGCACCTTCTTTGAGCTCCAGTTTTTCTGAAACAGGAAACATGTTTTCAGGAAATTCATTATAAACCTCAGCGCTATATGTTTTAGAAGGTCCTGGCAGTTGCTGCAAAGCACTTTGATTTATATGGTCTGCTTTCTGATTGTGCGTGGTTATTTTTATAGTCTCTTTATCAATCCCACTTTTATCATAATAGCTATTGAGGAGATCAATATCTGCAGGCCTTACTTTGTTGTTTCTAAACCTATTTAGTAATCCAACAAATTGTTCGTCTTTCTGCCTGTATATTTTTTCAAGTTCCAGATATATAGGAGGCGATTGTTCCAGCGCTTTGGCAGCAAAGAAAAAGCTGCTTTTGTAATACTTGTTGAGTATCTGTTGCTCATAGTCTTTAACCACAGGCGGTAGCTGCAGTAAATCCCCAATAAATAGTAATTGCAGCCCACCAAATGGCTCTTGCTTTTTGCGCCTGACATGCCTTAACACAGTATCAATGCAATCAAGAAGATCAGCACGAAGCATACTCACCTCATCAATAATAAGTAGTTCTAAATCTTGTAAGAGCTGTCGCTTAGTTTTATTTATTTTGAAATTGGCCTTAACGGTACGTGGCGTATTGATTTGAGCGCCTGCAAAAGCACCATCAAAAGCATAGGAATCATCTGGTATAAATGCACCAAAAGGCAGTTGTAATAAGGAATGAAGTGTTACCCCACCGGCATTGATTGCAGCAATTCCGGTTGGGGCTGCAATGGCAACTTTCTTATATGTTTGTGCCGACAAGTGATGCAAAAATGTAGTTTTTCCTGTGCCGGCTTTTCCTGTAAGAAAAATATGTCGCTGAGTGTTGTTAACAAAGCGATTAGCCAGATCGGTTATTTCATTGGTATCTTTGAGCATGCTTAATAAACTTAGGTCAAGTATAAGCACTCACAAACAGTAATCGTAAAGATGGACATCATAATTGACTAGGGAAGTTTGATTAATTATCATTTATCTCACAATTTGCAAATCTCTTTTAACTATAAAACAATCAACATTATGCATTTAGTATCCTGGAATGTTAACGGAATAAGGGCAATCGTTAAAAAAGGGTTTTTAGAAAGTGTAAAAGAATTATCACCAGATATCATTTGTCTTCAGGAGACTAAGGCACAATTGGAAGATGCGCAAACAGCGCTATCTTTACTCACAGATTATAAGTCCTATATTAATTATTCTAAGGCGAGAAAGGGCTACTCAGGCACAGCCATAATAACAAAAACAGAACCATTAGATGTAACTTATGACATCGGTATCGAAGAGCATGATCAAGAGGGTCGTGTAGTTACCGCTGAGTTTGATCAATTCTATTTGGTTGATGTTTATACTCCAAATTCTGGTTCTGGCCTCAAACGTCTTGAGTACCGTCAAACCTGGGATGAAGCCTTTTTAGGCCACCTAACAGCGCTTAGAGAAAAGAAACCTGTAACATTATGTGGTGACTTGAATGTAGCCCATCAGGAAATCGATATAGCACGAGCAAAAGAAAATTATAACAAGTCAGCAGGTTATACTCAGGCTGAGATTGATGGTTTTGAAAAATACCTTGAAGAGGGTTGGGTAGATACTTTTAGAAAACTATACCCTGATGAAGTAAAATACTCCTACTGGAATCAGATGTTTAATGCCAGGGCAAGAAATGTGGGCTGGAGAATTGATTATTTTCTAGTAACTGAAGACTTGATGCCCAAGGTCAAAGATGCCTATATCTATAACGAGCACATGGGTTCCGATCACTGTCCGGTAGGGATTGAGATTGAGTTTTAATAAAATTATTTGCTCAGTTTGCACCCAAAACTTTGTTAAAAACCACCCGAAATTTTTTGGGTGGTTTTTTATTTTAAACAACAGATAAACAATAGAATATATGGCAAAAAATATAATATATAAATTAATATTTTGCACAAGTTGAAAAAAACGAAAATATGTATTGCGCTATAAGTTTGGTTTGTACATATTGCGAGAATGTATTTTTAACCTTAAACCAAAAATTAACCAAATGAAAAAGATTTATTCTTACATTCTCGCTGGTGCAATGTCATGTGCTATGCTGGTATCATGTGAAACTGAGAGCGTTGCTCCAGAAGAGGCAGTGTCTCCTGAAATCCTTGCAAAAATTCAAAGTTTAGGATTTAGTACAGAAGGTGTGATTCATTTTGAGTCTGGGTATCTTGTTGAAAATGACATATACCTGACTGATCAAACGATAAATGAGATGACTCCTGGCAATGCTATCCCTTCTTTGGAGCAGTATAGCACCAACAACTTAGTATGTGGTCCTAGAGTTATTACTATGTATGCTGCTGAAGGTGGTAGAAAAGGCTATAGCCCAGGAATGATAGCTGGTCTGGATGAAGCTATTAGAAGATATAACGCTGAAAATCTTACTATATCTTTCCAAAGAGTAACATCTTCAAGAAATGCTGATATCGTTATGAGTAGATTGAGCAAGAGAGACGAAAGAAGAGGTGTGTTAGGTTCTGCTGGTTTCCCAACTTCAAGCTGCGACCCTTATGGTGAAATTAAGATGAGTGGTATTTTAGAGTCTTCTTATGGCCTAAGCACTGACGGTATAGCTACCATTATTGCTCACGAAATGGGTCACTGTATCGGTTTCCGTCATACAGACTTCTTCGATAGAAGCATTAGCTGTGGAGGTAGTCCATCAAACGAAGGTACTGCCGGTGTAGGTGCAAACCATATACCTGGTACTCCAACAGGAGCTGATTTAGCTGGAAATGGTTCATATATGTTAGCTTGTACAGACGGGTCTAACAGACCTTTTACAAGTGCAGACAGAACGGCACTAGATTACCTTTATTAAGTAAAAAGTTCTTTTAGAGTGACAAAACCCTAACGGAAACGTTAGGGTTTTTTATTTTTAAACCATGAATAAACTACCCATCTACCAGGTTGATGCTTTTGCTGAAAAATTGTTTACTGGAAATCCTGCGGCTGTATGTCCTTTAAAAGAGTGGCTTCCAGATGAAACGCTTCAGGCAATTGCTGAAGAAAATAATCTTTCAGAGACGGCATTTTTTGTTGAAAATAATGATCACTATCATTTAAGGTGGTTTACTCCCAATAAAGAGGTTGACCTGTGTGGGCATGCCACACTTGCTGCCTCACACGTAATATTTAATCATCTCGGATATCAGGGAGAGTTGATAAATTTCTATTGTAAAAGTGGCAATCTCAGTGTGGTCAAATCTGGTGAATTACTATCAATGAACTTCCCAGCTGATAAAATAGAAAGAGTTAAGCCCCACCAATCACTGGCTGAGGCATTAGGCATAGATGTGAAGGAAGTTTATCAGGGAACTTCTGATATTATGGTCATTTTAGATAATGAAGATACCTTGATAAACCTCAATCCCGACTTTCGTGCATTAAAATCATTGAGTGACCGAGGAGTAATCGTTACTGCGCCTGGCAGCAATGTTGATTTTGTTTCACGATGTTTTTACCCAGCTGTTGGCATCGATGAAGACCCTGTGACAGGCTCGGCACATACGACAATGGCACCCTATTGGGCTGGGAAACTTTCAAAACACTCATTAAGAGCCACGCAGCTTTCTAATAGAAGCGGATTTGTCGAATGTAAGTTAGAGGGAGAGCGTGTGCTGCTAAAGGGTAAAGCAGTAACATATTTAATTGGTGAGATAAGCATTTAAATTTTATTCAATTTTGTGAAACCTTCACCCTAACCCTTTTTGCAGTCCAAAATGGGGCTAAAAAACCTACAATTTGCGTGATTTTATTCTAAGATATTTGATCTAACTTCAAATAGGTCAAAAAACTTAGGAGTCATGTATAATAACAACACTACAAAAGCTCCATGGAAGAAGTGTATACTATTCATGGTAGCAACTATGCTGTTTACAACGGCATACAGCAGCAAAAATTCTCGCTTTAGATTTATTAATGACAAAACAGAAACCTCATTCAGGTTTACTATGGTGCAAAACCTAATAGTAATACCTGTAAAGGTCAATAACATGGATCTCAACCTGATTTTAGATACCGGGATGAGATCTATCGTATTGTTTGGAAAACAATTTGAGAAAAAACTTGAAACGCTAGATGATGTTACTGTAAAACTGTCTGGCTATGGCAAAAAGAAAAATCGTCCCGGTAAACTTTCTCTGGGTAATGAGATAAACATTGCGGACGTACTTGGCACTGAAATGGGTATTGTAATAATGCCCAACCCAGACCTGTTTCGGCAAGTAGGCTTAAAAGATATCGATGGGATTATTGGTTATGAAATTTTCAGTCGATTTAAAGTAAAAATTGACTACCCCGGCACTGAAATAACATTATATGAACCATTCGTAAATCTTACACTTCCTCAATTTGAGGCCATACCTTTAACTATTAGGGATACTAAACCATATATACCTGCTAAAATGATCAACAATGAAGGAGCCGTAACACAGGGGTATTTTCATGTTGACACTGGCTCAGCTCAGGATATTTTATTATTTCATCATAAAGACAAACCCCACAATTTTAAGTCTGCCAGGCATACAACTGTAGGTGTGGGTATAGGTGGTAGAATTAAAGGATATAGGGCTGATCCTACTACACTGTACATTGGGAATCATTACCTTAAGGAAGTGGAGCCTAAATATGTGTTGCGTGGTTTTTCTAACCGCGAACTGCAGGACGCACAGGGAAGTATAGGCTCAGATTTTCTTAGTGATAGTGTAATAGTCTTTGACTATGTACATCAAAAGATGTACATAAGTAAAAAAGGTGCCATTGGATATTATATTGTGAACAGGCCAGTTTACTAACCATAAATCTCATTTAACAAACCTGCAAGTCTTACTCCCGCCTTGAGTAGTTGCTGCTTTACGGTGTCCCAATTATTATATAAGTACTCATACCTAAGATTTTCGTCTTCAGGTATATCATATACCTGTGCACGTAGGGTCATTGCCTCTTTAGTCCATTCTCTCACTGTGGCTTCTTGCCATGCTGTGACATGTATTTTATTAGTGTAATTTACAGCGGCAGCAAGCTCGGTATAACTGTATTGCTTGTCATTGATCATCTCCGAGTCCCACACGCGGTGCAGGTTAGAGTTCGACCAAAACCATTTTATTTTTACCTGATTTCCGCCCATATCTTCACCAGTGCCCACGTGTAATGGCTGGTGTATATCTCCTACAAGATGAATAAGTACTTTAAGTGCCTCAGCTTCTTCTTTGGCAGTTAAGTTTCCTTGCTTAAGCTTTTTCACCATTCTCTCAATGGCTTCCAGCGCATCTCCGGTCTCACTTTTTTCTGTCTGATCATATGACATGCCTTCAGGGATTGTTACCCAATGCCATGTTTCCATATGGTCATAGTTAGAGTCGGCCCTAACCTCGTCCATCCAGGTGCTGGCTATTGCCATGTTTTCGCCCTTTAATACTCGCGCAATATTTTTACTCGCCTTTCGGGATAGGTATTCTTCGGCAATGGCGCCTATCGCACGATGGCCAATTATGCCCCAGCCATATGAGTTAATAGTAATAAATGTGAGGAGAATGAATACAGATTTCTTGAGCATGTCTTAAAGTTTTGCTCCAAAGAAGTGAAATTTATGTCACTTCTGATAAAATGTATTTACAAGTGGTTATTTTTTGATTTTAGACGATTGCTTTTCTAGATCGAAAAGGTCATTGAGTATGTCAATCAGCGTCTCTGCTTCGCCTCGTTTGCATGCTGCTTTTAGCTGTAAGACTGGTAACTTCATCACTTTTTGCATCATGCTCTTGGTGATTTTTTCTACCCTTTTCGATTCATCAGGAGTAATGTCTTTTAAATAACGAGCCAATTCCTCTTTCCTGATTTCCTCTAATGCATTTTTCAGCTTTTTAATTGTCGGTGAAACAATCATTTCTTTTGACCAGTCATTAAACTCGATGATGGCTTCATCAATTATTGACTGAACTGCTGGTACTGAAGCCATTCGTTTGTTTAATGCTTCTGAAGCCTTACTTTGAATGTCATCAATATTATAAACCAGAGCACCTGGTATTTCTTCAACCGACATTTCAACACTTCTAGGCACAGATAAATCAATGAAAAACTTGAATGAAAGTATCTCAAGCTTAGCAACAGCTTCTTTTGTTATAAACGGAGTCTCTGCCCCGATTGAAGATATGATAATGTCTGCATCGGCAATTGCATTGGCGACTTCTTCAAAAGGTCTAAAAGTAAAATTGCACTCTGCGGCTAAGGCTTGTGCTTTAGATTCTGTACGGTTAGTTATGGTAACATCCTTAAACCTTGAGCCAACAAGATTTCGGCATACATCTTCACCAATTTCGCCTACGCCCAATATTAATACCTTAGGCTGCTTAAACTCTGAAGTCACATCTTCAATAAGCTCTTTGGCAGCATAAGAAACTGAGGCCGCGCCATCTCTAAATGCTGTTTCCTGTACCACACGTTTGTTGGTATAGAATATGGTGTGCATTAGTCGATGAAGAAATGGTCCTGCCATATCTTCATCGGCACTCCATTGATAAGCTCTTTTTACCTGATTTGAAATCTGTAAATCACCAACAACTTGAGCCTGTAGTCCCATAGAAACTTCAAAGAGATGCTTAACAGACTCTTTATGATTTGAATAAAGCTTAAAGTGCTTTGCAATAGTGTTGGCTTCAAGTCCCTTTAATAAGGCAATACCTTGAATAATTTCTTTGCTGTAATCTTGAGAGTGGTTGTAATAAATCTCTGTACGATTACAGGTAGATAAAATAAGCACATCAGTAGACTCTGTAAAGTCTCCTATAAACTTCAATAGCTTTTTAGCATTTTCTTCATTTAAAGCCAGTTTCTCCCTGATTTCAATGGGAGCGCTTTTAAATGATAGACCTAAAATTTTGAAATTATTGTGCATAACTTTTCTAGCCGACTGCAAATTTAATTAGTAATGGCTAACTATTAAAATGATGTAAGTAATTTATAATACTTCCAAAGTACACCTATCGGTAGAATTAATTCTAATTCTGATGATTTGAAACTTACCTATTTAGGAAGGTTTCAGTGAATTTTATTTAAATAGATAATCGTAATAAAAAATCATTAATTAATCATACTTTTGCAGTTATGAGTTGGCTCTATCGTTGGCTACGCAATTACTTTGGCTTCTCTAAAATGGAGTCTAATGGCTTTGTAGTGCTCATCCCGGTCATATTTTTGACCATTATTTCACCATATATTTATCGTAATCATTTGTCTGACAACAGTATTTCGCTGGATGTCGCAACCATGGACAGCCTCACAGCTGTGTTGGATAGTGCTTTAAAATTGAAACACAAAAAGAGCAGAAGTTTCAATTATGAAAATGATAAAAATGATAAAGCAAAATCTTACAACATTGAGAATATCAAAGAACCTAAGGATGAACAGAAAACAGTAAAAGGTTTCACAAAAAAGAAGGTTTTAGAGCCATTTGATATCAATACAGCGGACACGGTTGCTTTAAAAAAGATTTATGGAATTGGCTCAGTGCTTTCTCAAAGGATAATAAAATATAGGGATTTATTGGGTGGCTTTACCAGCAAGAGTCAATTACATGAAGTATATGGTTTAGAAAAAGAGGTGATTCAAAGACTTGATTCATTGACTTTCATTGATCAATTATTTGTTCCTACACAACTTGCAATTAATGAGTTAAAGACTTTTGAATTGGATGATCATCCTTATGTAAATAAAAAAATGGCAAGAGCCATAGACTCATATCGTAGGCAGCATGGCAACTTTGATGGCATTGAATCTTTATATAATATGCACTTAGTAGACTCGGCCGATGTTCAAAAATTGCTCCATATTTGAAATGGTGATTTACATTTTGCAGTTGATAGTAAGATAAATTTCTGAATTTTTCGTTTACTTGGTAATCTATGCATCAACTGCTAAAGTCATACCTAAAAAGACTTACCAATCTCACTGCCAATAACAGGTCACTACTATTACTAAAAGTCCCTGCAGAGCAGTATCTGGATGTTTATGACTTCAATTTCGTTGCAGAAGGAGGCTCTTCTGCCATTATAGAAAATCTTATTGCCGGTCGTACAACCAAGTTAGCTCCAGTTACTGACAGTCGTGATGAAGATGCTAATGTCATCAGCAGAAAACTTAAAAGATTACAGCGCAGTGATAAATTCATAAGAGAGGAGCGAGGCTCTCAAGATTTATATGTGGGTTGGCCCTTTGTAAGAGGCAAGTTTATTGATGGCACCCTTGTGCGTGCGCCATTATTATTTTTCCCGGTGGAGTTGGCTCAGGATGGCAAGCATTGGAAGTTGTTTTTAAGATCTTCAGGAGTGATGTTCAATAAGTCATTCTTATTGGCCTATGCTCATTTTAACGAAACTAAAATTTCAGACGATTTTCTGGATAGAAATTTTGAAGATTTTGATACGGACCGTACTGTTTTTAAAACCGGGCTTTACCAGTTATTAAAAGATAGTCCGATAGAACTAAATTTTAATCAGGAGAACTTTCAGGACGAAATCAATGCATTTGAGGCGTTCAATAAGAAGGGTTTTGAAAGTGCTCATCATCAAGGGCAGTTGAAAATGTACCCTGAGGCAGTTCTTGGTATATTCCCACAGGCTGGCTCCTACCTGGTGCCTGACTATTTAAATCTTATCGAAAATGAGTCTATAAAAGATTTGGAGGAGTTTTTTGCGGAGAGAACCCTCGACCAACAGCCTGCTTACCAGATAATAAGAAGTGTAACGGAAGAAAAATCTTTTACACCGTTTAAAATGGATGCGCACCAGGAAATAGCACTAAAAGGCATTAAAGGTGGCAAATCTTTAGTTGTTCAAGGCCCGCCTGGTACAGGTAAATCTCAACTTATTTGTAACCTCATCGCAGACCATCTGGCTGTTGGTAAAAAGGTGCTGGTGGTTTGTCAAAAGAGGGCTGCCCTCGATGTGGTATATCAGCGAATGGACGAGAAAGAATTAACCGACTTTCTAGGCCTTGTACATGATTTTAGAAATGATAGAAAACATATTTATCAAAAGATCGCTCGACAGGTAGATCGGCTTGATGAATATAAAATGAAGAATAACGGACTTGATGCCATTCAGTTAGAAAGAAGTTTTCTTCAAATGAGCAGGCGCATCGACCAGATCACCGAAGAACTTGAAGAATTTAAATTTGCTCTTTTCGATGAGACGGAGTGTGATATTTCTGTCAAAGAACTATACCTCACTTCAGACCTGAACAAGCCCACTATTAATATTAAGCAGGAGTACACCAACTTTAAGTTTGGTGAATTGCCGGCCTTCTTACTCAAACTAAAAAATTATATTGACTACGCTCAGATGTTTGACAAAGCAGATCATCCCTGGGCTGAGCGTGTATCCTTTCAAAATTTTGCGGCAAGCGATATTGTCAATATTAATTCAGCCATTGATGAAGTGCCGACCTACCTCAAGGGGATTGGTGATCAAATTGAGTCATTAGTAAATCAAAGACTCGACTTTGATGATTGCGATGCTATTTATAGCAAACGGGAGCATGTTGTCGAAATGCTCAGCATACTGAAAGATAAACAAGCCTATGAGTATTTTCAACATATGGTGGGACATCCGGATTCTGAGACGAGTTCTCTATGGCTATCAAATACGGAGCGCGTACTACTTGAGTGCTACAAAGGGGTAGGACCAGAAACCAGCCTACCCGCTGATCAACTGGGTAAGTTTCAGGAAGTGCTTCAGCGAAGCATGGACGCAAGAAAAAGCCTGGTTAGATTAATTCAATGGCGGCTATTCTCAAAAGACAAATACTTTATAAAAAGAGTATTGGTAGAAAATGGTCTCAAACGTAATAGCGAGGGCTTTAAAATTATGGTCAATAAGGTGGATAATCGCCTTAATCTTGAGCATAATTTGACAAAGATTAAGCAAAAAGAGTGGATTAAAGAAGTGCCTGATAGCTATGAAAAAGTTCATTTCCAGAACTGGTTTTATGTCATGAAAATGGCAGTGAAGGCTAAGCTTATTTTTAACTCGGTAAGAAACCTAAAGGAATTCTTCAATGTCAAAAAAATGTCTTATGAAGAATTCAGAGAAAAGGTAGAGGCACTATTCGCCATTTTAAGAGACTTTTCACAGAAAAAAAGCGTCTGGCAATTATACCTGACTTCATCTCAGATAGTGGCGGTCACTGAGGATGAAGACAGGGGAGGAATATTAAAAAAATCTGTTAAAAAGGATTTTGATGCGTTATGTGAATACGATAAACTCAAGTCAAATTTAAATCCTCAAGAGCATGTTGTAATCAATAAGCTTATAGACAATGAAAACGTTGCTCTTGATGGTGTAATGGCCTTGTTTCAGAACAGCCTTCGACTTGCATGGATTGATCATATTGAAACCAAATATCCTATTTTAAGATCGGTCTCTTCCATGAAATTCCAACAACTTGAAGCTGAATTGCAAAATTGTGTGAGGGAGAAGCTTAGATTGAGTAATGACATGCTGTTGCTTCGGGCCCGTGAAAAAACCTATGAAGATGTAGCGTATAACCGGTTAAATAATATGGTTACTTATCGGGACTTATATCATCAGGTAACAAAAAAGAAGCGTATTTGGCCGATTCGAAAAGTCATCGATCAGTTTAGCCATGAGTTGTTTGACTTAATGCCTTGTTGGTTGGCTAGCCCTGAGTCGGTTTCTGCCATATTTCCGATGAAAGAAATGTTTGACCTTGTAATTTTTGATGAGGCTTCACAGTGCTTTGTTGAGCGAGGAATACCAGCCATTTATAGAGGGAGACAGGTATTAGTAGCGGGTGATGATAAGCAATTAAGGCCCAATGATCTATATATGGTCAGATATGAGGAGGAGACCAATGATAGCGATATTGCCCTAGAGGTAGATTCTTTGCTAGAACTCGCCAATCATCATTTGAAGGACGTCCAGCTCAAGGGTCATTATAGAAGTAAGTCTTTAGAGCTGATTGACTTTTCAAACAAACATTTTTATGATGGTAACCTTAAGCTACTGCCAGATCAACGTGTGGTAAATAGCAATGAGCCAGCCATTGATTACCTCAAGCTAGATGGTGTATGGGAAAATAATACCAACAAAGTAGAGGCCAATGCTGTCGTGGATTTACTCTTGCGAACATTGGATTTGGAAGAGAATAAATCAGTTGGTGTAGTAACATTTAATGCTCGACAGCAACAGCTTATTTTAGATGTTATAGACGATAGGTTTATTTCTGAAGGCAAGGTATTTCCACCCAATTGGTTTGTAAAGAATATTGAAAACGTACAAGGTGATGAAAAAGATATCATTATTTTTTCAACCGGTTATGCGCCCGATCAAACGGGTAAAATGGTAATGCAGTTTGGTAGTCTAAATGCTGTAAATGGTGAAAATAGATTAAACGTAGCGGTAACAAGAGCAAGAGAAAAAATCGTCATTATTACCAGTATTTACCCACAACAACTTAAAGTAGATGGGCTAAAGAATGAAGGTCCAAAGTTATTACAACAATACCTGGCTTATGCTAAGGATGTATCGGAGGGGACTTTTACGCCAACTCCACAGCCAAAATCTCAACATCATGTTGATTGGTACCTTAAACAAAAGCTTCAAGTTTGGGCTTCTAATAAGATCTCCGACTATTCATTTTCTGAAGAGTTACCATTTGCTGATCTTACTGTAAAATATGACCAAAAGTATCTCGGCTTAATCGTAACAGATGATGATTTATATTACCACAGTCCTTCAATTAAAGATATGCATGTATATACACCATTTGCCCTGAGTAGCAAAAATTGGAAGTTTAAAGGTGTATTTAGCAGAGAATTTTGGAATGATCCTGAAAGAGTTGAAGAAAGCATACAAAGGTTTTTGGCACTTCAAAGCCCTGAATCTCAAACTCGATCATAACTCAGCGCCACAGCTCTTACAGAATTTAGCATTATTGGCATGATCTTCATCCCCACAGGTTGCACATTTTATAATTGCTTCAGGTGGAAGATTTTTTCTCTGCGACATCTCTGCCGAAACTATTCCTGTGGGTACTGCAATCATTCCATAGCCTAAGATCATTATCAAAGTAGCTAAGCCCTGGCCAAGTACTGTTGCTGGTGCGATATCTCCATAGCCTACAGTAGTGAGTGTTACCACTGCCCAGTAGATGCTTCTTGGTATGCTTGTAAAGCCGTTTTCTGCTCCTTCTATCATGTACATCATTGTGCCTAGAATCACCACTACGATAAAAACACCACCAATAAAAACTGTAATTTTTACTCTGCTAGCTCGTAAAGCTGAGGTCAGGTGTGAGGCCTCGCCCAGAAAACGCATCATTTTCAAAACACGGAAAACCCTTAGAAGCCTAATACTTCGAATAACAAGTAAAGAGTGAGCTCCAGCCAAAAATAAACTAGCATAAGTTGGAATGATCGACATTAAATCTATTATCCCAAAAAAACTTCTCACATACCTCCAGGGCTTTTCTACTACAATAATTCTCGCTACATATTCGATGGTGAAGAGGACAGTAAAGACCCATTCGAAAATGTATAATACATCTCCATAATCGTGCTTTATAATGGAAACACTTTCGAGCATTACTGCCAACACACTCAGTAGAATGGCAATGAGTAGTGCTACATCAAAAAATTTACCCCAGTAAGTGTCGGCTTCAAAAATGATAACCTTGAGCCGCTCCTTCCAGGTCGGTTTATTATTGCTCATAGAGCTTTTTAGTTTAAAAAATGTTTATTCAAGTCCGATCATGATAAAAGCTCCCCAGTAAATTGGGTCGCTATACTCTGTTCTTATTTCCTTTTTGGCTTCGATAAATGACTGTCTTTTATTACCTGTTTCTAACCATTTTTGATAAAACTTGGTCATTAATTTCTGTGTGGCCTCATCATCTACTTTAAACATACTCATGATCAATGATTTTGCCCCAGCCACAAGAAAAGCTCGTTGAAGACCATATACGCCTTCACCAACAGCCAACTCTCCCAAGCCCGTCTCGCATGCACTTAATACAACCAATTCGGTCTGGTCAAGGTTTAAATTCATTGCTTCATAAGCTGTAAGAATGCCACTTTCAACATTGTAATTGTAGGCGGATTTATTTAAAACATCCCCTGCTCCGGTTAGCAGTAGGCCAGTTCTTAATAAAGGGTTTCTGGCTGCCTCAGATTCACTTAACGCAATTTGATCTGATACATCATGCTCTTCTTCAGGTGTAAAGAAGCCATGCGTGGCAATATGGAACACTTTTGGGTTGTTGAGCTTTTTTATTTGTTCTTCTTTAGCGTCATTTTCAGTGTAAGCACTTATATCCCAACCACGATCAACCAATAGGTTTCTCAGTTCGTTTACCTCACGAGCGGTGCCAGGTAATGGTTGAATTTCTCCACGGCTTGCAGTCAGGTAGAAATCAGGATTACCAAACATAGAAGCCTTTTTATCATCCTGCACAATTTGTGTACGTATTTTATTGATATAAATATCTTTTGTATTGCTTACCAGGATAATATTGGAGTTGTCTATTACGTATTTACCATCTCCGGTTGGGATTGCTTCCAGGTTTATCTGGTTGTAAACGCCATCTGCAGAGAGGTAAATAGTAGCATAATTGCCCACAACATCTCTTAGAGGGCTCCAATAGACATCATAACTCATCATATCGGGAATCTTGAAGATGATGCTATTTCGATAGTTTTGAAAATACTTATGCTCTAACTCTTTACCATTTTCAACAAAAGTCACTTCAGGTTTTTTCTGAGCATCCTTGCTTTTAAGGTAAAGGGCGGCATAAACTACAGAATCAGTAAATACATGATCGAAGTGTCGGTAGCGCACCATTTCAACCGCTACTTCATTGGGGCGAAGTACTTTCTGTACATCCTCCCATAGTATTCTTTTCTCTTCACTAGCCTGGCTAAATAACTCAGATCTTTCACTGATCTCTTTTTCGAGCCTTTCAACTTCTTGAGTAAGTACATTGGGTTGTATTTGGTTTTCCTCTAATTGCTGTACACTCATAGAAAGTACGTTGGTTAACATCTCTTTTTTATCAAGCCATTCAGCATATTTTTCTTTCAGATCTTCATCACGGCTGTTGAGTATACGTTCTCTAATTTTTATTGATGAGTTTAATAAAATAGCTTTGGTGAGCAGGGCATTGTTATATACTTTGCCAGGCATATCATCATCTTGCTCAGACATTTGAAAAGCAAGGGTATTATAAAATTCAAAGTCAGGTCTTATCGTATTCCAATACTTCGCTTTTTCCCGTTCACTCAAAGCTGGAAAATAGTTTTTGATAAAGTTGTGATAGTTGGCAAGTGCCTCTTCAATGTAATCTTTTGATTTTTTAGAGTCACCTTCCATGTAATACACTTTACTGAGTTTGGACAATACTTTTACATATTCAGGATGGTTGTCACTAAAAAACTTCTTATACAATCTTTCAGCCTTTTCGTAAGCTTCCTCTGCTCTACCAAACTGTCTTTGTAAGTAATAAATGTCTCCCTCTAGTACATATATACTCGCGGTGTTTATATTATTTCTTCTACCAACTCTGGTTATCCAAATATTTTCAGCAAGTGTTAGCGCATTGAATGCGTCATCGTATCTATGCTGTGGAATATAAATTTTTGCGAGATTAGTTAAAATAGCTGCATAGCGGGGGTTACGATTGCCAAGCTTATTTTCGATAATCAATTTAGCCTGATCCATTAAATTTTCGGCTTCTGTCAAGTCATCTCCTTTATAAAACTTAATGAGACCCAATTGTGCTACTGACCTTGCTACATCAATATGGTTGTCTCCAAACTGGGCTTTCTCAATTTTAATTGCTTCAACAGCGTTATCTAGCGCTTTTTCATAATCACCGATACTAGTGTAAACTTCAGACAATAGTGATCGTGCAGGTGCCGTTTTGGATGAGTTTTCTCCATAAATGGATACAGCCATATTGAGTGCTCTTATTCCAATTTTCTCCGCCTCCGGGTACTCTCCAGATATCAGCATGAGCCTACCTTTATTAACTAATGGCTCGATTAACCTTCGTGATGAAATGCCATACCGCGACTCATATGTGTGAATAAGTTCATTAAGCATTTCTTCCGTAGCGCTGTATTTACCAAGCGTAATATATAAGTTGGCCAATTCTTCTGCGGCTTCCAATTCATTAAATAAAGAGGTAGTTTCTGCTCTTGTTTGGAGTTTTTGAGACCTGTCCAGTATTGCCTCTGCGTCATCAAAAAGACCTTGAATTGCTCTTAATTTTGCTCTTGTTTGAAGTGCATCGACATAGTCGAGTACTCGCTTTTCATTTCTCCTTTCATTTTCCAGAATGGTTACAGATGCATCAATATTTTCTTCGGCTTCATCATAATTGCCAATTTTTAGATATAATCTGGCCAACTCATTAAGTTGCACCCCATAGTTGGGATCGGTATCTCGAAACTTTGCACGTGAAGTGTTCTCAGCCTTAGCCAACATTTCAGATGCCTTATCATATTGATCACTAATTTGATAAAAAAGCGCTATGTGGTTGAGTATGTTCACATAGTCTTTATGCCAGTCATCAATTTGATGCTGCAGGACACCGAAAAAGCTTTCGTTATAAATTTCTTCAGCTTCTTTGATTTTATCCGTATAGTCAATGTAATAATTGGCTAACTCAACTTTAGACAAGTGATACTCCGGAGAGTTCTCACCATATAGCGCTTTTTTAATATCAATTATTTCGGATAGATATTTTTCTGCATTTGAGAAGTTTTGTTTTTGAAGTGAGAGTCTGTAGAGTACATCTAGCAGCTCAATTGTTTTTTGGTGATCTTTTGGTAGAGACCGGGTTGAGGCCAAAATATTATTTATTTCGGTTTCCATTTTACGAGTTCTATCTTTTACGAGTTCTGCATCAAACTCGACCGTTTCAAGGTTTATATAATGCAAACTCGTTTTTTTGAAATTCCGCTTGATGGCTTTTTCATACTCTACTTTGGCACTTCTATATTTAGCTTTTTGATCTTGATATAAATACCATTTCAATAAAGACTCAAACAATTCGAAAGCCATGTAATGAGACTCCTCATGATTTGACTTGAGCTTGTTTAATGTTTTGTCATAATGCAAGCCTTTTGCATCATCCTTAAAGTCTAAGAGACCATTTTCTACCAGTAAATTGGCGTGATAATATTGGTTGGTGACATAGGCGAGTGTTTTATTGCCCATATTATTGTCAATCCATTCTTCAGCACGGGTAAAGGCACTGTCAGCACTATTGAAAACACCTTTTTTTCTGAATGTGTTAGCCTTGGTGGTCAATAAGGTGGCATAGTCATTCATACGATCTATTACCTCTTCTTCCTCTAGCCTTCTGGTTTTGAGCTTGCCTGACTCATCGATGTAAGTTTCTTTATCTACTGCGCGTGCTCTGAAATAATCTAAATGACTATTTATAAATGTTAATGATTCATTATAATAACCCTGCCCAGTGAGAATTTGAGCCTTCTTAAGGTCTATTTTTGCTTTTAAGTTATCAGAAAGCTCATCAACAGCTTTGAGTGAGGCCTCTGCCTTTTCAACAAACTCACTTGCTTTCACAAAATTTCCATAAAGCAATAAGATATCCACAACATCAAGCTCATTCAATGCATGTTGCTTGCTGTTTTCTCCATTGATGCTTCGACTTGTATTCATGGCTTGCTCAATCATTCCATCTACATCGAGCAGGTGCCCTTGGGCAATACTGAATTTCGCCAGACGCAAGTAGTATTGCGCCATATATTCGTTATTGCTCCCTAATTTTTTGTTGACCTTAGATTTGAACTTGCTGAGGCGTTTGTTTGCTTTGGCGTAATCGCCTTCACTAAACTCAGCATCCACTTTTATGAGTTGCTTTTGCCACTTATCCTGAGCGGTGGCCTGATGATTGAAAATTACACTACAAAGGAGTATCCATCCTAACGAAAGGTTTTTGATAGCTGCCATGACACGACTGAGTTAGGTTTAAAACTATTATATAAATCTAACTATTTGTGCCTTAATAAATTAATCCTTTAACAATTTATTGAGGATGTCCTTAGCTGCTTCGGCAATCACAGTTCCCGGCCCAAAAACTCCACTAACCCCAGCCTTATAAAGAAAATCGTAGTCAGCAGGTGGAATTACCCCTCCGGCAATAACCATGATATCCTCTCTTCCAATCTCTTTTAAGGCATTGATCAGAGCGGGTACAAGTGTTTTATGTCCGGCAGCTAAGCTTGACGCTCCAATGACATGTACGTCATTTTCAGCAGCTTGCTTTGCAACTTCTTCCGGTGTTTGAAAGAGTGGCCCAATATCAACGTCAAAGCCAAGGTCGGCAAAACTAGTGGCTATAACTTTGGCACCTCTGTCGTGTCCATCTTGCCCCATTTTTGCCACCATAATTCGTGGTCTTCTGCCTTCTACCGAAGCAAATTCATCGGAAAGAGCCTTAGCTTCTTTGAAATTTTTATCCATACTGGCTTCTTTTGAGTAAACACCCGAGATTGAACGAATTGTAGCTTTATGGCGTCCGAATGCAGCTTCCATAGCATCAGAGATTTCACCCAATGAAGCTCTATTTCTTGCAGCATCTACTGCTAATTCCAACAGATTACCTTTCCCTGATTTGGCACAAGTAGTTAATGCATCAAGGGCTTTTTTTGCCGCCTCATCATTACGCTCTTCTCTTAAATGTTTCAGCCTTTCTATCTGCTCATTTCTTACTTTGGTGTTGTCAACTTCAAGGATATCAAAATCAGGATCTTCGCTTATTTCGTACCTGTTTACACCTACTATAATGTCTTTTCCAGAGTCAATGCGTGCTTGTTTTCTAGCAGCGGCTTCTTCTATCCTCATTTTTGGCACTCCACTTTCAATGGCTTTGGCCATTCCGCCAAGCTCTTCAACTTCTTCCATACGCTCCCAAGCTTTATCAACTAGCTCTGCCGTGAGTTGTTCTACATAGTGAGAGCCACCCCAGGGGTCTACTACCTTGGTAATGTTAGTTTCCTTTTGTAGATAGATCTGAGTATTTCTGGCGATACGAGCAGAAAAATCAGTTGGTAAGGCTATTGCCTCGTCCAACGCATTGGTGTGCAACGATTGGGTGTGCCCCATAGCTGCAGCCATAGCTTCAACACAAGTTCGGGTTACATTATTGTAAGGATCCTGCTCAGTAAGGCTCCATCCAGAAGTCTGACTGTGTGTTCTTAAGGCTAATGACTTAGGGTTTTTCGGATTAAACTGCTTTACAATTTTGGCCCATAATAACCTTCCGGCTCGCATTTTTGCTATTTCCATGAAATGATTCATGCCAATTGCCCAGAAAAACGAGAGTCTTGGCGCGAAGGAGTCTATATCCATCCCGGCTTTAATGCCCGTTCTTAAATACTCTAAACCATCAGCTAGCGTGTAGGCCAACTCAATATCAGCAGTGGCACCAGCCTCCTGCATGTGGTAACCGCTTATACTTATTGAGTTGAATTTTGGCATGTGTTGAGATGTATACTCAAAAATATCAGCGATGATCTTCATTGATGGAGCAGGAGGGTAGATGTACGTGTTTCGTACCATAAACTCCTTCAAGATATCGTTTTGAATGGTTCCGCTCAATTGCTCCGGTTTTACGCCTTGTTCTTCTGCTGCAACAATGTAAAAAGCCATAATTGGAATAACGGCACCATTCATGGTCATCGACACAGACATTTTATCTAAAGGTATCTGGTCAAAAAGTATTTTCATGTCTAACACAGAGTCAATCGCTACTCCTGCTTTACCTACATCACCAGATACTCTTGGGTGATCTGAGTCATATCCTCTATGTGTAGCCAGGTCAAATGCCACTGACAGTCCTTTTTGCCCTGCTTCCAGGTTTCTCCTATAAAAGGCATTAGACTCTTTGGCGGTTGAGAAACCAGCATATTGCCTGATAGTCCAGGGTCTGCCCGCATACATGGTCGAATAAGGGCCCCTTAAGTAGGGTGGTAGACCAGCCGAATAATCAGTGTGGTGTAGCTTTTTAGCATCTTCGGCAGTGTATACAGGTTTTATTTTTATTCCCTCCGCTGTATTTATTGTAGTGTTGTTTGCCGATTTTGTTTCAGATGGGCTGTATTGATTATATGAAATTTTAGAAAAATCAGGTTTCATAAATTAGTTTGCTGTTTTTTGCTGAAATAATGACCAGGCTTCTTTAGCAAGTGTATCAGTCAATGATTCTAAATAATATGAGCCTGCTACAGGGTCGGCATTTGAGTTAAGGTATGATTCTTCCTTTAATATATTTGATACATTCCTCGCCACCCGTGTCATATAGGGCTTTTCATTATTTTCAGGTTCGACCAACAAGCTGTTGCAGCCACCTAATACGGCAGCCATACCAGCAGTGGTTGACTTAAGCATATTAGCATGTGGCTTGTAGTCTTCTTTATTCCAGGCTGTTGAAACACCAATTATATGAAGATCTTCAGGTAAAAAATCTTCGTTGTTGTATGCTTTTACTATTTGAAAGAATAGTTGTCGAAGCGCACGAATGGATGCGACTTCACCAAAAAAATCTGTGCCTAAAGGGTATTGAAAAGAAAGCTTATTAAGCACATTGTGATCATTGTGCTCAACAATTTCAATTGACTTATATAGCAATGTGGCAATCTTTTCTGATAAGCCATTATTTGATTCAGGTAAAGTCAGTACAATTTTAAGGTTAACGCTGTCAGAGAGGAGCGAGTAAATTGATTCAGCATCTTTCACATCTCTTATAACTATGCCTCCAGTTTGTGGGCTCGAATCGACAAGGCTCTCAGCAGCTTTTAAAATTGATTTACCTTCTGATACATCATACCAGATACTACAAAAACTTGATTGAATTTCTTTCAAAAGCTGACTAAAGTCAATTTCATTTTTTTGTAGTTTAAAAATAAGGCCTTCAGCACCACCTTCCAGTGCATCCAATGCTTCCTTGTTCGCCTTTTTTTCATCACCAACCGATACGACTTGCAAATTGTCCCAGTGCCTGATATTTCCAGACGGATGATCAGCTAAGTACTGTCTGTTTTGAAATGATGATGGTAGGTTTTTTATGTCACTTTTATCGTAATATAGATTCAGTCTGATGCCATCCTCTATTTCCCAGCCATACTTTTCCAGTGGGTTAGCACCTTTTAAGTCAGCAGTAGCCTTTTCTAACCATTGCTGCTTATCTACTTTTTCGAAGTCTTCAAATAGCCTTTCCTTCATAAACCTCCGTTAAAATTTAATGGTAAAGTTAAGTTTTTTATCAAACTTTGAGTCTCTATAGCTATCGATTATTCAAAGAGTTGATACAGGCTAATTATATATTTTAAAGAATTCATATTCATTTATTGCACCATAAAAATTAATCACGGAATTAATCGTAATTACTAGGTAGTCTTCCTTTTATCTTCGTGTTTTTTTTTACAAATTTGTTTCCCTTTTTTCAATTAAAAGGGGCTAACTAACCTTTCAAATTTTAGAATTCAATTCATGCAAGTTGATTGCGAATCGGTGTGGAAGGATTGCCTTCGGGTAATCAGAGAGAATGTGGCGGAACAAAGTTTCAACACATGGTTTAAGCCAATTTCACCTATTCGATGCAATGATGATGTACTTACTATTCAAGTACCTAGTCAATTTTTCTATGAGTGGTTGGAAGAGCACTACGTGCACATACTTAAAAAAGCTATAAACGCGGTGATGGGGCCGCAAGCCAGATTGGAATACTCCGTAATAGTGGATAATGGAAATAGCAGCTCGTCACCCCTTTCCGTTAACCTCCCAAACAGGGCCAATGCCAAAAAGACTTCATATACTGGCAATGGAAAAGAAGAGTATGGGTCACCTTTCCAATTGAAGACTGTTGATTCGCCATTTCAAGAATCACAACTTAATCCTAATTACATTTTTGACACCTATATAGAAGGTGATTGTAACAGACTTGCTCGTTCAGCAGGCTTTGCTGTGGCACAGAAACCTGGAGTCACTTCGTTTAATCCACTAATGCTTTATGGTGGTGTAGGTTTGGGTAAAACCCATCTGGTGCAAGCTGTCGGTAATGAAATTAAGAATAACTTAGGCAACAAGTTTGTCTTGTATGTTTCTTCTGAAAAATTTACCAACCAGTTTATTGACGCTCTTAAAAACAACAAAATCCAGGAGTTTCAAAACTTCTATATGCAAGTCGATGTGTTGATTATTGATGATGTGCAATTTTTGGCTGGTAAGGAAAGAACACAAGAAATCTTTTTCCATATTTTCAATCACTTACATCAGGCTGGTAAGCAAATCATTATGACTTCTGACTGTCCACCAAGGGATCTTAGAGGATTGGAGGAGAGGTTGTTGTCTCGATTTAAGTGGGGCCTTACGGCAGATTTGCAACAACCAGATTACGAAACCAGAGTTGCTATTATTCAGCGCAAGATGCAGGCTGACGGAATTGATATTCCGGAAAATGTAATTGAGTATTTGGCATATAGTGTCGATACTAATATAAGAGAGCTGGAAGGGGTATTAATTTCATTGATTGCTCATGCATCGTTGAACAGGGTTGAGATCAATCTCGAGTTGGCTAAGCAAACACTAAAGAATATTGTTCAGGATATCGAGACAGAGGTTGGTATAGACTATATACAAAAGACCGTAGCCGAATATTTTAAAGTTGAGGTCGAATCTCTGAAGGATAAAATCAGAAAGAAGGAAATTGTAATAGCTCGACAGGTGGCCATGTATTTTTCAAAAGAGTATACCAATCATTCGCTTAAGGCCATCGGCTATCATTTTGGAGGTAGAGACCATAGCACGGTAATACATGCGGTACAGTCGGTAAATGACATGATTGATACTAACGCCAACTTCAAATCTTCAGTTGAAGAGCTTAAGAAAAAGCTCAAGATGAAAGCGGTTTAATAAGCCACATAATTCTACATTAATTTTTCTGTTCTATATTTATCATATGAACTCATATGATATTAACAATCGTAACAAAGTGAAGCGAGTGCCTCAGCGTGGCCACTACGATGAGCAAACTGTGCACAGTATTTTGGATGCTGGTAGCATGTGTCATGTAGGATTTATAGTAAATGATCAGCCCTTTGTCATACCTACATTGTATGGTAGAAAAGATAATGTGATTTACCTGCATGGAGCAGCTTCAAGTAGAATGCTAAAGGAATTAGATAAAGGCATAGATGTTTGTATTACAGTGACACATGTCGATGGCCTGGTTTTGGCAAGATCAATTTTTCATCATTCTATGAACTATAGATCGGTTGTTGTTTTTGGCAAAGCCAGAAAAGTAGCAGAGGAGCATAAAGTCGAAGCCTTGCGTATAGTTTCTGAGCAAATTATAGCTGGTCGATGGGATGAGGCCCGGGAGCCATCAGCAAAAGAGTTGAAAGCAACTACTGTACTGGAAGTGAAAATAGATCAGGCTTCTGCTAAAATTCGACAAGGCCCTCCGTCAGATGACAAAGAAGATTATGAACTAAATATCTGGGCTGGTGTTGTACCCTTAATTCAGAAAAAAGAAGCGCCTATTTCAGATGAGTTGAATAAAGAAAATGCGTTTATTCCTGATTCTGTGAAGAATTACCTCAACAAGTAATCGCTTGTGGGCTGAAAAAGCATAATTAGCTTCTTATCCAATAATTTAAGGGTTACCTTTGAATTTGGAATTTTCTGACGTCTACATAAATGGACTTGATTTTTTCATCTTTTTATTTAAAAATTAGGCAGGAGAAAGATTAGTATATGAAAGTAAAATTCAACGGACGTAATCAATCAGGCTTTTATGCCGATGTAAAAAAAGAAGTAGATCTATACTTTAAATCAAAAGGTATAAGCAAGAATGCTAACGCTGAGATGATTTTTAAGTCTGTATTTTTCTTAGGAAGCCTTGTTGGACTTTATCTCTTAATCATTTTCGGTGGCTACTCTATGATGACCAACCTAATATTGGCAGTTTTGTTAGGAATGGTACAAGCCTTTATTGGTTTTAATGTAAGTCATGACGCGATACACGGTTCGTTTTCTTCGAGCAGAAAAGTAAACCGTATAATGAGTTACACTTTTAATCTGATTGGTGCCAATGCCTATGTTTGGAGTGTAACACACAATCAGGTACATCATACTTTTACCAATATTCCCGGACATGACGAGGATTTAGATGTTGCTCCGGGCTTGGTACGTCTCTCGAAAAATGAAGAAATGAAACCGATTATGAGATATCAGCATTTGTACGCTTTTTTCTTATATGGTTTAGCTTCTTTGTCATGGGTGTTTAGAAAAGATTTTAAAAAATTCTTTCAAAAGAAAATAGGCCAAACGGATAATACAAAGCATCCAAAGATGGAGTATTTCAACCTGTTTTTCTTTAAGGCGCTATATTATACCTTGTTTATCGTAGTACCACTTATCGTCTTAGATATTACATGGTGGCAGTTTATTATTGGCTTTGTAGCCATGCATTTGGCTGAAGGCCTCGTGCTTGGATTAGTCTTCCAATTGGCTCATACAGTGGAAGGTGTTAGTTTTCCTGAGCCAGACGATGAAGGTAAGCTTGAAGAATCATGGGCTGTTCATCAAATGCAAACAACAGCCAATTTTTCAAGGAAAAGTGCCATGGCAAAATTTTTATGTGGAGGTCTTAATTTTCAAATTGAGCACCATTTATTTCCAAATATTTGTCACGTACATTATCCGGAAATTTCCAAAATTGTTGAAAGAACGGCCAAGAGTTATAACGTACCTTATCATGAAAATGAGACATTTATAGGTGCTTTAAAATCACACTATAGAACCCTGAAGCAATTCGGGGCTCATGCCTAGGCTTCTTTCAGTCTCATATTCGGAATCATTGTATTGTATTTAACTTCCTTAAGCACAAAGGAGCTTTTTATTTCGCCTACGTGTGGAATGGAGCCGATTTTGGCTGAATAAAATTCATGATAAGAGTCTAAATCTCGTGCGATTACCTTTAGCATGAAATCTTTTTCACCACCAAGCAAATAGCATTCAAGCACTTCGTCAATTTGCATTACAGCATCGTAAAAGTCCTGTGTTTCATCAAACTTACTTACCTTAAGTGAGCCAGTTAAAAAAACGACAATTGAAGGGGTGAATTTTTGCCTGTTGACCAACGCAACATACTTATCTATTACGCCCGATTTCTCAAGTCTTTTTATACGTTCATAGATGGGTGTTTTTGTCAGGTTTAGCTGCTGAGCGATATCATTGACATTGAGTTTGGCATCTTGTTGAAGTAGGGCTAGTATTTGGTGGTCTGTAGCATCTAAATTTGGCATGGGAATATTTCCTGTTGTTTAACCCAAAAATACTATTAACTAGGAAATATTCCTATAATTGAAATAAATACAGGAAATAAAACTAATTCATATTTATATTAGAGATAATGCCACCTTATTTGTTAATTTTGTAAATCAAAGCTGATAATAGTAACATAATAATTATACCATGATTGAAGAAAAAGTAAAATACAAGGTTAAGGATATTAACCTGGCCGCTTGGGGTCGAAAAGAAATTGAATTAGCAGAGGCAGAAATGCCTGGTTTGATGTCTCTTAGAGAAGAGTATGGCAAAGATAAGCCATTAAAAGGTGCCAGAATTGCTGGTTGTCTTCATATGACTATCCAAACAGCTGTACTTATCGAGACATTAGTTGAACTTGGAGCTGACGTTACATGGTCTTCATGTAATATCTTCTCAACACAAGATCATGCTGCGGCTGCAATCGCTGCGGCTGGTATTCCAGTATATGCATGGAAAGGATTAACTGAAGAAGAATTTGATTGGTGTATCGAACAAACTTTGATATTCCCTGATGGTCAGCCTTTAAATATGATCTTAGATGATGGTGGTGATCTTACAAACATGGTGTTTGATAAATACCCTCAATATGTTGAAGGTATAAAAGGTCTTTCAGAGGAAACTACTACAGGAGTTCACAGACTTATTGAGCGTGAGAAAAACGGCACTTTGGTGATGCCTGCTATCAACGTAAACGATTCTGTAACAAAGTCTAAATTTGATAACAAGTACGGATGTAAAGAGTCATGTGTTGATGCAATAAGAAGAGCTACAGACGTGATGATGGCTGGTAAAGTAGCCGTAGTTGGTGGTTATGGTGATGTCGGTAAAGGATCAGCCGCTTCTTTAAGAGGTGCTGGCGCTAGAGTAATCGTTACTGAAATAGACCCAATCTGTGCATTGCAGGCAGCAATGGATGGCTTCGAAGTAAAGAAAATGAAAGATGCCGTACAGGAAGCAGATATCGTAGTTACCGCTACTGGAAACAAAGATATTTTGACTGGAGAGCACTTTGAGGCTATGAAAGACAAGGTGATAGTATGTAACATTGGTCATTTTGACAATGAGATAGATGTAGCCTGGTTAAATTCTAATGCTGAGAAAGATGAAATTAAACCTCAGGTGGATAAATATAAACTGGCTAACGGCAATGATATTATCTTACTAGCAGAAGGTAGACTTGTAAACTTAGGTTGCGCTACAGGTCACCCATCTTTTGTAATGTCTAACTCATTTACAAATCAAACTTTAGCTCAGCTCGAGCTT